>NZ_JBQFVO010000003.1:0-557921 GCF_056539785.1 Ruegeria sp. B11 | reverse complement strand
CCCATCGCGATGGAAGACGGCCTGCGCTTTGCGATCCGCGAAGGCGGCCGCACCGTCGGCGCCGGCGTCGTCTCGAAAATCATCGAGTAATCACAGTAGTCGGGCTTTGGCCCGACAAATCGGTGAACTAAAGAAGGCCGCTCCAACTGGGGCGGCCTTTTCTCATCCATTCTTCTCGGCGCATTGAGATTATTCGTCGAATAATCTCGGGCAAGCTGAGTTCATTGAACAAAACAGCTGTCGATCTCGCATTCTTAATCTACCGTCCACTCCAAACGAAGACTGAACTCCCAGCTCTCTATTGCAACAGCAAAGGTGACGCGCAAATCAAGCGCGTCCCGGCGATCAGGGGAGACTAAGATGTTTGGTTTTGAATTTCTAAACTATGGAACGCAAATCCTTCACAGCAAGGATTTGGACGATATGAGAGCCGCTGTTCTCGGTGACGACGAACAGGAAGTTGAGTGCAAAATCAGCGACTTTTGCCGAGAGCGCAAGCGATTTGATATCAAGCTTGCTGAAATGTCGGACAGCATGGCGAGAGGAGCGACCTCGGTCAAAACCAGCGCAGACGCGGCCTAACGGCGCAATAGTCGTTTCACGCCGGGTTTTGGGTTCAAATGCTCTTTGCCCATGGCTCACGCCCGACCATCCGGTCGGCCTCGGCGGTGATGTCGTTCATATGCTGCTCAAGGCTCAGACGAAGGGCCTCAATCTGCTCTTCGCTGGCCTTGCGTGGAACTGGATCGGTCCATTCGCGGCACAGAAATACGCCGTCGTTGCGCCAGGGGCGAGGCATCAGCAGACGATCCCAAGTTCCGGCTTCGCGCCCGTGCCGCGCGGAATAGGTGATGCCGAAAACTCGTTTACCTGATGTGCGAGCCCAGACCAGCGGTACGGTCGAGGATACCCGCTCGGGTCCGCGAGGGCCGTCGGCGGCAATGCCGATCGAGATACCCTGTTTCATCTTTCCCAGCACTTCGCGCGACAAGGCGACGTGGCGCTTGCGGCTGGACATTGCAATTGTATCCATCCCGAATAGCTTCTGCACCCGCCCCACCATGCTGCCCGCGCGCGCTGCCGAAGTGATCGAGCAAATGCGGCCCTTGTCCAGTGGGAAGAAATATGGCGATTGTGCCAGTCTCTGGTGCCACAGCACCACGATGACCGGTTCGCCCTGTTCGGCCAGTTGATCCAGTTCTTCGTAACCGATGCGCTGCCAGCGTGTGTTGCGATGCACCAATCGGATATAGCTTGCGATCCGTCGCGCGACCCAGTTCAGCACGGCTTCGCTGTCTGCGATTTTCTTGCGGATGCTCAAGGCTGCGGTCCTCCTGCTGGCCGAGCCTTGTCTTAAAGAACTGCGCGCCGGGCGCAACTTTTTTGTCAGCGGTAAAGTGTTCGGAAAACTCAAAAAGCCTCTTGAGTCCGCTGCGCCTCTGTCATATCTGATGGCCCAGCCTAGGGGTATAGCTCAGTTGGTAGAGCGACGGTCTCCAAAACCGTAGGTCGCGGGTTCGAACCCTGCTGCCCCTGCCATAAAAATCAATAACTTATCCGCAATCCAATCGGACGCCTGACAAAACTTTGTGCGGTTTTTTGTGCGTTTTTCTGAAAAAAAGGCGAGAAACGATACAATCTCAGCGCCCAGTGCTCCATTTTCCTCCATTACAAAAAGGTGGTGCGTCCAGCTTAGAACGTCTGATCGATCAGACATTTCTGCCCACGTGGGACCAACAGGCAAATTTGCCGCTTGGTCGGATACTCGGCCTTCAATCAGTTCCGGCGCACCTTCTCGCTCAACCTTCTTGGCGGTGTTCACGCTGCGCTCTGATACGTTCAGAAGTTCAGTAGCTTGAGCGCGACTGGTGTTATTCTGCAAATTTGCAGAATTAGGCTTACCAACCGACATTTTCGTCAGTTTCGCAGCAACCATTGAGCGCTGATTTTCTGCATGCCTCAATTGAGGGACCCTGGACGCGGGGTAGGCAAATTTGCCTACCCAAATCCCAGCGCGTAGAAAATCACAACCCCGCCGCTATTCTCACTATTCCCGCTATTCGCCTTTCCTGCATAACGGAAAGCTCACAGGATTTTAGAGACACAGTGCGCAGATGGTTGCGAAGAGTGGTAGCGCTAAGAACCATCCCCATAAGTAAAGCGCAGCATGAAATGTTAGTTTGTTGGTTTCACGAACTAGACTGACTGCTTCTAGGGTAAGTTCCCGGTAGCTCAAGATGAGTGACTCAGCAGGTTCGTTGGTTGGATCTTTTATCCATGTGTCTACCTGCTTGATTTGCCCGGTCATATGCTCTGCCAGATACTCCAAATTTGTAACGGGCTTTGTCATTTGAGTGCCAATTGTACCCTTTGGCACCACTCTGGAGGGGCGATTCCAGGCTCTGAAACTTCTGTAGTCACCGAACCAGGACAATAAATGGTTTATTACTAAGAAAATCAGCATGTAGTCTGTGATTTTCCCGAGGTTGGCTTCGCCGGGGGTAATGCCCAGCAGAGTGAACCCGTCCAGGTTCAGCCCGGTGCTAAGGGTCATTATCTTGGCCAACGCCAGCGCCATTAGGCTTCTGTTCGAAACGTAGGTTGCTCTTGAAATGAGCTCTTGTCCCTGAAAATTCATGCCACCCTCGCACATGGTTTCTGGGCGACCTTAGAAACCAGCAATCGGATTTGAAATGATGAATGGACAATACATGTTCTACCGAGCGTAAGCTCATGCAAAGGTTAACACATTGTTAACGGAGTATAATTGTGAAAACGCTTTTTTCAGCCGGAACGATTGCACTTTTCCTTTCGCTCGGAGCCGCTTGGGCGCAAAATTCCCAAACGCCAGCGACAACGCTTGCCACCCCAGTTGAAACGAGATTGTTCTGGAAACTGATAGACAAAACCGGGAAGGCGAAGGTTTATGACGCCGCTTGCTGCAAAGTGTGCCGTAAAGGAAAGGCGTGTGGGGATAGCTGCATCAATCGGAACTACAATTGCCGCAAAGGCGTTGGTTGCGCTTGCAACGGTTAATGACAATTCACAAATGTTGTGAAGCTAGCGGCTAAATCGGCAACCTCCTCAGGTTCCAACTTCTTGTCGTCCAGACTGAGAATTGGATTAACGGCATTCTGAGCCAAGAACAGTTTTGCAATCTCTCCTCGTACAGCAAAGTTTACATTCTGTGGCGTGTCTCCTAGGGCGTCAGCTACTACTCGTTCGTTCAATTTTGCGACAACCACTCCGACCACTTCGCCGTCGGATGCAAGTAAAGGGCCACCTGAGTTACCGCTTTGAATGGGGCTTGTAATTTGCATGGTGCTCAGGTCGCCACCTATGCCCTTCAAAGAAGAGACAGAACCGCGAGTAACGTTGAGCCCACCGAGAAGACCCGCATATGGATAACCAACTGCAGTTACGTCTGAATTCAGTCTCGCAGGGCTGGCCGAAAAAACGGCGACACCCCTGTCTTGGGGTGCGTCGTATTTTAGTAGCGCTAGGTCGTACTCTTCGGATGAATTGACTACGGTCGCCGGTCTGTCATCAATGAACACCTGTGTGCAGCCATCTATGACATGTTGGTTGGTAAGAACATGTCCAGCTCGTGAGACAATAAAGCCGGTTCCGGCACTTCCTTGACTGTCCG
Source organism: Ruegeria sp. B11 (assembly GCF_056539785.1). NCBI lineage: Bacteria > Pseudomonadati > Pseudomonadota > Alphaproteobacteria > Rhodobacterales > Roseobacteraceae > Ruegeria > Ruegeria sp. B11. The sequence continues at coordinate 554,272 of NZ_JBQFVO010000003.1, read as the reverse complement.
GGCTGGCTTCCGCTGGATCTTCATTAGTTGATTCATCTGCCTCTTCTAGCGCAGCCGCTACTTGTTGGATGACCCTGTCAAGTTTACCGTTGTTTGAAATATCCAGTGGATTGGCGCGGCCTTTTGAAATACTGGAGGCCACTGCTCCTAAAATGTGGCCGTCTCGGTCGCTTGCGGACAGCATCACTGTTGACCAACCCCCATTTACGAAATCCGACCTCGTATAAAGTGTGGAACCGTCTCTTTTTGTCGCCGACGAAACGGCGAGGTCGTTTTTTCTAACCGTGTAAGGATCATTCCCCAACTGATGAGATTGGACTGTAAAGTCGTGAAGACTCTGTGTGGTTTCGACTGAATGAATACCAACAGAAATGGAAAAGCTGCTGCTGGAGTGACGATAATTCAAAAAGTAGTCGGAATCAGCTTCGCGACGAATAGTGTCTACAGGCCAAAGGAACGATAACCCCAAGCCCTCAAAGTACTGGATATCCCAACCATCTTGAGAGATTCGCTCGAATAGGGTCCATGCTAGAAACGCCATGTGCCAGTCTTCGGGTGCTGTTTCGAATACATCGCGAGAATAGTTGTCTAGCGCTCGATTGCTGATTTTACCCCACGCTCCATCTAACAGGCCATGATAGTGACCCTCAAATGCAAGCGCAGTCTGTAGAAACCGCTTGTCCTCGTAGCTGAGATTGCTCGCATCAAACCCCGACAGCAACGCCTCAAAATCTTGTGAACGCGCAATTGAAGGAAGGATCGCACCGGCAAGGACAATTATCGCAACCAAACTTCGCAAAATACTCATTCAAAACTCAACATACTGCATGTTTTTCTAGGCTTCATTTTACACGCAGAAACAGGCATTTCTAGGACGGTAATGATTGGTATCTATATTGAATGAGGGTTCAAACGTTGCTGGAGCCTTGAGCTAATACTAATGGCGGCTCCTCCGGAAACGACCGGATATCAAACCACTTAAAGCACGTCCCGTCTGCGTTGCGCTTGTCGCCCATATGCAAGAACGCTCCTGCTGTCCTGTGCCGGATCAGCGCCGCTCTGAAGGCCCGTAGGTCTATCAACCACCAATTCAGGATAGTCCGCCCGTCTGGCCCTGCATGACCGTAGAACATCCAATCTCCGTGTCCGTTTACAATCTTGGACAACTCAGTCTCTGCTCCGGTCGGTAGCTTGGCTCTGATGGTGAACTGGTGCGGGTATCTGGTGGCATAACCGTGACGCCTTACCCTAGCGGCGATGCGCATGTCCTTTGCATCCAGCATCAACAGGTCGGTGGCCTGAAAGTGGTCAAGCGGATCTGGAGCGGCCTGTATTATGTGACTGCCGATGATGCTCTTAATCTCGGGCAGGAACTGGTCGGACCAATGCCGGTTGACGGTGTAAAAGCTCATATCAAATCTCACAAAAAAACGGGCGCAGAGAATACCGCGCCCGATAGCGATGCCGTTACGCGGCTTCTTCTTTGACTTCCTTCAATGCTTGTTTTGCCGCCTTGATTGTCTGCTCCATCGGAGCCAAACCCTCGATGTAGGCCTTCATACCAATCTCGATTGCTCGAATTTCTTGGTCATCAAGCAGTTTCAGATTTTCTGAGAACTGATGCTCATCTTTTTGAGACTTGCGGAACGCCGCTGCCATTCCTTTCGGATCGCCGCACGCCAGCCAGTCGATAGAGATACCCTCTTCTTTGCACCATTGCAGAAAGACATCATCCACGAGAAAATCGCCATCCTCATCGAAACTCAGACCAGGGTCCGGCAGGTCGAACCATCGGCAGAAGGCGGTTACGCGCTGCTGGCAGGTAATCAAGCCAGAAAAGTCTGTGACAAAGATGTCTGGGTTTGCGTCCAATTCAGTCGATTTGGTCTCAGCGTTCATTGCATTTCTCCTGGTTTTGGCGGCTCAAAGCCGGGCTGCATGTCGAGGATGTCAGAGGCCAGTTGCCCAATCACTTCGAGAAGTTCTCCATATCCCCTGACTGTGAGGTCAATGTTCATTGCGCTGTCGGAGGCTGCGACGCCGGTACGGGCCAGGGCCAGTATCTTGAGAGCCTTGTCGTAGGTGTCGGGCGACGAAGTAACGTCAAAGATAGGCCCAGACACACTTTCCCCGTTCGCGCAAACGCGTTGTTCAGTCATTGCTGTTTCCTCCGGTTGTGGTAGTGATAGAAAACATATCATAACGAGCAGCGCAAATGTCAATAGAAATTCTATCAATTAGGCAAATCAAAGCGGCAAGAGCCTTGTTAGCTTGGTCTCAAATGGACCTCGCAGAGCGTTCTGGGGTGTCATATCCGACAATCGCGCGGCTTGAGACCAAAGACGGTCCCGTAGGCGGGCGTAAAGACACTGCTAGGGCAATACGTGCAACGCTCGAAGCCCAAGGCATTCAGTTCCTGGATGCAGGTGATACGGCCAACGGGGTTGGAGTGGTTTTGGTCAATAAAGGCGACTGATTAAAAGAACACTTGGAGTTCTTTTACGACTTCCCGGCTTGGCTGGATAAACCAATTTCAAAGGAAGTACTAAACAACCAGAATTCTAACTAGCACACGCTGTTCAGAAACATTTTTTTCCTGGTATTCATAGATTAAACTGGTGACCCCTGTTCTCAGGTCTGACAGTGCATGGCATCTCATTGGGCGAATAGAGACCTTCGCGCAGTAAAATTGCCTCAAATGGTTTCAGTGTGGGCAGGATGGTTTCGGCAAATCGTCCTCTTCTCTGACGCAGCTCGGGAAATAATTCGAAAACCTCGCGCAGAGTTGCGCGGTCCATCGCGTCTAGAGAAGTATCGCCGGGGAAAAAGGACTCGGACCACACGCCTTCAACACAAATTAGCTCATGTTGGTCAAAGAGAACGTGGATGTAATGAACTTCTTGGTCGGGTGGGAGTTGGAAAACCACTTCACCATCCAGTAAGCCCTTGGCAGGCGCTAGCATCAAGCTTTCGCCGAAACACAGCTGCATGTCTGGCGAGGTAACAGCAATCCGATGTTGTGGCGAAACCGTCAGATCCCGTGTCGGGCATTTACGTGAGAAACTACCCGCACGAAAACGAACCGGGCAGAGCTGCGGACTTTGCTGTAAGTCGCCAACGGTGAGGCGTCGTTTTCCGATCCAGCGAACAGGCTTTGCTGTTCCATCGAAAACTGTCACTAGGTCGCCGGGTTGCAAGGTCTCAATTGGTTGTGAGCCCAGAGGTGTCAAAACCATCGACCCCAGTGTGAAGCATACGAAGGATGGCAAAGTGTCGTAATCTGAAGGAGGTGCAGTAACGATGCTGTTGTTTGTGTTTTCTATCGTGTCACCGACATCCACATCGCCAGATGTAACAATGATGTACTGGGGGTTGGAAAACTGAACCAATGTGAATGTTACAGGTTGCCCACCTATGTCACCGCTATAGGTTTCAAACGTTTGAAAGTTTGTAGAGTCACCTAAGAAACTAGGTACCCCCGAGACGTCGAGCTGCTGGCTTCCATCTGCATCAGGATCTTCAAGCGCATCATCATTATCAATAATCTCTACCTGATAAGAGTTAAGCACGGTGACGTCTGTGAAGCTTAACGGATCATTGTCAATTTCAAGAATCGTAATGAAAGCCAAAGCGCTATCCCTCGATATACAACCCAATCAATAGCTCAAATATAAGAATGCAACCTTATGGAGAAAAGATAAAGCTCTGTTACGGTACCGACGTTGCTTTGGAACGTGCCGTAGGGAAAGGCCAACTAGAAACTCAGATTTGGACCTGACTTCTACTATAACCGCTAAACCTGCTAACCGGCGCAGGCGTAATTTATAATTTTGCCGCTAGAACGTCTCTTGAGTGCCCAATTTCACTTACTGCGGACAGCTATGGTGTTTGAGTGCAGTGAATGAGTGACAAGGTGTTCTCCACATGAAGTTTATCCCCGCAACCGCCCAATCAGTCGTTGTCCATGCGTACGAACTGGCCGCCAATGACCAGGAAAAGAGCATGGCAATGTGGGCCGGCTGTCAACTCACGGCGCTTTATGATAGGCGCTCCGAGCTTTTGCAGGAACATGCTGACATCTGGGCCGAGAAGCTCAAAACACGAGATCCTCTTTCTACGACAAAGAGATGAATTCGGCACCTCAGAAGACATGAGGGCGGCTTTTGAATAGTAACCGCTGCGGGTGCGGGTGGTCACTGCCCTATGGATTTTATAGAGTTCCGTCCCTCAACCGCCGATACCTCTTATTTCTCTTTGATGCCTGAGAGATAAAGTATGGCGGGTGGTGCACTTGGACCTACTTTCTGGCGGTACATACCAAGCTTGATTTTACCGACGGTGCCAGTCCCGAGTGTGCGACCTTTCCATTGGTAAACTACAGCGTCGTTGACCCATACAATAAAGTGCCCGTCGTCTGATGTGGACCACTTTGCGTCAACGTTTATCTTGTGCCAGCGACCTGTTAGGCTCGCAGCTGGAATCATGGTTCGAACAAGGCTTTCGTAGTTCCAATCAGTACTTTCGACACGCTTTAGCGCAATGAGTTTGTTGCCACGCACGGCGAACTGAAACGGATGTGAGTTTGCGCCCATCATAGAAAACTGGGTTACGATTATCTGCTGAGCACCTCTGTCGGTAAATCCAGGAGCAAAATAAACGTACCACTCATATTTTTTTCGCTGCCCGTTCTTGAATGCACTGTACTTCGCAAACTCGACCCTTTCGTTATTTTTAGAGCAATCGTTCCACTTTCTTTCACGTCCACAGTCCCCATAGCGAAGTTCCATTCGGACGGCTTTTCCATTGAAGTTACCCGGAGGACTGGCAACAATTTGAGCACCGTATGCCCTCGCTGGCGTCCACTTCTCGCGAACCAAATTACGGAACCCTTTTCCAACCACTTCTTTTGGAGCCTGTCCGCTCTTGACTGCGCGTGTGATGGATTCCGCTTCTAGTTCGTGCGGTGTTATAATGAAGGCTAAGACGGCGAACGCCGTAATTACTGCAAATCTGAGCATTGGATCTCCAACAAATTGACTACAAACATTGTGGATACGCGGCCTATGGATAAACTGTATTTCAAAGATTAGCAGACTAGTTAGACCAATTACCTCGGAGACTTGCCCGGCCCGCATTGGGTTGGGTTCTTTTTGCACAACCTGTGTAACCCACTTCACTGACCACCTGCTTAGAATGATGCAATCTGAGTGCAGTTAACGAGTTGGCGCTCATGTTGTGTTGAGAGCGCGAGTTTATTTCTTCTCCCTGTTGGTGGGCGCGTTTGTGGTAGGCGCGCCCTCTTTGCTTTGGCTGTCAGACAGTACTGTCGCAAAGCCCCTAATCGCTCTCTTAACGTCTCAAAATGTAAATGTCGCATCCACATGAGAGGTGTTTTGTTGGCGAGAATGCGTCCCATCGAATTTCTTGCCTAGCCGCTCCACAGCACCCTTCGAATTCGACAGGCAGGCGGAATTCTGGTATTTTGTTGGTATTGTATTTAATCATTGTAGGGGAAAGCCAATGTTTACGGCCCCAATTAAAAGGATGGCAAATGCGCTCCTGGCAGCGACTGCCACTACTATTTTCGCGACTTCTTCAATTAACGCTGCAATTGTGACCTATGAGATTGCTATCAGCGGCAATATTGGCACTTTCGATGCCCCTGATACTGGGGGCCTGCTTACCAGTTTCGCAATCACGCTGGATGGTGTCACCTTCGACACATTAGGCGTAGGAAACGCCGCACCTGTCTATAACGCCGCTAGCAATGACATTCGCGGAAACCCAGGCACGGAAGGCTTCATCTTCAACTCAGCCGCTGCTCCGGGATGCATGGCAATGGAGTGCATCTTGTCATTGGAGGACTCGGTGGACCCTGGCGTCATCCCACCGCAGTTTGCTGTATTCCCGTTTGTCATGGGATCTGCGGGCACAGTGACGAAATCGGGTTCGTACGCTGTTACGCCGCCTGCACCCATACCTGTTCCGATGCCCTTACTGATGATGTTAAGCGCGGTTGCGATACTTTCGGGCCTTGGCTGGCGGCAACACCCAATGCGTCGGAACAAACCACAGCCTGCGCGAGCGCCCGAAGCCTGTTAATACCCCTGACGGGCGTTTTTGGGCCTGTGGGTGCGATATGGAGCAAGGCGTCCGAACTCCGTCAATGTGTCTGACGGGCATATTTGGGGCCTCTGCGGTGAAATGAATATAATCATGTACCTAGCAAGGCGATAATAATGCCGGATCAGAGGTTGTTTGCCTGAGAGACTGACAGGCACGAAAGGTGTCAAATGTCGTTAACAGCCTTAGTTATTGGAGAATCGGCCACTTTCTGCTAACCTCAGTGGAATTTGTTCAGGGTGTTACAGTCGGGTATCTGGTGGGGGACGTTATGAAAAAGATATTTGCAGCAACAGTTGCGCTTGTGTCGATGGGTGGTTCTATTGCAGGAGCTGCTACGGTTAACGGAGGCACCCTACTTTCGCACCCGGATGCCCAACAACTCGAAACTTGGCTGGGTGACGGAGCAAAAGACTTCAATCACTTGTGGTCCGGTGACGCCGGTGTTGGGACCGCCGCTGATTTCCATACTGCCGTAGACGGTATGGGTCCAACTTTTTCATTGTATGACATTACCCTTGGTGACGGCAGCATGGCTACTATCGGTGGATATACGTCACTGGATTGGGGCGGAACAGCTGGATACCAAAATGATCCAACGGCATTCATTTTCAACCTCACAACGGGTGAATACCAACAACCAGAGAGTAGCCGGGAGCAATATGCGATCTACCGACACCCAGTCTATTTTCCGACATTTGGTGGTGGGCATGACATTTTCGCTGGTTCATATACTCTCGGAACGTGCGGTGGCTCTTTGACCGATTTTTGTGACGGGTATTCAAGTAGCCATAGCTACGATTGGTCTCTGGGGCAAATCTCTGTTGCTGGGGACTCAGGATTTTACAGTGGCGATTCCGGGATCAATCGTTGGCATTGGACGGTTAATTCTATCGAGGTCTATGGTGTCTCACCGACTGAGATTGCGCCCGTTCCGCTGCCCGCCTCGCTCCCCCTGTTCCTCATTGGCCTGACAGGTCTTGGACTGGTGGCGCGTAGACGTCGAAACAACCAAATTTAGGGCGTCCGCTATTTCGCTCTACTTTAGACGCCGTTTCCGCGCCGCCATCTTCCTGCAGCCTTCCTTGCAGTACTTAGCATCAACCCGTTTCCACTCGGGCATGAGATTGCCGCAATATAGGCAGTGTCAGCCGCGCGAATAGTTGCGAGCCATCTTGCTTGCTCGCTGGGCGATCCGGGTTTGGTTCTGCCAGGGAAAGTGAGTGAAGTTGAGACGCACATGGGGTGGATCATAATGCTCTAGCCAGATTGTAGCGTTTTCGCGGTCTGTCATCGTGTGTACTTTATCCGGGAACAGGCGTTGATATTATTGGGTATTCTAGAGTTAACCCCCCATCTGGACTTTACAGGCAGTGTGCCGGTGTCCATGTTGTAGGCATGACTGTCGCTAATTCGTCAGAAGGATTCAGGCGTTGCGCCTTCCGCTCGGACTTCTGAATTGTTTCCTGCGCCGCTTCCATGTTCTGCCCCTATTTTTCTATCATAGAGGTATCATATTACCCCACTTAAAGCAAGAACGGGACAGGGGCAAACGCCACTAAGTGAGGTAAATCAGCACCTCATGGCTTTCTGGAAATATCGTTTGTTTTCAGTGTTGGCTTTCCGTCATTGCGGAAAGGAATAGCGAGCCCAATGCTGAGGCGGTTTCCCAATAGCGGCAAAATTAACGCATTGGTTCTTGTGACTAACTGCTTGGTATTGCTTTTTTCTTTAGAGGTTGCGTAGCATTCCCACGCGATATTGCGTCTGAACTGGTGCAGGATCGAAGCAACGAGGGCTAATGTGGCAGGGTACTCTGAGGCAAGGTCAACGCTCAAAGGGATCGAGGTTCCACGTGACCTCGTTGGTAAGCCTGCCGGTGTCTTTTTTCTGCTAAACGAGATTGAGCGCCGGAAGTCGCAATCAAAAAGCGCGACGGATAGCGGGCCGTTCGAGCTGAAGCCATTCATGCTAGTGGATGAGTTTATCTTTAATCGGCGTGCTTGAACACAATCAAATGGAACCTGGCGAACGACTAAGAGTGACTAACGCTCTCGATTCATAGCTGCCATGAGTTTGAAAGAGCCGCTGCCGCACAGGTCCGCTTCACCTTGCGCAAGCTCTAGGTCAAATGCCTCAATGAACGGCGCAATCAATTGCTCGTCCAGCATATAGAATGACGTCGCATCCCGAGATCCGCGCGATAGCACACTATCCGCATTCCAGCCCCAACGTCCCCGACCAGCATGAACATCAAGCCAATTGTGGATCTCATGAAGCCGATATCCGAACCCCTCCTCAGGAACCTGTACACGCACCCTAATAGGGAAGTACTTTTCATCCGCTGCTTTCTTCGGGGATCTGCTGCGCGTGGCCATTATGCGTCGATAACGTCGATTAACTCCGGCCCGTCATCGTCGCGGCCAATCGGCGCGACCTTGTGGAAGCGCATACGTCCATCCCATTCCTTGCCCAAGTTCTGCGCTTCGTCGTGGTCAATCTGACCTGACATCCATGGCACAAGGTTCTCATTCGTCAGAATAACCGGTGACCGTGCATGTATGTGTTCGATTTGATGCAACGCAGGGCGGGTGAGAATTGTGCAGGTGTTCAGACCAGACGAGAGGCGCGAGTAGAGGCCTGCGAAATACATGCAGGGGTCATTGGTATCTGTCTTGATAACCCAAGGCTGTTTGGCCCCCTTAGGGCCTGTCCATTCATAGTAGAAACTGGCCGGGATAATGCACCTGCTGCTTTTCCATGCGACCCGGAACGAACCCAGTTTATGTGCCGTTTCTATCTTCGCGTTGAAGGTGGTGGGTTTCCATTGCGCCACGTCTTCCTTGAACCAGTGCGGTACAAGCCACCAGCGTGCCGTAGAGCTAATAAGTCGGTCGTCATGGATGAACGCTATATCCAACATCTGAGTTGGCTTGACGTTCCAGCTCATGGACAGGTCTTGAGCGTTTGGGTCGCGCTCAGTTGGGACAGGAACTCCGTTCACGATCCAGTTCTGCAGGGCATATAGCTCTGCCCACGTCATTTCGGGTCTGCCGAGTCGTCCGCACATTTGGTGAGCATAGCGAAATTAGGGGAACGTTTGGTGAACTTTTTGATGGTTGGCGACGAGATTGATGATAGTTGTGCGGACGGAGCAGACATTTCAGTCATCGCGTCGTAGAGTGATGTCACAGGGGGGAGACATGTCCGAATACGTCACCGGTGGATGCAAATGCGGCTTGGTACGCTACGAAGGCAGACGCCTTAATGTGCCCATGTTTCGTTGCCATTGTCGCGATTGCCAACAACTAACTGGTGGTGGTCATTCGGAGATGCTGCCACTTGCCATCAGTGATTTCTCAATTAGCGATAACTGCAAAACATTTGAGATGCTTGGAGGATCAGGTCGACCGACCTTCAGCGGCTTCTGCCCGAATTGTGGGTCTCAACTTACCAGAAACAGTCGTCGTATGAGCGACCGGATATATGTCCACGCAGCATCCCTAGACGATCCGAATTTGTATCGCCCTGAAAAATCCATCTACTCCAGTTCTGCGCAAAACTGGGACAAATGTGCAATCATAGAGGGTGAGTAAGGGCTCCAAAGCCGACCATCCGACTAAATCGATGTGATGGCGTAGACCTTGTAACTTTCTGAAACTGGCCTGCCAAAAACCCCCCATTTATAGCGGGCTGAATATGGCGGGGATTTTGTGCTATACTGTGCAGGCCTCCCGGTTCGGGAGTAGGGGAAGTACCCACCGTCTCACAAATGATTGAGAGTGAAGGTGGTGAGGGGCTGGATGAGGGGGTCTTAGCCAGCCCCTCTCTCTTGAGGGGGTATCCGGAGTGGTAGTGTTGTTCCGTTAAACCCAATCTACCCCGGTAGCGCCTTGTCCGAAATTGGGGGATTCCCGTAGACCCCTTATTTTCTTATCTCAGACACAATTCAAACACGCTGCACCGATACCAAGCAGGTGCGGCGCGTCGTGATGGGATTAGCGATTTCTATGAGGGGGTACGAGTTTGGCGCGTCGTACCTCCAACCAGCAAAGCTGTTCTCTAGGCACTTGAACCTCCATCGCTCTTAAGTTCTGCCAAAAAGTTTGGATCGTGCGCATCTATGAACGCATCAAGCGCTTCTCCGCATCGTTCCAGCGTCGGAGTGTCCAACAGTTTATAGAACTGCTCAGCGGGCCCGGAGCGTGCCTTGACCAATTCGAGATGGACACGTTGCTTGAAGTCGGATTCCGACTCCTCATCGAGTCGATTGACGCGGTCCAATCCAAGCTGAGGCAGCTCAGCGGCGGTCAATTCACCGGTTGGACCTCTGATAAACTCTGGGCAAAGGGACTCTGCTTCGATTGGTGCAGCCCTTTCCAGCTTTCCAATTCTTGTTCGGATATTCATTCCATTCCCTCCACCGCGCGTTCTACACGGGCTTTGAAATCATCCCGCGTTTCGTCTTCGAATCTTGATAGCTGGCCACCCGCTTTCGGGCCTTTCATGATATAAGCCAGCCGGGGCTCACCCCCTTCTTCGGTTTCATTACCCGTAGCTTGAAGTTTGCAAATAAAGATAGCGCTTGGTTTGAGGCCACCTGTTTCCGGGGATCTGCTTTCCATTTTTTGAATGCGTGATTTTAGACTCATTGGCTTTGCTCCTTGAGTGCCTTGTCGGCTCTGGCCAAGAAAGCTTCGTCTGTCTCGGTTGCATTCCTGCGAAACAGTTTGCCAAAAGCCCGAATTGTCGCGAGCCGCTCTGTTATCCGACCGTCGACGCACCGGCTGACGATTGTGCGAATGACTGTGAACTGACGTGGTCCGTCTGCATTTCGCGTCTCCAGCTTTGTAACACGCTTAGAAAGTCCGCTCATTTTGTCGCCTCCAATGCCGCAATACGTTTCTCCAAATCGGTCGTCTCAAGAACACGCCTGTATTGCTCTACGAGCCCCATGACCGTTGCTCCCTCCAGCGGAGTAATTTCACCATCGGAAACCGCCTTCAGCACCGCCCGCGAGGCTTTCGAGGCCTCGCTAGCAGTGCTGATAGGTGGAATCTCGAAGTTGACTGGTGCGTCCTTTCTGGTGGGCGCTATCCGTTCCAGGCAAAGACGAAGGGCCATGGTGTCGCCCTCCAGCGCCATCTCGACTGCCTTCTGAGTGATTGCCTCAGATTGGCCCTCAAGCAGTTCCTCAACCGCTCGTGTGACCCTGTGCCGGGTTCCTCTGGGCTTGCCGGGATTGCCTAGCGCGAATTTGCCGTTCTCGTCCGTGTACGTATTGGCCACGTTTTTTCGTTCGGATTCATCCGTCATTGCTCATGCCTCGCTTGTTGGATCGTTGGTGGTTTTCGGGCGCAAAGCCCCTTTTGACCGCTTCCGGTCAACATATGTAATTATTAAACCCCTCCCCCCCTGCATTAGGACACCTCCTTTGCCGAGTGCAGTGAATGCACGTTGGGCAATTCAGGCGTGATCCGCAGAAGCCGGTAAGTCCGGCAGCTCCGTCCAACCGAGTAATCTTTCGCGACACCAAGGAGTCCCGCATCACATAGCGATTTGATGGCGTCCGAAAATCGGCGGCGACCCAAACTGGTGTGACCCGCCTTAGCCATTCCCGCGTGGTCCAGTGCGAACGTTTTTCCGATGATATGACCATGGTTAGCCTGCAGGGTTACCAGCAGTGCGATTGCATCGGATGCGTTGCTGTAGTCTGACAGCTTATCCAAAGCGGCTCGGTTAATGCGAAACTCGCTATCGCGGTCGCGGTACACCTTACCCTCCAGTCTCTTAGTCCAGGCCCAATCGGCGATTTTGCGCAGCTCTAAATCCGGCAGAGTCGCTGGATCTTCACATTCGTCATCACGGATGAAAGCAAGATTGCCGAACAACTCATCGGCGTTTTCTACGGTTTCCACCATTCCGATGGCAGCGAGGCTCAGTTCCCGATTGCGGTTGCCTTTGGGAATCGCATCTTTGCTGGATGTCACCGTGTTTGCTTGCAGCGAAATGGCGGGCAGTTCATCTGCACCAAGTACACCCCGAACTGGATGATAAACGCCGCCGTCAGCTCGGTTTGAGTACGGCCCGACAACATAGCTGCTGGAGCCACGTTTCAGGTCCACAGGAAAGCCCTGAGCACGCAGATTAGGTGCCTGACCGCCGTTGTCGCTGTAGTAAAGGTGAATGCCTCGCGGAGTGGATACCTGAACCGGGGACGCACCGAAGCGCACCTCCATGTCCTTGACCAAAGAGGGGTTGTTCTCGTCGCAATCGATGACGGCCAATCTGGGCAACCGAATCCCATAGCAAGCGCTGCCTTTGCCGTACATCGGCCCCAGTACCCGCTTTAGAGGGTATCTGGAGGCACCTTGCAGGCTGCACAGTGGGGCCTTTGCATCAGACCCGCCACCAAGCGGCAGAAGACTGAAACCAGCCCCATGCAGGCGCGCAATCTCTTCCGCAGGGATTTGGGGCGAGGGGCTATGAACCAAAGCGGTCATTACTCACCCCCGTCCCGCGCCATATCGGTCAGTGCGCGCTGAATATCGGGAAGAAGGGCGGCGCTGAACGCCACCCCCTTTTTCGTCGGGTGTTTTTCTCCGTCTTTCGCGAGATACCAGACACGGAGGTTAACAACGTCACGGCCCATGTATTCGCCACGGGATATGTGGATTTCCTCCTGAGCGTTTTTCTGCACTACAACACTCATGACCGACGCCCCCCGTAGTACAGGGCGGCAACTACACGTGCTGCGGCTTCAGAAAGGCCGTGTTTGCGGCGGATGGTGCGGATCTGGAGGTCTACGGTTCTCATGCCGCCACCCCGCGCTCTTCGATCCGGGTGACCTGATCCAAGAGGTCATAGATACCAAAGCGCGCGCGCCCGGCTTTTGGGTCTTGATCGAACCATACGGTCTCGATGTTGAGACCTTGTTCTTCACGCAGACCCATCACGAAATGGCTCAAGCGGCAGGGAGAAGCGCAATGAACCGGACCATCGATTAGAGCATCCAAGATGCGGCGCTTATTCTTGCTCACCCAGATTTTTCGGCTCTCGCCCGCCTCATCGGTCACGGTGTATTGGGCCGGTGAAGTCTGATAGGGAAGGTCACGCCAGGTGGTGACCCAGAGTGCATTCTTTAGAAGTGTTTCGGGTGTTATGGTTCCCATGTTCGGGTTTCCTTAAGCTTGCGCTTTAGGTCAGAACACGTTACATTTCTTGCAGTCCTGTCACCGACTGAAAACGAAATGCCCCGTGCCCATGTTTGACCCATGGTGCGCGGGTTTCGTTTACGCGGCCTCAGGCTCAACACGTTGAGTCTTGATCCATTCAATCAAGTCCTTGCCGCTGTAGAGAACGCGGCTACCGGCTTTGATGTAGGCTGGGCCTTTTTTCTCGTGACGCCATTTAGCCAACGTTTGGTTAGCGGCGATGCCTTTGTCCGATACATCTTCCGGTGAGTAGTATTCGTCCGGTTGAAACGGCTGCTCTGAAAGCGAAGGAACTGTATTCATCTCTACCTCCTTGAGGCTGTGGCCGCTGTTTGGCGTTTGCCAAGGCGCGGCGTGAATACAGAGCAATTTGAAGATATTGTCGGGTATTACATTTACAGCTAAGTCCGAAAACTACCGTCTAGGTGTCAACTTTTGAGGATCAGAGGAACCATTCGAATTCCGTGGCGCATCCGGCCCACGCCCTCATTACGGCCTCTTCGCTGGTCCAATTATTATGCTTCCCCAGCGCTTGAATGATGTCTGTCAGGAAGGTCCCAAACTGACCGGAAAAGGTCTTCGGCGCGGGCTTCTCTTTGGCCGCTATCCAGAAACCGCGGCAACGTTTGACTGTCAGTGCCTTCTGCCATGTTTCCCCGTTTCGCTGGCGATAAGTGAGGTCTTTCATGTTTAGGTCTGACAGGACATTTTTTGCGACTGATTTAGCCGACTTCCCCTGCGTTCCGCGATGCGTTTCAAGGTTGGGTGTATCCGCTGAAACACCAATGTATGAAGACAACGCAGTGCGTATGAAGATTTCTAAGTTGTCATGCGACTTAAATGGCCTCATAGCGAGGGTTGCTTTTTCGTCGGTGCCATCTTTGGGCAACAGCGTAACCGTCTGCAATCGTGTCATTGGTTCGTCATTGGCAAGATTGTCAGACACTTGCCACTCAATTGCCCGCCTTAAATCAGGGTGAAGTGAATACAGTGCCCTAAGCGCTTTTGCTAGGTTGTCCTGAATTTCCTTGACTGCTTTCAACTGCCCGTCTTTCTCGACCGCGTGAACAAAGTCCAAGTCTAGAAACCAACTCGGAACAAGCAAATCGTTATTGACCTCAACAAATTTGCGGCCCAGATGATGCGCGCAGACCTCAAAAATTGCGGCTGGTGTGCCAAGGTCAGACCTAATCATCATTTCGAGATACTCACTATCGTGCGCTCTGGTTTTGTACCGCTAATCAAAGCTGAGACAGTCGCAGCAAGTACCTCCAATGCCTCGCGTTTTTCATCACGATACGTCGCCCGGTCATAGATTGCCGTGACACTGCTGTCTGAGTGACCCAATACGCGTTCAACAATGAAACGGTTAGCTTTTCCGACGTCGTTGCCAGTGGTCATAAGCGTGGCCGCTGTTCGCCTGATATCGTGAAATCGCCAATCAGAAGTACCAGAGGATTTCTGAAGCTTTGTCTTCAGCTTCGATCCGGGCCAGATTGGCTTTTTTCCGGTTGTGGTGAACACATACTCACCACGCCGTTTTACACCGGCAATCAGCGCTGCGAGAGATTTTGACAAAGGAACCTCATGGGCCGTCGCGTTGGCAGTGCGCGTCGACTTTACCTTGTCCCTTGGAATGGTCCAAACGTCGCCCTGTATCTCGTCATAGCGCATCTGAGCAACGTTGCTGATCCGTTGAGCGCTTAACATCAATGCCTGAGTGAAGGGACCGAATGGATATGGCATCTCGCAAGCCGTAGCATAAAGCGCAGCCCATTCATCAACGGACAAAACCCTGTCCCGGTTTCCCGCCTTCGCGCCAACCTTCAACTTCTCCCAAGGGTTAGTCTTAATCATCTGTTCTTCGGCACACCACGCCAGAAACGGGCGTAGGTAGCTGACAACGGCACCCGCTCGGATCGGGGACGACTTCTTGCTGACGTAAGTTCTCAGGTCCTGGCCGTGATAAAATGAAAGGTCAGTCGCTCGAATGTGGCCGATGCGATCCTTGGCCCAGATGTCCCATACGGATTGAATGTCGTGCCATGTCCGTAACTCACCCTCGCGCGCGGCTTTGTAAGCATCGAACAGGTCGGAGACTGTTTTGGCACTATTGTCAGTGCGCATTGTGTGGGCTTGCTCCTTGGCTTCCTCGGCCAATTTGCGGGCCTCTTTAACACTGACAGTTGGGAACGTGCCCAACCTTTCGCGTTGGCGTCGCTTGCCGCGAGGAATTACCACCTCCCACACCTTTTGCCCGCGTTTTCCAACTCGCAGAACCAGTCCGCGCACAATCTCGTCTCGCACCTCATAACCCTTGTCCTTGGGCTTGAGGTTTTCTGCTTTGCGCTCGTTCAGTCGGAGTTTCATTTTTTGTGCGTTTTTTGTGCGTTTTGTGTGTTAGACAGCGATATCTGTAAATATACAGGGTTACCCAATCCCAGCAATTACATATGGTTAGATATGTGTAGATAACTCAGGATATTAAAGACCCACGAACTCCAAAACCGTAGGTCGCGGGTTCGAACCCTGCTGCCCCTGCCATTTCCCACCCGACAAGCGAAATTCCTGCAACAGAGGCGTGGGCTTGGTGCTTACGTGTGGCGCAATTCACTTGACGTGTGCGGCAATAAAGAAAAAGCTTGATCAAGGCTGAAGGAAAAGCCATCAGGACTGTCCAGCTAATGTGCTAAAGTCGTTCGGCTTTTGTGTCACAATATGCAAGCCTGACCGGGTAGGGGAACCCGGAGACGATCGGGGACAACGGGGATAATGACAGAGATCGACGCATTCCTTGAAGAACACGGGCTGTCGAAGTATGCGCCGGTATTCGCGTCGAACGAAGTTACATTGGCCGATCTCGCACACCTCTCCGAACATGATTTGATCGACCTTGGGCTGCCACTTGGACCAAGGCGCCGATTGATGGCCGCATTGGGGCAGGCGCGGGATGCCAATCCGACACCGGTGCAAGGCAGTGGGAAGATTGTCGCCGAGCGGAGGCAACTGACAGTTATGTTTGTTGATCTGGTTGGCTCGACTGCCATGTCCGAGCGGCTTGATCCCGAAGACTTGGGGGAGCTGCTTCGGCGGTTCAAGGAAATTTGCTCGACTTCGGTTGCTCGCTTTGGTGGACATATCGCCGATTTCATGGGTGACGGGGCGATGATCTATTTCGGGTATCCTCACGCGGTGGAAGATGCGGCCTCGCGCGCCGTTCATGCGGGTCTGGATATTCTTGAAGGATTGAATCGCATGGAAGGCCAGGAACGTCTGACTGCGCGGGTCGGTGTTTCGACCGGTCTTGTCGTTGTGGGCGAGATCCATGGCGAAGGGTTGAAGGAGCATGACGTGGTCATGGGGCGGACACCCAATCTGGCAGCACGTTTGCAGAGTTTGGCCGAGCCCAATACACTGATCATCAGCCCATCCACTCGCAGATTGGTGGGCAATGCATTTGAACTGCAGGATCGCGGGTCTTTCGCACTGAAAGGGTTTTCGGAACCGATACAAGCCTGGAGCGTCACAGGGCAGGCGCGGATCGAGCGCAGATTTGACATAATGCCTGATGCCGGTTCTGGTCGGCTCATTGGGCGCCAGGCAGAGTTCCGCAAGCTGACCGACAAATGGAATGAGGCAAGTCAGGGCGCTGGACAATCGGTTCTTGTCACTGGCGAGGCGGGGATCGGCAAATCACGCCTGATTGAGGGGCTTAGCCAAGAAGTGCTGGATCAAGGCGCGCTTCGCCTGAACTTCCAGTGTTCGCCCTTTCATGCCAACTCGGCACTTTATCCGATCATTCAGCATCTGGAACGCGCAGCAGGATTTGCGCCGACAGACAACGATGAGGATAAACTGGGAAAACTCTCGTACCTCTTGCGCCATCACCCGCCTGAGCATGTGCGCCTGATCGCCGATTTGTTGAGCGTTGATGCTGATGCTACGCTGGGGCCTCTTGACCTGCCGCCGCAAGTGAAGCTTGAGAAGACGTTGGAGGCAGTGACAGAACAGCTTGCGACGTTAGCGCGAGAACGACCGGTGTTGCTGTTGTTCGAAGATGCGCATTGGGTTGATCCGACCACCTTATCTCTTACAGATCGGGTGATCGAACATATTCGGGACTTACCGGTGCTGATCGTCGTAACAGCACGTACCGGTTTCGATCCGGGTTGGGGTCACCACAACAATACCCTGCGTATACCTCTCAAGCGTTTGACCAATCGGGATGTGGCTGAGATCGTAGCTGAGGTGGCGGGGGGGCACCCAGTACCACCCGAGGTTTGCGACCTTATTGCGGCCAAGACGGATGGCATTCCGCTTTATGTTCAGGAAGTGACCCGCGGTCTTTTGGAATCGGGGCAATTGCGCTTGAGCGACAAGGGGTATGTTGTACGCGGCCCCCTGCCATCGCTTTCAGTTCCCAGCACGTTGCAGGATTCGCTGATGGAGCGTTTGGACCGTTTGGGCAAGGCCAAAGAAGTGGCGCAAACCGGCGCCGTGTTCGGGCGGCAGTTCTCGATCGCGTTGCTGGCCTCTGTTTCGTTTCTGTCTCCGACGGTTCTGCAGGCCGGACTGGAACAGCTCTCATCGGCCGGGATCATTCTTCAAGCCCCGGATACGGCAGAGGATGAGTTCATCTTCCGCCACGCATTGATTCGCGACATGGCTTATGACAGCCTGCTGCGCACGGAACGGCAGTCGCTGCATGACCGCGCGGCGGGTGCGTTGCTAGAGAACCAGCCGCAACTGGCCCAGACTCAGCCCGAGGTTCTGGCACAGCATTACACGTTGGCCCAACGCGCGGATGAGGCCGTGATGCACTGGCAAAGCGCGGGGCGTCGAGCGATCGAACGCTCGGCCCAGGCTGAGGCGTTGACCCATCTGTCGAAAGCTCTGGATCAGCTTGCCGATCTGCCAAAGAGCCGTGCACGGGATTTGCAAGAGATCGACATCCAGATTCTGCGTGCCGGTGTCCTGCGCTCAACAAGCGGTATTTCAGGGGATGCGACGGGTGAGGCCTATGGGCGTCTGCGCGAACTATGTCACCGAGCCGACGAGACCGAGCGGCTGTTTCCTGTGCTCAACGGGCTATATGCATTCCATCTTGTGCGTGCCGAATATCGATTGGCGAAAGGCGTGGCTGCGCAGATCCTCGATCTGGCGGCGACAAGCGGCAAGACCGAACACCGTATGGTCGGTCATCGCGCCATGGGGGCGGTGCAATTGCATCTGGGCAACCTGTCAGATGCAAAGCGCCATCTTGAGCAAGCTTGGGCGCTTTATGATTTTGATCAGCACAGCCAGCTAGCCTATGTCTATGGAACGGATCATGCCGCGATTACATCAGCATTTCTGGGCACATGTTATTGCCTGATGGGTCGGCATCAAGATGCCCTGCAGGTGCAGAATACAGCGCTGGAATGGTCCAAGAACCTCAAGCACGCGCATAGTGTGGCGCAGATCTTGGTTTACATGTGCAAGGTTCACCTGCTGGCGCGCGACATCCCTGCATTGCAAAGGGATGTTAAGGCGCTGTCCGAAGTCGCCGAGGAGCATTCGCTACCCTTTATGGCGACCATTGCGCGGTTATGGGAAAGCTGGGCAAAGGCGACCACGACCTCTGAAGTCGAACATATCGAAGACCTGCGTCAGGCGTCGGAAGACTGGTGGTCGGTTGGGGCCGGAAATTACAAGACTTTCTTCCCTTCGCTGATTGCCGAGATTCAGACAAACGCCGGCCATCACGACGCTGCGCATCAGACTCTGACGCACGCCAGAGATGTTCTGAGCAAAACCGAAGAGAAATGGGCCGAGGCCGATCAACTGCGTATTGAGGCCGCCCTTGTAGCCAAGACCGGGGGCGATCCTGAACCACTGCTGTTGCGTGCTATCGAAACAGCGCAAAGGCAAGGCGCGCGGCTTTACGAGCTTCGTGCGGCGGTCGCGTTGGCGGAGTGGCGGCAACACCGAGGCGAACCGGTTGGTGAGGCGTTGAATTCGGTCATGTCGCATTTCCATCAAGATGCCCAACTGCCGGACCTCAAAGACGCACGAGCGTTGATGGAAACGATTACTTGACCCGAAGGCCAACTTACTGCCAGCTTGGGCGCGGGCAGAGTTGGTATGATACCTGAATTTCGACTTTTAAGCGCTGGGTCACCAGTCCGGCGCCCCGCTCTTGTGGTATGAGGAGACCTAATGCGTAAGATCAGCAAAACACTTCTGGCCAAGGATGTATTGGCGCAAAGCCGTACCGATCTGGCGCTGCAGCAGTACCATTCGATCACGCCCGATGAGATACGTGAATTTGAGAAGAAACTGATCGGAACGGTCACTTTGCCAACCGACGCGGATTACAACAATGACCGGCAGGTTTGGAATCCGGCTTTCCAGGACTACCCAGAGATCATCGTCTATTGCGAGACCATTCAGGATGTACGCGCCAGCCTTGCTTTCGCGCGCGAGCATGATCTGTGGGTTGTTGCGCGGTCAGGGCGTCACAGCACGGCGGGGTATTCGGTCAATAACCAGATGGTGCTGGATACCAGCCGAATGCGTTACGTGACCGTCGATCCAAAGGTGCCGATGGCCTATGTCGGTCCGGGCACACCGTTCAAGATGCTGAATTCGGAGTTGAACTCTTATCACCTGCACGTGCCGGGCGGGGCCTGTCAGGATGTCTGCGTGGCGGGTTTCATGATGGGCGGCGGCTATGGCTTTACCTCACGCCGGCTTGGGATGGCTTGCGACAGCGTTCTGGGTGTCACCGTGATGCTGTGGGACGGCAGTATCGTGATCGCGGACAAAGACACGAACTCCGACCTCTTCTGGGCCATACGAGGTGGGACCGGCAACAACTTTGGTGTGTTGCTGGAAATCCGCTACCAGCTGCACCAGCTGTATGAAGTCTGGGGTTGCCACATCACATGGCCGTTGGACAAAGCCGCCAAGGCACTGGAGTACCTGCAGGCCAACTACATGCGCACCTGCGAAGATGACCGTTTCGGGGCTTATATCTTTCTGGCCTATCAGGGAGATCGAAAGGTACTGCTGGTGTCGGCGCTCTATGATGGCACGTCCGAAGAGGGGAACGCGTTTGTTCAGCCCCTGCTGAGCGATGAAATCGGCGGCGAGATGGGTGAGGACGACCAGAACTATGGCACCTATCAAGAAATCAACTCATGGCTGTATGACGACAAATATGACATCCCCGTCGTCCCCGATCAGGCGCGTGAAGATAAGCAGGCCGGATATATTGAACGCCAGCTCAACGAAGCCGAATGGCAGCGCGTCGTAGACTACCTCGACAGCACGCCCAACGCTTATGGCGCTGTGGCCATCGAACCCTATGGGGGGGCGATCAATCGGATGCCGTTGGGCAAACAAGGCAATGCCTTCATTCACCGTGATGTGTCGCTGAACTTCTACGTCGATGTGTTCTGGGTGTCGGAAGAAGAAAAAGAGATCGTTGTGCCGTGGCTCGACGGATTCATGGAGCTGATGACCGAAGAGGGCTATTTCATTGACCGCGTCTATCAGAACTATCCACGGCGGACCCAGAAGAACTATCGCTGGCAATACTGGGGCGAGTATTTCAACTCTTTGCTGTTCGTGAAGCAGAAATTCGACCCGCATAATTTCTTCCATTATCAGCAGAGCATTTCGCCGGTGCCGGATGACGCTCCGCCAGACATCATCCGAGATACGTCCAAGTCGATCTTCGACGACCCAACGATCACATACGAGAGCTATTCGAACCCCTGAAAGCGGGGGCTGCCAAGGCCAAACGGGGGAGGGCCCAGTATGGACACGATCCAAGAGATTTTCTTTCTGCCACCCATGGCGGTTGCTCGCCTGGGACCGGGCGAGACACCGCTGGAAAGCTATGAGTGGCAGCAGGACATGGATGCCCATGGCAACAACAAAACGGTCATCCGCTCGAACATAACCCTGCGCGAGATCGAAGATGGCAGTGTCACCGCCTATCTTCCCGATCCCGACACGATCCGCTTTCGCGACGAAGGCGGCGCGCTGCGTCCGGTTGCCCCGTTCTTTGAGCTGTGGGCGCGGATGCATGATGCCGAGACGGGCGAGGAATATGAGACACCGGTGACGCTCGATCTGCTCGACGATCAGGGCCTGTCGCTGCAAAACGTGCGCTATTCGGTCACCGTCGGGAACACCAAGGCCGAGCGCCGGACTGGCGACGCGGCTTGCGGGTTTCGTGCACGGGTCGAGATTGCGGGACAGGATTTCACCCCGAAACCCCTGCTGGCCTTCAGCCCGTATACGTCCGAACAACAGCCGATGGTCTATGAGCATAACCCGATCCCGCTAGGCTCAATCCGTGTGATGCATCCTGTGCAGGGTCATGATGAACCGGTCGAAGGGGAGTTCATCGACCGCAGCATCCTGCGCCTGCGCTTTATGCCTCCGAAAGGTGAGGTTTATGGCCCGCCTGATGCTGCATACGGTCCGGCGACGCTGGCCGTACCGGGCTATCAGAACGACCCGCCGAAATCGGAATATGGTCGCATCCACGAAATCGTGCCCGAACAGAACCGCATCCTGAACCCCGACACCCCTTGGTCGAAATGGATCATGATGTCCGGCACCTCGGACGACCCTGAGCCGCACGATAGTTACGACGGTGCCCGTGTGGGCAATGACCAATCCTGGGGAGTGGCCGATGACACCAGCGATGGCGTGATCGAGGCGACGCTGGCAGTACGTGGCGAACGCCTGACCGCGCGCGCCACGATCATGACCGGACCACCCGATTTTGCACCTGATGCGCGGCCGTTCTACAGCCTTGAGGATGATCTGGCCGATCGTGATCTGTCGCTAATCTCGGTAACTGAAGAAAACTACATCCAGGCCAAAGACGAGGTGGTCGATATCTTCCGCCGCGCCTTCGAGACCAACAGCCTGATCAACCTCGACGATATCCGCGCGCAAGGTTTGAAGGACAATGCCAAATTACAGGCGAAAACCGGGATTTCCCCGACGCCGGGCCTGCCGTCAACCGATGCGAAATCCATGACGGAGGAGGATGCAAGGCCGCCGGACAAGATCGACGAACTGATCCGCCCGCAACCGATCTCGGTCTTTTCGAACTCCGTGCCGAATGATCGGCTGCCCTATACAGTGGCGACGAAGTTCGTGCATGAGCAGTTGATTGACGAGGCCAACCTGCTGGATTTCCTACGCCGTCGCCCGGATTTCGTTAAAACACTGCTGCGTCCACCATATGGTATCCTGACCGAGCTTGAAACCGACCCGAACCCTGATCAAAATCCGAACCCGGATTTTCGCGATCCTCGGATTATCCGCGACTCGATGCACGACGCGCGGATGCCGCCCTATATGCGCGATTCCAACTATTACCCGCTGTCGCTGTCGCGCAGGCAGTACCATCTGGTGATCTCGTTCATCGACTATCTGGTTGCACAGGAAACGGAGGCTCAGAATGTCTGATCAGCCCGGCCAAATCCGCGTTAAACCCCGCAACCTGACCGCCCGCGCGGCCTATAAGGTACCGGGCAACCCCGACAACACGCGACTGGACGGATCGGTGGGGAATTGCTTTCCCGGTCTGGAAATGGATGTGCGCAACCTGGACCGCCGCTTTTTCCCCGGTCTGGTGTTCAACGCCGCGCGGGTGCCGCTGAACCCCGTGCCCGAGGCGCCGAAGAATTCACAGGGCTTCCATCTGGTTTTTGTGGACTATTTCTATGATCCGATGCTGCCTGACAACAGCCCCGAGGAGTGGGTGCAGACGCTGTTGGAGGCCTACAGCGGTGACATCGGCGCAAAGCTCAGCCAAGGTCGCTGGTTCCTGTCATGGGTCGAGCAGAGCGGTAAGCGCATCACTTTCAAGGAGGAAGACGGCACACCCTATGACGGGCTGATGATTTGGCGGTTCATCCGCAGTCTGGAACATGGTGATGACAAACCGGTCAGCATTGCTCTGGAACGGCGCAATCATGAGGGCATCGTGGATACCGAGCAGGTCGTCCTGCACGGATTCCGCCGCCAGTACCGGACCGAGGCCGGGGTCTTCAGCGAAGCCTATGATCCCGGAGAATTGACGCAAAGCCTGTGCAATCCGTGGTCCCATGACTTCCGTGACTGCGGCTGCCACTACTGGCCTTCGAACCACCCCGACGTAGTGATGGCTGAGGTGGCGCATGACGATCAGTTACCCTCGGGTCAGTCAACGAACCCGATCGAGGCAGAGACCTATCTGGATTGGCTGCGCTCGGACAAGTCTCCGTCCGGTAACGTCGCGGCGCTGAATACGGTCGAACAAAACCGCCCCTACCAGATTGACCATTATCAGGTAAATCAGATGTGGAGCGAATTGCCTATCGTCGTTGAAGGCCGCGAAACGGGCGAGGTTTATGAAGTTGATCCCGAAATGCCAGGCGTGGAGCCCTATGACACGCCGCAGGCGATGATCGAGGACCTCAAGACGCGTCTGGCCGCGATGGAGATGACGCTGAGCCTGCAATATCTCTATGCCTATTTTTCGTTGGCGGATCCCGAAACGGCGGATACCCGAAAATGGCCGACGCTGAAAGACGATCTGATATTTGCCCGGCGTTCGGTGCTGGAGGTCGCGATTGGCGAGATGACCCATATGCGCTGGGCGAACCAGTTGCTTTGGGAGCTTGAGCCTGAGGGGTATGAACCCATCTTGACCCCGTCCGAAACTTTGCCGGCGGGCAAGGGTAAGACGCAGCCGCGCGCACTGAGGCCACTAACGGCCGAAGCGCTTGCGGATTTCATCGAGATCGAGCGCCCCGGAGGCTTTATTGACCGCGCTTATGCACAATGTGTGGCGACTTTGGAGCAGGAGGATTTGTTCCCGGAACGCCGCCTTTATGCGCTGGCGGTACGGATCGACACCGACGGGGACGAGCACTTCCTGCGCTTCAGTCAAATGAAGGACGTTTTGGCCAAATACGATACGGGAGAAGGCACGCCTGCCTATTTGCGTCAGATTGAGGTTGGCACTGAGGAGGAGGCCAGGACGGCGCTGGAACTCTACGCTAAGGTCAAGGATGGGTTAGCCAACGCCTATGCGCTTGAAGCGGATGGCAAATTTGAAGACTCCCAGGCCTACATCCAGCAGGTGCGCGATGACATGAAGCTGTTCCGCGTCGAGGGCGAAGCGCTGGCCGCCAAGGGGATTGGCATCCCGTTCTGGACGGAGGGTAAGGCGTGATCCCACCCGCCGCGCAGGTGCATTTCTTTGACACAGGGCATGGAGATCACATGCTGGCCGTTGATGGATCGCGCGTGTTTGATGTGCCTGAGGGGACGGCGGACCAATTCGCAACGATGGACAAGAGAAGTCAGAGCGCTTTCCTCAGGTCCATGGGATTGGATGGAACACCTTTCATCGATGACACGCCGCCTCAGAGTATGCCCGTGAGGTCGCTGTCACTGGCAGTGGCGCAGAAATGCAATCTGGCTTGCACTTATTGCTATGCTGCAGGGGGAGAATTTGGCGGACCCGCGCGGAATATGGAATGGGAAGTCGCCAAGGCTTCGGTTGATCGGCTGGTGGCCGAAGCCGAACCCGGTGTGCGGATCAACCTTGCCTATTTGGGTGGAGAACCTCTGATCAACCGCGATCTGGTGCAACGCACTACGGAATATGCCGTCGATCAGGCGCAGGCCAACGGGTTGAGCGTCGGGTTCTCGATCACAACCAACGGGACCCTGCTACGCCCCGAGGATGCGGCGTTTTTCGAAGCGCATGGATTTGCTGTCACCATCAGTCTGGATGGCGTGGGCGAGGTCCATGACAAGCTGCGCCCGAATCGTGGCGGTCGGGGTAGTTTTGATACGATCCTGAAGCGGGTCGAGCCTTTGCTGGCAGCTCAACACCGTATGCAGGTTGGTGCCCGGGTAACGGTTACGCCGAAGAATATGAACCTGCCAGAGACGCTGGATCGGTTTGTGGGAATGGGATTTCATTCGATTGGATTCTCGCCCATGCTGGCCTCGCCCAACGGTCAGCATGAACTGAACCGGAGTGATTTGGACGAGATGCTATCGCAGATGATCCGTTGCGGCGAAGTTTTCGAGGCGGCGGTAATCGAAGGGCGGCGCTACCCATTCTCGAACATGGCAGCGGCGATGCAGGAGATCCACCGAGGCACCCATCGGCCCTATGCCTGCGGGGCAGGGGGCGGGTATTTTGGCGTGTCCGCTGATGGCGGCCTGTTCGCTTGCCATCGCTTTGTTGAAGACGAAGCCGGAGCCATGGGCAACGTCTATGATGGCCCAGACCTACGGCGCGAGAACTGGTTGGCGGATCGGCACGTGCACACGCAGTCCCCGTGCGGCACCTGCTGGGCGCGGTATCTATGCGGCGGCGGGTGTCATCACGAAGTCATCCATCGCGGACGCCCCGCTTGCGACTACATTCGAGGTTGGTTGCACTATTGCCTTCAAGCCTATGTCCGCTTGTCCGAAGCACGTCCGGATTATTTTGGCGTATCCGCTCAGGTGGCCTCTGCCTGAACGGATGGAGATTGAGACCGAAATCTGCGTGATCGGAGGAGGCCCGGCAGGTAGTTCTGCTGCGCTGAGGTTGGCTCAGCTAGGTCGGCGTGTCTGCCTGATCGAGCGGCAAACGTTCCCGCGCCAGCATGTCGGCGAGTCATTGCCGCCATCAATCTGGCCGATCCTGAACCTGTTGGGGGTCGACGAAACCGTTTCCCAAGCCGGTTTTCTGCGTGCAAGCGGATCGCTTTTGCATTGGGCCGGAGCGTTCGAACGTCGCGGCGTCGACGGTGATCACCCCGGACTTTTGGTTGACCGGGGCCAGTTCGATGCGGTGCTGTTACGTGCAGCACAAGCGGCAGGGGCGCAGGTCGTCCAACCTGCGCGCGCATACCGCCCGGTGCGCCAGCAGTCTGGTTGGGAGATTCCCGTTCGGACCGACACGGGCGCCTTTCGGATCCAGGCACAAATCCTGCTGGACGCAGCGGGACGGCAAGCCGGGCTGGGCCGCAGGTTTCGCCCTGCATCCCAACCTTTGTTGGCGCTTTATGCTTATTGGCACGTGCCGCCGGGCTTTAGCCCGCAAGCCCGTGTCGAGGCGGGACAAGGACATTGGTATTGGGGCGCGTTGTTACCGGGAGGAGTGGTCAACGCAATGGTTTTTGTCGATCCCGACGCCTGCATCGGGCTGCCACCCGCAGATCGACGCGATCTCTATCTGAATCTTCTGGCCCGTTCGACACTACTAGCGCCCTGTCTGGAACAGCGCCGTATCGGGCCTGCGCGGCGGGCGGATGCGACCAGCCAGGCCGAGACAACACCACCAACGCGCGACCTTCTGCGGGTCGGAGAGGCCAGTTTCGCGGTCGACGCTTTGTCGTCGCAGGGGGTGCAATTGGCGATGGGGCAGGCGGTGCAGGCCGCAGCCGTGGTGAACACGCTTCTGACAACCCCCGATCATTGTGATCTGGCCTTGTCTTTTTATGCGGATCGGCAATTCGAGCGTGTGCAGACCCATGCAGCGCTCGCAGCCGATTTCTATGCACGGCAGCATGCTGTCGATCCTTCGCACTTCTGGGCTGAGCGCGCAAAGCCGTTGGATTGGGTAAAGTCTCCAGCGTTCGATCCAAACACGGAGGCGTTGCGTGATGATCAGCCCCTGATCCTGTCACCTCAGGCCAAGCTCATCACTTCCGGCGTGCAAACCACTTCGCATATCGAACCCGGCCTTGTCATAGGGCACCCGAATCTTCCAAGGCCAGTTGCAAATCTGGAGGGCGCAATGCTGGGACCGTTGTTAGAGCGGCTGGGCGCCCCGACAACCACTTTGAACATCATCAAGAGCTGGTCAGAGGTTTTGGCCACACACACGGCGTCGCGCATTCTGCGCTGGCTTTGGTATCATCGCATCGTGATCCCCGCCGCTGATCAGGCTTAATCGAGGTTTCCTCGGCGCGTTGAATGGCCTAAAGTCCGCCGCAACGCCAATCGCCAAGAAACAAGAGGTCGCATGTCGCGTTTTGATGGGTATTTCCTGCGGCAATTGCTGGTGCTGTTTGGCTTTTTCACCCTTGTGCTTGTCGGGGTTTTTTGGATCACGCGTTCGGTCAGCCTTTTTGATCGGGTCATCAGCGGCGGCCAATCGGCGATGGTGTTCCTGGAGTTCACGGCGTTGACCCTGCCGACGCTGATCCGGACGGTCATGCCCATGGCGGTGTTTGCGGCCGCTGTTTACGCCACCAACCGTTTGAGCCGCGAAAGCGAGATGACGGTGATGCTGGCAACAGGCTCCAGCCCGTGGCGACTGGCGCGAGCGGTCTTGGTGTTCGGGCTCAGTGCGGGACTGATGATGGCTGTCATCAGCGTCTTTTTGCGACCTGCATCGGTTGATCAACTGGAATTAAGACAGGATGAAGTTGCCGGAGATGTTACCGCACAGCTGTTGAATGAGGGCGAATTCTTGCATCCAGCAGAAGGTGTAACCGTCTATATCGGCGATATCGATTTGGACGGAACGCTGCGCGAAGTCTTCGTCTCGGACCGTCGCGATGGGATTAACCCTGTCAGTTATTCCAGTGCTACGGCCTATCTGGTCAATCAGGCTTCGGGCATTCATCTGGTTATGCTGGATGGGATTGCGCTGCGGTATGATCAGGCTGGTAACACGCTGTCATCCACGTTGTTCGAAGACGCCTCTTACGACATTTCCGAACTGACCCAGAATTCGAGTATGGGCCATCGCAGCCTTGAAGCCATCCCGACGGTCGAGTTGATCTGGGATCGCGAAGCGGTCTCAGTGAAAGATGATCACAGCATCGGCCATCTGGTGGATGAGCTGCACCAGAGGTTCTCGTGGATTGCGATATGTATTGCGGTCGCATTGGTCGGATATTCGACCCTGATGCTGGGTAGCTTTTCGCGCTTTGGGCTTTGGCCTCAGATCCTGGGTGCCTTTACCATTCTGGTCCTGCTTGAGGGGGTTCGGGGATTCGTATCCCCGTTCGTCATCAATGATCCCAGACTTTGGGGCTTGCTGTATCTTCCCGCCGTTATGGGCGTGCTTGTGTCGGTTCTGTTTTTACTGGCCGCGGGGCGACCCTTGATGCGAAAAAGGGTTCGAAACGGAGCACCAAAGCCGTCACCGGTCTGAAGTCAGCGGCGAAGTTCCTCCAGGCACTGCAGGATGTTTTCAACTTCTTGACTGTCCGAACGGACCACCAAATACAGCGGTAGCATTAAGTCGCGCGCATCTTTCTCGCGCAACAGCTCGCCTGAGTTCAGATGCTGAGTGATGACATAGTCCGGGAAATACCCATACCCGCCACGCTGTAGGAGATAGCGTAAAGCCATCAAGCAATTACCCAGAAAGATAGTTTGACCTGTCGCGAGACGCGCTGTGGAACGGACATGATCCCGGTAGGTCTCGCCCAGTTCTATGTTGACAAATACCCGTTCAGCGTCGGTGTTCGCATCCTTCCTGCTTTGAACCAAAGACAGCCGTTCGGGCGCAAGTTCGTGGAATACCACGCGCCGGTCCGCAGGTTTTTCATGGGTCAGCGCGGCGTCAAGTACGTGGGTCGCAACGGCGTCGACCATATCCAAATCATGGTCGTAATTCAGGGTTAAAAGCAATTGTCCAAACCGTTGTTCAAAGCGAACAGCAAGGTCCACCAGTAACGGATCCCACACGCTCAACTGGGCACCCAGACGCAGTGCCAACCGATTTTGAATCTGTTCAGGCAGGTCGTTGGCTGCGAACGACCACAGCGACAGCATCTGTTCAGCATAGGGTTTGAATTGGCGACCGTACTCGGTCAATACCGTTCCGCCTGCCCCGCGCGAGAACAGCGGTTTGCCTGTTGCGTCTTCCAGGGCCCTGATCCGGGCGCTGACTGCGGTTTGGGTTACATTCAACTTACGGGCCGCTGAGTGAAACCCACCGGTTTCCGCTACGCTTAAAAATGTTTCCAGAGATTTGGTTTGCATATTGAAAGTATTTTTTGATCGTATTGATAAAATCAATTCATTTTTTTGCCTATATCTGCCGCTTTAAAGTGATTTGACGAACGTAGCCAAAGGATTCGCGCGATGCTGGACAAGAGCCACAAACCCACCTGGACCAGTTTTGAAGAGGCGACCAAGGCCGACTGGGATGCGGTCATGGAGTATGAAGAGAGCTACAACGCTGCTTTGCCGGATCGCATACTGGACGCCATTCGTTCACTGGATGAAGAATGGACGCCGTATCCGGTGAATCGCTATCAGCACAGCCTACAGGCCGCGACACGAGCGTATGAGGACGGCGCTGATGAAGAGTTGGTTGTGGCTGCCCTGATCCATGACACCGGCGATATCTTGTCGCCTTATAATCACGGGGAACTGTCCGCCGCGATGATGAAGCCTTATGTCAGTGAGAAGACACACTGGATTCTCAAGCACCACTGCGTGTTTCAGGGCTACTACTACAATCATCATCTAGGTGGTGATCGGAATGCCCGCGACAAATATCGCGACAGCCCGTATTGGGAGGACTGCCGCTATTTTTGCCATGAATACGATCAGAAGGCGTTCGACCCGGACTATCCGACCAAACCGCTGGAGTTCTTCGAACCCATGCTACGCCGCGTTCTGAACAAGGGCGAAGGGCACATGGAACTGAATGAAACCGCGGAGAATTAACAGGCAGCCATTAGGCGATAGACGATCTGGGCGGCGGTAAAATCCCAGGCGGCATTGCCGTTCGGGGCCAGTTCGACGACGTCGAAACCCACACATTTTCGGCCCTTCAGGGCGTGTTCCACCAGGCGCAGGGCTTGATAATATCCCAGCCCGCCTGGGACGGGTGTTCCAGTGGCGGGCATGATTGCCGGGTCCAGCCCATCAACGTCAAAACTGACGTACACCAGTTCGGGAAAATCCTTGGGCAGATCAACCGAGTGGATGTTGCCGGTAACCAGTTCTTCGGCGTCTACATGAAACACGTGATTTTTCAGGCGGCTTTGGGCTTCTTCGGTCGAAAAGGCGCGAACGCCGAATTGCGCCAGACGGATACCTTCTTCGGCAAGAAGATGCATGACTGAGGCGTGAGAATGTTTCTCGCCCTGATAGGCGTTGCGCAGATCAGCATGGGCGTCGATCTGCACGATACCAATCGGTTGGTTTAGAGCGCGGGCAACACCCAACACTGCGCCGTAGCTAAGTGAATGCTCTCCACCTAGCGTCACCGGGATTTTGCCGGCGCGAACGGCCGCTTCCGTGCGTTGGGCTAGGCGTTCCATTATCTCTGACAACGCTGCATCGCAGTCGACGGGTTCTTCGGTCAAGATCCCCTCGACGCAGGGCTCGGCGTGGCCAGTGATGCGTTCCAGTTCATTACTGGCTTCGATAATTGCGTCCGGGCCTTTGGCGGTGCCCGCCCCGTAAGATACAGTGCGTTCCAGCGGCACCGGGATCACACGGAACCGCGCGTCCTCAGTGCGCTCGGATGCGGACAGTTCACTGTCGAGGAAAATACTCATGAGAGGCGGCCTTTAAAGTCGTCATAGCCGAACTGTTTGATGATTTTCAGTTCGTCCGTTTCGCTGTTCCACAGCGCTATAGTCGGCAGCGGAACTCCGTTGAAGGTGTTGGTTTTGACCATCGAGTAATGCGCCTGATCGAGGAAGGCAAAGCGCTGGCCGATTTCCAGTGGTTTGTCCCATGTGTAGTCACCGATCACGTCGCCCGCCAGACAGGACGGGCCGCCCAGGCGATAGGTATGGCCTGCCTCGGCCTCATTCATGAGGGCGGGGCGATAGGGGGCTTCGATGACGTCCGGCATATGGCAGGTGGCCGAGATATCGGTGATCGCAAGGGTCATACCGTTGGTCGGCAAGTCGAGGATTTCGCCAACCAGAATGCCCGCATCCAGGGCCACAGCCTCACCGGGTTCCAGATAGACGTCGATACCGTGTGTCTCACGGATGGATTTGATGAAGGCGACCAGCCCGTCGCGGTCATAGTCATCACGGGTGATATGATGCCCGCCGCCGAAGTTCAGCCATTTGAGTTGGCCAAGGTACGGTTTGAGTTTTGGCTCAACCGCGTCCCAAGTCCGCTGCAACGGCTCGAACCCCTGTTCGCAGAGCGTGTGCATGTGCAGCCCGTCCACGCCACTCATAGTCTCGGCGGTCAATTGGTTGACCGGCGTGCCCAGACGCGAGCAGGGCGCGCAAGGGTCGTATTTGGGGATTTCGCCTTCGGAATGTTCCGGATTGATGCGCAGACCGACCTGTACGCCGGCGGCTTGGGCTTTTGCCAGAAAGCGGTCCTTTTGCGCGGGTGAGTTGAAGATGATGTGGTCCGATAGCGACAGGATTTCGTCCATGTCCGCGTCTTTATATCCGGCGCAGAAGGTTGCGACCTCGCCGCCATATTCTTCGCGGCCCAGCCGGGCCTCGTAGATGCCGCTAGCGCAGGTGCCGCCAAGGTATTGGCGTACAAGCGGGGCCAGCGAGAACATCGAAAACGCCTTGAGGGCGCTCAGAACCTGAGCGCCGGAGCGGGTGCCGATATCGGCAAGGATGTTCAGATTTCGTTCGACAGCTTTTTCATCGACCACGAAGCAGGGGGTAGGTATGCGGTTTAGATCAAACCTGCGGAAAGCTCCTGCATCTCCGGCTTGTGTAGTCATCATGTCGGACAAGAGGTTATCTCCGGACAGTGCGGAGGGCAGTGCCTGACCGCGGGTGGGTGCGAAGCGCCCGCCCATGGGGACGGTCGGGCGCTGCCCGGCGTTGCCGCCGGGCGAGGATTTAGAAGTTAACCGGGCCGTCGAGTTCGTGGACCTGCCATGGCAAACCATGTTCGTTCAGCATGTCCATGAAGTTGTCAGGGTCGAGTTGCTCCATGTTCCACACGCCCGGTTCGCGCCAATTGCCTTTAAGCACCTGCGCCGCACCGATCATGGCGGGGACGCCGGTGGTGTAGCTGACGGCTTGGCTGCCGACCTCGGCATAGCATTCCTCGTGATCGCAGATGTTGTAGATATAATAGGTCTTTTCGCCCGAGCCGTCCTTGGCCTGACCTGTGGCGATGTCACCGATGCAGGCTTTGCCCTTGGTCTCCGCGCCCAGATCGCCGGGATCGGGCAGCAGGGTTTTCAGGAACTGAATCGGGATGATTTCCTTGCCGTCATGCATCACCGGGTCAATGCGAGTCATACCGACGTTTTCCAGCACCTTGGCGTGGGTGATGTAGGCGTCGCCGAAGGTCATCCAGAAGCGGGCGCGCTCAATCTCGGGGAAATGGGTGCTGAGCGACT
Organism: Ruegeria sp. B11; assembly: GCF_056539785.1. NCBI lineage: Bacteria > Pseudomonadati > Pseudomonadota > Alphaproteobacteria > Rhodobacterales > Roseobacteraceae > Ruegeria > Ruegeria sp. B11. The sequence goes on along the minus strand of NZ_JBQFVO010000003.1, from coordinate 521,614 downwards.
CTAGTTCCTCGTGATACATCAGGTACATGTTCTTGGGGCCGATGGCGGGAAAGTCGAACTCGACCTTGTGGGTCATCGCCGGGCTGTGCTGCCATGCGCCGTTTTCCCAATGGCGCACCTCGGCCAGCACTTCGCGCAGGTTGATTTCCGGATTGAAGTTGGTGGCGAATTCTTGATCGTTGCTGCCGCCATTCGCGTCCAGCACATCGATCTGACGGATCGTATCCAACTTGTGCTTCTTCAGCCATTTGGCGAAGACGGATGTAACACCCGGATCGAAGCCCGAGCCGAGGATGGCAGTCAAACCAGCCTCTTTGAACCGCTCTTGATAGGCCCATTGCCAGTGGTATTCGAACTTGGCCTCGTCCTCGGGCTCATAGTTCGCGGTGTCGAGATAGTGGATGCCGGCCTCAAGACACGCGTCCATCAGAACCAGATCCTGATACGGCAGGGCCAGGTTTACGAGGATTTCTGCACCCGTTTCTTTGATCAGTTTGACTGTATCTTCAACCTTGTAGGCGTCCAACTCGGCAGTCGCGATGTCCACACCGACGCGGTCCTTAACGGCCGCTGCGATGGCGTCGCATTTCGATTTCGTGCGGCTGGCCAGCGTGATCTCGGTAAAGATGTCCGAATTCATCGCCATTTTGTGCACGGCTGCGTGGGACACGCCGCCCGCGCCGACAACCAGTGTTTTGCCCATGGGATAGTCTCCTCTCAAGGGGTTATTCGTAATAGGTGTAGCCGTTGATCGAGTCGCGATAGGCGCTCATCAGGGTTTTTCGGTCCTTGGCTTGCAGAGTACCGGTCGAAATCGCCTCGTCCACCATTTTGCGGAACGCGGCGACACAGTCTTGCGGGTCGAATTCCACATAAGACAAGACTTGAGAAATTGTGTCGCCCTCTTGTTCATGCAGCAAGTCGAAGCCACCGTCGGTGCGCAGGTCGATGGTGACAACATTGGTGTCGCCGAACAGATTGTGCAGGTCGCCAAGCGTTTCCTGATAGGCGCCAACGAAGAAGACGCCCATGAAATACTCGCCTTCTTCGGGCAGCGAATGCACTGGCAGGCTGGGGGACACGCCGTCGGCCAGTATGAAACGGTCGATCTTTCCGTCGCTGTCGCAGGTGATGTCGGACAGGACCGCGCGTCGGTCTGGTGTTTCATTCAAGCTTTGCAGCGGCACGATCGGGTGTAATTGGTCGATGGCCCAGACATCGGGGAGGGATTGGAACAGCGAGAAGTTGCAATGGTAGATGTCTGCGACCTTCTCAAGCTGGTCATCCACTTCCGTGTCCAGATCATCACTTGCCGCCAAGGCCTTGAGCCGGGCCATAAGGGACAGGTAGATGCGCTCGGCCCGGGCCATCTGGCGCAGGTCGACATACCCGCGTCTGAAAAGCGCGCGCAATTCATTGCGATAGAAAGTTGCGTCGTTCCAGCATTCCTGCAGCCGATCCTTGCTGAGATAGCCGTGTACTGCGGCGAGGTCCGAAACCATGTGGTGGTCATCGGGCTCGGCCATTGGTCCGTTCGGGGCGTCGTAGAGTGTGCTTTCCAACACGTTGAAGACCAGCATGGACGACGTCGCAACAACCGCACGGCCGCTTTCGGTGATCAGTGTGGGGTGGTCGATTTCAGCCTCGTCCATGGCGTAAGCCACGGTTTCGACTACGTTGGCGCAATATTCCTCGACCGTGTAGTTGATCGAGTTTTCCGCGGCCTTTTTTTCGCCCGTGTAATCCACCCCCATGCCGCCGCCGAGATCCAGGTAGCTGAGTGGTACACCTTCACGCGAGAGTTCGGTGTAATACCGGCATGCCTCGCCAACAGCGCGGCGCACATCGTTAACGTCTTGCACCTGTGAACCCAGATGCGAATGTTGCAGCTTGAGGCAGTGCAGCAATCCCGCCGCTTTCAGCTTGTCCACGGTGGCAACAAGCTGGTCGGTGTTCATTCCAAAGGCGGAACGGTCGCCGGAACTTTCTTCCCATTTGCCGCTGATCTGATTGGTCAATTTGACCCGAACGCCTATTAGGGGCTCGATCCCCAGTTGGTTATAGACCTCGATGACGGTATTGGCCTCTTTTGGGCTTTCCAGCACGATGACGGTGTTGAACCCGATCTTGCGAGACAGGATCGCCAATTGGATGAATTCAGCATCCTTGACGCCATTGCAGACGATCAGCGCTTCGGGGGCCAGGCGATGGGCCAGGGCCACCACCAGTTCAGGTTTTGATCCTGCTTCAAGGCCATAATTGTATTTCTTGCCGAACTCGACGATCCGGTCGACCACCTGCGCCTGTTGGTTCACCTTGATCGGAAAAACACCGCGATAGTGGCCCTTATAGTTTACGCGCGCGATTGCCTCGGCAAAGCTCTCGTTCAGGTGCGCGATTTCATGCTCTAGATAAGAAGCAACACGCAAGACCATCGGGGCTTTGATCCCCCGGTCGTCCAGATCGCTGAGGATACCCGGCAGGCTGATTGCCTCGGCCTCGGGGGCCATCGGATTGCGCAGAGCTATCTCGCCCCTTTCTGTCACCTCAATGAGGCCATGGCCCCATTTCTCAACCCCGTAGATGGAATGCGGTGCGTCGGGCGTCTGTTTCAATCAGATCAGTCCTTAATTTGGGTGTGCTGGTTTAGCGCCTGCCAATACGGCAGCAGTTTGATTCGTCCAAGTGTAAACTGTGAGAGGGTTCGCCGCCGAATTCTAGCCGTATGCACGGATCGGGATCAGGTGGTTGTCCCACTGGCAATCCGACCGCGCGGTGATTTCGGCGCCGGTGGTCGTCAGAGTGCCAAATGCACCGGTTCCGGTGGTAAACGCCAACCCAGCCTTGCCGGCGCCTAAACCGCAAACATCTTCGAACACTAAAGCTTCGATGAATGCTCCGCTATTTACGTCGAAGCGGTGCAATGCATCGCCTCGTGGACAGGTGATCGCAACCGATTGGCCATCGGTGGAAAAGGCAATGCTGCCAGCATACCCTTGCAACTCTCTTTGCTGCGTTTCGGGCGCTGACAAAAGGCGAGGCTTTTCGCCCCTTTGGTGAAGCCCCAGAAGGGCAGGGTACTTGGTCTGGCTGCCTTGCCATTGCATTGCAAAACCCACTAGACCATCGTCACGCACCGCAAGATGGCGGATCGAGTTTTTGTGCAGCGCGCGGGGTAGCGCTACTTGCTCCAATATCGAACCCGAAATGTCGAGATAGCTCAGGTTGGGCTGCATCGTTGGCAGATTTAGCTTGGTCCGACCGCTGTCGGGGTGTGTCTCGATGCCGCCATTGGCGATGACCAGTATGTCGCCACCGGGCAGCAAGCGCATGTCGTGGGGGCCTATCCCACCTGACGAGAACTCTCCCAGCCGTGCGAAGCTGATCGCGTCCCAGACGCCAACCACACCTTCTGCGGCCTCATAGTCGTTTTCGGTTGTGAAAAACTGTGTTCCATCAGCCGAGAATGCACCATGCCCGTAGAAGTGGCGGCCATTGGGTGCCTCCAGCCGCTTTAGGACAGAACCATCTGTACAATCAATTACAATTGCAAAGGTCCCGGGGCGGCGGGCAAAGGCGACCGCTTGGGCTTTGAACGGATGGGCCGCGGCGGCGTGCCCGCGCGCGGGTAGCGGTATAGCGAACAAAACTGCGCCCGAGTTATCCAGGCCGGACAGGCGGTAGCTACCATCTGGGAATAAGGCAGCGGCCAGATAGCGGGGCGCGCCGACGGACGCCCAGCCCGGCACCGAAGCAAGACTGGCGGCACCAAGGCCTGCAAGAAATTCGCGGCGGTTCGTCAATGGTCAATCCCCATCCAGTGAGTTGAATCCGGCGCTGATGCCGAGCGTCGGGCCAAGCTCGGTCGCGGCGATCTCGCGAATGTCGTTGATCGATTGCTGCAGCGCTTCGATGCGGACGCGACCTTGCGGTGTCGCAACACCGGCGAGGGCGGGGTCGTCCAGTGATTGAGCCCGGTCGATGGCCCGCGCGAAACCGGCATCCAGATCTGCAGCAATCTCGGGGTGGTCAAAGGACAGACGGGCGGCCAAGTCACGCAGGGCGATCAGAGACAGCGTGACATGATGCAACGACCGCTTGGACCGCCGCGCTTCAGCACGGTTCGGGCGCGGACGCTCGAACGTTCCTAAAGGGCGTCCAATGCGTGTGTCGGCTGTGAACTCTAGCCCCGTTGTAAGCGCCTTGAACAGCTCCTGCATTGCCTCATCGCCCGAGCGATAGGGGCTGTTGTCCCCCGGCTGCGTCAGTCGTGGTGCGTAGCTTTGCCAGTCCGCGTTGATCGCGACGGCATTTCGGTTGATATCAGTGGTGATGGCGCGGATAAGCGCGCAACGATAGTCGGCGCTTCCTTGTTCTGTCATCGCTGGATCAAAGAGCATTCGTTCCAATGCAAAAAAGCCGCGCCCGGCGATTGAGGTTTCGGCAAAGGCATAAGGGTCGTCGACGGCAGTGTCTTCACTGGCGATGTGTCGGGACAGGGTTTTGGGCGTGAATCCTTTGGTATCTGGCCAGAAAGCCAGTGCAAAAGCGCGATCGTCAGCCTCGGACGGCCCAAAACGTAAATGGCTGGCCGAAATCCAGCTATCGAATGCCGTGGCGTAATCAGCGCGCAGGTCGTCTGACTCCGATTCGCAATCTGTTTGGGTTGTGGTCGACAAAGCACCGGTTGCGTCAGCCAGCTCTGCAAAGCGCGGTAGAATATGCGTTTCGGTCACATCCATCAAAATCGGAGCACGATCCTGTGCAAAGGCGCCCAAGGGCACCAGCAGGGCGGCGGCGAAAGTAAGGCTACGCATGGGTCAGAGGCTCCCAAGAAAGCGGATCAGAGCGTCGCGGTCGGCTTTTGGCATTGAAACAACCGTGTCACGGGCGGCCTGCGCCTCGCCACCATGCCAAAGGATGGCTTCAAGCAGGGATCGCGCGCGACCATCGTGCAGGAGTTGGGTGTGGCCCGAGACGCGCTGGGTCAGGCCGATGCCCCACAAAGGCGGCGTGCGCCATTCGCGGCCCGTTGCGCGGGCCTCGGGGCGGTGATCGGCCAGACCCTCGCCCATGTCGTGCAACAGCAGGTCGGTATAGGGCCAGATAAGCTGGAAGCTCTGTTCGGGCCTATCGGGCATCCTGTGGGTGACATAAGCAGGCGTGTGGCAGGATGCGCAGCCCGAAGCAAGAAACACTTCTTTCCCGCGCAGCACTTCAGGGTCATCGGTGTCTCGGCGCGCCGGAACACCGAGATTGCGGCTGTAGAAGGCGACGAGGTCCATGCCAATTGCGTCAATCTCGAATCCCCGCGCATCGTTGTCTCCGTGCGGAGCATCAATGCAGTTGGCCTGCAATTCGGTGCAATCGCCGTACGGCGCGGGGTAAAGCGGACTTGATATGCCGATATCACCTGCGAAGGCCGCCGCCGATTGCTCCATCACCGTGGGCATCCCGGCCTTGTGGCCAAAGCGGCCCATCATTGGTTCGCCAAATTCCGTCGACCATACGATGTTCGGACGGCCCGAGATACCATCGCCATCTTCGTCATCAGGATCGGCTTTGGCCAGCAAGTCCTCAACCGGAATTGATTCCAGCAACCCCAGTCCGATCATCTGCGGCGCAACTCGAGGGCTAAGCATCGCGTCCGGGTGCAGCGGGCCATAGCCTAAATCGGCGGCCTTATAGCTGGGGCGGCGGAGCGAGGCCGTTTCGCCATCGGACAGCGCGACGGGGACTTCCTCATACGTGATGTCCAGCCGATATTCTGCGGGATGGCCTGCCAGAGCGAAATCCTGCAGCTGAGTGCCATAATTCGGATCAGGCAGGGTGGCGATATAGTCTTTGATCTCGGCAGGCGCGTCCTCTGGCTTGCCGGGAACCGAAACTCTCAGGAACATCGAGACGGCATTGTCATCCGGGCCGTTAGGCGTATGACCGCGCCCGTCCTTGATGTGACAGCGCTGACACGAGCGGGCGTTGTACAGCGGACCCAAACCGTCCGAAGCCAGAGTGGACGACGGAGACGAGACCCAGATCTTTTTGAACAACCCGTTGCCGACTTTGAAGTCCAGCTCCTGTTCGAAGCTTAAATTGGCGGAGGGCTGAGAAAACGCGTCCGCATCAGTGCGCGCCCGCACGGTCGCAGCACCAGCGGACAGTTCTTCGAACCGCTGCGGCACACTGAAGTCATCCGGCGCAGCTGTGACAGCGTCGATCCGGGCGCGTTCTTCGGCAGTTCTTGGAAGGAAATTTAGATGAGAGTCCCGCAGCTCGGTGGCTTGGGAAGAGGTGGCCGTGAGTGCGGCCACCGATGCAAGGGCAAGCTTACTCGCCTTCGTCCATCTTGGATGCGTTAAGTTGCGCATAATTGGCTTCGCCAATCCTTTCATAAAGGTCGAGCTGCGTTTCGAGGAAGTCGATATGTCCTTCTTCGTCGCTGATTAATTCTTCGAACAGGCCCATGGACACATAGTCGCCGGCCTCGCGGCAGTATTCCCGCGCTTCGACATAAAGCGCCCGCGCGTCTTGTTCGGCGGCTAGATCGCATTCCAGTGTTTCTTTCGGGGTCTGCCCGATGCGGAGTGGGTCAAGTTTCTGCAGGTTGGGGTGGCCCTCCAGAAAGATGATCCGCTCGATCAGCTTGTCTGCATGGCCCATCTCCTCAATGGATTCCTCACGGCTTTTCTTGGCCATATGGCCAAGCCCCCAATCCTCTTGCAGGCGGTAATGTAGCCAGTACTGGCTGACCGCCGTCAGTTCATGCCGCAGTGATTTGTTGAGGTATTCTATGACCTTGGGATCGCCCTTCATGTGCTTTCTCCTGTGATACTTCGGATCGTAATGACCGAAGCTGCATGGGGACTTTAAGATTATCGTCTGCGCGCATTGTGTCTAGGAAAAGCGGCATACATCCGCCGCAATCCGCTGACTTGCCGAGGGCATGATAGATCTTGCCGGGAGTGATGATGGTCTGTGGGTCTGCCGTGCGCATCCAATCGATCGCCGCTCGGATATCGTGGTCAGAGATGTTGGTGCAATGGCAAACGATCATGGCGACTCAGTCGGGGTATGCTATTTCCTAGTGAAATAGTAAGTTATTGAGGGTGCGTCCAGTGCCAAGACGCCACACCCGGTGTTGAGAAAGGCCGAGAGCACTAAAAATGCGCCCGGCCATGATGCCTATTGGAATACCGCGTCAGGGTTATCCAAGCTGTCCGAGCCTTCGAAATCGATCTGGTCAAGCTCCAGCACGGTCACGATGCGTTCGATGGTCTTGGTCTGATCGACCAGTCCATTGACGCCACCCATAATCAGCGCTTCGCCACCTTCATTGCCGCGTTCCAGCATCTGGTCATACGCAAAACCCGCTTCGGCGGTTGATTTGATACGGCCTAGCGCCAGCATGGTGTTGGCCAGCTTGGCTTTCATCTCTGTATCAAGCGTCGGATCGGCTGCGGTCACCAGATCCGATAGGGATGCACCCGAAACAGGCGTGCCATCGATGCGGGTATAGCTGCCCAAATACACATTCTGGATGCCCAGGCCGTCATAGTAATGGCTGTTATGGGTGTTGTCCGAGAAGCAGTCCTGCTCTTCCTCGGGGTCGTTCAACATCAGGCCGAGGCGCATACGCTCACCCGCCTGCTCGCCGTAGGACAGCGAACCCATGCCGGTTAGGATCGCACTAACGCCAGCAGTTTCATTTGCGGCAAGAGCGGCACGTGCGTCACCATCTTCGGCCCACTGGGCAGTCATCCATTCCAGATCACTAATCAGCAGATCGGTTGCCGCTTTCAGATACTGGGCGCGGCGATCGCAGTTGCCACCTGTACAGCCGTCACCAACTAGATAATCGGTATAAGGACGACTTCCTGCGCCCGTGCCGTGGCCGTTCAGGTCCTGACCCCACAGCAGGAATTCGATGGCGTGATAGCCGGTGGCGACGTTCGCCTCGATCCCGTCAGCCTCATGCAGCGTATCCGACAGCAGGGCAGGGGTAATTTCGCTGGCGTCGATGGTCTCGCCAGACAGATCAAAGCTGGGGTTGGCGATGACGTTCAGCGCGGCAAACTCGTTCTCATCGCTGGGGCCGCCGTAGGAGGAATCCACATAGTCTATCATGCCCTCGTCCAGAGGCCATGCGTTCACCTTGCCTTCCCAATCGTCGACGATGGCGTTTCCAAAGCGATAAACCTCGGTCTGCTGATACGGCACGCGCGCGGCGACCCATGCGGCACGTGCGGTGTTCAGAGTGGCATCGGATGGGTCAGCGATCAGGGCGTTGACGGCAGCTTGCAGATTCTTTGCTGCAATCAGACTGTCGTCATATTTGGCTTCGGCGATGTTGGAATATGTGGTCAGAACATCGGCTTTGGACGGGGCCTCGGCGACAGCTGTACTTGCGATACACAAGGTCAGGGCACTGGCCGCGTTGAACAATCTGGTCATGTGGAACACTTTTCTTTCTTAGCGGGATTCGGACCCCGGCAGGCACAGCGGGGCTGGACGGGGCAATTTCTTAGTGAAATAGTCGGCAATGTCAACCTGAGTTTTATTGTCGGGTATTATTCCTATTTCTGACTAACCATATCTGGGGAGCCCGATGCACCCGGCGAACATTGCGCTGAGGCGCAATTGTATTAAAATGCCCTACGGTTTGTTTGGTTAATGGTGAACAGAATGAAACGCGCGGCCGTTGTTCTTGCGCTAATACCAGCCGCGCTGATGGCGCAGGCAGAGACCGCCATCGAAGCGCATACTCATGGCGCGGGTCATATGGCAATTTCATTCGTTGAAACCGGATTTAGCCTGACGCTTGAAGTGCCAGGCGTAGATATTGTTGGGTTCGAACACACTGCCGAGAACGAAGATGAGAGGGCGGATGTTGCCGTCGCAATCTCGGACCTTTCTAAACCGCTTGAGATCTTTGAGGTGCCGCCTGAAGCGGGGTGTGTGACTGCAACGGCCAATGTCGCGCTTGTTGGTGATGTCTTCGTTCAGGATGAGGGGCAAGTCAGCGATAATGCCGTGCATCACACCGAATTTCAGGCCGATTATCTGGTGCAGTGTCAGGAGCCGTCGTTAGTGAATTCAATTCAGTTCACCTATTTCGAACGGTTTGCGCGCGCCGAGCGCTTGTTTGTTGAACTGACGTCATCCTCGGCCACACAGAACCTTACGGTGGAACGCCAAACGCCACATTTGAAGGTGCCAAACTGAACCGGCGTGTGCCCGCAGTAGCAAAGCTTGACGGTCAACCAGACTGATCCCGAACCAATGCGGCCTGCAACGCGCGGTAGGAGTCCTTTGGCCTTCTTTCCAGCGTCTCGAAATCTACATCGACCAGCCCGAACCGTTTTTCATATCCCAGCGCCCACTCGTAATTGTCGAGAAGGGACCAGATGAAATATCCCTTGATCGGAACGCCGTGGTCCAGGGCCTTACACACTTCGGCAAGATGCTGGTTCAAGTAGTCAATTCTGTCAGCGTCGTTTTGACGTTCTGCGCTCGCCATGCCATTTTCGGTCACGTAGATAGGCAGGTTTCCAGTATACTCTTGCGCGGTCCGGATCAGGAAACGGGACAAGGCTGCCGGATCAATCTCCCACCCCATTTGCGTTTTTGGCAAGGGGCCAGGGACGTCGGTGAAGGAAGGCCAAGACGTATCTGCGCGCGTTATCAACTTGCGCGTATAGTAATTGAGCCCACACCAATCGACAGGTGCAGCTATCGTGTCGAAATCATCCTGCCACTTGTCCGGCAGATGCGGCTCCAATCCTTCCAGAACATTTTGAGGGTAGGATTTCTTGAAAGCGCCGCCCAGGAAAAAGCGGTTGTAAATCCCGTCGTAAAGCGCCGCCGCAGTCTGTGCCTCATCGCTGTCGTCAGCAGGTTCCGCCCATTCAAGGTTGAACACTGCGCCAAGGTTCGACATGCCCAATCCGCGCATAGTTTCGATTGCGCGGCCATGGGCCAGCAATACATGATGCATCGCGCGCGCGGTTGCCCGGATGTCGCGCAAGCCGGGGGCATGTTGGCCTTCGAAATGGCTCAGCCAGCTTACACACCAAGGCTCGTTGACAGGTGCGACGCTGAACATCCGATCGCCTATGCGGCCCATGATGATCTCGGTGAAGTCTGCAAACCAATTCGCGATATCCCGGTTTCGCCAACCGCCCAGATCGGCGAGCGGTGACGGGAGTTCCCAGTGATACAGCGTTGCGCAGGGTTTGATGCCGCGTTCAAGCAGCGCATCGGTCAGGCGATCATAGAAATCCAAGCCTTGCTGATTGATCGGTCCGCGCCCTTCGGGCAGCACGCGCGCCCAACTGGTTGAAAAACGGTAACAGTCGAAGCCTGCGCCCCGGATCAGATCCAGATCCTGTTCGAACCGGTTATAGTGATCGCAGGCCAAATCTCCGTTTTCCGCATTGGCGACGTTACCTGGAGTTGCGGCGAAACTGTCCCAATGGGTCTTGCCTGCGCCCCCATTGGCGTGTCCCTCGATCTGATAGGCCGACGTCGCCACGCCAAACTGAAAATCTGGCGGGAAATCTGCGCGTTTGTACTTCATATCACATCCTTTGTGGGGCTGGCCCCGTCGAGCTGCCGACGACAAGTTCAGCCTCCAGCAAGCGCGTTTTGGGTGGGTCATCCGGAGCGTTGATCCGCTCGATCAGCATTTCGGCAGCCACCTCGCCCGCGTGTCTGACCGACGAGCGCGTTGCGGTGAAAATTGGAACATCCATACCATTGCGCATGTATGACAACTCGTCATCATGAGCGATCACCGAGATATCGCGCCCCATTTTCAGGCCGCTTTCTTCCAGTGCGCGCCGGACTCCAACCGCAGAGATAATCGAAGAGGCCAAAATTGCTGTTGGCGGGTCGTCGAGCTTCAGCATGTCGCAGGCTGTCTGATGCCCATAAATCTCGGTCATCTCAGCGCTGCGCAGTAGGTTTGGATCAGGCGCGATCCCGGCTTCTTTGAGCGCCGACAGATAGCCGTTCCTCCGCCGACGAGCGAAATCCATTTCCTCGAGCCCGTTGATCAAGGCGATGCGCCGATGGCCCAGATCGATCAAAAACCGAGTAGCGCGTTCGAATGAACGCTGGTTGTTCACATCGATCCAATCATAGGGCTCTTTGGCGTAGGTCGACCGGCCATGAACAATGAAGGGCACGCCGAGGCGCGATAATACCGAGATGCGCGGCTCTCGTACCTTGGGGCCTTGCAGGACCACGCCGTCTACGACGCCCCGATTGAACAGGCTGCGATAGGATTCTTCAATTGATGTGTCCGGCGCGTGCGTGAACATCATGTCATAATTGTTCGCCGCATAGGTTTTGGCTGCGCCTGCCACAAAATCTCCGAAAATCGGATTGACCATTTCGTGCCGGGACGAGGTGGGAATCACATGGCCGATGACCATAGACCGCCCTGTCGCCAGCCCCTTGGCGCGGCTGTTGGGGCGGTAACCATGCTTGTTCGCAGCAGCCTGAACCCGGATGCGCGTCCCTTCGCTGACCTCCGGGTAACCGTTCAGCGCGCGGCTGACGGTTGTTTGTGAAAGGCCGAGGATCTCAGAGAGTTGCTTTAGGTTCATTTTACTCAAAGCGCCTTCAAATTGATGCCCATTTGTTTTGTTGTGAAAACCTAGCTCAGTCAACATGTTTCGAGAGAATGTCTTAGAATGGCAGTTTTTTAGGTGTTAGTAGGCGAGATATTGACAGGGTCTGAATGTTAGCGGATAAAGTACGGCATCCAAAGCGCTTTGAAAACGAATCTCGTTTGCGCCGAAAATATTGGGAGGAGAACTCATGAGACACGCACTTTATTCGGGTGCGGCGGCGATCGCTCTGCTGGCCGGGTCGGTACAAGCACAAGATTTGGTCTTCGCGCCGGGCGAGGGGCCGTTCAACTGGGACAGCTACAATGCCTGGGCCGAAAGCGCCCCGGATCTGAGCGGTCAGACGGTCACGATTTTTGGTCCGTGGCTGACCCCGGAAGACGGTTACTTCAACAACATGATTGCCTATTTCGAAGAGGCGACTGGCGCAGATGTGATCTATACCGGTTCCGACAGTTTCGAGCAGCAGATCGTTATCGATGCCGAGGCAGGATCAGCCCCCAATATCGCGGTCTTCCCGCAGCCAGGACTGGCGGCGATCATGGCATCCAAAGGGCAGCTGACACCGCTGGGTGAAGATATGGCGGCCTGGGTTGGTGACAATTATGCGGCTGGCGATTCCTGGGTTGATCTTGGCACTTACAAAGACGCCGACGGCAATGACCAGATGTATGGCTTCTTCTACAATGTGAACGTCAAGTCTCTGGTCTGGTATAACCCGGAAAACTTCGAGGATGCCGGATACGAAGTGCCGACGAGCATGGAAGAACTGAAGGCCCTGACCGAGCAGATCGTCGCCGATGGCGAAACCCCGTGGTGCATTGGCCTGGGATCGGGTGCCGCCACCGGTTGGCCCGCGACCGACTGGGTTGAAGACATGATGCTGCGGACTCAGCCGCCCGAGGTTTACGACCAGTGGGTGACAAACGAGATTCCGTTTGATGATCCGCGCGTTATCGCCGCAATCGAAGAGTTTGGCTGGTTCGCGCGTGATGACGCCAAGGTCTCGGGTGGGTCAGATGCTGTCGCCTCGACTGACTTCCGCGACAGCCCCAAAGGCATGTTCTCATCGCCGCCCCAGTGCTACATGCACCGTCAGGCGTCCTTTGTTCCGGCCTTCTTCCCCGAAGATGTCGAGTTCGGCCTGGATGCAGATTTCTTTTACATGCCGTCTTTCGCAGACAAGGACTTGGGTAACCCGGTTCTGGGTGGCGGTACTCTGATGGCGGTAAGCAATCCATCGGATGCGACCAGCGCGTTCATGGAGTTCCTCAAGCAACCGATTGCACATGAAGTCATGATGGCACAAACCGGATTCCTGACTCCGCATAAGGGCGTGAACACCGAAGCCTATAAGGATGATACTCTGCGCGGTCTGGGTGACATTCTACTGGGCGCGACCACCTTCCGCTTCGACGGCTCGGACCTAATGCCGGGCGCCGTGGGTGCGGGTACGTTCTGGACCGGCATGGTTGACTATACTGGCGGGAAATCCGCCGAAGAAGTCACCGGCGAAATCCAGTCATCTTGGGACGCAATCAAGTAATCCGCTGAACCTTCGGGCAACCTTTCAATCAGGTTGCCCGAAACCCTAGCAAGGGAGAGGACGCCATGAATCCGGCAATTCAGGGCCTGCTGACAATCGTAATCGGTGTGTCGGGATGCGTGGGCTATTTCTACCTGTCCAACCAATTTCTGGATAAAGTCCTGTTCCCTGCGCGTGGACCGAACGCGGGTCGCAATATCAACCGCGCGAATATGATCCGGCCCTGGCTGTTTCTGCTTCCCGCGATCCTCGCCCTTGGGGTCTATCTTGCCTATCCGGTGTTTGAGACGCTGCGCCTATCGCTGACTGATCGGGTCGCCGGTGGTGGATATGAATGGGCGGGTTTTGACAACTATACCCAGATGGTAGCCGAGCCGAAATTCTGGGAGGCAATGCGCAACAACATGCTTTGGCTGATTGTTGTACCTGCCATGTCCACCGCATTTGGCCTGCTCGTGGCGCAGCTGACGGATCGCATCCGCTGGGGTAACGTCGCCAAGTCGCTGATCTTTATGCCGATGGCGATTTCTTTCGTTGGCGCCTCGGTAATCTGGAAACTGGTCTATGATGCACGTCCGGCCGATCAGGATCAGATCGGCGTCCTGAACGCGATCTACATCTTCTTTGGTGGAACCGAAACGCACACCTGGTTGACCCTGCCTTTCTGGAACAATTTCTTCCTGATGATCGTGCTGGTCTGGATACAAACCGGCTTTGCCATGGTCATTCTGTCCGCCGCGCTGCGCGGCATCCCGGAAGAGACCATCGAGGCCGCCATTCTGGACGGGGCCAATCCGTTCCAGATTTTCTTCAAGATCAAAGTGCCGCAGATCAAAACCACGATCATGGTGGTCTGGACCACCATCACCATCGTGGTCCTCAAGGTCTTTGACATCGTTTTTGCGATGACCAACGGCCAGTGGGAGACCCAGGTTCTGGCCAATTACATGTACGACAAGATGTTCCGCGCCAATGACTGGGGCGTGGGATCGGCATCCGCCATGGTGATCATGTTGCTGGTGACGCCGATCCTGATCTGGAACGTGCGCAATGCGCGCAAAGAAATGCAGTAGGAGGACGGGGTTATGAGCGATATTGCAGGAACCCGCCCAGCCCTAAGATGGGTCGTTCACGCCTCGGTTGTGCTGCTTGTGGTGCTTTGGGTTTTCCCAACACTCGGTTTGTTGATCTCGTCATTCAGAACGGCGGACCAGATTTCCAGCAGCGGCTGGTGGCGGGCGCTCTTCCCGTCGGAACAGAACCTGACTCTGCGCGCGGCTGCGCCGGAAACGCAGGTTCTGCAGGATGGTCTCTATGTGATCGAAGGCAATATCTTCGATGGTGATCGGGCCTCGGACATTTCGCGATGGGGTGTGAATTCCCGTGCGATTGATGCCTTTGCTCCGGGCGAAACGGCTGAGCTTCGTCGTGGCGGGACGATCACGGTTCAGGCCAACGGTGACTATCGGATGGAAAACGCCGAAGAGTTTTCGGGCAAGCGCGGCCCTCGCGTGTTTGTGACGACTACTCTGCCGCCTGAATTCACCTTGGAAAACTATGCCCATGTTCTGTTCAACGAAAGCAGTTCCGACAGTATGGGCAAGGCGTTCTTCAATACCCTGACGGTGACGATCCCGGCGACGATTATCCCGATTCTTGTCGCAGCATTTGCGGCTTACGCGCTGGCATGGATGGATTTCCCGGGGCGTGCCCTGCTGATCGCTGCGGTGGTTGGCCTATTGGTGGTGCCATTGCAGCTGGCGCTGATCCCGTTGCTGAAACTGCATCTCAATATCGGGATCGGCAAAGGATACCTGGGGGTCTGGATGGCCCATACCGGGTTCGGGATGCCATTGGCGATCTACCTATTGCGTAACTACATGGCCGGGCTGCCTCGTGACCTGATTGAGAACGCCCGGGTAGATGGCGCAACCGAGTTTCAGATTTTTACTAAACTGATCCTGCCGCTTAGCTTTCCGGCACTGGCATCCTTTGCGATCTTCCAGTTCCTTTGGACATGGAACGATCTGCTGGTTGCCAAAGTCTTCCTGATCGATGCCAGCGGTCAGACAACGGTAATGACCAACCGTATCGTCGAGCTGCTGGGTACGCGGGGCGGTAACTGGGAAATCTTGGCCACGGCGGCGTTTGTCTCAATCGCGGTGCCGTTGGCAGTCTTCTTTGCAATGCAGAAATATCTGGTTCGCGGCTTGCTGGCCGGTTCCGTAAAATAAGGGCGTGTGATGAACGTGCAGACCAACGCGACAGCATTCGAAAAAACCAAGTCGGCGTCAGATTGGTGGCGGGGCGGGGTGATCTATCAGATCTATCCGCGCAGCTTTCAGGACAGCAACGGCGACGGGATCGGAGATCTGAAGGGCATCACCCAGCGGCTTGGCTATATCGCCTCGCTGGGGGTTGATGCGATCTGGATTTCGCCGTTCTTCAAATCTCCGATGAAGGATTTCGGTTATGACGTCAGCGACTACCGCGATGTCGATCCGATGTTCGGTACTATGGCGGACTTCAAAGAGTTGCTAGATGAGGCCCATGCACACGGGCTGAAGGTGATGATCGATCTTGTGTTATCCCACACCTCAGATCAGCATCCGTGGTTTGGTGAAAGCCGCACCAGCCGAGATAATCCGAAATCCGATTGGTATGTCTGGGCCGATCCCAAGCCTGACGGGACACCTCCGAATAACTGGTTATCGATTTTTGGTGGTTCGGCTTGGCAGTGGGATGCGCGGCGTTTGCAGTATTATCTGCACAACTTCCTGACTTCGCAGCCAGATTTGAACTTCCATTGCAAGGATGTCCAGGATGCCCTGCTGGATGTGGCGCGCTTCTGGCTGGAAATGGGGGTCGACGGCTTCCGTCTGGACACCATCAATTTCTATTTCCACGACGCCCAGCTACGTGACAATCCTGGCCTGCCGATGGATCAGAGGAACTCATCAATTGCGCCGATGGTGAACCCGTATAACCATCAGGATCACCTCTATTCCAAAAGTCAGCCCGAGAATATCGCCTTCCTGGAAAGGCTGCGCGCCCTGACTGACGAATACGAGGGCCGCGCCTGTCTGGGTGAGGTCGGCGACGCGCAGCGCGGGCTTGAGATTATGGGCGAATACACCAGCGGCGATAAACGGATGCACATGTGTTATGCTTTCGAGTTCCTCGAAAAGCGGGCTTTGACTGCAGCTTACGCAAAGCAGGTTTTTGACCAGCTTGAGGACAAGGCGGGTGATGCATGGCCATGCTGGGCCTTCTCAAACCACGACGTGCAACGCCATGCTTCGCGTTGGGGTTTGGACGATGCAGCTGTCCGGCAGCACGCCGTTCTCATGATGTGCCTGCGTGGCTCAGCCTGTCTTTATCAGGGTGAGGAACTGGGCCTGCCCGAGGCAGATGTTGCGTTCGAAGATTTGCAAGACCCCTATGGCATTGAATTCTGGCCTGAATTCAAAGGTCGCGATGGCTGCCGTACTCCGATGGTCTGGACCGCACAGGACGAACAATCCGGGTTCAGCACGAGCCGTCCCTGGTTGCCAGTCAGCGCTGCGCAGGCCGAGCGGGCGGTGGATCGGTTGGAGAAAGATCCAGCGTCGATGCTGCACCACTACCGCCATGCGATTGCATTGCGTCATGCGCACTCAGCGCTGATGTCCGGCGCGCAGACAGGGATGTCACAAATCGGTTCGGTATTGACCTTCACCCGAGAGGATGAAGCCGAGCAGGTCTTCTGCGCCTTCAATCTGGGTGACTGTCCGGTTGGCGTGACCCTGCCAGAAGGTGACTGGCAAGTGATCGGGGAGGAGTTGGGCGGCGTTCGCGGGGAAAGCAACGTGACGCTGGATGCCGCTCAATTCTGTCTATTGGCTCGGGAAAAGAGGTAAACCATGTCGGAACTCAAGCTTACGGATGTGGCCAAATCCTATGGTCCTGTCGATGTTCTGAAACATATCGATCTCGAGATCGAGCAAGGCGAACTGATTGTCTTTGTCGGTCCGTCAGGTTGCGGAAAATCCACTTTGCTGAGGATGATCGCGGGCCTTGAAAAGATCACTGGCGGTACGCTTGAGATCGAAGGGCAGGTGGTGAACGATGTGCCACCTGCGCAACGCGGCATCGCGATGGTGTTCCAGTCCTATGCGCTTTACCCGCATATGACGGTGCGCGAAAACATGGCCTTCGCGCTCAAGATCGCGAAGATGCCGAGCGCTGAGGTTGATGCCGCCGTGGAGCGCGCGGCCCAGATTCTACAGCTTGAACCCCTGCTGGATCGCCTGCCCAAGGCATTGTCTGGTGGACAACGCCAGCGCGTTGCCATCGGTCGTGCCATCGTGCGCGACCCCAAAGTATATTTGTTCGACGAGCCGCTTTCGAACCTCGACGCTGCCCTGCGCGTGGCGACGCGGATCGAGATTGCACGCCTGAAAGAGGCGATGCCCGACAGCACGATGATTTACGTCACCCACGATCAGGTCGAGGCGATGACACTCGCCAGCCGCATTGTGGTTTTGGCCAATAAGGGAGTTGCGCAGGTTGGCACGCCGCTGGAACTCTATGAGACGCCAGATAACGAGTTTGTCGCGCAGTTCATCGGCTCACCAGCAATGAACCTGCTGCCCGGGACTATTACCGCGACAGGAGAGACAACAACCGTCACGCTGGATGATGGCGGCGTGGCAATCTCATCGATCCCGACGGATGCCGCTGACGAAGGCAAAAAGGTCAATATCGGTGTCCGGCCTGAGGACTTAAACATCACTGATGGAACACCAATTTATTCCGGCTTGGTGGATTTCACCGAAGCTTTGGGTGAGGTCACGCTGCTTTACTTTGCAGTCCCGGATGGACGGGAAGCCATGATTGCAAAACTACCTGGTGTTCAGCGCAATCTGCGAGGAAAAACCGTCTCGGTCACGGCGGCACCCGAAAAGGTGCATCTGTTCCACAACGGCCAGTCGATGAGGCGCTAGTCGAGCTTCGCAAGGAAGGTAGAAACTTTTTCCAGCCCTTCGCGAATGATCGACGGAGTATTGGCGTAACCGATTCGAACACAGCCTTCGAGACCCAAGGCAGAGCCCGGCGTGAACATTACGCCGGTTTCCCGCAGCAGTTTCACACAGAACTCGCGCGAGGGCATGTCGACATCGTAATGCAAAAGTGCAGTTGTTCCTGCTTTGGGTTTGACCCAGCTGATTTTGGGCTCGCTTTCGACCCATTCTTCCAGCATGGCGAGGTTGCCGCGCGTAATGGCGTGGCTGCGCGCCAGAACCTTGTCGTGGTTTTCCAGCGCAAGCGCGGCGAAATGGTCGTCGATCATGCCGACCGAGATCGTGTCATAGTCCCGATGGATCGAAACCGCTTCGATCAGTTCTGGGTTGGCCGCAATCCAACCCAGTCGCAGCCCTGCCAGCGAAAACGCCTTGGACATGCCCGCGGTTGAAATGCCTTTCTCATAAAGATCTGCAACCGCATCCGTCATGCCCGAACCTTCTTGCCCGGTACCGCGATAGACTTCATCACACAGCAACCATGCTTCAGCGGAGCGTGCGATTTCGACGATCTCAAGCAGGAACGCGCGATCCATCACCGCACCGGTTGGGTTGTTGGGGTTGTTGATGGCAATCAGTTTGGTGCCCGGAGTTACGGCGGCGCGCAGCTCCTCAAGATCGGGCAAATAAGCGTTCTCGGCCCGTAAATGGATCTGCGTCACCTCCGCGCCGATGCTGGCCGGGATGGAATAGTGTTGCTGATAGGTGGGCACGACGGCCACCACCTTGTCGCCGCGCTTGACCAGCGTTTTGTGGACCAGCATGTTGGCACCGATCGTGCCATGGGTGACGATGACATTCTCACGCTTTTGCTGGTCATATAGGTTACAAATCGCATCGCGCAGCCGGTCCGAGCCCCGGATCGCGCCATAGGTCATCTTCATCCCAAGCAATTCAGACAGATCATCCGAGTTTTTGCCGGAAAGCTTCAAAAGCTCGGCGATACTCAGGCTCTCGACGCAAGTCTCTGCAAGGTTATAGGCGCAGCGGGTTTCCCATTCATCCATCCAAATTTCGACGCCAAAGGGTTCGATCTTCATCGCGCTATCCTGTTCGACTAAGCCATCGCGCATCGTTCCCATGGCGAAGCGGCAAGGTCAACCTCGGCAGATGACCGTCATCGAACTTGCACAAGAGGCGTGTATCGTTACCGGTAGATCGCCACAGGATCACCCAACGCATCTTCATCTGGGTGAACGCCAAGGCCGGGTGTTTCGGGAAGATGCAGGTGGCCGTCCACGTTTCTCGGCCCACGCCCACCGGCGATATCGACGGTGATCATGTCCTGACAGGCCCAGACAGCATGACAATTCGCATCCGGAATTGTCGCCGCCAGATGCAGCGCTTCGGTATCCGCCAGCACAGAACCACCGGTTGCCATTACAAACATGTCAATCCCATGCGCCAGCGCGACATCGCGCATTCGGGCCGCTTTGGTAAGCCCGCCGACCCGATTGAGCTTGATGCCGAATATTTCGGCAATGCCATCGCGGGCTATGCGCGTCGCGTCCTGAAGGGTAACAAGGCTTTCATCAACCGAAACAGGCGAAGCATGTTTGCCTGAGATCGCGGCAATGTCATCCAGTGTTTCGCAAGGCTGTTCGATCATGACATTGAGGTCTTCGACCGCACTCATCACGCGTAATGCTTGCTGCCGCGACCAGCCGCGATTGACGTCATAGAGGACGATGTCTTCGGGATTGCGCAGGCTTTCCATGTCACGGATTCGGGCGATATCACGGGCCACATCGCCGCCGATTTTGACGGAATGGGCGATATAGCCGCGCTGCCGGTATCGTTCGATGACGGCGCGGGTTTCTTCGATTGTCTTGGCTCCTACGGAGGATGCGATTGGGCGCGGCGTACGCGACCCTCCCCCCATCAGATCAGCAATCGGAAGACCAGCAACCTGACCGGCTATGTCCCAGCACGCCATGTCAATCGGGCTTTTGGCGTAGAAATGTCCGGGTAGGGCCTGATCCATCGCGCGTTCAACATCCAGAACTCGCCGCGGGTCGAGGCCAAGAACAAACGGTGCCATCGTCTCGATCCCGGCCCGTATGCCGGGGCCGTGGGCGGGTACATAGGTATGCCCCCAAGGCGTGCCTTCGCCCCAACCAACAAGCCCTTTGTCGGTTTCAATCTTGACCAGCGTCGCATCCAGCTCCTCAAACTTCAATCGCCCGCCTGACAGCCAGTATGGATGCTCCAATGGCAGGTCGATTTGAAAGACAGAAATCCCGGTAATTTTCATTTTGGTTTCACCTCGACGCAGTATGTCATGCGGCATCCATCCGAGGCAGTTCATCCATTCCATCGCCCCGCCACAAGACAAAGGTCAGGATTGAATGATCGCTTGTCGTCATGGCGTGGCTTTGCCAACTTTCATGCTGGCGGGTCTGGCCCGGTCCGACAAGCTGTGCATTCCCTTCAACCTTAAAACAGGCTTTTCCAGCGAGCGTCAGGTATAGCTCTTCAGCCTGATGGCTGTGCCAGTCATACTGCAGACCTGCGCCCCAATAGGCGACATAACCGCGTAATTGGGTCGAATGGAAATGCCCGCTGGGTCCGAACAGTTCGTAATACCCGTATCGAGACAAGAAATCCGCACCGACTTCGGATTCGGAATAGGTCAGTTTCCAGTGCGCTTGCTCAGCAGTTGCTGCAATAGCCGTAACCAATGCCTGTGTTTCGGGCGTACCGTTCAGACCAAATTTGCTGACAAGCCGGGTTGCCGGAATCTGTGCGGGCTGTAAGTCCGTTCTGGATAAATCTGTTGGCCAACCCCCAAAACCCGCCAAATCCGGGTGGTTCTGATGCAATCGCCTGGCGGCCATTAAAACATCATCCAACGTCATGGGATCACCACGATGTTTCCGGTGTGTTTCTTCGCGATGAAGGCGGTTTGTGCCTCATGCAATTGGCTTAGAGGGTAGGTTGCGGCCAGGGCCGGTTTTACTTCGCCCGCTTCGATATAACGTACAAGATTTTGCATTACTTCGGGGTCGATGACGGTCGAGCCTGTAAAGGTCAGATCGCGCAAGTAGAACGTCCGCAAATCGAACTCGACCATAGGGCCCGCGATGGCGCCCGAGCAGGTATAGCGTCCGCCGCGTTCAAGAATGCTGATAAGCTGCGGCCAGTATGACCCGCCCACCACGTCGGCAACGACCGTGATCTTTTCGTCTCCCAACGATTTGCGCAAATCATCGGGGGCGCGGGACAGGATGACATCTGGACCCAACAGGGCCACGTCGTCGTGCTTAGCCTCCGACGCCATCGCGATGACCCGCGCATTTCGGCGCTTGGCCAGTTGAACCAGAGCGCCACCGACGCCGCCAGATGCGCCCGGAACAAGAACAGTGTCAGCCGCGGTGACCTTGGCGCGGGTCAGCATGCCTTCGGCGGTTGAGTAGGAACAGGAGAAGGTTGCCAGCTCAGCATCCGAAAGTGTTGATTGGATGGCTATCGCATTGACAGCCGGGATCGTTGTGTATTCGGCAAAGCCGCCATCTCGCTCTGATCCGAAGTAGCCGGTTTTGTCCTTGTTTACCGGATCGGTCGGATCGCGCAACCAGCAATCGGTTATCACACGCTCGCCCAAGCGGTTTGGATCCACGCCGTCTCCAACTCCAACGATCTGCCCACAGACATCCGCCCCTTGAATGCGCGGAAAGGCCAGTGGCGCTCCGCCCCAGGTTGGGTCATCAGTGCCGACCTCTTCAAACGCGCCACCGGTGGTCGCATCGCTGACGGTTTTAGAATACCAGCCGGACCTAGTGTTTACGTCGGTATTGTTCAGGCCACAGGCACCGACCTTGATCAGAACTTCGCCCGGTTTGGGAGTAGGACACGGCCAGTTTTCGTGCCAGACCATCTGATCAAGATCACCGTGCCCCATGGTGACCATCGCCTTCATTGTCTCGGATTGGGCCATGCGGCAAACTCCGTCGATGCATTTACGGTGACCTCAATCAAGCGCGGGAGTGAACTGAAAGACATCGGTCCGCCCCCCCCTGAGTCGATTTGGTCTCGACACCGTATGCAAACAAAAATACCATCGTCAATCATGAATGGGACAGATGTATCAAATTTAGTTTTGGAACGGCTGGCGGAAGAACTGTCTCAGTTGACACCCGAGGCACGCAAGGCTGCGACCTATGTGCTTGAGAACCCGCGCGACGTGGGCGTATCGACTGTACGCGAAATTGCTGAAGCCGCCAATGTGAAACCCAATACCATTGTCCGAATGGCGCGGCAGGTGGGGTTCGAAGGCTACGAAGATTTCCGGGTTCCCTTCCGCGAGGCGATCCGGCGCGGGCAGGCCGATTTCCCGGAACGCGCGCGTTGGCTGCAGGATATTCGTAAGTCCGGCAATATGGGCGGGCTTTATGCGGATATGGTTCAGGACGCCCTGCGCAATGTCGAGGAGACGTTTGCCAATATCTCGTCCGAACAGCTGAAAGCCGCCGCTGAAGATATCTGGAATTCGCGTAACGTGTTCGTGCTGGGCGTTGGCGTGAACAATTCGAATGCGCGAAACTTTGTTTATCTGGCCTCGACGGGCATGGTGCAGTTTCATGCTATCCCGCGCGCTGGATCAAATCCGATTGACGATCTGGCATGGGCGGACAAACGCGATGTGCTAATTGCGATGACCTGCAAACCTTATCGGAATGAAGTGGTCGAGGCGGTGCAAGTTGCCCGAGAGCAGGGCATGACGGTGGTCGGTCTTTCTGACAGCCCAGCCAGCCCTGTTCTGCGCAATGCACAACACGGGTTCGTCATCTCGGCGGATACGCCGCAATTCTTCCCGTCATCAGTAAGTACTATCGCATTGCTCGAAACGCTTTTGTCGTTCGTCATTGCAGTGGCCAGCGACGAGATCGTCGAAAGAGTGGCGACCTTTCACAAGCGTCGCCATCAGCTAGGCCTATATCACGCGGAAGAGCCCTGATTGGATCAGGCCAATCCGCATTGGCCTTTCAGCCACGCACTAGGTGACCACCATCCACATCCAGCACAGCGCCCGTGAGATAGCCATTTGTCATTGCCATTATCACGGCTTGGGCGATGTCCTCTGCCTCACCAATACGTCCGACGGGCAGGCTGTTACCAACCTGAGCGAACATGGCCTCGCGAGCCTCATTGGACATTGCCGCGTAAGCCTCGGTCGCAACCATTCCTGGGCTAATGCAGTTCACGCGCACACGACCTGATAGCTCCAATGCCAACCCCTTGGACAGGGCTTCGACCGCCGCGTTCACGGCCCCAAGACCCGTTGCACCGGCAGAGGGTCGGCGGCTGAGGACGCCAGAAAAGAAGGTGATGGAGCCGCCTTCAGTCAAGACAGGCAAGACTTCACGAGCCGCCACATAGGGCCCGATAAATTTAGCCTCGAACATCGCGCGCAGGTCAGTGGTTGGCAATTCGGCGAAGGCCCCACGCGCTGCGCTTGAGGCAGAGATGACCAGATGATCTACTTTTTCAAGGCCGCTGGCCCAGGACTTCATGCCAGTTTCGTTGGTGGTATCGACCGGTGCGATCTGAACTCCGCCTCCGATGTCTGCCGCTGCTGCCTCCAGCGTGGCGAGACTCCGGCTGGCGATGGTAACTTTCGCACCGAGCGCCACCGCCAGCTTTGCGGTGGCCTTACCCATGCCGCTGCTGCCGCCAATGATAACAACGTGTTTGCCGATGAGGGCCGTTTCGAAAACCGAGTTCATTGCTTTGGTTCCTTGCATGTCGTGTCTGTTAAATGAGTCAATCGATGCTGAGCACCAACTTGCCGGTGGTTTCGCCCGCCTCTAGGCGGCGATGCGCTTCCGTAGCCTTGGCGATTGGGTATGTGGTGATCTGAGGACGCAGAATGCCAGTTTCCAACAGCTTGAATACCTTGGTCATGTCCGCGCCGAATGCAGTTGGTCGGTTGGAAAAATACGTGTAAATATCGCTGACCCGCACTGAGACAGATTTCTGGAATTGTTTCGCCAGATCCTCGGCAAAATCGCCAGCTGGCGGCCCGGCAAGGAATCCGAAGAGCACAGCCGTTCCAAGGGGAGCCAGCGCATCAAGGTCTGATTTCAAGGAGTCACCGGAAACCGGATTCAACGTCAGATCAACACCGCGCCCACTTGTGATCTCTGGCACCAGCGTGGCCACGTCCTGAGTACGATAGTCGATGACAAAATCTGCTCCTTGCGCCTGGGCGTATCCGACCTTTTCAGTGCTGACCGAAGCGATCACAGTCATGCCCAGATGCTTGGCGATGTGGAGGGCCATCGTGCCCACTCCGCCTGCAGCCGCATGCACCAGTACGGATCTTCCGGCCGCCGCACCGCCCAGATTGACCAGCATGTGATAGGCCGTCATTGCGTTTACAGGGATTGCTGCTGCGGTTTCAAAGGCGATGGTATCGGCAATTTTGGTTACATAAGGTGCACTTATTACGGAATGCGTACCATAGCCGCCCGCACCAATCGGGCCCATCCATGCGACGCGATCACCCACGGCGAAACCAACGGCATCTTTGCCCGTCGCTTCGACGATTCCGGCACCTTCAACGCCGGGTACATGGGGCAGGACTGGCATCATGCCCTCTGGCATTTCGCCACGGCGAATAATCGTATCGATAAAATTCACCGCCCCGGCATGATTACGGATCAGGATTTCTCTGGCACCGGGGTGTGAGACAGCTTGGTCAACGCTTCGCAGAACTTCGGGCCCGCCAGTTTGGGTGATTTCTATCGCATACGGCATCATGCATCTCCTATTGTTTCGCAGAAGATAGCGGTGACGCAATTTCGTGATAATAGTTGAATTTAGAAAGCATTATCTCATAAATAGAATTATGATCTACAACGACCTTGGCCTGTTTACTGTTGTCGCCCACCACCTCAGCTTTTCCAAAGCTGCAGATCGGCTGGGTATTCCGCTTAGCAGGATTAGCCGCAGGATTGCCAAGTTAGAGGATCATCTGGGCGCTAAGCTATTCGAGCGCACGACAAGGCAGGTGCGCCTGACCGAAGAGGGGCGCCGTCTTCTGGATCGTTGCCAGGATCCGATTGAAGCGCTTCAGCGTGTTGCGGGTTTTACCGATGACACGCGGCACCACACGATCCGCATTACGGCCCCACCCTTGGCAGCTCGTACAACGATTGGGCCAAAGCTGGTGGATTTCGCCGAACAAAATCCTCAGGTCCAGCTTGAACTGACGACGACTAACATCATGCTGGATTTTTTCGCGGACAATATCGACCTCGCCTTTCGGGTCGGTCCGCTTGCGGACTCCGGTCTTGTTGCCAAGCGGTTATGGTCAGTTCCATATTGTTTTTGCGCAGGGCAGGGCTTCATTCGAGAGCACGGGCTTTCGGGTCCTTTAACGCGACCGAAGTTCCAGACTCTTCCTGCGCTGATGGCGGGTCAACCTTGGGTACTGGAAACGGGAGAGACGGTGAATCCAGCCCACATAGCCCATAATATTGGCGACCTTGATGTCATAGCACAGGCCGCTCGTCGTAATCTGGGGATAGCGATGTTGCCGAAGGATATGGTGGAGGGCGATCTGCGACGACTGGAAGTTGAGAATACTGTCCCGCTGACTCGAGACATGTATGCGGTTTATCCCAGCCGTCGCCTGTTGCCCGAGCGTGTCAGGAAACTGATCGATTTCATGGCGCCGAGATAAATCCTACCAATCAATTTGCACCCCATCCCGAAAGAAACCACCTGTTGGACCGTTCACGGGGAGTGTTGCAGCCCACACGACGCCCTTGGCCCCTTCGGACACCGGGCGACCACCCCCGCCCATGTCAGTGGCGACCCAGCCGGGGCACACTGCGTTGACAAGGATGCCTTCGGGTTTCAAATCAGCCGCAGTCTTGATGGTCAGTGCATTGAGCGCCGTTTTCGAGATGCCATATCCAGGAGTGCTGGATGACATGCCTGTCAGCGCTCCTGAGCCGGAAGACACGTTTACAATCCGGGCATCATGACCATTTTGAAGCAAAGGAACGGCCGAAATGGTTGTTGCCCAGGCTCCGAAGAAGTTGGTCTCGAAAGCACGGCGCACGCGCACCAGGTCGGCGCTGAGCGCGTGCTGATCCGTGTCGTAGTCAACGCCTGCATTGTTTACCAGTATGTCGAGATATCCGTATTCGGAGTTGATCTTATCAAAGGCAGCGTTGACCGAGCTCTGATCGGACACGTCCAGTTGCAAGGCCTTAGCTCCATGCCCAATCTCTTCGGCCGTGGCTTGTCCTTTTTGCGGGTCGCGCGATGCTACCAAAACAAATAATCCATGATCGCGGGCCAGTTGTAGGGCGACTTCTTTGCCGATGCCTCGATTGGCTCCGGTCACAAGTGCGATACGTTGTTCGGTCATGAGGTTTCCTTTGAATTTTCGTCAGTTAACCGAAAGCAAAGCCTAATAGTGAGATTGCCAACATCGCTCTGGCAAGGCAACCGGCGCGCAACGATTCGGCGTTAACTGATGTCAGTTGGCCCCGGCCCCGCGTTCACCGGCGAGGGCGACGAGACCACGGTCGCCGGTTTCCCAAAGAGCGGTCATTGTCATCGCTGTTACAACCCAGCGGTCACCTGTTTTTTCCAGCACATAGTCATAACGGCCGCCCAAAACCCATAGGCCATCGTCAAGACGGTGGGTGGCGGTGAAATCAGCCTGCGCTGTCGCGGCGATTTCTGAAACTGAGGTGATTGCGTGGTTGGTCACCATGTGATGCGTGCTGTCGAACCCGGGCAGGAAGGCGGCCCAGCCCGCAACAAGTTCGTCAGCGGGTTGGGTTGCCGGGTCTCCACCCCAAAGGCTGGTGTAGTCAATGGTGACGTGATCGGCGAAGGCATCCCTTACACGGGTCCAATCATGCCGGTCTGCGCCTGCAGCGATATCCGTTAGGGTGCGGGTGATGTCGGTTTGATCGGCCAATGCAGGGCCTCCAATCATTGTTATGGCGGTGAGCATGGCGATGAGGGATCGTTTCATATCCGGGTCCTTTGTCAGAGTTGGACAAAGCAACGTACGTTGCTGCGCCTGCTTCATTCATTAGCCAAGCGTTCAGGCACGGGCGCTAAGGTGTATTGCGACCAAAAAAACGTATTCGCCGCATCCTGATCGGCACTGAGATTGGTGGCCTCGACGATCTTGCCGTTCTCGATCCGGTAAACCAGAGCCCAGATGGTATCGACATTCGGCTTACCTTCGGCGTTGGACCAGCCTCGGTGAATATCTACAACATGGGTTTCATCCGCGCCAAAGTAGATCGGGTCAGCCTGAAACCCAGCTGCGCCCAACTGGGCGAAGAAGGCCAAAACTTCATCCCGACCGTTTTTGGTGCCGCTCAGCGGATGGCGGCCGGGAATGTGCCATTGTACGTCCTCGTCCATGACTGCGGCGATTCCATCAAGGTCGTTCGAGCCGTAAGCCGCAAAAAAGTTCTGAACCACTTTCATATTGTCTTCGGGGGTATCGGCCATTGCGTTGCCTCCCATAACGGTCGCGACCGCGAGTGCTAGTTGAAGTTTTCGGGTCATTAGGGTCTCCAAGGGAATGAGGCGTCGGATAGCGAGGTCCGACGCCTGATCAGCAGGATCAATTATCCAATCCGGCGCGGAAGTGGTCGGCAACGGCGTCGGCCGCCCGTGTCACGTCCTCGGGGTTGTCGTAGAAATCGAACTGCGTGACATCCTCGAGCCACTGCGCAGTCGCGTCACCGGCAAATCCGGCAAGGAAGGTCTGCACGCCCTGCGGGATCGCTGCGCTTTCAGAGTGAACAATGGTCAGCGGTTTATCCAGACGCTGTGGGTTGTCGGCGGGATGGTAGGTCAGCCAGCCTTCCCAGCCTGCATTGTTCCATTTGTCATCATATTCCGGGATCGCCCCACGGTCCGCCTCATAGTAGTAGCCACCGATCGGCATCAGCACGCCTTCGGCACCTTCTGGACCCGCGGCAGGAATGATCTGGCCCCCGGCGGCTTCGGCAGCCCGAGAGACTTGAAGCAAGCCGGCAACACCTTCTGCGCCGCCGTAGACGGCCTCAACAATTTCGGCGTTCTGCAGCCAGGGAGCAACCAAACCAAGTCGCTGAACCAGCGGGTTGCCCGAGACGGCATCGACCATATAACCCGCTGAGGCGCAGATACCCAGCCCATTGATGTGCTCGGCGTCCACTTCTGGCAGGGTCGCTATGAATTCGATCGCTGCCTTGATGTCCGAGGTCTTGGCTTCGGGGCTTTCGACAAAGCGCGCTTGGTTCGGCAGATCGCCGGATTTACCCCAGCCCCGGAAATCGAAGGTGAAGGCGGCAAATCCGCGTTCGGCCATTTCCCGGGCATAGTTCGCCGGCATCTGTTCTTGTACCGAGGTCCAGGCCCCTGTGACCACGACCGTTGGCAAAGGTGCATCGCCGCGTTCTTCGGGTAGGTACAGTGTGCCGGATAGGGTGGCACCTTCATTCTCAAAGGTGACAATGCGGGTTTCGACCTGTGCGACGGCAGCTGTCGAGGCCATTAAAGCCGCAGCGGTATTCAGAGCGAGGGTTTTCATCGCGATATCTCCCAAAGTCTGTCTGGATGGGCGCAAGCCCGATGACGAAAGAGATACGTTGCCGGAGGTTCACTTGATTGCACCGGACTGCTGTGTTTTTGAATGATCCTGCATCAAGCCATGTTGGCCGCGCGATAAGCCTTGGGGGTTTGTCCCACCACCTGTTTAAAGCTGCGCGTGAAATGAGCCTGATCGGAAAAGCCACATTCCAAAGCGATATCACCCAGAGGACGCTGCTGGTCTTGCATCATCTTCATCGCCTGTTCAATTCGGTAGGCCATGACATATTGCATCGGGGTCGTGCCCAACGTCTCTTTGAACATGCGTGCGAAGTGCGAAGGGCTCATTCCCGCCTCGGTCGCGAGCTGCTCAACGGTTATGGTCTGATCCAGCCGGTTCTGTACAAAGGCCAAAACGCGCTGGTAATGCCGGGATGTGAAGCGGGATGACAGCTGAACATCTTCGATCCGGCGTTTTCCATATTTCTGGAGCAGTTTCACTAGGAATACGCGGCTCATGGCTTCGAACATCACGACCGAAGACATGTCGGTCGATTCCAATGCGTCACGCAGTATAACGCCAGCCGTGCACAGATCAGGGTCCGAGAACTGCGGCAAATCCCGAAATTGCTGCGGGTCAAGCAGCATGCCCAGCTCGGACTGAGCAAAGCGTTCAACCTTAGCCGGGTCCAGCGTGATAACGATGACATCAGACGTCGCGTACCATTGCCAACCCGATCGCATACCAGCCGGAGTGACGATGATTTCATCCTTGTGAAACATGAAATCCCGCAACTCACCATCCCTCCAGTTCCGAACTCTGTGCGGAATGGTCTGGAGATTGAGAAGCACGTGATGCTCTTTGAAAACATCCTCGGGCATCTGATCCGGCTCAGCCCGGAAATACCGAACGGACATCAACCCTGCAGCCGAAGGCCGCTCGATCGCATCGCTGTTTAGTAAAGGTTCCGAGGGGTAAATGTCCGCATATCTCGAAGGCAATCGTCGGCTCCCATAGTGTACCTGGGCAATTCTCGCTGGCGTCGATCGCACACGGTTGAAAACATCCAACAGGGGTGCGAACCCATGGAGTGGTTCCGTGGCCACCTGCTTCTCGCAACGCAGCCGTAGCGTTCGGGTCGACGCTTAGAGAATTTTCAAGATTGCGGTCGCTGAATCAAGACGGAACACGATGCCCGACGAGAAACACGCGCTGCCGTTGATCCGAGAAAATAGTCCATTGCCGATGGGTGATGCGCTCCGACAACAATCAAATCAGCGCCGATTTCACGTGCGAACTCGGTAATGCGCAGCCCTGGCTTTCCCGTTTCTACCTGGCAGTTTATATCGGTCGCTTCTCCGGCGATCGACTTTAGGGTTCCCATGATTTTGTTGGTCAGATGGTTCTCGGATTTCACTGTCACGAATTCCGCTGTAAAACCCGGGATCTGTTCCAGAACTGTAAGTAGTGTGATCTTTCCGTCAGCTGCCAAAAGCTTGCGGGCAGTGGTGATTTTCTCGGCAACCAACTCTTCATGATCAATGGCAACGGGGATCAATATGGATTTATACATGTAAAGCACTCCCAGTGAGTTTCGGCGATGTCAACGAGCAGGGCTTGGTGCATCATAACTTGATAAGTACTTTCAGAATTAAAGGTTCTGATCTGTTGCCCAGGACCCCGCCCTGCCTTAGTGGCCAAACACCTCGAGCCGCGCCCATTCTGGACCTCGGTTCAAGAGAAAGACGGCCACCGCATATGCAATGGCCGCCTTGAGGTTACTATGCGCTGCGATACAGTTTTGTCATCGAGAATTCCCGATGTCCCAGCGCCTCTGCCGCGGTGTTACGGCCGTTTGCTGTCCTGCGGATCATATCGATCAGAGCATCACCAGCCTGATCGATGGTTTGTTCGCGCCGCAAGATGCCTGAAACATCAACATCCACATGCTCGCCCATGGTGCGCACTGTACGCGGGTTCGCGGTGATCTTGATGACCGGAACGATCGGGTTGCCCACCACGTTGCCCTGACCTGTCGGGAAGGTATGGATCACAGCACCGCCCGCCGCCATCAGCGTCACACATTCCGCCGCAGCTGATGAACTGTCCATGAAGTAGAGGCCTTTGCCCGAGTTAGGTTGCTCGGCAGGTTCCAGAATGTCGATATACTGCGAAGTCCGGCCGATCTTTTCGAGGTTGCCAAGCGCCTTTTCCTCAATGGTGGTCAGGCCACCTTCGATGTTGCCCTTGGTTGGCTGACTGTCGCTGAGGTCATCGGTCTGATGGGCAAAGATTACATCGTCCTGATAGGCTTTCCACATCTTGTACCAGCGTTCGCCCACTTCTTCATTGATGGCGCGTTTCTGGCAGATATGTTCCGCCCCGGTGATTTCCGAGGTTTCACCAAAGAACCCGGTGATCCCTTCGGGCAGCAACTTGTCATACATGTTGCCAACGGTTGGGCAGGACCCCAGACCCGTTGTCGTGTCGCTTTCACCGCATTTGGTCGAAATCCAAAGCTCGTTGATCGAGCATTCCTCGCGCTGGACCTCGGTGGCCTTGTGAACAAAATCCTTGGCGGCCCATGAAGCGCGCCGGATGGTCTCGAAGTCACCGTTCTGTTCGATTGAGAACTCTGCCACGTCCTTGCCGGTCTCGCGGATGCCGTCGGCAATGCGTTTGGTCCAACCCGGCTCGATGCCGATCACCACCACCGAGTGGACATTCGGGTTGGCCCCTGTGCCAATCATGGTGCGGAAATGCAGCTCGAGGTCCTCGCCGAACTGAAGGCGGCCATAAGCGTGTGGGATTGCCAGCGTGCCCTTGACGTTGTTGGCGACTGCCTCGCAGGCGGCGTTGGAAATGTCATCGACGGGCAGGATCAGCACGTGGTTGCGCACACCAACCCGGCCGTTTTCGCGCCGGTAGCCCATGACAGTCATGTTTGAATATTTGCTCATGGTATTAACCCCTTACCAGCGCTTGGTCTTGCAGTTTTGCGTGTGGACATGCCCGCCGCGTGGGATGTCAGCGATGATCTTGCCGATATCCTCACCATACTTGATCGCCGTATCGCCGTTCTTGAGGTCCGTGAGCGCAATCTTGTGGCCAATCGGAACATCCGCACCTGCGGTCAGGCGAAAGGTCGAGTTGTCATGTGTAATACAGCACAGCATGTCGGTGCCTGCAGTCAGGCCTTCGACGACCACGACACCGACATTGTCTTCCTCTTCATGCACCAAAAGGTGCGGTATTTCATTTGGGGCTGGATTTGACATGAAGGTCTCCGGTTTTTGCTATGGTTTAAGGATGGTTTTCGGCGCAAGCGTCTTGCCAGCGCGAATGTCTGTAAAGGCCGAGGCCCCGTCGGACAGGTCGCGGGTTTCAACCCAGTCAAGCGTCCCGAGGCGGCCCTTGAACATGGCATTGCATGTGTCGCGGAAGTCCTGTGCGGTATAGGTGTAGGTGCCGATTAGCGTGATTTCCTGCAGCGTGATGCGTCGGATATCCAATCCACCTTCGGAACTGCCTAGGCCGATGTGCAAAATCACCCCGCCCGGGCTGACGAGAGCCGAGGCAACCGCACGGGTAGACGCAAACCCCACTGCGTCGATCACCAATGGAATGTCCTGTTCCGGTGTGTCCACAACAGCGATTCCACAGGTGTCGCGAAGATAGGTCGCACGGGCTGCGTTGGGTTCGGATAAGGTCACCTGCTCGACCCCCATCGCAGTGAGCGCGAGAGCTGCCGCTAGCCCGATTGCCCCGCCGCCAATCACATGGGCACGCCGTTCGTCTGCCGGGTGCAGGGACGCAAGCCCCAGCCGCACCGCATGCCAGCTGACTGCAATCGGTTCCGCGAGTGCGGCCTGCTCCAGCGTGATATGCGAGGGCACTTCAATCAAATTGCGCTCTGGGATAGCGACGTATTCCGCAAAAGCGCCTTCGCGCGGCGGCATTGAGATGATCTGTCGCGAGGGGCAAAGGTTCTCACGTCCGGACCGGCTGGCCGCGCTGTTGGGGTCGTTTACCAGCGGATTGATGGTTACGCGGCGACCATCAGCAGTCACACCGGCCCCCTCATGGCCCAGGATCAGCGGTGCCGGGCGGCGATCATCATGGCCCAGATAGGCGTGCATGTCGGACCCGCAAATACCGACGCTATCGATGCGGACGAGAACCTCATCGGGGCCGGGCTCCGGGTCCGCGAAATAGCGGTATTCCAGTGTTTCGACATCAGTGTAAACCAAAGCTTTCATTTCGCTGTAAACCCTCCATCGACCATCAAAACTTGCCCGGTCACGTAGGCACAGGCATCAGAGCAAAAGAACAGCAACGGGCCGTCGAGGTCTTTGGGCTCACCGTTGCGACCGATACAGGTCTGCGCAGCATTACGGTTCGCGCGTTCAGGATCATTGAACACTGCAGCCGTCAGCTCGGTTCGAAAGAACCCAGGGCCAATCGCGTTTACGCATATTCCGCTCGATGACCAGGCCTCGGCCATTGCTCGGGTCAGCTGTGCCACGCCGCCCTTTGACGCCCCATAGCTAAGCCCACCTGGAAAAGCTCGGCTGGACTGGAGCGATGCGAAATTTACGATCCGTCCCCAGCCTTTGGCCTTCATATCGGGCACTAGGTGCTGCGACAGAAAGAAGGGAACGGCAAGGTTCAATCCCAGTGTGATGTCCCACCCCTCAGGCGATACATCATCCGCAGCCTCGCGCGTGTTGATCCCGGCGGCATGCACCAGAATATCCGGTGCCCCAAACGGCTGCGACGCGGCAACGGCCAGCTCCGCCAACCGATCACGATCCGAAAGATCCCAGGGCAGGGGATGGACCTGATCCAGCTCGGCCAACGCTTCTGCACGTCGCGCCACGCCCACGACCTTAGCGCCGGCATGCGACAGTACCTCTGCCGCTCTGCGACCAAGGCCGGAGCTGGCCCCGGTCACAAGAGCGGTATGTCCAGTGAGATCAGGATGATAGGTCACGGGTTGGGTCAGTCTTCGGCTGTCAGGTCAAAGTTTTCATCGGGGAAGAACTTGGCCAATCGAATATCCGCGGTACGCGCGTGCCCCTCCATACCTTCAAGGCGTGAGATACGGGCCGTCGCCTGCGCAATCGGCTTCATCGCATCAGCGGTCGAGCGCTGCCAGGTCACGATCTTCATGTATTTATGGACGCTGAGGCCACCGGTGTAAGTGGCCGCCCGGCTCGTGGGCAGCACGTGATTGGTGCCCGAGGCTTTGTCGCCAAAGGCAACCGTGGTCTCTTCGCCCAAGAAAAGCGACCCATAGCACGTCAGCCGATCCAGCCACCAATCAAGATCATCGGCCATGACTGTCAGGTGTTCCGGGGCGTATTGATCCGATGTCGCCGCCATTTCTTCGCGATCCGCGCACAGGATGACCTCGGCATAATCGCGCCACGCAGCCGTAGCGTTTTCGCGGTTCACTTCGGGCAGGTCCTCGATCAGCACTGGCACCAAGCGCATAACCTCTTCGGCGAGGTCGCGATTGTCTGTCACCAGCCAAACCGGTGAGTTGTATCCGTGCTCGGCCTGCCCAACGAGGTCAGTTGCAACAACCATCGGATCAGCAGTGACATCCGCAAGGACCAGACTGTCCGTCGGGCCCGCGATCATGTCGATGCCGACACGCCCGAACAGGATACGCTTTGCTTCGGCCACAAACTGATTGCCGGGGCCCACAAGGATGTTAGCCTTGGGAAGCCCGAACAACCCGAAGGTCATCGCCGCAACCCCCTGCACGCCGCCCATGGCCATGATCTTGTCGGCGCCACAGATATGCGCGGCGTAGACGATCGCAGGCGCGATACCGACATCCGGGCGCGGCGGTGAGCACGCGACAATGTGCTTACATCCCGCCACCTTCGCCGTCGTCACGGTCATGATCGCGCTGGCGATATGGCTGTAGCGCCCGCCTGGGACGTAGCAACCGGCTGCATCCACCGGGATCATCTTCTGGCCAGCGGTCAGGCCCGGCACAACCTCGACTGCGATGTCGGTCATGGACGCTTTCTGTGCCTCGGCAAAGCGTTTGACGTTGCTGTGGCTGAACTCGATGTCGCGCTTCAGCTTTTCTGGCACGGCATCCATCGCGGCCTGGATTTCGGCATCGCTGAGAATGACGTTACCTTCGTAGTTGTCGAATTTGGCTGCGTATTCCAACGCCTTGGCATCGCCACCTGTCTCAATGTCGGTCAGGATTCCCTGCACAATTTCACTGACATCTGACGCTCCGCTGCGCGCGGTCAGCGTGGCTTTCTTCAGGTATTCACGGGTCATGAATTAGGTCCTTTTCTTACCGCGTCTTTCGGCGGCTTATCGATAGACATCAGGCAACAGCGAGGTAGAGAACGCCGGGATATAGGCGATCATCAACGTCACGATCAGCATGAAGAAAACAAACGGGATGGCGCGGTAGGCGATCTTGAGGATCGACTCGCCCGTAATCCCCGACACCACGAACAAGTTCAGCCCCAAGGGTGGAGTAATAAACCCGACCCCCAGCGCGGTGATCATCATGATGCAGAACTGAATCTGGTTCATCTCAATCTCTTGCGCCAACGGGTAGAGGATCGGTGCCAGGATCACGATGTTGGGCGTCGTTTCCATAACGCAGCCCGCAATGATCAGGATAAGGACCATCATGGCGATCAGTACGAATTCGTTACTGCTGACTGAGGTCAAAGCTCCGACAAATCCTTGCGGCACTCCAATGATCGCCAGAGCTTCGGCCAGAGGGATCGAGAAGGCGATGATCGGAAGGATCACACCGTTGACCTTGGCCGAACTGACCAGCATGGCCGGGAAGTCGGACAATTTCAGTGTGCCCAGGATAAACCCGATGAATATGGTCACGACGACCGCCACGGCACCTGCCTCGGTCGGGGTCAGTTTCCCCGAGAAGATGCCGTAGAAAATGATGCCGGGGACAAGGAAAGCGTACCAGCCGGACTTGACCGTCTTCCACAGGTTCGCGCGCCATTCAGCTGCGGTCATCATGCCGCCGCCTTCCCAAAGGTTCAGCCGGTTCATCACGACGTTGGTGATCAGGATGGCCGTCAGGATCAAGAGGCCGGGGATCAGCGCAGCAAGGAACAAGGTCGAGACCGCTATACCCAGCACGAGGCCGATGATGATATAGGCGATAGAGGGCGGGATGAGGATGCCGGTGCAGGCTCCTGCTGCGACCAAAGCACAGGCGTAGGGGCGGGGATAACCGCTCTCGACCAGCCGGTCGATAGTCATGCGCCCTACCGCTGCCGCACCTGCTGCGTCCGACCCGGAGATCGCCGCGAACATGCCACAGACCAGGACGGTGGCCGAACCGAAGCCACCCTTGGCCCAACAGGTCAGGGCTTCGGCGACGTCCAGAAACTTTCGACTGAGCCCGGTTCGGACAAGCACGTCTCCGGTCAGGATAAACAGCGGCACAGCTGTCAGCGCGAAGGCATCGATGCCCGAGAACAGCTTTTCGCCGACAAGGCTCAGCGGCAATGCGCCGGACATGATCAGCATTGTGATCGATGCTGCGCCGATCGCGGCCCAGACCGGAACGGCGAGCGCGACAAGAGCGACGAAGAGAATGACGGAGGCGTAGAAATCCCACCCAAGTTCAAGCGTTTGACCGCCGAGTTGTTGCCACATCATGGCTCAGGCCCTCCCTTAATCAAACAGCTTGTCGCCTTCGTAGACGGGACGGCCCGTTCGAAGGTCGGCAATGTCGCGGACGAAGGACTGCACCAGTCGAAAGATGACCAGCGCGAAGCCAAACGGCACCGCCATGAGGAAAAAGACCTGGCTGATCCGCAGGCCGTGTGTGACAGACCCGAATTTCCAGGACACGTGGACTGTCTCCCACGACCAATAGATCGCGACGAGCGCCACGATGAACATCACGATGTCGCCGAAGATATAGAGCAGCGTTTTGACCGTGCGCGGGACGTAGTGCATCAGAACATCAATGCGGATATGCCCGCGTTCCTTGACCGCGGCGGCAGCACCGATCCATGCGAGATAGATAAACGCATACCGGACGATTTCTTCGCCCCAGATGGACGAGTAGGCAAAGACCTCGCGCCGGACCACTTCGATGAACATCGTGCCGACGAGCATGACGTAGAAGACTAAAAGCAGCCAACGTTCGGCATTTTTATCAATCGCTCGAAAGAGCTGAGACATAGCATCCTCACTACCGTCACGCGGCGGCGACGTGTTCTAGTGGGTTTTTAATGGGCAAACATCGGATGAGCCGACGCTGGACGCGCCGGCCCGAAGACGCGATCAGGCGTCGTGCACGTAGTATTTCGCACGCGTGTCTGCGGCTTCTTCCAGCTTGGCGAACGCATCCATCGATCCGGCCAGCTCGGTCTTGAAGCTGTCCCATTCGCTGCGCTGATAGCCACCGGCCTCTTTCCATTCGCCCAACTGATCTTCGCTGAGCGAGTGGAACTCGACGCCGTTCGCGATCAATTGAGACATGGCGTAGGCACGTGCCGAAGGCACTTTGGACAGGTTCTGCTGCTGGGTGACTTCGCCCGCAAATTCGATACCTTCCTTGACGTCCATCGGCAGGCTGTCGAACCATTCAAGGTTGATCGAATAGACCTGACTGTCCGGCACCGCCTGAGTGAAGGTCACATGGCTGAGGATCTCACCAAAGCCGAAGACATGCAGCGCGCCCACCGAGGGATCAAGCGCATCTGCGACGCCTTGCCGGATCGCTGACGGAGTCTCACCCCACGCAACAGGCGTCGGGTTTGCACCCACCATCCCGTAATACTGTTGCAGCATTTTCGAGCCAGGCACGCGGAATTTGACACCGGACATATCGCCGGGGGTGATAATTGCGTTGCCTCCCTGGCGAACAGCGACGACGCGCGGATCGATAACGATATACATCAGCGCTTTAAAGCCGGATGCCGCGATCTTGGGGTCTACTTCCGCCTTCCAAGCTTCGGAGGAAGTCAGGTTCGTGAACCGCTGGTTGGACCCGCAGAAATATGGAAGGTTGATCAGATCAACCACACTCGCAAAGGGCGCGAAATTCGATAGCGAGTGTTGCGCCGCTTGTATTGTCCCGCCCTGAACCGCCTGCGCCAGTGCTCCGCCCGCGCCAAGCTGACCACCGGGCGCCAGTTTCACATAGACCTTGCCATTCGTCATGTTCTGGATGTTTTCTTTCAGGTCCAGCTGCATGATCGGATAGCTGCGAGACGCGCCCAGTACATAAGCCGTTGCCAGCGTCATCTTGAATTCAGCCGCGTTTTCGCGATCGCGTTCCTCGGCGGCGGTCTGTGCTGCCGCTTCGCTGGACCACAATGTCCCAGCCGCGCCGGCGACCATGGCCGCCGTGAACGAGCCGGTGCCCGCGAGTTTCAAAAAATTCCGACGCTCGGCCGAAGCCAGCTCCTGTTTAGTCTTGTCCATGTGTTCTCCTCCCGTTGGACTTTTTTTCGGATTTATTCCTTTGATTTTTTCTCCGAAATTTCTTTTGCTTCGCTCCGCAGAATGCCGATCGAAAAGGCGATGGCCGCAGCAAACAAGATCAACATTTCCCAGATATTGTTGACCAAGGGCGCATTCGAGACTGCTCCGATCACTACGTTCGCTACAAACGCGAGCAGCAATATTCCAGCTATCAAGTATGGCATGCGTCCTCCCCAACCCATCCAATGTCTCGCACTGAGTCGCCTGCAATGTAAGCGCTTACATTTTGTTATGCAAGCGCTTACATTGCATATGTGCTGTAGGTTCCCGACAAATCGTGCTTTTGATAGAATTCGTCTTGAGCTAGTTGCCCATCCAGAATGACAAGAAAAACCATGCCTCAAAGCGGTCACGAAAACACAGTCCCAACCCTTGCAGATGTTGCCCGACATGCGAACGTGTCCACCGCAACCGTCTCGCGGTGCCTGAACTCGCCAGAGCGGGTAGGGCAAAGCACAAGGGAACGAGTTCTGGCAGCTGTACGAGAACTTGGGTACGCGCCAAATTTCGGAGCCCAAGCCCTTGCAGCAAGGCAGACAAATACGATTGCTGCCGTGATACCGACTATGGAGAACGCTGTTTTTGCACGCGGACTACAGGCGTTTCAGGAAGAACTGGTGCGGCATGGTAAAACGCTTCTGGTTGCTTCGTCCGCCTATGATTCAGAGCTGGAAGAACAACAGGTGCGTGCGTTGGTAGCGCGGGGTGCAGATGGGTTGCTGCTGATTGGGTACGATCGCGAACCGGAGATCTATGCGTTTCTGGAAAAGCAGCGTGTACCAACTCTGATCGCCTGGTCATTTGATCCTGACCAATCCCCGCCGGCCATCGGCTTTGACAATCGGGCTGCGATGTTTGCCCTTGCCCGGCAGGTCATTGGATATGGGCATCGGCATATCGCGTGTATCTCTGCTCCAACCGCTTCGAATGATCGGGCAAGGGAACGCGTTCAAGGCATTCGGGATGCCAAACAAGAGGCCGGTCAAGACCCGAATACAATGTTTCTTGTCGAGACCGCTTACGGCGTTGAAACTGGTGAAGTTGCTTTGCGCGAGGTCATGACAGCCGCACCAGAAACGACTGCCGTGATGTGCGTCAATGATGTTTTGGCGGTCGGAGCCTTACGTGCGGCTCGGGAAATGGGGCTTGAGGTGCCTAGAGACCTCTCAATTACCGGTTTTGACGATATCGAAATTGCAATGCTCGCCGAACCCGCTCTTACGACGGTACATGTCCCACATCGCGAGATGGGTCGTCGCGCCGCTGGGATGCTGATCCAGATACTCCGTGATGCGCACAGCGGTCAAAGTGTTGAGTTGCCGACAGAAATAAGACTACGTCAATCACTCGGTCCTGCCCGCACTGTCGAGTGATCCTGTCCTTTAAGGCTATCTCTGGAAATCTACTCGCTCGAATCAACCAACGATGTACGGTCCGGATTCGGCATGCGCGGCCAATCCAACTTGAATTACTGGTGTGAATAATTCTTAGACTCAGAGTTTATGGCTAGCAGACCAAGAGAGCTGTGAGAGTGATTGCTGAGAGGAAGGCCTTTGTGCGCGGCTCATCCGTTGCGATGCAGAATGCCCTGAACCGGACGATGCCTGCCGTGGCAATCGGGCAAAAATTATTATGTCGCGGCTGTCTTTCAGGTTCTGGTCACGTGGTTAACAGAGCCGAAAGTTCATTTGCCCCCTTTTTCAGGATACCCAGAAACGACATCAGGCTGTTGACGTTGTGACGTTGTGTCGGTGCATGAACCGAAAGTGTGCCCACCAATCGGCCTTGCCCATCTTGAACGGGTACTGCTAGGGCTGCCATTCCACTCATGAACTCTTCATCATCGGTGGAATAACCGTTCTCAGCGATATGCTGGATTTCCGTGCGCAATGACTGCGGATCGGTCAGGGAACTTTCAGTCTGTGGCTGTAGATTTCCTGCTGAAAGAAATCCATCCAGCGTTTTCTGCCGGAGCGTGGACAAGTACATCTTGCCGCTGGCGGTGCAATGAAAGGGAACCTGTGTCCCGACCGGTAATTGAATGCGCAAAGGCCACTTCGTCTCAACCCGGTCAAGATAGATCATGCCCTCTCGGTCAGGGATGGCGAGATTGCAGGTCTCACCAACCTGTTCGGCGACACTGCGTAAGATCGCCAAACGCGCTGTGCGCAGATGCTCGGACGACATGGTGTTGACTGAAAGCAACCGCAGACGGTGCCCAGGACCGTATGAGCGGCCATCCAGATCGCGCTGCAGGAAACCTTCGGCCTCTGCTGTTTGCAACAAACGGTGGATTGTTGGTTTCGCCAGACCGAGTGTCTCGATCAGGTCCGATGGTTTGACGGCTACCCCGCGTCGCGCCACCTCCTCAAGGATGAGGAGAAGGCGCAAGTTAGTTGGGATCTGAGTTTCTTTGTCTTGTGTTTCCGTCTCGGCCATCCCGGAACAGTCTAGTTATTCGGCAGCAGGATCAAGGCCAGATCGGGCACAAGCGACACCAAAATCCAAACCGACAGCAGAGACACCAGATAAGGCACCGTATACCTCAGCAGTCTGAAGTAGGGTACTCCGGTCACGCCCGAGGCTACGTAAAGGTTCAGCCCATACGGCGGGGTAATGAATCCGATCGACGCCCCAACAAGGAAGATCACCGAGAAATGGATCGGATCAATCCCGACCGAGGCTGCAATCGGCGCCAGGATCGGGGCCAGGATAATCGTGACAGGCAGGCTTTCCAGCACCATGCCCGAGAAGAAAACGATCACCATCGAAGTAAACAGAACCGCATGGTAGCCACCCATCGAGGTTACGAAATCCCCAATGGTTTGCTGAGCGCCAAGCAAAGACAGGATCTGCTGCATCACCACAGAAATTGCGATCAGCGGTGCGAGGATACCTGTGATCTGGGCCGAGCGGATCACGATTGAGGGGATCTCGGGGATCGTGAAGCCTTCGACGACAAACATCTCGGCATAGCTTTTTTCGGTGGGTGAGATGTCGTTCCGCGCGCCCATGATCCGATTGATCGGATAGCTGACCAACCCTGCAATAACGCAGAAGCCGACCGTCACTCCGGCTGCCTCAGTTGGTGAGAATTTGCCTGTGTATATACCCCACAGCACCAGCCCGATGGCAAAGAATCCAAGCCAGGCACCGAATGCAGTTTTCAGCACCCGGTTCAGTTGCAGCGGAATCAGATGTCCCCAGCCGTTCATGCGGCAAATGATCCAGCAGGCGAACTGCATGCCAAAGACCATCAGCGCGCCCGGAAGGATACCCGCCACGAATAGCTCGGAAATCGGCAGGTTCATCAGGAAGCCATAGACGATGAAGATGATCGAGGGAGGAATGATGATCCCCACCGTGCCGCCTGCCGCCGCCGTGGCCGCGCTGAACCGTTCGTCATAACCCCCTTTGACCATCTCGGGGTGCAGCATCGAGCCAATGGTGGCTGTCGTTGCCGAGTTCGACCCCGAGATCGCAGCAAACAGCCCACAAGCGCCGAGTGACGCCATCGCTAATCCACCGCGTATCCAGCCCAGACAGGCATAGGCGAAATCGCTGAGCCGCCGCGCGATGCCCGATTTATTGATCAGGTCGCCGGTCAGGATGAAAAGCGGCATCGCCAGCAGGGCGAAACCCTTGTTGAACACGTTCAGAAGTTCAGCACCCATGTTGTCCAGCGTCAGGCCAAGAACAAACGAACAGCCGATGACCCAATAGCCGATTACCAGCAAAACCGGCACGCCCAGCATGAACAGAAAGGTGACCGCAAGAGAGATCAGTGTGACCATAGTTCCGTCTGTCATCAGTCTGCTCCGATCACGGCCTGCTTGATCAGCGGCTCGCCTGTTTTCCAGTTGTTCAGATCATCGGCAAGGTTCTGAAACACGCGCCCGACCATCAGAAAGAACGACAGCGGTGCGGCCAGAAGGAACCACCACTGCATGATATTATCTGTACCCAGAACGATCTGAAAGTTTGATGCCGACAATGCCACCAGCCGTGTTGTGGTCACGATGACGATCACCGCAAAGATGAACCACAATATTGCGTCGAGTATCAGGCAAGCCAATTGCCCAGCCCTCGGCATTGCAGTGCGGAATTCGCTGAAGCTCAAATGTGTGCGCAGGCGGACATTGTACGACGCCCCAAACCACGCCATGACCATGAACAGCAGCGGGGGAATGGTGGTCGACCAG
Organism: Ruegeria sp. B11; assembly: GCF_056539785.1. Taxonomy (NCBI): domain Bacteria; kingdom Pseudomonadati; phylum Pseudomonadota; class Alphaproteobacteria; order Rhodobacterales; family Roseobacteraceae; genus Ruegeria; species Ruegeria sp. B11. The sequence goes on along the minus strand of NZ_JBQFVO010000003.1, from coordinate 479,093 downwards.
GGCTCCTGATCGTTGAACACAAACCGGTCGATCACGCCCCAGAAGATGATTAATGCGATCGCAAGGTAGGAATACACCATCACCGACCGTTCCAGATGACGTTCAACAAAGGGCACCGCCCGATAGATCAACATGATCACGATTCCGCCAATCGCCGAGACAATCGCGCCCAACACCCAGGCGGCGTCGGATTCCAGTGCGGATTGAATCTCGAACGAATCCTGGCTGAGAAAGGCGCTGAAAATCGCGCCGATGTCTGCCCAAAACGACATGAACCCCGTCCTCCCAGTCGGTATAAAGTTGAACCGGCCCGCTCAGGGCCGGTTCGTAACAGTCTATCAGGCTTCGCCTTTCCACCAACGGCGCGGTTCGACATTTTCCGGCAGGGTGTCGGCCGGAATCTCGCGCGCGATGTCGTAGATTTCCTGATAGGTATCAATGCCGCCTGCCCATTTATTCAGACGTTCGCGCCACTGGGCCCAAGGCTCTGGGTTGTAGTTCGGGGCGCACATCTCTTCGGCCAGCTTGATCTGATCGTCAGCCAGGAATGCCGGGCGCACGCCATTTTCGGCGAAGATCGTGTCCGGCAATTGCGGCTCCGAGAAACCCACCGTATTCAGCAATGCGGCTTCATTCGCACCCTGGATCAACGCTTGAGTGAAGTAGGAAGATTCCATAACTGCGTCCTGCAATTCTCCACTCAGACCGTCAAAGACCTCGGCCGACATGGACGTATGTTCAGTGCCGCAGAAAAATTTCAGATTGACCGACTGCGAAACCACCGGCGCCATGTTGGCGTAAGCCACGGCCGAGGCCCAGGTTTCCGCCCCATCGATCAGACCTGTCTTAAGCGCATCCAGCGTCTCTTCCCAAGCCACCGGGACTGGGTTCAGATTCAGCAATTGCATTGCAATCCGGCCCAACTGCGTACCCGTCACGCGGTTCTTGGTACCAAACAACTCTTCCAGTTTGGTGACGGTCGGCTTGTCGGCAAAGGTCGAACCCATTTGCAGGCCGCGTAGCTCACAATGGGTAAACAGGAACTTCAACCCGTGCCGTTTTTCCAGCGGATCACGCAGGATGCGCTGGCTCGCCGGGCTATAGAAGAAGTGATACTGCGCCGCGCGGCTGGGGAACATATAGGCATAGTCCAGCACGTTCAGATAAGGTGCGCCTCCGGCCGAGTTTTGAGTTGAGGCGGCATAAATATCGACGATCCCCTGTTGGGTCTTTTCGACACAGCTCAGCTGGCCGCAGATCTGGTTGTCGCCGATGAATTCGATGCGAATCTCGCCGTCCGTGCGTTCTTCCAGGTCGCGCGCGAACTCGATTGCGCCGGCGCGCTCAATCAACAGGTTGCGGGTGTTGAAACCCGACGCGCCGAATTTCAGCGTGTGCTTCGGCTCTTTCGAAAAGCGCTTCTCATAGGTGGATTCGGCGGCCTGCGCCAGATTCGCCAGACTCATCGCGCCGCCGAACCCGCCTGCCGCCAGCAGTGTCGAACTCATGCCGTAACGCCCGGCCACGCGGAAGAAATCTCGCCGTGAAATACCACTTAGTTTCCGTCCGATCTCCATTGCTTACCTCCCTGATCGCAATTATTGAGACGTTTTGTATCAAAAAAGGCTAGTATAATTCTTGCATCTTGCATAGAGTTTTTTTCAGCGAGTTTGGAAGGAGGCGGTCATGGAGGTGGATTATGCAGTTGTTGGCGCAGGATCGTCGGGCTGTGTCATTGCCAATCGGTTGAGCGCAGACCCCAACACAACTGTTGCGCTGCTCGAAGCAGGTGGCCGCGATACCAACCCGTGGATTCACATCCCCGTCGGCTATTTCAAAACGATGCATAACCCCTCGGTTGACTGGTGCTATCGCACTGAGCCAGACCCCGGCCTTAACGGTCGATCCATCGACTGGCCACGGGGCAAGGTACTGGGTGGCTCATCTTCGCTGAACGGGTTGCTCTATGTGCGTGGCCAGAAGGAAGATTACGACCGCTGGCGGCAAATGGGCAACGAGGGTTGGGGCTGGGACGATGTGCTACCCCTGTTCAAACGCTGTGAGGATCAAGAACGCGGCGAGGATGAATATCATGGCGTCGATGGCCCCTTGTCAGTGTCCAACATGCGCATTCAGCGCCCGATCTGCGATGCCTGGGTCGCAGCAGCACAGGCCGCCGGTTACCCGTTCAACCCAGATTATAACGGGGCCGAGCAAGAAGGCGTGGGTTACTTCCAACTGACCACGCGCAATGGGCGCCGCTGTAGCGCCGCCGTCGCCTATCTCAAGCCCATTCGCGGTCGTCAGAACCTCAACATCATCACCAAAGCGCTTGTGTCGCGTGTGGTTCTGGATGGGAAAAAAGTAACCGGGCTGGTCTACCGGGATCGTTCTGGTAACGAGCAGACACTGACTGTTCGGCGCGAGGTCATCCTGTCCGGCGGGGCGATCAACTCTCCCCAAATCCTGATGTTGTCAGGGATCGGAGAGCCGGATCATCTAAAGGAAAATGGTATCAAACCGCTGCACGCCCTGCCGGGTGTTGGCAAAGGTCTTCAGGATCACTTGCAGGCGCGGCTGGTGTTCAAATGCAATGAGCCCACACTGAATGACGAAGTTCGCAGCCTGTTCAATCAGGCGCGAATCGCGCTGAAATACGCACTATTTCGTGCAGGTCCGATGACAATGGCCGCCAGCCTTGCGACTGGTTTCATGAAAACCCGGCCCGATGTTGAGACGCCCGACATTCAGTTCCACGTGCAACCCTGGTCCGCCGACAGCCCAGGCGAAGGTGTGCATCCGTTTTCGGCCTTCACGATGTCGGTCTGCCAACTGCGTCCGGAAAGTCGGGGAGAGCTGCGCCTGAACGGACCGGACCCATCCGAACATGTCAAGATCATCCCGAACTATCTGTCCACTGAAACGGACTGCCGAACCATTGTCGACGGCGTGAACATCGCGCGCGGGATTGCCAAACAGAACCCTCTGGCCTCGAAGATTTCAGAAGAGTTTCGACCAACGGCAGAGCTGAGCTGCGAAGATTATGAAGGCACTCTGGATTGGGCCAGATCGAACAGCGTGTCGATCTACCACCCAACCGGCACCTGCGCGATGGGGAACGCCGAGACGTCTGTTGTCGACGCAAGACTAAAGGTACACGGTATTTCGAACCTGCGGGTGGCTGATTGTTCGATCATGCCGGAAATCGTCAGCGGCAACACCAACGCACCAGCGATCATGATTGGCGAAAAGGCAAGCGACCTGATAAAGGCGGATGCTTGAGAAATCTGCCATCGTATCTGATCGCCTGATCCCTACAGTATCAATAGATCAGTGCGTCAATCGCATCAAAAACGATCTGGCGCTGTGCCGGTGGTTGGAATCTGCATTCGCTTTGCGACCTCTTCGTCTTGTGACTAAACGAAGTCTGGTAACAGAACCTCGGATTATATTGCGTTAGCCAATAGTCCTAACCGCAACTCCAGCTTTCCTTTGACCTCCCCCGCGTTTCGGCCGGCTCAAAGTCGATCTTTGCTGCCTACATTAATGTCTCAGGCAGCTCCCTTTGGCTGACATTCACGAATTCCAAAACGACACGCCACCTACGTACTAATGACGTGCCAGCAGGGAACTCATAATAAAGTCTTCAGCGCACACAATGATCCCGGTCATGGGCATTTCTGACAGCACACTACGATATGCACTGCCTTCCAGAACTTCGATCACCAGTTGTGACGCCTGAAGGGGATCCGGAACGGTGCGCAATTCACCGCCGGTAATTCCTCGCTTCACTACAGCTTCCAGGGCCTCAGTCAAACTCGACCGGTTCTCGACGAACAGCTGCGCGATGTCCGGTTGACGAACTGCTTCGCTCGAAATTTCCAATGTTAAAATAACGTTTTCCGGCGCAGCAAGGTATTTTGCGTAGGCCTTGATGAACTTTCTTATGACTTTGGGCGCGGGCGCATCTGAGTTCAGGATTTTCAGAAACGGCTCCATCTCGTGGCGTTCAAGTATTGCGATTTCTACAAGCACATCATGTTTGCCGCGAAAATGATTATAGAGATTTCCAAGGCTGACGCCCGCCCGCGCAGCGATATCGCGGACGCCTGTCTGATGATAGCCGCGCTCAAGGAAACACATAACTGCGGCCTCCAAAATCTGGTTGCGACGCTTGGCTGTTGCCTTTTCCCGGATTGATTCCGGCTTCCTGGTGTCTTCGGACATTTTTTCAACTTAATATTGAACGAACGATCGTTCATAGTATATGACACTCTATCGAATGCCACAAGGTGCAATGGATTCGGCGGCACAGGAAAGACTGGTCTATGACAGACAAAACTTTGGTAACTCGGCAAAGACCGACCCGGCGGTGGCTTTGGATTGGACCATCGTTGGCACTGTTTGTAGCGATCGCCATCCTCCTGTTTGATACAGAAGATACAATTGATGTTCAGGCAACAACGACCTCACCTCCGCCGCCGACCGTCTCGGTCGTCACAGTTGCTTCAGCAACCGTACAAGCGCGGGTTTCGGCGTTTGCCGAAGTTCGGCCTCGGTGGGATGCCAAGCTGCGATCTGCTGTGTCCGGGCGCATCATTGCAGTGCACAACGCCGCTTTGGCAGGGACTAAGGTGGAACGGGGTGCCCCTTTGTTTTCAATCGAAAATGCACCTTATCAAAGCGCCGTTGCAGCCGCTGAGATGGAGCTTGAGCAAGCGGAACTGGCGTTATTGCGCGCGCAGAACAAAGTGACAGTCGCGCAACGACAGTTTGACCGGGATGAAACAGAACCGCCAAACGAACTGGCTGTGAATCTACCGCAATTGCGCATTGCCGAGAAATCCGTTGCAGCTGCGCAGGCACGGCTGAATGCGGCGCGAAATGAACTGAAGGACGCGGAGGTTGTCGCCCCTTTTTCGGGATTTGTAACCCATCGCTTTGCCAGCCTGGGCCAGACGGTCAACCCAGGCGATGCCCTGATACACCTTTCGGACGACCAGCAATTCGAACTGGTCGCCGAGTTTAGTCAGGCGGACTGGGCGTTGTTGGATCATCCGATCTCTGGCGCCACTGCTGATCTGACACAGCGCTCGGGCGGAGCGTTGGGGCGGGCTCAAGTCCGGCGTGGAGGAGGGTTTCTGGATCAAGACACACGGCAGGTGCGGGTCTTTCTGGATGTCACAAAGCCCGATGAACGCATACTCGCCGGAGACTTCCTGCAGGTTCACATTCCCGGACGCCGGATCTCGGACACATTAACCCTACCCGAAAGCGTCCTGACCCGTGCGGGATACATTTGGCTTGTAGACGATAAGGACCAATTGCAGAGGCTTAGCCCGAACATCCTGTTCCGCAGCGAAAGTACAGTGACGGTATCGGCTCCCGAAGGGACCGGCCCGTGGCGCGTGGCCAAAACACCTTTGGCCTCGTTTCTACCGGGTCAGCGGGTGACGCCGCAATCAGATGGGGGCTGAGCCATGCATGCTCTGACATCCTGGTTTATCCGAAATCCGGTCGCTGCCAATCTGATGATGGCACTGATCCTATTTCTTGGGGTGCAAACGCTGCTGAACATTCGGATCGAAGGCTTCCCCCGCATTCCGCCGGAAAGTGTTACAATCGCGATCGAGTTTCCGGACGCTACAGCCGAACAGGTTGATGAATCGGTGACCCAGAAAGTTGAGCAGGCCCTCGAAGGTTTGGAGGGCGTGCGTAGTGTGACATCACGATCCCAAAATGACCTAAGTGTCGTGACTGTCCGCCGCGCAGGTGGCCAGAAACTACAAGCCGTCCTGGATCGTGTCCGTATTCGGATCGACGGCTTGACTGATCTGCCTGATACTGCGCGCCGACCCGTGATCGAAGCCTCGGGTTTCGATTTCCCGGCGCTGTATCTGAACTTGTTCGGAGAAACAGACCCCGCCACATTGCAGAGCTTGGCGCAACGCCTGAAAGAAGAGTTGCTGGCGCAACCGGAATTGTCGCGGTTGCAAATCTGGGGCCTGATACCGCGTGAATTACGCATCGAAATCGACCCGGCGTTGCTGCGCCACTATGGGTTGACGGTTTCGGATGTGACCCGCGCCATCGAAGGGAATTCGCTGGCCTTTCAGGCAGGTCGTCTGAGGACTGATGGCGGTACGATTTATCTGCGGGCCGATGACAGGGCGAAATACGTGCCGGAATACGCAGCTCTGCCGATCATCGAACGTGACGACGGGTCCTATGTGCCTTTGGGCGATATTGCCAAAATCGAAGACGGGTTTCAGGACGGCGAGTATTTGTTTCGCCTGAACGGCAAACCAACCGTAGGGATGGAGGTTCTGGTCGGGCAGAAGGAAAACCTGCTGGAGATCAGTGATGTCGTGCGCAGCACGATTGACGAGTTCAGCCGACAGCTGCCGTCGCAGGTTCAGGTCGAGGTTTGGGGTGATAGCGCTGGCTACATCTCGGACCGTCTGGCGCTGTTGCGCTCAAACGGGGTGCAGGGTTTGATCCTTGTGACCCTGATGCTGTCGATTTTCCTGAACGTGCGTTTGGCCTTCTGGGTTGCCATGGGCATTCCCGTTTCGGTCATGGGGGCGCTTGCTGTCTCGGGCTCGAAATGGGTGGACTATTCGCTGAACGATGTCACGACTTTTGGTCTGATCATTGCCTTGGGAGTTCTGGTCGATGATGCCGTTGTAGTCGGCGAAAGCGTTTTTGAAGAACGCCGCAAGGGGAAGGACCCGATTAGGGACACGGAACGCGGCGTGCATCGCGTGGCTCTTGCGACCGTCTTTGGCGTGCTGACCACAATCGCAGCCTTTTTCCCGATGCTGTTGATCGACAATCCGCTGGGCAAGGTACTTGCCGGGTTCGCGGGCATCGTGATCCTGACGCTGATCTTTTCGCTTATCGAAAGCAAATTCATCCTGCCCGCCCATCTGGCGCAGGTTTCGATGCGGCAAGAGCGTCGATACTTGCCGACCCGCTTGTGGGGGCGGGTACAGGATTCTGCGCAGGGCGGGTTGTACTGGGTGCGGGATTGCATCTACCAGCCTTTGCTCGTCGCGGCGGTGCGTCAGCGCTACGCTGTGCTGATCTTGTTCATTGCCGCCGCAACGCTGGGGCTTGGCCTGATGTACAAGGGCAAGGTCAGGACGGTGTTCTTTCCCGAGGTGCCCGGTCAGGTCATCACGATGAACCTGGAAATGGATGCCCGCTCCCCCTTTGCACTGACCCGCACGAACGTGAATCGGATCGAAGCCGTGTTGAACGAGCTGAACGTCGAGCTTGCAGAAGAGGCGAGTATGTCTGCTCCACCCGTTCAGACAGTATTCACCATCATCAACAGCGCTGGAAATGCCCAAATTTTCGCTGAAATGATCCCGGTAGCTGAGCGTCCGAATGTCCCGATCCTTTCCGTGGTCCGCGAATGGCGCGACCGGGTCGGTGCGGTCGAGGGCGCCACCGAGTTGGAGTTCACCGGATCGGAAACGCTTGCCGGAGGGTTCCGAATCCGGTTGGCGTCAAAAGACGAAGACCTTCTGCAGCAAGCCAGCGCCGAAATGAAAGGTTTCCTGTCGAACATCGAGGGCGTGGCAAATGTAAGGGATGGGTTGGTGGGCGGCCAACCTGAACTGAAACTCCGCCTGCGCCCGGACGCGCGGCACCTTGGTTTTAACGCCGAGGCTCTGGCCAGACAGATTGGCTATGGGTTCGGCGGGGCCGAGGTGACCAAGGTCAGACGCGATGGGTCCGAAGTCCGCGTAGTCGTACAGAACGCGCGTGAAAACCGCGATACGTTGGCGGATCTGGTGCAGACCCGGTTGCGCAGCGCATCCGGCGCCTGGGTGCCGCTTGAGACCGTCGCCGAAATCGAGGGCACCTATGCCTCTGGCACTATCGATCGCCGTGACGGCAAGCGCATGAACATCGTAGCCGCGTCCATCGACCGCGACCTTGTTGCTCCCGAAGAGGTGGGGCAGGCGGTGTTTGAGCAGCTGGTCCCGAAACTCCGTGCCAAATATCCCAGCGTAACCGTCCTGCCGGCCGGTGAACTGGAAGAGATGGCCGATATAAGCGATGGCCTGAAGCGCGCGCTGTTGCTGGCAGCCGTTCTGATCTATGTGCTGATGGCCGTGCCGTTAAAAAGCTATTCGCAGCCTTTCGTCATTCTGGCCATCGTGCCATTCGGCTTTATCGCAGCCGCCGTCGGGCACCTGATCATGGATGTCTCGCTGTCGCTGTTTTCGTTCTTCGGCATGCTTGCTCTGACCGGTGTGATTGTGAACGACAGTCTGGTCATGATCACCCGCTACAATCAGGCGCGAGAGGAAGGTCAGCCCGTGAATCTGGCGCTGAGAAGCGCAGGCATTGGACGTTTCAAGGCGATCTTTCTGACCACCGCAACCACAGTGATTGGTCTGCTGCCTTTGCTGACCGAAACCTCTGAGCAAGCGCAGTATCTGATCCCTGCGGCAATCTCTTTAGCTTTTGGAGAACTCTTCGGCACAGCCCTCATGCTGCTGTTGGTGCCGGTACTGATCGCCATCACCGAGGATGTCATTGCCATTTTCAAGTCACCCCTTCCGCAGCCTTCTGAAGAAAGGACAAAGCCATGATACGGAACCTTCTAGCCCCTGCATTCGCCGTGGTAACGCTTGCGACACCGGCCTCCGCCGAGGGTCTGAATGTGACTGTGGACGGCATCCGCAACGCCAACGGCAACATCGTGATCCTTGTATTCGATAACGCGCGCGCCTTTGACAGTTTGGATGTCTGGAGCGCCATTGACTACGCCCAGATTCCGTCACGTAAAGGCAGCGTCAGCCATGAGTTTTCTGACCTGAACGCGGGCCCATACGCTGTGCTGTTGTTTCATGACGAAAACAAGGACGATGACCTGAACATGACTGAGACAAAACTGTTGGAGGGGCTGGGTTCAACAGGTGCCTCAGACCCTCAGGACGAGCCGGATTTCAAGGCTGCCTCGGTCTGGCCGGGCGATGTGCGTGTTCGCATTCACTATGATCAGTAATTCGCCATGCTGACAGATCGAAAACTGACAATCGGCACGCTTCTGAGTGTGTTCCGCTGGCGCGTAGGGCTTACGTGGTTCCTGATCCTGGCTGAAACTGCCCTGACAGTTTTGATTCCGCTGTTCGTCGGCTTCGCCATAGATGGATTGCTGAGCGAAGATTTTGAGCCCTTTGTGCAGTTAGGTGCGCTCATGGTTGCCCTCACTATGATCAGCGTGATCCGGCGGATTTACGATACACGTGTCTACGGTATGATCCGTGTCGAATTGGGCAAGGCGCTTGCCGCGCGGTTTTCAAATCTTCCAATTTCGTCGCTGAACGCCCGGATCGGCATGGGGCGCGAACTGGCCGACTTTCTTGAAGAGATCCTGCCTTCGGCAATCGCGGGGGTGGTGCAGTTCGTCGTATCAGCAATTTTGCTGTTTTACTTCTCGCCAGTTCTGGCCCTGTCTGCCTGTGGGGTTCTTGTCGGAATGATATCTGTATACGCTCTGTTTCATTCGACGTTTTGGCAATGGAACCGTGCGCTGAATGAGCAAATGGAGCATCAGGTCAGTGTTCTGGAACAACGACGTGACCGTCCGGTTTTCGTCCACCTGAGTAAACTGCGCCGGTTCGAAGTAAAGCTCTCGGATACCGAAGCCGTTCTGTATGGCGTAATCTTCATTCTGTTAATAGGTCTGCTCCTATTCAACCTGTGGTTCGCGACCCAAAACCTGGATGCGACACCGGGCATGATATTTTCGATTATCAGCTATTCGTGGGAGTTTGCGGAAGCCGCACTTGCTTTGCCCGTCACCTTACAATCCTGGTCTCGCCTGTCAGAAATTACGACCAGGTTGCAGAGCGATTGATCAGGCTTGCATACCATAAATGGCGTGATACGGGATTTGTAATCAGGAAGTAACCAGTCCATTCCGGTCGTGCGCAGCCTAGCTAAAGGAGGGGTAAGAAGAGCTGATAAACTAGAGCTTTGTGAATTCAGACAAAGCCTGCAACGGGCGCATTATGACTGAAGATCGGGCGTCGCGCTGTAATCGTTCGATGAGCTTCTTGAATATGGCCGGATTTCAATAGCAGATTCAGGTAAGTCAGCTCCAAAAGGTCACGCTGTGCGCGGCTGCCACCCAGACGAGCGTGATCTGCCATGACCGGAGTCAGCTGTTGCAGCGCATCCGTCCAATCTTGTCGCGCAATCGCGCCCCACGCACGGGCCACCGGGCGAACAAGATCTGCCGCAAAACCCAAGCTTGTTTCGGTCAGAACCGCAAGGCGTTCTCCTTCCCCTGCCATTGCATGTGCCAGCGCGCCATGTATGTCCGCAAAACTCATGCCTGGGTTTGGAAAAAACCGTGATGCGTATTCGCTCAGGTCGCGCCAAAGTTTGGGCGCAACTGTTAGACCCGCAATTTCAGTGCGGTGCAAAAGTGCAGCAGCATCGGTTAGAACATTTATCGGCAACGAATAGGACGCTGCGGGTGCGATAGCTCCCTCGTAAATCGTCCATAGCTCAGCCTCATCCCCTTGCTCCAAGGCCCACAGAGCGCGATGCCAACTTAAGTGGCCGTGCAATACCGAGCGCACATCATAATCCGCGATCCAGTCGGCAAGGTATGCGCGACCGGCCTCTCCATAACCTTGCTCGTAGAGTGTGTGCGCTTTGAAGTGTGACGCGTTTGCATTGGCGTTGTTCAAAGCGAGCGAGCCGTCCATCATGGACATGGCCTCATCAAGCCGCCCAACTTCGCACAGCGCCTGACCGTGTACGCTCATAACCCACCAGTCTTCGCCCAAGGCATCAAATAATTTGGTCGTGTAGGCAAGTTGCGTGCTTTCCCGACCAGGCTCACCCGATGTTCCAATCAAACCGAAAATGTTGGTACAGATCTGCGCGACAAGGACATCGTGGGGGTGATGAGCAGCGTGCTTCAGAACTGCGCTTCGTGCCTGTGAAACACGTCCCTGAAGCAAGAGATCGAATACCGCAAGATGACCCTCCTCGCGCTCAGTCAACCCAGATGCGCAGGCGCGGGCCGACGCCATTGCCTCTTGAGCGCCAGACATATCGTTTTCATACATTCGAGCTCGAGCAAGCCCAACGTGACCGAGGGCGAAGCCGGGATCGGCCGTGATGGCGGCGAAAAAAGCTTCGCTTGCACCAAACGTTGCTGCAAGGATGTGATCAAGCCCCGCGACATAGGCGTCCCGCGCCTCTGGCAGGCCGGTCGTCAGCGTCAGTCCATATCGGTCAACCAGCATCTCCACACTCCCACTTTCGTCAGCATACTCAAACGCGCGTGCTCGCAACTGCCCAACGCTAGCACAAAAAGCGAAACCATAAGCACAATTGTGGATAATCGATTGCTATAAGGATCGAACCATCGGTTAACGGGCTGGCCTTCTGGCCTTCACTACTGATTGAAAAGATATTGATTGAACCAAGCGTGCCTCATAGCCTTTCTTTGCCAATAGGGTTGTCCTAAGGAGGCACAGTGATGAGGTGCACATTGCCTACCAAGTATATGGCGATGGCTTTCTCGCTACGTTTGACGGACCCGGCCAGGCGATCCATCGTGGCAAGGCGATTGGCGATGCCATTTCCAAGCTGAATCTGGAAGTTCGCATAGGGGTTCACACAGGCGAAGTCGAAGTTTCTTTGCATTATGTGCGCGGAATTGCCGTTAACATTGCAGCGCGTATCTCTGAATTGGGCAGAGGCGGCGACATCGTCGTTTCCAGAACAGTAAAAGATCTGGTGGCCGGGTCCGGTTTGGACTTCGAAAGTACTGGAACAAAAGAACTGAAGGGCTTATCCGAAGACTGGCAAGTTTTTAGAGCGGTCCAAAGGCATCTCTAGCCATTCCACCAAACAGCTTTTGGAAGTCACAAATTAAACATCAAATGATGACGGCGGGAGGGGCCGAGCAGACCTTCATTAGCCTTAAATTTTGGTTTTCACCCAATCAATGTGAACGGCGGATTTGGCCTCAAAGTCGCCGAATAGCAGCGTGCTAGCCACCTCGGCACGAATGCTTCGGAGCTGGGCATCGCCTAATGTGTAACCGCTCTTTGAACGTCCGACATCGTTGATCCATTTGCCAAACGCATACTTTTTAGCCAATTTGCGACAATGGAGTTTCTCGACGTCAGCCACAACAGTTTCCTCGTCGCCATGTCCTGCATTGTTGCCTTCGTGGCAGGGTTTACAGGATTGTCGATGACGCGAGATCTTTCGACGAAGCCGGTCTTTGAAAAGAAGGCCTCGGTGGCTCTTGCAGCTGTTTCGCTTGGCGGTGGAATCTGGGCCATGCACTTCGTGGCCATGCTCGGGCTTCAGATGCCGATCCTGTTCTATTACGACGCTGCAATCACACTTGTGTCTGCGCTTGTCGCGATCCTGCTCGTCGGAGCTGCGCTTATTCTGTTGCATTTCACCGAACGCAACCGCGCCACGATTGCGATGGCAGGAGGCGTTGTTGGGTTGGGCATCTTGGCGATGCACTATATTGGCATGGCTGGCTTGGAGCTTTGCCGGGCAGTGTATACGCCCAGTGGCGTCATCTTGTCCTCGATTGCTGCAATAGCGCTTTGTATGCTGGCTTTCGCGATTGCCTACGGGCAGCGAACAAACAGAAACATTTTGCTGGGCACTTTGTGTTTTGCAGCGGCGGTTTGCACCGTTCATTTTCTTGCTCTGGCGAGCACCCGTTTCGTCGCGGTGCCAAGTGGGGTTGAGTTTGGCCCGTTGATGAGCAATGAGACGCTGGCCATTGGCGTAATCCTGTTCAGTTTCATCATATTTGGTGCTTGCTTGTGGGTCAGCGTGACCTACCTGCCAGGACCTTCGAGGAAAGACCCGGAGCCAACAGAAGCGACCGCGGATGTAAAACCATTGCTGCAAATTCCTTGCGAACGGGATGGAGGAAAGGTCTTCATCTCTGCCGAAGATGTTCTGTTTTTGCGCGCGGATGGGCACTACACCCAAGTTTACACCGAAACGGATCGGTTGTTTTGTGTCTGGCCAGTGACCGAGGCCGCCAAGCGATTGGTGCCCACCGGATTTCTCCAGACCCACCGCAGCTACCTTGTCAATCCTCAGCGCGTGGCGCGGTTTGAGCGTACCAAGGATAAGGGCCGATGCCTGTTCGACGGGGATGGTTTGCCACCCGCGCCGGTCAGTCGATCCAAACTCAAGACGGTTCAGGATGCGCTTGCATCGCAGGTGGGCGCAATTCGTGCGACCTAGGGCGCATTTCGTGCAAAATACCTGTTTTTTGTTGATTTACTGAAGCGTCGCCATCCAAGCGCATGCAGTGATCCTTTCAGCCAGAACATTTGCTTGAAGGGAGGAGAGCCGATGATTCCAGCGGCATTCGAATACTACAGACCCAAGGACATGGCCGGTGTGCTGTCGATCCTGGAAGAGCATGGCGATGATGCCCGCGTCATGGCCGGTGGGCACAGCCTGATTCCGATGATGAAGCTGCGGATGGCGGATGTGCCGCATCTGATCGATCTTCAGGATGTTGGCGGCATGTCTGATATCGAGATCGGAGGTGACAGTATTCGCATCGGTGCGATGGTCACCCAGCACGCGATTATTGATCACGACGCACTGGCTGACGCCGCTCCAATTCTGCGCGAAGCTGCCCTTCAGATCGCCGACCCGCAAGTCCGATACATGGGGACAGTTGGTGGTAACGTGGCCAATGGCGACCCCGGCAATGACATGCCCGGCCTGATGCAGTGCCTGAATGCGCGTTTCACTGTCGAGGGTCCTGACGGGGAACGCGACATCGCTGCCCGCGAGTTTTACGAAGCCGCCTACATGACCGCCCGGGAAGACGAAGAAGTGTTGACAGCAGTCACCATCCCAACGCCGCATGGCGGTTACGCCTATGAAAAACAAAAGCGCAAGATTGGCGATTATGCTACCGCTGCTGCTGCAGTCCAGATCGTGAAAGAAGGTGGCACCTGTGCCTCCGCCTCGATTGCAATGACCAATCTGAGCGACACACCGGTCTTTTCCGAGGCGGCTGGGGCCGCTCTGATTGACACCGGCGTCGATGCAAATGCCATTAAGACCGCTGTGGCCGCCATGCTCGGTGATATTGACCCCACCGAGGACAACCGCGGCCCCGTCGCTTTCAAAAAACACGTGGCAGGTATCATTCTGACCCGCGCCATTGAGCGCGCCTGGTCGCGTGCGTGAGGAGATCGTCCGATGTCAAAGAAACAACACTACAAGATCACGGTGAACGGCAAGGAAGAGGAATTCCTTGCCGAGCCACGCGAACTTCTCATCTACACGCTGCGCGAGCGGCTCAACATCACCGGCCCGCATATTGGCTGCGAGACTTCCCATTGTGGCGCTTGCACCGTCACCATTGATGGCAAATCAGTCAAGTCCTGCACCATGTTCGTGGCGCAGGCCGATGGCAAGGATATCACAACCATCGAAGGCATCGGTGGGCCTGACGCGCTGCACCCGCTGCAAGAGGCGTTTAAGGAACATCACGGGCTGCAATGCGGTTACTGCACACCGGGCATGATCACACGCGCGGCAAAGTTGCTCGAAGAGAACCCGAACCCGTCCGAGGAAGAGATCCGTTTTGGCATGGCAGGTAATATCTGCCGCTGTACCGGGTATCAGAACATCGTGAAGTCCATCAAAGCCGCAGCGGCCGAAATGAATGCAGCCAAGGAGGCGGCCCAATGAATGACATGACACCAGATCGTGAGGAACGCACCGCGAACCTCAAGGGCATGGGCTGTTCGCGCAAAAGGGTCGAAGATGCCCGCTTTACTCAAGGCAAGGGCAACTACGTCGATGACGTGAAGCTTGACGGGATGCTCTTTGGAGATTTCGTCCGCTCTCCCTACGCTCACGCACGGATCACCAACATCGATACGGCGGCAGCGCTTGAAGTGCCCGGCGTTCTCGCTGTGCTGACCGCCAAGGACCTTGAACCGCTCGGCCTCCATTGGATGCCGACGCTGGCCGGCGACAAGCAAATGGTTCTGGCCGATGGCAAGGTTCTGTTTCAAGGCCAGGAAGTGGCGTTTGTGGTGGCCGAAGACCGCTATGCGGCGGCGGATGGAATCGAGGCCGTCGAAGTCGAATACGAAGAGCTTGAGGTTCTGGTCGATCCGTTCAAGGCGATGGAATCAGAGATAGTTCTGCGTGAAGACACCGTGGGCGAGGATGGCAAACCAATCGATGGAGCACATGGTCCTCGAAAGCATCACAACCACATCTTCACGTGGGAAGCGGGCGACAAGGATCCAACATTCGAGACAATCGACAATGCCGAGGTCGTTGCCGAAGAGACCATGTATTACCACCGTACGCACCCATGCCCACTGGAAACCTGCGGCTGCGTCGCCTCAATGGACAAGGTCAATGGCAAGCTGACTCTTTGGGGCACGTTCCAAGCGCCTCATGCTATCCGCACTGTGGTCAGCCTGATTTCCGGGATCGAGGAACACAATATCCGTGTGATCTCTCCCGATATTGGCGGTGGGTTTGGAAATAAGGTTGGGGCCTATCCGGGCTATGTGTGTTCGGTCGTCGCCTCCATCGTCACCGGCAAACCGGTAAAGTGGATCGAAGACCGGATGGACAATCTGATGACCACCGCCTTTGCCCGCGACTATTGGATGAAGGGCCGCATTTCTGCCACCAGGGACGGCAAGATCACCGGGTTGCATTGCCATGTGACAGCGGACCATGGTGGATTTGACGCCTGCGCCGACCCAACCAAATTCCCGGCGGGTTTCATGAATATCTGCACCGGATCTTACGACATCCCGACTGCATTCCTTGAGGTTGATGGCGTCTACACCAACAAAGCGCCGGGCGGGGTCAGCTACCGTTGTTCCTTCCGCGTGACAGAGGCGGTTTATTTCATCGAACGGATGATCGAGGTGCTGGCGATCGAGTTGAACATGGACGCGGCAGATTTGCGCCGGATCAACTTCATCAAGAAAGAGCAATTCCCCTATCAGGCTGCGCTTGGCTGGGAATATGACTCTGGCGATTATCACACTGCCTGGGACAAAGCGCTCAGCACCGTCGACTACGAGGGATTGCGCAAGGAACAGGCCGAGCGTGTAGAGGCGTTCAAACGGGGCGAAACGCGCAAGCTTATGGGAATCGGTCTCAGTTTCTTCACTGAGATAGTGGGTGCTGGCCCAGTGAAGAATTGCGATATCCTGGGTCTCGGCATGTTCGATAGCTGCGAAATTCGCATCCATCCCACGGGCTCTGCAATTGCACGGCTTGGAACGATTTCGCAGGGGCAAGGCCACGCGACGACATTCGCACAGATACTGGCCTCCGAGATCGGATTACCTGCCGATAGCATCACCATCGAAGAGGGCGACACCGATACCGCGCCCTATGGTCTGGGCACCTACGGCTCGCGCTCGACCCCGGTTGCCGGGGCGGCTACGGCCATGGCTGGCCGCAAGATCCGCGCCAAGGCGCAGATGATCGCGGCCTATCTGTTGGAAGTGCATGACGATGACGTCGAGTTCGACGTCGACCGTTTCGTGGTCAAAGGAGCACCCGAGCGGTTCAAGACTATGAAAGAAATCGCGTTCGCCGCCTACAATCAGGCCATTCCAGGGATTGAGCCAGGGCTTGAAGCGGTTAGCTACTATGACCCGCCGAACATGACTTATCCGTTCGGTGCCTATGTCTGCGTGATGGATATTGATGTGGATACAGGCGTGCCAGACATCCGCCGCTTCTACGCGCTGGACGATTGCGGTACCCGGATCAACCCGATGATCATCGAAGGACAGGTGCATGGCGGCCTGACCGAAGCACTCGCCGTCGCTTTGGGCCAGGAAATCGCCTATGACGACCAGGGCAACGTGAAGACGGGCACGCTGATGGATTTCTTCCTGCCGACCGCATGGGAGGTTCCGAACTACGAGACCGACTACACCGTCACGCCGTCGCCACATCATCCCATCGGCGCGAAGGGCGTGGGCGAAAGTCCGCATGTGGGCGGGGTGCCATGCTTCTCCAACGCGGTGCAGGATGCGTTCCGGGCCTTTGGTCTGCGGCATACCAACATGCCACATGATCACTGGCGGATCTGGAAGACCGCCAATGAGCTTGGCCTGCACGGCTAAAGGCGAAAGGCAGGGCGGAGACGTTCCGCTCTGCCCGGAGACACACATGACCTGGACCGATTTACAATCCGCTCTTGAAGGGCAGGGCTATGTCGCATCCGACGACCTAGCAGTTGCTCTCCATTTGGCGCTGACGTTGGAGCGGCCTCTTCTTCTGGAGGGCGCCGCAGGCGTAGGTAAGACAGAGGTTGCGCGCACCCTGAGCGATGCGCGCGACACCAAGTTGCTCCGACTGCAATGCTATGAGGGGCTCGACGCCGCGCAGGCCATCTACGAATGGAACTACCAGCGGCAATTGCTGACGATCCGCGCCGCCGCCGAAGATGGTGAGACGGGCAAAAGCGTTGAGGAGCGTATTTTTTCCCGTGATTTCCTGTTGGAACGCCCTCTATTGGCCGCCATTACCCAGGACACGCCGCCTGTTTTGTTGATTGACGAAATTGACCGTGCTGATGTGGAATTCGAAGCCTACTTGCTGGAAGTTCTGGCCGACTATCAAGTGACTGTGCCAGAACTCGGCACCATCACGGCCTCTAGTAAGCCGATCGTGATCCTGACATCAAACGGCACACGCGATCTATCCGATGCACTGCGTCGTCGCTGCCTTTACACCTATGTCGATTATCCGGACCGACAGACAGAACTTGCAATCCTCAAAGCCCGCTGCCCTGCGATTGAGGCGCGTCTTGGCGCGCAAGTCGTAGGCTTTGTACAAAAGCTTCGCGAGGAGGAACTGGAAAAGACACCCGGCATCGCTGAGATGCTCGATTTTGCTGCCGCCTTGATGGGACTTGGGATTGCGGATCTGACCGACGATCCAACCGTGTTGCACTCCACCTTAACCACGCTGCTGAAAACTCAAAGCGATCAGGCACAGATCACCGCCGAAGTCGCGGCCCGTATCGCGGGGAAGGCCGCATGAGCCGGGTTTCCAAATTTGCGGCGCGTGATCCGGGGCCAGCGGCCCGTGTCGCCGGGTTCATTGCGCATTTGCGCCAGAACGGCCTGCGCCTAGGTGTGGCAGAGGCAGAGCTTGCCTTGCTTGCCCTCGGCGAGGTCAATGCCGCTGTCCCGAATGAAAGCCGTCGCGCGTTACGGGCCATCTGCACAGGATGCAAGGATGAGGCCGAACGGTTCGACAGCCTCTTCGATAGTTTTTGGATGGATTCCGGTCGGGTGAAGCAAAGGGCCGTGCCCAAAGCGCAGTCTGCGCTCAGCGATGACGTGCATTCCTCTCGTCAAGCCAAGGGTCAGGATATGGGCGCATCGGGCAGCGCCATCGCTCCTGATTCCGGTGACGGCGAGGCCGACAGCGACGGCACCGGTAAACTTATCGCAACTCAGCAACGCAATCTCAGCCGCCGCGATCTGCGTGATCTGGTCCGCGCGGATGATATCGCAGAGGCCGAAGCAGTTGCGCGTCGCATCGGTGCCGCTTTGCGCGACCGACGTTCGCGCCGTCGGATCGCCGCCCGCAAAGGCGACCGCCTGCATTTTCGCAAGACCATTCGCCTGAGCCTTGCGACAGGAGGGGAACCTATGCAGCTCTTGCGCAAGTCTCGCCCAGATCGCAGCCGCAAAATCGTAGCGCTTTGCGATGTATCGGGATCGATGAGCGTCTATGCACAAGTTTTCCTTGCTTTTCTCGCTGGGCTGATGCGCGCTGACAAAGATGCCGACGCTTATCTTTTTCACACACGGCTGGTTCGCATCACTGAAGCATTGCGCGACAAAGACGCACTGCGTGCAATTGGTCGGATGTCGCTGATGGCAGATGGCTTCGGCGGTGGATCAAAGATCGGGCCATCGTTGCAACGCTTTGCCGATACCTATGCGCGGCGCTTTGTAGATGGCCGGTCTGTCGTAGTGATCCTGTCGGACGGCTATGATACCGAGCCACCCGCAATCCTGGCAGCAGCGCTTGAGAAGCTGAGAAAACGCGGCTGTAAGATCATCTGGCTCAATCCACTGAAGGGCTGGAGCGAATACGCGCCCATAGCTGGCGGAATGGCTGCGGCCTTGCCTTATCTCGACCTTTTTCAACCGGCCAACACCCTTGCCGATCTTGCCGCCCTGGAACCAAAATTGGTGACGCTATGAGTCCGGCAGAGATCCTAGACACGGACCTTGCCGATGCGGCACAAGACCTGCGTGACCGGCAAGAACCTTTCGCCTTCGCGACAATCGTGCGCACTGCGGGGGCGACGGCGGCCAAGCCGGGTGCTAAAGCGCTGCTCAGCGCGGACGGGACAATCCTGCATGGATGGCTTGGTGGCGGATGCACGCGTGGCGCGGTCAAACGCGCTGCGGTAGAGGCTTTGCGCGCCGGTCAGCCGCAACTGGTTTCTGTCGCGCCCGAGGAACTCCTGGAAGAAATGGGCGTGATAGCGGGGGATGAGATCGACGGGACGCGCTTTGCGCGCAATGGTTGCCCGTCAAAAGGCACCGTCGACATTTTTATCGAGCCCTGTTTGCCAATGCCCGAACTTGTCGTGCTTGGCGCATCCCCTGTGGCCCAAGCGCTTAGTTCCCTGGCACCGCAATTCCACTGGTCGGTTTCTGGCACCACGTCGGCTGATACGACGTGCAATCGACGACGCTTCGTTGTCATTGCGACGCAAGGCCAAGGAGATCTGGACGCGCTCAAATCCGTACTGACAGATTTGCCCGACTATGTTGCCTTCGTCGGAAGCGCTCGGAAATTCGCGACACTGGCTGAAAAACTAAAGACCGCCGGCATAACGCCCGAGGCCATCAACACCGTCCACGCCCCGGCGGGTCTGGACCTGGGGGCGGTCACGCCCGAGGAAATAGCGCTGTCGATCCTTGCGCAGTTAGTCCGTGTCAGACGGCAGACTGTGGGGCTTGCCGATGGCTGATGTTGCCGCGATCCTTCTGGCCGCCGGTCTTTCCCGTCGCATGGGGGCGCAAAACAAGCTGCTGTTTCCAATAGACGGCGTACCGATGATCCGCCGTGTAGCCATGGCTTACTTAGGCGCCATTGATACTGACCTGACGGTGGTAACAGGACATGAGGCGAGCGCCGTGCGCCGGGCATTATCAGGGCTAGCTGTTTCTTTGGTTCACAATGCAAACTTCACCAGCGGCGAGCAGAGCTCGGTTGCCACGGGATTGCATTGTGCACCTGACGCCCATCTGCTTCTGATCGGCTTGGGTGATCAGCCGCTATTGACCACTCAGGATCTGCAAGATCTGATTGCCGCTCACATTGCAGGTGATGCGACTAAAGTGACGATACCTGTCCATAACGGCGCACGAGGCAATCCAATTACTATCCCGCAGCTATTGCGCCGGCGATTGCTGGAAAACCCCGTACGCCCCGGCTGCTTGGGCTTTACGCGCGATCATCCCGAACATGTACAAGCCGCTACGCTGCCATCGCCAGGGTTCTACACCGATGTCGATACCCCGGATGACTATGCGACCCATTTGGAAACCGCGAACGAGCCGATCTCATGAGCCGACTTCTGATCTGGATGCGCGGGCGTCTTAAATCGCTCGAAATGACCACTGAACAAGCAGACAACATAAGATTTCCCTGTTGCTAAGAAGGACTAGACTATGGAACTGAAGGACGAAATCATCATCAACGCCCCGAAAGATCGCGTCTATGCGGCACTGAATGATCCCGAGGTGTTGAAACAATGCATTCCGGGTTGTGAAGAACTAATCAAGCATTCTGATACTGAACTGGAGGCCAAGGTCTTGCTTAAAGTAGGGCCCGTCAAGGCGCGGTTCGGAGGCAATGTCACCCTGGACCAGACCGGCGCCCCTGATGCATTCTCGCTGTCTGGTCAGGGCAATGGTGGTACCGCTGGTCATGCAAAGGGTGGCGCAGATGTGACGCTGAGTGCAGACGGCGACAAAACGATCCTGCGCTATGAAGCAAAGGCCGAGATTGGCGGAAAACTGGCTCAGCTCGGCAGTCGTTTGATCCAGAGCACAGCCAAGAAGCTCGCAGGAAAATTCTTCAAGTCCTTCGCTGATGTAGTGAATGAAGACGCGATGATTTGATCTTAATGGGTGGAGATGAAGCAGTTCTTTGAGCTTGCTCCACCTGCTAACGATCCGAATTGAAATTTGCACCGTTCCAGCAACAACAAATGTACCGAATATGCGAGCGGAAGCTGCAGGAGCAAGGATCAAGTATTAAGATTCTGGTAAGTCCACTCATCCATCATTAGCTACTTGGTTCTAAACGCTTGATCTGAACAATTGCCGTCGGTTGCCATAGATTCACAGTTTTTCTTTTGCGCTCATCTGCCTATTGCAACTCGGACATGAACGTCTGGTTTTCGCTCTAGTGCCCCGATCTTACCGGCGTGGCCTGTAGAAGATTTTTCTATCTATAACCCGCGTACTGCTCATAATTCTGGAATAAGTATAGAAAAATTCTTACCACTATTTGCCTAGGCACCAAGCGTAAGTGCGCCAGAAACTAACGGTCAACGTAGTATAGCTTACCTAAATGCACTCTGGTTAGTATTTCTGTCCTCGAAAAAAGCGACGCTTGGAATTTTTCTCCTTGAGGGAGAACTGGGGGGCAATTTCGACCGAGATACGGAATGTGATAATTCAACCAATCGATAGTGACTTAATATTCAGATATTTAAGTGAAATATGGCTGGGATGGAAGAATGTCAAACTAAGTCATTGACATGTTATTTATACACGTAAAATGGAGGGGCAGGGGGCAAGTTAAAGTTCTTGTTGCCTGGTTTGTATCCGCAACAGAATAATCGCCTTGGTAACTTGACCAACGTTGTAAAAAGGGGAGTATTTGGCGGTTTTTCTTGACTAAAAGATGGGCCGATCCCGATTTAGCTCAGGCCGACCTCTTGCCCAACACTCCGGGCGACGATCAGACTGGGTCGCCTCCGAATGCGTGGCCCATGCGCCGCAAGCGACGACTTACTTGTCGTCGCCACGGCTTAGAAACTTGGAAAAGTAACCAAGATCTTTCCTACACAGAAGCAAACACGTGTAGCCTGAGCGGGTACTCACGCTTGGTTCGGCACGTCTCTTTCTGCGACAGTAAAGCGTTGATTTTTGAAACAAGCCCTAAGGTAACATCCGGGATAATCTAAGATTGTTTCGGCCTTAGCACCGATTACCGACATTCGGAACTATGCTCCAAAAGTCTCATATTTGATCTGATCGCTCATGACGCCTGCAGCCTCCAATCCAGTTTTCAAACCGGTCATAAACTCCAGAGGGCCGCAGATCATATAGTGCGCGTCCGGCCCCGCCCTGATCGCCAACAAGTCCTTAGCAGTGATCCGGCCATGGACGTCAAACGTCTCGCCCAGAAGATCGGTCCTTTCCGGTGAACTGAAGAATATCAATCGAGTTGCATTCGGGTTTCCCGCAATCAGTTTATCAACCTCACGGCCAAACGCATAGGCGCGCCCACTTCGAGCTCCATGGACATACCACACTGGCCGATGGTTTTCTTCTGCTGAGGCTTCGTAAAGCATTGCAAGCATTGGTGTCAGGCCGACACCAGCGCTGATCAGAACTAATGGATTGTCATCTTTGGGGAGTACAAAGTTACCAGCGGGCGGCTTTGCCTCGATCACATCGCCCACGTGCACCTCGTCATGTAGGAATTGCGACCCGATACCGCCTGCCTCGCGTTTTACGCTTATCCTGTAGTTCTGAATCGCGACCGAGCCAGATAGTGTGTATGTCCGACGTACCTTCGCCCCATGACCCGGGATGTCCAAGGCAATCGGCAAATGCTGTCCTGCAAGAAAAGGTGTCACCGCCTCGCCGTTCGTGGGTGCCAGATGGAAAGAGGTGATGTGCTCTGCTTCTAAGACCTTGTCGATCACGGTCAGTTTTGTCATCGTCGCAGGGTCTGCAGACCACCTCAGAGAAAGCGCGGCTGGTCTGTCGATGACAGATTCTATCTCTACATCAATCACACGAAGGATGCTTGGATCGCGCGCTTCCTCCGGGTCCCACTCGACCGAAGCCCGACCCGTCAAATGCAAAAGCCCGCCAGTTGAGAAGTCGACAAAGAGCAACCCAACACGCGGATCTTCGAGCAGGTTCCCGATCGTGTTGAAGAAGTTATTGCCGGTATAGTCGGGGATGCGCAGGCGCTTCGGCCCAACTACCCGGACGAATCCAGGGTCACCGCCACGATGGGAAGCGTCATAGCCGTCGGAGTGCGCTTCGTTAGAGCTTTGTCGCCCCGATCCGATGAATAGAGTGTCAGCGGCGCCTATGTGTTTGATTTGTTCGGAGCTGAGTTGAGTAGACGTCGTCGCTTCAATCGTCATCGCCCTATCGGCTCGCCACCAATTTCGCTCGTTGATATACTTCGGACAATTCCCAAAGGTCTGATGGATATCGACTGCAAAGCCATCCTTGGTTGGACGCGACTTACCGCTGAAGCGGTTGCGGCGGCGCGTAGCGAGTTCGATGCCAACCACGCCGATATCGGTGCCAGCCATAATCGATTCGCTCAGCGGATCTTGTGGATCAATCCGTGTTGCAAGCGTCAGCGTCTGAGAGTCTGGTGACCCAATGAATCCTTCCTCGCCTTCGATGATCGTCGCCCACACTCGTCCCTGGTTATCGCTGGAGGCAGCAACCAAAAACGGTTGTGCTTGATAAAAAGCGCGGTGTTGATCTGGCATGTGATTTCGGATGAAGGGCGCCACGCGTTTGGAAAGCCCCCTAACACCCGCGCGTTCTTGTGCAGCCAGTTCGCCCGGATGAAATGGGGTTTCTTCGTCCAACATCGTTTTGTCCTTCTTTCTCAATCTTGTCATCAAAGACGCTGTACACTCAGGTCCGGGTTATCGTCCGCAAGCAACCCCATGACCCAACAGAACAAGCGACTTTCGGGGTGCTCTGCACGGTTGCGTCAGTTGCCGCCTCGCGTTTATGCGGGCGCGACCTTAGCTACGTTGCGTCCGTTCATGCCGACTTAGTCAAGGCGCGCGTTTTCAATCACGGTTTCCCGAGTCGATGATGAGACGGCGCTTCGTTCGCCTTCGCAAATGTCCATTGAACTACTCGGCAGCAAGACCAACGGCGGTGGCTGGCATCGCTTGAAAACCGGCCAGCGCTTCGAACCTTGCAATCCAGGCACGGACATTCGGGTACGGCGCGAGCGAAATATTCCCTTCTGGCGCATGGGCTGTGTAGGAATAGGCCGCAACATCAGCGATGGTCGGTTGATCACCAACAAGCCAGTCGCGACCGTCCAGCCCAAATTCCAGTTTTTGCATTGCTTTCGCCGCGGTTGCAGCTGCAAAGTCCTCGTCCAGAGGTGCGCCAAACACCGTAATCAACCTTGCAGCACATGAGCCAAATGCAATTTCACCTGCAGCGAGTGTCAGCCATTGCTGAACGTTCGCTTCTCCTACGGCATCACTTGGTATCCAGTCGGGTGCGTATTTGCGGGCTAAGTAAACTAATATTGCGTTTGAGTCAGAAATGACGGCGTCGCCATCTTCCAGCACGGGCACCTGTCCATTCGGGTTCATGGCAAGGAAGTCAGGCGTTTTGTGCTCACCAGCGGCGAGATCTACAAAGACAGCTTCATGGGCAATCCCTGCGAGCTTAGCAAAAACCAAAGCGCGATGCGCGTGACCTGATTTGGGGAAGTGATGAATACGAACCGGGTTTGACATTTAAGGGCTCCTGCTGGGTTGGTCATTTACCAAAACAGATACGACTTGCACAATTGCGCGATAATCGTCAATTTTGGAGAAAGTTTAGGCCCTGAGGGGGCTGAATAAGCTATGGATAAGATTGACCGCATGCGAGCCTTTGCGCTTGTCGCAAAGAACGCCTCTTTCACACTTGCCGCACAGCGTATGGGACGATCCGCGCGGCAGGTCAGCAAATACGTCGCGGATCTGGAAGAAGCGCTAGGCGTTCAGCTTCTGAACAGAACCACACGCAGTGTATCCCTGACGGATGTCGGCGCCACGTATCTGGCGATGTGTGAACCACTTCTTGACGGGTTCGACGAGTTGGAAGAAACCGTCAGGAACCAACAAACGGCTTTACGCGGTGTCATCCATATCTCGGCTCCGACGGGATTTGGATCGGTGCGGCTCGCGCCTTCTCTTGCGGTATTCGCCGCACAGCATCCGGAAGTTGAAATCGACCTTCGTCTCTCGGATCGAAGGGTGTCAATTATTGACGAAGGTCTGGATCTCGCGATCCGCATCGGACCGATGAGAGACAGTTCACTTAGAGTACGCCAGCTTGGCCCAATGCCTTTGCTAGTCTGTGCATCTCCAGACTATTTGAAGCGCACAGGTATACCGGCGCATCCACGTGCACTGGAGACGTATGAGTGCATTTTAGACGGCAACATGACGGATCCTACGATCTGGCGCTTCGATTTAGAAGGTCGGGAAATTGCGGTCCATGTTAACGGTCGGCTTCGCGCCAATGCACCAGCAGCATCAGCACGGCTGGCAGCCACGGGAATAGGGGTTGCCCGTTGTCCGGCCTACACAGTTTCAGAAGCTCTAAAGACAGGAGAATTGGTCGAGCTCTTCGCCGAGAATCGCGTTACACCCTATGTGGTCGCCGCACTTTTTCCGCAGAATCGCCGACTAACGACCCGCGTGCGCGCCCTTATTGATCATCTTACAAGCGACACGTCGCTTTGCACTGACTTAAAGGGGTGATGAAGCAAAAACGGTTAATAAAAGCCGTTACGATGTGCAGCTTCCTTTGAAGCTCCTGCTTCTCAATATAACTTAATGAGCTCCGCCTGGACTGAAACCCGCCAATTGCAGCTTAAAGCTGCGTTCAGGATCACCGCGGAGAATGACTGCAGTGGAGAACCGGTTGATTGCCATCATGATCGAACGGCCAGACAATTTGGTCGCGGCGGCTATCGTCGGATTGCAGTTTTGCTCGAACCAGTCTTCCATTTGAACGCGGTCGGATTGTACCTCGCATCCAGCCTGAACCGGATCGTTCGTCGATGGGTAACGGCACCTAGCGTCATTTTCCTGGGATTGCGCCGCGAAGCACCAACCTGAGCCGAGCGTTCAGATGCGTCAACCCGCTTTTAGTTCAGGTTGCCATTTGTGCCAAAATCCCTATCGACGGAAAGTCTTTCGTACAGCTCCAACAACCGTTTCGCCTGCGCGTTCCAGCTATACTCTTTGTTAAGTATCTCGAGGGAGTTATCCGTGAGTTTATAGGCTTCGCGGTTCTCAGCAACTTTCTTTATGGCTACGGCGATAGCAAGTGGGTCGGTTTGATCCATAGCGACGCCATGACCCAATACTCTGACAAATTCCCTTTGATCAGGGCGATCTGGAACGCAAACCGGCAGCCTAGCAAATGTGGCCTCAAACAGTTTGTTCGGCATCGAATGTAGATAGCTTAACCCGATGTTTTGTGAAGCGCTCGCTGCAAGCGTAGCATCTGATACAACGTAGGGTACTGCTTCGGCAGGAACGGGCGCCAGCAAGTGAATTCGGTCAGCAACGCCCAGTTCCTCGGCGATACCCATAATCCAAGCGTCGTTGGGTTCCTTGCGTGGCCCAAGATTTGCAATATGAAAACCAGGTAAGTGGACTAATGCTGCAGCGAGTTTGTCCACGCCACGGTTTTCTCGTTGGATCCCACCAATGTAAGCGATCAATGGAACGTCTTCTGGCAGATCTAGCAGATCACGTAGCCGGTTTCCGCCTCGGTTAGTTTCACTTCGAGCAATGTCGGGTGAGTTATAGATTAAAGTAGGCTTACTCTTTGTGAAGCGCTTAGAGTAGAGTTCAGCAATTCCCTTAGAAACTGTGATCACATGATCTGTTTGCTTCAGGCAATCGTCTTCCAGTTTCTTCGTTAGTTCCTGCACATCTGTATGGAGTCCGGCACGTTCGGCTTCATACTCATGAGCGTCATAAATAAGTTTACCATTGCCTCGCTTTGCGAGCGCGACACCTGCGGGCAAAGTTAGCAAATCGTGAGCATGAACTATGTCGAAAGTACTGTCGTCCAGCACGGGTAACAGGTTTTGCATGAATACCAGCCCCCGAATTGCGCCGAGGCTCTCCCAACTTGCGGCAAGTTCTTTTTTTTCGCGGTCAAGTTGGGCGATAAGTTCATATTGCCTTGCAACACCGGGCGCGCCGATGCCTATTTTGCTTAAGCTTCTTATAACCTTGTGATGCAGTTTGCGCCGCATTCGAGCGGTACCACGCGCAGATTTATAATAGTATTTGTTTAACGGAGATTGTGCGCAGCAAAACTGAAGGCGTTCTAGCTGACGCTTCTTCTCAAGATAGTCGTCAAACCGTTTTGTTACTTCTGCTCCCGAGTACTCTAAAAATGGAAGTTTGTTGACAATTTCTCTGTCCAGAGTGGAGCGTTCGAAACAGCGGAAACGCTTAATCTTGATGTTCGAGATCGTTTCGTTTTTCTCTCGGTTTCCAAGCTGGTTGCAAAAGACATGAACATTATGCCCTGCATCAGCAAGAACGCGAGCTTGTTTAAAAACACGCGCATCTTGCGTTACTTCGCTGTAATTCAAGATTGCGATGCGCTTCCGATTGACAATATTCATCGCTGTTTTTGCTCGCTTTAATGTGGTGAGGTCAATTGCTGAATTTTGGATTTGTTTGTCTGATTGGCCAATCTTTTTACTGTCGTCAAACTATCTGAAGTTATGATTTGGATCTAGAGATCACCCTAATATGGTCAGAAAAACTTCTCTTCGCCTAATCCGAATAGACCCATTGGTGTGCACACCGCAGCCTAGCAGAATCGGTAACATCCCAGCCATGTTACTTCTCATTTCCGATGGGCGAATGCATAAGATGGAATATCTTGGGAAGAGAAAAATATAATCCCCATCCCAATCAAACGGGGTCAAACTGCGGATCATAGACGGTTCCGAACGCTTCGTCAGGGCTTGGCATTTCCTTTTCGTAAGTCTCTACTAGCACAGTTTTATTAACAAAATGCTTGATCGAAAGGTTCTCTGATATGGAATTTTTGCCCCAAGTCCCACACCCCATGGTAAGCGTGAATGGTAGTGCATTATTCATTCCGCCGCCATTTCCGAATGTGTGAGCCTGGTTCACGAGAACACGCGCAACGTCAACTTTCTCAGCGAGCGCCACCGAGCGTTCTTTTCTAGCGGTATGAATGCCTACGGAATGTCCGGCACCCTCGTAGTCAAGAATATCGTTGCAAATATCGATGGCGCCGTCAAAGTCTTTCGCTTTGTACACCGAAAGTACAAGTGCAAGCTTTTCTCCGGAAAGAGGAGCTTCTTTTCCGATTTGAGACTGAGGAACCAATATGAAGCGCTTCGAATTCGGGAGCTTCATTTCAAACAGTTTCTGAAGGGTAGAGATGTCTTTCCCTACAGCTTGACGGTTTACGGCACCATTTGTAAACAACTTTTCCTCAATCCTGCCTACTTCTGTAGGAGTCGCGAGGTAACCCCCAGCAGTCTCTAACTCTGAAATCATTGTTTCGTAAACACTTTCGAGCAAAATGACCGAGTTTTCCGAACTGCAGGATGTGGCGTTGTCGAAAGTCTTTGACGCCACAATTTTCGCGGCCGCGTCTTTAATATCCGCGGTCTCATCGACAATTACAGGAACATTGCCTTTGCCGACGCCTATACAGGGTGTGCCACTGCTGTAACCTCTCCGAACGTTTGTCTGGTCACCAGTGACCAGGAGAAGGTCGACATTTCGTGCAAGGTAGTCAGCCTTGTCGAATGATATAGGTGCATGTAGCACTTGGAACAATTCAGTCGGGGCGCCGATAGCTCGCAATGCGTCATCGAAATATGATTTCAGTTTTTGAGCAGTGCGCAAACCGGCAGGGGAAGGGCTGATTATGATTGAGTTTCCACCCTTGACCGCCATGAGTGCCTGATTTGCCGGAGTTGCTGCAGGGTTAGTCGAGGGTGTTAGGCTACCGATGACGCCAACAGGCTTTGCCCATTCCGTTATGCCGCGCTCTGGATCTTCAAAGATCTTTCCAACTGTTGGAGTCGCGAGTAAGTCGCAAAGTGTTCCAAATGTTTTCCGACGGTTCTTTAGTATTTTATCCTCAATGTTTCCAAGGCCAGTATCGGCAACTGCCATTTCCGCCAGGGTGCGCGCATGGTCCTGTCGATAGATCGCCCAAGCTAGTGCTCGCACAACGTTGTCGATCTGGTTCTGACTATATTTTGCAATTTCCTGCTGCGCGTCATGAGCTGCGGCCAGCTGTTTATCTATCTCTGAAAATGCCAAACGATTTGTCCTGAGTTTGTCGGGTTACTTCTTATTGAGAGGAGTTCAACATTGACACTATATCGTCAAATTTACGAGGCTGTTAGAGCTATCCTAATCTTAAGCACCGCTATCCATAATTTATTTCGAGTCACGAAGGCCTGCGTATATTTCGAGATTTCTCTGATGAGAGATTGCAAAGTTCCCCGATACCACTGTGTTATCAGGGAGATGCGAAATGACGATGCTGCCGATCTTGATATTGCAATTGCGTCCAATCCGCCGATTGTTCGATATCGTCGATCCAGCCCAGATTTCAGTTCCGCTACCGATCTTCGTGCCACCGGCGACCTGGCACCTAGTTCCTATCAAGCAGTCTTCGTCAATTTCGACATTATGTGCGATCTGAGTAAGGTTTCCGATGCGAACACCATTGCCAATCATTGTGGGCGACAGGCCTCCACTATCAACACAGGTGTTTGACCCAATAGAGACATCGTTCCCGATTACGACACCACCGAGGTGTGGAAACGGCTTAAGGGCACCATTTGGCTGACGTACATGTCCGAAGCCAGGCGCCCCGATGACGCAACCAGAACAAATCTCAACGTTGTCGCCTATGCTTACGCCTGGGTAGACAGTCACATTCGGATGAATAATCACATCTGCACCAATTGCTGCTTCTTTTGAGACAGATGCAGTATGAGCAATCCAGGTATTCTCGGACGTTTGGGCAAACATAGTTTCGTCGTGGAGGCCCTTTGAGAAAGCTATTTCATCGCTGTAGAGCCCAACCAGGATCATTCTAAAGGTGTCACGTGGATTATCCACCAAAATTAGTGTTTTATCGCTCTGAGCTGCTATGTCTTTTGCTTTAGCTTCGGGTAAAATCAAAATACTTGCCGGAACAGAGATTACGTCGGCGGATACCTCGCGCGACCATGTAAGATTTATTGATTCACTTTTTCCAATCGGAGCAGGGCCTATAAAGTCGCGATGGTCTCCAACGATCCTATGGGCTACCCGCATTTTTGTAAGAAACGAGCAAAGAGCTTCGGAGTTTATTGATTGGAACAGCACGGATCAAACCTTTAGAGTAATTAATTCAAACGCTTCTGAGTATTTGACACCCTGCTGGATGCCACGAACTGCAGCAAGCCCCCGAATAAATTCAGATTCAAAATAGTTGCGGTTCTTCAGAATCTGAGACTCATACGACTGTAGTGCTCTTTGCTTCGCCGCTAGATGCTCTTCAGTAACCCGGACAAAAACCCGGCTCTCAAAGCGGAAGTTGTTCCAAGGTAGCTCGTAGCCCAGCATAGTGGTCGTTTTGAATGCGCGCAGTGACTCATTGTGAACAACTTGATGATCCTGATGAACGTCACCACCGGAAGGCGTAAAAATTATGTTTGGTTTGATTTTGCTTCTTAGTTGCACCAGATCTTCGAGAACATCTTGGCGCGAATAATTCAAGCGCCTTACTTGATAATCAAATACGTGCAGCCGCTCTTTGGGAATATCATAAGTTTCCATAGCAGCAAAAAACTCACGTTTTAGGTGGTCCTTGTCGAGGCCACTAGGCAGGGATTGCGCGGCCGTGGAAAACACTGCGACATCAACGGTTTCGCACTCCTCCATGCATCGAGCAAGCGTTGCTCCACACCCAAGCTCTACGTCGTCAGTATGTGGGGCGAGAAACAATACTCTCGCACCGCTGAAAAGACTCATGTTGCCCTCCGGTACAACGCTCTGGTTTCGATCAAAAAAGTGTTATCGGCGTTCTGGCTAGAAATCATAGGGCATTAAATATGTCTAGCAGAAAACCTCTGACTTTGTTGGAGAGATGCCAGCAACCATTTCCGATCAATAAGGTTGGGTCGTTGAGAGTCGCGCGCATACAGTTCATCAAGGGCTACGAACCTGAATTTGCGCGAACAGTTGACAGCGCTCTTCAGGTTGCCTTCGGCAATTGGTGAGTCAGTTGAATGTTGTGGCAAGGCTTGTTTCAAATGCCGCTTAGCCTTGCGCTGGAAAAGCCCATTGGCCTGCCAACCAAAGGTCGCTTAGGCGAGAAATCAGAACGGCAACAATTCGTGACAGGTCCACAATTGCCAGATAGATGACAAGTAACGAGCCAAATCATTGCGATGGTTTTACTAGGTTGCATGCCACGCTGAGATTAACGTAAATGCGATTGCATCTGAATTTCTAGGCAGGAAACCATCTAATCTGGTTTGGACGAAGATGCGATTTTTAAGGGCTTGTCAATGAAAAGAACTATCGCTGTCGGTCACCGTCTCCCTTTCGTCAAGATTCCCCTCTTCGGTGATCGCGACCGCTTCGGTTTGATTTCGGACCGTAAAGATCCAATGTGGGACGAATGGGAGAAAGCGTGCGCGGATTTTTATCGGGCCAACCAGCGATCAGGGTTCGGAAAGTCTATCAACGACGCGGGTTACCGTGTTCTAAGTACATTTGATTTCACCGGAAAAACTGTGATCGAGATCGGGCCCGGTTATGCGCCACATTTGCCGTTCTTTAAGACGAAACCTTCGCATTACATTCTGATTGATATACGCGAAGAGTTTCTACTGAGCGCCGCTGAACAATTGAGCAAGATGGGAATTTCCTACGAAACTCATCTGATCGATCCACAAAATCCGCATAAGCTACCTCTAGAGGCTGGTGTGGCAGATGTTCTGCTGACATTCTATTCTCTCGAGCACCTCTATCCATTGCAGAGTTTCGTTGAGGAATACCGACGTGTTTTGCGGCCCGACGGCCATGTTGTTGGTGCGATTCCAGCTGAAGGCGGGCTTGCCTGGGGCCTTGGAAGATACTTTACCTCGCGTCGTTGGTTGAAACGCAATACTACGATCGATCCCGACAAGCTGATCTGCTGGGAACACCCAAACTTCGCTGACCATATTCTTGATGTTCTTGGCGGGTCGTTCCACTTCAAAAAATTGACATATTGGCCGCTTGGTATTCCATTGATCGATACAAATTTGATAGTTTCCTTCGTCGCAAAAACTCGACATGACGAATGATTGCAAGACAGCATCCGCTATGAGTAGGTCGGTTCTCGTCATCACGGGGAACGGATCGCCGGCCCGAGCAGCTGCAAATATCTATGCAAAAGCTTTCTCTGAGGCAGGCTACACTATTCATTTCATTGAGAATACGATAGGTCCAAGGCGCATCGCGAGTTTCTTCTGGAAACGGTTCAGACGTTATGGATTACGCGATGTATCAAGCATGTTCTGGCTACGTCTAACTGGTCCGGGGCCTGCGTCGGTCGAAAAAACCTATACACTGCATAAGACCGTTAGTGACCTGGATCACATCGACACCGATTATCTGGAGAGTATCGCTCCGTCTGTGGTCATTACCAATGCCTGCGCCCTTCTGAGTGGTGCTTTGATTGATCGTCTTCATTCGTTTGGATGTGAGATTATCAATGTACACAATGGCATAAATCCCCGTTACCGAGGAACCGGAAACATCTGGGCTGCATACGAGCGCAACTTCAAGATGACCGGCGTGACGCTTCATCATATTGATGCGGGTATAGATACAGGCGAGACCATTGCTACCCGCTATATTGATTTCATCGCACAGGAGACGTGTTTCAGGCAGATTGATGTTGTCGCCTTTGAGGAAGGCGCAAGAATGGCTGTCGAGTATGTTTTGGAGGGATCCGTAACCGGAACGAAAGGAGTTGCTGCACGCAGCCGCGCTTACACCTTTCCACGGCAGGGCCAGTATATCGCTGCGAAGGCACGATATAGTGCGGCACTGAGCGCCGATGCAGTTTGTCAGACATCTGAAATCTGGCAGAAATCGTTTAAGGATTTGGCATCCGAAGAAGACAAGGATGTTTATCAGCGTCAGCACTGGGGGGACTCTGGTACTATCGCTTCGCGGGATCAGCTTGTACGACAGATCGTTGATGAATGCGGACCAGGCCCCAAAATCCTGGACATCGGTTGTGGTGACGGGCGGTATCGTAGCTTTTGGACCGGTAGCGATTATTGGGGCTGCGATTTTTCATTGGAAACAATGAGCTTAGGTGGCAAGCTGGTGCCTTCATCTACCCACTTACAGTGCCCAGTCCGACCAGGTGCAGAAGTCCTTAGCGATGGTGACGGAAATCATTTTGTAGAGGCGGCCGTCGATGCGATGCCTATCGGGGACGCTCAGATGTCTACTGTACTTTGCGTGGGTTTGTTCCAACATCTTGATAACACGGGCGAGGCGGCGGATGAAATTTTGAGGGTGCTGGCGCCGGGTGGCCAGTTAATTGTCAACACATTGAGACAACCATCGTGGTTTGAGCTCTTTCCGCTGCGACTGCTTGGCTTGATGAAGAGGGATCTTGGTGCCCTTGTGTCGGCGATTAGCCGACAAGACTACTTTTGCAATATCGAAATTGCTGGCACAAAACTCGCACGCCGCTATTCAGTCGCCGAGTTGTCTTTGCTTTTCGCTCCGCAAGCTGTGGTGAAAGCCGTCCATTATGGTGGACTCGGGAGAACTCGCTTTTTGTCGCGTGAAATCACGATTGTATTTGAGAAAAAGCACCGCTAGGCATATTTTATGTTAAATGAGGCACTAGGACAGGCGGTGCGGCTTTCAAAAGCCATATTGGGCTATGCGCAATTACTTGGCGGGCCAGAGAAAAGCTAGAATTCAAGTCTATCGGCTTAGGCGTATGTTGCCAATAATAGGCATAGGCGGGGCTTTCGGTACAGCCCCAACGTTGTTTGAAAAACAGAAGTGGTGCATCACTAGGTGCTGAGGAACCAAAGCCGAATGTTTGCGCTTCAGCTTCAATGGCCAGAGAAATCGCATGATCCAGTATGAGTGATGCTAAATCACGCTGGTCAAAGTCTGCCCGCATTGCTCCCCAGCAATAATCCCATCGCTGGCTGTCATGTAGCAAGAACACCCCGCCGACCACTCGCGAATTTTCTCGCGCCAATAACAGTGTACTATGACTCTCAATCTCAAGAAGACGCTGATACAGCGAAAGAGGCTGGCAAATCATCCGGTGCTTATTCCGGTATAACTGTAACATCAGATCGTACCATTCGTTCAGATCATTCGGATCTCGACTGGTACCGATCTCTAACTCGGCTAGTTCTCTCCGAGCTTTGTTCACCTTCGTACGATGACGTTTTTTGTAGCTTTGCCGCTGTTTTTCAATCGTGGAAGACAGCGGCACTTCGCTGACAATTGAAAAGATGGTTTCCGCTAGCTCATGCTGATTGACTACATCTCCATCCAACCGATCTAGCGTCTTGTATTCAGCATAACAGCGCGGGCCTTGGGTTTTGGCCAAAGAAATCAAGTGTTTCACTGCGGCCTGTTGTGAACCTTCCCCTGTGAGCGGTGGATAGAAATTGAAAGGTGCACTTGTAATTTTATGACCGGAAAAAAACGAATGGCTTGCAAAGGCCGGAACCCCGGTGATACCGGTTTCGCTCATTACCGATTGATGGAGCGGTTTGATTTTGTAAACGTGCTCCAGCACCGACACAAATTCGCGGGCATTCATATAGGAGCCGGCTTGTGCTTCTGTGAAGAATTCAACCAGACTCATTGGGTGTCTTCCGTTTTATGCCGTTTGCCGTGAATCTGCCAAATTCTGTGATAGAGATCCCGGAAGTTGAACCCATCAAATACCAGAATGTACAGAAGCAATAAGATATTTGGCACTAGCACGATCAATCTCAGCATCAAGCCGTGCACCAAACCCTCGACGAGGGGGATTCCGTATGTGCTCAAGGCGAGAGCAATAGCAAACTCATAAGTTCCGATTCCACCAGGAGTCACCGTTACAAATAGACCCAGTGCTCCGGCTATGAAAACCAACAGTACCGCCAATGCGCCGATCTGAGCAGTTGTTCCTTCAGTGTTCAAATGCACGAGGTAAACATAGAAAATAAGGTAGGAATTGGCCCAGACGATGACAGATAAAACGCCCGCCTTCGTAAGAACAGGGGTAGAGTTTGTCAAAGCGTACAGGAACTGAATGGTCATCCGTTTCAATCCGTCAAAGGGCAAATTTTGAACGGCGCGAACCAATGCGTTTGGCGCAAATATCAGTAGTGAAAACACAAGCACAAGGATCACGGCCAGCGCGGAAAGCAAGGTGGTGCTCCCGATCAGTGCCTCGTCTCGGGCGGCTCCTTGAGCAAAGATCAGTATAGCCAGCATTCCAAGAAGGACAAAAACGTCGAGAGCGCGCTCATAAAATAGGATAGAGAATCCCTTGGATAGCTCAAGAGAGGCACGCTCAAGCAGATACACGGGCTTGACGAGGTCGGATAATCTGCTTGGAAAGACAATTAGAAGTGAGGCAACAAGCGCTATGGATTTGCTCCCGGTGGCAAGGCTTACGCGCCCTTCGCTAAGCACTTGCATTCGCCACGCAGCGCTTATAAGCGACACCCCGCTGACGAGGACCGCTAAGATAAAACCTCTGATCGGAACAATGGTGTAGTCTTCCTGCCAGAGTGTCCGAGCTGCCCAGATGATCAACAAACCAAGCAGCAATAGTGCGATGCTAATGCGAAGGACTGGCCGGTTTTTGGGTGCTTTCGTTGCGAATCTATTGTGAGGCATCGCGCTTTGTCAGACGAGCGTAAATCATGAAGCCTGCGTGCTTATCGAGAAACTTGTGTAAACCAAGAGGTATCGGGAAAGGTAGCGCCCGAGCCGGAAAGAAGTGATAGAAGATCTGGTCAATTTCAAAATATGGAGACAGCAAATCGACAAATTGCTGTTTCGAATAGGATTTTCCTATGGGGTTCTCGGCGCCGTCATAAAGCCGGACAATTTCGTCAACATCAGAGTTGTTCATTATGTCTTCGCGCCCACGTCCTTTGAGACCACCGCCCAGCTTACTGACGATCCAACCGCCATATCGCAAAATCGGCCACATCCGGATAAACAGATTTCGGTAGTAGACCGAGATCATCGCGGTGCCGCCAGGTTCAAGGACACGAGCGATCTCTCGCACGCAAGATTCTGTATCGGGCGTGTGATGGATTACTCCCTGACAATTCACATGGGTAAAACTCGCGTCGGGGTATGTAAGCTTTTCCGCGTTTTGCTGGCTCGCCTCGACTGTCAAACCATAAATTTCAGCGCGTTTTTTTACCAATTGTACCGCCTGTTCGGTCAAATCCGCCGAACTGACGTGTTTGGCACCCCTATTTTGCAGTTCTACAGACCACATGCCGGGACCACAGCCTAGGTCCAGAACGTGCTCATTCGTCTGCGGGCTTGGGAATAAATGATCGGGCAAAGCA
Organism: Ruegeria sp. B11; assembly: GCF_056539785.1. Taxonomy (NCBI): domain Bacteria; kingdom Pseudomonadati; phylum Pseudomonadota; class Alphaproteobacteria; order Rhodobacterales; family Roseobacteraceae; genus Ruegeria; species Ruegeria sp. B11. Next base: position 442,358 of record NZ_JBQFVO010000003.1, on the reverse strand, counting down.
CCGGCAAAGCAATCATCAATCACGACCTGACGATGGTGATCAAAAAAAGCCTTCGTCGCAGGCTCATGTTCGGATTCACCGGTGAACAAGGGATTTGCTTCCCAAAAATCGCGGACGTCATCGATGGTTTTATTCTGACTCATTTCCATGATGCCTCCAATTGAACCATTGAATATTGGTTTTGGTTCCGGACTTACTTGATATCAAGGCGCATATGCCACGTCTCTTCCACCTGGCGCAACCATGCTTCAAGGCTAAGTAGCATCCAAATTCGGTGGCTGGGCAACTCGTCCAGCGGGCGAAATTTCCGCTTCAGACTTCTTTGGTAATCATGAACCACAGCCTCAAGGTACTCTGGCCTGAATAGCCGTTGCAGAGGGCTGTCTTTTGCAGTTAGGCGCTTGGTCATCCAAGATTGCATCGGCCCTCGCAGCCAATTGCGCAATGGTGTTGGGAATCCACGCTTGGGCAATTGGTATAGCTCACTGGGTAAAAGGTCGCGGGCACCACCTTTGATGATTGCCTTCAATTCTCCGCCTGTCAATTTGACGTCGGATGGAATCGAAAGCGAAAGAGCAATCATCTTATTGTCGAGCATTGGAGTTCGAGACTCGAGCGCATGCGCCATCGAAATCTTATCTTCCACCACCAATAAACCCGGCAGGTATATCTTGAAATAGGTGTAAATTAGCTGTTCGTACAAACTTTGTGCTTTGGCGTTGACCTCCTTCAACTTGGACGCCGGGTCATGGGGCTCCAAGGCGTTCCAGGCATTGGGCTGCAAAACGCGAGCCTGATGTTTGCGTGAAAACAAAACCGGAAGCAAATAGCGCCCTTCTCCTCCGCGCAGCATCGAAAGCGTAAAGTAGCCAATGTGTGGGAGCTCGGACATACGGATCGAGCGCAGCGCAAACCAAGTCTTCCTTAAGCTGCGGCGGAAACCGGATAGCACCGCGGCAAACTTGAAGACAGGGTAGCCGGAAAAGAGTTCGTCACCTCCATGTCCGGTAAGGATCACCTTGCATTTTTGCGCAGCAGCTTGTGCAACCAAATACTGCGGAAGTGCACCCATACCCATTTGGGGAGCGTCAAGTGCATAAGCCAGATTATCCATCTCTGCCATCGCACAATCTGGAGTGATATCCACACCTTGATGCGGGGCGTTAATACTGGCAGCAACAAGCGCGGCCCCTGACATCTCATCGTACCATCCACCCTCGGGGAAACGCCCGGTAAAAGTCAGTGGTGGGGTCGGCAATAGCGCGGCTGCGGAACTGGCTACTGCCGAACTGTCAAACCCTGCACTGAGATAACTGGCAACCCCCACGTCGCTCATCAGGTGTCGCTGTACACTTCCCTTTAAGGTATTTTGAAAGCCCATGGTAGCTTGCACGAAGTCAATTTCGTTGTTTGGAGTAACGCAGAGCTCCCAATAGTGTGTCTGCGTTACGTGATCTTCAGAGACTTCGAGGAAACAGCCAGGCTCAAGAAGCTTGACATCCTGAAAAAGCGTCGTTGAACCGAACTGGTTCTGGTAGGTCAGGTATTGAGAAAGTCCTGTTGGATCAATTGGCCATTCTCGGGCATCGATAGCGCCAAAGAGGGCCTTGATTTCAGATGCGAACAGAAACTCGCCCAACCGGGTGCTGGAATAGTATACCGGTTTGATACCCATCCGGTCACGAGCAAGGATGAGACGTTTTCGGGCAGGCTCCCAGATGGCGATCGCGAACATTCCGTTTAACTTAGAGAAGGCATCCGTTCCATACTGTTTGAATAGGGGCAGAATAACTTCGCTATCGCAATCGGAGTGAAACACATGACCAAGCGCTTGCAATTCGCGACGTAATTCAGGGTAGTTGTAAATCTCTCCATTGACGACACTGCTCAAGGTGCCATCGGTGCTGTGCATTGGTTGGCTTCCCGCATCGGTCAGATCGACTATCGCAAGGCGCGTATGTCCGAGAGTAATATCGTTATCCGACCACTTTGCCTGTCCATCGGGTCCACGATGCCGCAGGCGTGTCATCATTCCATCAACCCGAGTTTCACGGTTCTCGGGTGTCCCACGAGCAAAATCTAGAATACCACAAATCCCGCACATATCCTGTTACTTATCTTCCAGGTCTTTGAGACGAGCGCTGATCCGGGATAGCAGGACATAGTTCTCTTCAAAATTCTTCCGATTTTGTTGAGAAATGAAATAAAACACCATGAAGATAAAAAGTATCACCGATGAAATGAATACTAAGAACAAGGTAAGGTACCCGTTGATCAACGTTTCGCGGAGCGATTCGTAGAAGGAAAATGCCTCAACTCCCATTCCGCCCCAGATGTAGATAGTTAGAAAGTTTTTGAGAAGGATCACCAAGCCAACAAAGATGACGCTTGAAAGGAGCACCGTGGGTACAAGCAAAATCAGTCCCGGTCGCAGCAGCCAGTTATAGACCAAGTGTGACGCCATCGTGCTGGACATCGAAACAAAAGGTAACGATGCAATAAAGCCTTTTTTAGCGGCTTTTCCACGATCCCGATCGCGCCATTTCAGCAAGGCGGGAACCTCGACAATCTTCAGGTTGCCTAATCGCGCTTTTTGTAGGATCTCTAGGTGTAAGTCTTTGCCATCATTAATTAACTCCATAGCATTGATGGCCTCGCGCGTATAGCCGCGTACGACGCAGGTCACGGTTGCAAATTGCCCATTGAGGCTGGCCGACAGAATTTTGTTTCCCCATTTTGACATCAATGCGCGCGAAGTTGGCACGTTCTCGACACCACCACCGGGCGCATACGCCGAGGCCAAAGAGATATCTGCAGTGCCATTCTGCAATGGCTCAAGTAATGCAGGAATGTGTGACGGGGCGTAAGAAAGGTCGGCATCAAGACAGATCACAACCTTCCCTAAAGATTCATCAAAACCGGTCCGAATAGCTTTTCCGCGCCCCATGTTGCGTTTGTGATGTGTGACCCGAACTCGAGCGTGCTCTTGTGCATAGCTATCAACAAGATCACCCATGCCATCAGTTGACCCGTCGTCGACGACCAGAATCTCGTAGTCGAGATCTGGCATATTCTTCTTAAGCCAGTCCCGAAGTTCTGTTAGATTTCGAAGGATGATCTCGCTCTCGTTAAATGCGGGGACAAGAAGTGACAACTCAGGAGTAGCAAAGTCCTGCGGCATATCTGCGTATGTCATATGGGGTCTTTCAGCAAGTCGGAATTAGGATGCATTTAGGCTGGCCACGTCGAGAACGAAAAAGGTATCATTCTCGAATACTGGTGTATAGCGCGGACCATCCACGGCGTGTTCTTTTAGGTATACAAAATAATCGATTTCATAGTCACGGACCATGTTGGTCATCCAGTCTAGGTCCTGCGCGTAGTATATCCTGCGTGCAATACTACAGACATTTCGAAAGTTCCGTCGGATACTTGATGGATCCTCCTGCAACATTTTGCGACTATCGATACCGATCCTTTTAGCACGCGCCAACCCTTCGTCGAAATTGTTCAAATTCCCTGAGTAGAGCCATCCATTCTTGAGGAATTCTTGAATGCTACCCCAAGAGCTGCGCTGCGAGAAATCACGCCAACCATATGAAATACAGGGATCGGTCATGAATAGATCGGTTGGGTCAGAGTTGCTCTGCGCCCATAGTTGTACTTCTTTGTATTCCGATGCCGTGGTGCGACGATTTTCTGTTAGTGTGTAGCGTTCAGTGATCCATAGAAAAGACAGAATCATGCTGATTAGCAGAATGCTGAGCGCGGTCAGCCGCGCCAGCCAATTCGGTAAATGCCACAGCTTAATTGAGGTAGCTGATTGAATGAGGATTAATGCAACCCCAACTAAGGATAAAGCAAAGAGCCATGGCGTACCGAAATATCTAGCAAACGACAATTGATATCCAGCATGAAAGTGAAGGGCCAGCAGTAAGGCTGGGGGTAAGGCAAACAGGACAACCGCCGTTTCGTAGGACCACAACTTAGGTCGGTGCACAATGGCACCGATGACCGGACTGGCATAGAGAAGCGCAAGCACGATTGAATATGGATATTTCTGAAACAGCGCTGTCGCGAGAAAAGCAATGCCAATCAAAACAAACCCATAATTGCCGCCCAGCAAATCGCGAAACAGACGATGAACTATGATCGGTAGTAAAAGCAGCGCACCAAATGCACTTAGTCGCTGAGGTGATATCTTTAGTAGTGTTACACTCCACTTATGTTCGGCTGCCAGCAAGCCAAACAAACTAACGATACAAATTACGGAAATCATCACCAGGATCTGCTTGCGGCGCAGATCACCCAGTTCGGGCGTGCGCCTCAATGCCTCGACACCCACCAAAACAAGCCCCATGAAGGGCAGAAGCACCCTGTCCGGGTTTGGTAGAATCATGCCTAAATCGGACAGATACCAATGAAAGTTGAAGAGGCGACTAAACTCGATATACTCAATTTTAGGTATTTCTGGCCCCGTCAGTGATTGTGACGCGACGAATTCAAAAAACCAGATCGCAGAAAATGTGACGGATACAACAGCCGCGATCCACGGTGTCGGCCGTTTCAACTCGGACTTGTCAATCAGGAAAGCAAAAAACAGAACCGGAAGGGTCAGCGCTGTCATGGACGGATGGATGGTAAAGCCGGCCATCAGAAGGACCGCCATCAACACATATCTATGGGTCAAAAGCGCGCAAAGCGCCGCTAGTCGCAGCATGTCGGCAAAAACGTAGAATTGTCCGACCAAGAATGGTGTGCCAAATCTTGCAAGATCAATCTGGCGGGCGCTACTTGCTAAAAAAAGGATGGCAAGCAGAACAAAACTGTACGGAAGCGTTTGCGGTAAAAGTGTTCTCAGGATCAAAACAGCGCCAGCGATCAATACCACGACTTCGCAAGCGATCATCATGTACATAGCGACGATAGGCTGAATGCCTAGATAGCTAGCGACAAAGGGATAAATCCAAACAAGCAGTGAATTGCCGATAAAGGCGGCACCACCAGGGTAGTCCTTAGGGAAGTTCTCAGGGTAAAGTACCGAATTCGCGAAATCCACGGCCGAGAACCCACCCCAAGCTACAACGAGGTCTAGTTCAAGGAAATAGGTGTGCCCAAGGTAAGCGAATACCGCCAGAGCGGTCATACACAGCCATATAACCGCGAACTCATGACGTTGCATTAGGATGTGCCAAATTTCATAGAGACCCGCAAAGGGTTGCCAGCGCAGGTTTTTTCATGGAGGTCTTTCACGGTGTCGGAACTGCGATCAGCAAGGGTGTGCTTCCGTTCTATATCTGCTAACTGGGTGCTGTTCTAGTCCTTTTTGTGAGACCCCTCATGTCTAATAATGTGGTTGTCCAGTTCGTCTTGCAAAGTGCTGAGCGCTATTGTGCCGAGGCGACGAAGGATGCCCTGATTGACCTTCCAATACCGACTACTTCAAAGCCATTCGATTGGCCGCTTGTCCGCATTTGCCTGCCGGACTGGGCCGCGGATATTGGTGTCGGCCAGCCCTCGCACCTGATGGTGCCAGCCTTTTGTGTAACAGGTGAAGGTGCGGACTGGGAGTGCTGCGATTGGTGGCGCGCTTGTTTTTCATTTCTGACTTGCGAAGCTGAACGCCATTACGAACAGAGAATGGGCCCCTGTCATTCCTATGCCTATCGGCTACCTAAGACACTTACATCACTCTGGGACCATGCTTGGGTAAACCGTATTCTACTTTTTCTGCGGCGCTGGGCTGCCCGGAAGGCAGGGCGAAACGAAGCTGATATGTTTGGTGCGTTACGTGGGGCGGAAATTTTGCTCACGCATGATGTTGATGCATTACAAAAAACCTTGCCAATAAGGATCAAAGCGCTGGCCTTTGACGGGTTCAACGCCCTCAAACTTGCACGGCAAGGTGCGCTTCGTGACGCTGTAAAGCGATTGGTCAAAGGGACTGGTTTTTTCTTGCGTCCGGCCGATTATAATTACTTGGCGCATATTGCTGCCCTTGAGCAAAGTTTCGGACAGGTCAGCACATTCAACTTCCACGGTGGAAAATCGCGACGGATACGCGGGCCAAAACGCTATCTGATGGATCCCGGCTATGATGTGACATCTCCGTCAATTGCACATGAGTTGCGCAAATTGGCCGCGAACGGCTTTACGATCGGAGTCCATCCATCCTTCGACGTGTTTGCCGATGCAGGACAATTGCGCGCCGAAATGGATCGCATACGCTCAGCAACAGGTTTGTCGGTCGTAGAAATCCGCCAGCATTGGCTGCGCTTCAGTTGGGCAGACACCTGGCGGGCGCAAGAAAAGGCGGGGCTATTGCGTGATACCACATTAGGTTTCAATGATCGCCCAGGATTTCGCAATGGTGCAGCAATGTGCATACCGGCGTGGATAGCACCAGAAAAGCGCGCCTCAGATCACTTGCGTAGTATACCCATGATCCTTATGGATTCACATTTGTTCGATTATCATGTTTCAGACGAGCAAACGCGACGTGCCACAATCGATCGGTGGTTGGACGAGGTGAAAGCCGTGCACGGGATCGCCACGGTGGTCTGGCATCAGAGAGTGTTTCACCCTAAGGACTACGGCTGGGGGGACGACTACACCTATCTCCTGTCTCGCCTGCCTGGCTCCAAGGAAGATCTTTAATGATAGACAAGGTCCATTGCCCATATCTTCAACAGGTGCACAGGGCATTGCCACGACTTCTGGCACTCTTTGACACAGACTCGCTTTCGCCAACGCTTGGTATGGGTGATCGAACTTATTGGGCGTGGAAACTCAAGGACTTTCCCAATGCCACACAACAAGGTGCGGTTAACGGGCTCGCGCGGCTTGTCTGCGCGGATCTCCTGCCGGATGGGATTAGCGCGAGATCGGTGATCGAACGGATCATACAGATCATCCACGGAGCGAATGAAGCTACCGATCGTAACGGATCACTATCTGAAGCGCTTCCAAATGAAGGGTCATTTTGCGTCACCGCTCTTGTTGCTGCGGACGTCCTGACTGCGCTGGATCTGCTCGGCGACCGACTGACGGCACAAGAGCAGCAAGCGGTCGAGGCCGTCGTGGCGCCGTGGATTGCATTTCTGCATCGCCAAGACGAGTTTCACGGGATCATATCAAACCATCTCGCCGTTGCGGTCCTTGCGCTGGTAATGTGGGAAGACCGCACAGGCGAAGACCAAAGCGTACGTGCGAAGGAGTTTATGAACCGAATTCTGCAGCATCGTTCGACCGAAGGCTGGTTCCGTGAGTATAATGGGGCTGATCCGGGCTATCAAAGTTGGCTTATGAGTGCGCTTGCCGAGGTGCATAAGCGGCGCCCTGATTGGGCACTTGGTGATGCGTTGGAACAAGGATGTACTTTTTTGATGCATTTTGCACATCCCGACGGGTCATACGGCGGAGTTTATGGCAGTCGTATGACCCGGTTCTGCTTTCCTGCCGGATTTGAGGCGCTTGCCCACGAAATGCCGTCAGCACACAGCATGGCGATTTTTGTTCGCAACTCGATCTCTCGTCATGCACTGGTTACGCTGGATACTATGGATGCCCATAATTTGGTTCCGCTATTCAATGATTACGTCTGGGCAGCTGTTGAGCGGCGCGCCAACAGCTGCCGCCCAACCCCCTTGGGCCTTCCCGCCACGCAAGCCGGCCTTCGGGTTCATTTTGAAGATGCTGGATTGTTGATCGACGTAGGGGAGACACACTACACCGTCATCGCCACAAAGAAAGGTGGCGCCTTGCTTCATTTCCAAAACGGCATAGCTGTCCGCGAAGACGAGGGCACAGTTTGTACCAAACGTGGGTCTGCGCCTTTGACTTCGCAATTCCTGGATCAGAATTCCGAACTTCAAGTTCTGGATACTACGGTGCAGATTTCATCAGATCTGCGGCCAGCACGTGCACAGTTACCAACTCCTTTCCGCTTTATCATTCTTCGAATACTGTCACTTACCTTTTTCCGCACTGTCGCATTGGGAAATACGATCAAAAAAGCGCTCGCTGCCTTCCTTGTCACCAAAGTGCCTAAGGCGAAGGGTAGAGTTACACGGTTGATAACCCTTGGTCACGATCTGAACCTGCAAGATACGGTTCAAGCACCTGCCGGTTACAAGCAAACCAAAGCCTCTAAATTCAGGGCGATACACATGGCCAGCCAAGGATATTGGCAAAGATCGGACGATACCCGATGATACCGCGTTTCAAGGCGGATTTTGGTGCCGCGGAGCTTCGTGCTGCATTCAGCCCATTACTTGGGCGTGAAAAGGAAATCGCAAAGTTCGAATTAGATTTTGCTGGGCTCTTTGACCAGCGGTATGCCATTGCAATGCCTTATGGGCGCACTGGCCTGATCATGCTGCTGAAAGCGTTTGGTTTTGAAGGAGACGAAGTGCTGTGCCCATCTTACACCTGCCTTGTCGTTCCCGAAGCGATCGAAAAAAGTGGCAACCAAACTGTATTCGTCGATTGCTCGGCTGCTGACTACAACGTGGATTTTGATCTGCTGGAAGAAGCAGTCGGCCCACGTACAAGCGCCTTTGTCGCAACCTCGATTTTTGGACATCCCATAAATGCTAAGAAACTAGCGTCATTTCGTGCGCGTCATCCGCAGATCAAAGTAATCCAGGACTGCGCCCACAGCTTTGCAGCCGAGTGGGACGGGGAATCGGTGGTAGCAATGGGTGATGCGGCCTTCTTCGGACTCAACATATCCAAGACGATGTCCTCGATCTTTGGTGGCATGGTTACAACAAACGACGTGGCGCTTGCCGAACGCCTGCGAGTGCTTTGTGGCGAGCAGATACGCGCCCCGGGAGTAAAGAAAAACCTTGCACGCAGAGCTTATGTGCTGGCGGCTTGGACCGCATTCACCCGTCCGGTATATGGTGCAGTAAACTGGCTTGAGCGTATTGGCGCCTTAAGTAAGTTCACAACCTACTATTCTGAAGAAACCGTTATGATGCCTTCAGACTATCTCGACGGGATGACAGCTATAGAAGCGCGGGTCGGGCAACTGCAATGCGGCAAGTACAAAGACATTGTCGCGCATCGGCGTGCGGTCGCGAAGATATATTTTGACGCATTGTCTGCGACTGAAGCAGAGGATTTTATCCTGCCACCCAACCTTGCTGGCGCCAGTTACTCGCATTTTGCCGTTCGGACCAAATTCGCACCCGTCCTCATTGAGGACTTGCGTAAGAATGGTGTCCAATTGGGGCATCTCATCGAATATCATTGCCCTGATCACCAAGCATTTAATGCAAGGCGCTGCATCGGCCCACGTCATGCTGCAGAATGGCCAGGAACCATGATTAATTTGCCATTGCAGCGTGATCTCAAGCCAGCTGAGGCGTTAGAAATCGCAGAATTGATCACGGGTAGTTTGCTGAGATTACGTGCGGAAGCCCCGAGAACCTGCGTGTTAAAGTAAGTTCGATCCAGAAGTTCTTGAAGATTCAATAAAGCAACCAGCATGGGACGATTGACGCTGAGCGTCTTGCTCGCTTTGCGCAGTTTGTACGAGAGGTGACCGCAGAGCGCATTCGAGACAAGATTGCTGCTTCCAAACGCAATGAGTTGTGGATGGGTTGAGATGCAGCCTGCGGATACCTCGCAGATGGAAGATCGCTGCTAAAGATGGATGAAAAAGAGGCAGAAAGGCACTTCTGATGATGGCATTCCATCCGTGATTTGTGCAGTCAGGGCTGATAGAAGGCGAACTTTATTGGAACAGCGCTGAGAAGTTCGCGGGTTTCTGAGTAGAAGCTGCTTCGCATCCCAAGGGTTCAGCCCCGACAGGCAAATCAAATCATCGAATGTTTCCGGCGCAACTGCGGGCGCGGTTGTCCACGATCAATTGGGACAACGAAGGTTTACAACACACTCACTATGCTGAATGACAAAGTACGCTGGCAGATCGTCTTCGGGGCGTTTCAATGGCTCACATAGCGGATAAGAAGGCGTGGTAAGGGCTCTCTGCCAAACTTGGAACGTTCACAGCACCGAAGTATAACCAGACCTTCATTTAGAAATGGCGATGCTGTGTTGTAGCAGGTTGGAATGGCATAAATTGCTATCGAATCGTTCTCGGTCGATCAAAATCGAGCAACGCGGACGCCAGCGCTAAAGCCGCTGACAGCGATACCTTAAAACCAGACTTATTGAAAATCAGCAGCACTTTAGCGCAGAATCTGCGACTAACTTGCTAGCAGTAACCGCAAGTGTAACCCCCCAGCCCGCATTGGACATAAACTACCGCCAGTTAATTCCCCTGATTACGAGCTTCCAGCCGTTCAAGGTTTACAACCGTCGAAAGCATAAGACGATCATGGCTCCAATCCTGAGTTTGACGAACCGAGGCCGAACCAATTGCAAGCACAACAACAAGGGAAAGCGTCGACCCAAGGAAAATGGCCGACAACTGGGTCGTCGTCACTGGTGCATCGGTCAGGGCGATCACACGCTGTCGCAGAACGCGCTTTGCTTTCGGCCCGTTAACCAAGGCCACATGAAGAATGCGAGGGCTTTTTAGCTTAACCGATCGTGTGCAGTATTCCAGTAAACAGGCGGTATAGTCGGTCGCGTCAATCCCTTTACGCGAGACGACAGACTGATCGCAGGCCAATTCGCGAAGCCGGTCAAACTGATGCTTGATAGCCAGATAGGCCGGGTTCCAAAACAGCAACGGGCGCAAAAGCTCGAAACCCAGTTCCCATTCCACGTCCAATGCGCGGATGTGCTGAAACTCGTGCGCCAGAGCAAAGCGCAGATCGCGTGGCGAGTTCAGTAGATGGCTGGGCAAAACAACGTGGCGGCGACGAAGGCCGCGTACTGCAAAGGGTACGGTCACGCGATCCGAAAGACGAATGTCCACTTTGGCCGATTGTCGCCATAGAAAGCTGGAGCTTACAGCGTTGCGAATTGCAAGCGCGTTGAGGGCAACCCGAATTGCCAGAACAGCCGCCACCAAAACCAGTGTAATCAACGCACAAGTCACAAAAACAGAGCCGCCTGACATGACATGATCAACCCAGCGTTCGCGCGTGTTCAGAAGGGTTTCGAACTGCGCAGCCGGCATTGCGATTTCGCCGCGCAAATAGGCTGCCACTGCGATATCCCCCAGCGCAACAACCCGTCCGGGCCATACCTGAGCAACAAAACCCGAAACACCCATCGCCAGAACCGGGCTGAGCATAACGCCGATGCAGAGTATCTTGAGCGAACGAAGCTGAGCAACAAAGCCGTACCGCATGGGCGTCAGCGCAAGGCCTCCGCGCACGGCCAGCCAGATCAGCGCCGACAATCCAAGCACTATGTTGAACTCGAGAAACGCATCGAGAACCGGTTTAACCGCTGTCATTTTGCAGTCTCCTCTCTACCAGTGCTCGAATCTCCTCTAGATCATCTTCTGTCAGCCCCTCATCATCGACCAGCCTTGCCACCAGAGTTGCGGGCGTGTCGTCAAACAGGGTCCGGGACAAATTCTGCAACGACCGCGACTGATACCTGTCCTTCTCCAGAAGGGGTCTGTAGATCAGCGACTTGCCGTTCTTCTCGCTTTCGACAAAGCCCTTTTCATCAAGAATACGCAAAATTGTGGCTCCGGAAGTGTAGGCCAGATTGCGATCAGGTGGCAGGCGATCAAGGACTTCACGGACCGAGCCCTGACCAAGCGCCCAGAGTTCGTTCATGAACTCAAGTTCCACGTCGGTCAGAAGATTTGTTGTCTTTTTCTTTCGCATCGATCTCGGTGTCGCCATTATTTAGTATGCCTGACAGACAAGCATCCTTTCGCTGTTTCTCAAAGCTTAAACTTTCCAGAAGACGAAGACGCCCCAACCGATGGACAGGAAAAGAGGCGTCCATACAGGTTGGCCTACCAGCCCAAGCCAGGCCAGGAAGATATAGGTCGAGCCGAGCAGTGTTATGAACAACCGATCGCCCAACGTGGTTGTCAGACCAAGTACACCGCGACGTTCAAGGCCGTCGCGGAACTTGAACCCTTCCAATAGTCCAATTAGTGCGATGGCCGCGAAGATACCCACGAATACCGCCAACGTCGCCGGGGTCCAGGCCATCCAGAAATCAGGCCAAAGAGGGGCGATCCACGAGAATCCCTTTTCCTCTTGCTGGCCAACATTGCCCCATCCGGCTTGCTGGGCGAATGCCATCGAAGGCAGGAAGGGGAGGGTGAGAAGAAGTCTACGCATATCGAACCTCACACACGGCCCATCGCGAAACCGCGCGCGATGTAGTTGCGGACAAACCAGATGACAATGGCACCAGGGATAATGGTCAGTGTTCCGGCTGCTGCCAGCAGACCCAACTCATACCCCGCGCTGGAGGCGGTGCGGGTCATCACGGCGGCGATGGGCTTGGCCTCGACCGCGGTGAGGGTCTTGGCCAGCAACATCTCGACCCATGAAAACATGAAGCAGAAGAAGGCCGCGACGCCGACACCCGCTTTGATGTTGGGCAGGAAGATCGTCACGAAGAAGCGCGGGAAAGAATAGCCGTCGACATAGGCTGTCTCATCCAATTCTTTCGGGATGCCGCGCATGAAGCCTTCGAGAATCCAGACCGCCAGCGGCACGTTGAACAGCGTGTGCGCGAGCGCCACGGCCAGATAGGTGTCGAACAGGTGGATTGACGAATAGAGCTGGAAGAAGGGCAGCGCGAACACCGCCGCTGGCGCCATCCGGTTGGTCAGCAGCCAGAAGAATAACTGCTTGTCGCCCAGAAACCGATAGCGCGAGAACGCATAGGCCGCTGGCAGCGCTACACAGACCGACAGCACCGTGTTGATCGTCACGTAGATTATCGAGTTGATATAGCCCCAATACCACGTCGGATCGGTGAAGATGGTAATGTAGTTCTCCAGCGTGAAGGTCTGGGGGAACAGGGAAAAGCCCGACAGGATCTCGTTCGTGGTCTTGAAGGACATCGCCACCAGCCAATAGATCGGCAGCATCAGGAACGCGATATAGAGGATCGGGATAAGGGACCGCTTTTTCATTGCGCGTCATCCTTTGTCATCAGAGTGTAGAAGACCCAGCTGACCAGCAGCGTGATGGCGAAGTAGATCAGGCTCATCGCGGCCGCAGGGCCAAGGTCGAACTGTCCCAGCGCGATCTTCACAAGGTCGATCGACAGTAAGGTGGTTGAGTTGCCGGGACCGCCGCCCGTCAGAACGAAAGGCTCGGTATAGATGTTGAAACTGTCCATAAACCGCAGCAGAACGGCGATGGTTAGGACGGTTTTCATCTTGGGCAGCTGAATATAACGGAATACTGACCAAGGGCTCGCTCCGTCGATCTTAGCAGCCTGATAATAGGCATCCGGGATCGACACGAGGCCGGCATAGCACAGCAGCACGACCAATGAGGTCCAGTGCCAGACATCCATCACGATGACCGTGATCCAGGCCGACAAAGGTTGCTGCGTCATGTCATAGTTGATGCCCAGGACGTCATTCAGGAAGTACCCCAGCAAGCCGATCTTGGGCAGAGTAAAGATATTCCACATCGAGCCGACCACGTTCCACGGGATCAGCATCGGCAGGGCCATCAGGACCAGACAGACCGGCACCCAGAACCCTTTGCGCGGCATGGAAAGCGCCACGATGATACCAAGCGGCACCTCGATCAGCAGGATCAGAAAGGTGAACAGGAACTGCCGTCCCAGAGCTGCCTGAAACCGGTCGGAACGCAGGATCTGTTCGAACCAGCCCAGTCCTTCCCAGAAGAACTGGTTGTTACCGAAGGTCTCCTGCACCGAATAGTTGACCACCGTCATCATCGGCACCAGCGCATTAAACGCGACCAGCGCCAGCACCGGCAGGACAAAGAACCATGCTTTTTGGTTTTCCGTTCTCATTGCGTCCGCTCCTCGGTTGCGATCCAGCCGTCGCGGTAGACGCGAGATTGTTCGGGTTTGAATTGCAGGTACACATGTGAGCCAGGGTTGGGCGCATTGTGTTCTGCTACGGCTTTCACCGGCGTATCACCGACCATGGCACTGACCACATAGTGTCGCCCGATATCTGCGACCTTGGTGACATGGGCAGGGATGCCGGTTTCGCCAAAGCTTATATATTCAGGCCGGATACCCAGATCGGTGCGGCCTCCGTCACCGTGGGTCTGGCCTTCCAGCATCACTTCATGGCCTTCGAACAGGGCCCGATCGCCCTTCGCTTCGCATGGCAGCACATTCATGCCGGGTGAGCCGATGAAATGGCCGACAAATGTGTGCTGAGGGCGTTCGAACAGTTCCACAGGGGTGCCGATCTGCACGACTTCGCCTTCCTGCATCACGACTACTTCGTCCGCGAAGGTCAGCGCCTCGGTCTGGTCGTGCGTGACGTAGATCATCGTGGCTTTGACGCGCTGGTGCAGCTCTTTCAGCTTGGACCGCAGTTTCCATTTCAGATGTGGGTCGATAACAGTCAGCGGCTCATCGAACATCACCGCGTTCACGTCGTCGCGCACCAACCCACGACCCATCGAGATTTTCTGTTTGTTGTCCGGGCTCAGACCTGAGGCCCGGGTATTCAACATATCCGTAACATCCAGCATCTCTGCAATCTCATCGACGCGACGTTTGATCGTTGCAGGGTCGACTCCCCGGTTTTTCAACGGGAAGGCCAGATTTTCGCCCACAGTCATCGTGTCGTAGATCACCGGGAATTGGAACACCTGCGCAATGTTGCGTTGATCTGGGGGCAAGGCAGTAACGTTCTGACCATCGAACAGAATTTGTCCCTCGGAAGGCGTCAGCAACCCCGAGATGATGTTCAGCAGCGTTGACTTGCCGCATCCTGATGGTCCCAGCAGCGCATAGGCCCCGCCGTCGCGCCAGGTGACGTCGATTTCCTTCAGGGCGTAATCCTGTGGCCCCTTGGGATTGGGGAAATAGCTGTGTCGCAGGTTTGCAAGCTTGATCTGTGCCATGTCAGGCTATCCTTTTGCCGTCTTGGCCGAAATACCGGCAATGGGCCGGGTTCATGTAGAAGCTGTGGTCTTCACCCACCTGATAGGGATGGACACCCGAGGCCAGGGATACCCACGCCTCATCCCCATGTTGGAAGTGCGCGCTGGAATCCGAGCCCGAAAGCTCGGTCACGATGACACGCCCGGTCAGCTCCACGTCGGCGTCGGAAGAGCGGAACGGGGTCACCCGGTGCGGACGCACGGCGACCAAGTAGTCACCATCGGCTATATCGGTGACTTTCCAGCCACCACCGCCGACCAATTGCGCCTGCGCTTCAGACACAGTGATGCGCGCCACATTGATGGGCGGGTCAGAGAACACACGAGCTGCAGAGATGTTCTCGGGGTTGCGATAGATATCTGAGGTGGGGCCAAATTGGGTGACGCGCCCGTTCTCCATCAAGGCGGTGTAGCCGCCAAGCATCAACGCCTCTTCCGGTTCCGACGTAGCATAGACGACCACTGCCCCGCGCCCAGCGAACAGGTCGGGCAATTGTTCACGCAGTTCTTCACGCAGCTTGTAATCTAGGTTGGCCAGTGGTTCGTCAAGAAACACCGCGCGGCTTTCCTTTGCAATCGCGCGGGCCAGTGCTGTACGCTGCTGTTGGCCGCCTGACAACTCATGCGGACGGCGCTGCAGCATTGGGCGTAACTGCAGCAAGTCGGCGGCCTCTTCGACACGGCCTTCGATTTCGGATTTTGCCATCCCCGCCACGCGTAAGGGCGAGGCGATGTTGTCGAAAACGGTCATATGCGGGTAGTTCACGAAGAACTGGTGTACCAAACTGATCTGCCGCTTTTGCGTGTTCAGCTTGGTGACGTCCTGCCCGTCCATCAGAACTTTGCCCGAGGCGATCGGGTCCAGCCCGGCCATCATCTTGATCAGCGAGGTTTTGCCCGACCCCGTAGCGCCCAACAGCACATTGAAATGGCCAGTCTTGAGCGTCAGGTTCGTAGGCTTGATATGGATGACATTGCCAACCCGTTTGGTGGCGTCTTTAAGTTCGATCATGTCCGTGGGTTCCGGTCCTTCAGTGCGTCGCACTGGCCTTGGGGTGGGGATGCCGCACACGGCACCCCCGGTTTCGTTTGCTTACTGAGACTGCCAGCGCTGAACCAGTTCGTCATAGTTGACGGTCTGGCCCTGCGGCTTTTCGTTCTCAAGCTTGGCCTTGGGCGAGCCCGGCTTTTCCAACCAGAAGGCGGCATCCTGCGGCTCGTTCAGACGCGGGCCACAGCCACCGTAGACACCGGCGCTTTCGTCAGCGGCCTGCATCCGGGCCATAGTGATGTCCATCTCTTCTGCCAGACGGTCCATCGCCTCTTGCGGGGTGAAGGCGCCCGAGTTCACGTCACCGATCTGCTGCCACCAGATCTGGGCCAGCTTCGGATAGTCCGGCACGTTGATGCCGGTCGGTGACCATGCCACACGGTCGGGTGAGCGGTAGAACTCGACCAGACCACCCAGCTTGGGTGCGCGCTCGGTGAACGACTCGTGGTTGACCGAGCTGTCGCGGATGAAGGTTAGGCCCACATGGGATTTCTTCACGTCGACAGTCTTGGACGTCACGAATTGGGCATAGAGCCAAGCCGCCTGAGCACGATCCGCAGGCGTCGACTTCAGGAAGGTCCACGACCCCACGTCCTGATAACCAACCTTCTGGCCTTCTTCCCAATAGGGGCCGTGCGGGCTGGGCGCCATCCGCCACAGCGGCGTGCCTTCGTCATCCACGGTGTTGTTGCCTTCGGATTTCGGCTTCACCATGTCTGCGGTGAAGGCGGTGTACCAGAAGATCTGCTGAGCCACGTTGCCTTGGCTAAGCGCTGGCAACGACTGGTAGAAGTCATACGACGCCGCACCCGGAGGCGCATAAGCCCGCAGCCATTCATCCCACTTGCGGATCGCATAGACCGCAGCCGGGCCGTTCGCAGCACCACCACGCGAAACGGATGCGCCAACAGGGTTACAAGTGCCCGCTTCCATGCGGATGCCCCATTCGTCGACGGGAACGCCGTTCGGTTCACCCACGTCACCGGCGCCGGCCATCGACAGCCAGGCGTCAGTCATGCGCCAGCCGAGGTCAGGCGCGCGCTTACCATAATCCATGTGGCCATAGATCGTGGTGCCATCGACTTCTTTTACGTCATTGGTGAAAAACTCGGCGATGTCTTCGTAGGCCGACCAGTTGACCGGAACGCCTAGATCATAGCCGTATTTCTCTTTGAACGCGGCCTTGTTGGCTTCGTCATCGAACCAGTCCTTGCGGAACCAATATAGGTTCGCAAACTGCTGGTCAGGCAATTGATACAGCTTGCCATCAGGGCCGGTGGTGAACTGAATGCCCATGAAGTCATCCAGATCCAGCGTTGGCGAGGTTGTCGCCGCCCAATCACCTTCCATCATATCGGTCAGCGGATAGGCCAACTGCAGGCGCGAATGTGTCCCGATCAGGTCGCTGTCGTTGACATAGCCATCATACAGGTTCCGTCCGGTTTGCAGCTGAGTCTGAACAGCCTGAACCACTTCACCTTCGCCGAGAATCTGGTGATTGACCTTGATCCCGGTTATTTCCTCGAACGCCTTGGTCAGAACTTCGGATTCATAGGAATGCGTCGGGATACCCTCGGACAGGACATTGATTTCCATTCCCGAGTACGGTTGTGCAGCATCGATGAACCACTTCATTTCGGACAACTGTTCGCCCTTCGACAAGGTCGATGGCTGGAATTCGTCGTCGATCCAACGTTGTGCTGCGGCTTCGTCGGCCCAAGCAGGACCATGCCCCGCAATGACGGCCGCTGCCGCCACGGCGGAAAGTAGATGTCTCCGCATCTGTCTCCTCCCAAAGATTATGTGATCCGGTGCAGACCGGATGGCAAACAGCATCGGTTATATTCGGCGCTGCTGTCAAACTAAAATTTTAGTAATAAGAGTTATCAAATTTAAGTATCTGATAAATAATAATAATCCCTGATTGCGGCGTGTTGGAAGTAGAAGATACGTTCAAACAAATGGTGTCCGTAGGTGCTGAAAGCATCGCGAAACACCCAATTCTGAAGTGAGCTTAGCGCTTGCTGTTCCAATGCAAATTGGGTGGAACCCAACGCTGAACCAACCATAGCAGCGCTATACCGGATGCACCGGAAAGGCGTGGAAATGAAACTGCATCTTGGCGATGAGCCGCCCCAGATTGATCAAATACCTGTTCACAGTGTCATCAAAGTGCGTCAGTGGCTGGTGATGATCGTCGATGGCTAACGTTTTCTAAGATTGCAGAAGAAAAAGGCACCTCCAAACGCCGGGTGCGGCATCGTCGACGCCGTCATTGTCAGTCATCACAAACGCCTCGCTTAAAGGCAGGATGGCCAGACCTTCGATCTTGTTCAGAACTACCTCTCGTCGAGGCCAAGTCGGGCAGCATGTCGAGGATCTCTTGCTTGCTGACAACGGGCAGGGGACCGTCCAGCGGGGCCGAAGTTAATTCCGACAGCGGGATGCGGCAAATCTTCCTGGTCACTGTACTGTGATCGTGCTGGTAGTCGCGCTTGATCAAATAGACTTAATCGTCAACCTGCGCGTAGCTCAGCTCTTGCTCAGTCATACAAAGGTGGATAACACCTTTCGGTTTCTTGGAGTTGAGCCCGAGGAAGCCTTAGCCGTAGTGGAGGCAATTGAAATCTGACGCCTCTGGGTCGCCCTTACAGACGGCCCAAACCTGCCATTGAACGCAGCACTCTCGTTACAGTGCGGAATTTCATAAAGCTGACATAGGTCAAACGTTTGATTGAATCGTCAATGGAAAAGCTCATTGAGCAGTTGGGTAGTTTGACAGCGACAGTTAGGACTTGGTTTGAATTCTGCTCACCTGTAGCGAGGCGAGATCGGATTAGGCGGTAAGCCGCCTCGAAAAAGGCCTGAAAAGCATAATAGTAAATGATTGTGCTGCTGCCTCCGTTGAGCGAATAAGTATCATCTGGTACTATGCCCCATTGTTTTATTTTTTTTGACCGCAGCTGCGCGGGTGAAGTGAAGCTGATTTTCGAAGGTGTATGTCATTTCAAATGCACCGGGCCATCTGTGGATTTTGAGTATCAGAGACTTCTTCAGTCCTGCCGCGGCGGCGAAAGCTGACGGAGGACAATATGACTCATGACCTTGGCCGCGTTGTGCCTGTATCCCAGATCGTAACGGATGCATCCCCCCTCAATCTTGTGCTTGATCCAAGCCCGATCGGCAGTCCGCGGTTTGCAATGCTGCATTTCGACAATGTCTCGCTCTCTGGCGGCGCCCGGCTCGAGGTGAACCTTGGCTATACGACGGATGTATTCTCGTCCGGCGCGCCCAGCGATTTCTGGACACGCCCTGCCGATGCGGCGACGGCTCCGATCGAAATCAGGATCGTCGGTGGCAGCGGTTCGGCGCGCCTGTTGGAATACGGCAGCGGCGAACCGACCCAAACAGCCAATCCGCCGGGAACCTTCACCGGCAGCCTGTCGAACCCCGATCCGTTTCTACACACAAATCCCTACGATGAACCGATCTATGAGACGCGGCTGATGTGCACGCCCGGGTTCGCCTGGCAGAATGCCGACTGCGCACCGCCTGCGGGCATTTCCCCAGCCATCAAAGCGCAGGTCGAGAACGCCAGCGGCATCATTTTCTTGGTGCACGCTGGGCATGTCAGCAGTTGCTCGGGCACGTTGATCGTCGGCGATCTTTTTCTGACCTCGCGCCATTGCCTGACCGACGCCAGCGGCGAGGACGTTCGTAGCGCATCGGTGACTTTCGATTATGCGCCCAATTGCGACGGCTCGCGTCCAGGCGGCCATGCTCCGCGTTTCTTCAAGGTTATCGAAGAGGTGGCGTCCGGCACCGCACCGGGCCCTTCGACGGTCAACTCCGATTGGGTCGTCGTACGGCTCGACGCTGCACCCGGCAGCTTACCCGCGCCAATCCCCATCAGGACCAGCAACCTGATGGCCGGCGAAACGCTGTTGTCGATGCACCACCCAGGCGGCTCGGTGAAGAAAACACAGTCGGTTGTCTATGATGGCGACACCTCGACCATCAACGGGTTCGATTTCGCCGGCGGCAGTTCGGGCTCGGGTCTGTTCGACGCCGCCGGGCAACTTGTCGGCGGGCCGCTCAGCCAGGGGCCTATACCGGGTCCGTGCAATGTGAGGTTTACACCGGTCGCGGGCATTATCAATACACTCGAGAACCCGTCGCCGCCTCCGAACCCGCTCGATGTCATGCTGGTCTTCGACAAATCCGGCAGCATGAACAGCAACGCGCCGCCAGCAGGCCGCTCGAAACTGGAAGAGGCACAGGATGCGGCCAGCCTCTTTGTGCAATTGGTGCAAAACGGCGGTGGTAACCGGCTTGGACTGGTGACTTTTAACCATAGCCCTAACCTGGAACTCGGCCCCACAGCGACGGCCGCTGCCAAGAACACACTCGTCGGCAACACTCCACCGTTTGACGAGGGGCTGGTCGGAGACATCGCCGCAGGCGGCAACACCTCGATCGGTGGTGGCCTCAGCGAAGCGCTGTCGGCGATGTCCGGCACCAGCAACGATAGGACGATCCTGCTGCTGTCCGACGGTTTGCAGAACACCGATCCAATGGTCGAGGCGGTTGAGGGCAGTTTGGGAGACACCCGCCTGTGCATCATCGGGTTCGGCTCCGATGCACAGATTGACGGCTCGCTTCTGGGTCGTTTGGCCGCCGAACATGGCGGACAATTCACCCGGGCTGTCGACGGTCTGGCGCTACGCAAATTCTTCGGCGTCTGCTTCGGCGACATCTTCCAGAGCGGTGCTCTGAACGACCCCGAACACGTGTTGCGTGCCAGTCAGACCGTTTCCACGCCGCACACTTTCAAAGTCTGCGGCGAAGAGGAAATCACCGTGGCCATCGGCTGGGACGAGGTTTCGACGCCGCTGCGGCTGCACGTGAAAACACCAAAAGGCAAGTCCGTCGGTGGCAAAGGCTTCACCGAAGTGCGAGGTCGCACCTGGGCATTCATCCGCATTCCGCTGCCGTTCCGTGGCGAACGCGACGGTACCTGGAGCTTCACCGTAGACCGGGTGCCAACCGGGGGCGAATTCCCGCCGCCACCAACCGACGTCCAGTATTTCTCGCTGGTCGTGTGCGAAGGTGGGCCAAAGATGCGCTACCTTGGAAACCAGCAGCGCATTTATACCGGCGACCGGATCGATCCGCTGGTCGGTTTGCACTACCCGAACGGAACCGTGCCCCACGGGACAACTGTGCACGTGACGGCGACCTCTCCCACCCGCTCGCTTGGGGCCTTGGTCCAAGAGCGCGGCATCTCCAAACCGGTCATCACCGGTGACGCGCTCGGTGGATTCCGCGCAACGTTGCAAACCATCGAACGCGAGGAAGGCGCACTGCCGGTTGTTGCCGACAGCATGACATTCGCACTCCACGACGATGGGGCACATGACGATGGTGCCATGGCCCCGGACGGCGTCTTCAACTTGCCGCTGAAGGACTTTTCGGTTGTCGAAGGCACCTATGATTTCCGCGCGACGGCCCGCTATGGCGACGATTGCCAGTCCACCCGCGAGGTCATGTGGTCGGTCCATGTCGAGATAGGCATCGACCCCGAGAAGACCGATGTAGTGATTGAAGGTTCCGATGGCAAAGGCACGCTGGTCCTGACGCCGCGTGACAAATACGGCAATCCCCTCGGACCCGGACGTCCGGGCAGTTTCGAGGTTCACCCCATTCCGGGTGTCTCGATCGACGGGCGCGTCAAGGACAGGGGCAACGGCAGCTATGGTGTCGACATCTCTTGGGACGCAGACATCGATCGCCCCGGCATCGTGGTGCAGCAACCCGACCGGGCCCCTGGCGTCTATCAGCCGCCCGCAGGTGCGGTGCCTTGCGACGACAATGAAGACAAGGATTGCTTCGACAAGGCCGAGAAACTGCTGGATTGCATCGGCTTGCCCGACTCCGATGTACGCAAGATCCGCATCAAAAGCGTCTGCGTCGAGTTCTTGATCGACAATGACAAAGAGTGCTAGGTCTAGCGCCTAAAGGTCAATCTCCGAAGCAGAGTAACATCCGCATGATCCGGGGTGCTTGGCGAGGCAAGGTGGGCCCATTGCTGCCGTTTGACCCTGGTCACCTTCTCGCGGTGCGGACCGTCAAAGCTGTCGTTCGCTGCAATCGCGAAGCTGGAAAGTAGACGATGGTCTGGGGAACGGCTCTGAGCGGAGATGTAACTTTAACGGACGATGTTGCAGCTTAACCCAACAGACCTGCCATCTATGGATTGTGGTTTCGTCAGGACCCAAGGGCGGGTGCTGATTTGGATGGCCTTTGTGTACTTCGAAGATCTCAAGTGCAAACTATCATCCCAGCTCGAACATCTGATCAGTCGGACTTGGCGATCTCCAATGCTTGTTCCCTTAGCCAATTGATCGCTGGATTGAAGCGGCTGCGCTCGTGGCGGACAAGAAAATAAGGGAAGCCACAACTCGGCCGAAACGGAGCTGAACAAAGAGAGGTCAATTTCTGGACTTGCTTTGCCAGCCGCTTGGGGACAGCTGCAACTGCATCCGTCTGTCCTACCAAAAAAGGTAATGTGGTGAAGTAAGGCTGCTGGAACACAGCATTCGAACCATCTCCCTTTTCTCTCATGATCGTATCGGGTTTCAGACCCGAAGTGCCCGGAAAACTGAACTCGATTAACCGGTAAGCTGAAACGTCTTGCGGAGTAAGTGCCCGTTTTGATGACGCATGTTCTTCAAGCGGATGGCCTTGTCGGAACAGGATTTCGTAGGTTTCATCAAATAGCTTCTGAACAAGTAAATCGTTCCTGGCATCCAAATCCGCGTATAGCAGCAGATCAATTGCTCCTTTTTCCAAATCGGTAAAGCTTCGCGGCACCAGTGGCGAGACATCGAACCTTATTGCTGGTGCGGTAACGGCAAAGACCTCCATCATGGGTCCCAGGACAGCCGCAACGCCGTAATCTGTCGAAGCGATGCGGTAGCAATAGTTGGACTGTGCTGGATCAAAGGCGGAAGGCTGGAAGACGTCAGCTATCGCTGACAGGGCAGCATCGACCGGTTCATTCAAGCCCAGAGCATGATCCGTTAATTGGTATCCGGACTGCGTTCGGATCAGCACCGGATCTCCAATAAGGTCGCGTACCCGGGCGAGTATTCGACTGGCGGCGGGCTGGCTGATCCCCAGATGTATTGCCGTGCGTGTCACGCTGCTTGTGCGAAGCAGGAGCTGTAGGAACCGTAGAGTCCTAACATCCAGAGAAGTTAAAATGTCATTCATTTTTTGCATGCTCATCATGCTATTTGCGTCATCCCAATTATGCCCTTCGCGAGTTAACTGACAAGTGAAGCCTAACCGGGCGCCCCCCAAGATCGGGGCGCTCGATCCAAGATCGTTTGGTTGTCGAGACCATCAAACTGTATACGAAAGGGCAGCAGCAGTGATTACACGACGCATGTTCAACTCAATCGCGATTGCAACATCCTTGAGCGGAGCTTTCGCCGCCCGCGCTAGTACAGCGGAGGCATCCGGTGACCTAGAGCAATCGGCATTTGGCTCTTATGATGTTGAAACGGTGTCCTTTGACAGCTCTGGGGAAACCCTTGTTGGAAAGTTGTTGAGACCTGCTTCGGAAGGACTTCACCCGGCAGTTGTGATCATCGGCCCTGTTGCATTCGTCAAGGAACAGTCACCGGTGCAATATGCAACCCGCCTGGCATCGCGCGGGCTGGCCGTTCTGATATTCGATCCACGCTATCACGGAGAAAGCTCGGGCACACCCCGACGCTACGAGTCTGGTGAAGCCAAGGTTGAAGACTGCCAAGCCGCCCTCGGTTTTCTCGCAAACCAAGAAGGCATCGACGCAAACCGGCTTCATCTTCTCGGGATCTGTCAGGGTGTCAACTGGGCGATTGAAACAGCGGTGACAGACGGTCGCGTGGCCTCTCTCGGGGTTGTCGCGGGCCACTATCTAACTGAGGAAACCGCCAGAATGTACCTTGGCAGTGATGCCGAGGTTGAAGCACGCATAGATCGCGCGGCCAAAGCAGCCACCGAATTCGAAAAAACGGGGGAAGCAAGCTACATCCCGATCGTCGGCTCTGAGGATGCCCTTCTGACCGCAACTGCCATCGCAGACTGGTACCTACCATGGGATAACAGGGCCCCTTGGCTGACATTCAAAGGGGGTTGGGAAAACCGCATCACCGCGATGAGCGAAGCTGGCATTTGGGGCTGGCGGATCGACGAAACAGCCCCTCAACTGAACCTGCCTGTATTGATGATCCATGGCGACAGAGCGGCAAGCGGTCAGGTCATTCCCCGCCGCATTTTTGAAGAAATCGCGTCAGAAAAGAAGACGCTGTATTGGATCGACGGCGCCAACCAGCTTCAGTTTTACGAAGACCCGTTGATCATTGATGCCGCCGTCAATGCTCTGGCTCCGCACTTTCTTGCCTCCAATCGAACCCTTTGATGCAAACCGCTCGGTTCATTGACGCCGCCCCGGAACAATCATTGCCGAAAAAACGGGCGGCAACATCAAGGCACAGATACACCGGAGAAATATTTGAGATGAGAGTTCTTTCGCTATTGTTCACTTGCACCACGTCCTTACCTGTTGTCGCCGAACCGGAGCTGCCGCCCTTTACCGAAGCCGTTTTGCCGATGGGAAATGATGTCTATACCGTATCGATTGGACCGGGTGGGCCAGATGAAGAGTTCAGCTCAGACGCCACTAACGGCGGGCTCTACAAGCTCACTCCTGATGGCGCGACCGAAGAAATCAAACTCTCGGATGGGCAAGGTCTGCGCAACCCAACAGGGATGGTGCGTTCCGGCAACCAGATTGTCATTGTGGATGGCAATGAGGTCATTTCTACCGCTTCGGATGGCACGGTAAACTGGCGTCAGGCTCTCGATGACGATGGTGTTTTTCTCTACGATATCGAAGCCCTCGACGACGACACCCTTCTTGTGAGTGATTTTGGGCGCGGCGCATTCCTATCGGTCGCAGCCCAAACCGGACAAATTCAACCTCACCTCGGCGATTTGCGCATCAGTGGTCTCGCCCGCTTTGCAATCGCATAGACAGGTATTTACGCTGTGTCCTGGGGCAGCGACGACGCCTGGGACAGCGCTTTGTATTGGGTTCCGCATTCAGGCAACGGAGATACTGCTGTAGCTGTTTCAACCGGCTTTGGTAACTTGGAATCCGTTGAAGTCGTGAACGGCACAATTGTTGTCGGGGGTTACCGGGGTCACGAGAAGTACCCGAATGCGAGGCTCTTG
The DNA here is from genome assembly GCF_056539785.1 of Ruegeria sp. B11. NCBI lineage: Bacteria > Pseudomonadati > Pseudomonadota > Alphaproteobacteria > Rhodobacterales > Roseobacteraceae > Ruegeria > Ruegeria sp. B11. The sequence continues at coordinate 417,014 of NZ_JBQFVO010000003.1, read as the reverse complement.
CGCGTTGAAACTGATGGGTCCGTAGATCCGCTGAGCGTCGGGTCTCATTCGCGTGGGATTTCCGATATACTCTTCGATGGGTGGTCGATTTGGCTGACCTATTTCTATGACGCATCCTATGCGGAGTTGCCGTCTCAGGCGATACAGAACTTTGACTAAAAGACGCGCGTACTCTCGCTTCTGTGGTGTGGGGCTTCCGCCTGTACCATATGCTCCGAGAGCTATTTTACGGCCCTAGTCCCGGTTCCCAGAAGGCATATTTAGTCGCTGTCTTCAGTGAAATCCTCAGGCTTTAGTACCATGATTTCAAGGTATCTAGCGTTCGAAATTGGATCAATCCGATTGGCCTCTTCGCTAACGAATTCCACCCAAGCAGTTGTGTGATCATTAGTTTCGTGGCCCCTTAACTTCAGCACGTCTTGGACCAATTGGCACAATATCCTCGCATCTTCGAGGTCGCGGGCATGGCCAAGCAGCATGCTGCGTTTCGCTTTCTCAAATTTTTTGTTCCTAACACGGAGCGCTTCAAGCCTTGCCGACTCGGCTTCTTTCGTTCTTCGCTCATGGTCTTGTTTGCGTTCAATTAACCACTCATGCTGGCGCTCGGCATGTTCCCGGTGAATGGTCTCGGCCAATACAACCAATTCGATTGCAAGCTCGGTAAGACGCGTTTCAAGTTTGACGTCCGGCTCATCCGCCCAAGATAACCGGACATCTTGCCCACGAAAGTGGTTTGGAACGATCAGAGTTATTAGTTCTTTAGCTGGCCTGTGGCCACCGGGGTTCCGATAGTAGTTGCTCTGCCTCAAATCCGCCGTCGCGAGAAGCTAAAGTGGTACATGCCGTTGATGAATGGAAATTGAGATTTCGATGGTCTCTTCTCCCTTAATTCTCGGTTCGCCACCGCATTTTGCGACGCCCAGGAAAGCCGCAGCAAGCCCCTATCTCGCCAAAGATCTAACCACGCTGACGGCCCGTTGCAGACATTCGACGTATATCCGAAGTTCTGCGCTAAGAGCGCTCAGCAGAAATTTGAGTGGGCACGAGTTCTAAACCCGTTTGGCATTCATGCAGACAGATGGAGGTTATTTGAATAATTCTATCATTCCACCGGATCCAAGTAGGGAGCTGCCGCTGGCCGGTTTTTTCAGAGCATGCATGTGATCAAATTGCATCATACAAAAGACCAGTCAGAAATTCGTTAATATATCGTTAATCGGAACATCAAAAAGCCATCTTTTTTTTGCTGCTAACAAATACGCGGAGGTTTTCGCGCAAAAAAGTTGCGGTGGTTTCCAGACCACTCTTAAGGGGTGAACAAGATGTTACGAGTAAGCGGTTTGAACCGCAAAGCGCGCCGTCGTACAGCGGCACTTTCCAAAGCGCAGACGAGCAAATACCATCAAGGAAAATCCGCTGCATATCGCGCTTTCGCTGCTCCAGTTGCTGCCGGTGCGATAGGTTTGGGTGCATCGATTGGAGTGGCAACTCCTTCGATCGCGCAAACGGTTGTTCCTCCATCAAACGGTCCGTGCAGTGTTGCGGGTGACCTCGCCACCTGTACGGGAGATGTTTCAACGGGTGTTCAGGCAAACGGGCCAGCAATCGAAACGCTCAATATCAATAACGTGACTGCTCCGGGAATTGCACCGGGCGGTGGAACAGACGGAGTGGCTTTCAGCACACCAACAGGTAACGTAACCCTTAACATCCAGACGAATGGAACTGACGGCATTGTCACGACGGGGAACGGCGCGGATGGGATTGTTGTGGATGCGGACGGCGACGGGGATGTTTCGATCACATCGACGGGCGAAATTGCAACCGACGGACGTCGATCCTTTGGCATTCGATCCGATCTTGAGGGTGACGGTGCCATTTCGGTTAACTCGACCGGCAATATCACGACATCTGGACGCAGCAGAAGCGCCGGTATCGGCGCTACGCAACAAGGTGGTGATGGCGATGTGTCAGTGGTTTCAGCGGGTCGTATAAGCACATCGGGCAGCCGTTCAGACGGAATCTACGCCAATCAGGACGGTGGAGACGGCACGGTATCGGTCAACTCAGCGGGCGATATCAGCACAATTCGAAATCGATCAACAGGCATCACCGCTCTTCAGAGTGGCGGCGAAGGGGATGTCTCGGTGGTGTCGAATGGCAATATCTCAACGGCTGGAAACAACTCTGGCGGTATACTTGGACAGCAACGCGATGACGATGGCGATGTCGCGATCCAATCAACCGGAAACATCACAACAGAAGGAAACAACGCGAACGCCGTCTTGGCGCGTCAAAATGGCGGCGATGGGGATATCACAGTTGAATCCGAGGGCAACCTCTCGACTTCTGGAAATAACGCCCGCGGGATCTTTGCACGGCAAGACGACGGTGACGGCGATATCACGATCCGCTCGACCGGAAATATCACGACAGAAGGAAACAACGCTGACGGCATCTTTGCCCGCCAAAGGGGCGGAGACGGAGATATCAGCGTCACTTCGTCGGGCAATATTTCGTCCGCAAGGGACGGCATCCGCGCGCTTCTGACCAATGATGGCGACATTACAATTTCGAACCGGGGCGATGTCAGCGGCGCAGAAGCGGGCGACGGTATCAACGCCACGGTGAATGGCGCTGGTGATGTCGTCGTCGACAGCATCGGGGATATTACTGGCAGAGAATACGGGATTTACGGCGTAGCAAATGGAACAGGCAACGTAACGGTCAATTCTAACGGCAACATTTCTGCTGAAGAAGAACATGCGATCTTTGCTGACGCGGAGGACGGGAATGTGACCGTCAATGTGACGGGCGACGTCCAATCCCTCGATAGCGATGCAATTGATGTGGAAACCGGCAGCCCCGGAGGCGTGATTGACGTCACTGTGGTGGGCAACATCACCGGCGATGCGATCGGCATTGACGCTGATGCCGAGGATTCCGGTGATATCAACATTCAGGTCACAGGTGATATCCGCGCCGGTTCGGATGACGGCATCGAAGCCGAAGTTGATGGTGACGGCGACATCTCGATCACGATGAACGGTGATATCGAAGCAAGCGAACACGGGATCCGCAGCTTTGTTGCTGGCGACGGAAACATCTCGGTTGAAGCGTCGGGTGAAATTGCGGCGGAAAATATTGATGGCATTAACGCTGAAATAGACGGAAACGGCGATGTTACTATTTCGGCATCCGGTACCATCGATGCCGAAGTTGATGGAATCTTCGCCCATGTGACCGAGAACGGCAACATAAGCATTACAAACGCTGCATCCATAACCGCCAGAAACGACGAGGGAATAGACGCCGAAATCTTCGGAGATGGCGATGTCTTCATTAGAAACTCTGGGCGGATAACCTCTCGCGAAGACGATGCGATCGAAGTGGATGTCGAGGGAAGCGGCGATGTCAGCATTGTGAACTCTGCCCGGCTTACCGCCGATTCCGACGCGATCGATATCGAACTAAACGGTGACGGCGATGCCCGTGTGACCAACAGCGGGGCGTTGCGTTCGCTGGACAATAACGGGATCGAAGTGGACGTGGACGGAGCCGGTTCAATCACCATTGTGAACACCGGAAATATTGATGCGTTCGAATACGGTATCGAGATCGAAGATCGCGACAACAACGCCGCTGCAATAATCACAAACTCCGCCCGCATCACCGGTCGAGAAGGCTTTTCCATCGTATATGGCGGCGACGGGAACGACACGTTGAATCTCGAGCCCGGCTCGATTCTGAACGGATCGGTCGATTTCGGCAATGGCAACGATGGCATGGGGGGCACGAATCCGAATGACATTGACACGTTGAACTTTGCGCGCGGGATGAATTCGGTAGTAAATTTTGCTGATGCATCGGGTGACGATAATGACCTCGCATCCGCCCCCGAAGTCGTCAATTTTGAAGGGGCCGGCGTTGTGGCCAACAATGGCCTCACTGCGGTTTCGGTGGATACGACGGGATTCGCGGCCCAAGGTACCTTTATCAGCGATCTCACCGACGCGGTGTTCAATACGATTGACACCGCCAGCCCCTATGCGTCCGGCTCGTCCGGTGGCCAGGTTAGCAGAAACCTGGGTCCTTTCGGGTATGTTGAACAGGATAACGGCCCATATGTCTGGGGTTCAGCCTTCGGAGGAGATCGCGATGTTGAAGAAGACGGTTCAAATCTTGGATTCAGCCATCGTATGTACGGTTTCGTAGTTGGTGCCGAGACGAATGAATTCATCGATAACAGCGATTTTGGTGTTCTTGTCGGATATGACGACAGCCATGTCTCGCTGGATCAAGACGCAGGAGATACCGATATCACGTCATATTTTGGGGGCGTCTACCTCGCAAGGGACTACGGACGATACAGCCTCAACGCAGCGCTTCTTGCTGGCGTAACCGACAATGAAGCGACCCGAAACGTTGATGGCGGCGAAGCGAAAGGCGATTTTGACGGCACGTTCGTTTCGCCATCGCTCTCGATCTCGGCACCCATCAACGCCTTGCCAATTCCTGCCTTCTTCAGTGCACGCGCAAGCTATGTCTTTCTGAAACTTGATGAATATTCCGAAACAGGAACCGCGTATCCGCTGACTGTCGAAGATCGGAACGTTTCGCTGTTCAACACGCGGGCTCAATTGAACTTGCCCCGCCTCTACGAGGCCGCAAATGGATCGAGTACCTACCTGAACTGGGCCGTTGGAGTAGATGCAACTTTTGATGCAGGATCCGACGATGTGGACGCAATCGTAGCAGCGACACCCTTTTCTTTCGTAGCTTCAACAGAAGATGCAGCTGCAGGGTTTCTTGGCTTTACGCTTGAACATACCTCTGCAGATGGAAACCGATCGATAGGCTTCAGCGGCGAGTTTCAATCAACCTTTGGTGGTGGATCCAGTGTTGTCGGAGAACTCACGGCTTCCATAAGGTTCTAAACCAACGAATTGCCGTATTGTTTGGTCAAATGTTGGTTCTTAACAGCCTCTTCAAACTGACTGCCTTAACATGGGAGCGTCTGTTTAGTTTCGTCACGCACGTCCAAGCCATCTACGCCTACGAAATCACAGGGGCTTTTTTGTATTTTCGAATCTAGCCGTAGGCGTCGACCGCGAAGGTCGGATTTCGCCTCCGCTACCGGATAGGTTTGCAACCGCAGAGAATGTCAGCTTCCCGCCCATTTTAATGTTAACAACTGGACTTTAGGCTGTTCGCAAGCGGTACTAACGACGGTCAAGACTCGCCCGAGGTGCCCGGGCTCCGCTCTGTTCAGGGCGCGGACTTAGCCTGTGCCCAAAGAGTGGAGAATAAAATGTCAAATGCATCCAACCTGGAAATAAAATCACCACCTGCCAAAAAGCCCGGAGCAGCCGACGCGTCAACAAAGTCTACAGATACTGCTGTCCCTTAAGGCCGGTGCAACGATTGTGCAGATTCAAAACGTCTTTGGCTGGCAGCCGCATTCTGCGCTCGCAGCGATTTCGATGATGCGCAAGGCGGGACATACCGTTGAGCGATCAGGGTCTGAAAAAAGTACTGTCTATCGGATTGTGAAGGAGGCGTCAGCATTACGGATGCAAGCTTCAAATTTTGCGACCTTACGCACGTACTCGCTGACATCGAAAATCTGGACCGCTCTAGCTGCCTTGATCAGTGGCAGAAAATGTTCGGTCGGCCGCCGCCGAAGTAACTGTCCCCGCAGTTCATGAAGCCGGTGTTGATTTGGGAACACAGATACAAGAACTAGGCGGGTTGTCTGTAAAGACAGAACTCCGACTGTAACAAATCGCGTTGGGAAAAGCGCTGCCACCTAGTCTGAAACCAGGATCACATCTGGTGCGGGAGTGGAACGGACGCACCTATCAGATTGAAGTAATCGCGGGCGGATTCTTCTTGGACGGCAAAACGTGGCGCTCCCTGTCGGCCATCGCAAAGCACACCACCGGACCGCACTGGTCAGGCCCGCGCTTCTTCGGGGATCAGTAATGCGACGTATCCGCTGCGCCATCTACACTCGAAAAAGTTCGGAGGAGAGGCTAGTGCAGGATTTCAATTCGCTGGATACCCAGCGGGAAGCCTGCGAAGCATACATTGCGAGCCAGAAACACGAGGGCTGGGAATTGTTGCCGGATCATTATGATGATGGCGGTATCTCGGGCGGTCATCTTGACCGCCCTGCTCTGCAGCGGTTGATGCAGGCTGTAGATGATAATCACGTAGATCAGATTGTTGTTTGCAAGGTCGACCGGTTGACACGATCGCTGACTCACTTGGCAAAGCTGATCGACCATCTCGACGCAGCCGACGTATCGTTTGTGTCCGTTACCCAGTCCTTTATTATGTCCACAGCATGGGGCGCCTTACACTCAACGTGTTGCTCGGTTTCGCTCAGTTGAACGTGAAATTACCTGTGAACTTATCAGGGACAAAATAGCGGCCTCTAAACACAAGGGCCTACGGATGGGCGGGAATGTTCCGTTTGGATATCAGGCGGACAGCCTGACGCTTAGAGTCGACGAAGAGGAATAGGCAACAAATAGGGCGCTCCACGATCTCTATCTGGAGCATCAGACCATTTTTTATTTCAAAGAGCGGGCGGAGGCACTGGAGCTCCGGTGCCGGCGCCCGGAACGCCCGGGTGGGCGCGCGACGGGCGGGACTTTCTTCGTATCCATCATCATCTCAGCAACCCTATCTATGCTGGCCGCATACGACACAAGGGTCAGGTTTATGGTGGGCAGCACCCCGCTATCACTGACCCGGCGGTATAGCAGCTGGTGCAGCAGTGGTTGATAGATGGCGCGGCAAGGGAGCGTGGATTAAAGCAGAAGGCCAAGCGATCAGTGCTGGCCGGGAAGCTCTTTGATGAGACCGGAGATCGGCTGACACCTAGCCATAGCCGCAAAAACGGCAAGCGTTTGCGTTACCACATCTCTAGAAGTCTGTTGACCGATCGAATTCAGAAGCATCCGGATGCCTGGCGGCTGTCGGCAGAGCAGCTCGAAAACCTTCTGGTCGAAGTGGTCAGACAACACCTGAACCGACCGAACGCTGTGACTTCAATGGTACGGAATATGTCGGCAGCCGAAAGTGCTTCGGCAACAGAGTTTCTCAGAGATTGCCAGTCTGCCAGGAACTGCCTTGGCATGATTGCGCGGGCGGAGCTGCGACAGGGCTCTCTGAGGGTGCAACTGGATATCCAGGCGCGGGCCCAGATGATTGGTTGCAGGGTCGACCAGGTCGATGCCGGGGAACTAGCGATCGAAGCGCCATTCCGGATGCGCCGCAGAGGCTTGGAACTGAAATTGCACTTAGGCGATCAGCCTCCTGAAATCGATCAAACACTTATCCGCAACGTCGTTAAGGCGCGCCGGTGGTTGGCGATGATCAATGATGGCAGAGCTTTCTCAGAAATCGTTCAAGAAGAAGGTAGCTCCAAACGCCGGGTGCAGGATGTGGTCGATCTGGCCATGCTGGTGCCTGATGCTCTGGATGCCATCGATTCAGGCGAACAAACTGATGGCCTGACAATGGACTACCTGATCAGGTCGGGTTTCCCGGCGATCTGGTCAGATCAACACAAGCGCTTCTCTGCCCTCTGATCTGCCGCCTCTCCGAAACACACCAAACTCGTACCGTCGGAATCGCGACCTGGGACTGTGGTCGGAAATCGACTACTGTTGCGCACACGCTCGGATCTCAGTTGAAGTTGCTGGATCTTAAGCCGCTGAAAACACGCTTTAATCGGCGTGCAACTTCTCGGTATGTGATTTACGGGAAAATCATGGCTGGGGTGGTAGGATTCGAACCTACGATACACGGTACCAAAAACCGCTGCCTTACCACTTGGCTACACCCCAACGGTGAGCGGCTATCTACGACTGTTGCTTTCAGGGTTCAAGGGCTTTTTTGGACAATTTTGATGTGGATATGCAATTTAGTTTGATGGCGGTTGGATCGTCGGGATGGTCGAGTAGGGGTCAGGCGATTGTTTGAGGCGAAGCTAGATCTCTAAAACGAAAATCCAACTGGCAATCCTTGGTTTTGCGGTCGCGAGATACAATCCGCAATGCGCCACAACGCTCGTTCCTGCGACTGCGTTTCAATAGCACAAGAATTGGATTAAATTATTGATTAATAGCGATAAAAATTACCTTTATCAGTTGAATGTCTTTGGCTTCGGACCTAGCTAGATAAAGTCCGCTAACCAGCACGAAAAAGGAGCGAGCAATGAAACTGAACCCGCAAGTTGCAGAAGCATTGAATAAGCAGATCAACAATGAGCTCCACGCTTCGTACACCTACTTGGCGATGTCGGCTTATTTTGAGGCGCAGGATCTGCCTGGATTCGCCAGTTGGTTTCGGGGGCATTCTGCCGAAGAGGAAACCCATGCAATGCGTATATTCGACTTTATCGCCAAGCGGGGTGGGAGGGTAAATCTCGACGGCATCGCAAAACCGCAAACGGACTATGAATCACCCGTTGATGTACTGGAGCAGGCGCTGGCGCAGGAGCAAACCGTGACGGGCCAGATCAACGCGTTGTTTGAGCTGGCGCATGAGGTCAAAGAATACAGCACACAGAATATGCTGAACTGGTTCCTGGCCGAACAGATAGAGGAAGAAGACCTGTTCACATCGATCCTGGACAAGGCCAAGGCGGCCAGCGGGGACCGATGGAACCTGCTGTTGTTGGATCAGGAACTGGCCAAACGCGGCAGCGCTGCAGGCGCGGAGTAGCTCAGTCGGCGCTGTCGCGCACGCACGTCATTCCCGAATCTCGGCGGGGTCGACCCCCCAAAGATTGCTTTTCAGGGTCCAGCCCCGATAGCCGCCTGCCGAGATGCGGCACCAATCGGGTGAGCACTTTTCAAGCCGGGCGACGACGCCGGTTTCAAAATGCGCGTTCACCTGCGACTTGGGATCGGGCATCGCGTAAACCGGCAGCAAGTCGGCTTCGATAAGGACTGTCCGCACACCTGAAAGCAGCGCGTAATGCACCCAACCCCCGGCACCGTCGCGATCCTGAACCTTGCGCCAATTTCCATATTCGGCCGTGATCTGCAGCGGCATGCCACGCCGTTTGAACACCCAATCGATTCGGTGAGTCAGCGAAGGGCCGCGACGGACATTACCCTCGGCGGCTTTCATCGAGACATATCGCGGAAGCGGTAGATTCGTCACTGGACCGCGTTTTTCCTGCGCGGACACGGCCACTGCGCCGAGCACGAGCAGGAAAACCGATATCAACACCACAAAATGGCGGTTCACTGAAAAACTAGCACTCACTGCCTGTCTGCTCTTATGCCTGTGGATCGTATGCAAAAAAGGTTGAGACGATGCCCAAGGGGTTCTTGTGCCCCGTGTAATCCTGCGCCACGATGCCATGGCGCGCGGCAGTTTGCAAAGCGGTAGGAGGGTCAAGGTGCCAAGAGAACGTCTGAGTGTTGTCGTTACGCGACGGTTGCCCGAAGCGGTGGAAACACGGCTAAGCGAGCTTTTCGATGTAAAACTGCGTGACACCGACGATCCCATGACTCGCGAAGAGCTGGTGGCGGCAGTGAACACAGCAGATGTGCTGGTTCCGACGATAACCGATACAATTGATGGCGGTATCCTGGGGCAGGCTGGTGAGAAATTGCGACTGATCGCCAATTATGGTGCCGGTGTCGACAATATTGATGTGGCGACGGCGAGGCAGCGCGGGATCCTTGTCTCGAACACACCAGGAGTACTGACTGACGATACTGCAGATATGACTATGGCTCTGATCCTGGCGGTTACACGACGTATCCCCGAGGGGTTAGGTGTGATGCAAAAGGGCGATTGGGCCGGTTGGGCCCCGACGGCCTTGCTGGGTGGCCGGGTCGGTGGTCGCCGCTTGGGTGTTCTTGGTATGGGCCGGATAGGGCAGGCCGTTGCGCGACGTGCCAGCGCGTTTGGAATGCAGGTTCACTATCACAACCGCCGCCGGTTGCGCCCCGAGATTGAACAGGAACTGGAGGCGACCTACTGGGATAGTCTTGATCAGATGGTGGCGCGGATGGACGTCATCTCGATCAACTGCCCGTCGACCCCTTCGACCTTTCATTTGATGAATGCGCGGCGTTTGAAATTGATGAAACCCACGGCCGTGATCGTGAATACATCACGCGGTGAAGTCGTCGATGAGAACGCCCTGACACGCATGATCCGCGCCGGTGAGATCGCGGGCGCTGGTCTGGATGTTTATGAACAGGGCACGGATGTGAACCCACGCCTCCGGCAATTGCCGAATGTGGTGCTGCTGCCTCATATGGGCTCGGCTACGCTTGAGGGTCGGATCGAGATGGGTGAGAAAGTCATTATCAACATCAAGACCTTCGAAGACGGTCATCGCCCGCCAGATCAGGTTGTGCCTGCAATGCTTTAGGCTGTGGCCTGAGAAAAGGGGGACGCAATGGTGCAGGCAACCGCTTTGCCGCGAAACGAGGCCGGGATTGACACGGCGCTGGGAATTCTGAAGCAGAGGTTCGCAGACCGGCTGCAATCTGGTGCTGCGATTTGCGAGCAGCACGGGCACACGACAACGTGGATTGAGAACCAGAGTCCGGATGCGGTGGTTTTCCCGCATTCAACCGAAGAAGTGGCCGATATCGTCAGGACCTGTGCCGAGCACAAGGTGCCAGTCATCCCGTTCGGAACAGGCACCTCGCTCGAAGGTCATGTAAACGCTCCTGCTGGTGGCATATCCGTCGATCTGAGTCAGATGAACAAGATATTGGCGGTCAATGTCGGTGATCTAGATTGCGTTGTCGAACCGGGTGTCACCCGAGCCGAATTGAACACCCATCTGCGGGATCAGGGGTTGTTCTTCCCGATTGATCCGGGCGCGAATGCGTCGCTAGGTGGCATGGCCGCGACACGCGCGTCTGGCACCAATGCTGTGCGTTATGGGACAATGAAAGACAATGTGCTTAGCCTTGAGGCCGTGATGCCGGACGGGCAAGTGATCCGCACGGGGCATCGTGCGCGAAAATCTTCGGCGGGTTTTGATCTGACCCGCTTGCTAATCGGTGCCGAGGGCACGCTGGGAATAATCACCGAAATCACATTGCGATTGCAGGGTATCCCCGAGGCCATCAGTTCAGCTCGCTGTTCGTTTCCATCGGTGGATGCAGCCTGTCAGGCTGTGATGATGACTATTCAGTATGGTATCCCGGTTGCGCGGATCGAATTGCTGGACCAGATGTCGGTCAAAGCTGCAAACGCTTATTCGGGACTGGATTTGCCAGAAACGCCACTGCTGCTGCTGGAATTTCACGGTTCGGACAGCGGTGCAGCGGAACAGGCAGAGACCTTTGGCCAAATCGCGGAAGAATTTGGTGGCAGCGATATCACCACCACCACGACAACCGAAGAGCGCAACAAGCTGTGGCAGGCCCGGCACGATATGTATTGGGCCAGCCTACAACTGCGCCCAGGCGCGCGGGGCATTTCTACGGATGTATGTGTTCCGATCTCGCGTTTGGCCGAATGTGTGACCTCCGCACAGGATAAGGCCGCTGAATTGGGTTTGCTGGCCCCAATCGTGGGTCATGTTGGTGACGGTAATTTCCATACACTTCTGTTAATCGACATGGATGACGCAAAAGAGGTCGCAAGTGCAGAGGAATTCGTCGGTTGGCTAAATGATCTTGCAATTGCGATGGAGGGCACCTGTACCGGAGAACACGGAATCGGGCAGGGTAAACGCCCCTATCTGGTGAAAGAACTTGGTGCGGCGACAAATTATATGGCGGCGATCAAAGCAGCGCTGGATCCCGATAACATTATGAATCCGGGCAAGGTACTCTGACCGCAGTTGTTGGGCTCGGCCATAACAGCGCCTCAATTTTAGGTGAATGATCTAGGAAAGAGCAGTATTTGATTCCGAGGTTATTCATGGGCGCGTTGCGTTTCATTGGTTTTTTGCTGATTGCCGTCGTGGTTGTCGTAGGTCTGGATTATTATCAGCAGGATAAGAAAGTCGAAGGCAGGTTGTCCTTCAACGGATATGTCGACACGATTAATCAGCGGTTCAACTTGTATCAGGCGGAGCTAGCCGCGGAAGAAGTTGAACGAGAAAGGCAGAAGCGTTGGCGTGAGGGGGCCAAGCCGTACCTGCCGGGTTCGGGCGAAGGATGGGTGCGTCGTTCGATCGTGGATGCAGATTTTACACGCGATGCCCGAGAAGGTGTTTTGCAGGACGGAATAAGTGAAGCTGCTCGTCCAATTGCAAAAAGAGTTGCTGTGCAAGAGACTGAACAACTGGCCAGAAAACTCGATAATTCTAGTTGGGTCTACGAAAGCGGCGAGCATACGGTCTGGCTACAGGCGAAACTCAGGAAAGACGCTAAATCCAATACACTGACTGGCAACATCGTCAGGTCTGTCGAAGGGTTGGGCGCAGGATCGAGTGGCTACACTCCATTCGGCATAATTGGTGGTGCTGCGTATTTCAGGTTTGAAAACAGCCGATACAAACCCGTCACAGTGAAAGATCGAAAGTTTTGGTCAATGATCACGGCGAGCCTGACGGACCTTGAGGTCGAACCTCGGTTTGAAATCTACAAGGCTACAATCGGACTGGGCGAAGAAATTCGCTTGCAAGTCTATTCCGATGCACCAGCGCCTATGCTGCGAGCGTTTCTAGATCGATTGGATTATGACGGATTGAACGCACTGCTTCAAAAGCAAGTGCCTGGCGTCGGCAACGATACCGTTTTTGATGCTGAACGAGAAAGTGAACTGGCGACAAACATGGCCGCCTTGCGCGGCGAGTTTGTCAAGCTGCGCAGCGAGCTGGCGCGTTTGAAGCTAGAAAACATTGATGGATTGTCTCTTGTCGCAAATACTTTGGCCGCGCAATACGGTTTGCCGGCAGACACCTTCGACTTGACCGCGAACAGAATCGAATCTGCGGATGATTTGGTCCAGGTCGGATACCGCAAAGGACTGACAGATTTGCTTGAAGACGAGATGCAGCAGGCAGACAGAGATGACGAGGGTTTCTTTGGAAATTTGTTCGCCAAATTCAAAGATCAGGAAACCTCTGAAGAAGTCGCATCTGTAAACGAAAATGAAGGCTTCCTGTCCGGACTGTTGTCAGCCTTTGGTAGCTCTGACTCTGAAGCAGAAACTGCCGTGCGGGTAAACCGAGGCGGTTCCGGTACGGGCATTGATTGCGCAACCACCGGAACGTTCAAAAGGTGCAAATTGGGGGGCGGATAACACATCAGATCGACTGTTGGAAAGCGACCTGGTGCAACGCTCAGGTCGCTTTTCTTATATCACTGGTCGGATGAATGTCGCGTCGAGCCCCTCAAATGCGCCATATGGTGTCAACTGAATTCAAGGGGAGACACCCGGCTATGAAAACCCAAGTCAAAGCATTGGTCGTTGGCGGCGGCGCCGTCGGGACCTCGATTGCCTATCACCTTGCCAAAGCGGGCTGGGATGATGTGATGCTGATCGAGCGGGACGAACTGACATCCGGTTCCACCTGGCACGCAGCAGGCCTGTTGCCGTTGTTCAACATGTCGTATGCCACGACCCACATCCACAAGTACTCAGTCGATTTCTACAAGACACTAGAGGAAGAAACCGGCTTGAATGCAGGCTTCGCCGTAGTCGGAAACCTGCGTATGGCACAGACACAAGAGCGTATGGATGAATACATGCTCTATGCATCCACAGCGGAAACTTGTGATGTTGCATATGAGTGGCTGACGCCCGAGCAAATCAAGGAACGTTGGCCTCTGATCGAAACTTCGGACTTGAAGGGCGCAATCTATCACACTGAAGACGGCTACATTAACCCTGCCGACGTGACCCAGGCGATGGCCAAAGGTGCGCGTCAGCGCGGTGTCGACATCGTTCGCAAGATGCAGGCTGATGCGTTCCACTGGAACGGTACTCACTGGGAAGTCACCTGCACTAAGATGGTCGAAAAGGGCGGCAACCTCATTCCGTCAGATGAGCAGGTTGTGATCACCGCCGAACATGTCGTGACCGCGTCAGGCAACCACGCACAGCGGACCGCGAAAATGCTGGGTATCAAGATGCCCGCGATCCCGGTCGAGCATACCTTCATCGTCATGGACAAAGACCCCGAGCTGGTCAAATGGCGTGAAGCGGGCAACCCCGAGCATCCAGTTGTGCGTGATGCAGACAACGAGTCGTATGCGCGCGAAGAACGTGGCGGCTGGATTCTGGGTATCTACGAACATGGCGCTCCTGCGCAGTTCGAACACGGCGTGCCGGACAGCTTCCGCGCTGACCTATTCCCGCTGGATCTGGATCGGATCGCCGATCAGTACATGGCGATGGCCGAACGCGTGCCGTCCTGCGCTGAATCCGGCCTGAAGGACGATTTCAACGGCCCGATCTGCTATACGCCCGACGGCAACCCGCTGGTTGGTCCGGCGCCGGGCCTGCGCAACATGTGGCTGGCCGAGGGCTTTAGCTTCGGGATCACCGCCGCAGGTGGCACCGGCTATTATCTGGCGCAGATGATGGTTGATGGCGAAGCCGAGATCGACATGGCGTCGCTGGACCCCAAGCGTTACAGTAGCAACTGGATGACCACAGAATTCGCGGCGCGCAAGAACGAAGAGTGCTATGAGCACGTCTACATCTTGCACCACCCGGATGAAGAGCGTGAAGCTTGTCGTCCGTTGCGTACTGTTCCGGCCTACGACCGTCAGAAAGCGCGTGGCGCACAGTTTGGCTGGGTCAACGGCTGGGAGCGCCCGAACTATTTCGGCCCGCTGGATGCGCCTGATAACTTCGACAAAGAAAGCCGCAGCTTCCGCCGCGGTGGTTGGTGGCAGTATGCCGTCGAAGAAGCCAAAGCGATCCGAGAAGGCGTTGGCCTGATCGATGCGTCGGCCTTCACCAAGCATGTCGTCAAAGGCCCCGGTGCGACCCAGTTCCTGGATTGGTTCACCTGCAACAAGCTGCCCAAGGTCGGACGCATCAACCTGACCTACGCGTTGACCTCGCACGGCACCACCCGCACTGAATACACCATCGTCCGCAATGGCGAGAACAATTACTACATCGTCTCTGCCGGTGCCTGGACCGAGTACGACGCCGATTACCTGCGCAAGGCGGCCGAGGACAAGATGGAGGAGTTCGGCTACATCGAAATCCAGGACGCGACCACCCAGTGGGGCGTCTTCGCGATCGCTGGACCCAAGTCGCGTGACGTTCTGAAAGAGATCATCAAGGACGCCGATCCGGAAACCGCACTGTCCAACAAACGCTTCCCATGGTTGTCGGCGCGTCAGATTGAACTGGGCATGTGCCCCGTGAACGCGATCCGCGTGGCCTATACCGGTGAGCTGGGTTGGGAACTGCACCACCCGATCGAGATGCAGAACTATCTGTTCGACCTGCTGGAGAAGGCTGGTGAAAAGCACGGCATGAAACTGGTTGGTGCCCGCGCCCAAAACTGGCTGCGCCAGGAGAAATCCTATCGCGCCTTCGGCACCGAACTGGGCCGCGACGCGACCCCGCTGGAAGCTGACCTGCCGCGCTTTGTTGATCTGTCGAAAGACTTTTATGGCAAAGCCAAGCTGGAAGAGACCGGCGTGCGCGTGAAGTGCTGCACTCTGCTGATCGACGGACCGGACGATGCCGACCCCTGGGGCCGCGAGGCGCTGTACACGCCGGAAGGTGAGCGCGTGGGTCGTTTGACCTCGGGCGGGTACTCGGTGGCGTTCGAGAAATCCATCGGTATGGGCTACGTCAAGCCCGAGCTGGCGGTCGAAGGCACCAAGCTGCAGGTCAAAATTCAGGACAAGCTGTGGGATGCGGTCGTGACTTGCGACAGCCCCTACGATCCGAAGAACGAAACAATCCGCAAAGACGGCTGACGCTTCCAAGAAATAAGGCGGTACTCACGTAGCACCGCCTACTAAAAGCCCGCTCTCGGTGGGCTTTTTTCATGCGCTTAATTCATCAAAGCAGTCTAGTGCCTTGGCGGCATACATCATGGACGGCCCACCGCCCATCTGGATGGCCATTGCCAGAACGTCCGAAATTTCATCGCGGGTGGCTCCTGCCTTGGCCAACGCCTCGGAATGCAGGGTAATGCAAGGCTCACACCGTACTGCGATTGACATGCCTAACGCGATGAACTCTTTGGTTTTGTAGTCCAGCGTCCCGCCTTCCTTGACAGATTTTCCCAGCGCCCCGAAGGCACGCGCCGTATCAGGAATGGCTCCGTTAAGGTTACGCAAGCTTTTGCGCGTTTCGTTCAGTGAATCCTGCCAGCTCATTATCACGTCCTTCTTGATACATATGATAATCTGCATATGAATGGTGAAGAGCAAAGCAGACTTTGATCCTGATCAGATTCCAGTTTTTTGGGCGACAAATGCCAAGTTGTTCGCAGGCATCTTTACGATTTTGACCAGTTCGAGGGCGTTGTCCTTTAACATAGACAATATATGTGTGTCGTCTTTGTACCCGATCTCAGGGTCTTGTTGGACCAGTGCGTCGTGAAATCGCTGGTCGCCATCGCTTGTCAGGTGTCCGTCACGTTTGAAAGGGCCATAAAGCACCAAACGCCCATCCGTTTTCAGAGCGCACGCTGCTTCGGCAACGAGGGTTTCAGCCTCGGGTAAACTGATCAGGTGCAAGAGGTTGATCAGTAAAACCAAATCTTGCTGCGCCATTGATTTGTGCCAACCCTCCGCAGTTGCATCCAGATGAACGGCTGCGGCGGTGTTTGGTAAACCCTTGGTGTACGCATCGATGCTGGCGCGCCGTTCGGAGGTGACTTCGCTGGGTTGCCAATGCAACCCGGGCATCCGCTGGGCAAAGGCCGAAATGTGTTGTCCGGTTCCACTGGCCAGTTCCAGGGCCTGTCCTGATGACGGAGCGACCCGTGCCAGAAGATCGCACAGCACAACCGTGTTTCGGCTGGCGGCTGGGGCGACGAGTTTGCTGCCGTCGCCCTCGGTGGCGACGCTGGCATTTGAGGGCAGTTTGCGTTTTGTCATCGTTACAGCCTACCGGGTGTCAGCGCTTTCACAATCGCCGCATCAAGGCGCGGCGACGCGCCAGTCACAAGATCCGCCACAAGTTGCGAGGCAGCAGGAGCGGTCTGAAACCCATACCCTCCCTGTGCTGCCGACCAGATAAACGATGGATCGGTTGGATCAGGTCCGAGCACCAGCGTGCCATCGGCAACAAAACTACGTAACCCCGCCCAGTTGGCTTCTACCCGAGTTACAGTTTCAGTAACCATCGCTTCGTATCGTGCCAGTCCTTCTGCGAGAACCATGTCATCGGCGTAAGCGTCATGGGGTGTGGTTGGGTCCGCCTCGCAAGGCGAGACCAGTAGCTTGCCCGCATCAGGTTTGGCGTACCAGCTCTCGCCTGCGCCCAGCATCATTGGCCAGCTTCGCAGGTCATGTCCGCCCGGTGCGGGGATGCGCGCAATCGATCGACGGTAAGGTGTGATCCCGATGGGGGAGATTCCTGCCATCTGCGCCACCTCATCGACCCAGGCTCCGGCGGCATTTACCAGATTGCGTGCCTCAAAGGATTCTGAGGTTTCGACGGTCCAATGAACCGATTTGCGGATGCTGCTGACCCTCTGACGGGTCAGGACTGAACCGCCATTCTTACGGACGGTTCGCGCAAAGTCCTGCAGGACGCGATCTGTATCGATATCATATGCGCTATTACTTATGGCTGCATAACCGACAGTTTCAGCATTCAGGACAGGAATGTGTCCGATGGCATCTTCCGGCGAAATCTCTTGCACTCCAAGATCTTGGGCGTCTTTTTGAAACAGCGCCTGTTGATCCCTTCCGCCAATCAGCATCAGGCCGCGTGGTGTGAGGTACGCATTTGTTTCAAAGAACGCAGCACTTGCCTCGTTCATTGCCTTGACCGAGTTTGGACCGTAACCCTTTTCGAACAGGGCGGCTGAACGACCCGAAGTATGATATCCTAATCCGTCCTCGGCCTCTAACACCGTAACTGTGCCGTGCTCTGACAGGCGCGCACCTGCGCTTAGCCCGGCGACACCGCCACCGATTATCAGAAAATCAATCATGCGTTTTGTTCCGTTTCCGGCCGCCAAGTGATCGAGCCGGTGGTAAGTTGACTGGCGACATTGGCGGACCATGACACGCGTACTGCCAAACGAAAAGACACAAGCCCACCGCAATGGAAACTTGATCGTAGGCGGCCAGCCTGCTTTTAGTGCAAACAACATAAGATTCGGAGGCGGACGTGAACGCGGCAGATATTCACCCGATGGCAACGGGGCACATTCCGTCATATGTGACACAGGCAGATGGTAGCGACTTCCTCTTCACCTTCATGTTGTTTTTTACCGTCGGGATGGTCGTGCTGATCGGGGTTGCCTACTTCACGTTGCATTCGATCCCGGAAAAAATGGCGCATGAAACCAATCACCCGCAATTCCAATTGGTTGGGATTCTGGCGCTTTTGGCTTTGTTTACGCATAACGGCCTTTTCTGGGTTGCCGCCATCCTTGTGGCTGGGTTCCAGTTCCCTGATTTCGCGGCACCGCTGCGCTCGATTGCCGATGCCATCCGATCTTTGGCGCCTGGGCAGGACAAAGAACACGCTTCACCCCCTCCTGAGCTGGAAACTGAGCCCGAACAATCCAAACCCTCCGAACCGGCAGCACAGGGGCACTGAACAATGATCGAGACGATGCTGTGCGCCCTGATTACCGTGCTTCCTGACTATCTGTTTCGCCGCTTTGTGCAGGGCAAACGGATCGGACACGAGATCACGCTGTTCACCATGTGGTACGAGTTGCGCTGGGGGCTGACGACTTGCGCTATTTTGGCGCTAACCGTTATCACAACGCTGTTCTATTTTCACCCGTCCAGCAAAACAGCGGCTTCCTACTTCCGGACGGTAACGATCCTGCCGCAGCTAGGGGGGCGCGTTTCCGAAGTCTACGTGCGCAACAATGAGCAGGTGACAGCTGGACAGCCGATTTTCCGGATCGAAGACTTCACGCAAACCGCGCAGGTCGAAGCGGCGCATGCCCAGATTGCTCAGGTTCAAGCCTCGTTGAAGGTGGCGGAAACCGATCTGGCCGAGGCTGAGGCCGGGATTGCTGGCGCGCGCGCAGCTCTGGATCAGTCGCTCGAGGATCTGGAACGCAATACCACCCTACGTGACGAGGGATCCAGCGCGGTGCGCTTGGCCGAGATTGATCGGTTGGAAAATCTGGTTGCCGAGCGTGAAGCGCAGGTCAAAGCAGCCGTCTCAAAACGCGCAGCGGTTGTACAACAAATCGAAGAGCTGATCCCGGCCCAACTTGCCAGTGCCAATGCGCAGCTGGATGCGGCATTGACCGAGTTGGACAAGACTGTGGTCAACGCTGGAGTGACGGGCAGGGTTGAACAATTCGGGCTTCAGGTCGGCGACTATGTCAGCCCTTTGCTGCGCCCGGCGGGTATTCTGGTGCCATCCTCCTCCGGACATGACCGATTCCAGGCGGCGTTCAGTCAGCTTTCGGCCCAGGTGGTCAAACCGGGTATGATTGGCGAATTGGGCTGCATGACCAAGCCCTTTACCGTTATCCCGGTGGTTGTCGTCGAGGTGCAGGATGTGATCCCATCGGGGCAGATCAGGCCATCTGATGAGTTACGGGACGTGCAGAGCAACACCAATCCTGGTTCGATCCTTGTCTACCTTGAACCGCTCTACAAAAGCATGGCCGATGATGTGCCTCCAGGCAGCAACTGTCTGGCGAATATCTATACGGATAATCATGCAAAGCTGGAGGATGAGAGCCTCGGCTTCTGGGAAAAATCGTTCCTGCATGTGGTAGACACGATTGGCGTCGTTCATGCGGCAGGCCTGCGCCTGCGACTGATACTGATGCCGGTGAACACTCTGGTGCTGGGCGGACACTAATTTCACGCCCTAGAAGCTGACCATTGCGGCGATTCAATCGCTTGAAGTCCTGACTCGACGACAGCTGGGTATCGAAACGCTCGTGGTTAATATTGCCCACGGGCCGATGGTGTTGGGTCGCCAATAAGACTGGCCACCAAGTAGACCTTCGCCGCGCGTGCAGCATTTGCTTTCCTGGAATGCAGCTATGCAGACTTAGCGGCTGTCTAGCGATTTGCTCATGCTTTTGAGAACTCGTTGATAGAGTTCGGTTGGTGCATCCTCAACTGCAGGTCTTTCGACCCATTCCAAATCCAAGTTCAGTGATCCCGCAGGTACGATTTTTGTTGCGATTTCGGGCGGCGTGGTATCGTCAGTCGTTCCATTCTTCCAGTCGTGAAAGGCTGATGAGTAACGAACGACCGCTCCGCTGGTCGACAATTCGAGCAATCCGCCCTCGGCGAAGAACGTCAGCCTATCTCCCATTTCCTCACCAATAAGTTTGAGCCTGTTTCCCAATCGATGTTTGAGGATGGCTACAAACACTATCGCTGCGGAAAACGTGAATTTATCGACAAGCATAACAACCTGCTTGTTTGCACTTTTTGAGATCGCGTCGATCAAGGGCATCGTTAGAAGAAAGTCGCCACCAGTGTTTCCGCGAACATCAATTAGTAGTGTTTTGTTCGAGGATGCGCGCACGCATTCCACCGCGGCTGAGATGGCTTTAGGCAGCGCATTTTCGTTCGGATCAAAGAAGCTTGGTAACGCTATTGATAGCCCTAGCTCTTGCCAGTCCTTTATCTCTACAAATATCTCGGGTTCCCAGGCTGGATCAGCCTTGCCGTGCTCGTTTCTCGGGTAGAGCATCGATCCCGGAACTGTATGTTCATTGGCCACTTTCAGATTGGCTATCCGCCCATTTTCGTCCTGCACACGGTACTCGGTCATGCCGCCGTTTGACGAAAAACCCAAACGTGCCAAAGCGTACGGCCATGCCAGTAGAATCGGGCCGATGACCCGTTTCCTTTGGCACGTTCCCGCCAGAAATTTCTCTGCAGTGGCTTCAATCTGGCTCAAAGCTGAGCCGTTGACCGCTATCAACTCTCCTCGCGGTGCGGCTATCTCTGGCGCCGCGTCGATGAATTGAACGGAACGTCCAACGCTCACGAATCTCAGCGGTAGCACCGCGATCGCATCATTCGGGATCAGCCGTGTGTGCCCATTGCCGGGAAGTGCCAATAAACGCATCGCTGACAACAGAAAGGCTTCGACAGAGCTCTCTGAGGCATATTGCCGGGTTTCACCAATACAGTCGTCAATCACGGCCTTTTCGATCTGTCGAAAACTGGGATCGGTCGGCAGGGCAGTTTCTAAAATTTGGTTCAGGTCTTCCGTGAGCGACATGTTTCACGATGCGCATAGCCACTCGTCAATGTCCAGATTGGGCTCAGGGCGACTAAAAAGGCCCGCAAAAACATGCGGGCCTTGTTGTTAGTTTCCGGGTCAGATTCTACTGCGGAATTTCGCCTTCCAGCCCCTCAACGTAGAAATTCATGCCCGCCAGCGTACCGTCATCGGCGGTCTCGCCTTCGGCCAGCCAGTCACTGCCGTCCTGCTTTTTCAGCGGGCCAGTAAAGGGGTGGTATTCACCGGCTGCCATCGCGGCTTTCAGCGCCAGTGCTTCTTCTTTAACATCAGCCGGAACGGCGTCCGAAATCTCACCAATTGCTACCATGCCTTCCCGGATGCCATCCCATGTGTTGGCACTTTCCCATGTTCCGTCCATCACGGCCTGGGTCCGCGCGATGTAGTAGGGAGCCCAATCGTCGATGATTGAAGACACACGCGGGAAGGGTGCGTATTCGCTCATGTCGGAGGCTTGGCCAAAGGTGACAACGTTTCCTGCCTCTTGCGCGGCTGCCTGCGGTGCAGTCGAGTCAGTGTGCTGCAGGATCACGTCCGCGCCCTGTTCGATCAGAACTGTGGCGGCGTCAGCTTCTTTCGCAGGATCGAACCAAGTGTAGGCCCAGACGATCTTGAACTCGACATCCGGATTCACCTTCTTGGCGTGGATATAGGCTGAGTTGATACCACGGATCACTTCAGGGATCGGGTAGGACCCGATGTAGCCGATGATATTCGATTCCGTCATTTTACCGGCGATGTGGCCTTGGACTGCGCGACCTTCATAAAAACGGGCCGAGTAGACCGAGACGTTGTCGGCGGTCTTGTAGCCGGTTGCGTGCTCGAATTTCACATCCGGGAATTTCTTCGCGACATTGATGGTCGGATCCATGTAGCCGAACGAGGTGGTGAAGATCAGGTCCGCTCCTTCCAGCGCCATCTGGGTCATCACGCGTTCTGCATCTGGGCCCTCAGGCACCGACTCGACGAACACGGTTTCGACCTTGTCGCCAAAGTGCTCTTCCACGGCCAGACGGCCCTTGTTGTGCTCATAGGTCCAGCCGCCATCGCCCACTGGGCCGACATAGACGAAGCCGACTTTGGTCTTGTCTTGGGCCATGGCCCCCGAGGCCAGACCCAGCGCCATTGCGGCGCTTGCCAAAAGTGTAGTGAATTTCATGTGTTACTCCCCAAGTTGGTTCAGTTGGCCTCGCCTAGTGCGAGGCATGGAAGGTCCGGCCCAATGCGGCAGGTGCGCTGCTCTTGTCGGCCGAAAGGATCACAAGCACAAGGATCGTGATGATGTAGGGCGACATTGCCAGATACTCGACAGGAATGGCAACGCCCGCTGCCTGCAAATTAAGCTGCAACACAGTGATGCCGCCGAACAAATAGGCGCCCAGCAAGACACGCCATGGTTTCCAGCTGGCAAAAACCACCAGCGCCAAGGCAATCCAGCCGACACCGGCAGTCATGCCCTCGGTCCACTGCGGCACGCGGATCAGGCTGATGTAGGCGCCGCCCAAGCCAGCGCAAGCACCACCAAACAGGATCGCCATGATGCGAATCTTGATGACTTTGTAGCCCAGCGCATGCGCCGCATCGTGGTTTTCGCCAACGGCGCGCAATATCAGGCCGATGCGTGTGTATTTCAGCGTGGCCCAGACGGCGGCCGTCAGGGCAATTCCGACGTAGAGGATCGGGTCGTGCTGAAACAGGATTGGTCCAATAACAGGGATATCGCTGATCACCGGGATATGGATTTCACCCATGCTGGGCGGCTTTATTCCTACGTAGCTCTGCCCCATCAGCGCGCTGAACCCGAGGCCGAACAATGTTAGGGCCAGGCCACTAGCAACTTGATTGGCCAACGCCACCTGCGTCAGCAGTACAAACAACAGCGATAGCACCGCGCCACCGATTGCTGCCGCGATAAAGCCCAGCCAGGGCGAACCGGTCTCGACCGAGATTGCGAAGCCGCTGATTGCGCCCACGATCATCATGCCCTCGACACCGAGGTTCAGGACGCCTGCTTTTTCGACCACCAATTCTCCGATTGCGGCCAGCAAAAGTGGGGTTGCGGCCACCATTAGCGAGGCGACCAGAAGGACGGGGTTAATTTCACCAAGGTCCATATCACGCTACCTCGCTACGGGCCGCACGGATGCGGTAGTTTGTCAGAAGATCGAATGCCAGCAGGAAGAACAGAAGCATCCCCTGGAATACCTGAATGGCTGCGGCGGGCAGACCCAGCTGAGATTGGGCGATTTCACCGCCAATATAAGTCAACGCCATTAAGCCTCCGGCCAGCAGGATGCCCACCGGATGCAAACGGCCAAGGAAAGCCACGATGATCGCGGTAAAGCCGTAACCGACGTTGAAATCGATGCTGACCACGCCAGCAGGGCCCGAGACTTCGAACATCCCCGCAAGACCGGCCAGCGCGCCGGCCAGACCCAGACAGAACAAGATCAGGCGGGCAGGGTTTACACCAGCGAACTTCGCCGCACGCGGGGCCTCACCTGTCAGGCGGATGTGGAAGCCCAGCATGTGCCGGTTCAGCAAGACATATGCAAAGATAACAGCGATCAGGGCAGTGACTACGCCCCAGTGCATGCCTGAACCCGCAATCAGCTCGGCATTATACGCGCTGTCGTAGGATTGCAGATTGCGCGAACCCGGAAAGCCGAACCCTTCGGGATTCTTCAGCAGGCCTAGCGAGACCGAGGCCAGCATCTGTTCGGCCACATAGACCAACATCAGCGACACAAGGATTTCATTGGTACCGAAGCGCACTTTCAGGAAGGCTGGGATCATTGCCCATAGCCAGCCGCCAAACGCGCCTGCAATCACCATGATCGGAAAGATGTAGAATGCATCCAGCGGATAGAATGCCAGACCAGCACCCGCACCGAAAATGGCCCCCATAATGTACTGACCCTCGGCCCCGATATTCCAGATACCGGCGCGGAAGCCTAAAGACAGGCCGATGGCGATCAAAACCAGGGGCGCGCCCTTAACCAGCAATTGCGGCCGATAATAGAAGGCGAACTCGCCAAACAGGGGTTCCCAGAAAATGGTTCCAATAGCCTCGACCGGGTTTTTGCCCAGAATGGCGAACAGGATGCCACCAAAAACCATCGTCGCCAGGACTGCGACCAGAGGGGTGGCATAAGACCACGCCTTGGACGGCTGAGGCCGTTTCTCCAACACAATCATTTGCTCATACCCCCGCGTTTCTCTTTTCTTTCAAATGTTTAGACATGGGCCACCTCCATGCCATGCGCGCCGCCCATCATCAGGCCGATCTCATCGACCGTCAGACCCGTGGTTTCACGCGGGGCGCTTAGTCGCCCTTCGTTCAAGGCGGCAAAGCTGTCTGAGATTTCCATCAGTTCATCGAGGTCTTGCGAGATACAGATGACCGCAGTTCCCTTGGCCGCCAGATCCAGAATGGCCTGCCGGATCGAGGCCGCCGCCGCTGCATCCACGCCCCAAGTCGGCTGGTTCACGACCAGAACATCCGGGTTTTGCAGCACTTCGCGACCAATCACGAACTTCTGCAGGTTCCCGCCCGACAGCGACCGGGCGGCATTCTCTGGACCCGGCGTACGCACGTCAAAGGCGCTGATGATCTTTTCGGCAAAGCTCTTGGTCTCGGACCACTTCAGAAAGCCGTTGTTCTCCAGCCCCTCGCGGACCGACCCGGTGAGCAGAGCGTTTTCAGTGAGGCTCATATCAGGGGCAGCCGCGTGGCCCAGCCGTTCTTCGGGCGCGGTCAACACGCCCAGCTTACGCCGCGCGGTCGGGCCGAGTTTGCCGATGGGTTGACCGTTGAATTTGATCGCATCTGCGGTGGTCGGAATTTCGCCAGAAAGCACACCCAGCAATTCATCCTGACCGTTCCCCGCGACACCCCCGATCCCCAGAACCTCGCCCTTGCGGACGGTCATGTGGACGTTGCGAAGCGCGGTTCCGAATTCCGACGGCGACGGCACTGACAATCCGCTGACATCCAGCGCAACGTCACCGAACTCCCGGCCGGAACGTTCAGGTGTCTGCAGGGTCGAGCCCACCATCATCTCAGCCATATCGCGCGCTGAGGTTTCGGCTGGTACACATTCGCCCACATTCTTACCCAGCCGCAGAATCGTGGCGTGGTCGCATAGCGTTCGAATCTCTTCCAGCTTGTGCGAGATATACAGGATCGATGTCCCTTCCGAGCGCAATTTGTTCAGCGTTTCGAAAAGGATTTCAACCTCTTGCGGCGTCAGAACCGAGGTCGGCTCGTCCATGATCAGCAACTTTGGGTCCTGCAGCAGGCAGCGGATGATTTCGACCCGCTGACGCTCACCTGCAGACAGATCGCCAACCGTGCGGAAGGGGTCCAAGGGCAGGCCGTAGGTTTCGGATACTTCGCGGATACGCGACGCCAGATCACCCATTGGGGGCGGGTTCTCCATCCCCAGAGCGATATTCTCGGCGACGTTCAACGCATCGAACAGCGAAAAATGCTGGAACACCATCGCGATCCCGTCCGCGCGGGCGGCGCGCGGTTCAGGCGGTGCATAGGACTGCCCCCGCAGCAGCATTGAGCCGCTGTCGGGCTTCACCAGCCCATAGATCATTTTGACAAGCGTGGATTTGCCTGCGCCGTTCTCGCCCAGCAGCGCGTGAACTTCGCCTTCACCGATGTCAAAGGACACCTGATCATTGGCCACGACGCCGGGATAGGCTTTGGTCAGCCCTTGCAAGCTCAGAAGTGGAGTGGTCACGCGCTCAGGTCCTTCTTCAATTCGTTCTGTCGGGCGGGGCGTAACAGTTGCGCTGCCACGCCAACGGCGATCATCTGCGGGTGTTTGCCCAAGCCTGGATCGCCGATCGGACAGGTGATCCGGCTGATCCGCTCGGGCGGATGCCCAAGGGCTGCAAGTCGCGACCGGAATCGCGCCCATTTCGTAGCCGAGCCGATAAGCCCCGCAAAGAGGAAATTGTGCGAAAGCAGCCGGTTGCACAGTTCCAGATCCAGATTGTGCGAATAGGTCAGCACCAGATGCTCGGCATCGGTTGGCGCGTGGCGAACCAGCTCGGCGGGTTTTGCGGTCGGAACCGGGGTTACACCGGTTGGAACCACATCGGGAAACCGCTCGGGTCCGGTATCGACCCAGGTGATTGCCAGATCGGGTAGGGGGGACAAAACGTCCACCAGCGCCCGGCCTACATGGCCTGCGCCCCAGATCCACAGATTACGCGTCGGTTTGTGAACGGGTTCGACCATCCAACCTTCGATCAGTTGGGGCTCGGGCGCGACACCCTGTCCTCGCGCTGCCGCCAGCAGACGTTTGACCGATAGCGGCATCTCTCCGCCCGAGGCCGAACGCGCGATGACGGTATCGTCCAGTGCATTCAGCGTTTCATGATCAAATACTTCACTCAGCAATGAAACTGCACCGCCGCAGCATTGCCCCATGTCGGGGCCAAGAGCGTGATGCGTCAGTCGGGTGGCGGTGGTTTGGGATCGCGCAGCTTCGGCTGCCTGATACTCCAACGTGCCTCCACCGATGGTGCCACTTTGCCCGTCCTTCCAGACTAGCATCGCGGCCCCCGCTTCACGTGGAGACGACCCTTTGATGCCGGCGATGACCACCCGGACCACTGTTCCGTGGGTTTTGACCGCCTCCCTCAAAGCCTCCAAGTCAAATCCCATCAGATGCCTCCCTTCATCTTTTGGACGCCGCGCCAAACCTCTTCAGCCGTGGCTGGTGCATCAAGAGCGGGGTAGACCTCTCCACAGGCCGCGACCGCATTCGACAGGGCCAGCCATGCTGAAATACCCAGCATGAACGGCGGTTCGCCCACCGCTTTCGAACGATAGATCGTGTTCTCACGGTTTTCGGCATCCCAGAGTGCGACGTTGAATACGTCGGGTCGATCTGAGCAGGCGGGGATCTTGTAGGTCGAGGGTGCGTGTGTGCGCAGGTTGCCCGTGCCGTCCCAGACCAGTTCCTCGGTCGTTAGCCAGCCCGCGCCTTGCACATAACCTCCTTCGACCTGCCCGATATCCAACGCCGGGTTCAACGAAGCACCGGCATCATGCAGGATATCGGTGCGCAGAATGCGGTTCTCACCAGTCAGAGTGTCGACGGCCACTTCAGTGACCGACGCTCCGTAGGCGAAGTAGAAGAACGGACGGCCTCGTCCGGCGATCCGGTCCCATTCGATCTTGGGTGTCTTGTAGAAACCGGTCGCCGACAGGCTGATCCGACCCTGATAGACCAGCGCCGCAGCTTCAGCGAAGGTGTAGCGTTCTGCGCCAACCGAAACATGGCCATCAGAGAAGGTGACAGTCGACGGATCGGCCTGATGCTGCTCGGCCAGATAGTCCGCCATTCGATCGCGGATCGTATCGCAGGCCGCCTTCACTGCCATACCATTCAGGTCACTGCCCGAGGATGCTGCCGTGGCCGAAGTGTTCGGCACCTTGGCCGTGTCTGTGGCGGTAATTTTGACCATCTCCAGGGGGATGCCAAAGCGCGAAGCCGCCACCTGCGCGACCTTCTGGAACAGGCCTTGACCCATCTCGGTGCCGCCGTGGTTCAGATGGACCGAGCCATCCTGATACACATGCACCAAAGCGCCTGCCTGATTCAGGTGGGTCAGCGTGAAGGAAATCCCGAACTTGACCGGAGAGAAGGCGATGCCCTTCTTGATCACACGATTCTCGGCGTTCCATTTCGCAATGGCGGCCTTGCGCGTTTCGTAATCGCTGGATTTCAGTAGGGCCTGAGTCATCCCGTGCAATTCGAAATCGCTGACCTCCATTCCGTAGGGTGTGGTATTGCCACCAGCGGGCAGAGGGCGCACGGGGGCGTCCCCGGTTTCGACCGCGCCGCGGCTCGTCAGGTCCTCATGCGGGTCGGGATGACCCAAAGGCTGCTCGGACGGCGTGATCTCGGCAACCGCATGGGCCGGTTCGTAATAGTTTCGGCGGCGCAGTTCCACCGGGTCCAGACCCAGCTCATACGCGGCGTGGTCCATCACGCGTTCGATGCCAACCATGCCCTGCGGGCCGCCGAAGCCGCGATAGGCGGTGGCGGATTGGGTGTTGGTCTTCAGCCGGTGGCTTTCGATACGTGCATTTGGCAACAGATAGGCATTGTCAGAATGCAGCATCGCGCGGTCGGCGACGGGCAGGGACAAGTCCTGCGCCCAGCCGCAGATGGCGTAGTGGTGGAACGAGACGCCCTGAATATGGCCGTTCTCGTCAAATCCGGCCTTATAGGCGATGCGGAACGCGTGGCGTTTGCCGGTGATGGTCATATCATCGTCGCGGTCATAGCGCATCTTGCACGCCTTGCCAGTTGCGCGAGCGGCCACCGCGCAAGCAACGGCCAGCGCATTGCCCTGGCTTTCCTTGCCACCAAAACCGCCGCCCATACGGCGCGTCTCGACCCTGACGGCGTGCATCGGAACGCCCAACGCATCGGCCACCTTGTGTTGGATCTCGGTCGGGTGCTGGGTCGAGCTGTGAACCAGCATATCCGCGCCTTCATTCGGCACGGCCAAAGCGGCCTGACCTTCCAGATAGAAATGCTCCTGCCCGCCAAGCTCGAATGACCCTTCGATCACATGGGCGGATCCTGCAATAGCCGCATCAGCATTGCCTTTGGCATAGATGCGCGGGCCGTCTTCGAACCGACTGTCGGCGGCCAAAGCCTCTTCGACGGTTAGGATCGGGGTTTCCTCGGCATAGTCGATCTTGCCCAAACGGGCCGCCTTGCGGGCGGCCAGATGGCTGCTGGCGATGACCAGAAACACCGGCTGGCCGATATAGTGGACCGTTCCGTCCGACAGCAGCGGTTCATCATGGATCGAAGGCGATACGTCGTTGGCGAAGGGCAGATCATCCGCGGCCATAACCATCACGACGCCCTCGGCGGCCCTCACCGCAGACAGGTCGATTGCGGTGATCTTGCCTTTGGCAATCGGGCTGAGGCCAAAAGCCAGATGCAAACTGTCCCTAGGTGTTGGGATATCGTCCACATACCGCGCGGTTCCTGAAACGTGCAGCGGTGCTGCGTCGTGGGGGAGGGGTTTGGTCACGCTCATGCCGATACCTCCAGCACATTGGTCACTTCGCCCTGATCTTCCAGGAAGTATCTTTCGAGCATCGCTTTGGCGGATTCCAGTCGATAGGTGGCCGAG
The DNA here is from genome assembly GCF_056539785.1 of Ruegeria sp. B11. NCBI lineage: Bacteria > Pseudomonadati > Pseudomonadota > Alphaproteobacteria > Rhodobacterales > Roseobacteraceae > Ruegeria > Ruegeria sp. B11. The sequence continues at coordinate 387,479 of NZ_JBQFVO010000003.1, read as the reverse complement.
GCGCGCATGTCTGTGAGTGGTGAATAATCGTCAGCAAAGGCAGGCAGCGCGGCGTCAATCGTCTCGCGCGCCCAAGGTTTACCGACCAATGCGGCCTCGACATGAGTTGCCCGTTTCGGGATGCCGGCCATGCCGCCGAACGCGATGCGCGCCTGCGTGACGATGCCGACCGAGACGGTGATGTTGAAACACCCGCAGACGGCCGAGATGTCCTGATCGAACCGCTTGCTGAGTTTATAGACCTTCAGGCGATCCAGCTGACGGGGGAAGCTGACAGCTTCGACGAATTCACCGGGAACGCGGTCCTGTTTGCCATAGTCGATAAAGAACTCTTCCAGCGGAAGGGACCGGCGGGTGTCGCCTTTGCGCAGATGAAGGGTTGCGTCCAGAGCAATCAGCGCAGGCGGGTTGTCCCCAATGGGCGAGCCATTGGCGATGTTGCCGCCCACCGTTGCAGCATGGCGCACCTGAACACTGGCGTAGCGGCGGATCATTTCGGCGTAAGAGGGGTGAAGATCGGCCAGAGCCTCACCCATCCGATTCATGTCGACCATTGCGCCAAAGCGAATTTCATCGTCGGTGATGGTGATTTGTTTGAGATCATCGCAACGGTTGAGGAAGATTACTGGATCCAGGTCGCGCAGTTGCTTTGTCACCCACAGGCCGACATCTGTTGCTCCGGCAACCAGCGTGGCATCTGGGTTTTCAGCATAAACAGCTGCCAGTTCATCGGAAGATTCAGGCAGCATGCGCGACGCAGCAGAAGATGCGAGTGGCTTGTCTTTGACCCAGACTGGCACGGGACGGTCCTCGACCGCTTTCGCAGCGCGAATAATCGGTGCATAGCCAGTGCAGCGGCACAGGTTTCCGGCAAGCTGGGTGTCATGATCCGTGGCGCCCGTCGCATGACTGGCGACCATCGACATGACAAAACCCGGAGTGCAAAAACCGCATTGCGAGCCGTGCAGGTCAACCATTGCCTGTTGAACGGGATGTGCTTCGCCATCCGGGCCGCTTGCCCCTTCGACTGTACGAACCGCTTTGCCATGCAGTTGGGGCAAGAACAGGATGCAGGAGTTCAGAGCTTTTGCGCCGTCTTCGTCCGTCACCATGACCGTGCACGCGCCGCAATCGCCTTCGTTGCAGCCTTCTTTGGTGCCTGTCAGACCGCGATCTTCACGCAGCCAGTCCAGTAGGGTGGCCGTCGGATCGACATCCGGCAGCTCCACTGTCTCTCCGTTCAGAAGAAACGTGATGTTCATTCGAGAAACCCGTCGCGTTACCCGGTTGCGCCCGTTCGGCCCTCCTTCGATGCGACGTAGAAAGAGTGGCGGGCGGTAGCTTGCCATCAGATGTTAGAAACAGCGCACCTTATCTGGCAAGAAAAACTGCCTATATGATACACCATTGCACCCGAGCGGCCCATGATTGTAGTGTGTGTGTGAAACTTAGCAAATTGAAAATAAACACTTTTTGGGAAGGTGTGCGTTCCTGCGCCCGAAGCACCTTCTGAAAAAGCCGAATAATCACCGATGATTTTTTCGGCATTCGATGGTGCCGGTTCCCGCTTTTGCAACGTCGCTGGCTGAGATAGCTTAGCCTGTATGAGCAGTTCCCCCCGATTCATTCACCTCCGCGTTCACACTGAATATTCGTTGCTGGAAGGTGCCGTGCGGCTGAAGAAGCTGCCGGAGCTGTGCCAGAAGATGGAGATGCCCGCCGTCGCGGTCACGGATACCAATTCAATGTTCTCGGCCTTAGAGTTTTCGGTCACCGCCAGCGGGGCGGGTGTGCAACCGATCATGGGCTGTCAGGTCGATCTCAGTTACGTTCAGGCGCAGCCGGGAGAAAAGCCCAAAGCACCCGCGCCGCTGGTGCTGCTGGCACAATCCGAGGTGGGATATGAGAATCTGATGAAGCTCAGTTCCTGCCTGTATGTAGACAAAAGCGGGCAGTTGCCGCAGGTCACTTTGGACGAATTGGCGGAACGATCAGATGATTTGATCTGCTTAACCGGCGGTCCAGACGGGCCCGTAGGGTTGCTGTTACAGCAAGGTCAGCGCCCTGCTGCCGAGGCTTTGGTGGATCGTTTGTCCGCGATTTTCCCGGATCGCCTTTATGTTGAGTTGCAGCGTCACCCTGGCGAAGGAGGTCAACCTGAGGCCGAGCGCTTGACCGAGCGCGGTCATGTCGAGATGGCGTATGACAAGAACCTGCCGCTGGTGGCCACCAATGACGTCTATTTTCCGACTTCGGACATGTACGAGGCCCACGACGCGCTGATCTGTATCGCCGAGGGGGCTTATGTCGACCAGCAGGACGGTCGCCGACGTCTGACCGCGCAGCACTATTTCAAGTCGCAGCAGGAGATGGTGACGCTGTTCGCCGATCTGCCCGAAGCCGTCGAGAATACGGTTGAAATCGCGCAACGCTGCGCCTTCATGGCCTATCGCCGCGACCCGATCCTGCCGAAGTTTGCAGATGATGAGGTCGCCGAGCTGCGTCGCATCGCCAACGAGGGTCTGCAAAAACGTCTGGCCGTGATCCCGCACGCCGTGACACCTGAAGAATATCAGGAACGACTGGATTTCGAACTTGGCATCATCGAAGGGATGGGCTTCCCCGGCTATTTCCTGATCGTTGCCGACTTTATCCAGTGGGCTAAGGATCATGACATTCCGGTGGGTCCGGGGCGAGGCTCGGGTGCGGGATCACTGGTGGCTTATGCGCTGACAATTACCGACCTTGATCCGCTGCGGTATTCGCTCCTGTTTGAACGGTTTCTGAACCCCGAGCGGGTTTCTATGCCCGACTTCGATATCGACTTCTGCATGGATCGCCGCGAAGAGGTTATCCGCTACGTGCAGCAGAAATACGGGCGCGACAAAGTGGGGCAGATCATCACCTTCGGTGCCTTGCTGTCGAAGGCGGCTGTGCGCGATATTGGGCGTGTATTGCAGATGCCATACGGGCAGGTTGATCGCCTGTCCAAGATGATCCCGGTCGAAGGCGTCAAACCCGTTTCCATCGAAAAGGCGCTGAAGGATGAGCCGCGCCTGCGGGAAGAGGCACGCAATGAAGAGGTCGTGGACCGTCTGCTCACATATGGCCAGCAAGTCGAGGGGCTGCTGCGCAACGCCTCGACACACGCTGCCGGCGTGGTGATCGGAGATCGGCCGCTGGATGCACTGGTTCCAATATACCAGGACCCGCGTTCGGACATGCCTGCGACCCAATTCAACATGAAATGGGTTGAACAGGCCGGCCTTGTAAAGTTCGATTTTCTGGGTCTGAAAACACTGACCGTGATCCAGAACGCAATGGATTTGATCTTTAAGTCAGGGCGTGACCTTCACATAGCTCCAGATGGCACGGAACTCTATGAACCCGCCGAAGGGGCAATAAATCAGATCAACGCCATCCCGCTGGATGACGAGGCGACGTACAAACTCTATTCGGCGGCCAAGACGGTGGCGGTGTTCCAGGTTGAATCCTCTGGCATGATGGATGCGCTCAAGCGGATGAAGCCGGATTGTATCGAGGACATCATCGCCCTCGTCGCGCTTTATCGACCCGGCCCAATGGAGAACATCCCCAAGTTCTGCGAGGTCAAGAACAAGCTTAGCGAACGCGACACGCTGCACCCGTCCATCGACCATATCTTGGATGAGACGCAGGGCATCATCGTCTATCAGGAACAGGTGATGCAGATCGCGCAGGAAATGGCGGGTTACAGCCTTGGGGGCGCGGACTTGCTGCGCCGCGCGATGGGTAAGAAAATTCAGGAGGCGATGGATGCAGAGCGGCCCAAGTTCCTCAAAGGTGCTGCCGAAAACAATGTGGATGAGGCCAAGGCGACCGAAGTCTGGAACCTGCTGGACAAGTTCGCCAACTATGGCTTCAACAAATCCCACGCCGCCGCCTATGCGGTGGTCAGCTATCAAACCGGCTGGCTAAAGGCGAACCACCCGGTCGAGTTCATGGCAGGTGTCATGAACTGCGATATCCATCTGACCGACAAGCTCGCGATCTATTTTGAGGAAGTCCGCAAGGGGCTGCAGCTGCCCTATGTTCCGCCGTGCGTAAATCGATCCCAAGCGACCTTTGATGTGGCCGATGAGCATTTGGTCTATGCGCTGGGCGCGCTCAAGAACGTAGGCGTCGAGGCAATGAATCTTGTGGTTGAGGGGCGTGGCGAAAAGCATTTCGTAAACCTGTTCGACTTCGCCCGCCGTGTTGACCTGAAGAAGGTCGGCAAACGCCCGCTTGAGATGCTGGCGCGCGCCGGTGCCTTTGACGAGCTCGATAAAAATCGTCGCCGCGTGTTTGAAAGCCTTGATCCGTTGGTTCAGTATTCGGCGGCGATTCACGAGCAGAAGAATTCCAACCAAGTTTCCCTGTTTGGCGAGGCAGGCGATGACCTGCCCGAACCGCGTCTGTCCCCTTCGCCTGATTGGCTACCTGCCGAACGCCTGAGCGAGGAATTCAAGGCCATCGGATTCTACCTGTCCGGCCATCCGCTGGATGACTATATGCCGGCCCTGAAGCGCAAACAGGTACTGACACTGGATCAGGTGACTGAAAAGGCGCGCTCTGGCCCATTTATTGCCAAGATGGCAGGTGTCGTTGCCGGACGGCAAGAAAGGAAATCAGCGCGCGGCAATCGGTTCGCTTTTGCCCAGCTCTCTGACCCCACCGGAGCATTCGAGGTCACGTTATTCTCGGAAACACTGGAGAAATCCCGAGAGTTTCTGGAAACCGGCGCACAGGTGGTACTGACGGCCGAAGCGACCATGGAGGCCGATCAGCTGAAACTGCTGGGCCGTTCCGTTGGTCCGGTTGATACAGTTGTGGCCGATGCGGGTGCAACGGGTTTGCGTGTGTTTGTCGAGGATTCGAAGGTTTTGCCGAACATGGCCACGGTACTGGAAGGCGCAGAGGCTTCAGCTAAAAGGGTGGCCAAGGGACCTGTTTATGTTTGTCTGTTCGATCCCGGACTGCCAGGCGAGGTCGAGATGGATCTGGGCCGGGAATTTCCGATCAACCCAGAAATCAAAGGCGCGCTGAAGTCGCTCGAGGGGATATCGGAGATCGAAGAAATCTGATCCCGAACCGTAATGTTGCCACACGCGATGGACCCCGCTAGGCTGGGTGAACATCCTCAAAGGTCATTTCACAGGAGGGTACCGAAATGGCAAGTTCAGGCAATGTTTTCAGGATATTTACACTCGCTGCGGCATGTTCACTGGCATTGGCCACTGCGGTACATGCAGACGACAAAAAGAAGAAAAACACTCTTACCGGGGCCTTGGTCGGCGCGGGCGTTGGCGCGCTGGTAGGGGATGGTAAAGGGGCTGCGGTCGGTGGGGTGGCCGGTGCGATTATCGGACATAACTGGAAGTGATCATGATGTTGAAAAATCCCATCAAATCTTCCTTCTGCGCCATGCTGTTTGTTCTTCCGACGTTTGCTTTCGCGGATGAGGCTGCTGAGCAGATGGTGCAAGACGTCCTGCCTATGATGCACTATACATGCGCCTCGATCGCCGAAGAGGCCGACGGGGACGAAGCCTTTGTTGTCGAAGTCGTAGGAAAGATGACGGCCCTGTCACTCTACAACCGCCAGATTAATATCGAGGATCATGCAGCCTCTGACGAGGAAAAGGCCCAACTGCGCGAAGCCTTCATCGCCGCGCTGTCTGAAGGTTGTGCCGCAGATAAGAACGCCCTTCTGGGCGGGGTGGTCGACAATGCAGTGAAGTCGACGCTGGGGTTGTAAGCGAGCGCTTGGTCTTGCGAGCGCTAAAGCCTGCCCACTGGACAACGCACAAGGCCCCAGCCTCTGTCCATTTGGGCGTCTTTCAGGCCTGAGACGAGACGGTCGGACAAAAAGAGAAGGTTCGGAACTTTCGGGTCCAGCCAGATGTCCGGTACACCAAGCGCTTCAGGTATGACTACCAGTTTAGATTCCTGATTGCTTCTAGGAAGGTAGCAGATTCCCTTGCCGATGTTGTCCAGCGGTGAACGGATATCGCCCTCTGGCCCCAAAACATCGTAGTTGCCCATGGATCGCTTGTTGCACACGTTCAGAAAATAATACCGCTCGGACGTGGTCAGGTGGTTTTCAGTCGAATCCATCAACGTCAGCGGATGAAATACCGTGCCTCCCAGATCGAACTGTTCCAGAACGGATTTGGCCGCTTCTGAAACCAGAGGATAGCCACCGCCGCTGATAAACGGCGCAGTGTAGTATTCGGCTTTTGAGTTGTAGTACCACAGACTACCAATTTGCTCTTTGGTCAGCAGCTCACCGCGTTTCCAGCCCAAGTCAGATTCCTGAACCATTCGCTTGGACCACTCAACATCCTCGGGCGACTGCCTTTCACGCCATTGAGGGGTGTATTCCTTTCGGATTACCGCTGAGATGACGTTGATGTTGTTCACCGTCGTGGCAATCCACACGCATTGCGCGTTGCTGTCCTCACTCGCCATCAGCTTGCCCTCAGTAATGCGGCGGGCGTTCGTCTCCGAACACAACTCCGCCTGAACCTTCCTGCGCGCGTTCTGCTTCACGCTGCAGCAACATCTCGACGCGGCGGGTCAGGCGGTCGATCTCGTTCTGTTGGTTTGTGACGACCGAGTTCAGCTCTTCGACCGTGCGGGTCAGATGGGCGATCTGCTCTTCCAGATGCTGCATGGGGCTCTCCTTATAGGCGTCTCATAGCGACCCTGTGACGCCCTGGCCAGAGAAACCCCGCCTTGCTCCGATGCGGGCCATGGGATAGACCGCGCGCGGAACACTAAATCCCAAGGACGCCCCACATGGCCAAGCCCAAGAAACAGCCCCGCCCCAAGGCCGTAACGCCGAAAGGGTTCCGTGACTATTTCGGCGAGGAAGTCACGCAGCGCACCGAGATGCTGCGGACGATTGCGGGTGTGTATCATCGTTACGGGTTCGATGCCTTGGAAAGCAGCGCGGTTGAAACGGTTGAGGCGTTGGGCAAGTTCCTGCCCGACGTGGACCGCCCGAACGAGGGCGTGTTCGCATGGCAGGAGTTTGACGAAGGCGGCTCAAAAGGTTCCGGGGGCGACTGGATGGCCCTGCGCTATGACCTGACTGCGCCTTTGGCCCGTGTCTATGCGCAGCACCGCAACGATCTGCCGACGCCTTATCGCCGCTATGCGATGGGTCCGGTCTGGCGGAACGAGAAGCCGGGGCCGGGGCGGTATCGCCAGTTTTATCAGTGTGATGCGGATACGGTCGGCACGGCTTCGATGGCTGCGGATGCCGAGATTTGCGCAATGCTATCGGACACGCTGGAAACCGTCGGCATCCCGCGCGGCGATTACCTGGTGCGCGTCAACAACCGCAAGGTTCTGAATGGCGTGCTCGAAGCGATGGGTTTGGGTGAAGACGCCGCCGCCCGAGATAATGTTCTGCGCACGATCGACAAGTTCGACAAGGTGGGCGCGGCTGGTGTGCGTGAGCTTTTGACCAAAGGCCGTCTGGATGCCTCTGGCGCTTTTATCGATGGTGTTGGTCTTAGCGGTGATCAGGCCGAGCCGGTGATTGCCTTCCTGACTTCTAAAGCTGCAGATATCGCCGGAACGCTGGCCAACCTGCGCGCCGCTGTGGGTGACAGCAAGATCGGTGCGGACGGGATCGCTGAGTTGGAGCAGATTGGTGCGCTACTGGATGCAGGCGGGTATGGTTCGGACCGGATCGAGATTGATCCTTCGGTCGTGCGTGGCCTCGGCTATTACACCGGGCCGGTCTATGAGGCCGAACTGACCTTCGAAATATACGACGAGAAGGGCCGCAAGCGGCAATTCGGGTCGGTCTCGGGTGGTGGTCGCTATGATGATCTGGTCAAGCGGTTTACCGGACAGGAAGTACCTGCGACCGGCATCTCCATCGGTGTTGACCGATTGCTGGCCGCTTTGCGCGAAAAGGGGCGGATCGCGGCGCAGGCCACCGGCCCAGTGGTTGTGACCGTGATGGACCGCGATCGCATGGCGGACTACCAGGCGATGGTGGCGGAACTGCGCAATGCCGGAATCCGGGCCGAGGTCTACTTGGGCAACCCCAAGAACTTTGGCAACCAACTGAAATATGCGGACAAGCGGAACTCTCCAATTGCGGTGATCGAAGGCGGTGACGAAAAGGCAAATGGGATCGTACAGATCAAGGACCTGATCCTTGGCGCCAAGATTGCCGAAAGCGCCACGCTTGAGGAATGGAAAGAACGGCCCAGCCAGTTCGAAGTGCCCCGCGGCGATCTGGTCGCTAAGGTGCGCGAGATTCTGGACAATCAGGACTGACCCATGCCGAACCGTTCCCAAATACAGGCCCGCGCCGCCATGATGCGTGTCCGGTTCGAGGCGGCGGGCGCGCAGGTGGTTGATACGCCTCTGCTGCAGCCAGCCGGGACGCTGCTGGACCTCTATGGAGAAGACATCCGCGCCCGTGCTTACGTAACCTCGGACGCGCTGCGGGGTGAGCAGATGCTGCGCCCAGATTTCACCCTGCCGGTGGTACAGATGCACATGTCCGATGGGGCTGAACCAGCAAGATACACCTATTCCGGCGAAGTGTTCCGCCGTCAGGAACACGATCCGGATCGTGCTAATGAGTATATCCAAGTCGGCTACGAAGTATTTGATCGCGAAGACCCCGCCGGAGCCGATGCCGAGGTGTTTTCGTTATTTGCCCTGCAATTGCGCGGGCTGCCCTTGCGGGCAGCGACAGGTGATATCGGTATTCTGATCGCTGCTGTTGAGGGTCTCAAGACCACTAGCCGTCGTAAGGCTGCACTGATGCGGCATCTCTGGCGGCCTCGCCGGTTCCGCGTTTTGCTGGACCGATATGCCGGACGCAAAGCAAGTCTCGAGGGGCGCGATGCTTTGCTTGACGCGGTCGACCCATTGGCGATTGACGTGCCCATGATCGGTAAACGCCGCGCGCCGGAAATCCTCGACCGGATTGAAGCCCTGCGCGAAGACCGCGCTGCGCCGCCGATCTCGGACAATGAACTGGCCGGTTTGGAGACGCTGCTTAATGTGCGCGAAACCATGCCTTTCGCGCTGGAACAACTGCGTGACATTGCGGTTGATCTGCCACAGATCACATCTGCTTTGGATCGTTTGGAAGCTCGTATCGCAGCCCTGCAGGCGCGTGGCGTGGATGTGAATACACTGGATTTTGAGGCGTCTTATGGCAGGACCTCGATGGAGTACTACGACGGGTTTGTATTCGGCTTTTACGCCGAAGGCCGCCCTGATCTGCCACCGGTCGCGACCGGTGGGCGCTATGATGCGCTGACCAGGCAATTGGGTGGTGGAGCCGAGATTCCGGCAATTGGCGGCGTGATCCGCCCGGACCTGATGCTCGAAATCGAGGAGGCTGCACAATGAGCCTGAAACTCGGTGTGCCTTCGAAGGGCCGGTTGATGGACAAGACCTTCGCATGGTTTGAAAAGCGCGGCATTACACTGTCGCGCAGCGGATCAGACCGGGAATACGCGGGCAAGGTTGATGGGATTGGTGGCGTCTCGCTGATCCTGTTGTCTGCAGGAGAGATTCCGCGCGAGCTGGCGGCGGGACGCATTCATTTGGGCGTGACCGGCATCGATCTTGTGCATGAAAAGCTGCCGCGCTGGGAGCAGCAGGTGGAAGAGGTTGCACCTTTGGGGTTCGGCAAGGCGGACCTTATCATCGCAACCCCAGCCTGCTGGGTCGACGTGGACACTCTGGATGATTTGGATGCAGCGGCGGCAGGTTTTCGCAGGGCGCATGGCCATCGGCTGCGGATCGCTACCAAGTACCACCGTCTGGTCCGCGAATTCCTGACCGAAGCGGGAGTGGCCGATTACACGCTGGTCGACAGCCAGGGCGCAACCGAGGGGACGGTGGTGAATGAGACAGCCGAGGCGATTGCCGATATCACCTCGACCGGGGAAACACTGCGGGCGAACCACCTGAAAATCCTGTCGGATGGGTTGATCCTGCAATCGCAGGCCACGCTGTGGCGCAGCCGCGTGGCCAAATACGATGCGGCTGAAAAGACGGCTTTGAATGAGCTGCTGGACAGGTTGGCCTAAAGCACCCCAATTTCCGCTAATGCGCGGTTCAGATCGTCGGGCAGGGCATCGTCCTGCTCGCGATTTTTAGGCAAGTCGGCAGGGGTGTCCTCAGGCTTGAGATACCGCCAGCCCTGAAATGGACGCTTCAGAGCGTTCTGCGTTCTGTGTACTTCGGGGTCCAGGACGATGGCGCAGCGGCGGATGCCATCCTCACCACGGACTTCATCCAGCCGCAGGATGCGCTGGCGGCACTGGACCACACCTTTGATCACCCAATAGATCGACCCGCCATTCAGAATTTCAGCGTCGCGCTTGGGCCACATTCGGGTGACGTGGCGCGGGTATCCGTCCTCATAGAGTGGTTTGCGGCTGTCTTGCCACGCCATCAGCGTGTCGACGCTTTCTGACCCAACCGAAAGTTTGATGAGGTTTACGTACTTATCCACAGCTTTCCCACAGAGTCGTCCCAAGGGTGATCCCTATATTGTAGCCCTCATGCGCTTGTCATCAAGGTGTTGTGGTTTAGATGTGATCTGGGCTAATCTGAATGCCTCTTTCAGCACAGGGAATCACCAATGAGCCGCTTTGCCGCCCCCATCGCCGAGCAGATCTGGGATATGAAATACCGCTTTAAACAGGCGGATGGTACGCCCATCGATCAGACAGTCGAGGACAGCTGGCGGCGCATAGCTCGTGATCTGGCGCGTGTGGAAGAAGACCCGGCGCATTGGGAAGAAAAATTCTATGAGGCGCTAGAGGATTTCAAATACCTTCCTGCTGGCCGCATCACCGCCGGGGCGGGCACCGCGCGACAGGTAACCCTGTTCAACTGCTTTGTGATGGGGACGATCCCCGACAGCATGGGCGGTATCTTCGACATGCTGAAAGAGGCCGCGCTGACCATGCAGCAGGGCGGGGGGATCGGTTATGATTTCTCGACGATCCGTCCGCGTGGGGCAGATGTGAAAGGGGTTGCGGCAGATGCCTCGGGCCCGCTAAGCTTTATGGACGTCTGGGACGCCATGTGCCGCACGATCATGTCTGCAGGCTCGCGTCGTGGTGCGATGATGGCGACCATGCGCTGCGACCATCCGGATATCGAACAGTTCATCACCGCGAAATCCGACCCGGCGCGTTTGCGCATGTTCAACATGTCGGTTCTGGTCACCGATCCATTCATGGAGGCCGTCAAGGCCGATGGACCGTGGGATCTGGTATTTGACGGAAAGGTCTATCACACCGTTCAGGCGCGCGATCTTTGGAACAAGATCATGCAGGCCACCTATGATTATGCCGAGCCGGGCGTGATCTTTATCGACCGGATCAATCAGGCGAACAATCTGAATTACGTCGAGACGATCTCGGCGACCAACCCGTGCGGAGAACAACCTCTACCGCCTTATGGTGCCTGTCTGCTGGGTTCGATCAATCTGGCACGGTTGGTTGCCGAGCCGTTCGAGGATGCCGCGCATCTGGACGAGGAGGCCTTGCAAGAGCTGGTGGCCACCGCCGTTCGCATGATGGACAACGTGGTGGACGCGTCGAAATTCCCGCTGGCCGAACAAGAAGCCGAGGCGCAAGACAAGCGCCGCATCGGGCTGGGCGTGACTGGTCTGGCCGATGCGCTGTTGATGTTGGGTCTGCGCTACGGCTCGGACGAGGCGGCGCGTCAGACCGAGCGCTGGTTGCACGCAATCGCGCGCGCCGCGTATCTGGCGTCGGTCGATTTGGCGAGGGAAAAGGGCGCTTTCCCACTGTTTGACGCCGAGAAATATCTGGCCAGCGGCACCATGCAACAGATGGATGACGATGTGCGCGACGCAATCCGCGAACACGGCATCCGCAACGCGCTACTGACCTCGATCGCGCCGACGGGTACGATTTCGCTGTATGCGGGCAACGTATCTTCGGGGATCGAGCCGGTTTTTGCCTATGCCTACACGCGCAAGGTGCTGCAAAAGGACGGTTCGCGCACCGAAGAAGAGGTTGTGGACTATGCGGTGCAGATGTGGCGCGACAAGTTTAGCGACGCCGAATTGCCCGAATATTTCGTGAATGCGCAAACACTAAGCCCGTCCCATCACGTAAAAATGCAGGCGGCGGCTCAAAAGTGGATCGATAGTTCGATATCGAAGACGATCAACTGTCCCGAAGATATCAGCTTTGACGCCTTCAAAGACGTCTATATGCAGGCCTGGGATCAGGGGTGCAAAGGCTGCACGACCTATAGGCCAAACGATGTGACCGGCTCGGTTCTGAGCGTATCGGAAAGCGACGACAAAGCGCCAGGTGAAAGCGCGGATGCCCCGCATGAGGTTGACGGGGGCGAGGTCGTTTATATGTCCGAACCGCTTGATCGCCCACAATCGCTTGAAGGGTCGACTTACAAGCTGAAATGGCCGGACAGCGAGCACGCAATTTATCTGACAATCAACGATATCGTCATTGGCGGACGCCGTCGCCCCTTCGAGGTGTTCATTAACTCGAAGAATATGGAGCATTATGCTTGGACGCTGGCTTTGACCCGGATGATATCGGCCGTGTTCCGACGCGGTGGCGATGTGTCCTTTGTGGTCGAGGAACTGAAAGCTGTGTTCGACCCGCGCGGCGGGGCCTGGGTTAAAGGCAAGTACATTCCGTCCATCCTGGCCGCGATTGGCGGCGTGATCGAGCAACACATGGTCAATATCGGCTTCCTTGAGGGCGAAGGCATGGGCCTGAAATCCGACCCTCGGGCGCAGGTGGTCAACATGGACGCCCCGCGTGGCAAGGCTTGCCCATCCTGTGGTCAGTTCGACATGGTGATGATCGAAGGCTGCATGACCTGCCGCAGCTGCGGTTATTCTAAGTGTGGCTGATTTGGCGTAAAAGCTATCTGCAATCAATCAAAGTCGGCTATCTTCGCGGACTTCGGATCGAAGCGAACTTAGCGCGGTGCGCCAGACGTTCACCAACATTCGACGAAAAGTATCAATATGAGGCTGTTCTTTAGCAACATTTTCGTGATTGCTGCATTTCGGTCTCTTTTCCGCCCATTTTTTCGTTGATACACAAGCACAGTTACTTGTGGGATGAGTAAAAGTGCGGGCGGACAGATGAGAACCGGTTGTAACGGTCGGATAGCAATATTTTGGACACAGACGGAAGTTGACGGGCTTGAGGCGGCGCCTTTGGCCCACTTGCGCGTTGGTAGCTCTTGGTCCTGGAGGGGGCGAGCGGTCCAACTCGCCGCAAGTGCTGACCAAGTTGCGCTGCACGCAGGCTCCTCCGGTCTGGGATCTATATTGGCGGCCGGAGCCAGTTTCGCCAACCCCGGCGAGATCAACGAAAGTGCCAAGATCGAGTTGTCAAACGGGGCTCAGACTTTCGTTGCCGAGCTGGTGCGTGAGGTGAACGAAGCGTCTCTGGTGCTTGTGTTTGAGGATGGATACCCTGAGCCTGATCAAGATTTCTGGGTCAGTTCGGCAGCTTCGCATATTGAACCTGTTGAGATTGACAGCGGTTATGACGACAAGGTTGTCGTGTTCCCGGCGGCTCGTGCAAATGCAAGTTCAGTGCCGGTAAGTCTATCAAATACTGCCGGTTGGGCCGCTGAATAACGGATACTTCTCAGAAAGATTCCAACTCTAAGCAGAAATCCTACCCTTTGCTTGCTCTGGCGTGTTGACTCTGGCCGAAGCAGGGATATAAGCGCGACTTCATTGGTGTTGGTGGCCCCCGCGAGGGGATGCCTGTCATGGGGGAAACCTCAAGAGGACAACGCCCTTCATAGTGGCCCATCGGGGCCTCGATCTAAAGAAGGAGATCAGCCGTGACCAAACGCACGTCTGCCAAGTACAAAATCGACCGCCGGATGGGCGAAAACATCTGGGGTCGTCCGAAATCCCCGGTTAATCGTCGTGAATACGGCCCTGGCCAGCATGGCCAGCGCCGCAAGGGTAAACTGTCTGACTTCGGTCTGCAGCTGCGTGCCAAGCAGAAGCTGAAAGGCTACTACGGCGACCTGACCGAGAAGCAGTTCCGCCGCATCTATGCAGAAGCTGAGCGTGTCAAAGGCGACACCGGTGAAAACCTGATCGGTCTGCTGGAGCGTCGTCTGGACGCCGTTGTTTACCGCGCCAAGTTTGTTCCGACCGTGTTCGCCGCACGTCAGTTCGTGAACCACGGCCACGTTAAAGTGAACGGCAAGCGGGTCAACATCCCGTCCTACCGCGTCAAAGAAGGCGACGTTATCGAAGTGCGTGACAAGTCCAAGCAATTGGCGGTTGTCCTGGAAGCTGTCGGCTTGGCCGAGCGTGATGTGCCTGACTACATCGACGCCGACCACTCGAAAATGACCGCGACCTTCGTGCGTGCACCGGGCCTGAGCGATGTGCCTTACCCGGTTATGATGGAACCGAACTTGGTCGTCGAATTCTACGCGAAGAACTAATCTTCGCCGACCTGTTGAGTTTAAGGGCCGCGCTTTCAGCGCGGTCTTTTTTGTTTTGATGGGGCTCTGCCCCAGTCGCTGCGCGACTCCCCCGAGATATATTTGGCCAGATGAAGAGGCGGATCAGATAGGAAGCGGGCGACTTTCGGCAATGGCCTCCATTGCGAAATAGGAGGTGACGCTGTCCAGTTCGATCTTATCGATGAGGCGTTGATAGACTTTGTCGTAAGAGGCCATATCTTCTGTAACGACCTTGAGTTGATAGTCATAGTCGCCGCCAATGCGATGGAAATCGACCACTTCAGGAATGGTCAGGACATGACTGCGAAAGGCCTGCAACCATTGGGCAGAGTGGTGGCGCGTGCGCAGCATGACGAAAACCACCAGATTCAGCCCAAGCTTTTCACGCGCGATGCGCGCCGTAGAACCTTGCAGGACACCTGTGTCGTTCAAGGCCTTTATTCTTCGCCAGCAGGCATTTTGGGACAGGCCGACCCTATCTGCCAATTCTCGCTGGGAAAGTGTTGCGTCTTTTTGCAGTTCCTTCAGAAGACGCGTGTCAATTTGATCTAATTTTTTCTCCATATAAACTCATATGACACAAAATCCGGACATATAAAGCATAAAATTGTGAGGTTTCCACAGGATGGATCAATCATATTGGAGTTAGCAATATGGAGCCTGTGTAATGACCTTGTCCAACTTTCGCGCAGAAATTCAATCTGCTGCTCACGGAAATACTCTGCGTGATGGGCTGATCGGTGAGGGGGTACTCATCCCGGGTCTGCATGGGGACGTGCCGCTTGTGTATGCGGACTACGTTGCCTCGGGTCGCGCGTTGCGACAGGTCGAAAATTTCGTGGCCGAGCATGTGTTGCCGTTCTATGCCAACAGCCACACCGAAGCCTCCTATTGCGGTTCCTATATAACCCGTTTGCGCCGCGAGGCGCGGGCCGAGATCGCCCGCATAGTTGGCGCCAAGGAAGAGGACGCGGTGATCTTTACCGGGTCTGGCGCTACAGCGGGTCTCAACCGGCTGGTTAGTCTGCTGGGAGTGCAAGAGGCTAATCAGCCGGTCGTTTTGATCGGTCCGTATGAGCATCATTCGAACATTCTGCCGTGGCGTGAAAGCAAGGCGCGGGTGATCGAGATTCCAGAAGCCGTTGACGGCGGTCCCGATATGCGGGCGCTAAAGGCAGTGCTGATCGAACACGCAGATTCCGATCTTGTGATTGGGTCATTCTCAGCGGCGTCAAACGTCACCGGCATCATCACCGACCCTGATCCAGTGACGCGGATGCTGAAAGAGCATGGTGCGCTTGCGGTATGGGACTATGCGGGTGGTGGACCTTATTTGCCAATGGACATGGGGCCGGAAGATGCGCGGAAGGACGCGATCGTGGTCTCTCCGCATAAGTTTCCGGGTGGGCCGGGGGCGTCGGGTGTTCTGGTCGTTAACCAATGCGTTGTGAAGCGGACGTGTCCGAGTTGGCCCGGCGGTGGGACTGTCAGCTTTGTCTCGCCTTGGCGACACGACTACAGCGTCGATCTCGCGACACGAGAAGAGGCGGGTACACCAAATGTGATCGGAGACATTCGTGCGGCCTTGGCCTTCATCGTGAAAGATGCGGTTGGAACGGATGAGATCGCGCAGCGTGAAGCGCAGTGTAACCACCTGGCGTTGGATGGGTGGTCCAACAACCCACATCTGACATTGCTAGGTGCCGAGAATGCACACCGCCTGCCGATATTCTCGTTCCTCGTGTGTGATCGGAATGGGCAGCCAGTGCATCAGCAGCTGTTTACCCGGATGCTCAGCGATATCTACGGCATCCAGGCACGTGGCGGCTGTGCCTGTGCCGGGCCCTATGCGCATCGTTTGCTGGGCATTGATCGGGCAACGTCGGAAGAATTGCATGCGGCCCTGTCGGAGGGTGAGGAAATGAAGAAACCGGGTTGGGTGCGATTGAATTTCTCGTACCTCATGAGCGAAGAGACCGTTCAGTTCATCATCGACAGCGTTAACGAGCTGTCGCGCCGGACCGAGGAGTTCGTCCCATTCTACAATGCCGATCCGGCGACGGCGCGCTTCAAAGCGGCGTAAGATAATTGCCGCTTTTCTCAACCCGTTGAGAAAGGTATGAGGGGCCAAGCTAGTGGAGCCCCTCATGAACCAGATCACACCTCAACCCGGCATAATGGACATCGCGCTGTATCAGGGCGGACAGTCGCATGTTGACGGTGTTGCGGATGTCATCAAGCTGAGTTCCAACGAAAACCCGTTTGGGCCAAGTCCCAAGGCGATCGAAGCGGTGCGCGAAAGTGCCGTTTCGCTGCATCGTTATCCCAGCACCGATCATTCCAGCCTGCGCGCCGCAATTTCTGAACGGCACGGACTGGATTCCAATCGGATCATCTGCGGTGTCGGCAGTGATGAAGTGTTGCAGTTCGTGGCGCAGGCCTATGCTGGTCCGGGTGATGAGGTGATATATACCGAGCATGGATTCTCCATGTATCCGATCATCGCGCGAATGGCTGGCGCGACCCCGGTCATGGTGCCCGAGAGAGATCGCCGTGTAGACGTAGATAGCATCCTTGCCGCGGTCACTGGGCAGACACGGATTGTCTTTGTGACCAATCCGGGAAATCCTACTTCAACCATGATCTCTGACGCCGAATTGCAGAGGTTGGCGGATGCATTGCCAGCCGATTGCCTGATGGTGCTGGATGGTGCCTATGCCGAATTTGTCGATGGTTTCGATGGAGGCGCAGGGCTGGTGGACCGGTTTAGCAATGTCATCATGACCCGGACGTTTTCGAAAGTGTACGGTCTAGGTGGGATGCGCGTTGGCTGGGGCTATGCGGCGAAAGAGATTATTGATGTGCTGAACCGCGTTCGTCAGCCGTTCAACCTGTCGCTGACGGCTCTTGCGGCGGCTGAGGCCGCCGTGCGGGATGAGGAATATCTGCGGTTCTGCCTGTCTGAAAATGCACGCCTCCGGATTTGGTTGTCTGATGAACTGGCGAAGGTCGGCGTTTCATCCGATGTGTCATGCACGAATTTCATCCTCGCCCGTTTTGCTGACAGGGCCGAGGCGGAAGCCTGCGATGACTATTTGAAAACGCAGGGTTTGATCGTGCGGCGGGTCGCGGGCTACAACCTGCCAAACGCGCTGCGGATCACCGTAGGCGACGAAATCGCCTGCGGTCGCGTGGTTGCAGCGATTACTGCGTTCAAAGGGGGCGCTGTATGAGCCAGATTTACGACCGTGTTGCGCTGATCGGGTTGGGCCTGATTGCATCGTCCATGTTCTGGGCGATCAAACGGGCTGGGCTTGCGGGCGAAGTGACGGGTTATGCGCGATCCGAGGCAACCCGCGAGACGGCGCGCCAGATCGGCCTTTGTGACCGGGTTTGCGAGACCGCGGAAGAGGCGGTCGAGGGTGCTGATCTGGTGGTTCTGTGTGTTCCGGTTGGCGCAATGGGACCTGTGGCGCAGCAGATTGCACCGGTTCTGAAATCCGGTGCCACCGTTTCAGACGTGGGGTCGGTAAAGCGTCACGTGATTGACGCCGTCTCACCACACATACCTGATGGCGTTCATTTCATTCCGGCGCACCCACTGGCTGGGACCGAGCATTCCGGGCCTGATTCGGGTTTCGCCGAACTGTTCGACAACCGTTGGTGCCTGTTGGTGCCGGTCGAAGATTCCGATCCGGATGCGATCGCTCGCCTGCGGGCTTTGTGGGAGGGTCTGGGATCGAATGTCGATGAAATGGACGCCGCGCATCATGATTTGGTGCTGGCGGTCACCTCGCACGCACCTCACCTGATTGCCTATACGATGGTGGGTGTTGCGGATGATCTCCGGCGGGTTACAGACACCGAAGTCATCAAGTATTCGGCAGCTGGTTTCCGCGATTTCACCCGCATCGCGGCTTCGGACCCGACGATGTGGCGTGATGTGTTTCTGACCAACAAAGACGCAACGCTGGAGATTCTGGGCCGGTTCACGGAAGAGCTCTTTGCGCTACAGCGGGCCATCCGAACAGGTGACGGAGAGCAATTGTTCGACTACTTTACGCGCACACGGGCGATCCGCCGCGGCATCATTGATGCGGGCCAGGATACGGATGCGCCAGATTTCGGGCGGGGAAAAACATCGACATGAGAAAGATCGGTTGCAGCCATTTGATTTTCTGCGTTGCTTTGGCGGCAACGACTGCAAATGCGGCGGCGCCTGAAACTTCTATTGTGCCGTTGACGCGCCCGGAAACCACCCAAGCGATGGTGGCAATCCTCACCCCCAACATCCGGCCTGTGCTACGGCCCGCTTCGCCGCAGGTAACGGCCGCTGCAGCCCGTCCCGCTGAATTACCATTGCTCGGGCCCGAGAATTCGATCCGCCCGTTTGTGCGCCCGGAAGAATTGGAACAACGCGTCTTTCTTAAGAAACGCAAGCTGCGTAAGGGTTCAGTCTGTGGCGATATCGATATTCAGGGTAAGCCGGTTGGACGTGTGAAGGGCAAGATCAAAGCCTGCGGGATTAAGGATGCAGTGCAAATCACCTCAGTATCGGGGGTCGGGCTGAGCCGCCCAGCGACGATGGATTGCGGCACTGCACAGGCGCTGAATAATTGGGTCGACAAAACTGTAAAGCCCACGTTCAAACGCCGAGGTCCGGTGGTCGAGCTACAGGTCGCCGCGCATTACGCCTGCAGAACACGTAACAACCGTAAAGGGGCGCGGATTTCTGAGCATGGTAAAGGGCGCGCCATCGACATTTCGGGCTTCAAGATGGCCGATGGTGAGGTGGTGACGGTTCTGAATGGCTGGCGCAAAAATCCGTCCAAGAAGCAACTGACCAAGGTATGGCGCGGCGCGTGTGGGCCATTTGGCACGGTTCTCGGACCAAACTCTGATCGCTACCATCGGGATCATTTCCACCTAGACACCGCGCGCTACCGCAGCGGCACCTATTGCCGTTAACGCAGTACCAGTCTCGGGGCAGGACCAAGGGGCAACGGACCCAAGGCGACGAACCCATCTCTGAAATTCAGCTGTAAATCCAGCGCATTTGGGTTGCCACCCAGTCCAGCCATGAAGCCCAATGCACGGGTCACAGGATCGACTGCCTGATCCGGCAGCGCACCTGCGGCGTTTGCCATCGCGATCATGTCGCGCCAGTTTTCGGCTTTCATCGCAATTTCACCCGTTGGAATGCCCTGTTCGTCAACTTCCAGTTCGCCGGTGGCGAACAGACGCAGCTCACCCCATTTCATTTCTGCCAAACGCAGATCAATCGCAACGGGTTGGGGGCGACGCTGCTCAAGTGCGGTGCGGTCCCACGGTTTGTCGAAAGTGACAAACATATCCATTTCCAGCGTTTCGAACGATTGCGGCAGGGTCGATGCTGAACGCATCAGGCGTCTCAGATCATCGCCGGGGGTAAATCCGTCGATCTTCGCAGTAATCCCATAGCTTTCGGGCGCTCCAGATTGCTCCATCACAAGGCTCAGCGACTGGCCTCCGGCTTGCGGATCACCTTCGGTTGTCAGCAGCCAGCGCTTTGAGTTCAGCGCCATTTTCTCGAGCACCAGCGCGACACCGGGTTGGAGCTGCAATTCGGCTTGTAGCGCTTCGGCCTGAACGGTCGTGGTCTGGTCGAAATAGGAAAGGCGCTGCGGCGTACTGGCAAAGCGCAGCATCTGGCGGCCGGGCCAGATTGCTGGGCTTTGGAACTCGACCCAGTCCGCACTCCACGCCGTTCCGTTGACCGGATCGGCCAAAGCGGGATTATTGAGGCGTGTGATGTGCTGAAATGGATATCCTGCCGTCGACACGTCCGAGAATTCGGCCTGCCAGCCCAGTTCTTGCTGCCGGTCAAACCAACCGGTCAGGGCGTTTCGCAGACCATAACCGGCGACAAACCAGTAGGCGCTCCACGCGAGGGCGATAAATACGAAAACGCGTATCAGACGGCGCATGATGAATGGCCCTTTTTCCTGCCTCGGATTTGATGTTTATAGGGCCAAACGGGCAAGGACCAGTGCAATGACGATGTGGGTATTCGGATATGGATCGCTGCTGTGGAACCCGGGCTTTCCGGTGGCACGCAGCGAACGCGCTAAATTGCACGGATATGCGCGGTCGTTTTGCATGCGCTCTATCCACCATCGCGGCACGGAAGAAGACCCCGGTTTGGTATTGGCGCTGGACGAACAGCCAGACGCGCATTGCGCTGGATTGGCGCTTTCTGTCGAGGCGGGTCACGAAGAGCGCACTTTGGCTGAATTGCGTGAGCGTGAGCTGATCTCGTCAGCCTATCTGGAGCGGATGCTGGACGTGCAACTGGACTGCGGGCAGATCGTAAAGGCAGTGACTTACGTCATCGATGCTCACCACGTTCAGTATTGCGGCGGTCTTCCATTGGAAGAGCAGGCTCAGATCATCGCCCACGCGGTTGGCGGACGTGGGCCAAATACCGAATATCTCTACAATACTGCCTCGCACTTGACCGAGATCGGATTGCACGACCCTGATCTTGAGTGGTTGTCGCAACGGGTGCGGACAATCAGCGCATAAACTCTTGGCTTCACGGGGCGAACTTCGATAGGTTCAGCCCAGAGCAGACAATACCAGGAGCCACGCGCATGGCGCAGGCACAACAGGGCGTGAGACCACATTTCTCACAACCGATCCGTCAGATTTTGATGATGCTGATCGCAATAGGGCTGTCAGGACTTGGCGTGTTCATGGCGTTGCCATATGTGCTGCCGGTTATTCAGGCCAATCTGTATCTTAACGGGTTCATTTTGCTGGTTTTTGTCATCGGTGTCGCTGCCTGTTTTCTGCAAGTCACACAGCTGATCGGATCGGTTCGTTGGATCGAAGCCTTTGCCGGAGGGGTCGAACGTGACGATGTGGGCCCGCCGCAACTGCTTGCCCCACTGGCGTCGTTGTTGAGGGAACGCGGGGCGCGGTCTCAGATCAGCTCTAGCTCTACCCGATCGATCCTCGATTCCGTCGCCGAACGGGTCGAAGAAGAGCGCGAGATCACCCGCTACATCACCAACGTGCTGATCTACCTTGGCCTACTGGGGACATTTTTTGGTTTGGCCACCACTGTCCCCGCCATCGTTGATACGATCCGCAGCCTGAACCCGCAGGAAGGTGAAGAAGGTCTGGCCGTCTTCAACCGTCTGATGACAGGATTGGAAGCGCAGCTGCAGGGCATGGGCGTTGCTTTTGGGTCGTCATTGCTGGGTCTGGCCGGATCCTTGATCGTCGGTTTGCTGGAACTATTCGCGGGCCATGGCCAGAACCGGTTCTATCGCGAATTGGAAGAATGGTTGTCCTCAATCACCCGCGTTGGCTTTGCTGCGGGCGATGAGGGCGGCGCGGAACTGGCCGTGCTGACCCCAGTACTGGACGCCATGTCTGAACAAATGGATGCACTGCAGGACATGTTCTCGGCGCAAGAGGCTGATCGGACGGACGTATCAGCCAAGCTGGGGCAATTGGTCGATGTCATCGGGGAAATGAACCAGCGTCAGGCCCAGACCGAAGGTGTTACGGCTGCGCTTGAACGTGTGGCGCTGGGGCAGGACGCTTTGCTGGATCACATGCGCGATCACGGCGCGGGCGAGGGGATCGATGCGGAAAGCCGCATGCGCCTGCGGTCGATGGATGTTCAGTTGCTGCGTATACTCGAAGAAATCTCCGCTGGTCGTCAGGACAGCATGAACGAACTGCGCAAGGATTTTGAGCTACTGGTCAAAGCGTTGACTTTGCCACGGGGCGCCGTACGTACCCCCCCGGAAGGAGAGTAACCCATGGCGCTGTCCCGCCGCACAGGTCAACGATTTTCGGGCTCTGTCTGGCCCGGCTTCGTGGATGCGATGACGGGATTGTTGATGGTGCTGACCTTTGTGCTGACCATCTTCATGGTCGTGCAATTTGTGCTCCGCGAAACCATTTCGGGGCAAGAGGATGAACTGACGGCGCTGTCCGACGAAATCGCTGCGCTGGCCGGGGCGCTGGGGCTGGAAGAGCGGGAAAACAGCCGTCTTCAAGCGCGTCTTGGAAACTTGAATGCAACGCTTAATCAGGTCGAAGACGATCTGGAGCAGGCACAAACCCGCATAACCGACTTTGAAGCACAGGTCGCGGCTTTGCTGGCTGATCAGGCGCGTGCGCAGGGGGATATCGCCGCGCTAGAAACGCAACGCGATGAGTTGCTAAATGATCAAGATGCCTTGAATTTGGCACTTGCTCAAAGCAGACAAGAAATCGACGCACAGGCCGAAGCCGCCCGCCTTGCCGCGGCTCGACGCGAAGCACTTGAAGCTCTCGTCGCCGAACTAGAAACCAGCGAAATTGCACAGGCAGCTCAGATATCCGAGCTAGAACAGCAACTGACCGAGGAAGAGGCCGCGCGTCTGGCCGAAGCCGCCGCTGCTGAGGCGTTGCGTGATCGATTGCAGAATGCAGATGCTGAACTGACAGCGATGACCTTGGCGCTGGAAGCGCAGCGAAAGGAAGCCGAGGATACCCTGACTTTGCTAGCTGCGGCACAGGCTGCCAAGGCAGAGCTTGAGCGTCAGTTCGGTGAGATCAATGCCGAAGAACTGAGGGAACAACTGCAGGCGGCGCTGGATGCCCAAACCCAAGCACAAGCAAATGAAGCTGAACAAAGGTCGCTGGCCGAGGAGCGCGCGGCGCTGCTGGCGCTCGCCCGAGAGGCGCTTGCATCGGAACAGGAAATCTCGACCGAAGCGCAACGTCAGACCGCGCTGCTTAATCAGCAGATGGCAGCCCTGCGCAGCCAGTTGGGATCGCTGCAGGCTTTGTTAGACGATTACGAAGAACGTAATACCGCCGCCGAGATCCAGATACAGACGCTGGGCCAGGATCTGAATGCCGCTCTAGCGCGCGCAGCCTCGGAAGAACGCCGTCGCCGACTGCTGGAAGAGGCTGAACGTATTCGGCTGGAAGCCGAGGCCGAGAAACTGGCGGGCCAAAATCAGGAACTAGCCGCACAGGCCGAGGATTTGCAGCGCTATCGCTCGGAATTCTTCGGGCGGCTGCGCGATGTGCTGGGTGATCAGGATGGCGTGCGCATCGAAGGTGACCGTTTCGTGTTCTCGTCTGAGGTGTTGTTTGCCACCGGGTCCGCAAACCTGTCTGCGGAAGGTCGTCAGGAGGTTGCCAAAGTTGCCAATATCCTGCGAGGCGTTGCCGCAGAAATACCCGAAGGGTTGAACTGGGTCATCCGTGTCGATGGTCACACCGACAATGTGCCACTTGCAGGCAGCGGACGATATCGCGACAACTGGGAGCTCAGCCAGGGCCGTGCCCTTTCTGTGGTGCGCTACATGGTTGACGCGCTCGGCATTCCACCTGATCGTTTGGCCGCAAACGGGTTCGGAGAATTCCAACCCGTTAATCCCGCCGACACACCCGAGGCGCGCGCGCAAAACCGTCGGATCGAGTTGAAGCTGACAGAGCGGTAAGGCTGGTTCGAACCACCTTGGATCACCTGCCAAACAAGAAAAACGCCCACCGAAAAGGCGGGCGTTTTTCGTTATAGAGGCTGTAGGTTAGTCCGCTGTCAAGAGCGGGGGCTTGTCGCCCGGAATGCGGGGCTGATCGGGGCCCAGGATTTCCAGATTCAGCTCGCCCTTCTTCATCGAGACACGGACCACGCCGCCTTTGGCCAGTTTGCCGAATAGCAGTTCCTCGGCCAGAGGTTTCTTGATGTGTTCCTGAATAACACGACCCAGAGGTCGCGCACCCATCTTGTCATCATAGCCCTTGTCGGCCAGCCATTCGGCGGCACGCGGTGTCAGATCGATGGTCACGCCACGATCCAGCAACTGTGCTTCCAGCTGCAGGACAAACTTCTCAACGACCTGCAAAATGACCTCTTTCGGTAGTGGTGCAAATGAGATCACAGCGTCCAGGCGGTTGCGGAACTCCGGCGTGAACATACGTTCGATCGCTGCGGTATCCTCACCTTCGCGCCGGTCGCGGCCAAAGCCGATGGCGGCTTTCGCCTGCTCCTGCGCACCTGCGTTCGATGTCATGATCAGGACCACGTTGCGGAAATTCACCGTCCGGCCATTGTGGTCGGTCAATTCGCCGTGATCCATCACCTGCAACAGGATATTGAATACGTCCGGGTGCGCTTTTTCGATCTCATCAAGCAACAAGACGCAATGTGGGTGCTGGTCGACACCGTCGGTCAGCAAACCACCCTGATCAAACCCGACATAACCCGGAGGCGCACCGATCAGACGGCTGACCGCGTGCTTCTCCATGTATTCCGACATGTCGAAACGCAGCAGTTCAACACCAAGCGTGTCAGCCAACTGTTTCGCCACCTCTGTTTTGCCAACACCGGTGGGGCCAGCGAACAGATAGTTGCCGATGGGTTTTTCGGGCTCACGCAGACCGGCGCGCGCCAGTTTGATCGCACTGGACAGCGCTTCGATCGCTTCATCCTGACCAAACACCACGCGTTTCAGCGAGGTTTCGAGATCTTTCAGAACCTCGGCATCATCCTTGGTGACGTTCTTGGGTGGGATACGCGCAATCTTGGCAACCACCGCCTCGATCTCTTTGACGCCGATGGTCTTGCGACGTTTGCTTTCGGCCAGCAGGTGCTGCGCTGCCCCGGCCTCATCGATCACGTCGATGGCCTTGTCGGGCAGTTTGCGGTCGTTGATATAGCGCGCCGACAATTCGACAGCTGTCTTGATCGCGTCGGCAGTATATTTGATCGAGTGATGCTCTTCGAAATATGGTTTCAGACCGCGCAGAATTTTGACACTGTCCTCGACCGACGGCTCGTTCACGTCGATTTTCTGGAATCGGCGGCTCAGCGCGCGGTCTTTTTCGAAATGCTGACGGAACTCTTTATACGTGGTCGAGCCCATGGTGCGCAGTTTGCCACCCTGAAGCGCTGGCTTCAGCAGGTTCGACGCATCCATCGCTCCGCCCGAGGTTGCACCCGCTCCGATCACAGTGTGAATCTCGTCGATGAAGAGAACTGCATCAGGGTGCTCTTCCAATTCGGTCACAACCGCTTTCAGACGCTCTTCGAAATCGCCGCGATAGCGAGTTCCCGCAAGCAGGGCACCCATATCGAGCGAGTAGATGGTGGTTTCCGACAACACGTCCGGGGCCTCGCCCGCAACGATCTTATGCGCCAGACCTTCGGCGATGGCGGTTTTGCCGACACCGGGGTCACCTACCAGCAACGGGTTGTTCTTGCGCCGGCGACACAGCACCTGAATACAGCGTTCAACCTCGTCCGAGCGTCCGATCAGCGGATCTACATCACCGGCGCGTGATTTGGCGTTCAGATCAACGCAATATTTGCCAAGCGCACTTTCTTTTTGCTCGGCGTCACCAGATGTCGTCTGAGCCTCTTCTTCGGCTTCATCAGCACCCGTTACAGGACGATTCTCTCCATAGGCCGGGTCTTTGGCCACACCATGTGCGATGAAGTTTACCGCGTCATAACGGGTCATGTCCTGCTCTTGCAGGAAATAGGCTGCGTTGCTTTCACGTTCGGCGAAGATGGCCACCAGTACATTGGCCCCGGTCACCTCTGTGCGGCCAGAGCTTTGAACGTGGATCGCGGCGCGCTGAATGACACGCTGGAAGGCTGCCGTGGGCACGGCTTCGGACCCGTCGATATCAGTGACGAGGTTTGACAGATCTTCGTCGATGAATTCGACCAAGGTGCTGCGTAACTCGTCCAGATCGACGCTGCACGCTTTCATGACGCGCACCGCATCGGGTTCTTCCAACAGCGCCAGCAGCAGATGCTCTAGCGTTGCGAATTCATGTCGCCGCTCATTCGCCGCCGCAAGGGCCGCGTGGATGGCTTGTTCAAGTGTGCTCGAGAATGAAGGCACGCGGGTGCTCCTCTGTATTGGGCCGGAAGGGGGCGGGCTGCAGGCCGGATCCCCATCCCAACCATGTCCTCATACTATTAGAGTTTGGTTGATCCCGCCCCGGCTTCAAGGGTTTTCTTTCACTTGACAGTCACATTTGTTGTGACCGTGGCCGTGATTGGGGCTTGAAACGGGTTAAAAGCTGTCTTTTTGGGCTCGAATTTCGGCGAATACGGACACGGGATCAGAGTTTTCCATGCCCAGATGGGCCTGAATCGCCGGATCAGTGGCCCTTAGAAACGGATTTGTCGCCTTTTCCAGGCCTAAAAGCGAAGGCACAGTAGGTTCTCCAGCAGCGCGGGCGCGATTAATATCGGCCACGCGGTCAAGCAAGGCTGGGTTGTCGGGATCGATGGTCAGGGCGAACTTGGCGTTTGCCTGTGTGTATTCGTGGCCTGAGCACACGATTGTTTCATCGGGCAGGGCCGCCAACTTGCTGAGAGAGGCCCACATTTGCGCAGGCGTGCCCTCGAACAATCGTCCACATCCCAGCGCCATCAGGCTGTCAGCGGTGAATACAACGCCAGTTTGGGGCATGTAGAATGCAATGTGCCCAATTGTATGACCGGACACATCAAGAACCTCGACCGGCTCACCGCCGATATAAAATGTGTCACCTTCAACCACCGCCTGATCGAGTTTTGGCAACCGATGCTCATCTGCTTTTGCGCCGATCACACGCGCGGGCTGTTTCGCCAGAATGTCGCCCAGCCCGTCCACATGATCCCAATGATGATGGGTCAGCAACACATGGCTTAGCTGCCAGCCGCGCGAATCCAGTTCAGCCAGAATCGGAGCTGCCTCTGGCGCATCGATCAAGGCAGTCTCACCGCTGGCCGGATCATGGGCGAGAAAGGCGTAATTATCGCTGAGGCAAGGAATGGTAACGATCTCAAGAGGCATGGCCTTTTGCCCTTTCATTGCTAGACTGCGCCCAGCTAAGCCGATTGACCGGGTGTCCGCAATGCATCTTGATGTGCAGGATCTGAGGAATTTCTACTATCGCAGCACCCTGGGTCGCGCGGCCCAGGCAGCGATCCGTGGTCGGTTGGTGGATCTTTGGCCCGAAGCCAAGGGGCAAACTGTGGTCGGATTTGGTTTTGCCGTACCTTTATTGCGGCCTTACCTCAAAGATGCGCGCCGTGTGATTGGTCTTATGCCTGGTCCGCAGGGTGTAATGCCATGGCCTGCGGGGATGCCCAATGTTTCCGTTCTGACCGAAGAGACGATGTGGCCAATCGAAACAGGCCATGTGGATAAACTGGTGGTGATGCATGGTTTGGAAACTTCAAACCGACCCAGCCAATTGCTGGAAGAATGCTGGCGCGTTCTGGGGCCCGGAGGGCGTGTGCTATTTGTCGTACCGAACCGGGCCGGGCTTTGGTCGCGCTCAGACCGGACGCCGTTTGGCTTTGGGCAGCCCTATTCAACAACCCAATTGGAAAACCAATTACGCGCGCACCACTTCGTCCCTGAAAACCATTGCTCGGCGCTTTACCTACCGCCTTCGTTCCGTAGGTTCTGGCTAAAATCGGGCAGCCTGATCGAGAAGACTGGGCAACGCATCCCAACCGTCATGGCCGGAGGTGTGCTTATGGTTGAGGCCAGTAAACTCATTCGCCCGCCTAGCGGAAGCGTTACCAAAGACACAGCGAAGCGCCCGATCAAAGCGTTGGATGGTTTGTTAAAGCCTGCGTGACAGTCCGGCGCATTTTGAACGGAAAAAATGCGGGAAAAAGGTCACAGGAATCGCAAAAACCTGCATATTCGTAACATTTTTCAACTGCCCCAATCGGTCCAAAGGGTCGCAGTTGGGTTAAGTGTATGAAAAATAATAATTTGTGGATAAAACTGTTACCGCTATAGCGTATTGCTTGGTTGGAACACCTCTGCTACATCCCCGGTGATTTTGATCCCCGCCCTAAATGGACGGGGTTTCCTCACGCCCCAAGGTAGCGGCCGCTACTCAAAATCGGGGCCTCAAATATCGGAAGGGTGGACGTGTCCGAACCAGCTTCGATTTCCACTGGCATCGCCGAGCGCTATGCCACCGCGATCTTCGAGATCGCTAAAGAGAATAACGACCTTGCAGGTCTGGAAACCGGAATCAACGATCTGGCAGCAGCATTGGGTGACAGCGCTGAATTGCGCGACCTGATCGCATCGCCTTTGGTTTCGCGCGCCGAACAGGAAAGCGCAATCACCGCTGTTGCGGACAAGATGGGCCTGCATGCCATCCTGCGCAATACGCTGGGTTTGATGGCGCAGAAACGTCGTCTGTTCGTTGTACCGCAACTGGTGCAGGTTCTGCGCGACATGCTGGCTGACGAGCGTGGCGAGGTGACCGCCGATGTCGCCTCGGCCAAGGCGCTCACCAAGACCCAAATGGATAAACTGTCCAAGACGCTGTCCGAGCGTGTGGGCAAGACCGTGACAATCAATGCGACCGTGGATGAAAGCCTCATCGGCGGTCTTGTCGTTAAAGTGGGCTCGAAAATGATCGATAGCTCGATCCGTTCGAAGCTGAACTCCCTACAGAATGCAATGAAAGAGGTCGGATAAATGGGAATCCAAGCTGCAGAGATTTCTGCAATCCTGAAGGACCAGATCAAGAATTTTGGTCAGGAAGCCGAAGTGGCCGAGATCGGCCGCGTGCTGAGCGTCGGTGACGGGATTGCCCGTGTATACGGCCTGGACAACGTGCAAGCGGGCGAAATGGTCGAATTCCCCGGTGGCATCATGGGCATGGCCCTGAACCTGGAAAGCGACAACGTCGGTGTTGTTATCTTCGGTTCCGACCGTGACATCAAAGAAGGTGACACTGTTAAGCGCACCAACTCGATCGTGGACGTTCCGATCGGTGACGAGCTGCTGGGCCGCGTTGTTGACGGTCTGGGCAACCCGCTGGACGGCAAAGGCCCGATCAACGCGACCAAGCGTGGCGTTGCAGACGTTAAAGCGCCGGGCATCATTCCGCGTAAATCGGTTCACGAGCCGATGGCAACCGGCCTGAAATCGGTTGACGCAATGATCCCAATCGGCCGTGGCCAGCGTGAGCTGATCATTGGTGACCGTCAGACCGGTAAAACCGCCGTTGCTCTGGACGCGATCCTGAACCAGAAAGTTTACAACGACGCAGCAGGCGACGATGAGTCGAAGAAGCTGTACTGCGTGTACGTTGCGATCGGTCAAAAGCGTTCGACCGTTGCTCAGCTGGTGAAGAAACTGGAAGAGTCCGGTGCGATCGACTACTCGATCGTTGTGGCGGCAACCGCGTCCGACCCGGCACCGATGCAGTTCCTTGCACCTTACGCCGCAACCGCGATGGCCGAATACTTCCGCGACAACGGCCGCCACGCGCTGATCATCTATGATGACCTGTCGAAGCAGGCTGTGTCCTATCGTCAGATGTCGCTGCTGCTGCGCCGTCCGCCCGGACGTGAAGCCTATCCTGGCGACGTTTTCTACCTCCACTCGCGTCTGTTGGAACGTTCGGCAAAGCTGAACGAAGACTTCGGTGCGGGCTCGCTGACTGCTCTGCCGGTTATCGAAACTCAAGGTGGTGACGTTTCGGCGTTTATTCCGACCAACGTGATCTCGATCACCGACGGCCAGATCTTCCTAGAAACCGAACTGTTCTACCAAGGCATCCGCCCCGCCGTGAACACCGGTCTGTCGGTTTCGCGTGTGGGCTCCTCGGCTCAGACCAACTCGATGAAGTCGGTCGCCGGTCCGGTTAAACTGGAACTGGCTCAGTACCGCGAAATGGCTGCCTTTGCGCAGTTTGGTTCTGACCTCGACGCCGCGACCCAGCAGCTGCTGAACCGTGGTGCGCGTCTGACCGAGCTGATGAAACAGCCACAGTACTCGCCGCTGACCAACGCTGAAATCGTCTGCGTAATCTTCGCCGGCACCAATGGTTACCTCGACAAGATCGACGTGTCCGATGTTGGCCGTTACGAAGCTGGCCTGCTGGCGCACCTGCGCGGCAAGCACGCGGACCTGCTTCAGTGGATCACGGACGAAGATCCCAAGATCAAGGGTGACGCTTCCGACAAGATCAAGGCTGCGCTGGACGAATACGCCGCAACCTTCGCTTAAGGGAGAGGCGGGCATATGCCAAATCTTAAGGACCTTAAAAACAGGATCGAGTCGGTTAAATCGACCCGCAAGATCACCAAGGCCATGCAGATGGTCGCGGCCGCAAAACTGCGTCGCGCCCAGGAATCTGCCGAAGCCTCGCGTCCCTATGCCGAGCGGTTCAATGCCGTGATGGCGGGGCTGGCGGCTTCGGTCGGGGGCAGCGACAGCGCCCCCAAGCTGCTCCGTGGCACGGGCAGTGATGATGTCCATCTGCTGGTTGTCATGACAGCTGAACGCGGCCTGTGTGGCGGCTTCAACTCGAACATCGCCAAGCTCGCTCGCCAAAAGGCGGACGAGTTGCGCG
This sequence comes from Ruegeria sp. B11, assembly GCF_056539785.1. NCBI lineage: Bacteria > Pseudomonadati > Pseudomonadota > Alphaproteobacteria > Rhodobacterales > Roseobacteraceae > Ruegeria > Ruegeria sp. B11. Next base: position 356,553 of record NZ_JBQFVO010000003.1, on the reverse strand, counting down.
CCAAAGGCAAGACGGTCAAGGTTTTGACCGTCGGCAAAAAAGGCCGCGACGCGCTCAAGCGTGATTTTAGCGATCTGTTCGTTGGACATATCGACCTGAGCGAGGTCAAGCGTCTGGGGTATTCCAACGCGCAAGACATCGCCAAGGACGTCCTGTCTCGTTTCGACGGGGGTGAGTTCGACGTTGCCACGATCTTCTACTCGAAGTTCGTCAACGTTGTGACCCAGATCCCGACGGCACAGCAGGTCATCCCCGCCTCGTTCGAAGACGAAGCGACGGGTGACGACAGCGGTGCGGTATTCGACTACGAGCCCAGCGAAGAGGCCATCCTGGCCGACCTGCTGCCCAAGGGGGTTGCCACCGCGATCTTCTCGGCTCTGCTCGAAAACGGAGCGTCTGAACAGGGTGCACGGATGTCCGCAATGGACAACGCGACACGCAACGCGGGTGAGATGATCGACAAGCTGACGATCCAGTTCAACCGCTCGCGTCAGGCCGTGATCACCAACGAGCTGATTGAAATTATTTCCGGCGCCGAAGCGCTGTAGAGACCTACCGGAGACGAAACATGGCGAATGCAAAAGGCAAAGTCACACAGATCATCGGGGCCGTCGTCGACGTGCACTTCGAAGATCAGCTGCCTGAAATTCTGAACGCGCTGGAAACCACCAACAACGGCAAGCGCCTGGTGTTGGAAGTTGCTCAGCACCTGGGTGAAAACACCGTCCGCACCATCGCGATGGACGCGACCGAAGGTCTGGTCCGCGGCGAAGCCGTGACCGACACTGGCGCACCGATCTCGGTTCCGGTTGGTAACGCCACTCTGGGCCGCATCCTGAACGTGGTTGGCGAGCCGATCGACGAAAAAGGCCCGGTTGAAGCAACCGAAGCCCGTGCGATCCACCAGCCTGCACCGACTTTTGACGAACAGTCGACCGAGTCGGAAGTTCTGGTCACTGGCATCAAGGTTGTTGACCTACTGGCCCCATACGCCAAAGGCGGTAAGATCGGCCTGTTCGGCGGCGCCGGCGTTGGTAAAACCGTTCTGATCATGGAACTGATCAACAACATCGCAAAAGTGCACTCGGGCTTCTCGGTGTTCGCGGGTGTTGGTGAAAGGACTCGTGAAGGGAACGACCTGTATCACGAGATGATCGAATCGAACGTTATTAAACCGGACAACCTGTCGGAATCGCAGGTGGCCCTGGTTTACGGTCAGATGAACGAACCTCCGGGTGCGCGTGCGCGTGTTGCTCTGACCGGTCTGACCCTGGCCGAGCAGTTCCGCGACCAGTCCGGTACTGACGTTCTGTTCTTCGTCGACAACATCTTCCGCTTCACGCAGGCGGGTTCCGAGGTTTCGGCTCTGCTGGGTCGTATTCCTTCGGCGGTGGGCTACCAGCCGACCCTGGCCACCGACATGGGTGCCCTGCAGGAACGCATCACCTCGACCAAGTCGGGCTCGATCACGTCCGTGCAGGCGATCTACGTGCCTGCGGACGACCTTACCGACCCTGCGCCGGCAACCTCGTTTGCGCACTTGGACGCGACCACCGTTCTTAACCGTGCGATCTCGGAAAAGGGTATCTACCCGGCGGTTGACCCGCTCGACTCGACCTCGCGTCTGCTCGACCCGGCCATCGTTGGTGAAGAGCACTACAAGGTTGCGACCGACGTTCAGCAAATCCTTCAGCGCTACAAGTCGCTGCAGGACATCATCGCCATCCTTGGCATGGACGAACTGTCGGAAGAGGACAAACTGACAGTGGCACGTGCCCGTAAGATCGAACGCTTCCTGTCGCAGCCGTTCGACGTGGCCGAAGTCTTCACCGGTTCGCCGGGCGTTCAGGTTCCTCTGGATGTGACCATCGCGTCGTTCAAAGCGGTTGTCGCTGGCGAATACGATCACCTGCCCGAAGCGGCCTTCCTGATGGTTGGCGGCATCGAAGAAGTGATCGCTAAAGCGGAGAAGATGGCCGCAGAAGCCGCCTAAGGAGTATCCCTGATGGCAAACACGATGCAATTCGACCTCGTCAGCCCTGAGCGGAGCCTTGCTTCGCTTAGCGCGACGGCGGTCCAGATTCCCGGCGCGGACGGGGACATGACGGCAATGCCCGATCATGCCCCCACAATTACAACTCTGCGCCCGGGCATCCTGAAGGTCGAAGCACCCGAAGGCTCCAGCGAATACCTGGTCACCGGTGGGTTTGCTCAGATCAATGGTGATGGCCTGTCGGTTCTGGCCGAAAAGGCCATTCCGGTTGCTGAAGTAACACGCTCGCATCTGGACGATCTGATCGCTGACGCCCGCGCTTCGCACGAGGCGGCCAAGGCCGGTGACGATCAGACCATCGTCGACGATGCTGCAAAGTTGCTGGCTGACATGGAAGCTCTAGGAACGCATATGAGCCTGTAAGGGTTCATGACATTCTGATCACTTGGAACGGCCCCGTATCCGCGGGGCCGTTTTTTTGTCGTGATTTTGCCATTCGCTGAAGTTAAGCTGCAGGAATTGAACAATAAAAGACGATAGATGAAAAAGTTTCAAACCCATCCCATCGGCATTGATCAGGGCGAGGAGGTCTTGTTTTCCGATTTCGCCGATGGTGGCGTGATGTGGACTGGTGAGGGCCCGCGTGAGCGTCGTGTAAGCGTCCGTTTTTCAGAAGTGTTCCGCTCTGTGCCAATCGTCCAGATAGGCGTGGTGCTTTGGGATGTGGATACGTCTTCCGCTTTACGGGCTGAAGTTCAGGCCGAAGATATAACGCTGGAAGGATTCAATGCGGTGTTTCGCACCTGGTCCGATACGCGTATCGCCAGAATTCGGGTGAATTGGACCGCAATTGGAGATGTTTCGCATGAAGACGATTGGGACATCTCGTGAAGCAGGCCTGTTCGTGACATAAGATTGCGCACCTTCGCGCGTCGTCCCATAAAGAAGACTGGCCACCCCAAATAGCGGCTAACGCAACCAGAGGATCTTACAGGTGTTTGCACGAGATCACATCGAATACGAAGCCTTCGACCTTCCGGATCGTATGGACTTGTCTGATGAAGAAATGCTGGCCGAAGCGCGAGCGTTCTACGACAAGATGAAACGCCGCCATACCGTGCGTGACTATTCGGACCGGCCCGTCGAGCGCACGGTCATCGAAGAGTGCATTCGCGCAGCCGGAACAGCGCCCTCAGGAGCCAATCATCAGCCCTGGCACTTTGTGGCAATCTCGAACCCTGAGATGAAGCGCCGTATTCGGGAAGAAGCGGAAGCTGAAGAGCGCAGGTTTTATGAAGGCGGTGCCGGGGATGAATGGCTGAAGGCGCTTGAACCAATCGGGACTAACGATCAGAAGCCGCATCTGGAAGACGCACCGTGGCTGATAGTGATTTTCGCCCAACGTTGGGGTCAATTCGATGATGGAGATCGGTTCAAAAACTACTACGTGCCTGAAAGCACGGGCATTGCCACGGGCTTTTTGTTGACGGCGCTGCACCATGCAGGGCTGGTATCGCTGACCCACACACCCAACCCGATGAAATTCCTGAATAAACTGCTAAACCGCCCTGATCATGAAAAACCTATTATGATCGTAGCTGTAGGCCACCCGCAAGACGACGCGAAGGTGCCAAAAGTTGCAAAGATGAAAAAACCGTTGGAAGAAATCATGACGGTCGCCGAATAGGTAGGCCGTCATGAATTCAGACATTATCTATGGTAGCCAGCAGTTTTTTCGATCAATCCATATGATAAAGTGACTCGTAGATCGGCGTCAGTGTCTTGTCTTCGAACAAAGATGACACGCTGGTGCCATTCCAAATGTTCAGGATCGCCTGCGTAAAGATCGGCGCGGTGGGCACGATGCGGATATTGGCGGCCTTGTTGATCTCAGCCGTAGGCTGGATCGTGTCCGATAGGACCAGAGATTTCATCACCGAATTGGTCACACGTTCAACCGCCGGTCCACTCATGACACCGTGGGTGATGTAAGAGTGTACTTCCTTGGCGCCGTTATCCATCAGCACCTGGGCAGCTTTGCACAGAGTGCCAGCGGTATCGCAAATGTCATCGACAATCAGGCAGATTTTGTCTTTCACGTCACCAATGACAGTCATCTCGGCCACTTCGCCTGCCTTTTCGCGGCGTTTGTCAACGATCGAAAGGGGCGCATTGATGCGTTTGGCCAATTCACGGGCACGTGCAACACCGCCGACATCCGGCGAGACCACCATCAGGTCGTCCATCTGATCCTTGAATTGTTTCTTCACATCCAGGGCAAAGATCGGAGAGGCATAAAGGTTGTCCACCGGCATGTCGAAAAAGCCCTGAATCTGGGCTGCGTGCAGATCCATGGTTAGAATCCGTTCGATACCCGCACCAGTCAGCATGTTTGCCACCAGCTTGGCGCTGATTGGTGTGCGCGCCTTGGTGCGGCGGTCCTGACGGGCGTACCCGAAATACGGAATGACAGCGGTGATCCTGGCTGCGGATGAACGGCGCAGGGCATCTGCGATGATCAGCAGCTCCATCAGATTGTCATTGGCGGGGTTCGAGGTTGGTTGAACGATAAACATATCCTCACCGCGCACATTCTCGAAAACCTCGACAAAAATCTCTCCGTCGTTGAACCGTTCGACCCGAGCATCGACCAGCCCCTGGTCAACGCCGCGATGCAGGCTCATGCGACGTGCAATGGTTTCGGCAAGCGGAAGATTGGCGTTCCCAGCGATAAGCTTGGGTTCGTGAAGTGTCGGCATCGGCTGATTTTCCCCGGGCAGCAGTGGCAATGTGACAGATTCGTGATGTTGACACCGCTTAGCATGGGTCTACCGTCCCGCAAAGATAACGCAGCGGAGAAAGTGAACATGGCCCAGATTGACTACTTTTTTGCGACACTCTCGCCCTATTCCTATCTGGCGGGAATGCGCCTTGAAGAGATCGCGGCAAAACACGGTGCGACGATCAACTATAAACCATTGGATATTGTTGCCCTGTTCGGCCGGACAGGTGGAACGCCACCAAAAGACCGACATATATCTCGCATCGAATACCGCGCGCAAGAATTGGTGCGCCAAGCGCGCAATCTGGATATGCCGTTGAACCTGCAGCCTGCGCACTGGCCGACGAACATGGCTCCGTCCTCTTACGCTGTGATCGCAGCAGTACAGGATGGATCAGGTGATGTGGGTAAACTTTGCCATTCCTTCTTGCGTGCCTGCTGGGCAGAAGAAAAGGACATCTCTGATGATGGCGTGATCCGGGATTGCTTGGAACAGGCAGGATTTAATCCAAATCTAGCTGATAGTGGCCTGTTGGTAGGTGCGGAAACCTACGCCGCAAATCTGGAAGAAGCCGTGGACCGGGGTGTTTTTGGGGCACCATTTTACATCACACCGGACGATCAGAGGTTCTGGGGACAGGACCGTCTTGATGATCTGGACAAACATCTGGCTGAGATGAAATAGCCGGGGCAGGGAGGCACGGCTACAAGAGGTTCAGAAACCGATCGATCTGCTCGGTTCCGATGGACCAGTCACAGACAAGGCGGCAGGCCAGCATCTCGTCTTCGTCCTCACCGTCCAACGTATCGCCCCACAGGTGATAGACGGCGCCGGCCTCGTGCAGGCGCTTGTGTTGGCTGCGGGGAAAGCTTGCGAAAATCATGTTTGCCTGGGGTTCATGCAGGAATTCTGCCCCGACTGCCCGCAGACCATCCGCAAGACGCGCACAATTATCGTTGGCTTTACGTGCCGACTTCAACCACAGGTCGTCCTGCAGATAGGCGGCCATCTGGGCTGACAAATAACGGTGTTTGGAGAACAGATGTGCGCCGCGCTTGCGACGTAACTCGAACTCCCAAGCCTTGCTTTCGTCAAAGAATATGACTGCTTCGACACCCATCAGACCGTTTTTGGTGCCGCCAAAGCTGACGGCGTCAATACCGGCTTTCGATGTCATTTCTGCCGGTGAGCAATTCAAAGAGACAAGAGCATTAGTGAAGCGCGCGCCGTCCATATGCACCGGCAGCCCATATTTCTTGGCAACGCCACACAAGGCATGAAGTTCGGCAAGCGAGTAAACCGAGCCACGCTCGGTCACCTGAGTGATCGAGACAGGCCCGCGCTGCGGACCATGCACGCCGCGGGTTTCTTCCCCCTCAATGGACTTGGTCAACGCTTCGGGGGTCATCTTGTCGCCACCCGGCACCAGAGTCAGTTTCGCGCCGGTGTAGAATTCGGGGGCATTGCACTCATCTTCGTGGATATGAGCGACGGGTGAACAGAACACGGTTTCCCACGGCTTGCTCAGCGTTGCCAACGCCAGTGAATTCGCTGCCGTTCCCGTAGCGACCAGATAAACTGCCGCACCCGGTGCTTCGAAAATGCCGCGGATTTGGTCGCGCACTTCGTTCATCAAGGTGTCGGCGCCATAAGCCATCTGATAGCCCTGATTGGCTTCGGCCAATGCGGCCAGAACTTCGGGATGAACAGGCCCGGAATTATCAGAGGCAAAATGCATTAATTCGGCTCCTCGATGATGTAGTCTTCCCACTCTTCCATGGGCGTTTCGAATTCAGATACGGTTCGCCGCTGCACGGAGACTCCGGCGGTGTGAACGCTTTCAGGCGTACCTGATAGCAAAGGGTGCCAGTCGTAAAGCGGTTTGCCTTCCCAGAGCAGTCGATAGGCGCAAGTCTGGGGCAGCCAATAGGCATGGTTGTCGATGTTATCGGGTGTCATGACGATGCATTCGGGCACGAATTGGTGGCGGATATCATATTGGGTGCACCGGCAAGTTTCGTCATCCAGCAGGCGACAGGCAACACAGGTCAATGCGACCTCGCCCGTATCTTCGTCTTCCAGCTTGTTAAGACAGCATTTGCCGCAACCATCACACAGGGCCTCCCACTCACGCTGGTTCATCTTGCGCAGCGGCTTGCGTTCCCAGAATCGGGGCGCGAGGCCAGCTCGATCGATTGGATCCGTAGTCATGTACTGGCCAGTATCTCTCTCGCGCGCGCGCAATCGGCATCCATCTGCGAGATCAACCCGTCAAGGCCGTCGAATGTCATTTCGGGCCGCAGATAGTCGACCAGACCAACGGACAGCGTGGCACCGTAAAGATCACCTGAGAAATTGAACAGAAATGTCTCGATGTTAGGAACCTCGCCTTGGAACATGGGCCGGGTCCCGACCGATGCCGCCCCGTGATAGCTGCCCTGATGCGGGCCATCCAGGACGTCGACCAAAACTGCATAAACGCCGAATCTCGGAGGGTGTAGTCCTTCGATCGACATATTGGCTGTCGGGTACCCCAACTCTCGTCCGCGTTGCTCGCCTCCGACGACCTCACCCTCGATCCGGTGCCAGTGCCCCAGCATTGTTGCCGCATCGCGCGGGCGCCCCTCTGACAGAGCTGTCCGGATCGCAGTCGACGAAACCACATTCTCGGTGCGCTCCAACAGGGGCGCGATTGTCACACCGAACCCCATCTCTTCGCCAAAGCGAACCAGGTCCTGAGGGTTACCGCTGCGCCCTTTGCCAAAACAAAAATCGGCACCCACGACAACATGAGAAAGCCCCAGACCATCGCATATGACATTTCTCGCAAAAGCTTCGGGCGTCATACCCGCGAGCGTTGAATTAAAAGGCAGTTCATAAAGCTTCTGCACGCCGAGTTTTTCTAGCCGGTGCGCGCGTGCATTGCCGCGCATCAGACGAAAGGGCGGTGCCTCTGGGGAAAAATACTCTCGCGGATGCGGCTCAAATGTCATGACCCCCAGCGGCGCGTTCAATTCAGCATTGCGCGCCAACTCGATGACGGATTGATGGCCAAGATGAACACCGTCAAAGTTCCCGATGGCGACACTTGCGCCTCGGTCTTCTGGTTCAACAAACTGGAAGTCCCGGATGATATGCATGCGGCTTGCCTAGCGGGACTGCCCGTCAGGTTCAAGCCGCAGTTCGGTTAAGGTGGATTATCAGTCGAACTTGCGGCTCGGAGCCAGCACCATGGCCTCACCCACCAACACTTTCTTTCCGTCAACTGCGCAGTGGCAATCCAGTTTCACCCGACGTTTGGCAAAATCGATATCGATCACCTTGACCTCGGCATAAACCATGTCGCCCGGACGCACCGGCGCCAGAAATTTAAGCGATTGTCCCATGTACACGGTTCCATGTCCGGGCAGCTGCTCTCCGATCACGGCAGAGATCAGGCCGGCGGTCAGCATGCCATGCGCAATGCGCCCTTCGAAAATCGTATCGCGGGCATAGTCATCATCCAGATGAACCGGATTCCGGTCGGTCGATACTTGAGCGAACATCTCGATATCTTCATCGGTCACGACTTTGCGCAAGTGCCGTGACATGCCCATTTCGATGTCTTCGATGCAAATCGTTCCGCGCGGAAGGTTGTCCAACATGCTGCCCTCATTCGAGATCGAAAGAGCAACAAAAGACCATCATCTGCCGCTCGTCGGCAACTTTATTACTTCGCAGTTGCAGAAAATCAAGTCTTTTTTGCTATCTCAGGCGACCAATCGAATAGGTTGGATTGATCTGTTCCTTCTCGTTATGAGCTTTCAACGCGTCTTCGTCTGGATGATGTGATGTTTTGGTTTCTGCGGCTGCCAAACCGCCGGTGATGAAGAGGGTATCAATGCCTTCCCCCATGCCTCCAGCGATATCTGTTTGCGGCCCGTCCCCTATGGCAAGTATTTCAGAATCCGACACATCAACCCCAATCGCCTGCAACCTGCGCCGGGCCAGATCGTAGATCGGCGGGTGTGGCTTACCGAAATATAGGCTTTCACCACCCATCTCGGTATAAAGTCGGGCCAAAGCACCTGCGCACCATTCGCGCGTTTCGCCTCGGTCCACCACGATGTCCGGATTTGCGCAGAGCAGTTTCATCCCTTTCTGCTTGGCATAAAGAAAGTCGGGCCGGTTCACATCTGGGTCCGCCATCGGGTCGAACGGGCCGCAACACACGATGCCTTCGGCCGCGTCCAGCGGAACGCGTTCAATGTGGATCGGATGATCCAGCAGTTTCAGGGGTTCAAAAAAACCGGCATCCCGCTGCCATTCCCCCATGAAGTAGACTTTTTCGCCAATCGCCCCGCGAAACATCGCTGAACGCGCCGAATCACCGCTGGTTGCAATCGTGTCATAGGAATCTGCCGGCACATTGAAATGTAAAAGCTGCTCGGCAACCCCGGCCCGAGGCTTGGGGGAATTGGTTACAAGAACCACCGTGCCACCACGTTGACGATAAGCTTGCAGCGCCGCTACCGCCTCTGGGTAGGCTGTGATCCCGTTGTGGACGCATCCCCACAAATCAACGAATAACGCTTTGTAGCGGTCAGAGATTTCAGCGAGTGAAGAAACGATCTGGGTCATGGCGCGCCTCGTGCAGCAGGGAATGCGAGATGTCAAAGCCTATGGCAGAGCGCGGGGGGATTGGCCAGAGGTGCAGCCCAAGGCGGAGCGGCCGAAATCAACCCCCCTTGTTCATCTGGCCAAAAATATCTCGGAGCGCGAGGCAGAGCCTCGCAAAAAAAAAGCGCCCGGTTTCGGGCGCCTTTGACAATCTAAATTCAAACCTTGAGGTTCGGAATGATCTGCTTTTTCCGGCTCATCACGCCGGGCAACACAACCGCGTCACCGTCCACGGTTGCGCCAAAGCTCTTCTCAGCGACACCTTTGACCAGATCATTTGGAACCAGCAGCGTTGCCTCTTCGTTCAGAATGTCGACCACGAACAGCAACACCTGATCAACGCCGTCTTCCTTGGCCACATCAGCCATCGAGCTTACGATGCTGTCCTTCCGATCCAGCACGACACCGGGGGCTGTGGTTTCCAGAACCGAGACCCGGAACTTGGTGCCGTCTACTTCGTATTCTTTGCTGTCCATGCGGATCAGTTCGGCGTCCGAGAATGACGATACATCCGATTTTGCTGCAAACATGTCGGCGGCGTAGGCCGAGATATCCAGACCAAGTTCAGCCGCCAGTTTCTCAGCCACGGCGCGGTCGTGTGCGGTGGTTGTGGGTGAGCGGAATTCCAGTGTGTCCGACAGGATGCAGGTCAGCGCGGCACCTTTGATCGCGTCGGGCATCTTGGCGGCGTCGTCACCCATTAGATCGACCATGATGGTTGCCGTGCAGGCCAGCGGGCGCACAGTGATGTCGATGGGGCCTTTGGTTTCAAGCCCGCCAACCAGTTTGTGGTGGTCGATTATGGCGCGGATATCTGCGCTGTTGATGCTGGCGGGCAGCTCGGCCGGATTGTTGGTGTCGACGATGACAACCGGTGCATCCTCGGCCACGTCCTCGATGATTTGCGGCTTGGGCAGGTCCCAACGCTCAAGCATAAAGGCGGCTTCGGTGTTGGGTTCGCCTAGCAAAACGGGCTGTGCCTGTTCACCTTTTACTTCGTTCAGATACCATGACCACAGGATCGGAGAGCCGGTGGAATCGGTGTCGGGAGATTTGTGGCCAAAAACTAGCGTTGTCATGTCTCGTGTCCTGAAGAATATGGATTTGCGCGCCTTATAGGGTGGTCAAACACGGTTGTCACCCGGAAGCAAACTTGCTGCGACCCTTGGTCTGAAAACCTAGAATTCAGCGCGTTCCAGTGTATATCCGGCTTGATGTAGCTGGTTCAGTAAGCCGTAGTCGTTGCTCAGATGTCCGGCCCCGACAGCGATCACCGCGGTCTGATCCTTCAGGTCCAGAATCTTCTCCATCCAGCTTGCATTGCGCTGCACCAGAAGCTGATCTTCGAAGCCTTTCCATTCGGCTTCAAACTCTTCTGGCGTCATCCCCGAGGCCTCAAGCCCTTGAAGCTTGGCAAGCTCAATGATCGCGGCGTGCTGCTCTTCGATATAGGCGTTGGCCATTGTGATCATCTGGTCGTCCCCAGCCTGCAGCGCCCCGGACAGACGGGTCAGAGAGGCCACTTGTTCTTCCAGCGGATGGCTGTCGAACATCGCGATCAAATCCTCGATCCGCTCTAGCGAGTACTGGGGTATCCCGTGTTGTTCGGCCAGTTCCGTCAGGCGCGTGTCCATGCCGCGATCAAAATCAGGGGTATTCATCAGGCAAGGCGGAATACCCAGCATCATACTGAGAAACCAGGGGCGCATCTTGGCCGCCATCCAGCCAGGAATGCCACGCTCGGCCAGAGTCGCGGACAGCGCTGTCCAATCTTCTTCCGACATCAGGTCAATCAAAGTGGGGCCAGACGTAATCAGGACCGGGCTGAAATCATCGGCCAGATCTTTTTCGAATGCGTCCATTTCGTCCTGTGTGACCTCGAAGAAAAACGCGTCGGCCTGACTCAGAACTGGCTCCAAGCGCTCGACCACGGGTGCCATGCGGGGGTCGCTGGTGTGGAGGGTGCCGATCAGGTGCAAGACGGTCCCGTCTTTTGTCGCGATCCAGTGGTTGCCCTCCGGAAACGGAATGTCACTGATTGTCTTCTCGAGATCAGCTTGACTTTCGGCCGACAGGTCAAGCCTAAGATCTCTCCCTTCGCAGGCCGCATGGGCGGTAATCGGAAGCAAAAGGCCGAGACAAAAGCTGAGCAAGCGCATATGGAACCTTCCGGAAATGGCGAATATGACTAAGACGTACTCCTGCCTTCTTGTCAGTTGCAATGTAGTTTGTCTTCAAACCGTGGCTGGCAATCCGCGCGAAACTACATAGCATAGCGTTATGAAGCTCGAGCAGGACCTTTACCCACCCATCAAAGCCTTGTTGGAACGTCAGGGTTATACCGTGAAAGGTGAAGTTGGCGCCGCCGACATTGTTGCTCTGCGAGACGGGCAGGAGCCGGTGATCGTTGAACTCAAGCTTCGCTTCAGCCTCGCGCTGTTTCACCAGGCCATCACTCGTCTGAAAATAACCGATCAGGTCTACATTGGGGTCTGTAAACCAAAAGGCCGAGCAGCGCGACGGGCGTTGAGGGATAATCTGGCGTTGTGCCGTCGCCTGGGGTTGGGTCTGATCACCGTGCGCTCTGATGGAACGGTCGAGGTTCAATGCGATCCCGGCCCATATGCGCCGCGCAAGGATAAGGTCAGGGCCAAACGGTTGCTGCGCGAGTTTGAACGGTTGCAAGGTGATCCCAATTCGGGTGGTGCAACCCGCCATGGGATCGTAACGGCCTATCGGCAAGATGCACTAAAATGCGCGGCCCATCTGGCAGAGAACGGAGCGGGCAAGGGGGCCGATGTCGCAAAGGCCACTGGCGTAAGTGCGGCGACACGTTTGATGTACGACAATCACTACGGCTGGTTCGAAAAAGTGGAAAAGGGCGTCTACGCGTTGTCTGAGGCTGGGCAAGAAGGTCTGAAACACTGGGCGTACAGCTGGGATCAGCCAGACTAGCTGCCTTGTTCTTGCCTGCTTATCGCGCCGGGCAAAAAAATCTTTCACATATTGTTGACTCGCTTCCTGCAACTCCCTAGCTATGCGTCGTTATCACTCATGAGACCCGAGTGCTAACGCCTCGTCAGTCGGCGAGGGGAGGATAACAAACTTTGAGCCCAAGGAGCTGCAAAGATGGCATTGAAACCGCTTCATGACCGTGTGCTGGTTCGTCGCGTAGAAAGCGAAGAGAAAACCGCAGGCGGACTGATCATTCCCGACAGCGCAAAAGAAAAGCCCAGCGAAGGCGAAGTCGTTGCAACCGGCGAAGGCGCGCGCAAGGACAGCGGCGAACTGATCGCGATGGCTGTAAAAGCTGGCGACAAGATCCTGTTCGGCAAATGGTCGGGCACCGAGGTTCAGGTCAACGGCGAAGAGCTGCTGATGATGAAAGAAAGCGACATCATGGGGATCATCGAGTAAGCGCACCTGCTTTCTCTGATCTTCATTTCAACAGATATTCTCAAGGAGAGACAACATGTCTGCAAAGGACGTCAAGTTTGACACCGATGCCCGTAACCGCATGCTGGCCGGTGTAAATGTTCTGGCCGATGCTGTTAAAGTGACCCTGGGCCCGAAAGGCCGCAACGTGGTTCTGGACAAATCCTTTGGCGCGCCGCGCATCACCAAAGACGGTGTTTCGGTTGCCAAGGAAATCGAACTGGAAGACAAGTTCGAAAACATGGGCGCGCAGATGGTGAAAGAAGTCGCCAGCCGCACCAATGACGAAGCCGGCGACGGCACCACCACCGCAACCGTTCTAGCCCAAGCCATCGTTCGCGAAGGTCTGAAGCAGGTTGCTGCTGGCCTGAACCCGATGGACCTGAAGCGCGGCATCGACCTGGCAACTGCCAAGGTTGTCGAAGGCATCAAAGACGCTTCGCGTGAAGTCAAAGACTCGGCAGAAGTTGCTCAGGTTGGCACCATCTCGGCCAACGGCGAAGCCGAAATCGGCCAGCAGATCGCAGACGCGATGCAGAAAGTTGGCAACGAAGGCGTTATCACCGTCGAAGAAAACAAAGGTCTGGAAACCGAGACCGATGTTGTCGAAGGTATGCAGTTCGACCGTGGCTACCTGTCGCCTTACTTCGTCACCAACGCAGACAAGATGATCGCAGAACTCGACGACTGCATGATCCTGCTGCACGAAAAGAAACTGTCCTCGCTGCAGCCGATGGTTCCGCTGCTCGAGCAGGTGATCCAGTCGCAAAAGCCGCTGCTGATCATTGCTGAGGATGTTGAAGGCGAAGCGCTGGCAACTCTGGTGGTCAACAAACTGCGCGGCGGCCTGAAAATTGCTGCTGTCAAAGCACCGGGCTTCGGCGATCGCCGCAAGGCCATGCTGCAGGACATCGCGATCCTGACCGGTGGTCAGGTCATCAGCGAAGATCTTGGCATGAAGCTCGAGTCCGTCACCATGGACATGCTGGGCACCGCCAAGAAAATCGAAATCACCAAAGACGAAACCACCATCGTCGACGGTGCTGGCGAGAAAGCCGAGATCGAGGCACGTGTTGCTCAGATCCGCACTCAGATCGAAGAAACTTCGTCGGACTACGACCGTGAGAAGCTGCAAGAGCGCGTTGCCAAACTGGCAGGCGGTGTTGCTGTTATCCGCGTCGGCGGCATGACCGAAGTTGAAGTGAAAGAGCGTAAGGACCGTGTCGACGATGCTCTGAACGCGACCCGCGCTGCCGTTCAGGAAGGCGTTGTTGTCGGCGGTGGTGTTGCTCTGGTTCAGGCCGGTAAAGCACTGGAAACTCTGGAAGGTGCAAACGCTGACCAGAACGCAGGTATCAACATCGTTCGTAAGGCAATCGAAGCGCCTTTGCGCCAGATCGCCGAGAACGCTGGTGTCGACGGTGCGGTTGTTGCTGGCAAAGTTCGCGAAAGCGACGACGCAGCATTCGGCTTCAACGCCCAGACCGAAGAATATGGCGACATGTTCTCGTTCGGTGTGATCGACCCGGCCAAAGTTGTCCGTACCGCTCTGGAAGATGCGGCATCGGTTGCTGGCCTGCTGGTCACCACCGAAGCAATGGTTGCCGACAAGCCCGCCAAAGAAGGCGCGGCACCTGCCGGCGGCATGCCCGACATGGGCGGCATGGGCGGCATGATGTAAGCTGCTTTAGCCTTAGTGCTTAATAGCGGGGTCGCCTTTGGGCGGCCCCGGTTTTGTTTGGAATGTCTGTTGTGCATTCGTATCATTGGCGCTGGTAGGCTCTGGTCCGAGGAGGGTCGGGATTGGCTCGGCAATCGGGAATGTGAGTGTGCAAATCCCTTTGAAACGGCTATGCGGTTGATATGCGACTGTTTCTTCTGACCGCTTTAACCATGTGCGCCTTCGCCGCGAATTCGATCCTGAACCGCCTTGCTATCGACAGCGGCGCAAGTGATCCGGCGAGATTTGCCATCATCCGAGTTTTGGCTGGTGCCTTGGTTTTAACTGTATTGGTGGCGCTTCGGGGCAGCTCGATCCCTGTTTTTAATCGTCGACGTGTTGTTGGGGCCGGGTCACTGTCGCTTTATATGATCGGGTTTTCAGTAGCGTATCTGACGCTTGATGCAGGGCTCGGTGCGCTGATCCTGTTTGGGGTTGTGCAAATTACCATGTTTGCGATTGGTGCTATGACCGGTTCTGCACCCACTTTGAGACAGATATTGGGTGCCAGTATTGCGCTTGGTGGGCTGGCTTTTGTTCTTTGGCCTGCTGGGACGGTTCAGGTCGACCCGACAGGAGCCGGCTTAATGACGGCTGCCGGGGTCGGGTGGGCCATATATTCCATCGCGGGCCGGTCCGAACCAGATGCATTGTCGGGAACTGCAGCAAATTTCATCATGGCGTTGCCCGTCACGGGATTTGCCCTGTTCCTGCTGGGAAGCAATTGGCAAGTGTCTCCGCTTGGCTATGGGCTGGCTGCGCTTTCCGGAGGCGTCACGTCCGGTCTCGGCTATGCGCTATGGTACCGTGTCGTGCCACAGCTTTCACCGGCGGTGGCCGCGATCGTGCAACTCAGCGTTCCAGTTATCGCAATTGCTGCCGGGGTCATCCTGTTAGCCGAGATGGCAAGTCTAAGGCTTCTACTCGGCGCCGGATTTGTACTCGGCGGCATCGCACTGGCGGTGCTGCGCCGGAACCGTGGCTAGGGGTTCCCTCGGCCTGGGTTAGGCCTTATCTGGCGTGTATGAAATTTCTTGCTGTTCTCCTCTTGTGCCTTATGCCTGCGGTGGCCAATGCGAAATGCGTGGTCCTTCTGCACGGCCTCGCGCGCACAGAGGCCTCGTTTACCGTCATGGAGCAGCTTTTTCATGCGCATGGTTACACTGTGGTTCGTCCCGGTTACCCTTCGACAGACCTACCAATACCAGACCTCGCCAACCAGACTTTACCAGCTGCGTTCGCCGCCTGCGGGGAGGATACGGTTAACGTTGTAGCGCATTCGATGGGGGGCATTCTGCTGCGCTATTGGTTGCAGGACAATGACCCCGAGAATCTGGGACGCGTTGTCATGCTCGGACCTCCTAATCAGGGCAGCCAACTGGTGGACGAGCTTGGCGCCTGGGAGGTTTTCGGCTTTCTGAATGGCCCTGCAGGGCTTGCGTTGGGAACCGGACCAGAGGGTATTCCACGCCGCCTGCCGCCCGTGGACTTCGATTTGGGGGTGATTGCAGGCGAGAACTCATTGAACCCAGTGTTCTCGTCTCTGATCGATGGTCCAGATGACGGCAAGGTATCGATCGAAACCACAAAGGTTGAGGGTATGGCTGATCACATCGTTTTGCCGGTGACGCATACGTTCATGATGAACAACCCACGGGTCATGGCGCAGACCCTGCATTTCATCGAATTCGGACAGTTCGATCCACAAATCACCTGGCTTGACGGGGTGATGGATATCATCGACCAGATCTGCCTTGGGGAAGATTGCTCGGAACCGGACTCGGAGCCCACTCAATGAACTCATTGGAACTGACATTGACCGGCGCGAATGTTCTGTTGCCCGGCGAAGGGGTGTCGCGTGCTGAACTGACGATCGCCGAAGGTACCATTCAATCCGATATGGCAGGGCGGCAGATTGATTTGTCAGGATACCTCATCCTGCCTGGCATCATTGATTTGCATGGCGACGGTTTTGAACGTCACATCGCGCCCCGGCGCGGTGCCATGAAGCAGATGGCAGAGGGCATTTTATCGGTTGAAGCGGAACTAGCCGCGAATGGAATAACCACAGCTGTTCTGGCGCAGTTCCACAGTTGGGAAGGCGGCGTGCGCGGGCCCGAGTTTGCTGGTCAGGTTTTTGACGCCATCGCTGCGGTTCGGGATGATGTTGTAACCCAACTGATCCCTCAACTGCGCTTCGAAACCCATATGCTGGACGACTATGACGGGCTGCCCGAACGCATCGCGGATTGGCAGGTGCCTTATGTGGTTCTGAATGATCATCTACCTCATGACCGGCTGGCTGAGGGGCGAAAACCACCCCGCTTGACAGGGCAGGCACTGAAGGCGGGACGGAATCCCGAAGTGCATTTTGAGATGCTGAAGGCAATGCACAACCGCAGCGCCGAGGTGCCAGCAGCACTGGACAGCCTTTGCACTGTCCTTGCGAACCGAGGAATTCGGCTCGGCAGCCATGATGATACAACGCCGCAGGATCGTGCTGAGTGGCGCGAGCGCGGGGTGATGATCTCGGAATTTCCGGAAACGCTGGAAGCCGCCGAATGTGCCCGGGCGGGCGGAGATCACATCATCCTCGGCTCACCCAATGTTGTGCGGGGCGGCTCACATAAGGGAAATGCCAGCGCGGTGGATCTGATCTCGATGGGTTTGTGTGATGCATTGGCATCGGATTACCACTACCCCAGCCCGCGCCGCGCTGCGCTGATGTTGGTAAAATCTGGCCTGTTGGATATTGCGGGCGCCTGGGCGCTTGTCTCGTCCGGTCCCGCGCGGGTTTTAGGCCTGAAGGATCGCGGAACGCTACAGCCCGAATATCGTGCTGATCTGGTGATACTCGATGCGACAACCCACAAAGTGGCTGCCACACTGTCAGGCGGGTGTGTCAGCTATATGTCCGGTAGTATCGCAACACGTTTCTTGAGCTGATCCCGGCTTCATCTGGCTAAAAATACCTCCGCCGGAGGCATCGCGCGTAAGCGCGATTACCTCATCGCGAAATCCGGTTGAAATGCCCCATCTTGCGGCCGGCCTTGACCTCGGCCTTGCCATAGAGATGCAGTGCTACGTCCCGTTCGCGTGAAAGCTCGGGTACGCGGTCCATGTCATGCCCGATCAAATTCTCCATCACGACGTCCGAGTGGCGCTGACCGTCGCCCAAAGGCCAACCGGCCACGGCGCGAATATGTTGTTCAAACTGATCCACGGCGCAGCCGTTCTGGGTCCAGTGACCCGAGTTATGAACGCGCGGCGCGATTTCATTCACGATCAATCCTTGTGGCGTCACAAACAATTCGACACCCATGACGCCGACATAATCTAGCGCGTTGAGAATGTTGGCGGCCAGCAATACCGCATCTGTCCGCTGCGCCGGAGACAGGCGTGCCGGTATTGTGGTCGTGTGCAATATGCCATCGCGATGGACATTCTCGCCCGGATCGAAACAGGCAACTTGCCCGTCCAGACCGCGTGCTGCGATGACCGAAACCTCGTGGCTGAAGTCCACAAACCCTTCCAGTATGGACGGCGCGCCCGCCATATCGGCCAGTGCCGCCCCGGCATCTTCGGGTGCGCGCAGCCGGGCCTGACCTTTGCCGTCATAGCCGAAGCGTCGGGTTTTCAGGATAGCGGGGGTGCCAATGTCATCAATTGCGGCGCGCAGGCTGTCCAAATCGGAGATGTCTGCAAAGGGCGCGGTTTGCAGGCCTAAGCCTTGTAGAAATGTCTTTTCGGTCAAGCGGTCCTGACTGACCCGCAACGCCTCTCGACCCGGGTGAATGGGGCGGTGTGCCTCAAGCAGATCCAGCGCCTGGGTGGGGATGTTTTCAAACTCGTAGGTGATCACGTCGACCGACTCAGCAAAGGCCTTCAATGCGTCGGCGTCATCATAGGCTGCGGTCGTGACCTGATTTGCAACTTGACCGGCCGGAGGATTTGCGCTCGGCTCGAATATGTGGGACTTGAACCCCAACCGTGCAGCCGCGATCGAGAGCATCCTGCCCAGCTGACCGCCCCCCAATATCCCGATTGTCGCACCGGGCGTAAGCATATCTGACATCGTCATGTCTCCAATCTCTTGCCAATCGCACTCAGTGCAGCACGCAAGGCATCATGCGCGCCCTCAGATTGCAAAATATCCGTCATCTGAAGGCTCAGTGTGCCCTCGGTCGCAAGCGCGTCACGCTCGGCTGCCAGTTGGCCCGCATGCTCTTTTTGCATTGATGTCAGAAACCCTGACACAAGCTGCGTAGTGTAGAATTCGGCCCGGTCTTTGTCGCCGGTCTGATCAGCCAACCAGTCGGTGCCTGTTGCCATAAGATCCAGGATACCTGGCACCATGGCGCAGATGGCGAAGTGGGCGTTCAACGCGGCCTCATTGGCAACCTTCACCACAGGGTTTTCAGGCTCAAACAAATCAGCCAAGAGGCGATCGTTGCCGTAAGCGGCCAGCGGGCAACCCCCTGTCTGAAGGAACCCCAGCGGAATCGTTTGCACAAAATCCGATGCCGGCGCGCACAGGCCGGATAGCTGCTCCTCAGAGACGGCGGCCATCACCGAAACAATCTTCTGATCTGCGCGAAAGCTTAGCGGGGCCAGAACGTCCTCGGCCACATGGGGGCGCAGGCAGAGAAACACTATCTCGGACGCATCAATCACGTCTTGCGGAGTGCCAACTTGGACCCCAAGTTCGGCCTGCAGGGCCGAGGATACCTGGGCATTGCGTTCTGTGACGTAAAGATCATGACCTTTTGCAGCCATCAGCCGCGCGATTGGCGCAGCGATGTGGCCTGTGCCGATGAAACCGATACGGCTCATTGCTGAGGTTCTTCCGGGATCGAAGCAGAGAGGGCCTCGCGCCAGGCGTCCAGCCGTTCCGCAAGCGCGGCATCCTGCAGCGCCAGAATGCCCGCGGCCATCAGACCCGCATTGGCCCCGCCGGCCGAACCGATAGCCATGGTCGCAACCGGAAAACCTTTGGGCATCTGCACAATGGAATAGAGCGAATCTACGCCCGACAACGCGCGGGTTTGCACCGGAACGCCAATCACGGGCACACGTGTTTTCGACGCCATCATTCCGGGCAAATGCGCCGCGCCACCCGCGCCCGCGATAATGACCTGCAAGCCGCGCGACACGGCGGTTTTACCATAATCCCAGAGGCGATCCGGCGTGCGGTGGGCCGAGACGATCCGCGCCTCATAAGCGATGCCCAATTCATCCAGAATATCGGCGGCCTCTTTCATCGTGGGCCAGTCCGACTGACTGCCCATGATGATCCCTACTTTCACATCGCTCATCCGCTTACGTCCCTGCCATCGGAAAGAGCGCGCACTATAGCCAAATCCGCATATGTGGCAATGCGGTACGCGCGTCTCAGGCGATGATATCGGGGGTCAATCTGTCTTCGATCAGACGGATGATGTCTTTCAGGCGCAGTTTCTGCTTTTTTAGCCGCTTGATCGTCAATTGGTCCGAGGTCCCCTTGGCCTGCAAGGCCTCGATCGCTTCGTCCAAATCACGGTGCTGGCGTCGAAAGACCTCTAATTCCACCCGTAGGACTTCATCGGTTTTCATCGAAAGATCGGTGGGTGCGTTCATGGACGACTCAGTGTTTCAAGTGGTGCTTCTAACACAAGATAGTGTGTCAGGGTTTATCCGGCCAGACCTTGTGGACATCCCTGTATCTTCCCATATTCTATATCACGCGGTTGCCGACATCGGGACCGCAGAATACGTCGCTTTGACAATGAAGGACGAAAATACGTGTCGAAACTTACCTTAGGCTCATACCCGCATCTTTTGGGGTTCGAGCAGTTGGAACGCCTTCTGGAACGGTCTGCAAAGGCCGGAAATGAAGGATACCCGCCCTATAATATCGAGCAGACCTCGGATTTTTCCTATCGCATCACCTTGGCGGTGGCCGGTTTCGCGGAAGAGGACCTGTCGATTACAATCGAGGATCGCCAGTTGGTGATCCGGGGCCGTCAGCGCGACGACAGCGAGGGGCGCATATTCCTGCACCGTGGCATCGCGGCGCGTCAATTCCAGCGCATGTTTGTGCTGGCTGACGGGGTCGAGGTGGGCGAGGCGATCATGGAAAACGGTCTGCTGCATGTGGACCTGACCCGCGCCGTGCCTGAAACCGTGGTTCAGACAATCAACATCAAGAAGGGGTAAGAGCAATGAATACACCGATTGAGATCAACGCCGAAGGCAATCGGATTGTCTATGTAAAGGCCGTTGATGTGGCAGACCTTCCGCAGGATCTGCGAGAGCAGGCAGGCGATCTGGATCAGCTGTATGCTGTCCACGATTCCGATGGGCAGCAATTGGCACTGGTTGCCGACCGCAAGCTGGCCTTTGTACTGGCACGCGAACATGACCTGTCCCCGGTGGCCGTTCACTAGGCCACCAAACATTCCGCCGAATTGACGTGACATTTTCTGCCTCAGCGGTGATCGTGCCGCTGAATGAAACGCAGGAGTGCGCGATGAGCTGGTATGATTTCGATTGGGTGGATGCGTTCAGCGATCAGGCCTTTGGTGGCAACGGCTGCGCAGTTGTGCATGAGGGTGCAAGGCTGTCGGACGCGGTTTGCATGGCATATGTGCGCGAGACTTCTCTTGTTGAATGCACTTTTACCGGGCCATCCGATATCGCTGATATCCGGGTCCGGTACTTCCTGGCCAGCCGGGAAATCCCATTTGCCGGGCACCCGACCATAGCAACCGTTGCAGCGATGCGATCACGGGGGTTGTTTCAGGGTGATGCTCTGACGCTTGAGACCGGAGCAGGGATTGTATCGATCAAACTGAAAGGTGATGACATCGAAATGACGCAGGTCGCCCCGCAATTCGGCGATCATGTGCCCGCAGATCTGGTTGCCGCCGCCATCAGCCTGCCGGAAGAGGTGGTAATTTCTCCACCGCAGTTCGTTTCAACCGGTCTGCCCTTTTGCATTACGGTCCTGCGCGATCACGAGGCGCTGCGCGCTGCCAAGCTGGATGTTGCTTTGCTCAGTCATATTACCGAAAAGGCCGGTTTCTCGGGGTCGGACATGGCTGAACCGTTTCTTGTAGCACTGAAAGGCGCAACGACTACGGGCGACACATTCTCGCGCCTGATGATGGCGCCCCCCAGCCCGCCCGAGGACCCGTTCACCGGATCGGCCACCGGTGCGATGGCGGCCTATCTCTGGAAACACGGACTGATGGACAAAGAGACATTCATCGCCGAACAGGGCCATGACATGGGCCGCCCCGGTCAGGCGACCGTGACACGCGTTGGACCTTCGGATGCGATGACGGGGATCAAAGTTGCCGGGCGCGGCCATGTCCTGATGCGCGGGCAGGTGAATTTGCCCGACTGAACCAGACCCGCACCTGCGAAAAAGGCCCTCAGAAATCTGAGGGCCTTTGATGTATTTTTTCGTCTTAAGTGATCAGGATGCTGCAATCAGCCCCATGCTTTCCAGCTTAAGCAGAACCTGATGTGCGCAGTTGTCAACCTCGACATTCTCGGTCTCGACGCGCAGCTCTGGGTCTTCAGGGGCGTCGTAAGGGTCGGAAATCCCCGTGAACTCTTTGATCTTGCCCTCACGTGCCAGTTTGTACAGACCCTTGCGGTCTCGGCGCTCGCATTCTTCAATGCTGGTCGCGACATGCACCTCGCAAAATGCACCGAATTGTTCGATTTCTTCACGCACAGCACGACGGGTAGTTGCGTAAGGCGCGATAGGAGCACAGATGGCAATACCGCCGTTCTTGGTTATCTCAGACGCGACATAACCGATGCGGCGGATGTTCAGATCGCGATGTTCCTTCGAAAAGCCCAGTTCAGAAGACAGGTTCTTACGCACGATATCCCCGTCCAGCAAGGTAACCGGACGATCCCCGGTCTCCATCAGCTTGACCATCAAGGCGTTGGCAATGGTGGATTTGCCCGAGCCTGAAAAACCGGTGAAAAATACGGTGAATCCCTGTTGCGAGCGCGGCGGGAAGCGGTTGCGCAGTTCCTGAACAACTTCGGGGAACGAAAACCAATCCGGAATCTCCAGCCCTTCGCGCAGACGGCGGCGCAGTTCAGTTCCCGAGATGTTGAGGATCGTGACGTTGTCCTTGTCCAGGATCTCGTCATTCGGCTCGTATTGCGCGCGTTCCTGCACGTAGACCATATGTTTGAAATCGACCATCTCGACGCCGATTTCGTCCTGATATTTTCGGAACAAGTCTTGCGCATCATAGGGGCCGTAGAAATCCTCACCGGCAGAGTTTTTGCCCGGACCTGCGTGGTCACGACCGACGATGAAATGGGTGCAGCCGTGGTTTGCGCGGATCAACCCGTGCCAGACTGCCTCGCGCGGGCCAGCCATGCGCATCGCAAGGTTCAACAGCGACATCGACGTAGTCGAGGCCGGATATTTATCCAACACGGCTTCGTAGCAACGCACGCGGGTGAAATGATCCACATCGCCCGGTTTGGTCATGCCAACCACGGGATGGATCAGCAAGTTGGCCTGTGCTTCTTTTGCGGCACGGAAGGTCAATTCCTGATGCGCGCGATGCAAAGGATTGCGGGTCTGGAATGCCACGATACGGCGCCAGCCCACTTTGCGGAAATAGGCGCGCAACTCGTTCGGCGTGTCGCGGCGGGCTTTGAAATCGTAATGCACGGGCTGCTGGATGCCAGTGACCGGGCCGCCCAGATAAACTTTGCCCGCTACATTGTGCAGGTAATTCACAGCCGGGTGCGCATCATCATCAGCACCAAAGACCTTTTCCGCCTCACGCGCCTTGTCTGGTGTCCAGCGGTCGGTCACGGTCATGGTGCCGAGGATCACGCCTTCCTGATCGCGCAGGGCAATGTCCTGCCCCAGCTCGATCGATGCGGCAAAATCCTCGTCAACATCCAAGGTGATCGGCATTGGCCAAAGTGTTCCATCGGCGAGGCGCATGTTTTCGACCACGTTGTCATAGTCCGCTTCGCTCAGGAAACCTTTGAGCGGATTGAACCCGCCGTTCATAAGCAGTTCCAGATCGCAAATCTGCCGGGGCTTAAGATCCCAGCTGGTCAGATCAGCGGCTTCTATCTTCAGTTTCTGCGCAGACTCGTAGGAAACATACAGTTCAGAGATAGGGGCCAGATTGCTTAACATCGTCATCGGAAAACTCTTATCGCAGTTCTGTTTGCATTTGTTTCAAGGGTGTTTGCAGGGCATGTGCCTCGGCCTGAGGGTGAAGTCCATAGACTTGCAAAAACTAAGGATGAAATGCGTGGTTTTTTCTCGAAATGGAACGGTTTTCTGTTTTTTGTTTCATGTTATTGAAAAAATCCCGCCGCTCAGGCTCATTAGGCGCATTCTCAGGCAATCTGTTCCAGCGGTGAGGTTTGCGACTCAAGGTCGGCTGCGTGCCTGACGGGCAGGGCAGGGACGGGTTCAGAGACACCGCGCAGGCTGAATTCCCGCAGATCGCGGGGATCACATTGTAACCCAGCCGCGTCCAAAACCTTGTCCGATACAAGGAGCTCAACCCCCAGTGCTTTGGTTTCAGCCTCCAAACGGCTGGCAACATTTACAGCGTCTCCGATGATCGTGCGTGGCGCGTGTTTAGCCGCTCCGATTTCGCCCAGCACAAGATCACCAAGATGTAGACCCATACCAATGCGCACAGGTTGGCTGCCTTCTGCTTGGAGCTGCTGGTTGAAACGCTCCAATGCGTGTCCGATCCCAGCCGCCGCCCTCAGACCGGCACTTGCCGAACTTGCGGCGTTGGCTGTTTCGAACATCGCCAGCAACCCATCGCCCATGTATTTGTCGACAACCCCGCCTTGTGCCGTGATTGCTGGGACAATTGCGTCAAAGAAACGATTCAACAGAAAAACGATATCATACGGCAATTGCCCCGTTGTGCGGGCGGTGAACCCGCGCATGTCCAGAAACAGAACCGCCAGCTGCCGTTCTTGCCCCTGGCTCGCATGCGCACGATCACGCGCGCCGTCGGGGCGGAAAACACGAAATACAGTGAGCGGGTCGGACGGCCGCATCTGGCAGGCCAGGCGGGTCCCCTCTGGCGCGCTGATCGCTTTCAGGCTGCGGGCTTCAACTTCGGTTGGTGGGTGCAACTGATCGGCGCCATCTTCAACCACAACGCGACAGGTCGTGCAGCGCCCCTTGCCGCCACACAGCGCGGTATGTGGGATGCCGTTTGCGCGCGACATCTCCAAAAGGGTCATGCCTTTCTCCGAAACAACTTCTGGACCGTTGACATAGCGCACCCGCACCGAATGCCGCCGCCGCCAAAGCTTGCGCCCGAGATAGACCAAGCCTGTTAGTGCAAGCGCGGCCCAGAATACCCACTGCGCATAGTCTGTGACGGAAAACAAAGACTGAAACTCTTCTTGCGAAGGCCAGTTATAGTATTCGACATACTGTTCTCGTAGATCGGGGTCGGCAAAATCGGCCCAGATACGCCGCCCCTCGGTCAGAAGGCCTGCGAAGGCGAAGCCCGGTACAAAGACGGCGAGACCGATCAGATATGGAACCATCGCGCGCCACCATGTGGTCAACCGTAACCACATGTGTAGCCCAATACATCCGTGGACCCACACCAGCAGAAGTAATAGGCTTTGGAACCAGATCGCGGTGCTGGGCCACATCAGAATGATGATGTAACCCATTTCATCATTCACCCCAAAAATCTCATGCGCGTATCGGGTCTGAACCAAATGTGAGATAAGCTGCAGCGGGATCAACAGGCCAAGAATAACCTGAAGCGCGACGCTGAAAGGCATTCTGAGCGTCCGGCGCTGCGCGAGTGAGATAAGCGCCAGTCCCATGTGCATCAGCAATGCGCCATATATCACGACGCTGCCGATCTCATTACGGCTGACAGCTTTACGTCCGCCCTGCATCCCGTGCAGCAAATCAGTGTGAAACAGACCAAGGCCGATATTGATGAAATGAAAGAACGCAAAGACAAACAGCACGAGGCCGCTTGCGATTCTGAGCCGGCTCATCCATCCGCCGCGCCAAAGAACGTTTTCCAAAAGCTCACCTGTTCTTCGCGTTACTATGGTTGATCCTGATACGGTGCCGGGTGCCGGTCAAGATAGGCGCGGTCACCTTTCGGGGAACCAGTCGCAGGGGGCACCTGCGGTTTGTATCATCTGGTGTTCTGCGTTGAACAACACCAAATGGCTCAGTTTAGGACGCGAGCGCGAACTGTATAGCAGTCCATCCGCGCCGTATGTGCGGGCCTTGTCCGAAAATCGCCATGTTGGAGAGGGTATGCCGGTTGCCCGCATGTCTTGCCAGACGATCGAGGCAGAAGGTTGCCCCCGCAAATCCAATACTTGCGCCTTGGATATTTTCAAGCGATGGATCGTCCGTGGAGGGTCGCACTGCGAGACATAGCGCCGAATGGCGATCCCGGCCCCTTCAGCGCTAAGCGACGCATAAAGCGCGAATTGGCCAGAATGATGAAACCGTCCTTCTGGGGCACGGGCCGATGAAAGCGGGTCACCCGATTGGGTGCGGAGCAGAATTCTCCAGACGAGGCCGGAGAATTCTGTAATCATCTTAGTCGTTCTCCGCCAAGAATCGTTCTGCATCCAGCGCGGCCATGCAGCCCATACCGGCGCTTGTCACAGCCTGACGGTATACGTGGTCGGTCAGGTCTCCGGCAGCAAAAACTCCCGGAACCGAAGTTTGCGTCGTGCCCGGCTTGGTCACGACGTAGCCACCCATGTGGGTTTCCAGCGTATCTTTGACCAGCTCATTTGCCGGAGCGTGGCCGATAGCGACAAATACGCCTTTGCACGGAATCTCCGTGATTTCGCCGGTCTTTACATTCTTGACCTTGACGCCTTCCACACCCAGTGGGGCATCGGTTCCGATCACCTCATCCAGTTCGTGAAACCAAAGCGGCTCGATCTTTTCGTTCTTGAACAGCCGATCCTGAAGGATCTTTTCAGCTCGCAACTCATCGCGGCGGTGGATCAGAGTGACTTTGCTTGCGAAGTTGGTCAGGAACAGCGCTTCTTCTACGGCAGTATTTCCGCCGCCGATCACAACGATTTCCTGACCGCGATAGAAGAAGCCGTCACAGGTGGCACAGGCTGATACGCCAAACCCTTTAAATTTCTCTTCCGAGGGAATGCCTAACCACTTGGCTCGTGCGCCCGTTGCCAGAATCACCGCGTCAGCGGTGTAGACGGTGCCACTGTCGCCTTTGGCTGTGAAGGGACGCTCGCTTAGATCGAGATCGCTGATGATATCGCCGATCACTTCGCATCCCATTGCCTTGGCGTGGTCCTGCATCCGAACCATCAGGTCTGGACCCTGAACCTCGGTGTCACCCGGCCAGTTTTCCACCTCGGTTGTGGTGGTCAGCTGCCCACCGGGTTCGATACCCTGCACCAGGATCGGTTCCAACATGGCCCGGCTTGCATAAACGCCCGCGGTGTATCCTGCAGGTCCCGACCCGATGATCAGAACCTTGGTGTGTCGTGTTTCGGCCATGGTATCCTCACTCAAACTGCCTCGGCGGACATGTTGTCCGGTGCGGATCGATATAGCGACCGCAGGGCAGGGCTTAAAGCCCCTTCATATTGCAGGTCCGTGATGTGCCTAATGATTGGCTTTGCGGCCAATTATGTATCTGAAATAACGAAAATTGCGTGGCTGTGAAATATTATTGCGCCTCCCGGGGCTGCTGATATAACAACTGAAAAACTCAGGAGCATTCGATGGTCACGACCCGGTTGGATGAAATCGACCGCAAAATTCTTGCGGAACTGCAGGCCGATGGCCGTATGACCAATGTTGAGCTTGCCAAGCGCGTAGGAATATCCGCTCCTCCTTGCCTGCGACGGGTGCGGACGCTGGAAGATTCGGGGTACATTCGCGGCTATCATGCCGAGGTGAACGCCCGCGAGCTTGGGTTTGAAGTGCAGGTCTTTGCCATGGTCGGACTTGAAAGTCAGGCCGAATCCGAACTCAGCGCCTTTGAAGACCGGTGTCGGGAATGGCCATTGGTTCGCGAATGCCACATGCTGAATGGCGAGGTTGATTTCATCCTGAAATGCGTCGCACCGGATCTCAGCAGTTTTCAGCAATTTCTGACAGGCGAGTTGCTGACCACGCCAAACGTGGCCAGCGTCAAGACTTCGCTTGTTATCCGAGGCGCAAAAGACGAGCCAGGCGTACCATTTGACGTACTGGAAGACCGGATGAACCGGACGGCCTGAACCTACCTCTTGTTTGATCCACAGGACAGGGTGGCAGCATCGCTGCCAGTGCAAGGGTTAAAACCCAACTCAGTAAAATCTGCATGATGCCCCACGCTTGCAGTAATAGTTAACCAGTTCACGCTGTCATAGCGTCAATTTCACCATCTCCGGCTCTTGGCAAGAGCAACGGCCCAAAATCATTCAACGATTCGATATGTGAGAATAGATTCAAATAGATCGAACGCAAAGAGTGACTGATCATTCGAACTGCGTTGATGCCCGGATGATAGGTCTCGAATTGCAGGCCATCGACCCGAATCACGGAATGTCGGGCGACACAGATATGAAACAGCTCGACCGGAGTCGGTGGCAGCGTTTCAATGATACCCATTCCATCCTGAAACTCACTGACGGGTGTCAGCATGGGCTGCCCGCCGTTCAAATGACGCATATGCGTAGGCGTACCCAGCAGACGTGCGGCGGGGCCCGTGATAACGCCCGACATCGGTTTTTGCATCCCGAACGTGTCGGCCATGATCCGCGTCAGTGGCCGGGTTCGCCCGCGCGTATCCTCGCGTCCGGGTATCAGCGTGACAGACCCTTTCCAAAGCACGGTTTCCGATGATCCGTCCTGAGTGAGGACATCATCACCCGGCAGCAGATCTTCGATCGCCATCTGGCCTTGCGGCGTCTCGACCAACGATCCGCGCGTGAACGCACAAAATGCATCTTCAAACATCGGCAAAGCTGGCGCGATATGGCGTGTCTGTGAAATATCCCCGTTTTTCAGCAGACTGCACACTTCATAGCGTCGAAGCTGTGCTTTTTGTTTTGTCGCGGGACGAGGCGCATCGCGCAATAGCGCTGACGTCTCGACCGCGTTTCTGGCAGCGCGGGCCAGAGAATTTGGAATAGTCATGGTATTCCGTCCCCTCTAAATTCCGTCCGACGGCTTGAACCCCCGTGCAATATCGCCGGACGACCTTGTTCTTTGTCTGTAATCAGATGGGTAAACACAGGCCGGTCGCCGCGAATGCACAGCGCCGCATCAGAAAACACCAGTGTTTTGGTCAAGTTCTTGACCCCCCAGACAAACTCGTAAACCGCAGGCTGCAATTGCCTGCACACACACGCTCCGAACCCTGGTCGCAGTCCTGATTGCGACCCCACACACCGGACCGGAGCTTCATCCGGTATGCGTTTGCCCTCTGAGACCGGCAGCTGGTCTCTTGGGGTTGCTGTGTCAGCGTCGCGCCGCCAGACGGCGTGCAACTCTGACTGAGTGACTTGAAACCCGCTTCCAGGGCATTTCTGGTTCTTGATCCCTGACAGCCGCAAAAACGGCGCTGAGAAAGCGTGATTTCGATTTCATATCCATTGTCCTGCTTCGATAGGGCGGTCGCCCTGTTCCCGTTTATGAAGCCAATGTGACGCTGATTTGCGGCGCCTATAAGGCTGATCCGGGTTGAATTGAGGACAAATTGAAGGTTTCAGGTACCTCTTAGTTGCTTCCGCCCATGCCATGACGACCCCACTTGGGGTAACCGTCTGTGCATTGGCGAAAATTTGAGACGATTCTGACTCTGATAAACACAAGAAATGTGGCAGAAACTGGGCAAAGCTGCCTTAATCTGGGCCAGATTTACAACCTGATAGCGGAAATCAATCTGCCGTAGTCGGCCTCTTTGGCATGGGTCGATCGCCGGTATGAATAAAACCTGTCGGGGTCGGAATAAGTGCAGTGACGGACCCACTCGGCCTGGCCGATACCAGCTTCGCGCAGACGATGCAGGCCAAAGGCGGGCAGGTCGAAATGCATCCGGTCACCTTTGCCATTTGCAAAAAAACGCGCGTTCTCTGGCGTGTCAGCAAGGAAGTCGTCCAGAAACTCTGAGCCGACCTCGTAAGCGCGTTGTGAAATCGTGGGGCCGATTACGGCAACTGTGTTATCCCGGCTGGCTCCCAGCGCTTCCATCGCGTCCAGTGTTGATTCCAGCACACCATCCAACGCGCCGCGCCAACCGGCATGTGCGGCCCCGATCACATTTGCGTCAGGATCCGCGAACAGCACTGGCTGACAATCAGCGGTTAAGATTGTAAGCGCCAAACCCGGCGTTGATGTGACAACCGCGTCAGCTTTGGGTTTGTCACCAGTCATCGGACCATCGACTGCAATCACGGTCGGCGAATGCACTTGATGCACACCGATCATCGCCTCAGGTGCCACTTCCATCGCGTCGGCGACGCGCCGACGGTTCAAAGCTACGGCCTCAGTCAAATCTGTCGACCCGGTTCCGCAGTTGAGTCCTTCGAAGATACCAGAAGATGCGCCACCGCGGCGGCTGAAGAACCCGTGTCGTACGGGGGACAGCATGTCTGAGGTAATGATTTCCAGTGTCATGGTTCCAGTCCCGGTGGCGGCGTGGCGTTTGGCGGATAAAGGCCCAGTACTTTGAACAGGTTTCCCATTTCGTCGGGGTGCGTCAACCGTCGATGTGCAGAGACGAGCGCCTCAAGCTGTGACCCGCTGAGAGGGGCGGCAAGCGATTGCGCGCGCGCAGTGATCCCGAGCCGTTCAAGAAACACCCCCTGCGGGGTCAGTTTTGTATATGCGCAGCCCGAAGCATGAGACGCCTTCGCCAAGACCTCAAAGTCGACATGTGTGGTCAGATCCGCCTGACCGGGCTGATCCAGGGGATCGACACGTTCATGCGCTTGCAACGCCTGCAAAGTGTCGCCAAGCGAGCGCCAGTCACCATAATCGATGATCAGCGCGGCTCCGCCGTTACGAGCGATCTGCCCGGCAACAGAGTACATAATGGAACTGGCAGCAGCGCACAGTTCTACCAGATCTCCGTCCTGCGTATCCTCGACACGTCCGCTGAGCGCAGCTTGTGCCGATTGCGCACCAAGACCGAACGCAAGCGATGCACCATTTTTGCCAACTAACCTCTCGCGCCAACCTTCGCCTTCGCGCAGGAACTGGCGGATGGGCAGGGCATCAAAGAACTCGTTTGCCACCAGAAACAAAGGAAGGTCTTCAAGATCAGAAATTGCCTCGATCCACTGAAGTTCATACCCTTGCAGTGCCTTGGCTTGTACGTCGCGCAAAACAGGTGAAGCTTCGAGTAACGCGATCTCGGCCGCTTTGTGAAAGCCAGGAACACTTTGAGTGGCGCGCAGGATGTCTGCCATCAGGGTGCCACGACCAGGGCCAAGCTCGGCCAGAACAAACTTTTCGGGTTTGCCTTGTACCAGCCAGCATTGCGCCAGACACAGTCCTATTAGCTCTCCGAACATCTGACTGATTTCAGGCGCTGTAATGAAATCGCCCTGAGCGCCCAGCGGATCGCGGGTTGTGTAGTATCCATGTTCCGGATGCATCAGACACTCGGTCATGTAGTCAGCGATGGTCATAGGGCCATCATTCTGGATGCGCAGGAGCAGACGATCCTTCAGGTTCATGATCTGCGTCGTGCCCGAAATGCCAACCAAAGGCCAAGTGCAATCATTGGTAGCGACAAGAGTTGCCCCATCGTCAATCCATATCCGCCAACATGCCACGCCAACCCTAGCGGATTCCCGGGCGATACAAATTGCGCATCGGGTTGACGGAAGAATTCGACAAAAAACCGCGATGCGCCGTAGCCAGCCAGAAATACGCCCATAACCAGACCTGGTTTTTGAAACGCGCCGCGCCGGTAGGCCAGCCATATCAGAATCGCCCCGAGGACCAGACCCTCGAGTGCTGCCTCATACAGTTGCGAAGGGTGGCGGGCGCACATCCCTGCAACAACGCCGGGACAATCTTGGGCCGTGGTTCCGGGAAAGATCACCGCCCATGGCAATTCACTGGGTCGACCCCAAAGCTCGGCATTAGTGAAATTCGCCAATCGTCCCAGCAACAACCCGGGCGGCACTGTGTAGGCAACCAGATCACCCAGCGAAAGAATCGGTGTAGCGTGGCGCCTGCCGAACAGATACGTGGCGATCACCACGCCCAACAGGCCGCCATGGAAGGCCATGCCACCCTGCCAAACCATCAGAATTTCCAGTGGATACGCAAAATAATATGCGGGTTGATAGAAAAGGACGAACCCCAATCGACCACCAAGAATTACACCCAGTATGATCCAGGTGACCAAATCCTCAAGCTGATCGGGTTGCATCGGTGGTGTGTCATCAGCCCAAAGCACAGGCCGCCTAAGCGCCATCAGCGCCATGCGCCAAGCAATCAGGATGCCGACGATATAGGCCAGCGCATACCACCTGAGCGCAAACTCCATCCCGAACAGAGAGATCGAGAAAATTTCGGGTGACAGATCGGGGAAATTCAAAACAGCCTGCATGTGCGTCTCATTGCCCGGGGTTTGCGTGGCAAGTCAACCTTGAGCCCGGGCCAATCTTTACCCATATAGAGAGCAATCGCGAAATCGGAGAAAGCCCATGCAAACCCGTAACAAGATTCTGGACGATATGTCTCAACTGATGACCAATGCCATGGGTGTGGCGCAGGGGGCACGAGAAGAGGCCGAGAATGCGATGAAATCCATGATGGACCGCTGGCTGGCCGACCGGGATTTCGTAACCCGTGAAGAATTTGATGCTGTGCGTGCCATGGCGCAGAAAGCGCGCGAAGAGAACGGTGCACTTGAACAGCGAATTGCCGCGCTCGAGGCGAAGCTGGACAAGTAACGTCCGCAGGAATTTAAGATTTTGGGTAAAAGCATCCGCCGCGCAATCCGAACTTGGATTGTGCGGTGTTGTGCATTTTGCCGCTCTGCAGAAATTTATCAAGACAAAGCTGCATCCAACGCCAATATTTTGATCGGCGTTGCCAACTGTCCACAACTTATTGCTGTTATCCCCAATAAATAGGGTTGCCAGAGCAGTGCTCACATCGCACCATATTTAGTACAGGCAGACTGGGGAAGCCCGGCTTGTAGAGCAGGCAACTAGCGCTGGGGCGCTGCCAGCCCCAAAATGCTAGAGATTAGTGAGGTGGCATTATGGCCCTTTCCGAGCAGTATCTCGAAGAAGACCTTCATCCGATCGACATTGTTGAACATCTTGCAGAACATCACGACTGGGATTTTGACCGGATCGGGGATGATCAGATTGCCATGGCTGTCGAAGGACAGTGGCGCACATATTCGATAACTTTGGCCTGGTCGAATTACGATGAAACGCTCCGCATGGTGTGTTCCTTTGAGATGGAGCCTCCGGCCGAGCGCGAAACCGAGCTTTATGAGCTACTGAACAAGATGAATGATCAGTGTTGGGCCGGGGCGTTTACCTACTGGGCCAATCAGAAATTGATGGTCTATCGCTATGGCTTGGTGCTGGCCGGTGGTCAGACGGCCAGCCCGGAACAGATCGATACCATGATCACCGCAGCGGTACTGAGCGCCGAGCGCTATTACCCCGCGATCCAACTGGTGACCTGGGGAAACCGAGACCCCGAAGAGGCGATGCAAGTCGCCATTGCAGAGGCCTACGGCCGCGCGTAAAGCTTTGCCCCGAACCATAGGGGAGGGGCAATCATGGATATCTCGCGAGTTGCGGAACAGGGGCTTGTGCTTCTGGGATGCGGCAAGATGGGCTCAGCGATGCTTGCAGGCTGGTTGGAACATGGCCTTCCTGCCGCATCGGTCTGGGTGATCGATCCATTTCCCTCGGATTGGCTGAAGGCGCAGGGCGTCAACATCAACACTCCTCTCCCCGAGGCACCCGCAGTTGTACTCGTAGCGGTCAAACCACAGATGATGGGCGAAGCCCTGCCAGCCATTCAAGCGCTGGGTAATGGTGACAGTCTTTTCATATCGGTCGCAGCGGGTACATCGCTGGCCACTTTCGAGAACGTCATTGGGGCAGATACGCCGATCATCCGTGCGATGCCAAATACGCCTGCGGCGGTTCGGCAGGGGATCACTGCGCTGATTGGGAATGCCAACACCTCGGACGCGGATATCCTACTGGCTGAAGACCTGCTTTCGGCCATTGGTGAGACGGTTCGATTGGATGATGAGACGCAGATGGATGCCGTCACCGGGGTCAGCGGTTCGGGCCCGGCCTATGTATTCCACCTGATCGAAACACTGGCGCAAGCTGGCGAAGCGCATGGTCTGCCACCGGAACTGGCGTTGAAGTTGGCCAAATCAACCGTCGCCGGGGCAGGAGCGTTGGCGATGGCCGCTGACGAACACCCCTCGCAATTGCGAGTTAACGTCACCTCTCCCAACGGCACCACTCAGGCCGCACTGGAGGTGTTGATGCATGAAGAAGAGGGTTTCCCAGACCTGCTACATCGTGCCGTCAAAGCTGCAACCGACCGATCTAAGGAGTTGTCTCGTGAGTGAGATTTCATTCGACGAATTTCTCAAAGTCGACATTCGTGTAGGTGAGGTGATACGCGCCGAGCCGTACCCGGAGGCCCGCAAGCCCGCGATCAAGCTGTGGGTCGATTTTGGCGATGAGATCGGTGAGCGCAAAACTTCAGCCCAGATCACCGCGCACTACGATCCGGCGACGCTGGTGGGCAAGCAGGTGATGGCCGTGGTCAACTTTCCCCCGCGCCAAATCGGTAAATTCATGTCCGAGGTTTTGGTGTTGGGTCTTCCCGACGAAAACGGTGAGATCGTGTTGATAGGCCCCGATGGCGCTGTGCCCATCGGTGGAAGGATGCATTGATGAAACTGCTGATTGCCCGACCGATGACTTCGGATGTGCAAGTGCGCGCCCGTGCCGAATTCGATGTGGAAATCCGCAGTGAAACCACGCCTCTGACGCATGAAGAAATGTTGCGGGCGCTGACTGAATTTGACGTCGTGGTCCCAACGTTGGGCGATCAGTTCGTGGCAGAGATCTTTGCTCAGGTGCCAGAGCCTCGCTGTAAACTGCTGGCAAATTTCGGAGTTGGTTACAATCATATCGACGTGGATGCCGCACATGCTGCCGGAGTCGCGGTTACCAACACGCCGGGTGCCGTCACCGATGCCACCGCCGATATTGCCATGACTCTGTTGCTGACGACGGCCCGCCGTGCAGGCGAGGGAGAACGGTTGGTCAGGTCAGGCCAGTGGCAGGGGTGGCATCCGACACAGATGCTGGGCCACCACGTGACCGGCAAAAAGGTGGGCATCGTTGGAATGGGCCGCATAGGACAGGCTATTGCTCGGAGGTGTCATTTCGGATTTGAAATGGCCGTCGCCTATCAATCACGCAGTCCAAAACAGCTGGACTTCCAAGCAGAGTACATCCCTGAACTCAATGCATTGGCTGCGGCAGTGGATTTTCTTGTCATAGCCGTCCCCGGAGGAGTTAAAACACGACACTTGGTCAACGCGCAGATTTTGGCTTCGATGAAGCCCTCTGGCATTGTGATAAACATTGCGCGCGGTGAAGTTGTGGACGAAGCCGCCTTAATCCAAGCGCTTCATGCGGGTCGGATTGCTGGCGCTGGGCTGGATGTCTACGAGTTGGAGCCCAAGGTGCCGCAGGCCCTGTGTGACATGGAAAATGTGACTCTGCTGCCCCACCTCGGCACCGCGACCGAAGAGGTGCGCACCGATATGGGTCAAATGGCATTGGACAACGTCGCGGCGTTCGTGGCCGGGCGAGCGCTGCCCAACCCGGTTTAGGAACCCACCGCCTCGCGCCAGTGTTTGCGGCAGAGCGAGACATAAGTCTCGTTCCCGCCAATCTGGACCTGCGCACCTTCAGTGATGGCGTTTCCGTTTTCATCCTGACGAATCACCATCGTCGCCTTGCGCCCGCATTCGCAGATGGTGCGTACTTCGCGCATCTCATCGGCCAGAGCCAACAATGCTGCCGACCCGGGGAATAGTTTACCCTGAAAATCCACCCGCAACCCGTAGGTCAACACTGGGACCTTCAGATCATCTACGGCGCGCGCAAGTTGCCAGACCTGCTCTTCCGAAAGAAACTGGGCTTCATCAATGAATACGCAGGCGATGCCTCCTTGTGTCAGGCGGTTTTCGATCATGGCAAACACATTGTCGTCGGGACGAAACCTGTCCGCTCGTTCCGAGATTCCGATTCTTGATGCGATCCGCCCCTCACCGGCGCGTCCGTCAATGGCGGCTGTCATCAGGTAGGTATCCATGCCGCGTTCGCGATAGTTATGCGAGGCCTGTAGCAACACGGTCGATTTGCCCGCGTTCATAGTCGAATAGTTGAAATAGAGCTTTGCCATGCCGTGGGTCTAATTCGCATGTGCTGCCTGGGCAAGACGTCTCATGGGGGTAAATCGACGCCACCATCGCTACAGCTGAGGTTGAGCAAATGCTCTTGGGGATGGATTACCTCGCCTTCGCGACAGCGGCGTCTTCGGCCTACAAGTGGCCTATACAATGCAAGGCTAAAATCCTGCCCCGCATACACTCTTTACCGGCTCGAACAGCCGCCACTCACTCACAAAATCCCTGCATATCTGAGGGATAGTCAATTATTGCCATTTCAATTATGAATCGAATATGGGAAATTTCCCTACCCTTTCCCCCAGCATGGACAGGCAGAGGGGGCAGGGCGCAGGTAACAAGGGTAGCAAAATGGCAGATATCGGGGCCTATCTGAAAAAGCATACCGAAGCATTGGTTAAGGATGTCGGAATCGAAGCAGCGTGCGAGATCACCGGGAAATCCAAAGCCACGCTTGGCAGGTACTATTCAGACAACGCAGAACATTCTGACCGGTTCATGCCGGTGGATGCTGTTGCCCGGTTGGAAAACGCGGCTGCCTATCCGCACGTGACTGCGGCATTGGCGGATTTGAAGAATATCACGCTTTCTTACGATGGACGAAACTCGGACAGCCCACGTACGGGCGGGGTAAATTCCGATGTCATTGCGCTGAGCCAACGTTTTGCCATGCTGATGACGGAATACCAGTCGGCGATAGAAGATGGCATCATCACGGTGAACGAGGCGAAGCGGCTGCTGAAAGAAACCAGTATGCTGCAACAGGTTCTGATCGAAATGAAGCTGCATCTGGAAGAGGAAAGCGTCAGTTAAGGTGTCATGTCCCTGTACTGAATTGTTGTGAATGCGCAAAATAAAGGCGGCCCATGTGCCGCCTTTTTGTTTGTCTGCCGGGCAGATTAATATTCAGCGTTCATCATTGTTGGCGTTCTTGCCGCGCCCGGGGCTTGCCCCCTCTGGTCCGTTGCCGCCACCGTTATTGCCTTTGGCACCGCCTTTGCCTGGCTTGTCACCACCGTCGTGGCCACCTTTACCACCGCCTTTGCCGGGCTTGTCACCACCGCCGTGACCGCCTTTACCACCGCCTTTGCCGGGCTTTTCACCACCGCCGTGACCGCCTTTGCCGCCGCCTTTGCCGGGTTTGTCACCTCCGCCGTGGCCACCTTTGCCACCGCCCTTACCGCCGCCATCGCCAGGACTGCTTCCACCATCACCCGGATCACCGTTGCCGCCGGAACTCCCGTCGCTGTTGCCTGAGCTACCGCCGCCGTTGCCCGAGCTTCCGTTTTCACTCGAGCCAACGGAATTGGAGGATGGATCTCTGCTGCGCTCTTCACCGGCATTGGTGTTGGAAATCGACGCAGTGGGCAGATCGCTCAACAACTGAGTCAGACCGGGGCATTGCGCCGAAGTGTTCTGCAGGATCGAAGCAAAATCAGAACGATTTTGCAGATGTGATACAAACCCTCGCGTTACCTGCGAACAGCTGCAGAGCGTGTCAAAATCGCCTTCATTGGCGGCAACACGCGCGGTGTTGACTGTACAGGTTTGCGGTTCTGCGATTGCCGCGCCGGTCGCCATGACCCCAATGAAAGGTGCGGCGACCAAGGCGGCCAGTCCAACGCGAGTATTATTTCCCATAACAGCGGGCTCCCATAACTACATCACTCGGATGCACAGGGCATCCGGGTTTCGATGTGTCGGTCAGAGATGAAGGAGCGGTTGAGCCCGTCTGAATAATTCTTGAGAAAGCGGTTTGGTCTTGCAGCGATTCCAGCAGCGCAGATAAGGCGCGCGCTTATTGATACCGTTTGACGATCACAGAACCCACCGAATACCCGGCCCCGAACGAGCAAATCAGGCCCACATCGCCCGCATCCAGATCATCGGAATGCTTTGAGAAGGCGATAATCGACCCGGCGGATGAGGTATTGGCGTAGTCTTGCAGAATGTTGGGTTGCTCACCCGGTTCTGGCTCACGCCCCAGAACCTTCTTACCGATGAAGTCGTTCATCGTCTTGTTGGCCTGATGCAGCCAGAGGCGTTTTAGATCATCACTACTGATGCCCTCTGCCTCCATGTGGTCGCTGATATGTTTGCTGACCATGGGCAGGACCTCTTTGAACACCTTGCGACCATTCTGCATGAACTGCATGTCGCGGCGATCCACCAGACCATCGGGGCGCGAACGGCGGAGGAAGCCGTTGTTGTTGCGGATATTGTTGGAAAACGCAGTTGCGCACCGGGTCGATACTATCTCGAAATGTGGGCCTTGGGCGTCTTCGATCCGCTCGATCAGAGTAGCGGTCGCGACATCGCCAAATATGAAATGGCAATCCCGGTCGCGCCACTCAAGATGACCCGAGCAGATCTCGGGGTTGACGACCAGCGCCGCTCGGACCGAGCCCGAGCGCACCATATCCGCCGCCGCCTGAATGCCGAATGTGGCCGAGGAACAGGCCACGTTCATGTCAAACCCGAATCCGCTGATCCCCAATGCCTGCTGAATCTCGATGGCAATTGCAGGATAGGCACGTTCATGGTTCGAAGCGGCGCAGATCACCAAATCGACATCCTCGGCGCTGCGCCCCGCTTGTGCTAGCGCCTTAAGGCACGCATCCACCGCCATCTCGGTCATGATCCCAGGCTCGTCGTCGCTACGCTGGCGCAGCGCGGGATGCATGATCTCGGGGTTCAAAACACCGGTCTTGTCCATCACATACCGGTTTTCGATCCCTGATGCCTTCAGGATGAACTCTTCCGAGGAATGCTGCATCGGTTCCATGTCGCCCGCTGCAATCGCATCCGCGTTTTCGACGTTCATCCGGTCGGCATAGGCATTGAACGCTTCCACCAGTTCGGCGTTGGTTATGATGTTTTCTGGTGTATAGACACCGGTCCCGGTGATGGCAGGAGTGTACATGGCTGGCCCTGAGTTCATGATCTGCACAAAATGCAGTCCCTATTCGTATTGATCAAGATGTGTTGACCCAAGGGAATGCATCGCCCCTCGCTTCATAACTTGAATAGTTCAAAATTCGAAGTATATTTCGCCGCGACTCGCACGGAAAAGAATCATGTCAGACGATATCAGCATGCGGTTAGGACGCCTCAGCCCTGAGATTCAGGCGATGATGGGGGTCTACGCGCTTTATTGGAAACTGGAAGAGAGCTTTGACAGCATCGAAACAGACCTGAGCCATCAGGAATGCCACATGCTAATCAAGCTCGATGTGCCCAAACGTATGGGAGTGCTGGCCGCAGATATGTTGACAGTGCCGTCAACGATTACGGCGACCGCCGATGCACTTGAACTGGCGGGGCACCTGACCCGACAGCGTGATCCTGAAGACCGTCGCGCCTGGCTTTTGGTGCTGACCGAACAGGGCGAAGAGGCCCGCAATATGCTGGTGGCCGTGGCGGGTGAGCTTTTCCACAGCGCATCGGGTCTGAACACCGAAGAAACCGCCGAGTTCGCACGGCTGGCTCACAAAATCCGTGACAACATTCTGAAAACCGGAATTCCCGAGGGATTGACGAAATGAAACTTCTGACCTCTGTTTGCCTCGCACTGTCCTTGTTGACTGCGCCTGCCGTGGC
Organism: Ruegeria sp. B11; assembly: GCF_056539785.1. Classification (NCBI taxonomy): domain Bacteria; kingdom Pseudomonadati; phylum Pseudomonadota; class Alphaproteobacteria; order Rhodobacterales; family Roseobacteraceae; genus Ruegeria; species Ruegeria sp. B11. The sequence goes on along the minus strand of NZ_JBQFVO010000003.1, from coordinate 316,896 downwards.
GCAAGAGCCTGCCAAGCCTGTGAAACTGATGCAGGTAAGCGAAACCTCTCCCGGCTTTTCGCGCCAATTCTTTGGTCGGATCGCCGCTCGTCAGACCGTTGATCTGGCGTTTCAGGTCGCAGGGCAGATCGTTGAGATGCCTGTGACCGAAGGCTTTGTAATCCCAAAGGGTGAGTTGATTGCCCGCCTCGATCAGGAACCGTTCGAACTGCAGCGCGACCGGACGCGCTTGCAAAAAGATCAGGCGGATCGAACACTCGCCCGCCTGTCGCGTCTGCGTGGAACCGCAGCCAGCCAGGTTGCCGTCGATGATGCCGAAACAGCTGCGCAACTGGCTGCGATTGCGGTTCGAGATGCAGAATATGAGTTGGAACATGCGACGCTGACCGCTCCGTTCGACGCGCTGGTTTCAAGCCGTGCAGTTGAGGCGTTTACAACTGTTTCTGCGGGTACTCCGATCGTGCGGATTCACGATATGTCTGAACTGCGTATTGAGGTGGATGTGCCCGAAATCCTATTTCAGCGGTCCGGACAGCAGGACGACATCACGATTACTGCCAAGTTCCCTGTCAGCGATGAGATCTTTCCGCTGGAAATAAGGGAATTCGATGCTGAATCATCAAGCGTGGGCCAGACCTTTCGCATCCAGTTCGGTTTGACACCGCCCGAGGGATTGCAGATTCTTCCCGGTTCCTCCGTGACCGTCACGGTGCAGGTGCAGGATGAACGCACCGGTATCATCATCCCGCCAACGGCTGTAGTTGCTGATGCCAGCGGCGCGCTGGGCGTTCTGGTCTTCTCGCCGGCTGGCGCCGACGAAGGCACCGTCCGCCGGGTTCCCGTAACTGTTGAACCTACGCAGAGCGGCGATGTCCGCGTGCTCACCGGCCTGATGGATGGAGACGAAATCGTCGTCGCCGGTGGGGGTGCATTGTCCGATGGTCAAACTGTCCGCCGCTTTGTCGGCTTCTCGAACTGAGGGCGGTTTCATGAGCATCGCACGCGCTTCGATCGACCGGCCTCTCTATACGTGGCTGTTCATCCTGATCGCCCTGTTCGGCGGCATTTGGGGTTTCACGTCGCTAGGTCGCCTTGAAGACCCGGCCTTCACCATCAAACAGGCGGTGATCGCCACGCAATATCCCGGTGCCACTGCCGAACAGGTGGCGCTGGAGGTGTCAGAACCGTTGGAATCTGCCATTCAGCAGATGGGCGAGGTGGATGTCATCACCTCGGTCAACCAGCCGGGACAGTCGCTGATCGAGGTTGAGATTAAATCCACCTATGACGGCAGTGAGTTGCCCGACATCTGGACCCGTCTGCGCGCCAAGGTGCGCGATGCAGCACGCGGTCTGCCTTCGGGCGTGGGTGCGCCTTATGTGAATGACGGGTTCGGGGATGTGTTTGGCCTGTTCTATGCCGTTACGGCAGACGGGTTTTCTGACGCCGAGAAGCACGAACTGGCGACCTTCCTTCGCCGCGAATTGCTGACGGTAAGCGGTGTTGCAGATGTCGAGGTTCAGGGCTTGCCGGATGAGGCGATCTTTATTGAGCCGGACCTGTCGATCTCGGTCAATCAGAACGTCCCGCTGCAGGCGATCAACGAAGCTATCGCAAACGCGGACTCGGTCAACGCCTCGGGTTCGCTGCGATCCAGTAGTGACCGCACCACGATCTTGACGGCCGAGGGCTCGGACAGCGTATCGGCGATCGCCGGCCTGTCAGTTGGATCGCAGGGGCAGGTGATCAATCTGTTTGATATGTCTGATGTCTATCGCGGGCGGCAGAATGATCCCGATATCATGATCCGATTCAACGGCGCTGAAGCTTTCACGCTGGGCATCGCTGGGCTTGCCACTGAAAACATCGTCGAAGTCGGGCAGCGTGCAGATGCCAAACTGGCCGAACTGGATTCCGAAATCCCCTTTGGTGTCGAAATCCTGCCCATCTATCAGCAGCATGTTGTTGTCGATGAGGCCTCGAACGCCTTCCTGCTGAACCTCGCCATGTCAGTCAGCATCGTGGTCGCGGTTCTGGGCATTTTCATGGGCTGGCGCGCGGCCATCGTCGTGGGTTCCACACTGTTGCTGACCGTTGTGGGTACTTTGCTCTTCATGTCGATGTTCTCGATCGAGATGGAACGGATCTCGCTGGGCGCTCTGATCATCGCCATGGGGATGCTGGTCGACAACGCCATCGTGGTGGCCGAAGGAATGCAGATTTCGATGTTGCGGGGAAAATCCTCGCGCGATGCTGCGGAAGAGGTTGCGTCAAAAACGCAGATCCCACTTCTGGGCGCGACGGTGATCGGGATCATGGCTTTCGCCGGGATCGGGCTCAGTCCTGACGCGACCGGGGAATTCCTGTTCTCGTTATTTGCCGTGATCGGCATTTCACTACTGCTGAGCTGGGTTCTGGCCATCACGGTGACACCTTTGCTTGGGCACTATTTCTTCAAGCAGGGCAAAGTGGGTGAGGTGGATGCCTATGGCGGCATCCTGTTCCGCGTCTACGGTGCAATCTTGAACTGGGCGCTTCGGTTCCGATGGCTGGTAGTGGCCGGGTTGATCGGGGTCACAGTCGTCTGTTTTGCGGGCTTTGGACTGATGAAACAGCAATTCTTCCCAAACTCGAACACGCCGTTGTTCTTCGTGCACTACAAGCTGCCACAAGGCACGCCGATCGCCCGCACGGCGGAAGATATGGCCGTATTCGAGGACTGGCTGGCCGAACGTGATGACGTCGTCTCGGTTGCCACATTCGTCGGGCAGGGTGCCACGCGGTTCATGTTGACCTACGCTGCCGAGAAGCCAAACCCAAGCTATGGACATATGATCATCCGCACCGAGGCTTTGGACGATATTCCTGCCTTGCAAGCCGATCTTGAGGAGTTCGGTTCGGCCCAGTTCCCCGAAGGCGAATTCCGCACCAAACGCTTGATTTTTGGTCCCGGTGGCGGCGATCCAATCCAGGCTCGGTTCTCGGGTAGTGATCCGGTTGTTCTGCGTCAACTGGCCGAAGAAGCGGTACAGCGCATGTCAGCCGCATCTCCGAATGCGCTGCATGTGCATCACGACTGGCGTGAGCAGGAATTGGCCGTGCAGCCGATCTATGCCACCGAGCGCGCCCAAACAGCAGGCGTATCGCGCGAAGACATTGCGGCTACGTTGCAGTTTTCGACCGATGGCATCACGGGCGGCGTTTTGCGCGAGCGCGACCGCCAGATACCGATCATCTTGCGCCGCCCGGCGGATGGAGACTATTCGATCGTCGATCAGGTAGTTTACTCCGATCAGTCGGAACGTTTCGTTCCAATCGAGCAGATGGTGGACGGCTTCGACTACAAGGCGCTCAATACGCTGGTTCATCGCCGTGACCGGGTGTTGACCATCACTGTTGGCGCGGACATCCCCCCTGACATGACCGCCGCGCAGGTCCACTCCGAAGTACGCAGTGCCATTGAAGCGATGGAACTGCCGATCGGCTATCGTATGGAATGGGGGGGCGAGTTCGAGGATTCAGGCGACGCTCAGGCCAGCCTTGGGCGGCAGTTGCCGCTGAGCTTGCTGATTATGGTGTTGATTTCCGTATTGCTGTTCAATGCAATCCGGCAACCGGTCATTATCTGGCTATTGGTCCCGATGTCCGTAAATGGCGTGGTTATCGGTCTGCTTGGAACAGGTCTGCCCTTCACCTTCACAGCGCTATTGGGGCTGTTAAGTCTCTCAGGCATGCTGATCAAGAACGGCATCGTACTGGTCGAAGAAATCGATCTGGTCCGCGCTACTGGTAAAGCCCTGCGTCCTGCGATTGTTGAGGCCTCTGTCTCGCGTCTGCGCCCGGTAATGTTGGCGGCGATCACGACGATTCTGGGGATGGCACCGCTTCTGACGGATGCGTTCTTTGTGTCCATGGCAGTCACAATCATGGGCGGTCTGGCCTTTGCCACGATCCTGACCATGGTTGCCGCACCTGTCTTCTACATGTTGTTTTTCAACCGTGAAGAAAAGCGACGTCTGGCTGCTGGTTGATCATCCGCCCGAATCCTCCTTTGGATCAAAATGGTAATAAAAACAGGATAGCTTGTTGCCATCGGGGTCGCGCAGATAGGCCACATAGAATCCGGGCTCGTAATGGGGGCGGACACCAGGTTTGCCTTCATCTGCACCGCCGTTTTTCAAACCCGTGGCATGGAAACGCCGGACCTGATCGGCACTTCTGGCGGGAAAGGCGATCATCGTGCCATTGCCGGTACTGGCGGGGGCTCCGTCAAAAGGTTTGCAGATCCAAAACCCGGTGCCGCTGTCGGGGTCGGAACCCCATCCGGCCCAGCCATCAATCCAACCGGGCAGGCGCGGCTGGCCAAGAACCGCGAAGATCGCATCATAAAAGCGGATGGCACGAGGCAGGTCGTTGCTTCCGTATGTGGTGTAGAGGTCCATGAGCACTCCTTCCCCGCCCATCATGTGGGCGATGGGCAAGGAGGGGAAGAAAAAAGACCCCGGCCGAGGCCGGGGTCCATTCATTCATATCGTTGCCGGGGCTTAGCCCTGCAGCGATTTCACCTCAACATCGCCTTCGGCCTGCGCCTTGATCGCCAGCGCGGCGGCATAGCTTGCTGCGGCTGTGGTGTAATAGGGGATCTTGTCATACAGCGCGATCGACCGGATTGATCGGCTGTCTTCCACCGCCTGTGCGCCTTCGGTCGAGTTCATGACCAGCTGCACGCCGCCGTCCTTCATCAGGTCGGTCACATCCGGGCGGCCTTCGTACACTTTGTTGACCACGCCGCACGGCACACTTTCTTCAGTCAGCCAGGCTTGTGTGCCGCGGGTCGCAACAAGCTCAAAGCCTTGCTCAACCAGAACACGCGCTGCTTCGAGCATATCCGGCCCTTTGTCCGCATCCTTGATCGAGATAAACGCACGACCTGCGCTGGGCAGCACCATACCGGCCCCCATTTGTGCTTTCAGGAAAGCGCGCGGGAAGTCGCGATCCCAGCCCATGACTTCTCCGGTCGAACGCATTTCAGGGCCCAGGATGGTGTCAACGCCGGGGAAGCGGGCGAAAGGCAAAACGGCTTCTTTCACCGAGAACCACGGCATGTCGGGATCGGCCAGCGTCATCTGGTCGGCGATTTTGGTGTCATCGACCGTTTTGTAAGGGGGGCGTTTCGGGAAGTTCGCCAGTTTCTCACCGGCCATTACACGCGCAGCGATAGAGGCAATGGCGCTGTCAGTGGCTTTAGCCACAAAAGGCACGGTGCGGCTGGCACGAGGGTTGACCTCAATCAGGTAAATCTCGTCATCCTTGATGGCGAACTGCACGTTCATCAGGCCGACGACATTCAGCGCCTTGGCCAGCTTGAACGCCTGATCCTTAATCTCTTCGATGATCTCTTTCGACAGCGAATAAGGCGGCAGCGAACAGGCCGAGTCGCCCGAGTGCACGCCGGCCTCTTCGATGTGCTGCATGATGCCTGCAACATGCACGTCGTTACCGTCGCACAGCGCGTCCACGTCCAGTTCGACCGCACCGGCCAGATAGCTGTCCAGAAGAACCGGGCTGTCGCCGGATACCACTACGGCCTCATTGATGTAGCGGCGTAGCTGATCCATATCTCGCACGATTTCCATCGCGCGGCCGCCCAGAACATAGGAGGGGCGGATGACCAGCGGGAAGCCGATATCTTCGGCAATCTCCAGCGCCTTTTCGTCGGTCGAGGCGATGCCGTTCTTGGGCTGCTTCAGGCCCAGTTCATTGACCAGCGCCTGGAAACGCTCACGATCTTCAGCGAGGTCGATCGCGTCGGGCGTGGTACCGAGGATCGGGATACCTTCAGCCTCCAACGCATTGGCCAGTTTCAGCGGGGTCTGCCCGCCAAACTGAACGATCACTCCATGCAGCGTACCGGCTTCCTGTTCCTTCGTCAGGATTTCCATGACGTGTTCGAAGGTCAGCGGCTCGAAATACAAACGGTCCGAGGTGTCATAGTCCGTTGAGACCGTCTCGGGGTTGCAGTTGACCATGATGGTCTCATATCCGGCTTCGGTCAGCGCGAAACAGGCGTGGCAGCAGCAGTAATCGAACTCGATGCCCTGGCCGATCCGGTTCGGACCACCACCAAGGATGACGACCTTTTTGCGGTCGCTTGGACGTGCCTCGCATTCGACCTCACCCATCATCGGGGCTTCGTAGGTCGAATACATATAGGGGGTCTGCGCCTCGAACTCAGCCGCACAGGTGTCGATGCGTTTGAAGACGGCGTTCACACCCAGATTGCGGCGGGCGCGGCGAACATTGTCTTCGTCGCGGCCGGTCAGGTTGCCCAGACGCGCGTCGGTGAAGCCCATCATTTTCAGCCTGCGGATACCGTCTTCGGTTACCGGCAAGCCGTCTTTACGCACGGTGCGCTCGGCCTCGATGATCTCGCGAATGCGAGCCAGGAACCATGGGTCGAACTTGGTGACACCGAAAATCTCATCGTCGGTCAGACCGTGACGCATAGACTGCGCGATTGTGCGCAGACGATCGGGGGTCTGCTGGCTGATTGCTTTGATCACGGCGGCCTTGTCGTCGGCTTCTTCCCATACTCCGACGTTCAGACCGGGGATTTCGATCTCATCAAAGCCTGTCAGACCCGACTCCATCGAGGCCAGAGCCTTTTGCATCGATTCGTGAATGGTGCGGCCGATGGACATGGCCTCACCCACCGACTTCATGGCGGTGGTCAGATAGGGTTCCGAACCGGGGAATTTCTCAAAGGCAAATTTCGGGATTTTGGTGACAACATAGTCGATGGTCGGCTCGAACGAGGCCGGGGTGACCTTGGTGATGTCATTGTCCAGCTCGTCCAGCGTGTACCCAACGGCCAGTTTTGCGGCGATCTTGGCAATCGGGAAACCGGTCGCCTTCGAGGCCAGCGCAGAAGAGCGCGATACACGCGGATTCATCTCGATCACTACCATGCGGCCATCTACCGGGTTGATCGCCCATTGCACGTTCGAGCCGCCGGTTTCGACGCCGATTTCGCGCAGCACGGCAATCGAGTGATTGCGCATGATCTGGTATTCTTTGTCGGTCAGCGTCAGGGCAGGGGCCACGGTGATCGAGTCACCGGTATGCACGCCCATCGGGTCGACGTTTTCGATGGAACACACGATGATGGCGTTGTCAGCGGTGTCGCGCACCACCTCCATCTCGTATTCTTTCCACCCCAGAAGACTTTCATCGATCAGGATCTGACCGACGGGGGACGCATCCATACCCGAGCGGCAAATATGGATATAATCCTCGCGGTTATATGCGACACCGCCGCCGGTGCCGCCCAGCGTAAAGGCGGGGCGGATGATGGCGGGCAAACCAACTGTTTCGAGGGTTTCAAGCGCCAGTGCCACACCGGCGTCGAGATCTTTCTTGCCGTTCTCATCCTTGGGGGCCGTCACGATCTCGGCCTTGGGGTTTTCGATGCCCAACCTATCCATCGCCTCGCGGAACAGGGCGCGGTCTTCGGCCATTTCGATCGCGTCTCGCTTGGCGCCGATCATCTCGACGTTGAACTTATCCAGCACGCCCATCTCTTCCAGCGCCAGCGAGGTGTTCAGGCCGGTCTGTCCGCCCATAGTGGGCAGTAGGGCATCGGGGCGTTCTTTTTCGATGATCTTGGCGACAACCTCGGGCGTGATCGGCTCGATATAGGTCGCATCGGCTAGTCCCGGGTCGGTCATGATCGTTGCCGGGTTCGAGTTCACCAGAATGACCCGATAGCCTTCCTCGCGCAGCGCCTTACACGCCTGAGCGCCGGAATAGTCGAACTCGCAGGCCTGACCGATAACAATGGGGCCTGCCCCGATGATCATGATCGACTGGATGTCGGTTCTTCTCGGCATGGCTTGGCCCCTTCAATTGTCCGCGAGTCAGGGCACCGCCCCAGCGCCCAAATTGTCCTGCGTTATAGGGACCGCGCGAAAAGGTGCAAGAGGTATCGGAAACGGGTTTGAAATTGCCGCTTTCCCCTCTTTCCCTTGGCGCGCTATTCTCTATACCGCGCAGCACGGCAAATGAGGATGCAATTGCGTATTCGTTTCGATCAAGGACCAGCTGGGCGCGGAACCCGGTTTGAGCGTCCGTCCCGGATTATCCGCGCGGATAACGCGGCGGAGGTGCCCCAGGCTCTGGCGGCGCTGGATCAGGCGCGCGCGGATGGGGCCTGGCTGGCAGGATACGCAAGTTATGAACTGGGCTACGTGCTGGAACCCCGTCTGGCAGACCGGCTGCCAGAAGGACGACGCCTGCCACTACTGTGTTTCGGTGTGTTTGACGCACCGGATCGCGTTGGACTGCCAAAGGCGTCGGGCAGTGTCACTGCGTTTCAGCCCCGCTGGGACGAGGCGCGATATACGCAGGCCTTTCGTACAGTGCATGAGGCGATTGGTGCGGGTGACATTTATCAGGCAAATCTGACCTTCCCAATTGATCTCGATGTAACCGGAGACAGCGTCGCGCTTTATGCGGCGCTTGCGGCTGGTCAACCCGTCGGCCACGGCGCCTTGGTTGAGCAGGAGGGGCTGCCTGATCTGCTGAGCCGCTCGCCCGAACTGTTTTTCCGAACCGACGCCGAGGGCCGGATCGAAACGCGCCCGATGAAGGGAACTCAACCGCGCAGCGAGGACCCGGTCGAAGACGAGCGTCGACGCGCTTTTCTGTCTTCGGATGAAAAGAACCGGGCCGAAAATCTGATGATCGTTGATCTGCTGCGCAACGATATTAGCCGGGTCGCGCTGGCCGGATCGGTGAAAGTACCCGAGCTGTTCAAGGTTGAGACCTATGCGACTGTTCATCAGATGGTCTCGCTTGTGCAGGCGCAGTTACACCTTGGCGTAGGCCTTTCGGATATTCTGACCGCCCTGTTCCCGTGCGGATCAATCACCGGAGCGCCAAAGATTCGAGCGATTGAGATCCTGTCCGAACTGGAACCTTGGCCTCGCGATGTTTATTGCGGAACCATCGGTTGGGCGGCCCCGGACGGTCGGTCGGAATTCAACGTGGCCATCCGGACCCTCATGGTTGACGGCGGCAAGGCGACCCTTAACGTAGGCGGCGGGCTGGTCTGGGACAGCACCGCGCCATCGGAATATGAGGAGGCGCTATGGAAAGCCCGCTTCGCCCACCAACTGAGCCTGATTTCCGTCTGATCGAAACTTTGGCCTACCGGCCGGGGCAGGGGTTCGTCAGGCTTGATCGTCATTTGGCCCGCATGGCGCGCACAGCACAGAAGTTCGGCATTGATTTTGACCGAACCGCCGCTTGGACGATTTTGGATGCGAGTTTGTGTGAGATTGCATTGCGCTGCCGTTTGACCTTGGACGCGGATGGCAAATTTGAACTGACGTCCGGAGAATTGGCTGCCAATCCGTCCGTCTGGCGTGTGGATTTGGCCAAACAGAGACTATCATCATCGGATATCTGGCTGGGTTACAAAACGACCCGACGAGCCGTCTATGACATGGCGCGGGCGGGCTTGCCGCTAAGAGTTGATGAGCTTTTGTTTTTGAACGAACGGGATGAGCTTTGCGAGGGCACTATCACGAACCTGTTCCTGACCATGCCCGATGGCAGACGACTGACGCCCTCACTGCGATGCGGATTGCTTCCCGGGGTTTTGCGCGAGGAATTGTTGGATAATAAAGAAGTTACCGAATCCGTTCTGACCTTGACCGATCTAAAAAACGCGCAATCTATCCACTGTGGAAATTCCCTTCGGGGGCTGATCCGTGCGGAGCTTGTGGCACCTTGAGCAAAAATACCGAATGGGTGGAGACCCCTGTTACCAACTCACGCCTCAGGATTGAGTTTGTGCTCTTCTTTGTGGCGGTTCCCATAGCCATCGCGACAATGTTCCCGCCAAACTGGATGTTCCCCTCGCTTTTTGCGTTTACCGGACTGGGCATACTACTGCTGCAAGATACGCCCGGTTTTTCCTGGGCGGAGCTTCGGTATGGCTGGCGAAACTGGTCGTGGACCGAAGTCTTTGTATTTACCCTGTTCATGGCTGCCTTCTGTTCCGCCCTGGTGCTGTGGGCGCGACCGGATGCAGCCTTTGTTTTGCTGCTGCATCGGCCAGAGATGTTGATATTCATCTGTATCGGCTACCCGGTGTTGTCCGCTCTGCCACAAGAGCTGCTTTTCCGCTCTCTCTTTTTCCGACGCTATCACGCGATCCTACCTGAAGGGCGGGCCGCATACCTTTTGAACGCTGGCCTGTTTTCGCTTGCGCACCTCATGTACTGGAGCTGGGTCGTAGCCATCATGACTTTCGTCGGAGGCCTCCTGTTCACCTGGGCCTACCGCAAGCGCGGATCATTCTTTTATGCAGTTCTTCTGCACGCAATTGCCGGTAATATTATCTTTGCGGCAGGGCTGGGCGTCTATTTCTACTCGGGCAACGTGCAAAGGCCGTTTTGACGGCGCGACCCGCCTTGACTTTCCAAGCCTGACGGGGTGTATCGGCGCGACGAATTCTGCGCCCGAAGGGATATGATCCATGCACGCCTATCGCAGCCACACCTGCGCCGCTCTGACCGCCGCCAATGTCGGTGAAACCGTCCGCCTGTCCGGTTGGGTGCATCGTGTCCGAGATCACGGCGGCGTACTGTTCATCGACCTGCGCGACCATTTCGGTGTGACCCAGGTTTTGTGCGACGGCGATAGTGCGGCATTTGCTGAACTGGAAAAGGTACGGTCCGAGTGGTGCATCCGCATCGACGGCACTGTCAAAGCCCGCGACGCTGATCTCATTAACCCGAAATTGCCGACAGGCGAGATCGAGGTTTATGTGCGTGAGCTGGAGGTTCTTGGTGCTGCCGACGAATTGCCGTTGATGGTGTTCGGCGATCAGGAATACCCCGAGGAAACACGTCTGCGCTATCGCTACCTCGACCTAAGACGCGAGGCGATGCAGCAAAACATGACCCTTCGCTCGGACGTTGTCGCATCTATGCGCCGCCGGATGTGGGATCAGGGATTCCGTGAATATCAGACACCGATCATTACCGCATCGTCGCCCGAAGGCGCACGCGACTTTCTGGTCCCCTCGCGACTACATCCGGGCAAGTTCTACGCCCTACCGCAGGCCCCGCAGCAATTCAAACAGCTGATCATGGTGTCGGGCTTCGACAAGTATTTCCAGATTGCACCCTGCTTCCGCGATGAAGACCCGCGTGCAGACCGATCGCCCACCGATTTCTATCAACTCGATCTAGAGATGTCGTTTGTCGAGCAGCAGGATGTGTTCGACACCATCCAGCCCGTGCTGACCGGTGTGTTCGAAGAGTTCGGGGGCGGGCGCAAGGTCGATCAGGAGTGGCCGCAGATTTCCTACAAGGACTCAGCCCTATGGTACGGCACCGACAAGCCTGACCTGCGGAACCCCATTAAGATGCAAGTGGTCTCTGACCACTTCCGCGGTTCTGGCTTCGCGATTTTCGCGAAGCTGTTGGAGCAGGAAGGCACCGAAATCCGCGCTATCCCAGCGCCGAGCGGTGGCAGCCGCAAATTCTGTGACCGTATGAACGCATTTGCCCAGAAAGAAGGTCTGCCCGGTATGGGTTACATTTTCTGGCGTGATCAGGGCGAGGGTATGGAGGCCGCAGGTCCACTGGCCAAGAACATCGGCCCCGAACGAACCGAGGCGATCCGTCAGCAATTGGGTCTGGGCGTCGGTGATGCCGCGTTCTTCCTGGGTGGTAAGCCAAAAGCCTTTGAGAAGGTGGCCGGTAAGGCCCGTGACGTGATCGGAGATGAACTGAACCTCACCGAGAAAGACCGCTTTGCCTTTGCCTGGATCGTCGATTTCCCGATCTACGAGCAGGACGAAGAAACCGGTGCGATTGATTTTGAACACAACCCCTTCTCGATGCCGCAGGGCGGGATGGAAGCTTTGCAGGGCAACCCTCTGGACGTACGCGGGTACCAATATGATCTGGCCTGTAACGGCTACGAATTGGTTTCGGGTGCCATCCGGAACCACAAACCCGAGATCATGCTGAAAGCCTTTGAACTGGCGGGCTATGGTGAGGACGAAGTGAAGTCCCGCTTTGGCGCACTGTTCAATGCCTTCCACTACGGCGCCCCGCCGCACGGCGGCTGTGCCGCAGGGATCGACCGGATCGTGATGCTGCTGGCGGATGAGGCCAACATCCGCGAGGTCATGATGTTCCCGATGAACCAGCGCGCCGAAGACCTGATGATGGATGCGCCATCCGATCCGACCTCGGATCAGTTGATGGAACTGGGTCTCAGGATCATCCCGCAAGACTAAATCTAGCCGCCCGCCCTGAGCGGGCGGTTTACGTTTGGGGCAGTGCAATACAATCGGTGTATTCGCCGCGCCACGCAAATCGGAGTTGCGTGGTGGTCTCAAAACAAGCTCAACTCAATCCAGTGGATTTGCGGCATCCCGACGATTGCGGATGCTCCTGGCCGTCTGTCGTGTCAGGCGGTAGACCCAGATGCAAAGGATCGATGCGGTAATAAAGTACGCGGTCAGCATCTCAGATCGCCTCTTGCCGCTCGAGCCGATCCTGAACCAGACCCGCAATCCGTGCAGCCTGGGCGGTGACCGGTGTCCCCTGCGCACGAGATTGGGCAAGGTCCCGGGCTGCTTCGGCAAGCACAGTATCTTCGGCGTCTCGCGCAACGCTTTGCAGGAATTGTACCGCATAATCCAACGTGCGCTGATCAGTGGGGCCGGTAAGCACGTCGGCGATATGGGCCATGTCGTCCCGATAGGCCAGCGGATCGGGCTGAACGATATTATCCCTGACGGAATCCAGACCTCCTGGGCGGCGATCTTCGGGCAGAAGTTCAAGTATGGAGGTCTGGAAATAAGCGACCGAGGTCAGGGGTTTGGCCAGAAACCCATCTGCACCTGCGCGTCTGGCGATAACCTGCATGCTGTCATCGCCAGACAGCCCGAGAATGACACCGATGCGGGGTACAGCGTGGGTCATTTCGGCTATCAGGTCAGCGCCGGACCCGTCAGGAAGACCCATATCGACGATCAGGACCGAGGGACGATAGATTTGCAGATGGCGCCGCGCTGATTTCAGACAATCCGCACGACGGATACGCGCACCGCTATGCAAGCACATCAATCGTATTGCATCGCATGCATAGCGGCTGTCTTCGACCACAAGGATTGTTTGGCCCAGCAGCGGTCGCATCTTGGTGGCCAGCGCTGGAGAGGCGAAAGGTCCCGAATCGTCCATGGCAGAACTCCTGTTTAGCAGATGCCTCACGCTAGGAACTTCTGGCTAATACAGGGTTAACGACGATTTGGCGCACTTGTCCTTTGGGTATACTGCCCCCATAACCGCTGCAACGCAGAAGGAAGGAGAGTCCCATGATTGGTCGCCTGAACCACGTAGCCATTGCTGTTCCCGACCTGGAGGCCGCATCGTCCCAGTATCGCAATGCGCTTGGCGCCAAAGTCGGCGCTCCACAGGATGAGCCGGATCATGGGGTCACCGTGGTCTTTATTGAACTACCCAACACCAAGATCGAATTGCTGTATCCGCTGGGTGAGAACAGCCCGATCAACGGGTTTCTGGAAAAGAACCCATCAGGCGGCATCCACCATGTCTGCTATGAGGTCGAGGATATCATCGCAGCCCGCGATCATCTGAAAGAGACCGGTGCGCGCGTTCTGGGATCGGGTGAACCCAAGATCGGAGCGCATGGCAAACCGGTGTTGTTCCTGCACCCGAAGGATTTCAACGGATGCCTCGTTGAGCTGGAGCAGGTCTGAAGTCGATGACCATTACCGCCGCTCTGGTTCTTTTCGCTGTAATTTGGTTTCTGACCTTGCTGATTGTTCTGCCTGTGCGCATCAAAACGCAGGGGGATCTTGGGGATATTGTTCCGGGCACTCATGCGGGTGCGCCGGAAGTCCATCACATGAAGAAGAAGCTGTGGATTACCACCGGGATATCGGTGGTGCTGTGGGCGATCATTGCAGGCATCATTATCTCCGGCGTAATCAGCGTGCGCGATTTCGATTGGCTGAACCAACTGGAGCCGCGCGAGTAGCTCAGGTTCGGCTACCCGACAGACCGTGATAAATGTGCGTGAAGGTCGCCGCTCCTAGGATCGGGATCAACAGGTTGACCAATGGCACAGAGAGCGGGACCGCCATAAGAATACCGGCGACCCAAATGGTTGTCGCGTGCTTTGCGCGCAGCTTTCGCGCCCCCTCGCGCCCCAGTCGGCGCATCGCAGCCAGGGTGAAATATTCTCTCCCCAGAAGAAACCCGTTCATACCCCAAAAGATAAACAACGCGAATGGCGTGAAGAGTGCATAGAGGATCAATGCCAACAGGTTGGCAACGATCAGTACTCCCAGAAAACTGAGCGTATCCCGTAGCGCATCGCCAAAGGGGATGCGCTGAGCCGGCGGCAGACCGGGGTAATGCTTATCCTCAACCGCCTGTGCGACCTCATCCAGAAACATCGAGGTGATGGCTGACGCAACGGGGACCATCAGAAACACCGACAGCACCATCATCAGCAGGAATGATGACACGCTGAGCAGGTCGTTCAGCCATGTCACCTCACCCAGTATTGGCAAGGTGGCCTGATCGCCGACCAGCGCGTTGATCAGCCACAAAAAGCCGGCATAGGCAGCCACCAACAACGCGAATGTCAGGCCAACACCCAACAGAAGTACCTTGCGGAATCTTGGGTCGCCGATCTGTCCCAGCGCCTGTAGAAACGACTGGATGATGATCATTCGGAAACCCATTGGGTTAGTGCCTCCACATTGGGGCGCGGTCGTTCGGGAGGGGTCGTACCTTCGGTTGCGATATGGATAAAGCCTGCAATCTTCTCGTTTTCGGCCAAGCCAAGCCCCTGTTCGCAAAACTCGCGATCATGCGATTGCCAGCCGGACAACCAATTGGCCCCCCAACCTGCGGCCAGCGCTGCGTTCAGCAGAGCCAGACATACCGCACCCGCTGAATAGGTCTGTTCAATTGCCGGTATCTTG
The DNA here is from genome assembly GCF_056539785.1 of Ruegeria sp. B11. Taxonomy (NCBI): domain Bacteria; kingdom Pseudomonadati; phylum Pseudomonadota; class Alphaproteobacteria; order Rhodobacterales; family Roseobacteraceae; genus Ruegeria; species Ruegeria sp. B11. The sequence continues at coordinate 301,853 of NZ_JBQFVO010000003.1, read as the reverse complement.
TCGGAAGGTTTCTGCACCTCAATAACAGCAACCGCCAAATGGCCCATTTCGAATTGGCTGCGCGCCTTGGCGATATCTTCGGGCGATTTTCCCAAGGCGAGACCACAAGTTTCTGTAAGATCTGCAAGGCGTTGCATGGCCCCATGCTCGACAACAACAAAACGCCAGGGTTCCAGCTTTCCATGGTCCGGGCTGCGCGCTGCAGCAGTCAGCAGCGGCCTCAGCTCTTCCCGGGTCGGGGCCGGGGCTACCAGTGTTTTGGCCGGACGAGACCGGCGCGCGTGCAGAAAATCCAGCGCAGCTTGGTTCTTCAGGGTCATATGTTAACTTCCTTCACATGGCAGTCTGTATGTCGGAGGCATGCCGTTCTCTTTCAAGGGCAAACTGCTCATCAAAAGGCGACAAATTCAATCTGAATTGCTGCTTGTGATCAGACGCAAGATCCAAAAGGAACCATTAGTCTTTGGTGCTCTCGGACTCACGTATCTGATAAACGCCCTCGGGCAAATCCAGCGCAGCGGCCAGATCGCGTACCTGCTCTGGTGACAGGGTAATCTTCTGAATCTGATCGGTCCGCGGGTCCAACTGCTCAAGTGTGACGCATTCAGCGAAGTTGTTGATGACGACATCCTCTTGCAAAGGCTTTGCGCCTTCGTCCACCAGCGTAATCACCGTCGAGTCGAATTCGTGTTCAATTGAAAACATATGTGCAGAGTGCAGGGCATAAGATCGCAATGCAACCCGCTGCAAGCTGTAATCGGCTGTGGCCCGGCCTTAAATGCCGCGCTATGCTTGTCTGCCGACAGAGTGACCGAAAGGAATGTGAATGCGCCGTCTTGCCCTGTTGCTGGTGATGCTGTTGGCGGCTTGCGATATGTCGCCTGTTATCGCGATCCCGGCCGATCAATGGCAGCCATCGTCATCAGAACAAAATGACAGGGCGCGCGTATTCGAGCAGGTCAGCCGGGCTGTCGGAACGACCGCAAGCCGGGAATGCCGCCGCCAATCGAGGACTGCCAATTGTGATTTTGTGATTTTGGTTGATCTCTCGTCAAAGGCCCCAGCGAATGCGTTTCAGACCTTGGACAAGGATGGGCGGCCGCTAGTCGTTTTTACACAGCCGATGATCGATGCAACGCAGAACGCGGACGAGATGGCCTTTGTCATGAGCCATGAGGCAGCCCACCATATTTTGGGTCACATCGCCCGGCAGGCGCAGAACGCCAAAGAGAGCGCGCGGATATTCGGTGAACTCGCGCGCAATCAGGGCGCGGACGATGCAGGGATTGAGCGCGCACAGGCGCTGGGTGCTGAGGTCGGGGTGCAGAACTACACGCGTGAGTTCGAATTGGAAGCGGATCGTCTGGGGACACAGATCACTTACGCGGCGGGGTATAATCCGCTGGTCGGGATGGCTTTCTTCCAACGCATTCCTGATCCGGGTGATCGTTTCCTTGCCACGCACCCTCCCAATGCCCAGCGGGTCGAAGTTGTGTTGCAAACGGCGCGGGAACTGGGATTACGATAATGGTCAACTTAACCCGATTGGGTGTCGTTCTCAGTGATCGCGGGTCGAAATATGCTGTGACGGGCGCGGGGGTCACCAGTCGTGCTGATGTCGATGCGGTACTGGCGGAACTGAAATCCGACAAGGCATATGCGAAGGCAGCTCACAACACTTGGGCGGCCATCTTGCCAAACGGTGCGCTCAAGGCTGATGACGGAGAGTCTGGCGCGGCAATGGTCATTTTGCGGATGATGGAGCGGGCCGAGCTGACGGATCACGTAATCATCGTGACACGCTGGTACGGTGGCAAGAAGCTGGGCGGGGACCGCTTTCGCCGCGTGCAGGACGCCACGCGGGCCTATCTGGACCAGCTGGCAACCGGGCATTGACCTGAGTCAAGGGCACTGTGCGGGGCATGCGTTACTCTTTCCATAGAGTGAATGGAAAAGGAAACCGCATGTCTGATCGTGAAACGCTGCGACGTCACGCCGACCTTGTAGATCGGATGGCCACGACGCTGGGCGTAGATTTGCAAGAAGTTGCCATCGAAGGGGCCTTACAGTTCGACGAAATCTCGGACGCGGTATTGCGGTGTACGGAATGCCCGAATCCGGGCCATTGCAAGGCCTTTCTGGCCAAGAACCTGACAGCGCCCGACACACCTGAATACTGCCGCAATCACGAGCTGCTGAACAGGCTCAAGCCGTAACGCCAAAGGGGGGTACCGTGCCACGACTTGGACGGATCATGACCCATCTTCGCCTTGTATTGCGAATGGCACAGGCGACGGGAGCCGACCTTGCCACCGCACATCGCGACGGGCACCTGAGCCACCAGGAATGGGCAGATATGGTTCAGCTCTGCCGCGGGTGCGAATGGGCGCGGGCATGCCCAGACTGGTTGAACGAGAACGAAACGGCGGAAAGCGCGCCCTGCACCTGCCCAAACCGGCACAGGTTCGCCACCTTGAGGGTCAGCAAACAAAGGTGATCAAATGGACCGAACATCACTGGGCGAGATCGAAAAACACTTTTGGCTGACACGCTCGGTCGCGCGATCCTTAGGGATTTCTCTGACCGAAGCAATGGCCGAAGGGAAACTGACACCTGCCGACTACGCTCAGATGGTGACCCGATGCCGGGGCGCAATATGCGACGAACGTTGTCAGATATGGCTTGCCGCACAACAAGGAATGGCTGAGAAAGCACCTGATTTTTGTGCCAATGCTCAGGTTTTGAACGACTTGACCTGACCTTCAGAGCTTATTGTGCGTTCCGTCGCATAACGGCGGGTTGGCGCAGTGCTTACAGCCACAAAAAAACACCTTTTTGCTGGCCTCAGCCGTATATTTTACGGGTTCGAACGACGTATCTTTGTGCGAACCGTCGCAAAATGGTTGCCGCTTGGACTTGCCACAGGCGCACCAGAAATAGGTTTTTCCTTCGGTCACTTCGACCGGATAGGGCGATTTCTGGGCGATGATCGGGGCGTCTGACATGTGGCTACTCCGTCTTTGGCTGATGTCGAAGTCAAAGTTTAGGGCTCTTTGTCAAAAAAGGTAGACTGCGAATGAAAACCCGCCTTCCAGCGTGGTTTCGCCTTTATTCACGAATGCGTTATCGATTCGGTTGCCATATGAAATTCTTGGTCCTATTCTGATACCGGCCCCGAAAAACTGGGCAATATCAGAAAAGTAATAGAGGATTGATGGACATGAAACTGAAATTTGCTGCTATCTGCGCCACGGCCGTTGTATTGACTGCGTGCTCGCAGCAAGAGGAACCGACCCCGGTTTACATCCAGCCCGACTATGACAAGTTTGGTACACCCAGTTGCTCGGCAGGCTATGAACTGGCCACAACCGAAGCAGGCCAGACCGTATGTAACCCGGTCACCCAATAAGTATTAAGCAGGCGGTTCTAATCGCAGGGCCGCCTGCGCACCTCTAAAAAGAACACCGCCCTCGAGGCGGTTTTTTCTTGCCTTTCTGCTGTGGGTCGCGGACGTCTTCTTGCAGGACGACTGATCGGAAACCCCATGCGCAAATTCTTTGACCACCTAAAGGATCGTACCCGCTGGAGCTGGCAGGGCCTGGCTGCAACCTGGCGGCAAGAGTATTCGTTTCGTGGGTGGGTTTGGGCCAACCTGATTTCGGCTTTATTGGCGCTTGCACTCCCTCTAGGTACGGCAGAACGGGCGCTGATCCTTGCTTTGGGCATTCTGGTCTTGGTGACCGAGTTATTTAATACGGCCATCGAGCGTGCCGTCGATCACACCTCGACCGAGCACCACGCGTTGGCGGGGCAAGCCAAGGATGCAGCAAGTGCAGCGGTGGCGTTGTCTGCAGTCGCTGCCGGAGTGGCGTGGATCGTGATTTTGATCGGCTTGTTCTAGGGACAGACGCCTTTCGTTACGCCAAGGGGTGCAAACGCCCCCACAAGTCGTATTCTCCGGCCTCATCCACCTCGACCGTGACGATATCCCCGGGTTTCAGGCCTTCGAAGCCTTCGTCGATAAACAAGTTGCCATCGATTTCTGGAGCATCGGCCTTAGTGCGGCAGGTCGCGGCCTCTTCATCCACCTCGTCTACGATGACATCGAGTTTTTGGCCAACCTTTGCTGCCAGCTTGGCCTCAGAAATGGCCTGAGCTTTCTCCATGAAACGCTCCCATCGCTCTTGCTTGACCTCGACCGGGACGTGATCCGGCAGGTCGTTCGAGCGGGCGCCATCGACATTTTCGTACTGGAAACAGCCGACACGATCCAACTGCGCTTCGTCCATCCAGTCCAGGAGCGTCTGGAACTCTGCCTCGGTTTCGCCGGGGTAGCCGACGATGAACGTGGACCGCAAAGTGATATCCGGACAAATAGCGCGCCAGTTGGCAATCTCGTCCAGAGTTTTTGCCCCGGCGGCAGGGCGGGCCATACGTTTCAGAACATCGGGATGCGCATGTTGGAATGGAATGTCGAGATACGGCAGCACATTGCTACCCGCATCTGCCATCAGCGGGATCAAATCGCGCACATGGGGGTAGGGATAGACGTAATGAAGCCTGACCCACGCATCGAATTGGCCGAGTTCCCGTGCCAGATCGGTGATATGGCTGCGCACCTCCCGATCTTTCCATGGGTTCACGTCATACTTACGATCCAGCCCATAGGCCGAGGTATCCTGTGAGATCACAAGCAGTTCGCGCACACCGCTGTCGACAAGTTTCTCAGCCTCGCGCAGCACTGCATGGGCCGGGCGGCTTGCGAGTTTACCGCGCATGTCGGGGATGATGCAAAACTTGCACTTATGATTACAGCCCTCGGAAATCTTGAGATAGCTATAGTGGCGCGGGGTAAGTTTGACGCCCGAAGCAGGCAGCAGATCGACATAAGGGTTTGGATCGGGTGGTACGGCTGCATGTACTGCGTCCAGCACCCGTTCGTACTGATGCGGTCCTGTAACCGCCAGAATGCGCGGATGGTGTTCCCGGATATAGTCAGGCTCAGCCCCCAAACAGCCGGTCACAATGACCTTGCCGTTTTCAACCAATGCCTCGCCAATTGCGTCCAGCGACTCGGCCTTGGCGCTGTCCAGAAACCCGCAGGTATTCACAATAACGGCATCAGCACCCGTGTAGTCCGGCGAAATGCCGTACCCCTCGGCCCGCAACCGGGTCAGGATGCGTTCGCTGTCAACCAGCGCTTTTGGACAACCCAGCGACACCATTCCAAGGGTCGGTTGGCCACGGCGGGGCGTCTCGGCGATCCGGGCCTCTGGGGCTAGATCGGGGCGGAGGTTCGGTGGGTTCGTGCTCATGGCCGGGCATATAGAGGGGAAAGCTTCCCCTTGCAAATCCCGCCCGCTCGGGGCTGACTTGAAACAGAGCAGAAAGGCCGGAAAGGCAGACCCATGAAGTGGCTCATTCGTTTTCTATTTCTCATAGTTGCAGCCTTCGGGCTGGTCATTGGTGCCTTGCTGCTGATGCCAGGCGAAAAACTGGCGACAATACTTGCTGAACAAGTAAAGGCGCAAACAGGCCGCGATCTCGCGTTGACCGGTGACGTCAAACTGTCATTTTGGCCGGTATTGGGGATGGAAACCGGCCCTGTGACATTTGGCAATGCGCCTTGGGCCGGGCCGGAACCGATGCTAAGCGCCCAAAGCCTCGCGGTTGGGGTCGATGCCTCGGCGTTGTTGTCTGGGAATATCCGGATCAAACGGGTGTTGGCCGATAGCCCGGTTCTACGCCTTGAACGCGCCGATGGGCGCGGCAACTGGGAGCTGCATCAGCCAGGTAACTCCTCGCAAACGGGCGCTACGGCGCAAGCCGTTGAAAGCCGACCCATCACGCTCGAGCGGTTGGAACTTACCAATGCGCGCCTAATCTATCTTGAGAATGGCGCGGTTAGTATGGATTTTGCCGATGTCGATCTTTCGGCCCGCTGGCCTGACGTGACGGCCCCAATGGAAATGCAAGCCAGTATGTCCGTCCCCGGAGGCAGCGTCGCAGTGGACCTTACCATCCCCGACTTGCCCGCATTTTCCAGCGGCGCTGTCACGCCGTTGCAGCTGAGCCTAACCGCGCCTGGCGGAGATATTCAGTTCTCGGGCCGGGTGAATCTGGCCGGCGAAATGGATGGCAAGACGACGGTCACGGCCAAGGACACCCGAAGGATGCTGGCCGCGTTTGGTCACGGAGGAGTCACCGTGCCCGAGGGACTAGGACAGGTCGCGAGCGTATCCGGGCAGATGACCTATACCCGGGACGGGCGGATTTCATTGCGCAACATGATCGCGGTTCTGGATCAAAACCGGCTTGAGGGCGAAGCTGATATCCAGATTTCAAATCCGCCCCAGATGACTGCGCGTCTGAACGCAGGCGATCTCGACTTATCGAAGGTAAGCGGAGGCAACGCTTCTGACGGCACCTCAGATACGGAAGGGTGGTCAAAAGCCCCAATTGATGCGTCGTTTCTGGCGCTGGCAAATGGCAAGATCCGCTTGCAAGCGACCTCGATTGCGGTTCCGGGTATGACCTTTGGGAAAAGTGATCTGACACTCAGCCTTGATCGGTCGCGGGTTGTATTGCAGATGCACCCGGCCTCGCTGTTCTCGGGGCAATTGAATGGCCAGGTGGTCGCCAATAATCGCAACGGTCTGTCGGTTGGTGGAAATCTGAAAGCCGCCAATATCGATATCAACGAGGCGCTCGAAACGCTGGGGGATATCAAACGGCTTTCGGGCACCGGTTCAGGCAATCTTGAATTTCTGGGCGTTGGACAGAGCGAAGATCAGATCATGCGATCGCTCAGCGGCAAAGGAGATATCGAGGTCGGGCGGGGCGTTATCTCGGGGCTGGATCTTGACCGCCTTATGGGGCGAGGAAAGGGATCGGGTGGTACGACCGTATTCAACAGCCTTACGGCCAGCTTTACGATGAAGAATGGCGACTTGACCAACAAGGACCTGTTGATGCAGCTGGATAATTTCCGGGCGGACGGTACGGGCCGCATTGGCTTAGGAGCTCGCGATATCGATTATCTGTTTACACCAGTCGCCCTGCGCGCCAACTCAGGGCAGGGGATATCGGTACCCGTCCGAATTAAAGGTCCGTGGAGCGACCCGTCGATCAAGCCGGACCTTACCAAAGTCATTGAGGCGGCAGCCGAAGGCAAAGTTAAAGAACTGGAAGACGACGCAAAGAAGAAGGTTTTGGAAAAGGTTGGTAAGGAATTGGATACCACGGTGACGGATTCCGATCACATCGAAGACGCGCTGAAGAACAAGCTTGAGGATGAGGCCAAGAAAGGCCTGCTCAAGTTGTTTGGCGGGGATTGATCTAAGCGCGATAACAAAGGGCGCCGAAACGGGAGCCCTTCATTGTGTCATTTAGATTGTCTGATCGTATTCGCCCACGCCGGGTTCAGTTCGAATGACGGCGTCGATATCTGCGAAGATCGCGCGCATTTCATCCTCGCTTTCGCTGCTTTCGCAGACGACGACCAGATTGGGTGTATTGGATGACGCGCGAACGAGGCCCCAACTGCCATTATCCAAAATGACGCGGGCTCCATTGACGGTCACTACCTCTTTGATAGCCCGCCCTGCGAAGTGTTCGCCGGCGTCGGCTTTGGCAACCAATTTGCCGACCAGGCGCTGCAGGATATCGTATTTCTCCGTATCCGCTGCGTACGGAGACATGGTGGGCGTCGACCATGTCCTTGGCAGTGCTTTCCGAAGGTCTGACATGCTTTTGTCCGGGTTGCGGTCCATCAGTTTGCAGATTTCCACCGCCACGCGCATTCCGCAGTCGTATCCGCGCCCGACCGGTTCCGCCAAGAAATAGTGTCCCGATTTCTCAAACCCAGCCAGCGCACCGATTTCCTTGACGCGGCGCTTCATATGGCTATGGCCGGTTTTCCAGTAGTCGGCTTTGACCCCAAGCGCTTGCAACTCGGGATCGCTGGCGAACAGCCCAGTGGATTTCACATCGGCTACAAAGGTCGAACCTGGATGCAGCTTGGCCAGATCACGGGCCATGATGACGCCGACCTTATCGGCAAATATCTCTTCGCCTTCGTCATCCACAACACCGCAACGATCGCCATCCCCATCAAACCCTAGCGCCAGGTCCGCGCCGCTGGATTTGACTGTGTCGGCCATGTCATGCAGCATTTCCATGGCTTCCGGGTTCGGGTTGTAATTGGGGAATGTGTAATCCAGCCGTGTGTGGCTGGGCACAACCTCAACCCCGATCCTTTCGAAAATCTCGGGCGCGAAGGCGGCGGCGGTGCCGTTTCCGGTGGCGCAGACCACTTTCAGCGGACGTGACATTCTGAAGTCACCGACCAGATCGTCGATATAGGCTTCTTTCACACCGTCGACGAATTCATATGACCCGCCCGGGCGCGCGACGCCTTCCCCATTCAAGACGATGTCGCGCAGTTCCGACATTTCGTCAGGGCCGTGGGTCAGTGGGCGGTCAAAGCCCATTTTGACGCCGGTCCAACCGTTCGGGTTATGGCTTGCCGTGACCATCGCAACCGCCGGTACGTCCAGATGGAACTGCGCGAAATACGCCATCGGGCTGAGCGCTGGGCCGATATCTTTCACCTGAATACCCGCCTGCATAAGTCCAACGATCAGAGCGTTTTTGATCGACAGGGAATAATCGCGATAGTCATTTCCCACTGCAATCACGGGTTCGATCCCGCGTTTGAGCATCTGTGTGCCCAGACCCAAACCCAGGGCCGTCATGCCTGGCAGATTGATCTCATCGGGGTATTTCCAACGCGCGTCATATTCGCGAAAGCCCGTGGGCTTGATCATCGGATCGCGTAGAAAGCTCCAGGTGTTTGGGGTCACCTCAGGCAAAGGCTTGGTCATCACAAATCTCAATCGTTAAATCTGAATTGGGTTTTCTTTGGCCAGCGCATCAAATCGCATCAATGTGTCAACCAGATGGCCCATTTGATCCAGAGGGATCATGTTCGGCCCATCTGAGGGGGCGGTGTCGGGATCCTGATGGGTTTCTATGAAAACGGCTCCGACGCCCAGAGATACAGCGGCTCGCGCCATCACCGGCGCAAACTCACGCTGTCCACCCGAGGAACCACCTTGGCCGCCGGGCTGTTGCACCGAGTGTGTCGCATCCATGACGACCGGATATCCGGTTTGCGCCATCTGCGGCAGCGATCGCAGGTCCGCGACCAGCGTATTGTAGCCAAACGAAGTTCCACGCTCGGTCAGCAGGATGTTCTGATTGCCGGTGCTTTCGATCTTAGTGACGATATTCGGCATTTCCCACGGGGCAAGAAACTGCCCTTTTTTTACGTTGACCGCTTTGCCGGTATTGCCCGCCGCCAGCAGCATGTCCGTCTGACGACACAGAAACGCAGGGATTTGCAGAATATCGACGGCCTCAGCCGCAATCGCGCATTGCGCTTCGGTATGGACATCGGTCAGTACCGGTATGCCCATGGTTTTGCGGATATCTTCCAGCACCTGCAGCCCGGACTCAATGCCCATGCCGCGCTTGCCGGACAGCGAGGTCCGGTTGGCTTTGTCATACGAGGCCTTGAACACATATTGCGCACCTACGGCGTCGCATGCCTCTTTCATGGTGCCGGCGATCATTTGGGCGTGATCGGCGGTTTCAAGCTGGCAAGGGCCGGCAATGATGGTCAGCGGAAGGTCGTTGCCAACCGTCAGGTCGGCTATTTTTACATGTTTCATGAGTCTTACGAGGATACCTGTTCACGAAGGACCGACGCGGTAAGCGAGATCATCAGGTAGATACCAGCAAATAACAGGAATGCCAAAATCGTATTTTCGAACTTGCGCGGATAGCTGGGTTCCTGGCTGGCGACCGGGTTCACCGAGACGGTCAGATACCGCACTTTCCGATTGGCCTCGGTCCGCGTGGCTTCCATTTGCTGCATTGCCGTTTGCAGCATCATGTCACGCGCCGCCAGATCGGCCTGAGCCATCTGGATTCGCACGCTCAAACGCGCCAGCGAATTTTCGCCCGCCGACACGTCCAGCATTTCGGCATTCAACTCATCAAGGACCGCTTGCAGCCGCGCGATATCCGCCCGTGTACCATCCACCTTGGCCTGGTTGGGGCGCGTATTATCGAGAAGCGCGGCCAATTGTAGTTCTTTGTCCTGCAGCTCGAATTCGAACTGATCGATCCTTCCTCGCAGGCTGGCGATCACACTTTGCGGGTCCAGTATCGCACCTTGTAGCTGCAGTTCGATCAGGTCTTCCTGAGCCTGTCTGCGTGCCTCTTGCGCAGCCTCAAAACTCGCCAAGGCATCGCGCATCTGGTCTTCGCGTTTCAATTCAGTCAGACCATTGATGGTCTCTTCCGCGTAAGAGATAAGCCGTCTGGACAAATCGACCGCTATCTCGGGGCTCGGCGCTGCGACCTCCATTCGGATGACGCCGTCACTAGGATCATATCCGATTGTGATCATACGTTTATAAAGCTTGTAGGTTTCTTCAAGCGTCGCATCAGCCGGCAATCGTTGGATCGGGTCTATCCAATCCTGCCGAAAAAACTCAGTAAATCCGACATCACGTTCAAGCCGTTCCAATGCATCCTTGGATTCCAGAAATTCCTGAGTGGACACGGAATCCTGCGCCGTCGCAAACTGCGTGCCCGCCAGAAATCCACCGAATGAGGCACCGCCGCCATCCGCTTGCAGGATCGAAAACACCGAGTCGCTGGCATACATCGGTGTCGCCACGCGATAGAAATAGTAGCCCACGATGAATGTTGGAATGAATACGAACACCGTCAATCGTGCGAATAACCCGGCAAGCTTGCGGCGGCGGCGGCGGGCGATGTCTTTCTGGATCTGCCCGATTTCATATTCACGACGTTCGGCCGGGCTGAGTTCGGGTCCTGGCAGGTTCTTCTGCGAGTCCCTGGTCGTTTGCGGCAGGTGAATCTTTATATTGTCTTGCGCGGCGTCATCACCAGTTGGCTTACCTTGGTCAGGAGCTGCCAGATCAAGCAGGTTTGTGCGCTGAAACGGATCAATTCCTTTCTTTCGTAACAGCCGGACCGCATCGTAGTCTGACGTCGCCGCCAGCCCGTTCTTGTGCGCCAAACGCCGCGCGACGCGCAATTGCCGCCCTGTCAGACCTTCGCGTTTGATCGCATCCAACTCGTTGCCCGGTTGCTGAGTGTCGTCAGCCGAGTTTGTGCCTTGGGTCGCCTTTCGGATGCGCGAAATGGCGTCCGAGCGTGCCTCGGCAGTGCCAGAACCGCGTGCCGTGCGGTCGGGATTGTATTTCCTAGCCTTGGGTTTGGTAGTCATAGAGCTGCTTTGCCTCTTCCAAGGTTTCAAACATGTAAAGCTGGCCGTCTACCAATACCGCAGCCTGCCGCGCGAATTTTTCAAGAAGCGAAGGGTTGTGCGATACGATCACCAAGGTTGTCGTGCGCAGCTTCTCTTTCAGAATGTCGCCCGCCTTCTTGTTGAACTCGACATCGGTTGTCGAGGGCATCCCCTCGTCAATCAGATACATATCGAAATCTAGGGCCAGCATCAGTGCAAATGTAAACCGGGCCCGCATTCCGGACGAATAGGTTCCGAGCGGCTGGTCGAAATACTCACCCAAGTTGCACAGCCATTTGCAGTAGGCTTCGACATAGTCGGGATCCATGCCGTAGATCTTCGCGATATAGCGTGCGTTCTCCAGCGCGGACAGGCGCTTGGCCACACCTCCTGCAAAGCCCATGGGGAAGGATACGCGGCAGTCGCGCCGAATCACGCCTTCGTCGGGCTTTTCCAGCCCTGCCATCATGTTGATCAACGTGGTCTTGCCGGTTCCGTTCGGGGCCAGCACGCCAAGAGATGTTCCAAGCTCAACCCGGAACGAGACCCGATCCAGAATCACCTTGCGGCGGGTTCCGGTCCAGAAAGACTTGCTGACATTTTCGAATTCCAGCATGTGCGGCCTGCAGATCGCTCGGGGTTTTGACGGTTTGAGGATCGGTGTGCTACCGATCCATGTTGGCCACATTATGTCGAAATATGAAACAAATGATCAATGCGCATCCGCGTTCATGACATTGATGTGTTGCAAGGACGGTTTCATTGGCTCGAGGGTAGATGATGCCTATCTTCATCGATGAACATTGCAAAAGCCTGTTGAGCCGATGAATTCGCTGATTGAGGACATCCAAGCCTGCCGTTTGTGCGCGGATAGGTTCGCGCAGACCACGACTGCGCACCAGCCGCGCCCGGTGGTCTGGTTTCGCCCCGGTGCGCGCATTTTGATCGCAGGTCAGGCACCGGGCGCGCGCGTCCATGCTTCAGGGAAGCCTTTCACCGACCCTTCGGGTGACCGGCTACGGGATTGGCTGGGACTGGATGAGAACGCATTTTATGACCGTTCGCGCGTATCCATCGTGCCGATGGCGTTTTGCTTCCCCGGATACAATGAGCGCAAGGCCGACCTGCCTCCGCCGCCGATATGCGGGCGCACCTGGCATGACAAGGTGATGGCTGCGTTGGGAGAAGTACCGTTGACGATCCTCGTCGGGGGTCATGCCCATAAATATCATCTTGGCGTAAAAACACCGGTTACCGAGACTGTTAGTCTTTGGCGAGACCATGCACCGCGCGTCTTTGCCTTGCCTCACCCGTCCTGGCGCAATACGGCTTGGCTGAAGAAAAACCCCTGGTTCGAGGCCGAGCTGTTGCCGGTGCTACAGAAACGGGTGAATGAGGTTCTGAATGACTGAAGCCACAGCTTTGGATGCTGCACATAACTCCATGCAGGCGGCCCCGGAAGACGACAACGCTCGACTACGCTTTTTCGAAAGACTGGCCGATAGCGAGCTGTTCCTGATGCTGACCGAGGAAGCGAAGGATGAAGGTATTTCGCCCGAGCTGTTCGATGTGGCGGATGGTCGTTTTGTTCTGGTGTTTGATCTTGAGGAACGACTGGCGGCATTTGCGGGTCGACCGGTCCCCTATGTCGCTCTGTCAGGTCGTGTTCTTTCAGGGATGTTGTCGGGGCAGGGGGTCGGGCTGGGTCTGAACCTTGATGTTGCACCGTCGTCGATGTTGATCCCCGCTGAAGCGCTCGGTTGGTTGTCTGACACGCTGCAGCATGGTCCAAAGGAGGTGAAGCAGCGACTTGCCGAATTCTATCCGCCCTCCGGTTTGCCAGATGTTCTGTTGACCGCGCTTGATGCAAAGTTGGCGACGGCTGCAGGTCTGGCTGCAGCGGCGTTTCTGGTTGGAACAAGGACCGAGGATGGGGGGCAGGGTCATTTGTTGGGTTTTGTTTCGGCGGTCGAAGGCGCGCAGCCAGCGCTTGCACGCGCCGTATCCGAGGCATTGACCTTTTCGGGGATCGAGGCCGGAGCGCTGGATGTTGGCTTTTTTGAAGTGCAGGATCCGGCTACTTCTGCCTTGGCAAAGGTTGGGCTGCGGTTCGATTTGCCCCAGCCTCAAGCGCCCCAAATGGAAAGGGCCGCGCCGGGCAGTGATCCCGAGCGGCCCCCAATATTGAAGTAGCGCAGGACGTTAATCCGCCGCTTCCAGTTTATCCTGCGTGCGGGTCTCAAAATCGCTGGCGTCATGGCGTTCGTGCAACTGCGTATGCGGCTCTCCAAACGCACGATTGACCATCCGGCCGCGCTGAACGGCGGGGCGAGCATCGATGGCTTTGGCCCACCGCATCACGTTTTCATAGCTTTCGACATCCAGGAATTCTGCCGCATCGTATAGACGGCCCAGAACAAGCTGCCCGTACCACGGCCAGATCGCCATGTCGGCGATCGTATAGTCCTGACCTGCAATATAAGGCTTATCGGCAAGTTCCAGTTCCAGCACATGCAACTGGCGTTTGGCCTCCATCGCGAAACGGTCGATCGGATATTGCCATTTCTCAGGCGCATAAGCGTAGAAGTGGCCAAAGCCACCGCCCAGATATGGCGCGCTGCCCATTTGCCAGAACAACCAGTTCATCACTTCTGTCCGTTCGGCACCGCTGGCGGGCAGAAACTCACCGAATTTCTCGGCGAGATGCAGCAAGATGGAGGCGCTCTCGAAAACGCGCACAGGTGTTTCACCTGAATGATCCCACAGCGCCGGTATCTTCGAGTTAGGATTGGCCCCGACAAAGCCCGAGCTGAACTGATCACCTTCACCGATGTTGATCAGCCACGCATTGTATTCGGCCCCGGAATGGCCCAATGCTAAAAGCTCCTCCAGCATGACCGTAACCTTGACGCCGTTCGGGGTGGCGAGCGAATACAGTTGAAGCGGGTGCTTTCCGACCGGAAGATCCTTTTCGTGGGTCGCACCAGCTATGGGCCGGTTTATATTGGCAAAGCGTCCTCCGCTTTCGCTGTCCCAAGTCCAGACCTTTGGGGGTGTGTAAGTGGATTGTTCGCTCATCTTTTGCCTTTCTGCATCATTTGGCCAAAACGCGCCGCCTTCACAGCTAATATTGCAAAACTCAAAGTCCAACCCCGGATGTGGCGAGATATTTGTAACATTGCACCTCGTTCACCTCACAAAACCCCTCTGGTTTTCACAGCGGCGCGAGGGGGTCTTCGCGCCGGGCCAAAATTACCTATTGTTTGACCAGACCCGCAGTTCGGGTGACCAGAAACCGTAAGGACATGAGGACCAATCACATGAAACGCTTTGCGCTGACCCTTGCCGCGACGATGGCTTTTGCCGTGCCCGCGTTCGCCGGAGAACAATATGTTGATGGCACCGGATTTGCCGTATCGGGATACGACGTTGTTGCTTACCGCAGCCTGGATCAGGTGCCCGTAGGCCAGTCGCAACCCGAGGCCGTTCGCGGTCGGGCCGACATCACCGCAGACTATAATGGTGTAACCTGGGCGTTTGCGACCGAAGAAAACCGTGACAAGTTTTTGGAGAACCCGGCCTTTTACGCTCCGCAATATGATGGCCACTGCGCCTATGGTGTATCGAAAGGCGGCAAGGTTCCGGGCAACCCAAATCTGTGGCGTATTGTCGATGACAAGCTCTATCTGAACATCACTGATGTTGTTGTTGGTTTCTGGGAAGAGGATGTTCCGGCCAACATCGACCTGGCGGAAGGCAACTGGCCCGGAATCGAAGGGGATGCCGCTTCGACCAGCGTGATCCCAAAATTCACATCAGAAGGCCCAATTTCCAACTGATTCCGATTAATGAAAGAAAGCCCGGCCACTAAGGCCGGGCTTTTTTCGTTGGCGGGTTCTCTCACCCCGCCAACTCGAACATATCCCGCATGTGTTGATCCGCTTCGAACCGTATTGTTACACTCTTGGCACCGGGAAATTTTCTCTCGCGTATCGGGTCAGGAATGACAATCTCACCGGAGCCCGAGCCTTTGGACCGAAAGGTCAGAATCTCTGTTTCTGACTTGCGGTAGCCGGAAAGGACCGAGGTTGGCAATGCAACGCGGTTAGACCCTTCGCAGACTGACGATGCGACGAAGTAGGTAAGATCGCGCCCGAAGCATCCGATTGCATCAGGAACATGGTCCGAAGATTCGCGGGCGCTTTTGGCGGCGTCCGGTTCACCCAGTTCCGATAAATCCTTCAGCGCGCGTTCAGGTTTTAACAGATCGTGACAAGCTTTGATTTCATCTGCGGCCAGTTCGATTACGCGTTTCTTCAAACGAGGACGACGCGGTGTAGAAGAATCTAAACCGTTTTTGCGTGTCATCCCTTCTTTACGCAAAAAATCATAGGCTGATTTAGCATCCGAAAAACCGGAATAATCACCGTCGGTATGATCAGGATGATCGTGGAACGCGATTTTGCGCCAGGCTTCACGAATCTCGTTTGCGTTTGCATTTGGGGGCAGACCAAGAATCTGCAACGCTTCGGCCCGAGCCTGTACCTTGCTCACTGGCTTCATACTCAAAACACTCATAAAAACTACAACGGGGTCAGATTGCCATTGATCACATTTTTGTCAAATTTTTTCGGGAATTAGACTGAGGTAGGGCAACAGTTGACGGGTGCATATCGAGATTGTCGCCTGCGCAGCGGTTGTCGCAAATGAGCATGGCAGACGACTGCCATGCCCGGCGATACAGGGCGAACGCAAAAACTGTGGGATCAGGCGACGTTCTGCAATTCGGTCTGGGGTGTAATGCCCAGGGCAAAGCAGACATCCCGAGTAAGCTCAGGTCGGTTGAGCGTATAGAAATGCAGTTTGTCCACGCCGCCTTCTATCAGGTCCGAGCAGAGTTCGGTGCATAGCGCCGTCGCCAGAAGATCTTCGCGATCGTCCCGGATTGCTTTGTCAAATGCGTTCTCGATCCAGTCGGGAATGTGGGCGCCACAGCGTTTTGCAAAGTTACGCGCACCCTTCCAGTTCTCGATGGGAAGAATGCCCGGTACGATAGGCTTGTCGATCCCCGCTTTTTCGCAGGCATCGCGAAACCGGAAGAAGGTTTCAGCCTCGAAGAAGAATTGGGTCAACGCCTCGTCCGCGCCCGCATCCAGCTTGGCCTTTAACCAATCCACATCAGCGCGGGCATTGCTTGCTTCGGGATGTTTGTCCGGATAGGCGCCGACACGGATGCTGAACATCTCGGTCTCGGCCAGTGCAGAAATCAGTTCTACTGAGTTGGTGAAACCATCAGGGTGGGGGGCGAACTGGTCTTGACCTTTAGGGGGGTCGCCACGCAGGGCAACGATATCCTGAACGCCTGCGCGCGCGAATGTGTCTGCAATCTCAAGCGTCTCCTGACGCGAGGCATCGACACAGGTCAGATGCGCAGCAACAGGCAGCCCCGAGGATTTGTGCAAGGTTGCAACTGCATCACGCGTCAACTCACGTGTTGTACCACCAGCACCATAGGTCACCGATACAAACCGTGGGTTCAGCGGCGCCAAGGTCTGAACCGTATCCCAAAGGCGAAACGAGGCCTCCAGAGTCTGCGGCGGGAAGAACTCGAATGAAATCTCAGGCTTGGTCATGTTGGCCTCGTAGCTGTCATTTATACCCTTGTGCCATTATGTGTAGTGTGAGACAAACTCATATTGTTCAACAACAACATGAGTTGCGTGAGTAATGCATATCGAGTTTCGCCACTTACGGACGATCAAAGCCATCCACGAATGCGGTGGGCTTGCGCGTGCAGCTGATCAGCTAAACATCACGCAATCCGCACTAAGTCACCAGATCAAGGGGTTGGAAGATCAGGCCGGGGTTGAGCTGTTTTTACGTCGATCCAAGCCGATGAAGTTGTCGGCAGCTGGTTTGCGGCTGCTGCGGCTCGCTGAACAAATTCTGCCGCAGGTCGAGGCGATGCAGGATGAGTTTTCATCGCTGCGCGACGGTCGAACCGGTCGGATGCACATTGCGATCGAATGTCACGCTTGTTTCGAGTGGCTGTTTCCGGTGCTTGAAGCTTTCCGTAAATCCTGGTCAGACGTTGATGTGGATATCCGCCCGGGCCTTGCATTCGACGCATTGCCCGCCTTGCAGAAGGAAGAGGTTGATCTGGTGGTGTCCTCAGACCCCGAAGATCTGCCGGGTGTCGAATTTGTCGAACTCTTTGACTACCAGGCCGTATTTGTCGCGGCGTCTTCGCATCCATTGGCTGAAAAGCCCTTTATCGAAGCTGAAGATTTCAGAGGTCAGACACTGATAACCTATCCAGTCGAACGGACGCGTCTGGACGTGTTCAGCCAGTTACTCATCCCAGCGCGGGTCGAGCCGGCCACGATCCGGCAGGTTGAACTGACCGCCGTGATCCTGTTGCTGGTGGCGTCCAACCGGGGTATCTCGGTGCTGCCTGATTGGGTAGTGCGTGAAGTGAAGTACAGTTCCGACTACGTCACGCGCCCGCTTACCAAAGATGGGATTACCCGCAGGTTATATGCTGCGGTCCGCAGCGAAGACCTTGAAAAACCCTTTGTGCAAGAGTTGGTGAAACTGGCGCGCGCCGAGGCGCGTAAGCTTCAGACACAATAGCGCCGGACGCAGATCAGCCATGCGCATCATTCCTCTTGGCAAGGGCGCGTTGCCCCAGTATACGCGCGGCTTGACCGGACAGGAGCCTATGGAAAATGGTTGGCAGTGCAAATCTCAACATCATGATCAAGGCCGCGCGCAAGGCGGGGCGTTCTCTGGTCAAGGATTTTCGTGAAGTCGAGAACCTGCAGGTGTCGATGAAAGGTGCGGGCGACTTTGTGTCGAAGGCTGATATCGCGGCCGAAGCCATCCTGAAAGAGGAATTGCTGGGTGCCCGTCCGACCTATGGTTGGCTGGCCGAAGAGGGCGGCGCGATTGACGGTGAAGACCCGACTCGTCGCTGGATCGTCGACCCACTGGATGGGACCACCAACTTCCTGCACGGGCTGCCGCACTGGGCCGTTTCAATCGCGTTGGAACATAAGGGCAAGATCGTTTCGGGTGTGATCTATGACCCTGCCAAGGATGAGATGTTCTTTGCCGAAAAAGGCGAAGGTGCGTGGATGAACGACATGCGCATCCGTGTGTCGGGCCGCCATCGCATGATCGAGTCGATCTTCGCGACAGGTCTGCCATTCGGTGGCCGTTCGGACCTGCCTGCGACCTTGCAGGACCTGGCCCGTCTGATGCCTGCCTGTGCAGGTGTTCGTCGCTGGGGTGCTGCCGCGCTGGACATGGCCTATGTGGCCGCCGGTCGTTACGAAGGCTTTTGGGAGCGTCGCCTAAACGCCTGGGATCTGGCCGCAGGCATCATCATCGTGAAAGAGGCGGGCGGCTTTGTTCAGGCGCTGAACCCCGAAGGCAGCGTGCTTGAGGATGGCGAAGTGATCTGCGCCAATGAGCCGATCTTTGACAATTTCGCAAAGGTAATTCGGGGCTGATATTCAACCCCGGTCATTTGATCATGGTACGCGCGTCCGCTCCGGGCGCGCGTTTTGCTTTAGAAGTCGACCTCGATCGCGATCCCTTGCTGGACCGCCAGATCAACTGCCGCGCTGGCCACCGCAAGATCTTGCAGCCCCACGCCAGTACCGTCGAACACGGTCACCTCAGCCTCGGACACACGCCCGGAATGGGTACCGTTGATGACCTCTCCGATCTGCCGGATATCGCCTTCGGCTTTCATTCCGGCAGCCACGGCATGCTGGCTTTCACCCAATGTCACGGCCTGCGCGACCTCGTCGGTAAAGACGCTTGCGCGCGCGATCAGTTCTGTGGCGACCTCTTGTTTGCCGACGGTATCGGTGCCCATACATGCGATGTGTGTGCCGTCGGAGACGTGCTCGGACATCAGTGTTGGCGCGAAGGAGGAGGTGATGGTGACAATCACGTCCGCCTGCACCATGCCGGGCAGATCCACAGCCTCAAAAGGCAGCCCCGCTTCAGCCGCGACCTTTTCGAGATTTGGCAGCATTTCTGGATGCAAGTTCCAGCCTATGACTTTCTCAAAGTCCCGCTGTTCCAATGCCGCGCGCAATTGGAATGTCGCCTGATGCCCGGCGCCAACCATTCCGATCACCTTGGCATCCTTGCGTGCCAAATGGTTGATCGAAACCGACGAGGCTGCAGCCGTGCGCAGCGCGGTCAGCAGGTTGCCCCCAACGATGGCCCGAACGCGACCCGTATCTGGATCAAACAAAAACACGGTGGATTGGTGATTGATCAGCCCGTGCGTTTCCAGATTGTTTGGCCAGTACCCGCCTGCTTTCAGGCCAAGGTTCATGCCCGCGCGATCAAACCCGCCTTTGAACCCATAGAGCGCATCCGCATGACCTATGGCCTCGCGCACGACCGGGAAGTTGTAGGCATCCCCAGCCGCCATCGCGGCAAACACCTGCTCAACCGCAGTATAGCTTTCCTGTCGGCCTAACAGAGCGCCGATTTCCTTTTCAGGAACGATGATCATCGCGTTTGTCTTTCTTTTTGATGGCATTAGAAAGGGCGGTGCTAAACGTCCGCCCCTGCATTCATCTGTAATTCAATAGGCCTTGCCACGGGCAGAGACCGGCCAAAGGGCTTCAACCTTGCCGCCGCGCACACCGACGTACCAGTCATGAACGTTGCAGGTCGGGTCACAGTGGCCGGGCACCAGCCGCAGCTTGTCGTTGACCTTCAGCACCCCATCCGGATCGCCAATCACCCCGTGTTCGTCCGAGCACTTCAGGTATTCCACTTCGTCCCGCCCAAAGATGAAGGGCAGGCCGCTATCGACGGATTGCACCTTCAGACCCGCATCGCAGATTGCCTTGTCCGCTTTGGCGTGGCTCATCACGCTGGTCAGAATGAACAAGGCGTTTTCCCATTCACCCTGATCGATCCGTTGACCGTCCTTGTCCAGAATCCGACCGTAATCAGCATCCATGAAGGCATAAGAGCCGCACTGCAGCTCGTTATAAACGCCCGAGTTGCTTTCGAAATAATAAGACCCCGTACCGCCGCCTGAAACCAGCTCGCAGTCGATCCCTTCAGCCTTCAATCCGTCGACGGCATCCTTGACCATGGCGATTGCGGTATCCAGTTTTTCTTTGCGTGCCTCATACGTATCCAGATGCTGCATCGCGCCTTGATAGGCCTGCATGCCGGTAAATTTCAGGTTAGGGGCGGCCTCAACAGCCTTGGCGATTTCGATCACAGCGGGGGTCGTGGTGACACCACAGCGGCCCGCGCCGCAGTCGATCTCGACAAAAACCTCCAATTCAGTGCCATGCTTAGCGGCAGCAGCAGACAGGTCAGCGACGTTGTCCACATCGTCGACGCAAACGATTGTGCGTGCGCCAAGCTTCGGCAGGCGCGCCAGACGGTCAATCTTGACCGGGTCCCTCACTTGATTCGAGACCAGAATGTCTTTGATGCCTCCGCGCGCAAACACCTCGGCCTCGGAAACCTTTTGGCAGCAGACGCCGACTGCGCCGCCCAATTGTTCCTGCAGCTTCGCGACGTCTACGGATTTGTGCATCTTGCCATGCACCCGGTGCCGCATCCCATGTGCCTTGGCATAGTCGCCCATCTTCTTGATGTTACGCTCGAGCGCGTCCAGATCAAGGATCAGGCAAGGCGTCTGGATTTCGGATTCATCCATGCCGATCGCGGCAGGGATGTCATAGCCAACTTCGAATTGATCACTGTTCATCGGTTTGTTCATCCTGTTTCTCCTTACCCTTTCAGCCAGGGCAGCTTGTCCAGATCCACGTTGCCTCCGGTGATGATGACGCCGACGCGTTTGCCCCGGAAGGTGTCGGGGTTCTTGAGAATGGTGGCCAGCGGAACGGCCGAAGACGGCTCCATCACCACGCGCAAGTATTTCCAAGTGAGTTTCATTGCGTCGATGATCTCTTGCTCGGACGCGGTGAAGATGTCGGTCACATTGTTCGACACAAAGTGCCATGTGTTTTCCTTGAGCGGGACCAACAGCCCGTCCGCCACCGTTTTGGGGGCATCGTCCGCAATGATATGACCCGCTTTGAAGGAACGGTACGCATCGTCCGCCTGCTCAGGCTCAGCCGCATAGATCGCGGTTCCTGGTGCCAGGTTCGAAACCGTCAGACAGGTGCCTGAGACCATCCCGCCACCGCCGATTGGCGCGATCACTGCATCCAGGCCATCGGTCTGCTCAAGCAATTCAGCCGAACATGTGGCCTGACCAGTGATAACACGAGGGTCGTTGTACGGGTGCACGAACTCTCCGCCTGTTCGGGCCTGCACCTCGGTAAAGGTCGCTTCGCGGGACGACGTGGACGGTTCACATTCAGTGATCGTACCACCAAAGCGTCGTACCGCGTCTTTCTTGGCCTGCGGCGCGGTGCGCGGCATCACCACATTGCATGGAATGCCCCGGCGACCCGCCGCATATGACAGTGACAGGGCGTGGTTCCCGCTTGAGTGGGTGCAAACGCCCTTGGCCGCCATCTCATCGCTAAGGCCGAAGACTGCATTACTGGCACCGCGCACTTTGAATGCACCTGCTTCCTGAAAGTTCTCGCATTTGAAGAACAGCTGTGCGCCGGTCAATTCATTCAGATAGTCCGAGGTCATTACCGGTGTGCGTCGGATGTGCGGCCTGATCCTTTCATGCGCAGCTTGTACGTCGTCATACGTCAGGTCGGCGACGGGGATTTGATCCAACATGACTATCCTCCCTAAGCTGCGGCTTTTGCGTGGCTGGTTGAGCTGGCGCGATAGAATTCCTGCGCCGCAGCAACCCCGCTGCCAAGCTTCACCGGGTAGTTCAGATCGGCCATGGCCATCTCGACCGTGGCCAGCCCCGACAGGACCATAACATCGGTCAGGCTGCCCAAGTGGCCAATACGGAATGCTTTGCCATTCAACTCACCCAGACCAATGCCGAAGGATACCCCATAGGTGTTGAAGGCATGGTCAGTCAGTTCGTTGCTGTCGAAACCTTCGGGCACAAATATGGCGCTGACGGTATCCGAGTAGAGGTCAGGAGATTGTGCGACCAACCTCAGGCCCCAGGCCGCAGTCGCGTGGCGCACACCTTCGGCAAGGCGAGTGTGGCGGGCATACACATTGTCCAACCCTTCCTCGAACAGCATCTTCAGGCTTTCGCGCATGCCGTAGATCAGCTGCAGCGGCGGAGTATAGGGAAAGCCGCCAGACGCATTTGCCGACATCATATCACGGAAATCAAAGAAGGTGCGGGGCAGTTGGGCGGTATCCATTGCAGCCAGAGCCTTGGGGCTGACGCACAGGATCGCCATGCCGGTGGCCAGCATGAACCCCTTCTGCGACCCCGAGACCGCAATATCCACGCCCCACCGGTCAAACTCGAACGGCATTGAGGCCAGAGAGCTCACGCAATCCACAAACATCATGGCCGGGTGATGTGCCGCATCCATCGCATCGCGCACAGCGCTGATATCGGAACGCACACCTGTCGCGGTTTCGTTATGCGTCACCAATACGGCCTTGATTTCATGCGCTTTATCCGCGGACAGGATCGCCTCGAACCTGTCGGCTGGCGCGCCTGTTCCCCATGGGCATTCAACGATCTGAACGTCCAACCCGTGTCTTTCGCACAGATCGATCCAGCGATGGCTGAAGACGCCGTAGCGGGCGACAAGAACCTTGTCACCGGGGCTGAGCGTATTTGTAATCGCTGCCTCCCAACCGCCCGTTCCGCTGGCTGGAAAAGTGATTATCTGGCCTTCGGTGGTGCCGAAAACCTGTTTTGTGTTTTCCAGTACCGGGGCGAAGGTTTCAACGAAATCCGGGGCGCGATGGTCTTGCGTCTGAACCTGCATGGCAAGGCGCAAACGATCAGGAATGTTGGTTGGGCCTGGGATAAAGACCGGGTTTTGATGCGACATAACTCAATCCTCTGCTTTGGGCCCAAGTGTCGCTTGAACGGTTGCGTGTTGCAATTTTCTTGAAAAATATTTTCATTTTATCTGTTAAATTGATAAGGTGCTGAAACGGATAGGAATTCAGTTTATCAAAATGATCTCTGAGAATTCCGGGCCAAAAAAATTGGTTCGAGTTTTCGGGGGGAATCCGAAGGTCAGGTGAGAAATGGAAACGCAAAAGCGGCCGCGCGGCAGACCCAAATCGCTGTTTAAAGAAAGTTCGGCCGGGACCATGCAATCATTGGATCGGGCGCTGGGCGTACTGACCACTGTTGCCCGGCTAGAGCGCGTCGCGCTGAGCGATCTTGCCCGCGAGGTTGATGTTCCGACAGCCACCACGCATCGCATTCTGGTGACACTGCAAAAACACAGGTTCGTATCTTTTGATGAGGAACGGCAGGAATGGTTGGTCGGAATCGAAGCCTATCGGACCGGTGCGTCTTTTCTGCGGCGCAAGAGCGTTCTGGAAATCGGCAGGCCGATCCTGCGGCGTCTGATGCAAGACAGCGGTGAGACCGCAAATCTGGCCGTACCCGATGGAGCAGAGGTGGTCTTCGTCGGGCAGGTCGAAACTCAGAACCCCATCCGGGCCTTCTTTCCACCCGGTGCGCGGACGCCCATGTATGCGTCCGGTACAGGAAAGGCTATTCTCGCTGCGTTGAGCGAAGAGAGTTTAGGCAAAGTTCTGGGCCGGGTTGATCCGGTTGCTTTCACTGAAAATACGAAGTTGCCCGCTTCGGGCCTGTATGCAGATCTGGCTGAAACTCGTACCCGAGGTTGGTCTTACGATCACGAAGAACGGTATGAAGGTATGTCTTGCATTGGTGCGGCCATCTTCAATGACAGGGCTGAGCCTTGCGCCGGTATCTCGGTATCCGGACCCACCGTAAGGTTCAGCCGAGAACACGCGCCCGAGTTGGGCGATCTGGTCATGCGCGCGGCGCAAGAGATCACCCACCTGAGCGGCGGTAGGCTACCCAAGAGCTGACGCTTGATTATTTGCGCGGCACTCTGGGGATGCGCGATTGCGAGAGTTTGTACTTGTGTTCCGGATGCGGTGGATGGCCGTGGGTGCGGTTCCAGAACCCAGTCCCTCCGCGCCTGAGCCATAGGGGGATGCACAGGATCAGCCCAACAAAGAACCCTCCGGTATGCGCCCAATAGGCAACGCCACCTTCATCGGGATTGCTGGCCAGGCTGCCAAGGAATTGCAGGCCCAGCCAGACACCCAGCATGATAAAGGCCGGGATGGTAAAGATCCGGATATAGACGATCAGAATCAACAAGATATCCACGCGCGCTTTTGGGAAAAGCAGAAGATAGCCGCCCATGACACCGGCGATCGCTCCGGAAGCGCCAATTGTTGGCACCACCGAATCCGGTGCCGAAATGACGTGAATCAGCCCCGCTCCGATTCCTGCCAGCAGATAGAACACGAGAAACAGCACATGCCCCATTTCGTCTTCGAGGTTGTCGCCGAATATCCACAGAAACAGCATGTTTCCCGCCAGATGCATCCAGCCCCCATGCAGGAACATTGACGTCACGAGTGTCTCGAACCCATAGCCGTCAGTTATCCGGGCAGGAATGACCGCGTAGTCAATATAAAGCTGATTGATCAGCCGCGCATTCTCCATGACACCCACATAGCTGAGGAAGATCAGTATGTTCGCAGCCATAAGGGCATAAACAACAAACGGAGTACGCCCCGAAGGGTTATGGTCTCGGATCGGAAACATGGCGCGACGCTGGGCTTTTCGCCGCCCAGCGTCAAGGTCCGGTTATGCCGCACCTCCCAGAAGGGCGGCGTTGCCTCCGGCGGCGGTGGTGTCGACACAGACATGGCGTTCCCCCAGCACCCGCGCACGGTCGGGCTGCCCGGGGATCAGCGGGATGATCGGGCCATCGCGCCGGGCCAAATGCTGCTCGATATGGCGGGCAGAGTCGTCGTCGCCCCACCACAGAACGCCCGAGAAACCGGTCAGGTTTTCAAGCCGGTGCAGATCCAGCATGCCCGTCATACGGATCGCTGTGCCGCCCAACGCTTTGACCGCATCCGCCTGAGCCTTGGCGGCCTCGTCCCCCGGACCCATGCACAAAAGCGGGGAGCGGGAATATTCGGTCAGGCGGTTCGATTCACCGGTGGGGCCAGGCAGCGATTGGGTGCTGGGCGTTGCAGGTTGCCCTTCGGGCGCACCTGGTTCAGCCGAACTGTCCCAGCGTCCCGAAGCATTCTGCCGATCAGGCGCGCAGAACCGTGCCATATAGTTCGGACCGCCCGCCTTGGGGCCGGTGCCGGACAGACCTTCGCCACCGAAGGGTTGCGAGCCGACGATTGCGCCGATCTGGTTGCGGTTGACGTAGATATTACCGGCATGGATCGCCTCGGTCACATGCTGCACCCGGTCGTCGATCCGCGTGTGCAGGCCGAAAGTCAGGCCGTACCCCGTGGCATTGATATCCGCAATGACCTTGTCGATATCTTGCGCCTTGAACCGGGCGACGTGCAGAACCGGACCGAACACCTCGCGCTCTAGCGCCGAGATGCCGGGTATCTCGATCAGAGTAGGTGCGATAAATGTACCCTCAGGAGGCGTTGTCATCTCCTTCAGTACCCGTCCTTCTGAGCGGGCCTGGGCCACGTGGTCCGCGATGATTTGCCGGGCTTGCGCGTCAATGACCGGGCCGCAATCAGTTGATATCAGCCAAGGATCGCCCACATGCAAAGCGTCCATCGCCCCTTGCAACATGGTCAGAACGTCCTCGGCAATATCCTCTTGCAGATAAAGACAACGCAGTGCCGAGCACCGCTGGCCTGCCGATTGGAACGCGCTTTCGATAATCGATTGGACCGCTTGTTCCGGCAAAGCGGTGCTGTCTACGATCATGGCGTTCAGACCGCCGGTCTCGGCGATCAATGACGTACCTGGCCGCATGTGCTGCGCCATTGCTGATCGGATTTTCAGCGCGGTCGCGGTGGAACCGGTAAAGGCCACACCAGAGACGCGTTCGTCCGAAGTTAGCGCCGCACCCACCTTCGGCCCGCCCGGAAGAAGTTGCAGCGCATCGCGTGGAACGCCTGCTTCATGCATCAGTTGAATGGCACGATGGGCGATCAATGGCGTTTGCGGGGCAGGGGCTGCCAGCACAGCGTTGCCGGTGGCCAACGCAGCCGATATCTGCCCGGTGAAGATCGCCAGAGGGAAGTTCCATGGGCTGATGCAGGTGAATATTCCGGCGGGTTTGGCGGCAGGAATATTGGCGGCGTAGTAGCGCAGGAAATCAACCGCTTCGCGCAGCTCGGCTACCGCATCGGGCACGGATTTTCCGGCTTCGCGGGCGAGCAGGGCAAACAGCTCTCCAAAATGCGCTTCGTAGAGATCGGCTGCTTTATTTAGAATGTCAGCGCGCTTCTCGGCTGAGGCCTGCCATGGGCAAGCGCTGGCCAACGCCAGTTCCACGTCTTCGGGGCTGGCCGCAGCAACCGAACCGGGACGATCCAATGGTTGCGCGGGATTGATCACGGGAGTGTCTGCCAAAGGCAGTGCATCATCCGTCAGCAAAGGTCGGGCGTACCAATGATGGGCGCGGAAGGCGTCGCGTGCGATGTCAATCTGGTCCAGCGTCGGCGTATGGCGCAGATCAAAACCTTTCGAGTTTGGGCGTTCTGGTGCGAACAACTCAGGCCCGGTTGGCAGCGGTTTGCCAGGTGTTTGAACGGCCACGAACGGATCTGCGGCAACGGTTTCTGGGGCGACTTCCTCATCAACGATCTGATTGACGAACGAGGAATTTGCCCCGTTTTCCAGAAGGCGACGCACCAGATAGGCCAACAGATCCCGATGTGCGCCGACCGGAGCATAGATACGGCAGCGCGAGGTCCGCTTGTTGCGCACGATCTGATGCAGGGTCTCACCCATCCCGTGCAGGCGCTGGAATTCGAATGGCTGGCCGTCCGCCATATGTAGGATAGCGCTGACCGTATGGGCGTTATGCGTGGCAAATTGCGGATAGATACGGTCGGTCATTCCCAGCACCTTGCGGGCGTTGGCGATATAGGACACATCCGTCGCCGCCTTATCGGTGAAGACCGGAAAACCATCGACGCCCTCGACTTGCGCGCGCTTGATCTCGGTATCCCAATAAGCGCCCTTGACCAGCCGTACCATCAGCTTGCGGTCGTGCCGCTGGGCCATCTCATAGAGCGTATCCAGCACCAACCCGGCGCGTGGGCCGTAGGCTTGCACGACGATGCCGAACCCGTCCCAACCGGCCAGTGCAGGCTCTGCCATAACTTCTTCGATCACCTGCAGCGAGAGCGACAGGCGATCTGCCTCTTCCGCGTCAACGTTCAGCCCCATGCCCGCTGCCTTGGCCAGCAAAGCCAGCGCGCGCAGCCGGGGCACCAGTTCGTCCATCACCCGTTGTTCCTGTGCCAGCTCATAACGGGGGTGCAGGGCCGACAGCTTGACCGAGATGCCCGGATTTTCGCGAATGTCTTTATGGGTGCAGGCCTCGGCAATAGCGGCGATCGCGCGCGAGTAAGACAGGTGATAGCGGGCAGCATCGGCCTCGGTCCGTGCCGCCTCGCCCAGCATGTCGTACGAGTAGGTATAGCCCTTATCTTCCATTCCTTTGGCGCGCTTCATGGCGGATTGAATGGTTTCGCCCAAAACGAACTGACGCCCCATTTCTTTCATCGCACGACCAACGGCGGTGCGGATCACTGGTTCACCCAGCCGCTTGATGGCCCCGCGCAGCGCGCCGACGGGCGAGGATTTGTCTTCGTCCAGAACCCGGCCTGTTAGCATCAACGCCCATGTCGACGCGTTCACCAGTGACGAGGATGATTGTCCGAGATGTTTTCCCCAGTCTGACGGGGCGATCTTGTCTTCGATCAGTGCGTCAATGGTATCCGCATCTGGCACACGCAACAGCGCTTCGGCCAAACACATAAGCGCAACGCCTTCATCAGTGGATAGGCCGTATTCAGCCAGAAACACTTCCATCATGCCAGGCGACGTGCTTGAGCGGATGTCGCGCACCAGCTGTGCTGCAGCCTCACAAATGGCCGTTCGGTCGGCCTCTGACAGCTTGGCCTGAGAGATCAGCGCGTCCAGTACAGTGGACTGGTCGGCATAAGTTTGAGTGTCGATTTTGGTGCGTAGGCTGTGTGACATGTGTACTCCGGGGCTTTTGCCTAATATAACCGCCTACAGTCAGGAGAAAGGACCGAATTATCTCGAATTCTGGTCGAATTGACTGAAATATAGGAGCCTGATCATGCAAAACGACTTGTCCAGCCTTGATCGCTTTGACCGTGCGATCCTTACGGCATTAGCTGAAGATGGCCGCATCTCAGTGACGGACCTTGCGCGCAGGATCGGCTTGTCAAAATCGCCGACACAGGCGCGGCTCAAGCGGCTTGAGGCTGACGGGATCATCACAGGCTATCGCGCCATGTTGGACCCGATCCGTCTGGGCCTTGACCATGTGGCCTTTGTCGAGGTGCGTCTCACAGATACTCGTGAAAAAGCACTGGCCGAGTTCAATGCAGCGGTGCGCAGAGTTGCTGAGATTGAACAGGCTCATATGATCGCGTCCAACTTTGACTATCTGCTTAAAATCCGGACCCGATCGATGACAGAATACCGCACGGTGCTAGCCGAGAAAATCTCATCCCTGCCGCATGTTGCCAACACCTCCACCTTCGTTGCGATGGAGGCGGTGAAAGAAACCGGGTTGCTGGCTCCGCTATAAAGCAGTTGACCTAAACGCCTGATGGATCAGGTTAGAGAGGATGAAAAACGTACTTATCGTTGCCATACTCGCTGGTTCTGCCGCTCAGGCTTCTGCAGATTGCCCGGTTGCGCCGGATCATATTTCTGGCGTCGACGCCCTGATTGCGCAAGCCCAAACCGCGTCGTCTGAGCGCGAGGCGCGGGGCATTTCGGGACGGATGTGGCAACTCTGGACCGATGCGCCGGACGCCCGATCTCAAACCCTGTTGGATCGCGGGATGTCTCTGCGCGAGTCTTGGGATTTGACCGGTGCGCTGGCCGAGTTTGACGCTCTGGTCGCTTATTGCCCGGATTATGCCGAGGGGTACAATCAGCGGGCATTCGTCAACTATTTGCAGCAGGATTACGGTGCGGCCCTGATCGATCTGGATCGGGCCATTGAGCTGTCCCCGAACCATGTAGCGGCGCTTAGCGGGCGTGCATTATCGCTGTTGGGTCTCAAGCGGCTGGACGAAGCGCGAACGGCGCTGAACCATGCACTCGAACTGAACCCGTGGCTTTCAGAACGTGCCTTGCTTGCGCCGGGCGGGCTGCTTGATCCACCGGGTGATGATATTTGAATTGAGACGAAAAAGCGCCCCGGAACCGAAGTTCAGGGGCGCTTTTGATGCAAGGGCTTGATTAGCCGACCAGCCCGTTGTCGGTGCGTTTGATCGCAATCACCGACGAACGCGGCGTACCGCCATCGGGCCAATTGCTGCCCGGATGCTGGATGCCAACAAACATGGTGCGCAGGTCGGTCGACCAGGCCAGACCGGTGACTTCACAGCCATTCGGGCCGGTCATGAAGCGCACAATCTCCCCGGTCACGGGATCGCCAACCAGCATCTGGTTATTGCCGTTTCCTGCGAATTCTTCCTCGTTGTCATCATTCCCGTCTGTCTGAATCCAGACCAGACCGGTCGAATCGATGGCCATGCCGTCGGGTGAGTTGAACAGGTTGCCTTCGTTCACATTTGCCGATCCGCCACGGTTATCCGAATGAACAGTTGGGTTTCCGGCCATGACATAGAGATCCCAATCAAAGCCAGTGGCCGCGTGATCTTCATCCGCTGGACGCCAGCGCACGATCTGGCCGTATTTGTTGGCCTCGCGCGGGTTAGGGCCGTTGACTGCAGTGTCATCGCCCCCAGCATTTGGCTTAACTCCACGGTTCTTGTTGTTGGTCAGGCAGCAATATGCTTCGACCGCAACAGGGCTTGAGGCCACCCATTCCGGGCGGTCCATTGTGGTGCCGCCCGCAGCCGATGCGGCCATACGGGTAAAGATCAGAATTTCGGCCGCGTCCATGCCGGTTGTTTCCGGCGTCAGCGGCAGCCATTCGCCACTCATGTCGTCATTGAACTTGGCGACATATAGCGTGCCGTCATTCAACAAGCCCTGAGTGTCGACACCGGGCGCATAGGCCGCGTTCGAGACGAACCTGTAAAGATACTCGCCACGTTCATCGTCGCCCATATAGACCACGACACGACCGTCCGCAGCCAGCGCGACCTCAGCATTTTCATGCTTGAAGCGACCAAGGCCGGTGTGCTTGACCGGAGTGCTGTCGGGTTTGGTCGGGTCGATTTCAACGATCCAGCCTGCGCGGTGCGGCTCATTGGGGTTTTTCGAGGTGTCGAAGCGGGGGTCAAACAGTTCGTAGCCATTCCAGCTTTCGGCTTTGATGCCATAGCGTTTCATGCCGTCCGCGACCTTCTGATCGTAGCTGGCATTCTCGTCAGAGGAACCAAAGTAGCCGTTGAAATTTTCTTCGCAGGTCAGGTAGGTGCCCCACGGTGTCTTGCCGGAACCACAGTTGTTCATGGTGCCCAGCGACGCGGTTCCTGTCGGATCGGCCTCGGTCTTCAGTAGGTCATGACCAGCGGCGGGGCCGACGATCTTCATTGGAGTGTTGTGGTGGATCCGGCGGTTGAAGGGGCTGTCCTTAACGACCGCCCAGCCCGCAGGGCCTTCCTTGATCTCCATTACGGTCACGCCCTGGATGTTCTGCAACTTCAGAACATCATCGGCACTGGTCGGAACACCTTTCTGCGCGGCAGGCAGGTTGATCTTGCGGTTCGGGTACTCGTGGTTGATCGCAATCAGCTCGTGACCCCGGAACGAGAATGTCTCCATCCCATCCGTATTCTCGCCAAAAACCTTGTCCGAGTTTTCAACCTTACCGCCATCGGTCAAATCGTATCCATCGGCCTCGGAAAACAGCGGATCGCCCCAGCGCATTAGCATCTTCCATTCATAACCTTCCGGAACGTGGACTGTCCCATCGGTCTGGGCGGGAATCGGCGTGAAGGCAAAGCGTTGTGCATCGACCGCCTGTGCTGAAGTTGAGCCCAACAAACCAGCGCCCATCGCCGCAGCGCCCGACCCAAATGCCACAACTCCTGACAGGAAACCCCGTCGCGAGATAGCGCTTTCAACCACGCGGTCGAAGTCGTGTTCATCTGGGCGGGGGAAGTGCAACTCATCCCAATCGTCGGCGGAAAGGGTGGTGAGATCGACGTCTGTCATGGATAGCTCCTGGCTGTCTGAACTAAGAATCGCACCGTGGGTTTAGAGCGATCACATGACAGGAAATTGACAGTCTTAGCAAAGCTTCTTTTGATCTGCGCCGCGTGCAGATTGACGCCGATCTACCTGCGGCGCTGATCAATGTTTAGGCGAATCTATCGCCAAACGACCAGAAGCCTAAGCCGCCTTTGCCTTGCTGCGGCAATAACATGAGGCATGGATAGGCACCGTGGCCCGTGCAGCAGCATTGTCCAGTTGCAGCTTGATATGACGGGCCTCGGTCGTTTCACCGCGTCGGATCAGGCATTCATGCAGGCCATGAAGGCTCCAGATATTGCCGGGATGCTGGCAGGCACGGGCGAGCGTGTCGTCCAGACCCAGATCGGCCCGATAGACGGCCTCGGCCTCATCGAATTGACCGTCTTCCATCAACAAGGCACCCAGAGCGTGCCTTGTTGGCTGCATCCATCCCCATGGCTCGTCATAAACCAGATTGTCATCCAACTCGACCGAGCGGCGCAGATGATCAAGTCCGCCTTCACGGTCACCGGATTTGAACGCGATCTCTCCATCCATCATCGCCTCGCCGATCATCAAAACATCCTCGGCGGTGTTGTTGAATACCAGTCGACTTTCCGGGACGGCTTTTCTGGCCTGAACGGCCACTTTGCGTGCATGCGCTGCATCGTCCATACGACCCAAATTGGCCAGAGCCACAGAGCGCGCCTGATGAATTGCGGCGGTGGTATAGCTGTATAACTCCGCGTCGCCGGGCATGGGTTCATCCAGAATTTCCTGCCACATGCCGAAGCGAACCATGACATGGACCTTCTTGCCATAGAAGGATTCGAACAAATCCGGGAAGTAACGGATCACATTGTCCGGCAATAATCGCATCAATTCCTCGGACGCAGCCAGGGCCAATTCGGGTTGCCCAAGGAACATGGCCCCATAGGCTTCAAAATGTACGTTGTGGACGCGATAGACGGTATAGAAGTTCTCACCCCCGGCCATGGCTTCATATTTCTTGTCGACCGCTGCAGCTCGGTGATTGCGCCAGACCACATTCTGATAGTCGCCGCACAACACGTCGATATGCGTCGCCATGTGAACTAGATGCCCGCTGTCGGGCACCAGATCGACCAGCCGATCCCCGTGTCGCAGCGCCTTTTCCGGAGTGGGCGACATCTCCATCAAGTGGATATACATATGCAGCAGGCCGGGATGATCCCAGGCACCGGGAAGCGTTTCAAAGGCCCTTTCCAGAACGGCTTGTGCCTCGGTGGTGGATGCCCCTTCGGCGGGCACGCCCTTCTTGAGATCCCATAGCTGCCAGGGCGTTCGGTTCATCAAGGATTCGGCAAACACAGATGAGACATCCAGGTCGTTCGGATGATCGGAATAAACCGCGCGCATCGAATCGGCGAAGGCGTCATTCCACGGTGCATAGTCCTCTATTTCGGGGTCCGACGGGAAATGGTGTGAGATCGCTTCGATCAAGGCCGCCTCAATCGGGGTCGAAGATGTGCGCAGAGCCATCGCCGTTTCGACTGCCTGTCGCGCCCGGTCAAGGGTGGCAACCTTTTCATCAGGCTCAAAGAACTCCCATGGTTTATTGTAATTTGGACCAATCGCATAGGCGACGCCCCAATGGGCCATACCGCATTTCGGGTCATGAGTTATGGCCTGTTCGAAACAGGCGGCAGCGGCCTCATGGTTATACCCGAACAGCCAGATGAGACCCTGATCGAACAGCTTCTGAGCTTCGCTTGATGAAGTGGTAACAGCACGGCGATACGTGCCGAGGTCAAAATCGGTCATCCTTCAATCCCCCGCTTACTCTCCGCCGAGCACCGGTAATCAGCGCCGAACAGCGGATCATCGAATTATAGCACAATTTCGTGAAAGGCATCGCGGAGCGCGGAAAAGGCTCTTCGAGCTATCCAGCCCTCCTTGTCGGACAAGATTACTCATCGGAAAGCAGCCAGCTGTCGCGGTTGTTCGCAAGTGTCGGTGCCGGCAAAATGGACGTATCAATTCTCACCGCGAGGTGCATTTGATTGAAACATCCTCTTGACGACAAATTTTGTATGAAATAGGTGGTGACCTCGCTGAGCGGGCGTTGTGTAGTGGTAAGACCTTAGCCTTCCAAGCTAATGACGCGGGTTCGATTCCCGCCGCCCGCTCCAGCTGATCCCCCACACAGGTTGCGTCATTTAGCCCTTATCGGGCTGCAAAACTTTGTCTTCAGCTTGACCCCAAACATCTCTGACGCCAAGAAGCTGAGATTGATGCCTGATCAGGGCGACCGACCAAAATACAAGGGCCAGACATGGCAAGAACCAACGCCGCCAGTCCAGCGAACAATTCGGCTCCGCGAGCGCAGGAGCAGCGTGCACGGTCTAAGAAAATCGGCGTGCTGCGGTCATTGTGGCCGTTTATGAAGCCCTATCGACTGCTGATGATCGGTGCGACACTGGCGTTGATCCTGACGGCCAGCATGACGCTGACATTGCCCTTGGCTGTGCGGCGTGTGGTCGACAATTTCCGCATCGAAGATGGTGATTTGCTTGAATGGTACTTTCTGGCCGCCCTCGGTATTGCCGGTATTCTCGCCGTGGGTACGGGTATTCGCTATGCTTTGGTGACCCGGTTGGGTGAACGTGTGGTGGCCGATATCCGAAAGGCGGTTTTTGACCGCGTGATCGGGATGAGCCCCGAGTTTTACGAGCGCATCATGACCGGAGAAGTTCTGAGCCGTATCACCACCGACACAACGCTGATCCAATCGGTGCTGGGATCGTCTGTGTCCATCGCGCTCCGCAATCTTTTGATGTTCGTCGGCGGACTGGTGCTGATGCTGCTGACATCGGCTAAGCTGACTGGGATGGTGTTGCTGCTGATTCCGCTGGTGGTTGTGCCAATATTGGTACTGGGCCGCAGGTTACGGGTGATCAGCCGGGAAAATCAGGACTGGATTGCGGCGTCCTCTGGAAATGCCGGCGAGGCGTTGGGTGCGGTGCAAACCGTGCAGGCTTTTACTCATGAGGACGCCAGCAGGACGCAGTTCGGAGAGATGACAGAAACTTCGTACGAAGTTTCTCTGCGTCGGATCCAGACCCGTGCGATTCTGACCGTCATTGTGATCTTTCTCGTCTTCTCGGGCATCGTTGGCGTGCTGTGGATGGGTGCGAATGATGTGCGTAACGGGGTTATGACCGAGGGCGTGCTGATCCAGTTTGTGATCTATTCGATCATCATGGCGGGTTCAGTCGCCGCGTTGTCCGAAATCTGGAGCGAGTTGCAGCGCGCTGCAGGTGCGACCGAGCGTTTGGTCGAGCTTCTGAACGCTGAAGATACAGTCAACGATCCGTCGCAGGCCAAGGCATTGCCTGTGCCCGTACGCGGAGAGATACGTTTCGACGATGTGACATTCCACTATCCCGCGCGCCCGGACGTTGTCGCGCTGGATCATTTGTCACTGCAGATTAAACCTGGGGAGACAGTGGCCTTTGTTGGCCCGTCTGGTGCGGGCAAGACAACAGTCATCCAGATGATTCAGCGGTTCTATGATCCCGATGCGGGACAGGTCAGTCTTGATGGGCTCGACCTGCGCGAGTTGAACCGTGACGACTTCCGTCAGCACATCGCGCTGGTCCCGCAAGACCCCGTGATCTTTGCCGCTTCGGCGCGCGAGAATATCCGCTTTGGCCGTCTGGACGCCTCAGATGCCGAAGTCGAGTCCGCCGCCCGAGCCGCCGCCGCGCATGAGTTCATCTCGGCTTTGCCCGAAGGGTATGACAGCTTTGTGGGCGAACGGGGCGTAATGCTGTCGGGTGGTCAGAAGCAACGTATCGCCATCGCACGTGCCATCCTGCGCGACGCACCGGTGCTGCTGCTGGACGAGGCGACCTCGGCTTTGGACGCAGAAAGCGAACGTGCGGTGCAGGGTGCGGTTGATAACATGAGGGCAGGGCGCACCACTCTGATCGTGGCGCACCGTCTGGCGACCGTTAAGAAGGCAGACCGGATTGTCGTGCTGGAAGCCGGGCGCATTGTGGCGCAGGGTACCCATAACGATCTGGTGGCGCAGGACGGTTTGTATGCCCGCCTCGCACGCTTGCAGTTCACCGACGGGGTGGCTGCAGAATAAAGTGACGCTCCGGCACATCTCGTTTCGCCGTAGCGTCATTCTACATATTCCCGGACCTGATCGCTAAGCCCTTGCTTGCGCATGGTGTGTTTTGCTTCCATCTTGGAGGTGACAAACAAGCCTGTGCGCGACACGGGAGACAGATCAGGGGAGGAGCCACATGGCCTTTGTGGGATTGGAAGACAAGGCGCGCATCGAGCAGGAGATGGCGTGGGAAGATCGGGACGTACCCGTCACCTTCCATCAACTGTTGTCGCGGACGGCGGGCAAGTTCCCGAACCATAAAGCGATCAGCTTTCAGTTGTTGTCCGGCCCGACCGACAAGGCCGAGACGCTGACATGGTCCGAGCTGCTGGGCAAAGTCAATCAGGCCGCCAACCTATTCCGTTCCCTTGGCATCGGAGAAAACGATGTGGTGGCCTATGTGCTGCCCAACTGCAACGAGACGCTGGTCACCATGATGGGCGGTGCGGTGGCCGGGATCGTGAACCCGATCAACCCATTGCTGGAGCCGGAGCAGATCGCGGCGATCCTGCGTGAGACCAAGGCCAAGGTCGTGGTCACGCTGAAGTCCTTCCCCAAAACCGATGTAGCCCAAAAGGTTGAAGAGGCAGTACGACACGCTCCGGGCGTCAACACGATCCTTGAGATCGACCTGAACCGCTATCTGACGCCGCCAAAATCCTGGCTTGTACCATTCCTGCGTCCAAAGATGGGCGACAAGGAAAAGTTGGCCCATGCGGACTACAAGAACTTCATTGATGAGCTGAACAAGCAGCCTAAGACGCTGAACTTTGAGGACAGCCAGGAAGATCGCGTGGCGTGCTATTTCCACACGGGCGGCACCACGGGCATGCCGAAAGTGGCGCAGCACAAATACTCGGGCCTTATCTACAATGGCTGGTTGGGCAATACACTGCTGTTTGACGAGAACGACGTCATCATGTGCCCACTGCCGATGTTCCATGTCTTTGCGGTGCATGTCATCGTGATGGCGGCGGTGTCGTCTGGTGCACATGTGGTATTCCCGACGCCTGCCGGGTATCGCGGTGATGGCGTATTCGACAATTTCTGGAAACTGATCGAACGCTGGAAGGTTTCGTTCATCATCACAGTGCCGACAGCGATTTCAGCCAAAATGCAGCGACCTGTGGATGCGGATATATCCAGCGTTAAAACAGCATTTTCGGGATCAGCTCCGTTGCCGGTCGAACTGTTCCGTCGGTTTGAAGAAGCGACCGGCGTTACTATCGTCGAGGGCTACGGCCTGACCGAGGCCACTTGTCTGGTGTCATGCAACCCCGTGGATGGGGAAAAGAAGATCGGCTCGATCGGTATCCCGTTCCCTTATACGGATGTCAAAATCCTGCAGGACGGGCCGGATGGACCAACCGAGTGCGGCGTAGATCAGATCGGTGAAATTTGCATCTCGAACCCCGGCGTATACGCGGGAAATACTTATACCGAAACCGACAAGAATACGAACCTCTATCATTTCAACAAATACCTGCGCACGGGCGATCTGGGACGGTTTGATGAGGACGGCTATCTGTGGATCACCGGTCGCGCGAAGGACCTGATCATTCGCGGCGGACACAATATCGATCCCGCAGAAATCGAAGAGGCCTTGCTGGGCCATGATGCCGTCGCCTTTGCAGGGGCCATCGGTCAGCCCGATGCGCATTCGGGTGAGGTGCCTTGCGCCTTTGTTGAACTGGTCGAGGGGGCCTCGGTCACTGAACAGGAGCTGATGGACTATTGCAAGGTCCACGTCCACGAACGCGCGGCACAGCCCAAGCATTTGACCATTCTGGACGAGTTGCCGAAGACCGCCGTTGGCAAGGTGTTCAAACCCGAACTGCGCAAGCAAGCCATCACGCGCATCTACAATGGTGCTTTGGACGCGGCAGGCATACCAGCGCGAGTCGTTTCGGTAATTGACGATAAAAAGCGGGGTCTAGTGGCGCAGCTTGACGCGAATGGATCTTCCGAAGACGATGTCTCAAAAGTGCTGGGTTCGTTTACCCGGCCATGGGAGTGGTCTGAATAATTCGGAGGAACAATGGACTATGAACGTCTGATCGACGAGGAGACCTGGGGTTTCATCCGGCGCACAGCCGAGAGCTATCCGGATGATACAGTAGAGATGTCCATTGCTGACCAACGCCGGGTCTATGACGCGATGTGTCAGGACTTCCGCCAGCCGCGCCCACCTGGCATCGAGGTGCGCGACAGGTCCGCCGATGGCGTACCTGTTCGCATCTATAGTGCCGGTGACCCCACCCGGACCGTCATCTATATACATGGTGGTGGGTTCGTCGTCGGGGGCTTGGATAGCCACGATGATGTCTGTGCGGAACTCTGCGCCCAGACGGGCTATCGGATCGTTTCGGTCGACTATCGGTTGTGCCCTGAGCATGTGCACCCAGCGCAGTTTCAGGATAGCTGGACCGCCACGAACTGGGTGGTTCAGGAATACGGCGAGCCGATTGTGCTGGCCGGTGACAGCGCGGGTGGCAATCTGGCAGCAGCCGTTTCGCACCATGGTCGGGGGCGGTTGGAAAATGTGCTGGGGCAGGTCCTCATATATCCCGGCTTAGGCGGAGATATGTCGCAGGGGTCGTATATCGAACATGCCAATGCCCCGCTGCTGACATTGGACGATATCCGGTTTTATGAGACTGTTCGGTATCAAGGGACCACGCCCCAGAACGATCCTACCTATGCACCGTTGCATGACGTCGATTTCTCGGGGCTACCGCCGACGGTGGTGGTGACCGCCGATTGCGATCCGCTGCGCGATGACGGGCAAGCTTATTGCGACCGGATCACGGCCGCAGGTGGGCAGGCCCATTGCATCAACGAGGCCGGTTTGGTCCACGGATATCTGCGCGCCCGAACATCGGTCAGGCGCGCCGCGGACAGCTTTGAGCGGATTTCCGTGGCGATTGAGGCTTTGGGGCAGGGGATTTGGTCCTACGACTGAACCGCGTCAGGTCAGGAACGGCTTGGCTTTCATCGTATCCGCCACCGGTGCGCCCATGCGCTGAAGTATGGTTGGGGCTAGCTGTAGCTGGTCGATCACGGTATCGGGATCAGGGCCTTTGGCCTCTCCAAAGTAGTAAAGCGCTGTTTCCTGCTGCAAAGGGCTGCGCCCTCCGTGATGGCCACGTTCGTCTTGGCCATGATCAGCCGTCACGATGACGTCATAGCCCAACTGCTGCCAGCGCGGGATGAACGGGGCCAGCATTTCGTCCATGACAAAACAGGCATGATCCATCTCTGTGCAATCGTGGAAGAAACGATGCCCCATGCTGTCCAGTGTGCAAGTGTGCAGGATGCCATAATCCAGTCCGAAGCGCAGACACATGTTGGTGAGCGAGGCAAACAGATCGACATCGCTTGGCGTCATCTGGTTGGCGTTGCCATATCCCGTCATTGAATGAAAGCGACCATGGTTGATTGTCAGGTTGTCGGGCTCGTCATATTCAACATCGCGGACGTAGTCGAACGGGTGGCGATTGAAGAATTGAGACCAATAGCTGTGGGTGACCGCGCCGGTTACACCGCCTGCCTCACGCACCTGACTGAACACATCCTTATGGCTTAGTCGGAAGACGTTGCCGTTGCCTGTACAGCCATGCTCTTGCGGTGTGACCCCGGTGTGGATAGACGCATAGCAACTGGCAGAGGTCGAAGGCAGTACAGAGCGGAGTTTCCAAACCCGGGCAGCACCGCTGTCGACCCATCCTTCAAGATTGCCAAACAGTCGACGAAAGTTGCGCCAGGGGACGCCGTCGAGGATGATCAAAAGCAGTTTGCGGTCCATGTTCCGGCCCTTGTTTCTGAGTATTCGTTCCGGCGAACCTATGAGATTCGTCCGGCTATGGCTGCGCATTTGCGCCCCAAATAGCAAAATCCCGACGTCTGCTTGTGTTCACAGCGCCGGGAATTTGAATGGTCTTCGGTGTTTCTATGAGAAGGGCGCGGATCAGTTCCCCGCGCTCTCCATTTTGCGGTGAGCGACAACCTCTTCCAGCCAGCCAAGATGCATCTCAGGCACCGAGCTAAGCAGCAAGTCTGTATAGTCGTCGAATGGAGGGCTTAGCACCTGGCTCTTGGGACCGTAGCGAACCACCCGACCCTGGTACATCACCGCGATACTATCGCTGATCGCACGGACTGTCGCCAGATCGTGGGTGATGAACAGGTATGCCACATCCTCGATCTTTTGCAGATCCAGCAGCAGCTTGAGGATACCGTCCGCGACCAGCGGGTCGAGCGCCGAGGTGACCTCATCACAGATGATCATCTTTGGCTTGGCCGCCAGTGATCGCGCGATACAGACACGCTGTTTTTGACCACCCGACAGTTCCGCCGGATAACGATCGATGAACTTCTCGCCCAGTTCGATCTCATCCAGCAACTCGACGATCCGCTTGCGTTTCTCGGCGCCGCGCATGTTGAAGTAGAACTCGAGTGGGCGGCCGATAATCGTACCGACGGTCTGACGCGGGTTCATTGCCACGTCGGCCATCTGGTAGATCATTTGCAGCTCACGCAGGTCTTCACGCGTGCGGCCTTTCAGATCAGAGCTGAGCTTGCGGCCCGCAAAGGTAATCTCACCATCACGGGGTGGAAGAAGCCCGGTGATGACCCGTGCCAGCGTAGACTTACCCGACCCGGATTCACCCACAACCGCCAGTGTCTGGCCCGGATGAAGCTCGACGTTGACATTATGCAGCACGTCGAAATTCAAGCCTTTGTAGCGCGCGGTGATACCATCGACGCTCAGCACGGGTTCAGGAGTTGGTTTTTTCTCTTCGTGCTCGATTGAGCGGACCGAAACCAGCGCCTGTGTGTACTTTTCTTGCGGGCGGTTGATGATCTGGTCGGTATTTCCGTATTCGACCGTATCGCCCATCCGCAGCACCATGATGTCATCACTGACCTGGGCCACAACTGCCAGATCATGGGTGATATACAAGGCGGCAACGCCCGAGTCGCGAATGGCGTCTTTGATGGCCATCAGCACATCGATTTGGGTAGTCACGTCCAGTGCCGTGGTAGGTTCGTCAAAAACCACCAGATCAGGCTCGGGGCAAAGCGCCAGCGCCGTCATGCAGCGCTGCAGCTGTCCGCCCGAAACCTGATGCGGGTAACGATCACCGATATTGTCAGGGTCGGGCAGACCCAGCTTGGCAAAAAGCTCACGCGCGCGGGCTTCAGCCTCTTTGCGCGAAAACTTCTTCTGCTCAACTGCGGCCTCGACCACTTGATCCATGATCTTCTTTGCGGGGTTGAACGATGCGGCGGCGGATTGGGAAACATATGTTACCTCACCACCGCGCAGTTTGCGGATGTCCCCATGAGATGTCTTGAGGATATCACGCCCGTTCACCCAAACCTCGCCCCCGGTGATTTTCACACCGCCACGGCCATAGGCCATTGAGGCCAGACCGATGGTAGATTTGCCAGCCCCGGATTCGCCGATCAGACCCAGCACCTTGCCTGGCGCGAGGTCAAAGCTGACCCCGTGCACGATCTCGATGTCATGGGGCTTTTCACCCGGCGGATAGACGGTCGCGCCGATTTTGAGGTCGCGGACCTTGAGAAGGATATCACTCATCCCCGGCCTCCTTTCAGCGATGTGGTACGATTCAGGACCCAGTCAGCCACCAGGTTGACCGAGATTGCCAGCGTCGCAATGGCCACAGCGGGATAAAGCGCTGCGCCGATACCATAGACGATGCCATCCTTGTTTTCTTTCACGATACCGCCCCAGTCAGCCAGCGGTGGCTGGACGCCCAGTCCCAGGAACGACAGGGTCGAGATGAACAGAACCATGAAGATGAACCGCAGTCCGAATTCGGCCACAAGTGGCGACAGCGCATTGGGCAGGATTTCCCGGAAGATGATCCAGGCGCGCCCTTCGCCGCGCAGCTTGGCGGCTTCAACATAGTCCATAACGTTGATGTCCACCGCTACAGATCGCGATAGGCGATACGGGCGGGTGGCATCCAGTAAGCCCATAACAAGGATTAGGATCGGGACGGTCACCGGAACGATGGCCAGAATGACCAGTGCCAGGATCAGAGTCGGGATTGACATGATCAGATCCACCGTACGGCTGAGCGCCTGATCAGCCCATCCGCCCAGTACAGCAGCCAGCAAGCCCAGCGACGTACCGGTCAGAAAGCTGAGCAGCGTCGCCGCTGCCGCGATGAAGATTGTCGTGCGCCCGCCATAGATCATGCGGGTCAGCAGATCGCGACCGATATTGTCAGTGCCTAGCAGATGTTCGGGGCTGCTCGGCTCCCAGACGTCGCCGACGACTTCTGCCATTCCATAGGGTGCAATCAACGGGGCGGCGATCGCCACAAAGAAATAGGCGAAGGTGAAGATAAGGCCAATCAGAGCCGAAAGAGGAATGTTCTTTATCATTTCGGATGCCTCAGTCTTGGGTTGGCAAGGATCGACACGATATCTGCAACCATGTTCAGACCGATATAAACGGCCGCAAACACCACGCCGCAGGCCAGAACAACCGGCACATCACGTTTGGTCACGGCATCCACAAGGTATTGCCCCATACCTGGATAGACGAACACAACCTCGACCACGACAACACCCACGACCAGATAGGCCAGGTTCAGCATGACGACGTTCACGATCGGTGAAATCGCGTTGGGAAAGGCATGGCGGGCAATAACCTGAAATGTGCTGAGGCCTTTCAATTCAGCGGTTTCGATATAGGCCGATTGCATGAGGTTCAGAATGGCCGCGCGCGTCATGCGCATCATCTGTGCCAGCACGACCAGCGTCAGAACAAAGGCAGGTAGCGCGATTGCATTCAACTTTTGTCCAAACGACATAGAATCATTGATCATCGCAAGCGACGAGAACCATCCCAATTTCACTGAGATATAGTAGATCACCACATAACCGATCAGAAACTCGGGGATCGAAACCGTCGTCAGGGTGATGGCTGAAATCAGTTTGTCGGGCCAGCGATTGCGGAACCGCACGGCAAGCAGCCCCAGAAAGATTGCAAGCGGTACGGAAACTATTGCTGCCACGCAAGCCAGGAACAGAGTGTTCCCAAGGCGTTTTCCAATACTCTCGGAGATATCAAGTTTGTTGGTCAGGGATTGACCCAGGTCACCCTGAAGTATGCCTCCCAACCACTCGAAATAGCGTGTAAGGGCAGGGCGGTTCAGGCCCATTTCTTCGCGTAGGTTTGCCAAGGCCTCTGGAGTTGCGGACTGCCCCAGGACGGCTTGCGCGGCGTCTCCAGGTAGGGCTTCGGTTAGGCCGAAAATCAGGGCCGAAGCGCCGAGCAGCAAAAGGAGTCCCAGCGCCAGGCGCTGGGAAACCAATTTGATGATGGGATGCATTATCCGTAGCCCGTTTTAGACGAACCACATTTTGCGGGATATGTTGCCGTTCATCATCTCTTGCGTCGGGTCAGATTCCCATCCATCCAGCTGGTTGCTGACGCCTTCGACAAAGTCGTTGAACATCGGGCAGATCAGGCCGCCTTCGTTGCGTACCATTTGACCCATCTGGCTATAGATGGCTTTGCGTTTCTCAGGGTCGAGTTCCGCTTTTGCTGCAAACAATAAGTCGTCAAACGCCTGAACCTTAAACCTCGTGTCATTCCAGTCTGCGGTCGACAGATATGCAGTCGAGTACATCTGGTCCTGAACCGGGCGGCCGCCCCAATAAGACGCACAGAAGGGTTGAACGTTCCAAACCTCGGACCAGTAGCCATCATTGGGCTCACGCTTGATTTCAAGCGGAATTCCAGCCTGTGCAGCAGTCTGCTGGAAAAGGGCAGCAGCATCTACAGCACCTGGGAACGCACCATCGGCAACGCGCAAAATAATCGGAGAGCCATCATGTCCAGATTTCTTATAGTGCTCTGCAGCCTTTTCAACGCTGAACTCGCGCTGTTCGATGGTTTCATCAAACAATGGATAGGCTGAATTGATTGGCATATCATTCCCGATCGAGCCATAGCCGCGCAGAACTTTGTCAACCAATTCCGCGCGGTTGATGGCGTACTTCAGTGCGGTGCGCAGTTCATTGTTATCAAACGGAGCCGTGTCGCAATGCATGATGAAGACATAGTGACCGCGACCAGCGGTTGAATGCACCGTCAGGTTAGGCGCACGGCCCAACAGGTCGGCAACTTTGGGTTCAACGCGGTTGACGGCGTGGACCTGTCCGGACTGCAGTGCAGCGGTCCGTGCCGTCGCATCGTTGATCACAACAA
The DNA here is from genome assembly GCF_056539785.1 of Ruegeria sp. B11. Taxonomy (NCBI): domain Bacteria; kingdom Pseudomonadati; phylum Pseudomonadota; class Alphaproteobacteria; order Rhodobacterales; family Roseobacteraceae; genus Ruegeria; species Ruegeria sp. B11. Next base: position 257,767 of record NZ_JBQFVO010000003.1, on the reverse strand, counting down.
CTTCTACGCTGTCAAAATTGCCGAAATCGCTGTTCCAGTGGTTTTCGTTCTTGGTGAACAAGTGGCGGACGCCGGGTTCGTCCACTTCTAGTTTGTACGGGCCGGTGCCGATACCTGCCGCAGGATTATCCATGCCGCCATCGGGCTGAATGATGAGGTGATAGTCGGCCATCAGATACGGCAGGTCGGCGTTCGGCTCGGTCAGTGTGACCTGGAAATTGTCTCCATCGGCCTTCATCGACTCGATGCCTTTCATGATGCCCAAGGCACCTGATTTGGAATCCTCGTTCGAGTGGCGCTGCATAGTTTTCAGCACGTCTTCGCTTGTCATGGTCTTGCCGTTGTGGAACTCGACCCCTTGACGCAGCTTGAACGTCCAAACTTTGGCGTCTGCACTTCCTTCGACGCTTTCAGCCAGGCGCGGTTCGATGGTTCCGTCGGGCGCCACTTCGACCAGTTGGTCGCCGAACTGCTTGCCGTTCTGGAACGGGACTGAGCTTGCGTAGGTTGCCGGATCAAGTGAGTTGGTCGATTCACCACCCTGCAAACCGAATTTCAGATCGCCGCCCTTTTTCGGACCAGCGGCACGTGCGGCATCGGCAAACATAGTGCTTGCCATTGCGGCCGAGACACCCAGTGCCGCTGCTTTACCCATGAATTCACGGCGGGTCAGCTTTCCAGCTGTGACCTGCTTTGACATGTGAGTGAGTTGTTCGTTCATCCAGATTTCTCCCAGTTGATAGGATGTTCAGCCCGTTGGTGGGCTTTTTATTGACGCATGAGTCAACTTAGGTGCAATTCAGGGCAGCGGGCAAGTGCAAATCTCTTGAAATAATGGGGAGGTTCCGCCTTTGATCGCGCCAGATGATCTTGTTATGAGCCTTTGGAAATCCAAAACCCCTTATTCCTAACTACTTACTCTGACCTGAACAAATTATCCGATAGTTGCCTGGTCAGTTTTGCATGAACTTTCGTTCCACAGATCAAACGCCAGTCCGGCCTCTAAGTGATTCTATCGGGTGGGTTTTTCGGATGGGTGGGGTCAGGGTCCCGGATCAGTTTTTTATTGCAACAATTAGATCCATTACGTTTGTTCCTGTGGGTCCCGTGACCAACAGCGCCCCCGCCTTGTCGAGGAAACTGCCGCTATCTGCATTGTCCAGATACGCTTGCGCCTTATCAGACCAAGTGTCGCCGGTAACGATGGCGCCTGCTGCATCTGTTGGCCCGTCGGTGCCATCTGTTCCTCCGACGATGACGGTCAAATCAGATTGCCCTGCGATTTCCCGCGCGAGTGCCAGAGCAAGGGCCTGATTGCGCCCACCGCGCCCTGGCGCATCAGGTAGGACCACGGTTGGTTCGCCGCCAAATACCATGGCGCCCTTGGGCATATTCCGCAGCCGATCTCCTAATTTAGCTGCAACCGAGAGATAGTCATCGTGCATCGCTTCTTCGTTGTCGAGGACCTTGATGCCTGAGTTCTCGGCCGCAAATGCTGCGGCGTCACGCGCGTGTGCATTTGATGCGATTATAGCGGTGTGGGCAGAAAACTCCGGTTTTTCGGGCAATGATCCGATACCGGATCCAATAACGCCCAGATCATCACCCGGGACGTCGGAGATCGCCAGAACGATCACGCTTTTCCCCGAGAATGCCGACAACAAACCGCCACCCTTGATCCGGGACAGCTTGCGCCGTTCCGTGTTCATTGCACCGATGTCGAGACCTTCACTCAGCAGTCTTTGGTTGAGGGCCTCAAGATCATCCAATGTCGTACCGGCCACGAGGTCCTCGGCAAGCGAAGAAGCCCCTCCCGAAACTAGCAGAAGCAGCTTGCTGTCGGGTTTCATCGCCTCAACCGTTTCGCGCAAAGCCTGCCCACCCTTCAGACTGCGGGCATCAGGAACCGGGTGTGCAGCTTCAATCACCACAATATGCTTAGGCAGGTCGTGGCCATGGCCATCCTTGGTAACCACCAGAGTGGGCACTGGGCCAAACCGTTCGACGGCGGCACGGGCCATGGCGCCTGCGGCTTTTCCAACGGCCAATATCTGATCTGGGGCTTCGATCGCCTGAGTGGCCTCCAGCGTTGCGCGATATCCATCAACCGCCGCCACACCTGCGCGCCAAATGTCCTGTGCCTGTTGCGAACTCTGCATCAGCTTTCCATCCAAATTGTGACTGGTCCGTCATTGACCAACTCTACCGCCATGTCAGCTCCGAACGCACCTGTCTCAACCGGAATGCCCCGCGATGAAAGGTTGTGTACAAACGCCTCGTAGAGGTGTTCGCCCTCAGCCGCCGGGGCGGCCCCGGAAAACCCAGGCCTGTTTCCACGCGATGTGTCAGCTGCCAAGGTGAACTGGCTGACCACCAGGGCCGAGCCCTCAATGTCCAATATCGACCGGTTCATCTTTCCCGCGTCGTCCTTGAAGATACGGAGCTTTGCGATCTTTTCAGCCAATTGATCAGCTTGTGTCTCTCCATCCCCCTGCATCGCACAAACCAGAATCATCAATCCGGGGCCCGATCGCCCGATGACTGTTCCATCGACTTTGACCGAGGCACTGGAAATTCTTTGAAGTAAGGCGCGCATCTGCAGGTCCTGTATTCTATTGCTATTCGTGCCAATCGATCACTTCATCCAGCGCGGCACGTTCCGTTCTGAACGCGTTCGCCGGGTGATCCATATCCGCATATCCGAACGAAATCGCGCACAGAATCAAGCGATCTTCTGATATCCCGAAGTAACGGTGAAGAAATGCGCCATGGGCCGCTACCGCTGCCTGCGGGATACAAGCCAGACCCAGGGCCTGCGCCGCCAGTGAAAATGCGGTCACGAAGCCACCACAATCCATCGCGCCGTAAGGGCCCAGTTCAGCCGGGCTGGACAGTATGGCGCAATGTGGGGCGCCGAACAGAGCATAGTTTTCCATCATCTGTTGCGCCGAGGCCCTGCGATCACCTTTTTCGATACCAACCGCTTTGTAGAGGGCCCAGCCACAGGCGCGACGGCGCTCTTGATAAACACCGGAATAGCCGGTTGGAAAGGGTAGGTCCGGAGCAGGCGCAACGTGCGAGGCTTCGTGTTGCAACGCGTCCCGAAACTGGTCTGTCTCGGCCCCGCTGGTGATCACGATCTGCCAGGGTTGCGCGTTGCACCAGCTTGGAACACGCGCAGCACTGGCGACGATCTCTTCAATCTGTTCGCGCGGCACCAGGTCCGTGCGAAAGGCACGGCAAGAAAAACGATCGGCCAAGAGCGCGTTCAGAGCGTCAAGGTGCAATTCAACATCTCCTTTCAGGCATGCCGAGGAGTAGGTTCCATGAGCGTGCTCTGCTTATCAGCTTTATTGCTGTCCAGTTGCCACCAGATACCCGACGCCGGCCGCAACGAGAAGGCCCAGAACCACGGCGATCGTTATCTTGATTGCGGACCAGGGACGCTCACCCTGAACGCGGCCAGTCCGGCCATTGACCACAAAACGATAGGTCTGGCCGCGGTATTTGTAGGCCGCCATCCAAACCGGCAAGAGGATGTGTTTGAATGTGACATCTCGCACTTCGGTGTCGACAGCGTGAATGCGCTGACGATCGCCTCCGATATCAAACCGCACGTCACGCTCGATCACCCGTGCCATATGTGCGCGGGCCTCTTGATAACCTTCTCGCAGTTCGACCGTGTAAGCCTCGGCGCGGAAACCGGCCAGATATTCCGGCTGATACGGTTCAAGCGCAGGCAAGTCCCATGGTTCCAGCGCGTCCGTATAGGATTTGGGCAGCGATTGAGACGCCAAAACCAGAACATCGTCAAAGAACCGTGCGACCCGTCCGGATTTTGGAGTCCAGCGTACTTTGGGAACCTGTTGCTGCACGCGCTTTCCATCGCGCATCACAGTGCGAGTTTCGTAATACACCACACCGCGTTCCCCACGATAACTCGACTTGGTATCAGCGTCGAAGGTCCAATACGGGACATAAATGCCCTGCATCTTGCGTCCCTTTCGGGCGTATTCCTTCAACCCGTTGGGTGCAAACCACAGTCGGCCCAGCCAATCCCCCATTGCCTTGTGGGCCGAGCGTTCATCCAGTGCAAAGGGCAACACTCCGCGGGGTTTGATATGGCGGCTAACGCCTGTATCGGTCACTACCGGAGTGGCACAGAACGGGCACTCCGCAGCATGGGTGTTCGGATCAAACTCAACCTGAGCCGCGCAGTTCGGACAGGTCAGAACACGGGTTTCTTCAATCTCGCTGTCAGGCAAGCGATCCGCGATGGCGGCGTCGAAATCCAGCTCTCGCAGACTTGCACCACCCCATGGGCCAGCACCGATCGTTCTGGTGTTGCCACAATGATCGCAAGTCAGCGTTCCGTCACCGGGATTGAACCGATAATCCGCCCCGCATTGGTCGCAGGGGAAACGGTGTTCGTCTTTCGCCATGACAGAACCTCGAAATCAGGTTACCAAATGTCAGATCACGCGCCCGGAGGCGGCGGAGGCAGGATCGTGAACAGCTGTGCCAGTTCCTGCACGTCGCCTGCCTTCTTCCAACCGTCCTGTCCGGCGGTCCAAACGTGGGTCTCGCGCGTTATCTCACCATCGGTCGCCATTCGGCCCATCTTGGCCTTGGAAAACGGCCCGCTGGTCTGACCATCCACTGCGATATGCCATACATGCTCGACGGGCGGAGGGGGCGGGGGTGCCGCAGGCGCCGAGGCCTGCGGGGCAGCGGGGGCGGAACCGCCCCAAGGGCCGCTTGGTTGACCCGCTGCCATGTTCGACATCTGCTGTGCCATCGCCATACCCATTCCCATGCCAAGACCGGCGCCCATGCCGCCGCCCTGACCGGGATTGTTGGCCGCTGCGGTCATCGCTTCAGCTGCGGAATACTGCGTGAACTTGCCCAGATCGCCCGCCAACCCCATCGATGTGCGCTTGTCCAGCGCGGCCTCGACCGCTGGTGGCAGCGAGATGTTCTCGATGTAGAACTCGGGCATGCTCAAACCATACCCGTCCAGCACCGGCGACACCTCGGCGGCAATCAGTTTGCCCAGATCGGCAGTGTTCGCCGCCATATCGAGAACTGGAATGCCCGAGCCTGCGATGACGCGGCTGAATTCCTGCACGATGATGTTTCTGATCTGAAAGCTGATCTCGTCCATGGTGAATTCACCATCGGTGCCTACGATCTCTACTAGGAATTTCGCCGGGTCCTTGACCCGCACTGTATAGGTGCCGAAGGCCCGGATGCGTGTTGGTCCAAACTCGGGATCGCGCAGCATGATCGGGTTCTTGGTGCCCCATTTCAGGTCATTGAACCGGGTCGTGTTAACGAAGTAAATTTCAGACTTGAACGGAGACTGAAAGCCGTGATCCCAATGCTGCAGCGTCGTCATGATCGGCATGTTGTTTGTCTCAAGCATGTAGAGACCTGGGGTGAAGACATCCGCCAACTGCCCCTCATGCACAAAGACCGCCGCTTGACCTTCGCGCACGGTCAGCTTGGCGCCGTATTTGATCTCGTGTCCTTCACGCTCGAACCGCCAGACCATGGTGTCGCGCGTATCGTCGACCCAGTGGATGACATCTATGAATTCACCGGTCAGAAAATCAAAAATTCCCATTGGATTTCTCCTGTCTTCGGGGTCAGAGCGACTGCCCCATCAATTCGCGTGCAATGATACGGACCACTGGCCGCGCTTCGTCAGCTGTCATGCCAGGCTTGAGGCGCGGGTCGTATAGAATGGTTAGTAGTTTTTCATCATGGCTTGTGAGCAGGGCGAACTCGTCGTCATCGTTGAAGATTGATGGCCGGGCAGACGGGCTGTCATTCGGCAGCCCCAATCCCTGAGCGATCTCTTCGTGGACGCAACTCAGGCGCACCAGATCGGGATGTTCCGCCCGGATCAAGGCAACAGCCCGGGTATATGTCTGTGGCGCGCTGTTCGACGCCGAAGCGAATACAAAGCAATAGAAAGAGCGTGGCAGTTTGTCGAAGAGGTCAAGTTGTGCCTGCCCTATGCCCGGGATCAGTTGTCGCAGCCGGGCTTGCACATAAGCGGTATCATCTTCACCCGCCACGAATACGTGGAAATTTGCATTCCGGGTGGTGGTTGAGACCGGGTGTCCAGTGAGCCGCGACAAGCGGTTGGCGTAGGCGTCAATTCGGGCGGTCTCTTGCTGGCGGACTTCAGGTGCAACCGATGGACCAAACTCGGGCTTTATGCGAACCGGCGAAGACCAGCGACTAAGCTGTCGGCTGGTGCGACTGCTGCCGCTGGCAACGGCTTGCCCCGGATATTCATTATAAAACGCTATGGTCTCAAAGTTCCGAGCCAGATCATCGGCATCATAGGGCGTATCAGGGCCACCGCCATCGGTTCTCAGCAACCCGCGCGTCAGCAAGTTGTTTTGTACGCTTTCATAGTATCGCGCGAGATCAAGGCTCGCTGGTGAGGGCGCTTGATATGCATTGCTCAGGCCTTGCGGCTGGGCAGGTTGAGGTTCAGGAGCGATCGTCGTCGTCAATGTCTCATCGCAGCCAGCAAATGCCAGCAGCGACAAGCCCAATACTGCAATCTTAGCGCGATGAAATGGCCGCACGCCCGCTGTTTCCATTATCCGGGAACAGCCGTTCCGGCATTGTCGCCGATCCCGTCCTGTCGCGCCTTGGCCGAGGCGAGCGTATCGCGCAATTCGGCCTCCATCTTCTTCAGTTCTTCCTCGGCTGCGGCGCGTTTGGCCTTGCCTTCGTCTGCAATGGCGAGGCTTTCGTTGATGGTACCGATCAGGTCTGCATTGGCTTGTTTGACGGCTTCGATATCGAAGACGCCACGCTCCATCTCTTCGCGGATCATTTTGTTGGATTCGCGCAAGTTGGCGGCGTTCGAGGTCAGCAATTCATTGGTCAGATCATTGGCATCACGTACGGCAGCGGCGGCCTCGGCACTGCGCTGTATGGTGACAGCTTGTGCCAGCTGGGTTTCCCAGAGCGGTACTGTGTTGACGAGGGTCGAGTTGATCTTGGTCACCAGCGACTTGTCATTTTCCTGCACCAGACGGATGGAGGGCAGCGATTGCATCGTCACCTGACGGGTAAGCTTCAGGTCGTGGACCCGGCGTTCCAGATCATCGCGCGCGGCACGCAAGTCGCGCAATTCCTGCGCTTTCATCACCTGTTGGTCTTCGGGCGCGGCCTGAACCTCGGCCTCTTTTTCAGGAATGTCGTGGCTGTCCAGCTCGGTCAGCTTCTCCTCTCCCGCTGCGATGTACAGTGCAAGTTCGTCGTAGAACTCCAGCGTTTTTTCGTACAGCAGATCCAAAGACTTGATATCTTTCAGCAGTGTATGCTCATGCCCCAGAAGATCATCAGTGATCCGGTCGATCTGGCTTTGAACGTCTTCATACTGCGCTGTGAACTTGGCAAAGGGTGCAGCGCGGCCCAGCAGTTTTTCCCACCAACTGCGTTCGCGACGCACATCCAGTTCGCTGACTGAAAACCCCCGGATCGTTGTTACGATGTTGCGAAGGCTGTCGCCCGCCGGGCCCACATCCTTATTGCGTACATCGGCCAGCATGGCCTGACTGATCTCTTGCAATTCCGCCTGTGCGGATGATCCGAACGAGACGATCGAGTTTGTGTCGCCCATATCGATCTCACCCATCCGCTTACGGATTTCGGCGCCCACCGGTTCGTCGGCCTCTTCCAGCGGGACAATCTCGGCCTGCGGCTCGGGGAGGGCGACGGCGGTGACTTCCTGCACCAGCGTTTCAGCCTCGACTGCCTTGTTCTTGATCTCATCGGACATGGGGTAATCCTCGCTTACATAAAAGCCGGTCAGTCCAACCGGACGCCTTCGCGCTGCAACCGGTCGCGCAGCACATCAATTTCAACCGTCAGATCACTGCGGTCATCCAATAGCATCTTTCGCGTCCGCGCCGCGAAATTCTGTTCAAGATCGTCCAGCAGGGCCGAGTAATCCGCCAGCGCCTGCGCATCGCGGGTACGGGCATAGACGTCCGAAAACTTCACCGTCGCATCGCGTGCTCCTTGCAAATAAACCGTCAGGTATTTCCGGGCACCGGCCAGATCGCGCGGGTCTTCCTCGACCGTGCGAAACAGGTCGCGGGCTGTATCCTGAAAGCGCTCGACCCGTGCTTCGATCCGGCGGTCACCAGCGCGTTTGATTGCATCGGTCATTTGGGCCAGATGGGTTTCGGCGTCCTCGACCACGCGTGCGACACGGTCCTGCTGGAAGGTGTCGACACCCTCCATTCCTTTGTCCTTCATTGGGTCGAGGCCGAAGGAAACCGAATGTAGAACCGTTGCAGCGGCGCCAAACAGGATGGGGGCCAGCAGGCTTACCTGTGATGCTGTTTCGGCGTCCAGAAATTCGGTCCGGTATGAGGCTAGCGCCGCCCCCAAACCGGTCAGAACGCTGGAAAATATCTTGCGGGGAAACGCAGGTCTGCGTGCGGTGCGGCGGGCGTTGTAAGCGGATTCGGCCCTTAAACCTTCGCGCAGCAGAAACGCGGCAGCGGTCAGTAGCCCTGCCGCAACCAGGCCGATGGTCATTCCGATCGCGCCATCGTTCAGAGACAGAAACACCAGTGGTATCGCCGGGACAAACAGGATGTTCGCGCGTGCACCTGCCGGTTCGACACGGGCACCATCGAATTGGCCACGCGATGGCTGATCCTGCGAGGAAACATCGCCTTCTGGGCTGAATTTGCCGCCGTACCGTTTGGCCATTTCGCTACAGGCCCCCCAACAGACCGGTGCAGACGCCGAACAACAGCACCAACAGGGCCGCATAGGCCAATTTTTGTAATCCGGTCCCGGACATAGCGCCCCCCAACTGTGACCATCAGGGAAAATTTAGGCGATACGAGGGCTTGGCGCTAGGGGGAAGGTTGAATAACCCGCGTCACTTGCGAGGTTTCTTGCCGATTGCTGGTCTTTTGCGCTGCGGTCGAGCAGGGCGTTTGGCCGGGGGTATTCCGCTATCCTCAGCATCCAGCCCCAGTTGGTCGCGCATGACACGGCGGCGGATTTCTTCAACCTCGCCGGGTTTCAGGTTGCCCAGTTGGAATGGGCCGTAAGAAACCCGCAAAAGCCTGTTCACCACATAACCGATATCTTCGATAGCGCGGCGGATTTCGCGATTCTTGCCTTCGCGCAGGCCGATGGTCAGCCAAGCGTTCGCGCCCTGTTGACGGTCCAGTGTCGCGGTCATGGGCTGAAACCGTTCACCATCGATTACCAGGCCTTTGCGCAGCGGTTCGAAATCCTCGTCTTTGGGGCGTCCATTTACCCTCACCCGGTATTTGCGCAGCCATCCAGTTGAGGGCAGTTCCAGCTTGCGCTTGATGCCGCCATCATTAGTCAGCAGTAGCAATCCTTCCGAGTTCAGATCGAGTCGCCCGACGCTCATGACCCGGGGCATATCCTCGGGCAGGTCGTCAAAAATCGTCTTGCGGCCTTTTTCGTCACGCGCCGTCGTCACCAGTCCAGGTGGCTTGTGATAGAGCCACAGGCGTGATGGCTCGGGCTCGGATACTGGTTTACCATCGACGGTAATCCTGTCCTTGGCGGTTACGTTCAGCGCAGGGCTGTTGATCGCCTTGCCATTCACGGTCACACGTCCGGCTTCGATCATGCGTTCAGCTTCGCGGCGCGAGGCGACACCGGCGCGGGCCAGCACTTTGGCGATCCGGTCGCCGGGAGGAGGGGTATTGGTCATCCTCCGGCCATAACCCATCCCAGCGGCTTGCGAAAGACGGGTTTCTGAGGCAGTCAGAGGCATGAAGTTCAGATCCCACATGAAACAGGCGCTGGAACAGGCACAGGCGGCAGCAGACCGAGGTGAAGTGCCTGTCGGCGCGGTGATCGTCGCGCCCGACGGGCAGGTGGTGGCCGCAGATGGGAACCGCACCCGCGAGTTGAATGACCCCACTGCCCATGCTGAGATTCTGGCTCTGCGCGCCGCATGTGCCGCGGCCGGGTCCGAGCGTTTACCCGATCATGACCTTTACGTAACCCTTGAGCCTTGTGCCATGTGCGCCGCAGCGCTGGCCGCAGCACGCATCCGGCGCATCTACTACGGCGCTTCCGATCCGAAATCTGGCGGTGTCGCGCATGGCGCGCGCGTGTTTTCACACCCACAGACCCACCATCGACCCGAGGTCTATGACGGCATTGCCGCCGAAGAGGCTGCCGCGCTGCTGAAACGCTTCTTCGCGGCGCAGCGCGGTTAAGTTTTTACGACCATTTCACGTGGGATATCAGCCAGGGGCTTGCCCCCATCTGACGTCACCACAAAGCTTTCGGTAATCGCCAGTCCCCAGTCTGGGGTCCAGAGGCCGGGCATTAGGTGAAAGGTCATATTCTCTTGCAATTCCGTCGTGTCACCGGGTCGCAGGCTCATGGTGCGCTCGCCCCAGTCGGGCGGATAGCTGAGCCCGATGGGATAGCCGGTGCGGTTGGCTTTGACATACCCCGCGCGGGCGAAACTGTCATAGACACAAGCCGCGACCTCCTCGCAGGTGATGCCAGGGCGTGCGGCGGTCATTGTGTCGTCGATAGCGGTTAGAACGGCGGCTTCGGCCCGGCGGATATCATCCGGGGGATCACCCAGAAACAGGCTGCGACTAGCGGGGCAGTGATAGCGTCGATAGCAGCCGGAGATTTCGAAATAGGTCGCCTCATCCCGCGCCAGTGGTCGGTCGTTCCAAGTAATGTGCGAGGCAGAAGCCTCACGACCGGAGGGTGCAATCGGCACGATAGCAGGGTAATCTCCGGCTAGGCCGGGCAGTCCGGCGATGCCTGCCGCCTGCACTTCGGCGACAAGTTGGTTTTTGGGCAATCCTTCGCGATATGCGTCACGCAGAACTCCGTGCATATGTGCAGTCAGCTGACCCGCCTTGCGTATCATTGCGATCTCGGCATCGCTTTTGACAGCACGCTGCCAGTTCACAAGCCCTGTGGCATCAATCAATGCACCGAAGGCCTGTTCGAGGATGCGGTGGCTGGTGGCTGAGTAATAATAGTTATCCATCTCCACGCCGATACCAGAGGTCCAGCCGCGATCCCGCAATGCCAACACAAGGGCGTCGACCGGGTGGTGGTCCGGGTGTTGCACATGCTCTTCAGGCCAATCCAGCAGGTCCATCTGGTCCAACCAGGTGGTCTGCGCAGCCCCCGCTTGGTCCTGCGTTCTGCCCCACCAAAGAGGCGATCCGCTGGCGGGCAGGATGACCATCTGCGGTACGTAAAAGCTCCAACCGTCATAACCGGTGAGCCACGCCATGTTCGATGGGTCCGTGATCAACAAGGTCTCGATACCCTGTTGATCCATCGCAGAACGGGTCTTGTGAATGCGGTCAGCGTATTCCTGCGCGCTGAAATCCGACGCGGGCATTAGAGAGAAATCGCCTGCATGACCTCGGGCTCGATTACATCGACACCGGGTAACCCGTCAGCCAATTCCTGAGCCGATTGCGCGAGAATCGGAAAGGTCTTGTAATGGCACGGGATCACTGTCTTGAAATTGAAATACCGCTTGGCAGCATAGGCAGTGCCCTTCATGTCCATGGTAAAGTGGCCGCCTGCCGAAAGGATGCCGATATCGGGTTTGTAATAATCACCCATCCACTCCATGTCGGCCATAATGTCGGTATCGCCAGAGAAATAGAGCATACGGTCCTCGGACGCGATCATATAGCCGACCTCGGTTCCACCCGTGCGAAGACCATCAGGCGTCGAGAAGGTCGAGCTGTGCGAGGCAGGCACCATCGTTAATTTGACACCGTTTAAGTCAACAGTGCCACCTTTGTTGAATCCGACCGTTTCAATACCTTCAGCCTCGGCCCAGTAGCCCATCAGGTCGTATTGCCCGACCACGGGCACGTTTAGATGTTTGGCCAGCGGCAGCACATCGACGACATGATCGAAATGAGTATGAGTCAGCAGGATATGCGTCGCGCCCGCAACGGCTGCGTCATGCTGATCTTCGCGCAAAGACGGGTTGCCCGTCAGCCAGGGATCGATCAATAGAACTTGTCCTGCTGTTTCGATGCGAAAGCTGCCATGTCCCAGCCAAATGATATCCATAGAGAATCCTCCCATTTTCTGCTTGGAGTTAGCCTAGCATCGGCTATGTAAAAATCTATGGATTGGACGCAGTATGTTGATGGATATTGTGAGCGGCTCTCGCCCGCGTATTGGGCCGAGCCGATAAACGCGATTACCAATGCGGCCTTTCTTATTGCTGCATTTGTGATGTGGCAAAGGGCGCGCGGGCAGGGCGCACCGTTGGCGATGGCTTTGGTTGTCATATTGGCGATGATCGGAATTGGCAGCTATCTGTTCCATACCCATGCGCAGGTTTGGGCGGCGATCTTGGATGTGACGCCAATTCTGCTGTACATCCTCGTCTACATCTACGCGGTGAATCGCGATGTCTGGCGGCTGAGCAACAGATACGCGCTGGGTTTGACCGCGATGTTCTTTCCGTACGTGGCGCTGACGATCCCGCTATTCCAGTTGGTGCCTGGCCTTGGTGGCTCGGCGGCATACGCCCCAGTTCCTCTATTGATTCTGATTTATGCGGTCCTGTTGCGCCGGAAAGCCCCGGACACTGCGCGTGGGCTGACAATAGGAGCAACTGTCCTGATCACCTCGATCACCTTTCGATCACTGGACACTCCAATTTGCGGGTATCTGCCAACGGGGACGCATTTTATATGGCACATTCTGAATGCAGTTATGTTGGGCTGGATGATTGAGGTTTATCTGCGGGCGATCCGAAATCCACCTGCCGGAGCTGCGGTGGCTGCAGGATCAGGACATTGATCAGAACCACCTAAGCATCATCCTGATTGGTTAGTCCCTGAACGCAGCAGCCAAAGCCTCCGGCAGATCAAATTCAGCCAATACGCGCGCGCGGCCTTCGGCTGACATCTTGAAAGCCGTTTTTTCAACAATACGCTGGATTTTTTCGGCGGAGTGCTTGGCGGCAAAAGGTTCAAAGTACCATTTCAGAAAAACGAAACAGATCACGTCCTCAAGCGCCTGTACTTCGGCATTGCGCTTGATCCCCTGTTTGCGCAGCATTTGCCCGACGGCTTCTATATCGTCCGCACTATATTCAGCCTGTTCCATGAATCCTTGCACAACGTCAGCGTGATATACGCCTTGCGCCTTCCTCCAGGCCAGATACCCTGCACGTCCTTCGGGGTATTCAGTGCGCTTTAGCTTCCAGCGTTCGACATGCTGACCACGTGCGGCGATCTGTAAAGCATCCGACGCATCGGGAAATAGCCGATCCAGCTCTGCGCTCATGCGTTGGCCATAAAGCAGCTCGACCGGCTGGCCGTCCTCCATATTAGGGTCTTGCGCATTTGCTGCGTCAATTGCGTCCAGAACGGTTTGCTTGCGTGTGCTCATTCTCTGCTCCGTTAGCTCGCCTGCACTGCACCTGACGGGTGGTTCGGCGTTTGGTCCAAGACCATGCTAACGAGTTGTTGGAATGGGTGCAGCAGTCAATTGCAAAAAGCGCCGGATCGGGAGGGGGCGTACCGATCCGGCGCGCAGGTCAGGGTTATTTGCCTGCCTGGGTGTGGTCCCTCGTCACGGGCTCCGAAACAGGCGCGGGGAAGCTAAGGTTTCGGGTCAGATTGTTCATATCGATACCCAAAGCCAGGGCGGGCGAGGTCAGAACCAGAGCGGACAATATGAAGGCGGGAAGAAGGGTTTTCATGAGGTGTCTCCGATTTCTCGTTGCGTCACGATATTGAGGTGAACTGTTCGGTTCATTTTTTCAATGGCAAAACTGAACTAACCGGTTTACTTATTTGCATATCAGTCATTCAAATATGCATGGCAGCTGGCGATATTGGGTTTGAATCCCCGTCTGCCGCCTGTCGCTCTTGCGAGTGTTGCGGCAGGCAGGTAAACGCCCCCTAACGTAGATGAGGGTTTCCGATGTCGATTGACCAAAGCACCGCCGCCAAGGTGGCCAAACTGGCCCGGATCAAGGTCGAGGATGATGCGCTGCCTGCGCTGGCGTCCGAGTTCAACAATATCCTCGGGTTTATCGAGCAACTAAACGAAGTGGATGTCGAAGGCGTCGAGCCGATGGTCTCGGTTGAGCCGATGCGCCTGAAGCGTCGTCAGGACGTGGTCACCGATGGAAACCAGCAGGACAAAGTCCTATCCAACGCCCCCGATGCGCGCGAAGGGTTCTTCGCTGTTCCAAAAGTTGTGGAGTAAGTCATGAGCGAACTGAACAAATTGGGCCTGGCCGAGGCCCGCGACGCGCTGCGTGCCAAAGATGTCACATCCGTTGAACTGACCGAGGCTTGCCTCAAGGCCATTGACGAAGCCGACGCGCTGAACGCGTTTGTCCACAAGACGCCCGAGATCGCGTTGGAGCGCGCCAAGGCGGCGGATGAGCGGATCAAAGGCGGCGACGCGCCTTCGATGTGCGGCCTGCCGATCGGGATCAAGGACCTGTTTTGCACTAAGGGCGTGCCCTCGCAAGCGGCCTCGAAAATTCTCGAGGGGTTCAAGCCCGAATACGAATCCACCGTGTCGCAACAATTGGCGGATGCTGGTGCTGTGATGCTGGGCAAGCTGAACATGGACGAGTTCGCGATGGGCTCGTCTAATGAAACATCCGTTTACGGCAATGCGGTCAGCCCGTGGCGGCGCGGCAATGACGATGCACAGCTGACACCCGGCGGCTCGTCCGGTGGCTCAGCCTCGGCTGTCTCGGCTGACCTGTGTCTGGCCGCGACCGGTACCGATACCGGCGGTTCGATCCGCCAGCCTGCTGCTTTTGTCGGTATCACCGGCATCAAGCCAACCTATGGTCGTTGCTCGCGCTGGGGCATTGTGGCCTTCGCCTCTTCTCTGGATCAGGCCGGTCCGATGACCAAGAACGTCCGTGACGCAGCGATCATGCTGGAAACCATGTGCGGTCATGACCCCAAGGATTCCACCAGCGCCGAGCTGGCCGTGCCAAATTTCGAGGCGATGCTGACCGGCGATATCAAAGGCAAGAAAATCGGTATCCCGAAGGAATACCGCATGGACGGCATGCCTGCCGAGATTGAAAAGCTTTGGGCCGATGGCACCGCTATGCTGAAAGACGCGGGCGCCGAAATCGTCGATATCTCGCTGCCGCATACTAAATACGCGCTGCCTGCCTATTACGTGATTGCTCCTGCCGAGGCGTCGTCGAACCTCGCCCGCTATGACGGTGTCCGGTATGGCCGCCGAGCGCAGTTGGCTCAGGGCGATGGCATCACCGAGATGTACGAAAAAACCCGCGCCGAAGGCTTCGGCCATGAGGTCCAGCGCCGGGTGATGATCGGCACCTACGTTCTGTCTGCAGGCTTCTATGACGCCTACTACAACCGCGCCCGCAAGGTCCGTACCCTGATCAAGAAGGACTTCGAAGATGTCTTTGCTGCAGGCGTTGATGCGATCCTGACCCCGGCAACGCCGTCGGCCTCGTTCGGTCTGGGCGAGATGACCGAGGCTGATCCTGTTCAGATGTACCTGAACGATGTGTTCACCGTGACAGTGAACCTCGCTGGCCTGCCCGGTATTTCGGTGCCTGCTGGTCTGGACAAACAGGGCCTTCCGTTGGGTCTGCAGCTGATCGGCCGTCCGTGGGAGGAAGGCGATCTGCTCAACACCGCCTACGCGCTAGAGAGTGCGGCTGGGTTTGTGGCCAAGCCCGGAAAATGGTGGTAATCCTCAATCCTGACACGGCAATAAAGAACCGGAGCAGCCAAATGCGCAAATTGCTTCTGATCCCGGCCCTTGGGCTGATCGCGGCATGTGATACCGTTACCCCTGTTTCGGGTACCGGTTTCAATACGCCGGAATATCAGGCGCAGCGCGAGGCCGAACTGGCCGGGCAGGGTCTTGCCGGTAATCCGCTTGCACCACCCGAGGCGGTTTCCGAACAGCCGCTCTCGGCGCAGGGGGCTGTTGGTGCCGTACCAACAGGCGACGCCTCTGACATCGCCAACCAGACGGCCATTGCCTTGGCGAATACGTCGGGTCAAGAGACGCGCGTCGCGCCTCTGACTGCAACAAACAACCCAAGTATCTCTGATGAGCAGGATTTTGAGGCTGTCTCAAACCGTCGCAGTATCGATGCCGACGCTGCTCGTATCGAACAGAATCGGCAGTCTTACGAGGTCGTCGCCCCTACTGCCGTGCCCGAGCGCGGCTCTGACGGGCAACTCAATATCGTGCAATACGCCCTGAGCACTTCGAACCCCATCGGTACCCAGTTGTACAGCCGAGCCGGATTTAACCTGCAGGCCAAGGCACAGCGCAACTGCGCTCAGTTCGCATCTCCTGATCAGGCGCAGATTGAGTTTCTGTCGAATGGAGGCCCCCAGCGTGACCGCAAAGGGCTGGATCCGGACGGCGACGGTTACGCCTGCGGCTGGGACCCCAGCCCGTTCCGCAGTGCCGTCAACAACTAAGCTCTCCCCCATCTGGCACCCATCGCCCAATTTCGGCCCCCGCCGGGATGGGCTGTCACCCAAGCTGATCGTGCTGCACTACACTGCAATGGAGAGCGCTGCTGCCGCGCTTGAACGTCTCTGCGATCCGGGTCCCGAGGTCTCCGCCCACTACCTGATCGGTCGCGACGGTGCGCTCTGGCAGCTTGTCCGAGAGGAAGATCGCGCTTGGCACGCCGGGGCAGGGGAGTGGCAAGGGCAAGCCGACATAAACTCCCGCTCGATCGGGATCGAGCTGGACAATGGCGGAGATCACCCGTTTGCCGAACCCCAAATGCGTGTATTGGAACAGCTTTTGCCCGAACTCATGCAGCGTTGGACCATCGCGCCAGAGGGTGTGATCGGGCATTCCGACATGGCACCGGGCCGCAAGTCCGACCCCGGCCCTCGGTTCGACTGGCAAAGGCTGGAACACCAGCGCCTTGCCGCTCGGCGTGGTACTGCCCTCGAACCGAACGTCAACTTCCGCGAGCTGGCGCAGAACCGGGGCTACACAGCGACAAGCGAGGAGAAGACGCTCCTAAATTCCACACGCCTGCGCTATCGCCCGTGGGCCTCAGGCCCCTTGCACCCCGATGATCTCATAGCCCTCTGTCCGCTCCCAAAATCGACCTGATCCGCCCTTCATCTGGCCAAAAATATCTCGGGGATGAATTGGCCGTAGGCCAAGAAGGGGCTGGCCCCTTCACCACCCCAACCCCTCTTGACGCCATCACGCACAGAGCCTACCCAACCCACGCGCGGAGGGCCGGATGGCCGCTGGGGTCGTTAGGCCCGAGAGGAAAGTCCGGACTCCACAAGGCAACGGTGCCGGGTAACGCCCGGGCGGGGAAACCCGACGGAAAGCGCCACAGAAATCAGACCGCCACACACGTGTGGCAAGGGTGAAACGGTGGGGTAAGAGCCCACCGCGCCGCTGGCAACAGTGGCGGCACGGCAAGCCCCACCGGGAGCAATGCCGAATAGGGTCCCCGCGCGGGCCGGTCGGTGCAAACCGATACCGCCGCTAGGCACGCCTTGGCCGAGAGGGACCGGGTTGGCAGCTCGAGCCGCGCAGCAATGCACGGCCTAGAGGAATGGTCATCGAAGGGGGCAACCCTGGAACAGGATCCGGCTTACAGGCCCTCCGCGCATATCCTGTTACCCGCCCGGAGGTGTGTAGGTGCCGCCAAGTGCTGCAGCTTTTTCGGCGACGGCAACAAATTCCTGCGCCGACCATGCGCGAACGGTCTCGATCCTCGAAACCGCACCCGTGCCCGCGACGGCCATGCCAATTGCCACAGCATCACTGCCTTCAGGCAGTTCGCTGATAACGACGACATCATTGCCTCCGGTGGTTATATAAAACGAGATCAGTCTGCCGCCTGCTTTCTCAAGCAAGGCCTTGACGGGACCGGTGCGATCTTCCGGCTTTGCCAACATTCCTTTGACCCCATCTTGCGAATAAGACGCATAGGTAATGAAAACAGGCATATTTCTCTCCCTTGGTTGCAGTTTATTCGGAGCGCTAAAAGCGGCCGACTCCTTGGCCGTATCGCGTGCAGGATTGCGCGCAAACCGGAAAAGACCCGGCCAAATAGACAGCCGGGCGTTGCTATAGTTGTGAGCGGTGTTGTCTGCCGGAATTTACATCCGGCCCGGTATTACCTAAGTCCGCAAAACGGGCTTCGAAGGTTCCGGCGACACTATCACAGAATCGTGAGCGTTCCAAATCGACTGCTCTTGAAGCCATGTCAGGAATTGTTCCCCCAACGCGGCGAATCCGGTTGACTTGGGCGCATGAGCGGTTAAAAGCGCACGCTCATAAGGATTCAACCGAAAGGCCCCTGCCTTTTCGGACGCAGGAGATAACCATGGCGAAGCCGACGACAATCAAGATCCGTCTGAACTCGACCGCGGGCACGGGCCACTTCTACGTGACCAAGAAGAACGCGCGCACCATGACCGAGAAAATGACCATTCGTAAATACGATCCGGTCGCTCGGAAGCATGTCGAGTACAAAGAAGGCAAGATCAAGTAATCTGCCCTCTGACATACTTTTTGAAGAAGGACTCTGCCATGCAGGGTCCTTTTTTGTGTTGTTTTGGGGTATCTCTTGGTCGGCCTAAACCAAGCAGGGGCGTTGCAGGGGCGCATCAGAGGTTTGGGTGTTCTGAATCTCAGCGGCTTGCTTTTTCTAATCCCCTGCCGCTACGCTTCAGCAACCCTTTCCAAAATGTTGACCGCCATGAAAAAAATCTTGTTGCCCGCTCTTGCTGTTCTGACATTGTCAGCCTGCGAAGACCCCTTTAACCGCGAAGGTGTTGGTTTCACCGGGATTGATGGTGAACCGCGCACAGTGTCGGATGTAAAAGGCGCCGTAGCCTTTTTGCCGCCAGAAACCAACATCCCGGCGGAACTGGCCAAGCTACCAACGGTCCAGGTTACATCGGACAAAGCCGAGCTTGAAAAGATCGCGGGTGTCGCTATCGATAATGGCGGTCGCTCAGATGCGAATTCAGTTCAACTCACTGGCAGTGATACCAATCTGTACCTGAGCAATGTCAGTGTAAACGGTCAGTTGTTCGGCGTCCTGCGTACGGAAAACAACTCCACCAAAGTTGATACATCGGTGGGCTCGGCCTTTGGCGCTCAAACGGAACGCTTTACCGGATGCTTGCCCGCAGGTGATGTATACCGCAAGGGTTCGTCTGAGCGCAGTTCGGGTTTTGCAGTGCCACTGAATTGCCGTTAATTTAGCTTACAAAATCTAAGTAAAAGCCCCCGCCATTGGCGGGGGCTTTCTAGTTTCAGTGTTTCTGCAAGTCTTACGAGGCGCTGAACAAGGGCCCAAACCCAGCAGCGGTCATTCAATCCATGTGACACACCGGGCGATGATCACGCGAGTTCAGAGGCCCCCGCCATCCGTAGGCATCCAAGCAAGCGCTGTGCGTGTTCTCTATTTCACCCCACCGCCAAAGAATAATCAGTGGTGAAACTCAGACCCGATCAGCAGAACTGTTTAACCTCAACTGATAGGAAGCAACGTTCAATGCTCTACCAATGCCTGCCCATTCTCGTCAAAGAAATGAAGTTTGTCGGTGGGAAAATGCAGGCCGATCTTTGCCCCAGGCTTTAGAGCGGTGTCCCCATTCAGGCGCACGGTAACCTTCTCTTCGGCGCCGCAATCCACGATCAGGAAGGTATCTGCCCCCAGATACTCAATCACCTCGATGATGCCATCACATTGCCCATCGCCCGATGACACAACATCGATGTGTTCGGGGCGAATGCCGAGTTTGCTTGCTACACCCGAGCGCGCGAAGTCGCCGCCTCTGCCATGTTCCAGAGTGTAGCCATCGTTCTGAGTCGTGCACGGCAATATGTTCATTTTGGGGCTGCCAATGAACTGTGCGACAAACAGATTGGCAGGGCGTTCGTAAAGTTCGCGGGGTGTGCCGACTTGCGCGATCTTGCCGTACTCAAGCACGACGATGCGGTCGGCCAATGTCATCGCTTCAACCTGATCGTGCGTCACGTAGATCATTGTGCGCTTTAGGTTCTGATGAAGTTTCGCGATTTCGTAACGCATTTCGACACGAAGCGCTGCATCAAGATTCGAGAGCGGTTCATCGAACAGAAACGCCGTCGGGTCGCGCACGATAGAACGACCAATTGCAACGCGCTGCCGCTGTCCACCGGACAGGTCCTTGGGGCGACGTTCCAGAAAAGGTCCCAGCTTGAGAACCTCGGCGGCTTTATTGACCTGCTCTGCTATCTCGGCCTTCGGAACACCCGCGACCTTAAGTGAGAACCCCATATTTTCGGCGACCGTCAGGTGGGGATAAAGCGCATAGGACTGGAACACCATCGTCAGACCCCGCTTGGAGGGTGGGTGATCCGTGACATCATTGCCGTTGATTAGTAGCGATCCGCGCGAGATATCTTCAAGCCCACCGATCATGCGAAGCAGGGTGGATTTTCCACAGCCCGACGGACCGACGAAGACGATGAATTCACCTTCATCAATCATTAGGTCAACGCCTTTGATGACCTGGGCCGAGCCAAACCACTTTTCGACGGATTTTAGTTCGATGCTGCCCATTAGTTCCTCCCTGCCCAATGCAGCCAAACCGCGGCTGTCCAGGTGAATGAATTCCCTCCGGCAGGGCTGCCGGTCAGAGGATCGTAGTATTCAGCGAAGCCGTTTGTTGCGATCAGCTGCGACGTTTTCTGGCGCAGTGCCTCGGCTTCTTCGAGGTGCCCCATATCCGCTAATCCAAACCCGATCAGCATATTCATGAACCCCCAAGTGGGACCCCTCCAGTACCTGCGTTGGTCGAAGTTGGGCATCGCGGGGTCATAGCTGGGAACTGGAAAGGGTACTTTTGCAAGCGTCGCCTGCAGGCGCTCCAGCATGTGCTGTGAATCAAGTCCCCCAAACCAGCAAAGATACGACGCGTTAGAGATGCTTCCGGCCCAATCACCAGTCAGCGCATCACGCGAGTCGAACGAGCTCAGCGTTTCGTTCCACAAAGATCGCGCGCCCGCTTCGAGCCTTTGAATGTCGCTACTTAGTCCATCCGCAGCAATTCCAAGCCTTTCGCTGATCTCCTGCAGATCGCGTGCGGCGCGCAGAGTGATAAATGTCATCGTCGGATCTGCGACTCGGAAGGGATTCAGGCTCAGCAACTTCTGTTGATCCCAGTCGGCCTGGCAGCCGATCTGAACCAATTTGATATAGCGGTCATAGTCGTATTTGGTCGGTCGGTCTGCACTGTTGACGTGGCTTGTATCACGGCGCTGGTAGTCTCCGACACCTGTAGGATCTACGCCCTCCATTGCTTTGTCCCAGTCCGGTGCATTGTCGCGACCAGCTTCCCACGGATGCGTGGTGCAGACCGCGCCGTGTTCGTCGAGTCGCCATCTCATGATCCAGCGATGCCACGCCAGCAGAGATGGGAAGAGCGCGCGAACGCGGTCCGCGCCTGCATTGCCATCTTTTTCCCAGATCTTCCGCGCCACAGTTGCAGCCACCGGGGGCTGAATGATGCCAGAGGACGGGATCGGCCCGTGGCCACCCCAGACATCCGGGCCGGGGTAATATCCGTCATCCTGTTTGTGAAACAGGATATGCGGCACCATTCCATCATCCCATTGGCCCGAGAACAGTGTTTCTAGTTCCACCCAGGCTCGATCAATGTCGAACTCGGCAAAACCAAGCGCCGCAATCGCGCTGTCCCAATTCCATTGATAGGGGTAAAGCCCTTCGGTCGGGATGGTGTAGCCGCCGCGATCATTGGCAACCAGAATGTTGCGCGCCTCGCGGTCGGGGTTTGTATGTTGGTTCATCTCAGTCATCCTTTGACGGACCCCGCAGTCAGGCCCTTAGTCATGAAACGTTCAAGTCCCAGGAACAGCGCCATGATCGGAACGGTGGCGATCACCGCACCGGCCATCAGATGCTGTCGGGGAATTTCCGAGGAGTTCAGCATCGTGACGCCTCGGGTCAGGGTAAATTTCGAAGGGTCGTCCAGCAGCATGAAGGCCAGCAGGAACTCGTTCCAAGCGATCATGAAGACGTAGAGCGAGACCGACGCCAGCGCAGGCAGGCTAAGCGGCAGCGTAATCTTCCAAATCACTGCCAGCCGCGAAAGCCCATCCATGAGACCGGCCTCTTCCACTTCCGTCGGCAAACCACGGAAATATCCTTGCAGCATGTACAGCGCGACTGGGATCGTCGTGACCGGGTAGATCATGACGATGCCAAGGATCGAGTTGCGCAAGCCAGTCAGCGAGAACGCGATATAGATCGGCAATGCCAGGACGATCATCGGCACCATGTAGATCAGCAGGATCGAGCGTGAGAACGCCTTTTGCCCCGAGAAACGGAACCGAGCTACCGCATAGGCTCCGGGGACGCTGAACAGCAGGGTGATAAAGACCGTCAGGACCGAGACGTAGAGCGAGGTCCAAAGATAGGTGCCGAAGTTGAAATCGCGAAACAGCTCGGTATAGCTGCGAAACAGAGCGGTGCCTTGTGATAGATCTACCGAGAAATCCAGCGGGTTCTGCAACAGGGCCTGTTGCGACTTCAGGCTGGTCATCACCATCACATAGAACGGAATGATCACGATCGCCGTGAAGAAGATATAGCCAAAGCCCGTGCAGAACCGGATCACGGCATCTTCGTACTCGTGGCGGGTGAGCTCGCCGAACGGTGTCTCTTTCAGGATTGCGGCAACGGATTGGTGCATCACGACCGCCATCGCCACGACGGTGACCAGTATTGCCTGCAGGGATGTGTCAGAGCCGATCAGGACAGGCCCGACTCCGGTCAGGCAAGACAGGCCTAACAAGGCGGATACACCCAGTCGGGCCGGTGCGCGTTGCGCCGGGAAGCGGACATACACCAGACCGGCAATAGCCCCCCATATCAAGCAGAGCAAGACCTGTGGCCGGAACGCAGCCCCGGTCGAGAATGACATGGTGATGGCGACAGTAGTGGCGATCACCACCAGCCAGAGCGCGCCTAGAATCGGGGCGGTTATATACCCTTTGCGCATCACAAACCCTCCTCACGGCTGATGAAGCGGAAGAAGACGAAGCTGAAGGCAATCAGGCACATCAGGATCACAACGGCCACCGCTGCGCCTGCGCCGATGTTCGAAACCGCAAAGGCCTGTTCATAGACATTTACGGTCAGAGTACGGGTGCCGGCATTGCCGCCGGTCAGCAGGAAGATGTCGTCGAACTTGTTGAACGTCCAAATGAAACGCAGCAGGAACAGTACCGACAGGATGCCCAGCAGTTGCGGGATGCTCAGCAGCCAGAACTTCTGGAATGGTGAGGCTCCATCCATATCCGCTGCTTCATACATGCTAGAGTCGATGGATTGCATCCTCGCCAGAATGAACAGGAAGGACAGCGGGAAATAGCGCCAGATCTCGAACACTGTGACCATGATCAGCGCCAAAGGGCGTTCCCCGAAGAAGTTGATCGGTTCACTGCTTAGTCCCATCTGCACCAACAATGCGTTGGCAGAACCTGAGAACGGGTCGAACAAGGTGACCCATGTGAAGGCCACAGCGATGACTGGCGCCACATAGGGGAACAGATAGAGGCCGCGTATGAACCCTTGCCCTTTGAAGCTTTTGTTCAGCAACAAGGCTGCAAACAGGCCCATCACCAAAGCTCCAATGGTGCCGACCACGGTGTAGAACAACGTGACCCACAGCACGCCCCAGAACTCGTCTCCATCAAAGACACGGGCGTAGTTTTCCAGACTGAATTCAAGGTTGGTCAGGACGCTGGGTCCGCTCCCGGTCACGCCGGGCTCTGATCCTTCGAGCAGCTCTTCGAAAGCGTCCGGATCTCCGTCCAAGGTGACCGGAATACGGATGCGTTCGCGTTGACCGCCTTCCAGTGTGCCGAAATCGCAGAACAGGTTTTGCCCGTCCAGAACACAGGGACTTGCAACTTCGCGCGCCGTAACGCCGTCCGGTAGAACATCTGTCAGGGTGACGCCGACAACGGCGATGTCCTGACTTGAGTTGCGGACGCGGTATTCAATCCGCAGATCCTCGCCAGATCCGCGCAAGCTTTCACGCACCACAGGTGCAGGCGGACGAAGGTCAGACAGGGTGAAGGGCTTGAAACTGATCCAAAAGATCGCCAGCAAGGGCAGGATCACCACAAGCGATACACTGATCACTGTCGGAGCCAGCAGCGTCCAGGCCAGACGCGCCTCGCGTTTGGCTAGCGCCCCGGTTCCGGTCGGTGGGGTGGCCGAAGACATGGGATACCTCGAAGGGTTGGGTGCAGCGGCGTAATCGCCGCTGCATGTGTCACTAGGTTACTGAACCTTCGCGAGCTCGTCGTTCATTGCGGCCACTGCAGCGGCGGCATCGATTTCATCGTCGATATATTGGCGCACGACCCGGTTAATTGCCTGGCTGTTGATCATTTTGGACGCCAAAGCCAGCTGGCCTTCAGCAACGCCCCAGCGCTGCGCCACGTCCAGACCGCCGACGATCTCATCGATCATCGCCTGATCATACAGCTCGCCCAACGGGGCTTTGCGGTCCACGCCAACAGGCAGCTCTGCCCATGCTTCCGAGAACGCGGTCGGGTTGTCAGCATTACCGCGACGGACCGGGAACTTGCCCTCGGGTGCGATGGCCAGTGTTTGAGTATAGCCGTCGTCCATGGCGAATTTCACGAACTCCATTGCCGCGTCGGTGTCAGCGTCGTTGGTGATGCCAAAGTAACGAACGTCACCCCAAGCCGCGCCATCCGGGTTCGATGGGCCCGAGAAGTTAGTGACGATACCGGTCTTCGAGGCCAGATCGCGCGAGGTCGGATCATCGTTGATCGTCGGCGGGGCGCTGTCGCGCAGACCGGCCAGTTCGTCAAGGATGAAGGGCGACCAGATGATCATCGCTGCTTTGCCATCAAAATAAAGCTCGCGCGATTGTTTCCAGAATAGCTCACCCGGGGGCGAGGCTTTCGAGATCGCCTTGTAGAAATCCAATACCTCAATGGTCTTGGCTTCATCCAGCGGTTGGAAGCCGTCCGCGCCAACAGGGGTCACGCCATTGGCGAGGAACACATGCTCCAAAACCTGACTCATGAAGTTTTCATCAACTTTGGTTGCAGCAACGAAACCGTACATCTCGGGCGGGTTGTGCAACTGCTCCAGCGCAGCGACGACGTTGGCGAATGAGTTCGGGGCCTCAAGGCCAGCTTCATCAAACAGGTCTTTGCGGTAGACAACCATTTGAGTCCATCCATCGACCGGTACCGACGCGGTTTCGTCGTTGAACGCCGCCATACCAAGCGCGCCGGGGGCGAAGGTGTCGGCGCCCAGTTCTTCGATCACTTCGGTGGCGGCTTCGGTGTCCAAAATGCCCGCTTCAGCCCATGGCAGGGCATATTGCAGCGGATGATAGACCACATCTGGCAGGTCTCCGGCGGCAAATGCTGCTGTGGCGCGTGTACCCAGATCACTTTCGGTGACCGGGATAACCTCGACCGTGGTGCCGGTTTCAGCCTTGAACTGGTCAGCCATTTCCTGTTGCTTGGCCAGCCGCTCGGGCTGTTCTTCGGTGGTCCAGAAGCGGATCGTATCCGCCTGAGCGGACATCGCCGCCAATACTAGCGCAAGCGATGTTCCAAGCATCATTCGCGATGCTACAGGTGCAAGTTTCATAGTCGGTTTCCTCCCCGGTTATGATCTTTTGAAAGTTGAATTTTTCGGGCCAGTTCCTCGGCTGTAACGCTTGGTGGCCCGTCGGAATTGCGTTCGATCAGAACGGCCTCACTAATCTCACGCAGATCTGTCGGTGCTTCACCGCGAGTCTGGCTGATCAGCATCGTCGCAAGGCGTTCTCCGGCCCGCTTAGAATCGACGCTGAACGTGGTTAGACCAGGGCTGACATATTGGCATTCAGGGATGCCGTCATATCCCAGAATTGATACATCTTGCCCGACCTCGAGGCCCAGTTCTGCACAGACCGAGTAACACCCCAGCGCAGCCAGATCCGTTGCAAACACTATTGCAGTAGGTGGGTGATTCAGCGTCAAAAGCGCGCGTGCCTCAACCGCACCCTCCTCACGCGTACGAGCACCTTCCCGGATCAACTCGTGATCGGCAAGCAAGCCCGCGATCTTGAGACCTTCGAGATAACCGTCACGGCGCAGATGGCTGTAGTTGAATTTCGGATCGCTACCGACATAGCCGATGCGCGTATGGCCAAAATCAACGAGCCGACCGACCGCATCACGGGTTGCAGATTCACCCGAAATGTCGAACCAGGATGTCTCATCCTGCCAGTCCGCTTGCCCATACCCCGTGCGGCCATACATGATGAAGGGAACCTTCAACTCTTGCAGGTATTTCACCCTCGCATCGTCGACCTCGGTCCGGGGCAGAATGAATCCATCGGCTTTGCGCTCTTCGACAAGCCGCCCCAATACATCAAGCATATCTTTTTCGGACTTCGCCGTAGAAATCGTCATCGTCCAGTCGGATGCGCTCGCCGCTTCGCATGCTCCGGCCAGAAAATCCTGAAGAAATGGGTTATGCCGGTCTGGTTCTTCGCTGTTGATGACCATGGCAATAGCGCGCACCCGCCCGGTTCGTATCGCCTGCGCATGGCTGAGTGGGCGATAGCCCATCTTTCGCGCCGTGGTTTCAACGCGCTTTCTCGTGGATTCCGAGATGTCGGTATATCCATTCAGGGCGCGGGACACCGTGCTCTTAGAAAGCCCAAGATGATCGGCCAATTGATCCAGTTTTACCCTGCCGGGGCCAGAATGACTCCGGGGGCGAGACTGCGGTTGCTGGAGACTTGGATTCGTCATCATTCTTCTATTTGTTTTCTCCGAAACCGGTTTCGGCAATCAAAATTATGAAATTCTTTGATTGGATCGACCAGGTACACGAACGTTCCAATGGCGAAAGGCGCTGATGAACGCATATGCAAACTTGCAAACGCGGCTTTCAGAGTGGTGCAAATTAGGGTTGCGCCAACATGGTTGACTGCCGACTGCTACAGTAACTGCAGGCTGATCATTGTTCGCGGAGCTTTGATGGGAATCGGTGAATTGAGCATGAGGACTATGCGTAAATACGGGCGACTATCCGGCTATGAGGGCGTGTAAAATTTGTGGAGGAAAAAGAATCTGGTCGGAACATCATGCGAATTCACCAAGGCTTGGTATTGGCTTTTGAAGAGCAACATAAAAAAAGCCCCGCTTAGCGAAGTGCCAAGCGGGGCTTTCTGTATTCTGTTTGAAGCGGTTTTATTCTCTGTTGCCCAGTAGTTGCAGCAGGAACATGAACATGTTGATGAAGTCCAGATACAGGTTCAATGCACCCATGATCGCCGCTTTGCCAAGCCATTCCTGATCGCCAGCATGAGCCATCTGCAGATAGGTGGTTTTGATCTTCTGCGTGTCATAGGCGGTCAGGCCGGCAAAGATCAGCACACCCAGGATCGACACTGCGAACATGATCGCTGGTGATTGCAGGAAGATGTTGATCACCATCGCAACGATCAGGCCAATCACACCCATCATCAGGAAGGTGCCCATGCCGGACAGGTCTTTCTTGGTCACATAACCGTACAGCGAAAGACCTGCAAACGCGATCGAAGTCACCAGGAACACTTGCGCGATCGAAATGCCTGTAAAGGCTACGAAGATCCAGCTCAGCGACAGGCCCATGACTGCTGCAAATGCATAGAAAAACAGCTGTGCGCCAGATGCAGACAGCCGGTTGATCGCAGCGCCAAAGCCAAACACCATCGCCAAAGGTGCAAACATCACGATCCAGCCCAGGATATTGGGGCTCAGCGTGACCGGATCACGGAAGATCGACAGCAGCTGCGGGCTCGAGCCCACGGCCCATGCCACGGCAAATGTGATCAGCATGCCTACGGACATCGTGCCGTAGACTTTGTTCATATGGGCGCGCAGGCCCTCGTCTATCTCGGCAGCGCGCGCGCCGGACGCCGTCCGGATCGTGTCGAATTGTGCCATATAGGGGTCTCCCTTCAATATTCTGTTCGCAGCCCACGGATGCGAGCCGGTTTCCCGGTAAATATCGGAGAGTGTGGCCCTCGTTTCAAGGGTTTTAAGCCTGAAACTCAGCAAAACTGTCGGCAATTTTTGCAACTGTCGCCAAAAAACCGGCGGCTTGGTCGCCAAATCCCTCAAGCCGCCGGTATTTTCGAATTAATACAGATGTTTGTGCCAGCTGTCGGGCGCGTCCCAGAACGGGCGCTCTGCTTCGTTACGCGCGTCTTTGCGTGAAACGCCGATGTCATTCAGTGCATCATCATCAAGCTGGGCGAGGGCGCGCCGCTGACGAGCGAGGTTAAACAGGTCAAGTATCCGAGCACCAATCGCCTTACGCTTGATGCGACGATGAGTTGAGATGGCTATATGGGTCATGATCATTGCCCTTTCCTGATTGTTTGATGAAACCTAGCGCTTCAATCAATTTCCTTGATCTATATGGAGTAGTCTGACATATTTTGGAAATGAATGTTTATGACGAGTCTCATAAGGAATCTTGAACATGCGAAATTTGGACATCACTACATTGCGGTCTTTCGTAGCTGTTGCTGACCATGGAGGCGTGACGCGTGCCGCTGGATTTCTTCACCTCACACAATCTGCAGTCTCAATGCAGCTCAAGCGGCTGGAAGAGCTTTTGGGGCTGGAATTACTGGATCGATCCGGTCGAACCATCGCGCTAACGGCGTCCGGAGAGCAGTTGCTGGCTTATGCGCGGCGGATGATTGCGTTGAATGATGAGGTAATCGGGCGGCTGACGGATCAGGCGTTTGAGGGCGAGGTCGTGCTAGGCGTACCGCATGACGTCGTTCATCCGTTCATCCCGCGCGTGTTGAAGCGTTTCAATGCCAGCTTTCCTCGGGTCAGCGTAAACTTGGTCACTTCCAACACGCGGCACTTGAAAGAAGAGTTCGCCCGCGGAAGCTTCGATCTGATTGTGACTACGGAATCGGGTGCGGGCGAAGGTGCCGAAACCCTGCACCATATGCCTTTGCGTTGGGTTGGCGCGCTGAACGGATCTGCCTGGCGCCAAAAGCCTTTGCGGCTGGGGTTTTGCCGGAATTGCATTTTTCGCCCAGTCGCGACAGCGGCGCTGGATGATGCGGGAATCGAATGGGATATGAGCATCGACAGCGATTCCGACCGCACCGTTGAAGCCACCGTCAGCGCTGATCTGGCTGTGGGAGTTTTGCTGGAAGGCACCCAGCCCAGCCATCAGGAACTGATTGACCATGCCGGGGTTCTGCCGGATTTGCCTGTGCAGTTCATCAACCTCTATGGTGCCGAGCGGGTACGTGAGGAATACGTATCAGAGCTTGCGAACCTACTGCGCCAAAATTTCAATCATCCAACGGCGCAGCCGCTTAAAGTGGCGAGTTGATGCGGATCACCACCTTGCCAGTGGATTTGCGATCGCGCAGCAGTTCCAAACCTTTTGCTGCATCCTGCAAGGGCAGGACGTGGCTGATATGAGGCTTTATCCGGCCCTCAGAATGCCAGCGGAACAAGGTGCTGAAGCTGTCGCGCACGATCTCGGGTCTGAAATTCAGATAGCCGCCGATATATACGCCGATCACGGTCAGGTTCTTGACCAATAGATGGTTGGCCGGGATCTGAGGCACCTCACCTCCCGCAAATCCGATCGGTAACAAGCGGCCTTCCGGGTTGGTCGCGCGGAAGGCGGCCTTGAAGACATCTCCACCAATCGCATCGTAGACCACGTCAGCACCACCCAGAGCGAGAACGCGGTCGCGCAGATCTTCGCTTGCGTCAAGCAGATGGTCTGCACCAGCTTTTTGTGCCACGGCCAATTTGTCCTGCCCGCGGGCTTGGGCGATGACTGTCGCACCCATCAGTTTTCCGATTTCAACTGCGGTCAATCCCACGCCACCGGCAGCACCGGTGACCAGTAGGGTCTCGCCCGGTTGCAGTCGCGCCCGGTGCGCAAGAGCAATATGGCTGGTGCCATAGGCAATTTGGATCGCGGCCGCGTCTTCGAAACTCATGGAATCTGGAAGGGGAATTGCCCGGTCCGCATCAAAAACGCCTGATTCGGCCAGGCCGCCTTGACCTGAATAGACTGCAACACGATCGCCCAACTTCAAATGCGTAGCATTGTTTCCAATTTCGGTGACAATCCCTGCAATCTCCATGCCCAGCGTAAACGGTGCTTCGGGGGTGTCTTGATACGTTCCTTTCTGCATCAGAAGGTCTGCAAAGTTCAGGCCGCAGGC
This sequence comes from Ruegeria sp. B11, assembly GCF_056539785.1. Taxonomy (NCBI): domain Bacteria; kingdom Pseudomonadati; phylum Pseudomonadota; class Alphaproteobacteria; order Rhodobacterales; family Roseobacteraceae; genus Ruegeria; species Ruegeria sp. B11. The sequence continues at coordinate 227,420 of NZ_JBQFVO010000003.1, read as the reverse complement.
GCGGATTGCGATACGAACTTGGTTCTCTTGCGGCGGTGCTTCGCGTGTTTCGCATAGCTGAGCGGGTGCCCCTTTGGTCTCGATACGAAATGCCTGCATCATTGGTCTCCGCTCTTTTGTCGCCATAGGCCGTTTGGCTTGACCGTTTGTCAATTCCATTCGCAATCTTCACAGCGTTAAACTGAATAGGGTGGATCAACTGTTTCCCATTTAGAAACTATCAATCTCTATGTTGGCCGTACAACCACAAACCACTGTTCGATTTCTCTGATTCAACCAGCTTGAAAAAATAACGGATTGCGGCAATATTGTACTATGGTGCTGTTCGGGGGGCACGATCCGAATTAGGGAGTTCTTAAGCAGCGACCCGCTAACTAAGCGGCGATGGCTGCTGTCGCGGTTTCCCGGACAGGTGTTTGTGTAAAGGAGACTACCAATGACCCATCACGTCGATGTCCATGTGGGCAAACGCGTCCGGCATCGCCGCTGGCTGATTGGCATGACTCAGCAGCAGTTGGCGCAGCAAGTTGGTATCAAGTTTCAACAAATCCAAAAATACGAAACAGGGGCCAACCGGATAAGCGCATCGCGTTTGTGGGACATTGCCGAAGCGTTGGATGTTCCCGTCAGCTTTTTCTTCGAGGGTCTTGAAGAGGCTCAGAAGTCGGATGCAGACAAGAAATCGGTTCCTGCGGATTTGATGGGTGACAAAGAAGCGCTTGATCTTGTTCGCTCGTATTATGCGATCCCGGAAAACCAGCGTCGCCGCCTGTTTGAACTGGCACGCGTGCTGAGCGACGTCGCCTGATACAAGCGCTTGACTTCGCGGGGTGTGGGGCGCACGGGTAAGCAATGCAAAACACCCTACGAAGCGATCTAGAGATTGCCGAAGAAATGGCCGACGCTGCGCGGGCGGCCATTCTTCCGTTTTTCCGCCAATCTAACCTGAAGACAGACAACAAACTCGATGCCGGTTTTGATCCGGTGACAGCCGCTGATCGCGAAGCAGAAAAAGCAATGCGTAGGGTGCTGGCTGATCACCGGCCTGAGGACGGTATCCTGGGGGAAGAGTTCGGTCATTCCGAGGGAACTACCGGACGAGTTTGGGTGCTGGACCCAATTGATGGCACGCGCGGTTTCATAAGTGGTACGCCCACATGGGGTGTTCTGATCGCCCTAAGCGATGAGACTGGACCGAAGCTTGGTGTGATCGATCAGCCCTATATCGGCGAACGTTTTATCGGAGATAAAGAGCACGCATTTGTCAAAGGCCCTTTGGGACGCACAGAACTTGGGACGCGTGACACTCGATCTCTGGACCAGGCGATCATCTTCACCACTTTCCCGGAGGTTGGCAGCGCGGTCGAGGCCGCCGCATTCAAGGCGGTTTCTCAGAAAACGAAGCTGACACGCTATGGGATGGATTGTTATGCCTACGCGTTGCTCGCTGCAGGTCAAACCGATCTAGTGGTCGAGGCCGGATTGAATTCCTACGATATCCAGGCCCCAATCGCGGTGATCGAGGCCGCGGGTGGTATTGTGACGGATTGGCAGGGCAATCCGGCTCATAATGGTGGGCGTGCGCTCGCTGCAGCCAATACTGAGATTCATGCGGCAGCGCTAGAAATTCTGAAGCAATACTAAACGGGTTGCCGACCCTTCTTTGCGACTTTAAACTGATCACGGCTGGTTCTTACGCCCGTTTTCCACCAGCCCATCACTCCATGCATGAGACGGGCAGTATGCGGGAGTGCGAAAATGACAGAATTTCTGATCCGTAACGCCGATATGATCCTGACGATGGATGATGATCGGCAAGAGCTTGCAGGCGCTGATCTGCTGGTTCGGGATGGTAAGATTGCCCAGATTGGCCAGCGCCTTACGAGCGATGGCGAAATACATGATGCAAATGGGTGTGTTGTGACCCCCGGTCTGGTGAACACCCATCACCATCTCTACCAAACGCTCACCCGCGCGGTTCCCGGCGGGCAGGACGCATTGTTGTTTGGTTGGTTGCGAACGCTCTATCCCATCTGGTCCCGCTTTGGTCCTGACGAGATGTTTATATCTGCCCAGATCGGATTGGCCGAGATGGCACTGTCCGGCTGCTCGCTTAGCTCTGACCACCTTTACCTATATCCAAATGGCGCGCGGCTTGAACACACGATCCATGCAGCGTCAGAGCTGGGGCTGCGTTTTCATCCCACGCGTGGGGCAATGAGCATTGGAGAAAGTGACGGTGGACTGCCTCCTGATGCTTTGGTCGAATCCGAGCGGGCTATTCTGGAGGATATGATCCGCGTAGTAGATGCCTATCACGACCCATCTGAGGGTTCGATGTGTCGCGTTGGTTTGGCGCCGTGTTCACCGTTCTCGGTTAGTCGGGACTTGATGCGCGATGCCGCGCTGTTGGCGCGCGACAAAGGTGTGATGCTGCACACCCATCTGGCGGAGAACGATGAGGATATAGCCTATTCTCAAGATCAGTTCGGCTGTAGACCCGGCCAATACGCCGAAGAATTGGGCTGGACCGGTTCGGATGTCTGGCACGCTCATTGTGTCAAGCTGGATGGCGCCGAGATTGACCTGTTTGCACGTAGCCGAACCGGCGTTGCGCACTGTCCATGTTCCAATTGTCGTCTTGGTTCAGGTATCGCGCCAGTCCGAAAAATGCGTGATCAAGGCGTGCCAGTCGGGTTGGGTGTGGATGGATCAGCCAGCAACGACAGCGGCAATCTGATGGCCGAGGCGCGCCAGTCTATGCTGCTGCAACGAGTCGCAAACGGCGCTGACGCCATGTCGGCCCGTGAGGCGCTTGAGATCGCCACCCGAGGCGGGGCGGATGTGTTGAATCGGCCCGATTGCGGCCGGCTTATGCCCGGTAAACGAGCTGATATTGCCATTTGGGACGTGCAAGGAATTGAAAGTGCAGGCAGTTGGGACCCCGCTGCGCTCCTTCTGGCCGGACCAACGCGTGTCAAACACCTCTTTGTCGAGGGACGCCAGATTGTTCGTAACAGTCAGATCGCCACGATCGACCTGCCAAGGGTCATAGAAACCCAGAATCGTCTGGCACGCGCGCTGGCAGAATAGCGAATCCGCTCTTCATCTGGCTAAAAATACCTCCGCCGGAGGCATGGGCCATAGGCCCATTCCTATCAACCAGAAACAGCTCGTCCGGCGATCCAGGTATCGGTTACGGCACGGTCATCACCCATCATGATGGTCGGGAACACCGCTTCCCAAAGATCATCAGCATGAGCTTCGCGCTGGGCGATAGCAGGCGTCGATGCGAGGTTCAGCACCGCCAGATCGGCTTCCATGCCCACGGCGATGTTGCCAATACGGTCATCCATCCGCAGGGTACGGGCCGATCCCACCGTTCCAAGCCAAAGCAATTGCGAGGGGTGCAAGGGATGGCCTCGCAATTGACCAATCTCATAGGCCGCAGCCATTGTGCGCAGCATTGAAAAATTTGAGCCGCCTCCGGTGTCGGTGGCCAAGCCCACGCGGTGCCCTGAGTGAATTAGACCATTCATGTCAAACAGGCCAGAGCCGATAAACGTGTTTGATGTGGGGCAGTGGATCAGAGCTGCATCTACCTCGCGCAGACGATCCCGCTCTCGGTTTTCCAGATGGATCGCGTGCCCATAAAGGCCATTTCCGCTCAGCAAACCAAACTGCTCGTACGTATCCAGATAGTCGCGCGTGTCGGGGAACAGGGATCGGACCCATTCGATCTCATCGGTCTGTTCGCTCAGATGGGTTTGCATCAGGCAGTCGGGATGCTCGGCCCAAAGCGCGCCCATCGCCTCCAGCTGTTCTGGTGTCGATGTCGGCGAAAATCGTGGAGTGATGGCGTAAGATATGCGATCAACCCCATGCCACTTTCCAAGCAGAGCTTTGGACTGGTCGTACCCGGTTTGTGCAGTATCTCGCAGCCCCTCAGGCGCATTGCGATCCATGCAGGTTTTACCCGCGACGACCCGCTGCCCACGCGCCTGCGCGGCGGTAAAGAAGGCATCAACACTCTCTGGATGAATGGTGCAAAAGCTGCACATGGTTGTGGTGCCATGGGCTGCGGTCAGGTCTAGATATCTGTTTGCAATTTCAGCGGCATAGGCGGGGTCGTCAAACTTCATCTCTTCAGGGAACGTGTAGCTGTTCAGCCAATCAATCAGCCGCTTTCCCCAGCTCGCGATCATTGCCGTCTGCGGATAGTGGACATGAGAATCCACAAATCCCGCCATGATCAGCTGATCGCCATAATCCTTAATGTTGGCTTCGGGATGCGCGTCAGACAGGTCGGACGCCTGGCCCAGTGCCGCGATGCGGCCATCTTCGATCAGGACGGCTTGGTGAATTTTGGTCGCATCGGTGGGCTCACCTTCGAACGGTGATCCGTTGAAGCTAAGCACACGTCCCTTCAGAAGCGTCTTTTGCGCCATTTGTTCTGTTCTCCGCCTGTTTTGGACCGCCAACCAGCATAGGGGCGCGAAAGATGCGGGTAAATTGGACCATTGTCATTGTTTTCCGGTAGCTGCTTCTTCTATCTAGGGGCAATCGACAAGAAAGAGGGGCAGCGCATGACGACAGGCAACGACGAAGCCAGACCCGATCAGCCCCGCGATGAGGACGCCTATGCGCTGGACCCGCGAACCGTTGCGGCCATCCTTTATGCGGTTGATGTCGAAGATCGTGCCAAGCTGATTGAGCTGATGGAGCCGCTACACGCGGCCGATATCGCTGACCTTCTGGAACAGATCAATCCTTACGACCGTGCGCGCCTGATCCGGTTGTATGACAAGGAGTTCGACGGGGATATCCTGTCGGAGCTCGACGAGTCAGTTCGGGAAGAAGTGATCAATGTCCTGAAACCGGACGTTCTGGCCGAAGCCGTTCGGGATATGGAAAGTGATGACGTTGTTGACCTTCTGGAAGACCTTGAAGAGCCGCAGCAAGAAACCATCCTGGGCGCGCTTGAAGACTCCGAACGCGTCGCGGCAGAGCAAGCCCTATCTTATCCAGAAAACTCTGCTGGCCGCCTTATGCAGCGCGAGGTGGTCATGGCGCCCGATCACTGGACCGTGGGGCAGGCCATCGATTTCATGCGTGCCAACGACGATTTGCCGGAACAGTTTTATCACGTCATACTTGTTGACCCGCGATTGAAACCGGTTGCTCAGGTCACGCTGGGCAAGTTGATGGCAACCCGGCGCGAGGTGCCGCTGCAGGACATTGCCGAAGATGAATTCTACACCATCCCCGTCGAACAGGATGAAGAGGACGTGGCCTATGCGTTCAATCAGTATCACCTGATTTCGGCTCCCGTCGTGGATGGCGACGGTCGTTTGGTCGGTGTCATCACCATCGACGATGCGATGGTGGTCCTGGACGAAGAATACGAAGAGGATATGCTGCGTCTTGCGGGCGTCTCGGACGAAAGCTCTCTGTCCGATAGTGTAGCGGCAACCAGTAGGCGCCGCTTGCCTTGGCTTGGTGTCAATCTGGTTACGGCGATTTGCGGATCGCTGGTGATTTCTCAGTTTGAGGCCGCGATTGATCAACTGGTGGCGCTCGCGATCCTGATGCCGATCGTCGCCTCGATGGGGGGCAATGCCGGGACCCAATCACTTACCGTTGCAGTGCGGGCGTTGGCAACACGCGACCTGACCGGCTCGAACGTAGGGCGCGTAATCCGGCGAGAACTGCTGGTGGGAATGCTCAACGGGCTGTGTTTCGCTATCGTGTTGGGAACCGTCGGGATGATGTGGTTCGACTCCCCGCTGCTGGGTGTCGTGATCGGATCTGCGCTGGTCGTGAACATGATCATCGCGGGCTTTGCTGGTACGGTAGTACCGGTAGTGCTGGACCGTCTGGGTGTTGACCCGGCGCTGGCGTCAGGAACCTTTGTGACCACGACAACGGATGTCATGGGGTTCTTCATCTTTCTGGGGCTTGCCAGCTTGGTACTACTGTGAACGAGACAACCGATCTGACCGAAATCAAGGCCGCAGCGCGCAAGGCGGCATTCGCGCGACGCAAGGTAGCGTTTGATATGCGCATCCCGGGCGCGGCCGGGCGCTTGTCCGAGGTTCTGGCGGGTCATCGCGGTGTTCCCATGTCTGGCTATATGCCGATCCGCACCGAAATCGACCCGCTGCCTGCAATGGCCGAGGCTTCTGCATATGGCCCAGTGGGCGTGCCTGTCATTCAGGCCGCAGGGCAGGCGTTGCGCTTCTCTCGATGGACGCCTGAGGGCATACTGAAAGATGGACCTTTCGGGGCAAAAGTGCCCGAGGTCGATGATTATTTCGACCCGGAGATCCTGATCGTGCCACTGGTTGCCTTTGATGCGAAGGGTGGCCGCTTGGGGTATGGCGGCGGCTTCTATGATCGCACGCTTGAAGGGTTGCGCGCCAAGCGCCCGACGCTGGCCATAGGATTTGCCTTTGATGCGCAGGAAGCCGAGCATCTGCCGCTGGAGCCAACTGATCAACCACTCGATATGGTGATTACTGAAAGCCGGGTGCTAACTTTCTAATTTATCCCTCGCTATGCGCGATCGCGATTTCCTTTACATTGGCAGGCTTCAGGCTGAGTGATTGTTTGCTTCTGCCTTGTTATTGCCACTTCCAGCCCCTAGGACCGCAATCATGAGGATTTTGTTTCTTGGTGACGTAATGGGGCGCTCGGGTCGCGCCGCCATCCAGCAGCATCTGCCACGCCTGCGTGACGAATGGCGGCTGGATTTTGTCGTTGTCAACGGCGAGAACTCCTCGAACGGAATGGGGCTGAGCGGGGACCACGCCAAGCTGCTTTTGGACGCGGGGGCCGATTGTATCACCTTGGGCGATCATGCTTTCGACCAGAAAGACATGCTGCAGTTTATTGAGAAAGAACCTCGCATCGTGCGTCCGTTGAATTATGCCAAAGGGGCACCGGGGCGGGGGCATCGACTGTTCACCGCGCCGGGCGGTCGCAAGGTTCTGGTGGTGCAGGTGTTAGGGCAGGTCTTCATGAAACGCCCCTTTGACGATCCCTTTTCGGCCATTGAACCGATCCTGAAATCGCACCCACGCGGCGGCCAGGCGCAGGCGATCATCGTCGACATGCATTGCGAGGCAACGTCCGAGAAGATGGCGATGGGCCATTATTGCGACAAACGCGCGAGTCTTGTGGTTGGGACGCATACGCACGTTCCAACGGCAGATGCGCAGGTATTGCCGGGCGGTACAGGATATCTGACCGATGCCGGAATGTGCGGCGACTATGACTCGGTCATCGGAATGGACAAACAGGAACCGATGCGCAGGTTCATAACCGGGATGCCCAAGGCGCGGTTTACGCCTGCGACCGGTGAGGCGACCTTGAGCGGAGTTTTTGTCGAAACCGATGACCGCGATGGAAGCGCAAAATCCGTGCAGATGATTCGTGTTGGCGGGCGGTTGCAGCAGTCTACACCCTGAAAAGCACGTCAGACTTGCCCCGCCGCACGCAATACGTGAAACTACCTACTAGGCGCGTATGCCAGATCAGGGTTCGGACAGAATACCAAGAATGCAATTCCTTCAACTGACAGAGATGGGCAGCGCAATTCTGGCGCTGATGATCGTAGCGGGCATGTTCATCATGTTTCTGCGCGAGGTCTATCCGACCGAAGTTGTCGCAATCGGCGGGGCGGCCCTGATGCTGGCAACCGGTATCCTGCCCTATCAAAGTGCGCTTGCAGTCCTTTCGAATCCCGCGCCGTGGACCATCGGCGCGATGTTCATCATCATGGGTGCCTTGGTGCGCACCGGAGCGCTTGATGCCTTCACCTCGCTCGCGCAGAAGCAGGCGCAGGTGAACCCTCGGTTTGCTATCGGGTTATTAATGGCGTTTGTCGTCGTCGCTTCGGCGGTGGTGTCGAACACACCGGTTGTCGTTGTAATGATCCCGGTCTTTATCCAGATCGCCCGCACGCTGAACGTTTCGGCGTCCAAATTGTTGATCCCGCTCAGCTATGCGGCGATCCTTGGGGGTACGCTGACGCTGATTGGCACCTCGACTAACCTGTTGGTCGATGGTGTGGCCCGCGCCCAGGGTATGACGGCGTTTTCAATCTTCGAGGTTACCCCGCTGGGCATCACGCTGGTGATCTACGGTATGGTGTACCTGCGCTTCATTGCGCCACGACTGCTACCCGAGCGTGACAGCATGGCTGAGATGCTCAGCGACCGGTCCAAGATGAAGTTCTTTACTGAGGCGGTTATCCCACCCGACAGCAATCTGATCGACCGCGAAGTGACCGGCGTTCAGCTGTTCAAGCGCCCCGGTGTGCGCCTGATCGACGTCATCCGAGGCGATGACTCGCTGCGGCGGAACCTCAAGGGGGTGACGCTGAAAGTGGGCGACAGGGTAGTTTTGCGCACCGAGATGACCGAATTGCTGAGTCTTCAAAGCAACAAGGAACTCAAGCGCGTGGATCAGGTCTCAGCCGTTGAGACCAAGACAGTTGAGGTTCTGATCACGCCGGGCTGCCGTATGGTCGGTCGAACGCTTGGTGCGATGCGGTTACGTCGCCGATATGGTGTCTACGTCCTGGCGGTTCATCGCAGGAACCAGAATATCGGGCGTCAGTTGGATGCTTTGACCGTGCGTGTCGGGGATACGCTGCTGTTAGAGGGCTCGCCTGCGGATATCCAGAAGCTGGCCGCCGATATGGATATGGTCGATGTTACGCAACCTTCGGCACGAGCGTTTCGCCGCAGCCATGCGCCCATAGCCATCGGTGCGCTGGTCGGGATCGTCGCCCTGGCGGGGTTGGGCGTGGCACCGATTTTGCTGTTGTCGATCATCGCCGTTGCTGTGGTTTTGCTGACCCGATGTATCGACGCGGATGAGGCGTTCTCATTTGTCGAAGGCCGATTGCTGGCCCTGATCTTCTCCATGCTCGCAATTGGGGCTGCGCTCGATAAATCGGGCGCGGTTACACTGATTGTCGAAGCGGTCGCACCGGCGCTGGGGATGCTGCCACCTTTCTTGATCATATGGGCCGTATATCTGTTGACTTCGGTGCTAACCGAATTGGTTTCGAACAACGCCGTGGCGGTGGTGGTCACACCGATCGCGATCTCTCTGGCTCAGGCCGTAGGAATTGATCCGCGCCCGCTGGTGGTCGCGGTGATGGTGGCGGCATCGGCATCCTTTGCGACGCCGATTGGCTATCAGACCAACATGATGGTGTATGGCCCGGGTGGGTACAGATTCACCGATTTTCTGAAAGTTGGTGTGCCGCTGAACCTGACTGTGGGTCTGCTGGCGTCACTTCTTATTCCGTTCATCTGGCCGCTCTGACACTGGCACGGATTCGCCGACCTGGTGTTTCGGGCCTTGTAAATGTCGATATCGTCACAATCTTTTTGCCTAAGATGAATGTGAAAGGATGGGATCATGCCTTTTCCAAAACTCGGGCAGGCCATTGTGGCCGGAGCAATCGTATTGGCCTTGCTGGGCAGCCAAAGCTCGGCAGGAACAGTCACTGGCACGGCAACCTACCGTGAACGGATCGCCCTGCCACCGGATGCGACGCTATTTGTCGAATTGCAGGATATCTCTCGGGCCGATGCGGCAGCGGTCACGCTGGCGGCGCAACGCTATGCGTTGAACGGAGTGCCCTCGGAATTTGAGCTGACTTTTGATGACGCGCTGATCCGCGAGGGTATGACCTATGCAGTACGCGGATCGATCTATCGCGGGGGTGAGCTGTTGTTTACGACGGATACGGTCCATCCCGTGCTGACCAACGGCGAAGGCAATTCGGCAGATCTTGTGCTGGTGCAGGCCGGTGCTCAGAGCCCCGCGACCCTGGAAGGGACCGAGTGGACAGCCATCGGTATCGGTGGAACCGTGCTCGATACAAAACGGCCGCCCCAGCTTTCCTTCGCCCAAGGTGGTGCGTTCGGTGGCACGGGCGGTTGCAACCGGTTTTCCGGGCAAGCCGAGATCACCGGCAACAGCCTTGAGTTTCCAGACAATATGGCCGCGACTTTAATGGCTTGCCCGCCAGAACTGGACGAGGTCGAGGATCAGTTCTTTGCCGCCCTGCAAAACGTGACGAGCTATGCCGTTGCCGGCGACAGCATGGTTTTGCTCGATGCTGCAGGTGAGCCTATACTGAAATTCGTGCGCACCCAGTAATCAGGCCACTGCGCGGGACCTTCCTGCGTTGCGACCCGAGAAGATGCAACCGCCCAGGAATGTGCCCTCTAGCGCGTTGTACCCGTGATAGCCGCCGCCGCCAAAGCCCGCGACCTCTCCGGCTGCAAACAAGCCAGGGACGATTTGTCCATTGGCGCCGATCATCTGACTGTCCAGATTGGTCTGCAGCCCGCCCAATGTCTTGCGGGTCAGTACGTGCAGCTTGACCGCGATTAGCGGGCCGTTTGATGGATCGAGGAACTTGTGCGGTTTGGCCGTCCGGATCAGCTTGTCGCCCCGATAATTGCGTGCGGCAAGGATGGCCATCATCTGGGCGTCTTTGGAAAACGGATTGTCGACCTGAGAATCCCGTGCCTCGATCTGGGTGCGCAAATGCGTCTCGTCTATCAGACCTCCGCCTAATTGGTTCATGCCGCTGACCAATTCAGTCAGCGTGTTGGCGACGACGAAATCCTCGCCCTTTTCCTTGAATGCCTCGACCGGGCCAGTCGCCTTGGTGCCAGACAGGATGCGCTGACGGATCACCTCTTTCCAGCTGCCCGAAGTGAAATCCGGGTTCTGCTCGGACCCCGATAGCGCAAATTCCTTTTTGATGATCTTCTGGGTCAGAACGAACCAGCTATATTCATATCCGGTTTTCAGGATCTCTTTCAGCGTTCCCAGCGTATCGAACCCCGGCAAGCAAGGGGGGTGCAGGCGATTGCCGCGCGCATCGAACCACATCGAACTTGGGCCGGGTAGAATACGTATACCGTGCGCGGGCCAGATCGGATCCCAATTGCGCACACCTTCAGTGTAATGCCACATTCTGTCGCCGTTGATGACATGTCCGCCAGCTTTCTCGCTGATCGGGATCATGCGGCCATCGACATGAAACGGAACGCCTGCCACCATATCTTTGGGCGGTTCACCCAGCCGGTCGCGGGGCCAGTTCTGTCTCACCATCTCAAAATTCCCACCGATCCCACCAGAGGTGACAATAACCGACGGGGCATAGACTTCGAATTCGCCTACTTCGTCCCGGTTGGTCTTGCCACCTCTTTGAATGCCGTCATCGGCCAGGACTTCCCCTGACACGCCTTTGGCAGAACCATTTTGCATAATGATGTGGCTGACTTGGTGACGGAACTTCAATTGGATCAACCCGGCGTCGACATGCGCGCGGACGCGGCGAATAAAATGCTCAAGTACACCTGGGCCGGTTCCCCAAGTGATGTGAAAGCGCGGGACCGAGTTGCCATGGCCGTCCGCATAAGACCCTCCGCGTTCGGCCCAGCCCACGACGGGAAACCAGCGCAGCCCCATGTCATGCAGCCAGGGACGCATTTCACCTGCGGCGAACTCTACATAGGCTTCAGCCCATTTGCGGGGCCAGTTGTCTTCGTCGCGGTCAAACTGCGCGCTGCCCATCCAGTCGCGCAGCGCCAGATCGTGGCTGTCGCGGATGCCCATGCGACGTTGCTCGGGGGTGTCGACCATGAACAGGCCGCCGAGGCTCCAAAACGCCTGTCCACCCAGAAAATGCTCGGGCTCCTGATCCAGCACGATCACCCGCTTGCCCCGGTCGCCCAATTCGGCCGCCGCCGAGAGGCCCGCAAGGCCGCCTCCGATCACGATCGCATCTGCGGTGTTATTGGTCATCGGATGTCCTTTCAGCGGCTGCGGAACCAAAGGATGAAGGGGGTTACGACCACATACATCGTGATACCATAAACGGCGGCAGGAACGGCAAGTGGGCTGAAGCCGGTCGTGGTGCCGGTGATCAAAGCTGCCAGCGTAATTCCCATCGCCGAATTCTGAATGCCAGTCTCGACCGAGATCGTTTTCGCCTCACTCCATGTCAGATTGGCGATGCGCGCCAGCCCCAGACCGATCAGCAAAAGCGCAACGTTCAACGCGATCAGAGCTGCCCCAATCGAGCTGAGGTTTTGGATGAAGAACTGCCAGTTTCCGGCCAGTGCCGCCGCGACGATTAGCACGAACAGTATCGATGCGAGCGTCGAAAGCGGGCCGTCGACCCGAATGGCGAACCCCCTTGCAAAGTGACGTATGGCGACGCCAATGGCGACTGGAAGGGTCGTGATCAGGAACAGCGCGGTGGCTAATGCGCTGATCGAAACTTTGGGTGCGGCCTCGCCCATGAAATGATCTATGGACCATGCGGCCAGAATGGGGACGGTCGCGATGGACAGCAGGCTGATCACCGCTGTCAGGCTGACCGACAGCGCCACATCACCTTTGGCAAATTTTGCGAGGATGTTGCTGGTGACCCCACCGGGGCAAAAGCTTAAAAGCATGACACCCACGGCGATTTCAGCGGGCAGTCCGAACAGAGTGACCGTCGCGAAGGCAGCCAATGGTATCAGCACAACTTGACTGATGGCGCCAATGGCGAAGGGGTACCCCCGCGCCAAAACTCGGCGGAAATCGGCGGCTTCTAGCCCGATCCCCAGTGACAACATGATAATGGCCAGCGAAATGGGCAGGCCAACGTTGATAAGCAGGTCCAAGAACAACTCCTCCCAAAGTCATTCGGGCCAGCCTATGCGAGGGGTCGTAGATCAGGCAACAACGCCGTTGGGTCACCCGTAGCGTTGAGCAAACCGGCGCAGGATTTCACCCGGCTCCGTAACGTCTGCGGCATGGCACATATCGATCAAGCTTTGCGCATCCTCTGGCGGAAAATAGCCGTGGTCCTTGTAGATGTTGATCCGCTGTTCAAAATCTTTGGCGTCCGCTTCGGGGTGGAATTGGGTGGCATAGACATTCTGCCCCCAGCGGATCATCTGAAACGGGCAGGGGTCAGACGCTACCAGATGAACGCAGCCATCCGGCAGTAGCTGTACGGCTTCCTTATGTCCCACAAACGCTTCGAATTTCGGCTTTAGGCCTGCGGTCAAGGGGTCTTGAGCGCCATCTTCTGTCAGACGGCAGTCGGACGGTCCGACCGGTTCGCCAAATTGCCGTTTGCTGACATCTCCGCCCAAATGTACGGCGAGAATACCCAAGCCATAGCAGCAGCCCATGAACGGGTGATCTTTCGCAGTGATCTGGGGCATCAGTCTCATGATCGCGCCTTCGATCTTTGCATCCAGCGCGGATTTGGTGGTCGGATCGTCGCTAACGCAGCCGGGACCCCCACCCACGATGACACCAGCGTAATCGACGACATCCAACCCTTCGGGCAGGTCTTCGCAATCCAGCCGGATGCGATGAGTTTGCGCAGGGCTCAGCCCGGTTTTGTCCAGTATCGAGGCATATTCGGCATCCGATGCATCGGTTTCCGGGCGCAGTTGCAGGATCAGAAAGCGTTTCATAAACAGCCTTTAGCCATCAAAGCGGCCAGAACACAAGGATCGCGGGGATCGAGACCGCGATGATCAGGATTTCCAGCGGCAGCCCCATGCGCCAGTAATCACCAAAACGGTATCCTCCGGGACCAAGCACCAGCGTATTGTTCTTGTGCCCAATGGGCGTCAGAAACGCGGCAGACGCCGCAACGGCCACCGTCATCAGAAACGGATCGGGCGACACCTCAAGCGTGCGCGCCATCTGAATGCCAACCGGGGCGGCGACAATGGCGGTGGCTGTGTTGTTCAACACATCGGACAGGGTCATCGTCACGACCATCAGTACGGTCAGGATTGCCCAGGCGGGCAGGCCGTTGGTCAGCTGAATCAAGGCGTTGGCGATCAACTCGGTTCCGCCCGAGGTTTCAAGCGCGCTGCCCAATGGGATCATTGACCCCAGCAATACAACCACCGGCCATTCGATGTGGTTGTAGATATCCGCAATCGGCATGATCTTGGTCAGCACATAGGCGACGACCACGAACCCCAGTGCGATCGGCAGATAGATCAGCCCGATACTGGCCGCCAACACGGCTGCGGCAAACAGGCCGATGGCAAGCCAGGCTTTATCATTCGCGGTTACATTCAAGCCGCGCTCGGCCAGGGGCAGGCAGCCGAGCCACTCGGTGACATCGGGTGCTCGGTCGCGCGGGCACAGCAGCAATAAGATGTCGCCGGGCTCGACCTCGGTTTTGCGAACCTGACTGGTGATCCGGCGCCCTTGGCGTGAAATGCCCATCAGGACTGTACTCTGTCGCCAGGCCAGTCCTAACGCCTGCGCAGTTCGCCCAGTGATGCGCGCGCTTTCGGGGACAACGACTTCAACCACTTCCAGCCCTTCGCCTTCGGCAGTCAAAACCTCCTGCCGACGGGCGTCCGAGAAATCCAGATTGAGCGCGGCGCGGAACTCATCCAGCGCTTCGGGGCGTGCTTCCAGAACAAGCGCATCGCCTTCATGCAGGGTTGCGTGGGTTGATCGACCATAGCGTCGCTTTCCGTCCCGGATCAGGCCGATGATAGCGACGTCAGATTTCTCGGCGGCCTCATAAAGCTCACTGACCCGTTTCCCGATATGGGGCGATTCAGGCGGGATCGTCAGTTCGGCGATGTATTCGGCCAAAACTTCCGAGGTTTCTTCCTGCGCGCCGCGATTGGGAATGAGGCGCCAGCCGATCAGCGCGACGAACGCCAGCCCCGCAATTGCAGCCAATCCGCCCACCGGTGCGAAATCGAACATGTGAAACGGTTCGCCCAGTGTTTCAGCCCTGATCGAGGCGATGATGATATTTGGCGGCGTACCAATCAGCGTGGCCATCCCTCCCAGGATCGTCGCAAAGCTGAGCGGCATCAGGCTAAGGCCGACCGGGCGCCCCGCTTTGCGCGCGGTCTGGATATCGACCGGCATCAGCAGCGCCAGCGCCGCGACGTTGTTCATGAAGGCTGACAGGATCGCCCCGATGCCGCCCATTAGCGCGATATGCGCGCCCAATCCGCGCGATGCGTCGACCAGCGTGCGCGTGATCATGAACACTGCACCCGAGCGCACCAGACCGGCAGAAACCACCAGCACCAACGCCACGATGATCGTGGCCGGGTGCCCGAACCCGGCAAAGGCATTGTCAACGGGCACCACACCCAGCGTGACCGCGATCATCAAGGCGGTAAATGCTACAAGGTCATAGCGGAAACGCCCCCAGAGCAGCATTCCGAAAACGGCGATGAAAAGGGAAAAAAGGATGATCTGATCTGTCGTCATAAGAACAAATAAACACAAAATTCATTGTTTGGGCAGAGGTTGTTCAGGTCTAGTGTTGTTTCTTGTAATGCATAGTCTGATAACAAATAAAATGATGAAATTACGCGATGTTAGAACAATACCCACCTAGACTTTTCCATTATACTTCATTGGAAACGCTCGCCCTGATTTTGGCGACGAAAAAGCTGAAATTTACGCTTCTTAGTGAACTTAATGATCCTTTGGAGGGTAAAATACCAGATTTCCAACAAGCGGAACGTATGATCTATTCCTCGTCCTGGACCGCGAACTCATCAGATACGCTTCCGATGTGGAAGATGTACTCCGATCTTCGTGGTGTCAGAATTAGCCTCCCGCCAGACATGTTCGATACGGAAACCCCAATTCGACAAGGAGAGTGGCCACCAGCCATCATCAATTACGCCGAACTGAAAAATCCACCTCGACCGAGGCTTTGTGGCGCTTGGAACGGAAATCGGCTTGCCGGAGAATTGAAACAAATCATGGGGCCTGACGAAGTTCAGTACGTTGACGCCGATGAAGTCGGCAACATTCCGAACGTTCTCACAAAGTACAGGGATTCAGAAGGTGAAAAGCCTTTAGCTAGACTCAGCCATGTTGGATTGCACAAAACTACAGATTGGGAATTCGAGGCTGAATGGCGGTTCCGCCTGCCGTACAGTATCACCTTCGGCACGATCAATGGTCTACCACTAAAAGAAGCCTTTAATCTTCAGACTTTTGAAGACACCGTAGTTTTTGCAGAGCTTAAGAGTGATGTATTCGATACCCTTAGCGTTACGTTGGGTCCTGCGGCAGGTCATGGTGAGGAGCTATTGCTACAAGCTTTACTCGATAAGTATGCGCCGACCGCCACGTGGGAACAAAGCAGAATCCAACTTCGGTGATGGTATTGGTACTGTGATAGGGTGGTTATAGCTCTCACTTGATCCTGCCCCTCGCAAACGTCTATATGAGCGCCAAACACGCAATCACGATGACGAGGACGCATCATGGCAGGCCACTCCAAATGGGCCAATATCCAACACCGCAAGGGACGTCAGGACGCCGCGCGGTCCAAACTGTTTTCCAAGCTGTCGAAAGAGATCACCGTTGCCGCCAAGATGGGCGACCCCGATCCCGACAAGAACCCGCGCCTGCGTCTGGCGGTGAAAGAGGCCAAGTCGAATTCGGTGCCCAAGGACGTGATCGACCGTGCGATCAAGAAGTCCGTAGCAGGCGAGGGCGATGAATACGAAGAAATCCGGTATGAGGGCTATGGTCCCAACGGTGTGGCCGTGATTGTTGAAACGATGACCGATAATCGCAACCGTACCGCCTCGACTGTTCGTTCGACCTTTTCGAAGAATGGTGGAAACTTGGGCGAAACCGGCTCGGTCGGGTTCATGTTCGACCGCAAGGGCGAAGTTGTGTATCAGGCAGACGCAGGCGATGCGGATACGATTTTCGAAGCCGCGATCGAGGCCGGGGCAGAGGATGTCGAAAGCTCGGATGACGGTCACATCATCTGGTGTGCAGATACGGATCTGAACGATGTGTCGAACGCGCTAGAAGAGGCGCTGGGCGAATCCGAATCCACCAAGCTGGTCTGGAAGCCGACAACGACGACCGAGTTGGGTCTGGAAGACATGCAAAAGCTGATGAAGTTGGTGGATGCATTGGAAGACGACGACGACGTTCAGCGCGTGACCACTAACTTCGAAGCGACCGACGAGGTTATGGCGCAGCTCTGATGTACCGGACAAACGCCAGATGAAACAAACCCGGCCCAGCGGCCGGGTTTTTCTGTTGCAGTTGCGCGTCTTACACAAGCCTTGGTCCTGAAGCCTCTTGCGATTAAACTCAGATCATTGAGGCTGAAGGACCTGAAAGGCAACCGTAGGCACATCATGCAGAGCATCGCAAATGGCGAGTAAATCGACTGATCCGGCCCGACGAAATGTCCCGGTTCTGGCTAGCCAAAGTATCCTTTCCCAAGTGGCGTGGACTTTGGGCAGCCCGTCTATCGTATTGCCATTCCTTGCGGTCTCGCTGGAGTTACCGATGTTCCTTGCCGGTGCATTGGTGTCGATCCGCATGGTTGGCAGCATGATCTCGGACGTGTTTTTCGCCCGCTCCATTGCTGCGCAGGCGCGGAAGAAACGCGGGATTGCCCTGACCGAGATCGGAATTGGTGGTTGCCTTCTGATGGCCCTTTTGATCGCGGCCACCGGCAGTGTTTCATTGACGGCCATTGCCTTTGTGATCGCCTTTTTCATGATTGGGCTTATTGAAGAAAGCCAATCCCTGATGCTGTCTGATTTGTTGGGCGATCATCTGAAATCGAAATCCCGGATGGTTATCCGTTATCTCCAATTGGGCGCGGGAGGTCTTTGTGCCATCGGCTTGGTGTTGCTGATACACGAGATCACGAAAGAGTATCCGCCATTCTCGCGGCATTCCGCGGTGATTGCGGCCTCGGTCGTGTTTTTCTTGTTTTCAGCATTATGCATTCTCGGCATGGCCGAGATCGCCCACGATGAGTCCGGTAATGGAAAACCTAAAGGTGCAGGACGTCAATCGCTGCAGAACATCATCTCCGGAATCGTAAGTATGTTCGAACAGCCATGGTTCCGGCGCTATATGGCTCTGCGGCTTCCTTTGGTTGTCGTGTCGCTGTCGGTTCCGTTTTTTGCGCTCATCGCTGCCGAGGCACATCACAACTCGGCCAAGGGTTTGACGGCCATGATCATCTCATCCGCGTCCGGCTATCTGGTCTCGGCGCCCTTGTGGCAACTGGTGAACATGAAATCACACCGTACCGTGATGGTCGCGGGCAACTTGTTGGTCGCAGTGACAGGGATCGTTTTGTTGGCGTTCCACTATGCCGGTATCGATCACGAAGTTCACTTGCACGCGATTGCCCTGTTTGTCGTCTCGGTGGCGACAACCGGAATTTCCAGTGCGCGCCAGCTGTATTTTTTAGATGTTGCGCCCAAGGAACAACGTATTCAGGGCGCAGCAGCCATCAAATCCATCTGCAGACTCGCTGCCGTTGCACTGTCTGCAATTTTGGCTGCGGTTGCACATATGCACGAGGTTGCCGCTGCCATCGTGTTTATCGTGCTGGCCAGCATCTGGGCGGCATTTAGCTGTTACCGCATCGCGAAACCGCAAAAGGCTTCAGAGTCGCAGGCCTAATCTGCCGCCGGTGCGATCAGTTGCTGCGTTGCCGCGCGACGTACCGCTTGGGTCAAGGGTGCAAGGGCAGGGGCAAGGACACGCCCGATCTGCCAGGTCAGTTCGATATCGAGCGGCGCATCGGGGATTACTTCACAAATCTGCCCGTTTGCGATCGCTCTTCTTACAAGGCTTTCGGGGTTCATACCCCATCCTAAACCGGCGATTGCCGCGTCAACAAAGGCATTTGTGGACGGCAGAAAGTGAGACGGTGGCGAAAGACGGCTGCCTGTCTGGGCATATATCCAGGATTTCTGCAGATTATCTTTACGGTTGAAGGTCAAGCAGGGGGCCTGTGCCAGGGATTTGGCGGAAACCCCATCAGAAAACCACCGCTGCATGAAGCCGGGGCTCGCGGTCGGCAAATAGCGCAAAGTGCCCAACGCAATGGCATCGCATCCGGTAATGTTCTGACCACCCACCGTTATCGCCGCACTTACGTCGCCACGCCGCAGCCAGTCAGCCGAATGGTCCTGATCGTCAATTACAAGGTCGAACAGTATGTCTTCGGCGCGCGCCATCGCGTCGATAAACCATGTGGCCAGACTGTCAGCCGGTAGCGCGACGCGAACCCGTACCGGACCTTCACGCTGATCCAAAGTCAGCTCTCGCGCCAGCTTTGCCTCCAACAGGCCGATATCTTCGGCATGACGGGCGATCCGCAGACCCGCCGGAGTGCCGGTGCATGGGGTGCCGCGATGAATGAGGGCCGCACCAACACGATCCTCCAACGCCTTGATCCTCTGCGAAATAGCCGACGGGGTGACGGATAGCTCTGCGGCTGCGGCCTCAAAGCTGCCGTGTCGCAAGATCGCCGCCAATGCTGATAGCTGATGAGGGTCGAGGAGCATTAGAGTTACTTAATCTGGGTAATCATCATTAATTTGATAGATTCACACTGGCCATGTAGTCAACGAGCATCGACAGGAGGCTGCATGTTCCCATCAATGATTGCCGGGTTTGCCCTGAGTTTTAGCCTTATATTGGCGATAGGCGCTCAGAACGCCTTTGTTCTGCGCCAAGGCCTGCGGCGCGAGCACGTCTTTGCACTGTGCCTGACCTGCGCAGTGTCTGACGCGATACTGATCGGTGCGGGTGTTGCAGGGTTCGGCACCCTGGCTCAGGCCGCGCCATGGTTTGAAACGGTGATGCGCTATGGTGGGGCGGTGTTTCTGATTTGGTACGCCCTACGAAGTTTTGGGTCTGCCTGGCAAGGTGGGGCGGTGATGGATACCGCAACAGGGCAGCGCACCAGCCTGCGTGCGGCCATGCTGACCGTGCTGGCCTTCACTTGGCTCAACCCCCATGTATATCTGGATACGGTCGTATTGATCGGGTCGATATCGGCCCAATATTCAGATCGCATGGGGTTTGCGATAGGGGCGATGACTTCGAGTTTCGTTTTCTTCTTTTCGCTCGGCTACGGTGCTAGAGTGCTTTCACCGATTTTTGCCCGCCCGCGCGCATGGCAGATTCTTGATTTTATCATCGGAATCGTGATGCTTATGATCGCGTTGAAACTTGTTATCATGTGAAGGGTTGTCCCGGATCAGAATTCGGTGTTCAACCGTTTGTATGACCTCACCTAATGATCAGCACCGCCCGCTTGTTGGCATGTTTTGGATGCTTGCGGCCGGGCTGTCCTTTGTGGGCATGAATGCGCTGGTGAAGGTTCTGGGAACCAGCATGAACCCCATTCAAGCGGCATTCTTGCGCTATGTCCTGGGTCTGGTGTTTCTTTTGCCCGCAATCCGGGCGATCCTCGGAACTCCATTGACCCCGCGCAATCTAACGCTGTTTGGACTACGCGGAATGGTCCACGCCATCGCCGTCATGCTTTGGTTTTTTGCGATGACGCGCATCCCCCTCGCCGAGGTGACCGCGATGAATTACATGACACCTATCTACGTCACGGTGGGTGCGGCACTATTCTTGGGTGAAAAGCTAGCTTTTCGTCGTATCGCCGCGATTGGTGTTGCTGTGATTGGAGTAGTGATCATCCTGCGCCCGGGCTTTCGCGAGATATTGCCCGGTCACATAGCGATGCTGGGGGCTGCACTAGCGCTTGGTGGTTCCTATCTGCTGGCCAAAGTCATGGTCCGTGATATCCGTCCCTCAGCCGTTGTTGCCCATCTTTCGATATGGGTCACCATCGCGCTTATCCCTTTCGCCGTCGCGGTTTGGGAGCCGCCCAGCCTGCGCGATCTTGGTATACTTTTCATCGTCGCCAGCTTTGCGACTGCGGGGCACTATTTCATGACGCTTGCATTGCAGGCTGCCCCGGTGGCCGTGACCCAGCCGGTGACGTTCCTGCAGCTGATCTGGGCCACTTTGCTCGGCGCTTTGGCCTTCCATGAACGCATCGACATCTGGGTAATTGCAGGAGGCACTCTGATCCTGGCTGCCGTCAGCTTCATCACCTGGCGTGAAGCCTTGCTGAGCCGTGGCGGCACACCGCCGCAAGGTTCTGAGACCCCACCGGCGAAACCAAGAACCGTTATTGATTGACGAGTCAATAAAAACCGCTTAGCCTTCCTTGCACTCAGGTATGGCGAAGAGGCGAAGATGCCAAAACTCGGAATGGAGCCGATCCGGCGGGACGCGATCGTCAAGGCGACGATCGCCGAGCTTGGCGCGCAAAAATCCCTTGATGTCACCGTTAGCCAGATCGCCAAACGCGCAGGTATGTCCAGTGCATTGGCGCATCATTACTTTGGGGGCAAAGAACAGATATTCCTAGCCGCGATGCGGCGTATCCTGACGGATTTTGGATCTGAAGCGCGCGCACAACTCAGCACGGCAGATCCGGAAGAGCGCGCACAGGCCATCATTCGCGCCTGTTTCGCGCCATCGTGTTTCACACCGGATGTTATCGCAGCTTGGATGACTTTTTATGTTTTGGCGCAAACCAACGATGATGCGCTGAGGCTCTGGCAAATCTATCAGGCGCGCATCCGCTCGAACCTGATCCATGCGTTGCGTCCACATATGAGTGACCCGAGCGAGGCTGCCGAAGGTATGATCGCGCTGATCGATGGGTTGTACATCCACTCTGCACTGAATTCCCCACAAGAGCCGCAGCGGGCAGTCACCCATGCGCTGCGGGTACTGAGAGTTTTCCTAGAGGCCGAAAAATGACAAAGCCGAATATTCTGATCCTGATGGTGGATCAGCTCAACGGGACCCTCTTCCCCGACGGTCCTGCAGAATGGTTGCATGCGCCGAACCTGAAGAAGCTGGCGGCAAGATCAACGCGTTTCGCAAATGCATACACTGCCTCGCCGCTCTGTGCTCCGGGACGTGCGAGCTTTATGTCGGGTCAACTGCCATCGCGCACTGGCGTCTATGACAACGCCGCCGAGTTTAGAAGCGATATCCCGACCTATGCCCACCACCTTCGTCGTGCAGGATATTACACCTGCTTGTCCGGCAAGATGCACTTTGTCGGCCCAGACCAGTTGCACGGGTTCGAAGATCGTCTGACCACTGATATCTACCCGGCAGATTTCGGTTGGACGCCGGACTATCGTAAACCCGGTGAGCGCATCGACTGGTGGTATCACAATATGGGCTCGGTCACTGGGGCAGGCATTGCCGAGATTTCCAACCAGATGGAATATGATGACGAGGTCGCTTATAACGCCAAGGCCAAGCTATATGACCTTGCACGCGGCAAGGATGATCGCCCCTGGTGTGTGACCGTCAGCTTCACGCACCCACACGATCCTTACGTGGCGCGACGCAAGTACTGGGATCTGTATGAAGATTGTGAGCATCTTGAGCCACAGATCGCGGATCTGGGATATGACAATCAGGACCCGCATTCCAAACGTATTTTCGATGCCAATGATTGGCGCAGCTTCGACATAACGACCGAGGATATTCGCAAATCCCGTCGCGCCTATTTCGCCAATATCTCATATCTGGATGACAAGATAGGTGAGATACTGGAGGTTCTGGAAACGACGCGTCAAGAGGCGATCATACTGTTCGTGTCCGACCACGGCGACATGCTGGGTGAGCGCGGGTTGTGGTTCAAGATGACTTTCTTCGAAGGCTCTTCCCGCGTGCCGCTCATGATTTCGGCCCCCGATCTTCCAGTTGGTCGCATCGATACACCAGTTTCGACGATCGATGTGACACCGACGCTTGGTACGCTGGCGGGCGTCGATATGGCTGAAATCTCGCCTTGGACGGATGGTGAAGACCTTGTTCCCTTGGCAAAGGGCACAGACCGAACCGCGCCGGTTGCAATGGAATATGCCGCCGAGGCCTCATACGCTCCTTTAGTCTCTCTGCGCTATGGCAAATGGAAATACAATCGCTGTACATTGGACCCCGATCAACTGTTCGATCTCGAGGCTGATCCGCATGAGATGGAAAATCTCGCTGGCCTGCCCGAACATGCAGGCACCTTGCAAACACTGCGTGCTAAATCCGAGGCGCGATGGGATATGGATCGCTTTGACGCCGATGTGAGGGCCAGCCAAGCCCGGCGCTGGGTGGTTTATGAGGCATTACGGCAGGGTGGCTATTATCCTTGGGACTATCAGCCTCTTCAGAAAGCGTCTGAACGGTACATGCGCAATCATATGGACCTGAACGATGTCGAGGATAGCCAGCGTTATCCGCGTGGCGAGTAATCCTTTACATTTTTGAAATTGCACCCGTCGGAAGTGCGGAGATTTTTCGTCGAAAAATCTTGCCCCGAAGGTGAACGGAGACACGAATATGGAAGCAGATTTTGTCATTGTTGGCGCCGGTTCTGCTGGTTGCGCGATGGCTTACCGTCTGAGTGAGGCCGGAGCCTCGGTTCTGGTGATCGAGCATGGCGGCACTGACGCTGGACCCTTCATCCAAATGCCTGCCGCCCTAAGCTATCCGATGAATATGTCGCGATATGACTGGGGCTACAAATCCGAGCCCGAACCGCATCTGAACAATCGTCAACTTGCTTGCCCCAGAGGCAAGGTGATCGGAGGGTCTTCTTCGATCAATGGCATGGTCTATGTGCGCGGTCACGCGCGAGATTTTGACACCTGGGCCGAGATGGGCGCAGATGGATGGTCTTACGCAGATGTGCTGCCGTACTACAAACGCATGGAAACCTGGCATGATGGTGGCCATGGGGGTGATCACACCTGGAGAGGCACGGATGGACCTCTGCACGTGTCGCGAGGGCCTCGTGAAAATCCGCTGTTTAAGGCGTTCGTCGATGCAGGTCAGCAGGCTGGATATGAGGTCACTGGCGACTATAACGGTGAGAAACAAGAAGGTTTTGGGCCGATGGAGCAGACCGTCTGGAAAGGACGGCGCTGGTCGGCGGCGAATGCGTACCTTAGGCCAGCGCTCAAGCGGCAAAACTGCGAAATCATCCGGGGTCTTGCGGCGCGCGTGATTATTGAATCTGGGCGCGCATCCGGGGTCGAATTGATACGGGGTGGCAAACGGGAAGTGATCACAGCGCGGCGCGAGGTTGTATTGGCGGCTTCGTCTATCAATTCGCCTAAGTTGCTGATGCTTTCGGGGGTTGGACCCGCGGCGCACCTGGCTGAGCACGGTATCAAAGTGGTCGCCGACCGCCCTGGCGTCGGCGCCAATCTGCAGGACCACCTAGAGCTTTATATTCAGCAGGCCTCGATCCAGCCGATCACGCTTTACAAGCATTGGAACCTGATCAGCAAAGGAATGATCGGAGCGCAATGGCTGTTTACCAAAACAGGCCTTGGCGCATCGAACCAGTTTGAAAGCGCCGCCTTTGTGCGTTCGAAACCGGGTGTGGAATATCCTGACATACAATATCATTTTCTGCCGATGGCGGTTCGCTATGATGGGCAGGCGGCAGCCGAAGGGCACGGATTCCAGGCGCATGTGGGGCCAATGCGGTCGCCCTCGCGCGGCGCTGTGACTCTGCGATCCGCCAAAGCCGAAGACGCGCCGGTGATCCGGTTCAACTACATGAGCCATGACGCGGATTGGGAAGACTTCAGAACCTGCATTCGCTTGACCCGAGAGATCTTTGGACAGCAGGCGTTCAAACCCTTTGCCGGTAAAGAGATCCAACCGGGGGCGGAGGTTCAGTCGGACGAAGAGCTAGATGCCTTTATCGCCGAGCATGCCGAAAGCGCCTATCACCCTTGCGGGACTTGCCGCATGGGACGTGCGGATGACAAGGATTCCGTTGTCGACCCGCAGGGGCGTGTGATTGGGGTGGATGGATTGCGCGTCGCCGATAGCTCGATTTTCCCGCAAATCACCAATGGCAATCTGAACGCGCCGTCGATCATGGTGGGTGAAAAGATGTCGGACCATTTGCTGCAGAAAGACCCTCTGCCCAAAGCGAACGACCAACCCTGGATAAGTCCGAGATGGGCAACGGCACAGCGCTGACACATCCAAAACCCACGGCGTGCATTTATCCTGAAAGCTGGATGATTGCGCTCGGAATTTGATCGGCGTCAAAGCGGAGTGCGACAGTCATGTTTAGCCTTGGGATGTAACGCTGAAACAAGGAGCCAACTGGATGTCTCATACCCCGCATGAACTGGCTGAAGAGTTCCCCGACAAGCTCGAAGTGATGAGTCAGCTCAAGCAAACGGATGCGCATTTTGCCCGACTTGCGGATGAGTATCATGAGGTCAACCGCACCGTGCATCGGGCTGAAACCAACGTCGAACCGATGGAGGAATTGGCCGAGGTTGATTTGCGGAAGAAACGCGCGGCGCTCAAAGACGAGATCTGGGCGATCTTGTCAAAAAGCTGAGGATTAGGCGGGGGCTCTGCCCCCGGACTCGCAGGATATATATGGCCAGGCGAAGATCAGGTGACCTCATAAGGCAGGGTGCCGCGGCTATGGGCGTCGATGGTCAGGCGGCGCTCTAACGGTGGGACTGATCTTTGGTGGCAGGTTTGGCGCTCGCATATGCGACATGATATGCCGATGGGCTCGTAAGCGCTCGCGTTGTTTATGTCGAGATTATCGGCGTAGACCAATGCTTCGGCATGACGAACCTCACATCCCAAGGCGATGGCGTAGCGGCGGACAGGAGCACCGAACGAGCCCCCGGATTTTGAAACATCACGTGCCAATGAGATATAGCGGACGCCATCCGGTGTCTCGGCTAGCTGTTGCAGGAAATGACCCGGGGTCTCGAATGCCCGGTGGACATTCCAGAGTGGGCAGGCGCCGCCGAAGCGGGCGAATTGAAGCCGCGTGGCTGAATGTCGTTTAGTGATTGTGCCCGCCTGATCCACGCGGACGAAGAAGAAGGGAATTCCTTTTGCACCGGGGCGCTGTAGCGTGGACAGGCGGTGCGCCACCTGTTCAATCGACGCCCCGAACCGGTTGCTGAGCAGCTCCAAATCGTGCCGATAGTCCTGCGCTGCGGATAGGAAAGCGCCGTAAGGCATCAGCGAAGCCCCGGCAAAATAGTTGGCGAGGCCAATTTTGGCGATGGCGCGGGCCTCATCGCTTTGGAAACGGGCGAAATCTAGCGTTGCTTCAAGCAGCTTATCCTGACTGATCAACGCCACCTGCAGCAATAGTTGGAAGACCTGCGTTTGTGGTGCGGCGCGCGAGGAAAGGCGCAGGGTTTTGTCACCAGCATTGTAGCTGCGTAAGGTTTCTGTGTCGGCGAAAGTGACGTGAATGCCGCGTTCTGACAGGCTGTTCAGGGCGACTTGCCGAATATCGCTGGTTTCATCGGCACGGCTGGCGAAGCGTTCGGCGGCGCGGTCAACGGCGTCAATATAATTGTCGCAGTAGTGAAAGAAATCGCGCACCTCTTCCCAAGGGCTGGCCTGAATACGGGCATCCTCGCGGCCCAATGCCTCGTCGAGCGAGGCGAGGCGTTCATGGGTCTGGCGATAGGCGCGGTGTAACTCGATGAACGCGCGTGCAAGCGCGGGCGCATTTGAAGCGGTGAGCCTGAGATCAGCCAGAGGGGGCGCCGTTTCGGCGAACACCGGATCGGCCAGTGCTTCGCGCATGTCCGAAACCAATCGTTCGCTATCCCCTGTGCTGAGTTCGGTCACATCCATACCAAACTCTTGCGCCAGTGCCAGAACAACGGTTGTCGAGATCGGCCGGTTGTTATTCTCCATCTGGTTCAAATAGGGCAGTGAAACGCCCAGTTTTGCGGCGAAATCCTTCTGCGTGAGGGTCAGGCGTGTGCGCATTTCGCGCAGCTTGGCGCCAGCGTATAGTTTCTGAGTGGCCATGGCGGTTCTTTGCAGCTTTACTGAATCTGCAGGCTAACTTTGCAAACCCTTTCGCGCAAGCCGTCTACAGACCCAATTGCCGTTCGCGCCAGATAACAACGCTGATCGCGCAGATTGCCAGGGCGGCGGTTGCCAGCATCAGCCAAAGCAGAGGCATCGCGCCTGTCTCATGCGTCAGCAATGCGCCTGCCAATGCGCTGAGTGCCGCGCCGCCGCCCAACATGATTGCACCGCTCAGGCCAGATGCTGTGGCCGCCAGATGCGGGCGGACCGAAAGCGATCCGGCAGTCGCATTCGGGATCGCCATGCCGTTACCCAACCCGACGAAGGTCATCAGGCCAAAGAAGCTGAGCGCCGTTCCCAAATCCACTAGGAACAACAAAGCTGATAGGGCCACGCCAATTGCATTCAGCCAGCATCCCCAACGCACCATTCGGTTGACGCCGAAGCGAACCGAGAATCGACCGCTGATGAAGTTACCGAAGAAATAGCCAATCGCAGGCGCGCCAAAGTAGATGCCGACCTCGGCGGCTGTCATGCCGAAAACTTCGGTCCCGATATAGGGTGCGCCCCCGAGATAGGCAAAGAACGCGCCTGAAGAGAAAGCTGAGGACAGGGAATAGCCCCAGAAGCGGGGCGATTTCAGCAATTCAGGATATTCGCGAAATTGCTGCATCAGTGTTTTGCCGCTTGCGGCGGCGGTTTCGCCAAAATCTTGGTAGGTCAGCACCAGCGCTAGCGCCGCAAGGGCAAAGGGTAGCCAGAAATTGGCTTTCCAGCCAAAAGTTTCTTCGAGAAGCCCGCCGACAGCAGGGCCGATCATCGGGACGACTGCCATCCCCATGGTGACATATCCGAGCATCGAAGCAGCCTGGTCCTGTTCGTACATGTCCCGCACAGCCGCACGACTTAAGACAATACCAACGACAATGACGGCCTGAAACATTCTGAAGGCCAGAAAGGTCTCGACATTTGGGGCGTATATACACCCCAGCGTTGCAAGCAGAAAAAGGGCGAGTCCCCACAGCAGTACAGGCCGACGTCCGGCCTTATCGGCAATGGGTCCTATTAAGATTTGCAGTGCCGCGTTGACCAGAAGATAAAGCGCGATCGAAAGCTGCATCACCTTGTAATCAGTCTGAAAATACGTCGCCATAAAGGGAAGGCTGGGCAGATACAGATTCATGCTCAGTGCCGACAATCCTGACAACAAAACGAGTGTTGCAAGCGTGGGGGGCGTGCGGCTGACAGAGGGTGAACTGAACTGCATGGTTTACCTTTAGACCCTGATCGCAGGAAATGCCATCGGCAGTTTGGCTTGTTGTGTTAATTAACAAATTTGCAGTTATCTCAAATAGTGTTGCCAAATATTTGCAAATTTGCCGAAAACTTCTTTGGCCGCCGATCCCAACTCGTTATGGTCGCGCAAATTCTCTTGGGAGACTACCGACATGAAAGACATCCTTTCCGAGCTCGAAGGCCGTCGCAACAACGCGCGATTGGGTGGCGGGCAAAAACGCATCGACTCGCAACACGCCCGCGGAAAGCTGACGGCACGCGAACGGATCGAGTTGCTGGTAGACGAAGGCAGCTTTGAAGAGTTTGACATGTTTGTCAGCCATCGCTGCACTGATTTCGGGATGGAGAAACAAAAGCCTGCTGGTGATGGGGTGGTCACAGGCTGGGGTACGATCAATGGTCGAATGGTCTACGTCTTCAGCCAGGACTTCACCGTATTCGGTGGCTCTCTGTCAGAAACCCATGCGCAGAAGATTTGCAAGATCATGGACATGGCAGTTCAAAACGGAGCGCCGGTGATCGGGATCAACGACTCGGGCGGCGCGCGGATTCAGGAGGGCGTCGCTTCATTGGCCGGATATGCTGAGGTGTTCCAGCGTAATATCATGGCCTCAGGCGTTGTTCCGCAGATCAGCGTGATTATGGGGCCGTGCGCAGGTGGTGCGGTTTACAGTCCTGCAATGACCGACTTCATCTTCATGGTCAAAGACACCTCGTACATGTTCGTGACCGGCCCAGACGTTGTAAAGACCGTCACCAATGAGGTCGTGACGGCGGAGGAACTGGGAGGGGCTTCAACCCACACCAAAAAGTCGTCGGTCGCTGATGGCGCGTTTGAAAACGATGTGGAGGCGCTGGCCGAGGTGCGCCGTCTTGTCGACTTCCTTCCGCTCAACAATCGCGAGAAACCGCCGGTTCGTCCGTTTTTTGACAGCCCTGACCGGGTCGAGACATCGCTGGATACGCTGATCCCGGACAATCCGAACACGCCGTACGACATGAAGGAACTGATCACCAAAGTGGCGGATGAGGGTGATTTTTACGAGATTCAGGAAGACTACGCTAAGAACATCATCACCGGTTTTATCCGGCTTGAGGGGCAGACCGTGGGCGTCGTGGCCAACCAACCCATGGTATTGGCAGGATGTTTGGACATCGATAGTTCCCGAAAAGCGGCCCGGTTCGTGCGGTTCTGTGATTGCTTTGAAATCCCGATCCTGACGCTGGTAGATGTGCCGGGCTTTCTGCCGGGGACGTCGCAGGAATATGGCGGCGTGATCAAACATGGTGCGAAGCTGTTGTTTGCCTATGGTGAGGCAACGGTTCCGAAGGTTACGGTGATCACGCGTAAAGCTTATGGTGGTGCGTATGATGTGATGGCGTCGAAACACCTGCGCGGCGATTTCAACTATGCCTGGCCCACGGCTGAGATCGCGGTGATGGGTGCAAAGGGCGCGACCGAAATCATCCACCGCGCCGATCTCGGCGATTCCGATAAGATCGCGCAACACACTCAGGACTATGAGGACCGGTTCGCAAATCCCTTCGTTGCGGCCGAGCGCGGCTTTATCGACGAGGTGATCATGCCACAATCGACCCGCCGCCGTGTATCACGTGCATTTGCGAGCCTGCGCGGCAAGCAACTGAAGAACCCTTGGAAAAAGCACGACAATATCCCGCTGTAAATGCCCGCCGAGGAGGCCCGAGCCGTAAATGCCCCGATTGACCGGACATAAGACCGTGCAGGTTGCAACCACTCTGCACGCTCCCCCGGAGGAAGGAGGCCGCCGCTGGCGGATCCGGGGATGCGCCGGGGTTATTACGTTGCTGGTCGGAGTAGGTTCGGCGCTGGCCTCAAACCTGCTGCCCGTGCCATCGGGTCAACCGGTCGAGCTTAGCGATGTGCTTCTGGACACCAATCCGGGTGAGCTTTGGGTGCGGTTTAGGTTCATTGCACCCAAGATCGGATCGACTGCAGGTCGTATCACATATGATGTCGCCGTAGTCGACATGGAGCATTTGTGTGAAACACTGGCGGTGCCTTACGTGGCCCAGCACGAATTGCAGCCTGCCCGGATTGTGATTTCGTTTTCGGACAGACCGGTAGCGTTCGGCACCTCCGAACCTGACGCAACGCAGTTCTTCGAAGCCTACCGGCTGGATCAATCCCGGTGTATCTGGGAGGGGCTCTGACCATGAACCAACAATGTCACAGTCTCAGAGTGTCCCGATACAGTGATGCAGCTCTGGAGGTTCGCATGATCACTTCAATCCCGCAGGCATGTCCGATGGCCTGCCATATCTGGAACTTGTCCGTTGAGGTTTCGCAATGCTGAAACATCGCGGTTTCCCCGGACGTTTGCCCGGAACAGACTTCCAGTTCACCATTCGGCGGGCCAATCCCAAGGGCGTTACGCCGCTGACCCAGCGAGAACGCTTTCGCGATCGCAAACCCGCCGATAAGCGCGCAGATGTCGCGTTTATCGAGGCGTTATGGGCGCATTTTGGTGATCAGCCCTTTGAGCGAGGCAATCTGGACGCGGGCCGTCTAAGTTGGCTGTTCGGGCGTGAGGTTGTCGCCGCCGAAGACCCGTTTGATCCTGCAAGCTACGATGCTCTGCTGGTGATCAATCTGGACGCCGCGCGCCAATCTTTCCCTGACGTGTTCGACGGAGTGCGCTGATTGTGACCGGTGCTGCCGCACATAACACTCAGATGATCAGTGACACTGGAACCCTGCCCGCTAATGGGCAGGGTAGGCTGTTTTCATCAGAAGTTGAGTTGCGCGGCCAACTGGACACGATTGCCGTCGAATGTGTCGCCGGAAATTGTGTCGTTCCGCTCGCCATAGATGTATTCGGCGCTGAGCGTCAGGTTGTCTGTCGCCTTGTAAAAGGCATTGACGTGGATCGTCTCAAGCTCGGTGAACGACAAAGTACCGGTCGATGTAGGCAGGTCGTAGTCTTCCTTGCCATAGGCGATGCCGACGTTCCATTTGGAACTCAGGTCCTGACGGAATTCGATGGTGTAGCCATCAACATCGTTGGCCTGACCCCCGACGACTGCGTCGCCCAAGCCGATCAGGTAGGGGCCAAGTGCCTCGCCGTTGACATAGTTGACCTGGAACAACCCACCTTCCCACGGTCGGATCGAGCCCGACAAAGAGAAACCGGTCTGATCGACCTCGACGTCGCCGGATTGCGCCTTGCCGTAGAGCGCCGAGGCACGAGCGATGTATTTGCCATCGTTGTATTCGACCGAACCAGTCAGCACAGGATCATCCGAATCCGAGCCGCCGACGTTTTCTTCAACGGAAACGGCGAAGGTGGTATTCGATCCGATATTGTTGGTGTAGCGCACCTGCGGTACGCGCGCGAAAGCGATCCCGACCGGCCCGTTAAATTCCACCGAGGTCGGGTAGGTGTCCAGAGGTTGGAAATTGGTCCAGTATTGTCCGATCAGCCATTGTTCCCCAATTCGGATATTGGCATGACGAATTCGGAATTCGGCGGTTCCGTCCGAGCCGAAGGCATCGACTTCGATCTGGCCCTGAATGTCACCGATTCCCGAAGGCGTGCTGGTGCGCAGCCCGATACGAGACTGACGGACTGTGGCGCCAAACGTACCATCTGTCTCGGCCGAGGGTTCACCAATCACGTTTACGAATGCGGTGTCGCCCTGATCGTATTCGAAGTCATAGAAGAAGTCGGCTTTGACATAACCGTAGACGTCCAGAGTGGTGTTGCCGATCTGCAGATCCCCAGTGCCAGACCCGGGATTGGAGGATTCCAGCGCTTCGACCCGGGCGCGCAGTGCATCCAGTTCAGCCTGAGTTTGTGCATCTTGCGCCAAGGCTTGCATACCGGTCACGGAAAGCGCGCTGGCAGCAAGCAGGCTAGCAGTTTTACCCTTTGTTATCATATGGATAGTTCCTTGTGTGCGAGTGTGCAGGGGCACCGTTCCACGCAACTGAATTCTTGGGAAATCACCAAGTTGAGAGAAGATGCTCTCAATTTTTCAAGCAAAAGTGTCGGTAGACATGTGACGTTTCACGCTGCGGTGAAACCGGAATCTAAGTTACTGTCACCGGAAGGATTTTTGCGTGAGTTTGTAGTGATGTTGCGTGAGGTGCCTCGCGCACTGCCTCGCTACAAGTCTTCGATTTGTAACAGGAACGTGACGGATTTCAGACGTAGTCGTCGCTGTCCGGGCGATTACGACGTCGGCGCAAATCTGCGTGGTGCCGCGCTGGATGGGCAGGTTTCAGCCGGAATCTCAGATGGAAACAATAACTGGTTGGCGGCCAGAATTGTGCTGTGCACAGTGATTGGGCCGTGCGGCTCTACTTTGCCTGCGTCGCACAAGCACCTACTATTCCGTACCCCTTCCTTCCGCGGGCAGGCTTGTGTTCCCCACAGAGTTCTGTCCGCGGTTTTCTTTTTGTCAGGATTGGACAAAAAGCGGCAAAAACCTGCGCAATTCGCAAGTTTGAGGTCCGTGTTATTGCATAACAAGGCGCGAAATCGGCATCTGCTCTCAAAGACTGCAAAAAATCTAGAAGGGCAGAAACCATGCGAATCAAACGAATTTCCCTTGCGTTGGCAACCTGCGCGGGTTTGGCGGCCTGCGGTGGCTCGACCGGCGAACAGGCGATCCTTGGCGGCGGTGCGGGGGCTCTGGGGGCGGCGGTCCTCAGTGCAGATCCGCTGCTTGGGGCGGCAGTTGGGGCTGCGGGCAACGTGCTTTACTGCAAGACCCAGAACAACTGTAACTAAAGCTGAATTTAACGGGGCTGGAAAAGTCCCGTCCGTCATTGCGTATCACGCCGTCGTGGGGTCAACGCCCCGCGGCGGCGTTTTGCGTTTCCAGAACATCAAGCCAAAGGACGTTCCATGTTCAACAAGATCCTGATCGCAAACCGGGGCGAGATTGCCTGCCGGGTCATCAAGACCGCCCGCAAGATGGGCATTGGCACGGTTGCCATCTATTCAGATGCTGACAAGAACGCCCTGCATGTTTCAATGGCGGATGAGGCCGTGCATATCGGCCCGCCGCCCGCCAACCAGTCATACATCGTCATCGACAAGGTGATGGATGCCATCCGTAAAAGCGGCGCGCAGGCGGTCCACCCCGGTTATGGCTTTCTGTCCGAGAACTCCAAATTCGCCGAGGCGCTGGATGCCGAAGGCGTCGCCTTTGTCGGCCCCCCGGTCGGTGCGATCGAAAGCATGGGGGACAAGATCACCTCGAAGAAGATCGCGCAGGAGGCCGGGGTTTCGACGGTGCCCGGTTACATGGGCCTGATCGAAGACGCCGATGAGGCGGTGAAGATTTCGAACGACATTGGCTATCCGGTGATGATCAAGGCCAGCGCAGGCGGCGGTGGCAAGGGCATGCGGATTGCGTGGAATGACGAAGAGGCGCGGGAAGGTTTCCAGTCATCCAAGAACGAGGCCGCGAACTCCTTCGGCGACGACCGGATTTTCATCGAGAAATTCGTGACTCAGCCGCGCCATATCGAGATTCAGGTGCTCTGTGACAGTCACGGCAATGGCATCTTTCTCGGGGAACGCGAATGCTCGATCCAGCGCCGGAACCAGAAAGTTGTGGAAGAGGCGCCATCGCCCTTTCTTGACCCCGAAACCCGTAAGGCGATGGGCGAACAGGCCGTCGCGCTTGCCAAAGCGGTGGACTATGCCAGTGCCGGTACGGTGGAATTCATCGTGGATGGCGAAAAGAACTTCTACTTCCTCGAAATGAACACCCGCCTGCAGGTGGAACACCCGGTGACCGAACTGATCACTGGTGTCGATCTTGTCGAACAGATGATCCGTGTGGCCGCTGGTGAAAAACTGTCGATCACGCAGGATGACGTCACCCTGACAGGCTGGGCGATTGAAAACCGTCTTTATGCAGAGGACCCGTATCGTGGCTTCTTGCCCTCGATTGGCCGCCTTACCCGTTATCGCCCGCCGCAGGAGGTCGCAGCCGGCCCGCTGCTTGTGAATGACAAATGGCAAGGTGATGCGCCTAAAGGGGATAGCGCTGTGCGTAACGATACCGGCGTCTATGAGGGCGGCGAGATCAGCATGTATTACGACCCGATGATCGCCAAGCTGTGTACTTGGGCACCGACCCGCGAACAGGCGATTGAAGCCATGCGCGTGGCGCTGGACAGTTTCGAAGTCGAAGGCATCGGTCACAACTTGCCATTCCTGTCAGCGGTCATGGATCACCCGAAATTTGTAAGTGGTGACATGACGACCGCTTTCATCGCCGAGGAGTATCCGGACGGGTTCGAAGGCGTCGACCTTCCCGAAGAGGATTTGCGCCGTATCGCAGCCTCGTGCGCTGCCATGCACCGGGTTGCCGAAATCCGTCGCACCCGCGTATCGGGCCGGATGGACAACCATGAACGGAAAGTCGGCAAACGTTGGAATGTCGCTCTGCAAGGGCAGGATTTCAGCGTCAAGGTTAAGGCTGACAAACAGGGCGCGACTGTCAAATTCAAAGACGGGTCAGCTCTGCGTGTGTCCTCTGACTGGACGCCGGGTGACCAACTTGCGGTGTTGGACGTGGATGGCAGCCCGTTGGTCTTGAAGGTTGGAAAGATATCGGGCGGGTTCCGTATCCGAAACCGAGGGGCTGACCTCAAGGTACATGTGCGCACCCCGCGTCAGGCCGAACTGGCCCGCCTGATGCCCGAGAAGCTGCCGCCTGATACATCGAAAATGCTGCTCTGCCCAATGCCGGGCTTGATCGTGAAGATTGATGTGGAAGTAGGTCAGGAGGTGCAGGAAGGTCAGGCACTTTGTACCGTTGAGGCGATGAAGATGGAGAACATCCTGCGCGCCGAGAAAAAGGGCGTTGTCTCCAAGATCAACGCGGGCCCCGGCGACAGTCTGGCCGTTGACGATGTGATCATCGAGTTCGAGTGATGATGCGCGCACCTGCGACATATCTTTCAAGGTTCCCAGCGGCTTCCGCCGGGATCTTGAGGCATGTCGCAGGTGCTCAGCCGCCCTCACGTCGTTCGCGGATTTCGCGCTCGCGCAAAGGCGTCTTGTCAATGGATCGGCCAATCTCACGCACGCTCCATGGGCTGGGTTTGCGCAGTTTGACGACACCATCCTTGTCGACAAACACCATCTGGAATCCACGTGGTCGCAGTTTTGATCGGATCGATGATCGCGCCGCCGGATCAGTATCGGTCAAGACAATCACGTCGCGATCCCGCATTGCGTCCTCGCCTTCGAGTAACATGTCAATCTGTTGCTGGAATCTTGGGTCTGCCGGGGTATCGGCAAAAACGACGATCGGGCGATGCGTCCAGAGAAAATCGCTTAGATCGCTGTCAGCTACTGGACGAACAAAGCTGTCATTCGCAGGGGCAGTCGCGTCGGCGGCCAAGGCGGCCAACGGGAATAGTGCCGAGAAAACAAAGGCAAGCGTGCGTGTCATGAGGCCTCCTGTTGTGATGAATATAGCCTCTGCTGGGGCGAATGCGACTGACGAAATGCGTGTGATCACCAAAAATTTGCTTCGTGGACGCCGCACCCACCCATGCGTATTTATCAATTTGCCTACAAAATGCGCCGTTCCCGCGGCCTTCGTGTGGGGAGAGTAGGCCGATGGAAGTGATCCTGCATTGCGGTGCACATCGATGTGCAAGCACCAGTTTCCAGAACTATCTGAGCCGGAACGTGCAGGTCCTTGCAGATCAAGGTCTGGCGTATTGGGGGCCGGAGCGAACACGCTCCAATGGCCTCAACAGCTTGAATAAACTGACGCCTGAGGTCTGTGATGGATTACGCCGCGAGTTGGACGTATGTCAGCAAGACGGCGCGACGCAGCTATTGGTCAGCCAAGAGAATTTCGTGGGCTCAATGGAGCGCAATATTGCCTTTGCCTCGCTCTATCCAGGTATGCAGGAACGTGGGCAGCTTTTGGCAAGGGCATTTGATGGAAGAGTCACTAAAATTGCTTTGAATATCCGCGCGTTGGATATGTATTGGTCTTCCGTGGCCGCCTATAAGTTCAAACGTGGCAGCGCCCCAATAGAGCCCACAAAGTGGACCCGCATCGCGCAAAGCAAGCGGAGCTGGCGAGACGTCATCACCGATATTAGCCACGCCTTCCCGGGCGTCCCATTGCTCGTTTTGCCGTTTGAGGAATTTGCGGGTCATCAACAGGCGCAGCTTCAGGCGCTGACGGGTCGCACCGCGCCCGAATTCAGCGATGGCCTTGCGTTGAATGCTGCGCCCAAACCCACGCCCCATGGTCTGACCGCTGAACAGGCGATGCAGCTTTGGGCTGATTATGCCGATGATCTGGAATGGCTTGCCTCGGGCGCCGATGGGAGGGCTGAACTGATCTGCCGGACAGATAGCAATGCACGCGGGGTCGCCCCCGCCGAAACCAGAATTGAACAGAGGAAATCGACATGACCGACACCAACGACTGGCAGGTGCTGGCTGAAAAAGAGCTGCGCGGCCGACCTTTGGGCGATCTGACCAAAGAGACGCTGGAAGGCATCGACGTCAAACCGCTTTATACTCAGGAAGACACGGCTGATCTGCCGCATATGGGCTCGCTTCCGGGCTTCGGTCCGTTTACGCGCGGCGTAAAAGCGACGATGTATGCGGGGCGCCCTTGGACGATCCGTCAATATGCAGGCTTCTCGACGGCTGAAGAATCGAATGCATTTTACCGCCGCAATCTGGCAGCCGGCCAGCAAGGTGTCTCGGTCGCCTTCGATCTGGCGACTCACCGGGGGTATGACAGTGACCATCCCCGTGTGGTGGGCGATGTCGGCAAGGCCGGTGTGGCCATCGACAGCGTTGAGGATATGAAAATCCTGTTCGACGGTATCCCGCTGGACAAGGTTTCGGTCTCAATGACGATGAACGGGGCGGTGATCCCGGTTCTGGCCAGCTTCATCGTTGCAGGTGAAGAGCAGGGGCATGACAAGGCCGTGCTCTCGGGCACCATTCAGAACGACATTCTGAAAGAGTTTATGGTGCGTAACACCTATATCTACCCGCCCGAGCCTTCGATGAAGATCATCTCGGACATCATCGATTACACTTCGAATGAGATGCCCAAGTTCAACTCGATCTCGATCTCCGGCTATCACATGCAAGAGGCCGGGGCGAACCTGGTGCAGGAACTGGCTTATACGCTGGCCGACGGGCGCGAATATGTGCGCGCAGCGACGGAATCAGGCATGGACGTGGACAAGTTCGCGGGTCGTCTGTCGTTCTTCTTTGCCATCGGCATGAATTTCTTCATGGAGATCGCCAAACTACGCGCTGCGCGCACCCTTTGGCATCGGGTAATGACCGAGTTCGGGGCGAAATCCGAACGGTCGAAAATGCTGCGAACTCATTGCCAGACCTCGGGCGTGTCGCTGCAGGAACAGGACCCCTATAACAACGTGGTCCGCACTGCCTATGAGGCCATGAGCGCGGTTCTGGGCGGCACACAGTCACTGCATACCAACGCACTGGACGAGGCGATCGCGCTGCCAACCGATTTCTCGGCACGTATCGCGCGAAACACGCAACTGGTGTTGCAAGAGGAAACCGGCGTGACCGATGTGGTCGATCCGCTGGCGGGCTCTTACTACGTCGAAAGCCTGACCAACGAGTTGGTCGAAAAAGCCTGGGCTCTTATGGAAGAGGTCGAGGAAATGGGCGGTATGACCAAGGCCGTTGCCAGTGGCATGCCCAAGCTGCGGATCGAGGAAAGCGCTGCGCGCCGTCAGGCCATGATCGACCGGGGCGAAGAGGTCATCGTTGGTGTCAACAAGTATCGCAAAGAGCAAGAAGACCCGATCGATATTCTGGACGTCGATAACGTGGCCGTGCGCGAAGCTCAGGTCGCGCGGCTGGAGCGTATCCGTGCAACGCGCGACGAGGCGGCTTGCCAACAGGCACTGGACGCCCTGACAACAACCGCCCGCGAGGGAGGTAACCTGCTGGCCGCCGCCGTCGAGGCCGCTCGAGCCCGCGCATCCGTAGGAGAGATCAGCATGGCAATGGAGAAAGAGTTCGGTCGTCACCGCGCCGAAGTGAAGACCCTGGCCGGTGTTTATGGGGCGGCCTATGAGGGTGACGAAGGTTTTGCCGCGATTCAGAATTCCATAGAAGAATTCGCCGAGGCCGAGGGGCGTCGCCCGCGTCTGCTGGTGGTCAAGATGGGGCAGGACGGCCACGATCGAGGGGCCAAGGTGATTGCCACTGCCTTTGCCGATATCGGGTTTGATGTGGATGTCGGCCCTCTGTTCCAGACGCCTGCAGAAGCCGCACAGGACGCGGTGGACAATGATGTGCATGTGATTGGGATCTCTTCGCAGGCTGCGGGGCATAAGACATTGGCGCCTCAGTTGGTTGAGGAACTGAAAAAGGCGGGGGCTGAGGACATCATAGTCATCTGCGGTGGGGTCATTCCGCAACAGGATTACCAGTTCCTTTACGATCACGGTGTGAAGGCGATCTTTGGTCCGGGAACGAACATCCCTGAAGCGGCACAAGACATCTTGCGTTTGATCGGCGAAGCCAAAACCTGACGCCGGCGCCAAGATTTTTCGTACGAAAAATCTTGTGATTTCGCCCCTTTGCGGAAAACATGCGACCAGACCCAAATGGTCTGGTCGTTTGTCATCAGGAGGCGTCTTCATGTTACTGGATCATCTGGCTGTTGCGGGCGAAACGCTTGAAGAAGCTTCTGACCATATCGAACAGGCGCTGGGCGTACGGCTTCAGGACGGCGGCAAGCATGAAAAATTCGGGACGTATAATCGACTTTTGGGCTTGCGGGATGGGCTCTATCTGGAGGCGATTGCGATCGACCCCGAAGCCTCCAAACCGCAAAGGACGCGCTGGTTCGATCTGGACCGGTTCACCGGATCACCCCGCCTGACCAACTGGATTTGCCGGGTTCCGGATATCGAAGCGTCACTGACCGTTTTCCCTGACGGCGTCGGACAACCTATCGATCTGAACCGAGGCGCGCTGCGCTGGCGTATGGCAGTCCCCCCAAGTGGACGTCTGCCATTTGACAACCTCTTTCCGGCGCTTATCGAGTGGCAGGGTGATCTGCATCCGGCGCAAATGCTTCAGGACAGTGGCTGCCGGTTACGCCGCCTTATAGTGTGCCATCCGGATGCAATCGACTTAGCCAAAGGTTTGGGGGCGTTGGAGAATGTCGCGTTTGACAGCGGCCCGGCTGCATTGCGCGCTGAATTCGAAACACCGCACGGGTTGCGCGTGCTGGAATGAACATCCGGCAGGCCAGAACCCAAGATGCACCTGCGATTAGGGCGATCGCAAACGCGATCATCAGAGATACGCTTATCACGTTCACCAACGATGAACGCAGCGTAGAAAGCGTGGCCGCAGAGATCGAAACCAAAGGCCCTGCTTTTCTCATCGCCGAGCGCAGTGGTGCCGTCGAGGGGTTTGCGACCTATGGCGCCTTCCGCTCGGGACCGGGATATGCGCAGTGCCGCGAACATTCGATACAGTTGGCACCCGAAGCCAGAGGCCAGCATGTTGGCCGTTCGTTGATGGAGGCTCTTGAAGCCATCGCGCGGGAGGATAACGTGCATGTCTTGGTGGCGGGCATTTCATCGGCCAACCCCGCAGCCATCGCCTTCCATAAGGCAATTGGCTTCAAGCAGGTGGGACGCATGCCTGAAGTGGGGTTCAAATGGGGGCAGCGGCTGGATCTTGTCCTGATGCAGAAAATACTCGGCCCGCAGTCATCTGTCGCACCTGACAGTCGTGACAAGGCACGCTAGGGTGCGCCCATGTCGA
Organism: Ruegeria sp. B11; assembly: GCF_056539785.1. Lineage (NCBI taxonomy): Bacteria > Pseudomonadati > Pseudomonadota > Alphaproteobacteria > Rhodobacterales > Roseobacteraceae > Ruegeria > Ruegeria sp. B11. The sequence continues at coordinate 187,533 of NZ_JBQFVO010000003.1, read as the reverse complement.
TCTGGTCCAGAATAGCCGACGCGCTGAACGCGCTTGCCCAGGGCGAAAGCCTGACTGCGGTGTTTGAGAAACTGCGCACGCCGCCAGAACGTTCGGTGGCCTTTGCGATTGCTGTCGTGGCGCTTGGCGCCAAGATGGCCAAGGCCGACGGTCAGGTGACGCGGGATGAGGTGACGGCTTTCCGTGAAGTGTTTCAGATCGCGCCCGAAGATGAAGACGGGGCGGCCAAGGTCTTTGACATGGCACGGACAGACGTTGCTGGATATCAGGACTATGCCCGCCGGATTGCCCGCATGTTCGCCGAAGATAGCACCACCCTGTGCGATTTGATGGAAGGGCTGTTTCACATTGCTATGGCGGACGGGTTCTACCATCCGAACGAAAACGAGTTTTTGGAAGAAGTCAGCCGCATTTTCGGCCAGACCGACGCTCAGTTCATGGCCCTGCGCGCGCGTTTCGTACCGGATGCGCCGAAAGACCCCTATACGGTTCTGGGCGTTCCCCGCGACGCTCCTCTGACCGAAATTCGCAAGGTTTGGCGGCAACTGGTGCGAGAAACTCACCCCGATGCGATGCTGGCACGCGGCGTTCCGGAAGAGGCGGTGCGGCTGGCCGAGAAAAAGATGATCGACATCAACCGCGCCTGGGATGAAATCAACGGCGCTCGGGTCTGATCCGTGCGGTTGGCGACCTACAATATCGAATGGTTCGCCAACCTGTTTGATCGCAATGACAGCCTGATTGTCGATGGCAGCTGGTCAGGGCGTCACGATGTGACCAAGGCCCGGCAGGTTGAGGCGATCGCAAAGGTGCTGACGGCGATCGATGCCGATGCGATGCTGATCGTCGAAGCCCCCAACACAGGCAAGTCTCAGAATACCGTCCGTGCCTTGCAGCGATTTGCCGAGGCGTTCGGTCTGCGTACAAGCCATGCAATCATGGGATTTCCCAATGATACACATCAGGAATTGGCCCTGCTTTATGATCCCGAAATTCTTACAGCCAAACACGACGCAAGGGAGGCCGAGAACGCGCCGCGTTTCGATGCCGAGTTCCGGATCGACCTGGATGTGGATGCGACCGAGGATCTTGTGCGGTTTTCAAAGCCTCCGATGGAATTGGCGATCCAAACAACCTCAGGGCAGGAGTTTCGACTGATCGGGGCGCATCTGAAGTCCAAAGCGCCCCATGGCGCTGCATCGCGGGATGAGATGATACGAATTTCGATTGCCAATCGCCGTAAGCAGTTGGCGCAGGCGGTATGGCTGGGTCGACGGGTCCGACATCATTTGACGGAGCAAGAGCCGGTGATTTTGCTGGGCGATCTCAATGACGGACCCGGACTGGATGAGTTCGAACACCTCTTCGGTCGATCGTCGGTCGAGATATTGTTGCAGGCGGGGCTCTATGATCCTCATGCAGCAAGGGCATTGGAACTGCGCCCCGGTTCCGTCCCAGCAACTGCACGATTTGCGCGGCCGAATGAGGGACGGTATCTTGAGGCGTTGTTGGACTACATCATGATTAGCGAGGATTTGCGCGCCCACCACCCGAACTGGCGCATCTGGCATCCGTTTCGCGATGCCGCCTGCTGGGGCAACCCCGAGCTGAGGGATGCCTTGCTAACCGCATCCGACCACTTCCCGGTGACGTTGGATATCGACCTCTGACCTTTCAACACTCGGCACGCTCGCTTATATTCAAGCTATGCTACGTCTCATGCTGATCAGCGCTATTTGTACCGCCTTGGCCCTGCCTGCCCAAGCACAGGACGATTCGGGTAAGTCGCTGATGGAGCGGGGTGCCGAGTTGTTTCTGGAAGGCTTGCGGCAAGAGATGGAGCCCACGATCGAAGACCTGCGTGGATTTGCGGACCAATTTGGTCCGGCTTTGCAGTCTTTCATGCGGGAAATGGGTCCGGCGCTGGCTGAGTTGGCTGCTCAGGTGCAGGATTGGAGCGCGTATGAATCGCCCGAGATGTTACCAAACGGCGACATTATCATCCGCAAGAAGCCCAAAGATCAGCCCGAAGAAGTTGTGCCGGAAGAAGAGACTTCTAACGGTTATACCGATATCTGATTATCCGCGAATGATCACTTTGGGTTCTGATTTCAGCGCGCCGGCCAACGAGTTAAAACGGGCCTCGGCGACTTCGTTGAACAATGCGCCTGCCGATTTGGGCAGACGCAGTTCGAGCTTTTGTTTTTTGGGATAGTAACGCATCTTGCCCATGGCTGCGTCGTGCTGCATCCAAAGCATCGCTCCGAACCGTAGTGCTTTGCCCAGGATTTCGGCTTGTTCCTGGCCGCGTTCGTCGAGCAGTTCGTAAAGCTCGGTAAAGCGGCTCCCTTCGCGTTTGTTGCGATATCGGTGTTGCAAAGCGAGCCCGATAAAGATCCGCTCGGAATGTTTGATCCCGCTCATGTTGGCGCGGGTGACATATTCGAAACAAGCCTCGGCCCGGTAATCTGGATGCGCACGCCAACTGACGTCATGCAGCAGACAAGCTGCCTTGATCAGGCGCAGCATCGGTTCCGGCGCCGAACGGAACAAGGGCATGACAAAATCGAACAGGTGTTTGCCGAAACCGGGCAAGCGCGCGTCTTTCGCTTCGGCAAACCGGCAGGCTTCGATCAAAGGATCCCGGTCGCGCAGGCGTTGCGGCATCTGTTCATACAGCAATCCTTCGCGGATGCCGTAGCTTGAAATCGCGATGTCCTTTGGTTTGAACGTGCGGATCAGGCGTGAAAGCACATCCATTGCATAGGGGATCAATGCCATACGCGAGCCCGACACACCGGCCAATGCGCGCAATTCATCAGGATCATTCTGTTCGATGAACTTGATGGTCTCGCGTACCTGACTTTGTGTCATGCGGTATTCGTGCAGCACGTTCAGCGGATAGCCTCGGCGCAGCATGTCCAGACGTGCGAAGGCGCGCCAGCTGCCGCCGACCAGAAACAGCCGATCACGTTGAGGGCCCATCCGGTCGCGCATCTCTTCCAGCGTCTTCTTGATATGCTCCTTACGCGCCCGGCGACCGCCTTTGATATCGCGCAGCTTGAGCGGCCCCAGGGGCGAAGTCATGCGACGTCCGACCTTGCCGCCTCCGATCTCAGCGAGTTCGACGGACGAGCCACCGATGTCGCAAATCAGCCCATAAGCTCCGGGCCAACCCAGCAGCACGCCCTGAGCTGAGAGCCGTGCTTCTTCCTCGCCATCGACAACGTTGATGATCAGGCCGGTTTCGGCTTTTGCCTGCGCGCAGAAATCCGGTCCATCGCTGGCCTCGCGCACCGCAGCGGTGGCGACCGCGTGCAGGGCGGGCAGGCCGAGGTCTCTGGCAAGATGCTGAAACCTGTGCAAGGCAGCCAGCGCCCGTTTGCGACCTTCAGGGTTCAGTCGGCCGGTCTCTGACAGGCCGGCGCCCAGTTCGCACATCACCTTTTCATTGTAGAAATAGGCCGGTGAGCGCGCCGCGCCGTCAAAGATCACCATCCGGACCGAGTTCGATCCGATATCGACAACCCCGACCCGGGAAAGTGCACGGGCGCCCGGATCTTCGAACAGCGGCCTTCCGAACAGCCCGTGATCCGGGAAATCAGTCTCGGCAATCTTGGTCATGGTGTCCCCAGGTCTTTTGCGCGACAGGATGCGAGATCACCCTTGTTCGGTCAATTGCAGGCATCCGATTGTTCGGCTTCTGTGTTCAATAGACGCACCGCCAGCGCACGCGTGATGTCGCGTTTTTCGGTTAGCGCAATTTCGTCCAGCTGCTCGACCACGCGGGCGGCGGTTTCAAAGCTTCGATTCATATGCTTGACCAGATATGCTATGACATCCGGCGCCGGATTGAGCTGCCGGTCGGTGAATAGCTTCGCCAGCACTGCGCCCAGCAACGCATCGTCCGGCCCTTCAAGCGACACATGATGCGCACCTTCGGCCCGGCTTTGCAGATCAGCCAGCGGCAGATGCCACAGCTTCGGCGTCGTGCGCCCGGTCATCAGCAAGGCGTGGCCCTCAGCCAGAACCAGATTGTGCAAATGGAACAGAGTTTTCTGCTGCTCGGCGTCCGCAGCGATTACCGGCACATCCTCGACCGCCACCGGACCGCGCGCCAGGTCCGGCACGTCGTCATATCGAAGCGCGGCGGCTTGTACGATTCGACCGCCGGTCTCGCCGGCCCAGACATGCGCCAGATGGGTCTTGCCCGATCCTGCGGGGCCGCTCAGCACCAGTTTGTTGCCAGGCCATGAGGTGGCAGAGATCATCGCAACAGCCAGCGCATTAGCAGGCGAGACGAAAAAGTCTTCGCGGCCCAAGGCAGTCTTGGACGGCAGATCAAAGCTGAGCTGCATGGCCATTTATTCGTCTTCCTGATTGAGCCCTTCAAGCCCGGTATATAGGCGGCTGTGCAGATATTGCTCGGTCGCAAACCGTGCCAGCACGCCCAAGGCAGCCGCTACAGGTACTGCGATCAGCATTCCGACAAAGCCGAACAGCGCGCCGAAGACCGACAAGGCCAGCAGCAGCCAGACCGGGTGCAGGCCCACTGAACTACCGACGAGGTTGGGCGTCAGGAAGTTGCCCTCGGTCACCTGTCCGATAGCAAATATACCGGCGACCAAACCGATATGTGCCCAGTCCCCCCAGAACTGAAACAGGGCCAGGCCTATGGCTAGGGTGCCTCCGATCAGGGCGCCCAAATAGGGGATGAAGGTTACCAGTCCTGCAATGAAGCCGACGATCAGGCCGAATTGCAGACCGACCAGCATCAATGCGACAGCATAGTAGGTGCCGAGGATCAGGCAGACGGTACCCATTCCACGCACGAATGAGGCAAGAACGGCGTCGATTTCACCAGCAAGTCGTTTGATCGTGGGGGCGTGATCACGGGGCAAGAGCTCTCCGATCCGGGTGATCATGCGATCCCAATCCATCAGCAGATAAACCGCGACAACCGGTACGATAACCAACAGGACGACGACATTTATCGCTGAACCCAATGAGGCCAGAACGGTTTGCAGCACATCGCCGGTTTTTGATTTCAGCGTCTCGCCAAATGACACCAGCATCTGGTGGGTATTTGATTCGCGATCGAGCAAAGCCGGGAATTGTTTCTCAATAAAGGCGCGCAGTTCTTTAAAAAGGCTTGGCAAAACATCAATCAGATCCAGTAGCTGTGTGATCAACGCGGGCACAACCATAAGAATCATCAAAACAAAACCAAACACGCCGACAACGGTAATGATCCCGGTCGCAGCCATGCGCGAAAGGCCGAGTGTTTCCAGGCGGTCCGCAACGGGATCAAGGAAATATGCAATCGCACCACCGATCACAAAGGGCAGCAAGACATCGCCCAACAGGTACAAAAGCAGCACGAAAACAGCGGCGGCAATGCCCCAGTATCTAAGCTGATCCTTCACCGGCAAGGCCATGGCGCAATCCCTCGTTTGCACAGCATTGCCGTGTTCTTGGCCCATGACGCCCGGCGATGCAAGCGGTTCATGGCGCGCGATTTTTATACCCTAGTCTGTCAGAGTACCCAGTTCCGGTGTCTCACCTGTGGCCATTTCATCAGGCCAGTTGGTGCGCCAGATTTCCGCCGACCAGTGTCCGCAATGTACCTTCGGGCGATCAAAGCCGGACAGGGCAGGCAGCAGTGGCGCAACCACCACATCGTGGCGCGGAACGGCGAAATAAGGGAAGGAATAGCGTTCACGCCCGGATCGATTAACCACGCGATGCGGGGTCGATTTCAACCGCCCGCCCGACCACAGTTCCAGCATGTCGCCGATATTGACCACGAAGCCGCCGGGCGGGCAGTCCGGTGTGATCCAGCCGCCGGTGCGGGTCTGCACCTCAAGTCCTCCGACCGGATCGGGAGCGATTATTGTCAGCGCGTCGGTGTCCTTATGCGGATGAATTCCATAGCCAAGCTCATCCGGGGATTGTGGCGGATAGTGTAGCAGGGTCATGTTGGTCATCGGGTCGCGGAAGGCGTCGCGTAGTGTGTTGGGCGGGATTTTTAACCCCACTTCCAATGCACCCAGCAAAAGATCTGTCACGCCATCAAGCTGTAGCCAGTAATCCAGTATTACCGCGCGGGCCTGGGGCACTTCTCGGGGCCAGATATTCGGGCCGTAAAGTGCGCATTCAACCCGGATCGGCGCATCTTCGGCTGCTTCGAAATGCAGCTTGTACCCTTCGTACTTATCCGCCGCGCCCGAGCCGTCATTGGGCGTGAAGAACCCCATCGGAATGTACCCACGATAGTTTTCGCGGGTGATGGCCTGATCCCATTTTCGGGCCTCGTCGATATCAAAGATCGCACTGACACACTCGCGCACCTGCTCGATGTGCTCAGGCGTGATGCCTGTCCCTGTGATCGACAGAAACCCGATGCTGGTGCAGGCATCCATGATCTGCGCGACCGTTGCTTGATACAGCGGACCAGAAGGATCAGTCAGCGGGCTGATATCTATGGTCGGAATATGCTCCATCAGTTAATTCTCACGCCTTGTCGTTCCAGTTCCTGATGCACAGGAACAAGGTTCATGCTGTCGAGATCTTGATTGCTTTTCAAGGATAACGCCGCAGCGATCCCTGCGCCCTGACCCATCACCGCGCAGCAGGACATGTTGCGCGTCGCGGCGTGAGCGACCCGATCCGCGCCATGGGACCGGCCCGCAACCAACAGGCCCTTGATCCCTTTGGGCAGCATCGAGCGATACGGAATCTGCATATATCGCCCCGTGGTCGGCAAGATCAGAATGCCGTAGCCATCGATGAATTCAGGGTAGATACCGATGGAATCCTCGAACCGGCCCTGATGACGCGCGTCATTTTCGGTCATGTTGTAGACAGCATCGATCTTGCGCGTATCCCGAATGCCGATGGTCATTCCGAAATTGCGTAGACGTGCGTTTTCGCAACCCGGCATGAAACGGCGAAGGGCATCAATGGCCAGCATCGCCTGTCGGCGGCCTTCGATTTCACCAAAGGTCAGGCTTTCGGGGTCGGTTCCATCGATCTGGTCCATATGAATCAGGTTCATATAGGTCAGTTCTCCGGTATCGTGCATCGCCCCCCAGGTCCCCGCGATCGTGTTCAAATGAGCCGGTATCAGGCCCTCATCAATCGCCTGCTGGAAGGGTTTCTTGACGAAGGGCGAGAACATGTCGTCCTCTTTGCCCGAGGTTTCGATATTCCATTCGCCTCCGCCACCCCAGTCTTTATAGGTCTGCGGGTCGGCTTTGACACCTTCAATAAAGGCCCGTTTGTCGACACCGGCCAGATGGAACATCACTGAGGCCGCCATCATGTCCTCGCGTGGCGTCTTGTGCGTCGGGGCGCCCGCGCGATGCGCTACATCTGCATCCCCTGTGGCGTCGATGACAACCTTGGCCAAGATCGCCTCACGCCCCGCTTTGGATTCGGTAATCACCCCAGTGATGCGATCCCCCTCCATGATCGGGGCGACGAATTGCCGGTGCAACATCGGATGGACGCCAGCCTCTTCAACCAGCTTGTCGGCCACCAGCTTGAAGCCCTCGCTGTCCAGTTCGTAGCTGAGCGATTGGCTTTCAGGCACTGCTGCACCCATCTCTTTGGCGCGGGTTTCGAACTCCATGCCGATGCCTCCGGCCTCGACAGTTTGTTCGTGGCGATACCAGGCAAAGCCTTCGACACCGACTGCCGTAATATTCCCACCCATGCAACCGAACCTATCCATCAAGGAAACTTCGGCCCCAGCGCGTGCGGCAGCCAGCGCTGCTGACAATCCAGCGGGGCCCGAGCCCACAACCAATACGTCTGTCTGATGAACAACGGGGATCTGGCGGGCGGGTTCGGTGATTGTTTGCATTGCTGCCTCGCGGTTTAACGTTTGCGCCAACATTGAAAACCCCAACGCTCGGGTCAATCAAAAAACCGACTGCGCATGGGTCGCAAAACACCGATGTGCGATTGCCCCCGGCTAGGCTTTGGAATAATCACCTTGCAGCGAAATTCTCACCCGTAAGGTTACGTTATGCGCCTCAGCCGTTACTTTCTGCCCGTTCTCAAGGAAAACCCCTCGGAGGCTCAGATCGTCAGCCACCGGCTGATGCTGCGTGCCGGGATGATCAAACAGGCCGCCGCCGGGATTTATTCCTGGTTGCCATTGGGCTTCAAAGTTCTGCGCAAGCTGGAGAACATTGTGCATGAAGAGCAGGCGCGGGCTGGACACATCGCGATCCAGATGCCGATTCTGCAATCAGCCGACCTGTGGCGCGAATCCGGTCGTTATGACGATTATGGCCAGGAAATGCTGCGCATGCAGGACCGCCACGGTCGCGATATGCTGTACACGCCAACCGCCGAGGAACTGGTGACCGACATCTTCCGCGGCCACGTGAGCAGCTACAAAGACCTGCCGCTGACGCTCTATCAGATTCAGTGGAAGTTCCGTGATGAAATCCGCCCACGTTTCGGCGTGATGCGGGGGCGCGAGTTCTACATGAAGGACGGATACAATTTCGATCTGACCAAAGAAGACGCGCTGCACGCGTATAACCGCCACTTGGTCAGCTATCTGCGTACTTATGAGCGGATGGGTCTGCAAGCCATCCCGATGCGCGCTGATTCTGGACCTATCGGCGGTGACTACACGCATGAGTTCCTCGTACTGGCCGATACTGGCGAATCCGAGGTCTTTTATGACAGCGCGGTCACCGATCTGACCTTCGGCGATCGTGAGATCGACTATGATAGCCGCGAACAGTGTCAGGCGATCCTCGAAGAGTTCACCTCTAAATACGCCCGCACGGACGAAACCCACGACGAAGCCCTGTTTGACCAAATCCCCGAAAACCGCCGCCGCGTGGCGCGTGGTATCGAAGTGGGGCAGATCTTTTATTTTGGCACCCAGTATTCCGAAGCTCTTGGAGCGACTGTGCAAGGCCCCGATGGCAAGCCGGTTCCGGTGCATATGGGCAGCCACGGCATCGGCGTTAGCCGCCTGATCGGTGCGATCATCGAAGCCAGCCATGACGACAAGGGCATCATTTGGCCCGAAGGCGTGACTCCATTCCATTGCGGCATTGTGAACTTGAAGCAAGGTGATGAAGAGGCGGACGCGGCGTGCGATAAACTCTACAGCGCGTTGACTGCGCTGGGGCTTGAGCCGCTTTATGATGATCGGAATGAACGGGCAGGGGGCAAGTTTGCCACCATGGACCTGATCGGTCTGCCGTGGCGCATCACTGTGGGTCCGCGTGGTCTGAAGAACGGTGTGGTCGAACTCACCAGCCGCCGTACCGGCGAAAGTGAGGAACTCAGCCCCGAAGCGGCCGTCACCAAGATCGCAGAAATCTATGAGGGCATCGCCTGAACAAGGCGGTGCAACCTTCGGCGGTTTAGCTCAGGAAGCTGAGGTCGGACGTGCGGTCAGGAAATCGCCGTCCGCTTCGCTGCCGCGTGCGACCACGATCGGGCGACCAAAGCGGCGTACAAGTTCCGCCAGTTCGAAGCCCAGAAACCGCAATCCACAGACGCGTTCGTCAGTGGAGCGATCCGTGATGCACAGCCGCCCCTGCCGGAAAGCAAGGCGATAGCCTTTGTCCCGCAGTATGTCGGCCAAACCGGCCCAGCTTGCTGCGCTTGTGAAAACTGGCCTGATCGCTGCCCGCAACAATGCGGCGCTTTCGCAATCCAGTTCTGTTGCTGCTGAACGGGCAGTAATCGGGCCCGTACCTTCCATATGTTCTTGAATACCCATGAGCGTGCCTCCGCCCTTAAACTCTTAAAATGTGTCCCCCACACAAATAGGGTGACAAAGTTTCTCACACTAATCAATTTGTGAAACAATATTTCGCACCTGAATGTTGCGATTGTGACTCAGTCGGGTGCTGATATCTCACATTGACTTCATAACTGAAACAATAAGCCCTTGTCTGTGAAGGGGTTCACAACCATTGGTATAATTTGCGGCCAGTGATTTCTCGCGCTGCCGGTGATGATTTGGCGCTTGGGGCAAATGATTCGTTTCAAACTGTTCTTTTCGCCCCTTTATCGGGCGCAGTAACGCCGAGCCGGTGTCCGCACGATAACTGGCTTGACCATCCGGCGAAATGTCGAAAGGGTCGCGAAAAATCTGAACCCGAGGCAGGAATGGCCAAATCTCCCCCGCCCTTTGCCCCTTTCGAATGGAAAATCGCCTGGCGATACCTCCGTGCCCGTAGGGCCGAAGGGGGCGTTAGCGTGATGACCTGGATCTCGCTGATCGGGATTACGCTCGCTGTGTTCGCTCTGATCGCGACGCTGGCTGTTCGGTCCGGATTCCGGTCAGAATTCGTGGGCACTATTCTTGGGGCCAACGCACATGTCACAGTGTATTCCGCCGGAGAAATCGATGCGCAGGGGCGGCTAGACCGCACCATCACGGAATTCGATGGAATGGCCGAGCGGATCGCGCAGGTGCCGGGGATCGAACGGGCAGCACCGCTTGTCAAAGGGCAGGTGCTGATCACCAATGCGGACCGCAGTTCAGGCGTGCAGGTCTTTGGCATTCGTCCCGACGATCTGGCTGAGTTGCCCGGTATTGCAGAAAGCGAAGAGGCCTATGGTGACCTGTCCCGGTTCCCGGACGGCATCGCCATCGGCTCGGGCGTGGCGCGGGCCATCGGGGCAACGGTGGGCGATCGGGTCAAACTGACCTCGCCCAACGGTGTCAAAACCGCATTTGGCACATCTCCCCGCGTGAACTCTTATGAGGTGGTCTATGTCTTTTCTGCCGGGCGCTATGACATCGACCGCACGCGCGTCTACATGCCGTTTGCCGAGGCGCAAAGCTTCTTCAATCGTGAAGGCGTGGCGGACGAGATCGAAGTGATGGTCGAGCGCCCCGAAGAGCTGACCCCGATCCTGATTCCGATCCTTGAGGCCGCAGGTGAGCGCAGCCAGATATGGACTTGGCAGGATGCCTCTGGAGGATTCCTGCGGGCGCTGGAGGTCGAAGACAATGTGATGTTCATCATCCTGTCGATCCTCGTGCTGATTGCAGCAATGAACATCGTCTCGGGGTTGATCATGCTGGTGAAGAACAAAGGGCGCGACATCGGTATCTTACGCACCATCGGGCTCAGCGAAGGATCAGTGCTGCGGGTGTTCTTCATTTGCGGTGCCTTTACGGGAATCATCGGAACAGCGATGGGCGTCGTACTGGGCTGCCTCTTCGCTATCTATATCGATCCGATTTTTTCCTTCGTGAACTACGTCATGGGTGGCGGCGTCTGGGACCCGTCCATTCGCGGCATCTACGCATTGCCCGCCGAATTGCACCTGTCTGACGTCATGAAAGCGGTGGGTCTGTCACTTGGCCTGTCTTTCCTTGTCACCTATTTCCCGGCTCGTCGCGCAGCGCGGCTGAACCCGGTTGAGGCCCTGCGCTATGAATGATGTGACTTTAAGGCTCAGCGGTCTGACCAAGACCTATCTGCAAGGCACCCCGGGAGAGGTGCAGGTTCTGCGCGGTGCCGATCTGGAGCTGCGCGCGGGTGAGGCTGTGGCATTGGTTGCGCCATCCGGGGCGGGCAAGTCGACCCTACTGCATATCGCGGGTTTGCTGGATATCCCGGATACCGGCGAAGTCGAAGTCGCAGGGCAGGGCGCGACGGGCAAAGGGGATCGCACGCGCACAGCGATCCGTCGGCGCGATGTTGGCTTCGTCTATCAGTTCCACCATCTGTTGCCTGAGTTTACGGCGCTGGAGAACATCGTGTTGCCGCAACTGGCAAACGGTGCTTCCGAGAAAGCAGCGCAAGCCCGTGCGATGCAGTTACTTGATCGCGTTGGCGTCGCTCCGCGCGCAGATCACCGGCCAGCAGCCTTGTCGGGCGGAGAACAACAGCGCGTGGCCTTCTGCCGGGCACTGGCAAATCAGCCACGTGTGCTGCTGGCGGATGAGCCGACCGGCAATCTGGACCCCGATACCTCGGATCAGGTGTTCGCGGCCCTCATGGCGCTGGTGCGGGATGAAGGGCTTTCGGCGCTGATCGCGACGCATAACCTTGATCTGGCGGCGCGGATGGACCGGATGTTGCGGCTGGAGGGCGGCGTGCTCAGGCCAGCTGAGTGATGGCGACCCCGATTGCCATTACTGCAATGCCTCCTGCCCGCATGAATGTCAGCGGCGTAACCTGAGCGCCGAACAGACCGAAATGGTCAATCGCAGCTGTGCTGATCAACTGGCCGAGCAAGACGAAAAACACCGCATTGCCCACGCCAAAATGTGGGGCCACATGGGTGATTGAAAGCACATAGAAGGCGATTAATACGCCGCCCAGAAGCAGATGCTTGGGGGCTTGTGCGACTTTGGCGAAGGCATCGGATCCACCGAGCACCAAAAGCGCCAGTGCTGAAGCGACAAAGGCGATCGCAAACAGAATGACGGCGGCCGCATTTGGTGAGCCGATCAACTTGCCTAATGCGGCGTTCAGCGCGGCGAGGATGGGAACGCCGATCCCGGCGGCCAGCATGATGGCTGCGTATTGTGTCATTGCCTTTTGTCCCTGCGCCTATTTCGTTGATCTGGATCATTGCGTCAGCGCGACCTCCCGGCAAGTCTCGAATTGCAAGGCAGGAGGGAGAAAAGTGATGATCCGATCAATACTTGGCGCGGGCGCGCTGACTGTACTTACCATGATACCACAGGCCTCTTCAGCTCAGGACGTGGAGACCGGGGCCGAGCTGTATCAGCACTATTGCGCTACCTGTCATGGACTGGATGCAACAGGGCATGGGCCAATGGCCGGGGTGCTGGTGATCCAGCCGACAAACCTGAGAACGCTGGCCGATGCAAATGGTGTATTTCCGACAGCGCGCGTCGTAGCGCGGATTGACGGGCGCGAACCGTTGGTTAGCCATGGTAGCCCGATGCCGGTTTATGGCCCCTATTTCGAAGGTAACGACACCGCGATCAAAACGCCGGAAGGGCAGCCAATCCTGACCAGCAAGCCAATCGTGGATCTAGTGGCTTACCTGAAGACCCTGCAAGTAAACTAACAAGCTCAGCGACAGATACCATTAATCTCTGCGCCCGCCCAGGGTATCAGGACGGAGCTTTCGCGCCTGCTACCGGGCAATTTCGAGACTTCGAATTGGGCGCTTAGCATATCGTGCAGACGCTTGGTTCGAGGTGCGTCGGGGTCGAGCGCCCGGCAGCAAACATATTCCTCGACGATGGCGCCCTGCTGTTCGTAGCCATAGGCCAGAAAATCGGGCGAAGTATCAAGGTCGAACAGGTAAGGATCGTCCTTCCGGCCATGCTCTGCCGCAGCGCGGAACGGGTGATAACCAGTTGTCTTGCGATTTTGCCACTGCCAGACATGGGTTAATTCATGCGCAAGCAACATTGCCCCGATCAGGTTCACCTGATCGGGGTACTGGCTCATGTAGTCGTCCAGATACCAGTCCTTCGTGAAGTATACATGATTGAACAGCGCAACGCCCGCGGGTTTGCCGGTCACGGTTTCCTCTTTGACAGGTGGTAAGATCCGTTCACGGCAGGCAACCCGAGGGCGGGCTTTGCGGGTAAATGTAACCGCTGCGACGGGGGCACCCTCTACCAATCGCACACGATCCAGATTCAATGTGTCTCCGTGGATTTTACTGACAAACGCGCGCTCGTGATCGGTTAGAGGTCGACCACAGGCTACACATAGAAACAGCAATGAAATCAACAGGGGGCGGATCATGGCATTAAGCCTAATGCGGCAGCTCGGCGCTGCAAGTCGTTTTCAAAGGCTCATCGCCAGAACCCGGCTGATTTCCGTCAGCGATCGCCCGGATTGTCCCATCCATGTATTGAACGCGGCCTGCACCGCGGCCATTGCTTTTTTGGAGGTTGCAGGTTTGTCGATAACGCCCTCAGCGATCAGACGAGCTGTTACATCTTGGGACAGAATAAAGCTGTCCCGTCCGGCAAACCGCATAGCATACTGCGCCGAAGCACCGCCAAGCCGCGATCCGCGCTTGGCGAGCATCTGTAGCAAGCCGACATAATCCTGTGATGGCCACCCGCCCAGAATTTGCCCGACGCCACCTTCCGCGCGGAGTTCCAGCAGAAACGCGGCATTGTCGCGCACTGTGGCAATCTTAGTTCCGTTGCGGACAATGCGGGTGTCCTGCAGCAGTGCGTCGAATTTCTCGTCATCCATGAATGCGCAGCGTCCAATGTCGAAGCCGTCAAATGCCGTTTCGAATCCGTCCCACTTCGATTCGATCACTTTCCAGTTAAACCCTGCCTGGAACACGGTTTTCGTAATAATTGATAACCAGCGATCATCTGACATCGCCACCAATTCGGCGATCGGTTTAGGCTTGCTTAGCTTGCTTTCCAGTTCGGCGGGGCCGCCGTGGCGATCAGCCGATATCTGGTAGATCTTTTCAAAGTGACGCATCTCCCAGACCCTCCCTTATCCAGATGCTGCCTTATTAAGAAGATTTGACAAGGCAAATCAGATCTTGAGATGAAGCGCGTGTTTTATATTGACTAGTCAATCAATATCTTTGACGGTTCCGAACTGACGGTGTTAAGTGTGTGTATTGCCGAGTGGAGCAGCAGGGATGGGTCGTGTTTTCACGCTTGATGAAGAGCGTCGGACCCGGAACAACTGTTCCCTTTCCTTTTTCGGCTAAACTTGTGCATGTTGCGAAATGTGCTGTGACCACAAATGATCCTGGGCGGGCTCGATATCGCCATGGGGCAAACGTAAAAAACAGGGAGTTGTTGTTATGAAAAAGCTAAGCGTAAGCTTTTTGGCTATCGCAGTGGCCGGGGCGGCCCATGCCGCAGATATGGGCGCGGTCGATGAACCGATCAAGCTGGCGATCAACGAATGGACCGGTCAACATGTGACCACCCATGTGGCAGGTGAGATGCTGAAGGCCGCCGGTTATAACGTAGAATACGTGACCGCCGGGATGATGAATCAGTTCCAGGCGTTGGCCGATGGGGACATTGACGCGACATTGGAAATTTGGTCGTCCAACGTGTCCGACGAATATGCCAAGAAGATTGACGAAGGCACCGTTGTTGAAATCGGCGATCTAGGGCTTGATGCCAAGGAAGGCATTGCCTACCCGGCACATGTAGCGGAGCTGTGCCCGGGCCTGCCTGCGTGGGAAGCGCTGAAAGAGTGTGCGCAAGTTTTTGCTACGGCTGAAACTCTGCCCGGTGGCCGTCTGGTCGATTACCCAGCGGATTGGGGTACGCCCGGCGCGGATCGTATGACCGGTCTTGAATTGCCGTTCAAAGCGGTCCCCGCGGGTTCCGAGGGCGCTTTGATCGCCGAATTGCGCGCCTCGACCGAGCGCAAGTCGCCGTTGCTGATCACCTTCTGGCAGCCACATTGGGCGATGTCGGCATATGACGTACAGTTTGTCGAACTGCCTGCAGGCGAAGAGGCGTGCTTTAACGATCCGTCTTGGGGCCCGAACCCCAACGCAGTGAATGATTGCGATTTCTCGCCGTCACGTATCTTCAAGGCCGGTTGGAGCGGCATGGCAGACAAGTGGCCCGCTGCCTATGAAATCCTGACTAACTATCAGCTTTCGGTCGAAGACCAGCAGCCAATGATGGGGGCGATCGACGTAGATGGTGGCGCGGTCGAAGAAGTCGTCGCGGCTTGGATGGCCGAGAATGAAGACAAATGGCGCCCCGTCGTTGACGCGGCAACGCAGTGAGTCCGCTTAAGTGACTGAAGCGAATACGCCAGCCATCGCCTGCCAGAATCTCTGGCAGGTGTTTGGCCAAGGTGCCGACAAAGCTCTGACCGACGCGCTGTCTCGGTCAGGGAGTGACGCTGACAAAGCCGCCGCCGATTTGCGCGAACTGGGGTTTATCCCTGCTGTTCAGGATGCCAATTTCGAGGTCAAAGAAGGCGAGCTTTTTGTCATCATGGGTCTGTCCGGCTCGGGCAAATCGACGCTGATTCGTTGCATTTCGCAACTTCTGCCCGGTACGGGCGGCGAGATCCGTGTGGATGGCGAGAATGTCATCGGTGCATCGAAGAAAACCCTGACTGAACTAAGGCGCAAGAAGCTGGGCATGGTTTTCCAGCATTTTGGCCTGTTCCCTCATATGACCGTGGCCGAAAACGTGGCTTATCCGCTGCGTGTGCAAGGCGTCGGTAAAAAGGAACGTTTGGCGCGTGCGCAGGAAGTAATCTCGCTGGTCGGCCTGGAAGGCCGCGAAGATAGCTTTCCTCGGCAGCTTTCGGGTGGTCAACGCCAACGCGTAGGGATCGCGCGCAGCCTTGCGGTGAATCCCGATATCTGGTTTCTGGACGAGCCGTTCTCGGCCCTTGATCCTTTGATCCGTCGCCAACTGCAAGATGAATTCCTACGCATCCAGGCGACGTTGAAGAAATCCATCGTCTTTATCACTCACGACATTCAAGAGGCGCTGAAACTGGCCGACCGCATCGCCATCATGCGCGATGGCAAGATCGTTCAGATCGGCACGCCGACGGATATCGTGCTGCGTCCGGTGGACGACTACGTGCGCGAATTTTCTAAGGACGTGGCCAAAGGCCAGCATGCCAAGGTTGCTTCGGTCATGCGTGATGATGCTGATCGTGGGCCGGATGATCCGGGCTTGACCACATCCATGACGCTCGACGCGGCGCTCGCACATTGCATGGAGCTGTATGAACCCGTTCCTGTCCGCGATGCAGACGGCAATATTGTCGGTACGGTTCATCCGTCCGATCTCGCCGCAGCCCTGCAGGTGGATGAAGCATGACCGCTGTGACGGATATCCCCGCGCGGCAGGCCCGCCTGACGGCTGGGGCGCAGGCCGCGCTGATTACCCTTGTCGTTGGCGCGGTTTGCCTTGCGCTGGAAGGCGTCGCCCCAAGGCTGGTCACATGGCCCAAAGAATGGGAACTGCCTGCAACGCAATGGGTTGGGGCGTTTCTCGACTGGTTTCTGAATGGCATTAAACCGGCGATGCGGTTGTTTTCGGACCTGATGACGTATCCGATGAATGCTGCAAACTACGTGCTCGGCAGCACGCCCTGGCCGATCTTGATTGGGGTCGTCACTGCGCTGGGTTGGTATCTGGGCGGTTTGCCGATGGCGGCGCTGGGGTTCTTTGGCCTCAGCTTCGTTCTGGCTTCAGGCTATTGGGCCGAGAGCATGAATACACTGGCCCTTGTCGCCGTATCTGTCCCCGTGGCGCTGATTATGGGCGGGGCTATCGGTATTCTTGCCAATGAAGTGCCACGTGTGAAGGCCTTTGTTCAGGCAGTACTGGACATCATGCAAACGGTGCCGACCTTTGCCTATCTGACGCCGCTGCTGCTTCTGTTTGGCTTCGGTCCGGTGGTCGGCCTGATCGCTTCGGCCATCTACGCCGCGCCACCTATGGCTCGCAACGTTATGCTGGGGCTGGAACGGGTAGAGCCCGAAATCAAAGAAGCTGCGATCATGTCCGGCGGGACGCGCTGGCAGCAGCTCTTTCAGGTCGAAATTCCTGCTGCCACGACTCAGATCATGGTTGGTGTGAACCAATGCCTGATGGCCGCCCTGTCGATGGTGATCATCGCTGCGGTCATCGGCGGCTTCAACGACATCGGCTGGGAAGTCCTTTTGACCATG
The DNA here is from genome assembly GCF_056539785.1 of Ruegeria sp. B11. Classification (NCBI taxonomy): domain Bacteria; kingdom Pseudomonadati; phylum Pseudomonadota; class Alphaproteobacteria; order Rhodobacterales; family Roseobacteraceae; genus Ruegeria; species Ruegeria sp. B11. The sequence goes on along the minus strand of NZ_JBQFVO010000003.1, from coordinate 169,890 downwards.
CGCAAGGCACAGTTCGGTGAATCCCTCATGGCCGGTTTGGTCATCGTTGTCTTCGCAGTGATCATCGACCGGATGAGCGGTACTTTGGCAACCGAGCGCAAGCGATATGACAGCCGCGTTGTCTGGGCGATGCTGGGCTTTGCAGTGCTATTTACCGCTGCCTTCTGGTCCCGGTTGCCGAACCCGTCTGACCTTACAATTCTGGACCCGATGGCCGAGGCGATTGACACCGGCCTGACCTCATTTACGCAGGCTAACGGGCCTTGGCTGGACGCACTCAAGAACAACTCTCTCTTCTATGTGTTGTTGCCCTTGCGGATCGGTCTGGACCAGGCTGTACTACCGTTCACCTGGGGGTTCCAGTGGACCCCGAGCATGAGCTGGGGTCTGTTCGCCGCCGGTGCGGCTATCGCTCTGCTGATGGCATGGCGCGGGCATCTGACCGGTGGACTGATCGTTCTTATCCTGATCGGCATGCTGGAAACCGGCATATCAAACCTGCCTTGGCCGTTTGTCCTGACCGGCGCGGCTGCGCTGGGTTGGGTCGCGGGTGGCTGGCGTCTTGCAGCGCTGTCGGTTGGGCTGCTGTGTACCATCCTCGTTTCAGGCCTGTGGGAGCGGGCACTCCTGTCGCTCTACCTCAGCGGTGCCGCAGTGTTTTCCTGCGCAGTAGTCGGAGGGCTGATCGGTCTTGCCAGCGCAGTTTGGGGGCCGGTCTGGAAAGTGGTTCGCCCGATCTGTGATATGCTGCAGACGATCCCACTGTTTGTGTTCCTGATCCCAGTTCTGATGGTGTTTCAGATCGGTGAGTTCTCGGCCTTCCTGGCGATCTGCGCCTACGCCATCGTCCCGATGATCCGCTACACGCGACACGGGCTGGTCAACACACCCGAGGAAATGATGGAAGCCGCAATCTCCAGCGGCGCGACCGAGTGGCAGATCATGCGCGACGTCCGCGCGCCCTATGCCGCACCGACCATCCTACTGGGGCTGAACCAGACCATCCTCTATGCCTTCGCCATGCTGGTGATTGCGGCACTGATCGGGACAACCGGTCTGGGCCAGTCGATTTATCTGGCGCTGGGACAGGCGGATGTGGGGCTTGGCATCTCGGCCGGTGCTGCCATGGCAATTTTAGCACTGATCGCTGATCGTATGGTGCAGGGTTTTGCCGAGGAACGCCGAAAGGCACTGGGCCTGTAAGACAGGGCAGGGGCGGGTAACCGCCCCTTTGCCCTCACTTGATTTCGGACAAAGACCAGCGCGCTGTCACGGCCTAAACCGGGCGCAACACGTTCGGAGATTACGATGACCGGTTGGGGCCTCTTCCTCGCAGCACTTGCCACATTCCTTCTTAGCCACATGATTCCAGCACGCCCCGCAGTGCGCGGCTGGCTGATCGGTACGATGGGAAAGCGCGCATATTTCGCCAGCTATTCAATGATTTCGCTAGCAGTTTTGGCCTGGTTGATCATCGCCGCCGCAAATGCACCCTATGTCGAAGTGATCCCGCCGCTTCCAATCTTTCGCTGGGTGCCTTTGCTGGTCATGCCTATAGTCTGCTGGTTGGCCATTGCGGGCCTGTCGATCCGGAACCCGTTCTCATTCGGAGGGCTGGGGCACCGTCCGTTCGATCCCGAAAACCCTGGAATCCTGCGCACGACGCGTCATCCGATACTTGCGGCGTTGATGCTATGGGCTTTGGCACATCTGTTGGCCAATGGAAGCCTGTCGCATGTCATCTTGTTCGCCTTGTTTGCTGGCTTTGCGGTGATGGGCATGGCGCTCATTGATCACCGCACCGCGCGCAATTTGGGGACGCAGTGGGTACGCCTTTCCCGCAATACCGCGCGCCTGTCACTCAGCGCGCCCCGCCCTTGGCCCAGCCTTTGGGTCTGGTTGACTGCTTTGGCTTCTTACGCGGTTCTCCTCCACCTGCACGCATCGGTGATCGGGCTTTCTCCGTTGCCTTAATGGATGAAGGTGGTCGGACAAGCCGACGCGTGCTATCTGAAAAGTCACCAATTGAACTTTGAGGTCCAAAAAATGCATCTGGCCTATGTTACGACAACCGATCGCGGCGCAACCGATCGCCTGCTTAGCGAATTTGCGGATGGTCTTGTGCAGGCCGGAACACCGATTGCCGGGGTTGTGCAGACCAACACCGAATGTGCCGACGGATATAAATGCGATATGGATCTGAAAGTCATGCCGACCGGGGAAACCATTCGCATCTCACAATCTCTTGGCAAGAACGCTCGGGGTTGCCGTCTGGATCCGGCTGAATTGGAACGGGCCGTCGGCCTCGTGACGCGGTCGCTTGAGGATGGCCCTCAATTGCTGATCATCAACAAGTTCGGAAAGCACGAGGCGGACGGGCGGGGCTTTCGCCCTATTGTCGCCGACGCACTCGAGCGTGAAATTCCCGTCTTGGTGGGCGTCAATCAGTTGAATATTGAAAAGTTTCAGGAATTCGCCGGCGGCATAGCCGAGGCGCTTGGCCCCGATGTCAGCAGCCTGACTGAGTGGTTTGACAAAATATCCCAAACTGACGTTCAACCCGCCGCGGCATCTGGCGGCTGAAGCCCAGGCATCCATCTGCTGAGCTGCGCGCATTGTTTCACGCGCCCAACTGCCGCAAAAATGGTGGACTTGAGCCCACACATCGGGTCTAGCTTCGGTCAAAGTTGCAATCCGGCGGCCAGATATCCTGGGCGAGTGCCGACGAAATGGGCTTATCCATGATCGAAGATCAGTGCGTCTCAGATGAGCGATCTCTGGAAGCCGCTTGCGGGGTCGATGACCCGGCAGCGAAGCAATCCCGTCTCGATGGGTTGATGTCGACAGATCGCTTCTGGTTAAGCATAGTCACGGCTTACTTTCTGCTTCATGTCGTATTGCGAGTTGCAACCGGCGGCGCGCTTGGTCTGGATGAGGCTGAGATACTTCTTGATGCGCGCCGCTTGGAATGGGGCTACGGCCCGCAACTGCCACTTTATGCCTGGCTGCAATGGGGCATCTTTCAGATCACCGGTCCCGGCATATTAGGGCTGTCACTGCTGAAGAACGGGATGCTGCTGGCGACGGTTGTCACGCTGTACCTGACCATACGAACCCGTCATGCGCCACTGTGGGCAGGGCTGTCGGTCCTGTCACTTCTGATGCTCTATCAGTTTAGTTGGGAGGCGCAACGCGCGCTGACGCATACCGTTCTGGCCAATCTCTGCTCGGTTCTGACCTTCGCGGTGATTTGGGGGCTAATTCGCAAACCGACGACTTGGGGATTCGTCTTGCTGGGCGTAGTCGTGGCAATGGGAAGTTTGTCAAAATACAACTATGCGATCGCGCTGCTGGCCATGTTGCTGGCGGCTTTCAGTGCATCTGAGACGCGCAAGCCTCTCTGGTCGCCTCGACTGCTGCTTTCGTTGGGTGTCGCCGCATTGCTTGTCACACCACCGGTGCTATGGGTTCTGAACAATCCCGAACACGCATTTGCAAGCGCGCGCAAGTTGGACATGAGCAGCGATGGCCCAACCACATTGATCGCGCTGCAAGGCTTGGTTGAGTTGGCCTTGGCGTCGGCTGGGTTTGTATCGCTCTTGCTGATCGTACTGGGCGTCCTTTGGTCGATCTATCTCAGGCAAGGGGTGGCCGCCAAAGGCGATGATCTGTGGCGATTGATGACGCGTACTCTAGTCTGGGCGTTGTTACTTATGGCGGCTGTAGTGCTTGTGAGCGGAAGCACCAACGTAAAGGATCGCTGGCTGCAACCGATTTTGATTTATGCCGGCCCCGTACTGTGTTTGTGGCTACTACCCAGAACAGGTCGTAAAGGCGTAAACCGATTTGCTCAGGTCAGCGCCGTTCTAGCGGTGTTTATCGGACTGGCGATGCTGCATCACAATCTGGCAGGGGATGCCAAACGCGCGGCCCCTTTCGCTACTTTGACCTCTGAGATAATCGCGCAAACAACGCCCGAAAGTGCAATTGTTGCTGACAATTGGATTTCCGGAAACATGGCCTATTTTGCGCCCGATCAGCCTGTTTACAGCGAACGGGACCCGCGCGCGCCAAATGCTGCTCTTCGGGTTTGGGAATCGGCTCGAAATGTCCCGAAGGACGTCGACCCAGCACAGGTGAAAACCTTGGTAGCGCCATACCGCTTTGACAACAACGAAGAGATGACGCTGTCATTTGGACCTGTGTCGCAATAGCGCGGGGACCATGGAAGTTGACATCGAACGTTGCTATCACCCAGATATCGGCCTGAACGAATGGCTCAATTTTTTCGGTGAGTAAGTGGTGGGCGACCCTGGAATCGAACCAGGCGTGCGTCTCCGCGAGGGAGTTACAGTCCCCTGCCACACCTTGCGGCCTGTCGCCCACTGTCAGGCGTTGCACCTGACGTGGAGGCGTGATTACTAGCGCGTCTAAAGGGCGTCAACAGGAAAATACCGCTTTGACGCAGGAAACCGAATTCCCGGCCCGGAGGCCCGTATCATGAAGAAACCAAAGTGGGTCGTTGAGAAGGAACAGGCGCGCAAAGCGGCTGCGGCAGAAACCGTCTGGCTGTTCGGTCTACACGCCGTACGCGACGCGCTGATGAACCCGAAACGGCAGAAGCTGCGCCTGATTGTGACGCGCAATGCCCGCGACAAACTGCTGGAAGCTATTGAATTTGCGGAGATTGTACCCGAGATCGTTGATCCGCGAAAATTCACCGCACCGATTGATCCGGGATCGGTTCATCAGGGCGCGGCACTTGAGGTCAAGCCGCTGGAATGGGGTGGGCTTGCCGAGAATTGTATCGGGCAGGAAAACCCACGTGTGCTTCTGCTGGACCGGGTGACAGACCCACATAACGTCGGGGCGATTCTACGCTCGGCAGAAGTGCTGGGCGCCAGCGCCGTCATTGGCACCCGCCACCATTCAGCGCCCGAGACCGGCGCTTTGGCAAAAACTGCCAGCGGCGCGTTGGAACGACAGCCCTATCTACGCGTGCGCAATTTGGCCGATACGATCATCGAGCTGCAGAACATGGGGTATTTAGTCCTGGGTCTGGATGGTGAGGCCGAACAGACGATAGAAGCCACGCTGGGCGACAAGCGTGATCGCCCGGTGGCGCTGGTGCTCGGGGCCGAGGGGCCCGGGTTGCGGCAGAAAACCAAAGAAACCGTCGATCAATTGGTAAAAATTGACGCGGCGGGGGGATTTGGTTCTCTAAACGTCTCAAATGCCGCGGCTATCGCACTATATGCATCCAAACCCAGATGACAGGAGGCCCCCATATCCACTCCACATAAAATTGCCACCTGCTGCTATTGCGGTACCCGTGCCGCATTGGTTCTTCGGGGAAAGCAACAGCACGAGCTGAGTTGCGCAAGCTGCGGCGCACCCCTGCATAATCTCAAGATGGTGCCAAAAGCCAAACTGGCAGATCGGCCGATCAAAAGTTACCAGCCGGCACAGAAGCACAAAAAATACAAAAAGAAGAAAAAGCGGGGTCTGTTCTCAAAGGTGTTGGACGAAGCCTGGGACGTGATCGAAGACGTTTTCGATTAACAACCGCACGCCCGTTCACATCGGCGTCATGGGGGTTTCAGATACGGTTTGAAATATGCATCTTGAAGCCCTCTAACCGCAATCCAGTGAATCACCTATGTTGTCTCGACGTTCCTTCTTGATCAGTCTCTTTTGTACCCCGTTTGCCTCTGTCGTCGGTGCGCAGGAAATGCCCATGTTCTACGTGGACGATGGGATGGCGGTCTCAGGCTATGATGCGGTTTCTTATTTCAAGGCTGGAGCACCAGAGTTGGGTCAGCCCGACATAGCGCTGATGTGGAAGGGTGCGATTTGGCGGTTTGCGTCAGAGGAAAATCGCGATCGATTTGAACGCAATCCGCGCGCCTATGCCCCGCAGTTTGGTGGTTACTGCGCCTATGCGATGGCGAAAGGCCTGCTAAGCAGTACCGATCCCAAGGCATGGCAGATTGTGGATGGGCGGTTATATCTGACCCACTCGGAAGCGATCGAACGTATCTGGGAACGCGATGTCACCAATTACATCCGCGAGGCCGAGGGGCATTGGCCTGCGGTTCTTTACCAATAAAACCTATTGCTCTTGGCTTAAGATCGGCGCGCGGCTTATGTAACGAGCCGTTCTGACCATGATCGCCGAAGGAAATGCGCACGGTCCCATTCGGCGGCATTCCGCCTTTTGTGATGTGTCATCACAAAAATGCGCGCGACCTCTTTTTTTTAGAAAACTCATGCTTAAATGTCACAGTGACCGCGGAATGGAACTGCCGCGGGTCATTTCACTGTCCCTCGTTCCAACAACTGGCGCTCAGGAGTTTCCTGGGCGCTTTTTTCTTTGCATGCGCTTGCTTATGGTGTGCTCATGAATGACTACTCCGACGATGTTCTGACCCAAATCCTTAGGCGCACCAAAGTGGTTGCGGTGGTTGGGGTTTCAATGAACCCGGTGCGGCCCAGCTATTACGTGGCGCGTTATCTGTCGCTCAAGGGATATCGGGTGATTCCGGTCAATCCGGGCCATGCAGGCAAGATGCTGTTTGGCCAGACGGTGCAGGCTTCGCTGTCCGATATTCCCGAGCCCGTCGATATGGTTGACATCTTTCGCCGCTCCGAGGCCGTGCCACCCATTGTCGACGAGGCGCTGGATGCGTTTCCCGACTTGCGCACCATCTGGATGCAGATCGGAGTTGAACATGCCGAGGCCGCTGCTAAAGCGCAGGCCCGCGATATCGACGTAGTCATGAACCGCTGCCCCAAGATCGAATATCAGCGCTTGTTTGGCGAACTGCGTATGGGTGGGTTTGCGACTGGAGTGATTTCGTCCAAGCTGTGACGGCCCTGACGTTTGTGTCTACGTCCCGGCCTGAATTGAACAGAAATGGTGCATTTGTTGAGGGGGAGGTCCAATTGACCTATACCCATTCAGCAAACCAATAAGACAGGACCATGCGGAATGATTGCTTATGTGACTGTTGGTGTTGACGATATCACGCGTGCCGAGCGGTTTTATTCGGCGTTCCTGCCCGCCCTTGGTTTTGCGTTGGAGCGGTATCACGGAGACTTGAGCTATGCGCTGCCAGTGCCGCCGGGGCAATCCCCGGTTCAGCCCGAGTTCTATGTAAAATCACCCTTTGATGGAGGCGCGGCTTCGGCTGGCAACGGGTCCATGGTGGCGTTTGAGGCGCGCACCCAACAGCAGGTTCGCGACCTTCACGCCGCTGCGCTTGCCGCAGGCGGGTCTGACGAAGGCCAGCCGGGCTTTCGCGCCTCGTATGGTCCGAATTTCTATGTCGGCTATCTGCGCGATCCTCAGGGCAACAAAATCGCGCTGTTTTCCAGCAATCCAAACGAGCCGGGGCGCGACGGGTAACGCTTTCGTCGGGTCGCTATGGCGCTTCGATCACTGCCCGCAGAAGCTCAGTCTCACGGGCTGGATGTTTGTTCCTGTCGCCGCTTTTCCAGAACCACTTCGCGTGGAACCCACTCGTAACGGGTGTCCTCAACCAGGGGCGACCAGAATAGCACTCCGCCATAGCGCCAGGGATCCAAGACAACGCCTTCGTACATGCTCTCTCCCTTGCGGCTGATAATGGCAGTGCTGTGGTCGATGCGGAACGGGTTATCCGCGTTGGCGATGGCGCGGTGCATTTCCAGAGTGCGGAACTGCTCCTGATCCAGTCGCCGCTCAATATCTTCAGCCCAGTGCCAGCACAGACCACGCGGACGCAGACCCTTGTTGACCTTGGCGTTGTGGATAAGCGGAGGGTCGGTGATCTCGTATTCCTGCGCCAGTTGCGCAGTATAGGCATAGGCGATGCGGGCGGCGCGGGTGGCCTCTTCCGGGTCGATATCGGGGCCGAGGCTTTGGATTTCAGCCGCCAGCCGCTGGACCTCATCTCCGGAAGACGGGGGAGGGGTGGCACAGGCGGCGAGGGTGGCAAGCGCTGCCGCGAACACCAAAGCTCTGATCATCTGCGCGTCCTTTGCCTCAATGCACCCGAAGCCGCAGTATAGCGGGCCGGGTCATCGCACGAAACCCGCTTAGTCTTTTGGTCGGGATGCCTTCTCCGTGATGCCGCTGGTGCCCTGTCGACGGGCCAGTTCGCCCAGCACATCATCCAGCGCAACATCGCGCGCGGCCAGCATCACTAGCAGGTGATAAAGCACATCAGCCGCCTCGGAGGTCAGTTTTCCCCTGTCCCCTTTGGCGGCTTCGATGATTGCTTCAATGGCTTCTTCGCCGAATTTCTCGGCACATTTCTCGGGACCTTTGGCCAACAGCTTGGCGGTCCAGCTGCTGTCTGGTTCTGCCCCTTTACGGGCCTCAATCGTAGCCGCCAGATCGTGCAGAATGCTCATGTCAGCCTCATCGGAATGCCAGCGGCGGCCATATGCACTTTGGCCTCGTGGATGGTGTATTCGCCGAAATGGAAGATCGAGGCGGCAAGTACCGCGCTGGCGCCACCTTTGGTCACACCTTCGACCAGATGATCCAGATTGCCCACGCCCCCGCTGGCGATGACCGGCACATCTACCGCGTCGGAAATCGCGCGGGTCAGGGGCAGGTTGAACCCGGCCTTGGTGCCATCGCGATCCATCGAGGTAAGCAGGATTTCCCCCGCGCCCTTGGCGACAACGGTTTTGGCAAATTCAACCGCGTCGATGCCTGTTGGCTTGCGCCCGCCATGGGTGAAAATCTCCCACTTGCCGGGGCTGACGGTCTTGGCGTCAATGGCGCAGACAATGCATTGGCTGCCGAACTGATCCGCTGCTTCGGCGATGACGTCCGGATTCGCGACGGCGGCCGAGTTAAAGCTGACCTTATCAGCCCCCGCCAGCAACAGGGCCCGCACGTCATCTTTGGTGCGCACGCCACCACCTACAGTCAGAGGCACAAAGCACTGCTCTGCCGTGCGTTGGACCACATCGAACATCGTGCCGCGGTTCTCATGCGTCGCATGGATGTCCAGAAAGCAGATCTCATCCGCTCCGGCGGCGTCGTATGCCTTGGCCGATTCCACGGGGTCACCAGCATCGCGCAGGCCAACGAAATTCACACCTTTGACCACACGGCCATCGGCGACATCCAAACAGGGAATGATGCGGGTTTTCAGCATGGGCTTTCCTTTGCTCGGGGCACCTGTACCGGCAAAGCCCCGCCGATGCCAGACTTGTGATTGTGATCTGTCGCGAAGCCATGGAAATTAGGGGTGAAATTTATGAAAAGGATTACGCAAATGCGACAACTTCTTTTGGCTTCAATTCTCACATTCGGAGGCGCCCTGTCCGCCATGGCTGACGACATCATCAAAGTGGAAACCAACAAATCTGTGGCCGAGGCGCTGGACGCGCTGGAAGCCGCCGTGGGCAATGCGGGCGCTACCGTGTTTGCCCGCGTGGATCACGCGGCGGGGGCGGAAAAGGTCGGAACGCCGATCCCGGCCAATCAGGTGCTGATTTTCGGCAACCCGGCTCTGGGCACTCCCGCCATGCAGATCGACCCGCGCGCGGGGCTGTTCTTGCCGCTGAAGGTGCAGGCCTACGAAGACGCAAACGGACAGGTCTGGCTGGCTTATGAAGATCCGAAAGAGACGATGGACGAGCTCGACGAAGTCGAGAAATCCCCCGTCATCGAAAAGATGCGCGGCGCTTTGGCGAAACTGACCGCCGCCGCTGCTCAATAACTCAGTTCAGGGCGCGAATGGCCTCTTTTAGGTCAATCGCGCCATCATATAGCGCGCGGCCAGAGATCGCGCCGTTCAACTCGACGCCACAATCGCGCAGGGCGATCAGGTCGTCCAGTGAGCTGACGCCTCCCGAGGCAATCACCGGAATCGAAACCGCCTGCGCGAGCGCCGCCGTGGCTTCGATATTCGGACCCTGCATCGCACCGTCGCGGTTGATGTCTGTATAGATGATCGCTGCCACGCCCGCGTCCTCGAAACTGTGCGCCAGATCGGTGACCTGTACGTCGGTCTCTTCGGCCCAGCCCTTGGTGGCAACCATGCCGTTTCGGGCATCTATACCGACGGCTACCTTGCCCGGGAAGGCTTTGGCAGCTTCGCGCACCAGATCAGGGTTTTCGACTGCAACGGTGCCCAGAATCACCCGCGCCAGACCTTTCTCGATCCAGGTTTCGATCGTGGCCATATCGCGGATGCCGCCGCCTAGCTGCGCGGGCACGTCACAGGCTTTCAGAATTGCCTCAACGGGTGCCGCATTAACAGGTTCCCCGGCAAAAGCACCGTTCAGATCAACCAGATGCAGCCACTCGCAACCAGCCTCGACAAAGGCGCGGGCCTGCGCAGCAGGGTCTTCGTTAAAGACCGTCGCCTTATCCATTTCACCACGCAGCAGGCGCACGGCGTTGCCGTCTTTCAGATCGATGGCGGGGTAGAGGATCATTTCGGGCGGCCCTATATCACTGTTACACGCGCGGGATATCGCACAGGCAGGGCAGGGGCGCAACGCGACGCTAAGTCATTCTTGCCCGGTGCCGAACGGCAGGTCAGACTGACCGGAAAGACAGGGAGATAACCATGAAGACATATTCTCTTGCAGCGGTCTTCGCTGCGATGGCCACCACCGCCTTTGCTGCCGATCCAGTAGACGGGCTGTGGAAGACCGCTCCGGGCGATACGGGCGGCTATTTGCATGTGTCGATTTCGGAATGTGGCAGCGCCATCTGCGGAACTATCGACAGCGCATTTGATGCTCAAGGCAACCAACAGCTGGAGTACGAAAACCTTGGCAAGCAGATCATCTGGGACATGATCCCCGAGGGCAACGGCAGCTATGACGACGGCAAAATCTGGGCCCCGGATCGCGACAAAACCTATAGCTCGAAAATGACGCTGGACAGCCAGAACAAACTGACCGTTAAGGGATGTGCCGTTGGGGGTCTGGTCTGCCGAGGTCAGGTCTGGACACGGGTTCAGTAAATCTCAGGGCTTCCAGGTCAGGAAATTGCCGATCATCCGCAGGCCAACGTCTTGGCTTTTCTCAGGGTGAAACTGCATCCCAACCATAGTGTCGCGGCCAATCACGGCCGTGACCTCTTGCCCGTAGTCCACATAGGCCAGCCGTTGCGCCGGATCCATCACCCGGAAGTGGTAGGAGTGCACAAAATAGGCGTGATCGCCTGATTTTATCCCGTCAAAGACCGGATGGTCGCTTTCCAGAATCAGATCGTTCCAGCCCATATGTGGCACCTTGAGCGCGCTGTCCGAGGGCTCGATCTTCACAACATCACCTGCGACCCAGCCCAGACCGTCGGTCTCAGCATATTCATGGCCCTTGGTCGCCATCAGCTGCATTCCGACGCAGATGCCCAGAAACGGGCGGCCTTTCTGCTCGACGGCTTCTACCATAGCGTCATAGATGCCTTTGTGGCCGCGCAACTCGGCGGCGCATGCCGGGAAAGCGCCATCACCGGGCAGAACCAATCGATCAGCCCGCGCGACAACATCTGCATCCGATGTCACGACGACCTCGCCCGCATCCAGTTCGCGGGCCATCCGTTGAAACGCCTTCTCCGCCGAGTGCAGGTTACCGCTCTCGTAGTCAATGATGGCTGTCAGCATCTACAGCGCGCCCTTAGTCGAGGGAATCGCATCCGCCTTGCGTGGGTCGGTTTCGACCGCATCGCGCAAAGCACGGGCAACGGCCTTGAAGGCGGCCTCGGCAATGTGGTGGCTGTTGAAACCATGCAACTGATCGATATGCAGGGTGATCCCGCCATGGGTGCTGAGCGCCTGAAAGAACTCGCGCACCAGCTCGGTGTCGAATGTGCCAATCTTTTGCGTCGGTAGATCCACGTTCCAGATCAAGAACGGACGGCTCGAGAGATCCAGCGCACAACGCACCTGTGCGTCATCCATCGGCAGGTGGCATTCTCCGTACCGACGAATACCTTTTTTATCCCCTAGCGCCTGCGTCAGTGCCTGACCCAGCGCAATCCCGGTGTCTTCGACCGTGTGGTGGTCGTCGATGTGGTAATCACCCTTGGCACGGATCGTCATGTTGATCAGCGAATGCCGCGCCAATTGATCCAGCATGTGGTCAAAGAACCCGACGCCGGTCTCGTTGTCATACTGGCCGGTGCCGTCCAGATTGACCTCGACCGAAATCTCGGTTTCGGCGGTCTGACGGCTGATCTTAGCGCTGCGCATGGGCGAATTCCTTTTGCTACAGGCGCGCTTATAGACCCGGATGGGCGACCTATCCAGACCGCTTTAAGCCTTCGTCGCAAACTGTTGCAGGGGATTGCACCCGGACGCGGCCCGTGCCAGCCTGCGGGCAACACGAACCAACAAGGCCCGGCCCATGTCCACCTGCGTTTTCATCCAGATCCGTTGTAAACCCGGCACCACTTACAAAGTCGCCGAAGAGATCGCGCTGCGTGAAATCCATTCCGAATTGTATTCCACAAGCGGCGAATACGACCTGCTGCTGAAGCTCTACATCCCCGAAACCGAGGATGTGGGCCATTTCATCAACGAAAACCTGCTGGTGATTCCCAATATCGAACGCTCGCTGACCACGATGACGTTCAAGGCGTTCTAACCCAGTTCAAACGTCGTGATGCCATATATCCGGTCAAGGTCGATGTCCGGCGCGTGACTGGAATACATACGCCCCGTTTCAAATACCTTGGTCAGCCCCAACTGTTTGGCCAATTCCATGGCTTGTGCGTTTGGATTAGGCTTGTCGATGAATACCTCGGCCTTTGCCTGATCGGCGGGTAGCGTCGTCAGAAGGGAAACCAAAAGCGCCTGCGCGATTTGTGGATTGTTGGCAAACAGAGGCCCGACCTTGTACCCGCTCAGGCAGCGCCGCAACGTTGCATAGCCTTTGATCCGCCCATTTTCCTCAAACACCCGCGAAACGTGGCTGGGTGCCTCCAACCAGCCGCGCAAGAACGTGTCGCGCGCGGCGGGGAACAGGCCTCGGTCATACGACTTTAGATCATCGGTTAGTGCGTTGATTGGACGAACCCGAGTGTCCTCCACGCGACCCAGGGCATCCAGGATGCCGCCGACGGTGCCCGCGAATCGATAATTGTCATACGCCAGTTCAAAACCGAATTTCCGATAGTTGTCCTGCTGTTCGACCACACCATCCATGCCCATGTTACGATCCTGGCAATGTGCCTTGACCGCTTCGGCGACCTGCAATCCGTATCCCGAGCCGCGAAACTCGGGACGCACGATGTAGAAGCCAAGAAATGCGTAGGCATCATCGTAGTTCACGGCGGATGCGGACGCGATCATCTGGCCGTCCAGGAAACCGCCCTTGAATCCTTCGGGGTCCGAACTGCGAAAACAGACCGCGTCGTGCAGCCCGGGGTTCCAGCCTTCCTGTCCCGCCCAATCTACAGCGGTTTGAAGTTCGTCTGCTGTTAAGGCGCGAATGACGTAATCGGGCATATCCGCATCTCCGTCGTGATTTCATGTGCAGCAAAGATGCCGCAGCAATCGCGAAAGAACCAGCATGTTCGGAGAGTTTGGTATCTGGAGCGGGCGAGGCGATTCGAACGCCCGACCCTAACCTTGGCAAGGTTATGCTCTACCCCTGAGCTACGCCCGCATCAGATACTTATATGGTCCGTAGACCTCTCAATGGAGCGGGCGAGGCGATTCGAACGCCCGACCCTAACCTTGGCAAGGTTATGCTCTACCCCTGAGCTACGCCCGCGCCGTTGAGTGAGGAGGGATGTATAAATTCCCACACGAGGCTGCAAGCGGAAAAACACAAAAAACAGCAAAAAATCTTTCGACGGAAATTCGGGGCTGCGGTGTTCAAGAGATATAGCAATGAACGAAATAAGGGATTGGGCAGAGGAAATGAAAGATATTGCAGACATTAAAATGGCGGCATTGGCGGCGCTGATTGTTCTTACCACCGTGATCTACAGTCAGAGCGATGAAACACTGGCAGAGGCGCAGCCTAGCCTCCCGCATGCTCCTTTGATCGAGACGCAGGTTTTGACGGGCTAAATCGCGCGCTCAAACAGCCAATGCGAGATTCGCGATCGCGGCAATCAGAATTGCAGTGAAGGTCAGACCCATTCCGATCTGGCGCAGGATGATGATCTGTGGGGTCTTGCCAAAACCATAAGCGTGCAGAAGCCTGCCCGCCAAAAGTAACATCCCCAGCAGGTTCACAAGCCAGCCGCCAGCATCTTGCAGTTCGACCATGGCGATAAGCAGCAAAGCAAAGGGAGCGTATTCGGCGCAGTTCGCATGCGTTCGCATTGCCTTGATCATGGCCTTGTCGCCATGATCCCCGACCGATATTTTGCCCACCCGGCGTTGCCGAATGACATTCACGCTGAGTGCGACGTACAGAAATGCGATCAACGCGGCGTAGATCGGGGTGATGGTCAGCATGCGGCCTCCTGATGTTGAAAGGGCCGCCCGGTTCCCCGAACGGCCCTTATTAGCTTAGAAGGCTAAACCGGTTATTCCAGTTCGACCAGCAGATCCTTGGCGTCGATTTGACCTCCGGGCTGGACGTGAACGGCCTTGACCACCGCGTCGCGCTCGGCGTGGATACCTGTTTCCATCTTCATCGCTTCGATGGTCAGCAGTAGATCGCCTTCTTTGACTTCTTGACCTGTGACAGCGGCAACAGTTGCAACGACACCCGGCATTGGCGCGCCGATATGGTTGGGGTTACCAACTTCGGCCTTTGGCCGCTGAGCGGTTGATGCTTTCACCAAACGGTTCGGCACGCGGATCACGCGGGGCTGACCGTTGAGTTCGAAGAACACGCGAACCTCGCCATTCTCGTCCGTCTCGCCGATGGCCTGACAGCGAATCTCCAGCGTCTTGCCGGGATCGATCTCGGCGGTGATCTCCTCGCCCGGCTCCATGCCGTAAAAGAAGGTGCGCGTGGGGAGGGTGCGGACCGGGCCATAGGTGCGGTGACGGCCCATATAGTCGAGGAACACCTTGGGATACATCAGATATCCGTTCAGGTCCTCGTCATCGATCTCTTTGCCCTCAAGCTGTTTGGACAAATCGGCGCGGGTGGCCTCGAGATCGACCGCTTCGACATGCTTGCCGGGGCGTTCGGTGTTGGGGGCCTCGTCCTTCAGGACCTTCTGGATGATGGTATCGGGGAACCCGCCCGGAGGCTGACCCAGATTGCCGCGCATCATGTCCACCACCGAGTCGGGGAAGGCGACATCAGTGTTCGGGTCTTCGACCTGCGCGCGGGTCATGTTCTGGCTGACCATCATCAGCGCCATGTCACCGACCACCTTGGACGACGGCGTCACCTTGACGATATCGCCGAACATCTGGTTCACGTCCGCATACATCTGAGCAACCTCGTGCCAGCGTTCTTCGAGTCCAAGCGAACGCGCCTGTGCCTTGAGGTTGGTAAACTGACCACCAGGCATTTCGTGCAGATATACCTCGGAGGCCGGGGCCTGCAGGCTGGACTCGAAGGCCGCGTATTGGCCACGCACTGCCTCGAAATAGTCGCTGATCTCACGGATGGCCTTGATGTCCAGCCCGGTGTCTCGCTCGGTATGGCGCAACGCCTCGACCACGGTGCCGAGCGTTGCCTGAGAGGTGTTGCCGCTGAAACTGTCCATCGCGCAATCCACCGCGTCCACACCGGCCTCGGAGGCGGCCAGAATGGTGGCGCTTGCAATGCCTGCGGTGTCATGGGTGTGGAAGTGGATCGGCAGCCCGACCTCTTCCTTCAGCGCCCGGATCAGGATCTTGGCGGAGGCCGGTTTCAGCAGTCCGGCCATATCCTTCAGGCCCAGCACATGTGCGCCAGCGTCACGCAGTTCCTTGGCCATTCCGACATAGTATTTGAGGTCATACTTAGCACGGTCCGGGTCTAGAATATCGCCGGTATAGCAAACGGTGCCTTCACAGATCTTGTTGTTTTCGATCACCGCGTCCATGGCGACGCGCATGTTCTCGACCCAGTTCAGCGAGTCGAACACGCGGAACACGTCGACACCCTTGGCCGCCTGACGCACAAACTCCTGCACCACGTTATCGGGATAGTTGGTATAGCCAACCCCGTTCGCCCCGCGCAGCAGCATCTGGGTCATCAGGTTTGGCATCGCCTCACGCAGATCACGCAGGCGCTGCCAAGGGCATTCCTGCAGGAAGCGATAGGCGACATCGAAGGTTGCACCGCCCCAGCATTCGACGCTGAATAGCTGCGGCAAGTTCGCAGCATAGCTAGGTGCTACTTTGATCATATCGATCGAGCGCATCCGGGTTGCCAGCAGCGACTGGTGCCCGTCGCGCATGGTGGTGTCGGTGATCAGCAGCTGACGCTGCGCCTTCATCCAGTCAGCCACCGCCTGCGGGCCTTTTTGCTCCAGCAGGTTGCGGGTGCCCATCTGCGGTTCGGCCTTGGGCGCGGGGGGCCTGGCCTCTTTCAGGTCGGGGCGCGGCATCGGGCGATCCTTGGTTTCGGGATGCCCGTTCACAGTGATGTCGGCGATATAGTTCAGAACCTTGGTGCCCCGGTCGCGGCGTTTCTTGAACTGGAACAGGTCCGGTGTCTCATCGATGAATTTGGTGGTGTATTCATTCGACAGGAAAGTCGGGTGCTTTAGCAGGTTTTCGACAAATGCGATGTTGGTGGAAACACCGCGCACACGGAATTCCCGCAGCGCACGGTCCATCCGCGCAATCGCCTTTTCTGGCGTTGGGGCCCAAGCGGTCACCTTGGTCAGCAGCGAATCGTAATACCGCGTGATCACCCCGCCTGCATAAGCGGTGCCGCCATCCAGACGAATGCCCATGCCGGTGGCCGAGCGATAGGCGGTGATGCGGCCATAGTCGGGGATGAAGTTGTTTAGTGGGTCCTCGGTGGTCACGCGGGTCTGCAGCGCGTGGCCGTTCAGGCGAATGTCGGACTGCGTGGCCTTGCCGGTGGCCTCGATCAGGGTCTTGCCCTCGGCGATCAGGATCTGAGCCTGCACGATGTCGATGCCGGTGACTTCCTCGGTGACGGTGTGTTCCACCTGCACGCGCGGGTTCACTTCGATGAAGTAGAACTTGCCGGTGTTCATATCCATCAGGAACTCGACGGTGCCCGCGCATTCATAGTTCACATGGGCGCAGATACGGCGGCCCAGCTCGCAGATTTCGGCGCGCTGTTCTTCGGTCAGGTACGGGGCAGGCGCGCGTTCCACGACCTTCTGGTTGCGGCGCTGGACCGAACAATCGCGTTCATAGAGGTGGTATATCTCACCGTGCTTATCGCCGAGAATCTGCACCTCAACATGGCGGGCACGGGTAATCATCTTTTCCAGATAGCCCTCACCGTTGCCAAAGGCGGCCTCGGCTTCGCGGCGGCCTTCCAGCACTTTCTCTTCCAGCTCATCCTCGGACAGGATCGGGCGCATCCCGCGTCCGCCACCGCCCCAAGACGCTTTCAGCATCAGCGGATAGCCGATCCCGGCTGCCTCGGCCTTGATGGCTGCCATGTCGTCACCCAACACCTCGGTCGCCGGGATAACCGGAACGTCGGCGGCAATCGCCACTTTCCGAGCGCTGGCCTTGTCGCCTAGCGCGCGCATGGTCTCGGCCTTGGGTCCGATGAAGGTGATGCCGTTCTGAACGCAGGCATCCACGAAATCCGGGTTTTCGGACAGCAAACCGTAACCGGGGTGGATCGCATCTGCGCCGCTTTCTTTGGCCACCCGGATGATCTCGTCAATCGACAGATACGCCGCAACCGGTCCCAGATCTGCGCCAATGCGATAGGCCTCATCCGCCTTGAACCGGTGCAGGCCCAACTTGTCCTCCTCGGCGAAGACCGCGACGGTGCGCTTGCCCATCTCGTTGGCTGCCCGCATCACACGGATGGCAATCTCGCCGCGATTGGCAATCAGGATTTTCTTGAAGTCTGTCATTTCAGGTCCCGGTCTTAATGGCTGTGGCCTTGTGCATAGGCGGACAATACGGCCACGTACATATGTAGTTCTGGGTAGAACCGGCATGTTAACGCTCGCAAACGCCGCCCTTTTGCGCAAACTTATTGCACATGCTGCATTGCGGCATCAATCCCCCGTGGGAAAGAGCAAATAATGCCCGTTTCTCCGAATATCCTCGCTGCGCCCTTTGAAGGGATGATTCTATTTGATTTGAGCGAACAAGCCGTGAACAAACCCTTTCCCTCCGCGCCCATCCGGCGTAGTTTACCGGCATGAGCAGTTTTGACGAAATGGACGCCTTCGAAGGCGCATCGCTGTCGGCGCGGGCGATGCCTGCGACCTCGGCTGAGTACCTCAACGATCTCAACCCGGCGCAGCGCGAAGCGGTTGAGCGGCTGGATGGTCCGGTGCTGATGTTGGCTGGTGCGGGCACGGGCAAAACAAAAGCTCTGACCGCTCGGATCACCCATCTGCTCAGGACACATAGGGTGCGCGAGAATGAGATTCTGGCGGTGACCTTCACCAATAAGGCCGCGCGAGAGATGAAAGAGCGGGTAGGGCGGATGCTGGGCCGACCCGCTGAGGGGATGCCGTGGCTTGGCACCTTCCACGCAATCTGCGTCAAGCTGCTGCGTCGCCATGCGGAACTGGTCGATCTGAAATCGAACTTCACAATTTTGGACACTGACGATCAGAAACGGCTGCTGAAACAGCTTACTCAAGCCGCCAACATTGACGACAAGCGCTGGCCCGCTCGGATGCTGGCCGGGATCATCGATGACTGGAAAAACCGAGCGCTGACGCCCGACAAGGTGCCTGCTGCGGATGCGGGGGCCTATAATCACAAGGGCATCGAGCTTTATGCCCAATACCAGACCCGCCTACGCGAGCTGAATGCGGTGGATTTCGGCGACCTGTTGCTGCACATGGTCACGATTTTCCAAACCCACCCGGACGTGCTGGAGCAATACCAGCGCTGGTTCCGTTACATCCTTGTGGACGAGTATCAGGATACCAACGTAGCCCAATATCTCTGGCTTCGTCTGCTTGCAGGGGGCCACAAGAACATCTGTTGCGTCGGAGACGACGATCAGTCGATCTATGGCTGGCGCGGGGCAGAGGTGGGAAACATTCTGCGGTTCGAGAAGGATTTTCCCGGTGCCTTCGTTGTGCGGCTGGAGCAGAACTACCGCTCAACCCCGCATATTCTGGCCGCAGCGTCGAACGTCATTCGTGGCAATGAGAAGCGTTTGGGTAAGGAGCTGTGGACGGCCGCAGAAATTGGCGAGAAGGTTCGTTTGATCGGCCATTGGGACGGCGAGGAAGAAGCGCGCTGGATCGGCGAGCAAATCGACGACCTAGTTAATGGTAGTTCTCCTCTTGCCAAAAGGCGGGAAAACTCTCGATCAGAGCAAATGATGAGAGAGGTTGAGCGCCTCGGTGAACTTGGTGCGTTAAAAGGGCTCAATAGCAGAGAACAAGTTTTAAATCAGCTTAAGAGCCACGAGAGCTTTTTGGCAGACGATCACCGGAAAAGTCTCATCTGGGAATTGACGATGAGGCAGCAAGAAGGTCGTTCACTGGAGGCGGCTTTCCCGAGATTCTATCTGGATGAGATCGCGATTCTGGTTCGCGCCTCGCACCAGATGCGCGCGTTTGAGGATCGGTTTTTGACCATTGGTCTGCCTTACAAGGTGATTGGCGGCCCTCGATTCTATGAGCGGATGGAGATTCGCGATGCCATGGCCTATTTCCGGCTGGTGGTCAGCCCCGAGGATGATCTGGCCTTCGAGCGGATCGTGAACACACCCAAACGCGGCCTCGGCGACAAGGCGCAGCAGACGATTCAGGTGGTGGCGCGCGAGAACGGAGTGTCTCTGGTCGAAGGCGCGCGGATTGCGGTCGATAACGGCCTGATCAAGGGCAAGGGCGGCAAGGCGCTGCGTGAATTGATCGACGGTCTGGCGCGGTGGAATGCAATGACACGTGGGCCTCGGATTGAGGTGGACGATGATACGGTGATTGATGACGGTGTTTCACCGATCCGATACGGCGCGCCCGAGCATACGCATATCGAGCTGGCGCAGATCGTCTTGGACGAATCCGGCTATACCGCGCATTGGCAGAACGAAAAGACGCCCGAGGCGCCGGGGCGGCTGGAAAACCTAAAAGAACTGGTCAATCAGCTGGACAATTTCGAAAACCTGCAAGGGTTTCTGGAGCATGTCAGTCTGGTGATGGATAACGAGCAGGACAGCGACGGGGCCAAAGTCTCGATCATGACGCTGCACGCGGCCAAGGGGCTGGAGTTTCCCGCGGTTTTCCTTCCGGGGTGGGAGGATGGATTGTTCCCCTCTCAGCGTTCGATGGACGAATCCGGTCTCAAAGGCCTCGAAGAAGAACGAAGGCTGGCCTATGTCGGTATTACCCGTGCAGAAGAAGTCTGTACGATTTCCTTTGCAGCCAACCGACGGGTGTTCGGACAATGGCAGAATTCGATGCCGTCCCGGTTCATTGATGAGTTGCCCGAAGATCATGTGGAAGTGCTGACACCTCCGGGGCTCTATGGGGGTGGTCAGCAGGCAGCCGGGATCGAAACCCGCGCAGCCGAGGCGAATGTCTATAACTCTCCGGGCTGGAAGCGGATGCAGGCGCGGCAGGGGCAATATGGCATGTCACAGCCAAAAGAAAGCCGGAATACTGTGATTGATGCGACCGCCGTGGCCAGCTTTACGCTGGGCGAGCGAGTGTTTCACCAGAAATTCGGCTATGGCGCAGTGATCGGCATCGAAGGTGATAAAGTCGAGGTCGATTTCGACAAGGCAGGGGTTAAGAAAGTGGTCTCGCGCTTTCTGACCAACAAGGATGACGTGCCGTTCTGAAGCTTACAACCCTTCGACCAGCACAAGATTCGCCGTCGCCGTTTTTTGCCTGATCTTGGCCAATTCGACATAGTCCGGATCGTCCTTCCACGCGTTTGCGGCAGCCATATCCGGAAACTCCATCAGGACGATCCCATCTTCTTCCCAACTGCCTTCGATCACTTCAACGGGTTTTGAGGATACGGTTAGAAGCCTTCCGCCATGCCGGTCAAAGATCGGCATGAATCCTTCGAGGTATTTCTGGTACCCATCCGGGTCATGAATGGAAATCTGGGCGATGAAATAAGCGGCCATGGGAGACTCCTGACAAATCGTTCACGACCCCAGCCTACATCTTGTGTGCAAAAAACGAAAAACGGCGGTTCCCAGGGAGGAGGAGGGGAACCGCCGTTCTTTTCTACATCAGGGCAGGGAGGAGGAAGCCCCGATGTATCCGTACCCGGGTTTGATCCCGGTATGAGGAAGACGCGGCGACGTCAGGGAGGAGGAAGACGTCGCCGCGCGCTTTCAACATCGAGGCAGGGAGGAGGAGAGCCCCGATGTATCAGGTTCCGGCGGTCAGGGCCGGTATTAGGTGCGGCAACGTCAGGGAGGAGGAGAGACGCTGCCGCTGAAATACAGGTCCGAAAGGGAGGAGGACGGACCTGATCTCGGTGTTCTTGTTGCGCTTACCGCGCGATCTGCTCTTCGGTGGCCTGTTGGGCCAGCCGGCGGATCATCGAGCGGTGCAAGCCCAGATCAGCCAATTCCCGATCTGACAGTCCCGACAATTCGTTGACTGTCTGACGGTACAGGCGATAACGAGCAACCCGGGTTTTTAGGGTCTCAACCAGCGTTGAGATTCCATATGCCGGTGTGCCTTTCAGGGCTGTTTGTGTGCTTGCGACTGCCATCTTCATGATCCGTTCATTCTTACTGTTGCCGGTATCGTCCGGCGTTTGCTTGAGACTGAAGATAGGCAAATGCTGCGATTGCACAATAGTTCGCGTCGTCAATGCTGCTATGCAGCAAATGCATGGATTGGCAGGATAATCCGGTACGCCCCAATAATTGCCTTTAAAATACTGGTTTTCACGTGTGGTTGACGTTTCGTGTGTCCAGACCCTGTGATGGTGACCGCTTATCTATTGAGCGGAATTGGTGTTTGTTTGGGCATGTTGTGTCAACTCAAGAGGGGGCAAATCTTCTCACCGCAGGTCCGACGCCTGGGGTGGTGGTGCTATGGGAAAGCATGGGTCGACTATGGGAATGGCCTGTAAAGGGACCGTGATTCGTCCTCTTCGGCTGCCATGAATGGGTGTCTGCGCCAAATAATCCATAATTCTGAAAATTATTGGGAATTCATGGGAGAAATAATTTAGGCGTCAATTCTTACATATTTAGTGTTAGTAGGCACCAGGGGCACAATTTGTGGCATATCTGATCCGAGTTTCGATTGTATTAGTCTTGATCTGAAGCCTGCACCAGGCCTCTCCACGCAAATTTCCTATTGATTTCCATGAATTCCCATGGCATCCCTTGTGTACCCGATGAGGGCGAGGACAGTTGAGGGGCACCAAACGACCCCGAACCAAAAATACAAAAACAGGTTTCATACAGGCATCTCGCTTTCATCACTTAACAGATCCGGCGCGCGGGCGAGCAGACATCCCCCCAGGTGGCGCGCGCAGCTGGACATCCCGCAAAGCGGGTCAATGCGGCGGGTTGATCAGTGGCAGCAGATCAACCCGCCGTTTTACTTCCGGGGGGAACGTGAATTTTGAGGTGGGGCGCAAGCGAAAGGGACAGTCGTCTTGGCGCGCAGGTTTAGAGGCGAAAGCCAGCATAAGGTGGACACGAAGGGCAGGGTTTCGATCCCGGCCTCGTTTCGTCGCGTGCTTGAAGCCTCGGATCCCAACTGGCAGCCTGGCGACAATCCTGAACTCGTGATTGTCTATGGCGACCACCGCCGCAAATACCTTGAATGTTACACCATGGAAGCGATCGACGAGGTGGATGCCAAGATCGATGCGCTGCCACGTGGCTCGATGCAGCGTCGGATGCTTCAGCGGATGTTCCACGGTCAGTCCTTCCCGACCAATGTGGACGAAACGGGTCGTTTGGTGCTGCCCGCAAAGCTGCGCAACAAGATCGACCTTGAGAACGAGGCGTTCTTTATCGCTGCCGGTGATACATTCCAGATCTGGAAGCCCGAGACATACGAGGCCGAGGAACTGGCCACGACCGAGGAATGGCTTGACGATCTGCCGGATGATTTCGATCCGATGCAGTATCTCGATGGCATCGGGGATGGGTGACGGCATGGCCGGCGCTCAGACCTCATCGGACAAACCTCATATCCCCGTTCTTCTGCGCCCGTTGTTGGCCGCCGTGGCGCCGGTGTCCGGTGCCTGGCTGGACGGCACATTCGGCGCAGGCGGCTATACTCGTGCGTTGCTGGAGGCCGGGGCCGAGAAAGTCATTGGCGTCGATCGCGACCCGCTGGCATTTGAAATGGCCGCTAACTGGGCTGGGGAATACGGTGATCGGTTGGTGATGCAGCAGGGCGTGTTCTCTCGCATGGATGAATATGCACAGGATTTGGACGGCGTGGTGCTGGATCTTGGTGTCTCATCCATGCAGTTGGATCGGGCTGAACGCGGTTTTTCCTTCATGAAAGATGGCCCGCTCGACATGCGGATGAGCCAGGACGGTGAAAGCGCAGCTGATCTGGTGAATACGGCAACCGAGACGCAATTGGCCGACATCCTGTTCCATTTCGGTGAGGAACGCGCCAGTCGTCGTATAGCAAAGGCCATCGTCAAGGCGCGGGCCGAAGAACCGATCACAACAACTCTGCGGCTGGTCGAGATTATCGAATCCTGCCTGCCGCGCCCTAAACCGGGCCAATCGCACCCGGCGACGCGCAGCTTTCAGGGGCTACGGATCGCGGTGAACGCAGAATACCAAGAACTGTTTCAGGGGCTTATGGCCGCCGAGCGCGCTTTGAAGCCGGGGGGGCAACTGGCCGTTGTGACTTTCCATTCCATAGAAGACCGGATGGTGAAGCGGTTCTTCCAATCGCGCGCGGGCAAAACCGGACGCGCCAACCGTTATGCGCCTGAGATGGAGCAGGAGAAGCCGCAATTCACACTCAAGACCCGCAAGGCCGTTGGGCCGGATGAGCGGGAACTTGAAGAAAACCCACGTGCACGCTCTGCAAAATTGCGTGTCGCGATAAGAACGGATGCCCCGGCAGGGAAAATTGAGGCCCGGGCCATCGGCATGCCGCAATTGGGGGGAAGGGCAAGATGAAGAGTATTCTGTATGTGTTGACTGCACTGTCCGTGTTCGGGTTGGCGCTTTGGGCTTATCAAGAGAACTACCGCACGCAGCAGGTGCTGAAGGAAACGCAGTCGCTGCAAGGCCAGATCGGTATGGCGCAGGCGCGACTCGCCGTGCTGAATGCCGAATGGGCCTATCTAAACCGGCCTGATCGTTTGCGTGAGCTGGCGGACTTGAATTTCGAACGTCTCAGCTTGCTGCCTCTGCGGGCTGAGCAGTTTGGTCGCGCCGATCAGATTTCCTATGGCGAGGACCCGGATCTGCCCATCGTCGACCCGCTTGAAATACAGGACGTCACTGACATTCAGGCACTGATCGAGGTGCAGGTTCCATGACCCGTACACCACTTCGCCCTCTGGCCCGTATCCTCGACGCCCGTGCAAAGGGTGAAAACCCCAAGGCGATTGAACGAGAGAACATCCGCAAACGCCACGAAGACATGAAAGACCGCGCCCGCGCACGCGCCGAGGGCCGCCTGTTGGTGTTGGGTCTTTTCTTCTTTTGCGCCTTTTCGGTCGTAGGCTTTCGTATGGGCGTTCTGGCGACATCCGAGGCGCAAGAACCATTGGCAAGTGCGCCGGGGGCCTCCATCGCCATGCAACGCGCCAATATCGTGGATCGCGAAGGCCGTATTCTGGCGACCAATCTGGACACCTATTCTGTCTATGCGCAGCCACCGCTGATGATTGACCCGATCGCCGCAGCCGAGCAACTGGTCGCTATTTTCCCTGATCTGGAAAAAGAGCGTTTGGTCAAAGACTTCACCGGTAAGCGAAAATTCCTGTGGATCAAGAAGCGCATCTCGCCCGAGCAGAAGCAGGCGGTGCATGACATCGGAGATCCCGGCATCCTGTTCGGCCCGCGCGAAATGCGGCTATATCCCAATGGCAGACTCGCGGCGCATATTCTGGGCGGCTCGGGCTTTGGCCGCGAAGGTGTCAGCGCAGCTGAGGTGATCGGCGTAGCTGGCGTCGAAAAACAGTTCGACGGCTATCTGCGCGACCCGGCCAACGGCAACAAGCCGCTGCAACTGTCGCTGGATCTGACCGTTCAAGCGGCGGTAGAACAGGTGCTATATGGCGGCATGAAGATCATGAACGCCAAAGGAGCCTCGGCGGTTCTGATGAACGCCCATACGGGCGAGGTCGTCTCGGCCGCGTCGTTGCCGTCTTTTGACCCCAATGACCGTCCGCGCCCGCCGACCTCGGGCTTCGATCCCTCGGACAGCCCGCTGTTCAATCGCTACGTACAGGGTGTCTATGAGCTGGGTTCGGTGTTCAAAATCTTCACCGCCGCACAGGCGGTGCAGCTAGGTCTGGTGAACTCCAACACCATCATTGACACTTCCGGCCCGATGAAAATCGGGCGCTTCCCGATTGGCGAGTTTAACGGCAAGAATTATGGTGAGATCAGTGTCTCGGATGTAATCAAGTACAGCTCGAACCGAGGCACCGGGCGGCTGGCCTTGCAAATCGGGGCCGACCGGCAACAGGATTTTCTGAACGCGCTAGGCATGTTCGACCCAACGCCATTCGAGATTGTCGAGGCCAAGGGCGGGCAACCGCTCAAGCCCAAGAAATGGGGTGAGTTGAGCACCGTGACGATTTCTTATGGCCACGGCCTTTCGACCAGCCCCATGCATCTAGCCGCTGGTTACGCAGCGATTGCCAATGGCGGGTACTATGTCAGCCCCACGATCCTGCGCCGCAATGGCCCGCAATACGGCCCTCGCGTGATGTCCGAAAACACCGCCAAGCAGGCGCAAAATATGCTACGCAAAGTGGTCACGGATGGCACCGCCAGCTTTGGTGATGTCAAAGGGTACGACGTGGCGGGAAAAACCGGTACTGCCGATAAACCCAAGCCGCGTGGCGGGTACTATGAGGACAAGGTGATTGCCACCTTCGCCACCATCTTCCCCGCTTATGATCCGAAATATGTGCTAATCGTCACGCTGGATGAACCGTCCATCGTGGCCTATGGCGAAAAGCGCCGCACGGCGGGTTGGACTGCCGTTCCCGTTGCTGCCGAACTGATTGGACGGGTGGCGCCGCTATTGGGTCTCAGACCCCGGCTTGAGCCTGAGGCGCGCGCTGCTATAACGCTGACCTCAAATTAGGCGTCCAGCGAAAGGTGGGTCATGGGCAATCGGTCAAAGAAACTCAGCGAACTGGCCCTGACCGCACGGGGAGGGGCCAATCCCGAAATCACCGGTCTGGCTGTTGACAGCCGCGAGGTCAAAGACGGTTTCCTCTTTGCAGCCCTTCCCGGCACCCGAGTCCATGGTGGAGACTTCATCCAATACGCCTTGCGCATGGGGGCCGCCGCGATCCTGACGGACGCGAAAGGGGCCGAGATCGCCACCGACGAACTGGCCGCATCCGATGCTGCGCTGATCGTCACGGAAGACCCCCGTCAGGCACTGGCAGGGGCCGCCGCCCTATGGTTTGGCGCGCAACCGCAGACTATCGTGGCGGTCACCGGCACCAATGGAAAAACCTCGGTCGCCAGTTTCGTCCGCCAGATCTGGACCGAGCTTGGACTTGCCGCCGTCAACCTAGGCACCACCGGGGTCGAGGGCGCATGGACTGCGCCGCTGGCCCATACAACACCCGAGCCGGTCACTCTGCACCGCTGTCTCGCCGAAGCTGCCGAAAATGGCGTGACCCATGCGGCGATGGAGGCCTCCTCGCACGGGCTTGAACAGCGTCGCTTGGACGGGGTGCATCTGACCGCTGCCGGTTTCTCGAATTTCACGCAGGATCATCTGGACTATCACGACACGTTCGAGGCCTATTTCGCAGCCAAGGCGGGTCTGTTTGATCGTGTGCTGCCCGAAGACGGGGTCGCTGTGGTCAACCTTGGTGATCCCAAGGGTGCTGAGATGCGCAAGATCGCCGAGGCACGCGGCCAGAATATCATCACCGTGGGCCCTGAGGGTTCTGATCTTTGTCTTCTGAATCAACGCTTTGACGCGACCGGGCAGGATTTGCGCTTTTCATGGAAAGGCAAGGCCTATCAAACCCGCCTGAATCTGATCGGCGGCTTTCAGGCCGAGAACGTTTTGCTGGCTTGCGGATTGGTCATCGCGGCGGGCGAGGACCCCGACCGCGTGTTCGAAACCTTGCCGCACCTGATCACCGTGCGCGGACGGATGCAGCTGGCTGCCACCCGCGACAACGGCGCGGCGGTGTTTGTCGATTACGCGCATACGCCGGATGCCGTGGCCACTGCACTGAAGGCGATGCGCCCGCATGTCATGGGACGTCTGATCGCCATTGTTGGTGCAGGCGGTGACCGAGACGCCACTAAACGCCCATTGATGGGGCGGGCCGCTGCTGAAAACGCCGATCTGGTCTTTGTTACCGATGACAACCCACGCAGCGAAGACCCGGCCACCATCCGCGGTGCTGTCATGTTGGGCGCACCCGAAGCCACGGAAGTCGGCGACCGGGCCGAGGCCATCCTGCGCGGCATCGACGCGCTGCAACCGGGCGACGCTCTGCTGATTGCGGGCAAGGGACACGAAACCGGCCAGATCGTCGGAGATCAGGTCCTGCCCTTTGACGATGTGGAACAGGCCAGTATCAGCGTTGCCGCGCTGGACGGGAGGGTCGCATGACGCTCTGGACTGCAGCCGAGGCCGCAGAGGCCACCAACGGGCGCGCCCCCACCGATTGGCAGGTGAACGGCGTCTCCATCGACACGCGCACCCTGCAGCCGGGTGACCTGTTCGTTGCGTTGAAGGCTGCCCGCGACGGCCATGATTTCGTCGCCCAAGCGCTTGAAAAAGGCGCAGGCGCAGCGCTTGTGTCGCATATTCCCGAAGGCGTGCCCGAAGATGCACCGCTGTTGATCGTCGACGATGTGCAGACGGGTCTAGAGGCGTTGGGGCAGGCGGCTCGCGCCCGGACAGGTGCGCGCGTGGTGGGGGTGACTGGCAGCGTGGGTAAAACCTCGACTAAGGAAATGCTGGCCAGCATTCTGGAGACGCAAGGCAAAACTCATGCCAGTGTCGCCAGCTACAATAACCATTGGGGCGTGCCTTTGACGCTGGCGCGAATGCCGCGCGACACCGAGTTCGCGGTGATCGAGATCGGCATGAATCATCCGGGCGAAATCGCTCCGCTGGCGCGTCAGGCGCAACCGCATGTGGGGCTGGTGACCACAGTAGCCGCCGTCCACCTCGAAGCCTTCGACTCGGTTGCGGGTATTGCTTTTGAAAAGGCTGCGATCTTCGACGGGCTGGCCGAGGGCGGCACCGCTATCGTCAACGCCGATATCGAACACGCGGGCATCTTGCGCGACTGCGCCGCTGCGCATGGTGCAAGGATCGTCGAATTTGGCCACAAGGCGCGGGACTATGCCCTGACCAACGTGCTCCAAGGCCCTGACTCGGTGCGGGGACACGGTATTGTCGGCGGAGCAGACATCACATTCGATGTCCAATCCGCGGGAACTCACTTTGCTATGAATGCGCTGGGCGCTCTGGCGGCCTGTGTCGCGCTGGGGGTCGATCTGGATCAGGCGATTGCCGGTCTGCGCGGCTGGTCTCCGGTCAAAGGGCGCGGTGTGCGCGAAGTGATCGCGCTGCCAGATGGCGGGCAGATTGAACTGCTCGATGACAGCTACAACGCCAATCCAACCTCGATGGAGGCCGCTCTCGACGTGCTGTTTGCGTCGGAGGGCAAACGCAAGATCGCGTTTCTGGGCGACATGAAAGAGCTTGGTGCGCAAGAGCAGGCGATGCACGCCGCCATGGCCGAGGTGCCTGCGATGGCGCATGTTGATCAGGTTCATTGCATCGGTCCGTTGATGCAAGCGCTGCATCAGGCTCTGCCCGAAGGCAAGCGCGGGCTGTGGACGGAAACCAGCGATGAGATGGCCGCCCATCTGCCGGAACTGATCCGCAGCGGCGACGTAGTGATGGCCAAGGGCTCTCTCAGCATGGCTCTGGCACAGATCGTTGACGGTCTGCGGCAAATGGGGCATGGCAGCGCGCCAGAGAGCCGCCGTATTGTGAGAAAGGTTTTGTAATGCTCTATTGGTTAACCGCCCTGTCGGACGGAGGGGATTTCTGGAACCTCTTCCGCTATATCACCTTCCGGGCAGGGGGCGCCTTTCTGTCTGCGCTGATCTTTGGGTTTTTGTTCGGAAAACCCTTGATCAACGTATTGCGCAAACGGCAAGGCAAAGGTCAACCAATCCGCGATGACGGCCCCGAGGCGCATCTGTCCAAGGCTGGAACCCCTACCATGGGCGGTCTGCTGATCGTGGGCGCTCTGGTCACGTCGACCCTGATCTGGGCGCGCTGGGACAATCCATATGTCTGGATGGTACTGTTCGTGACGCTGGCCTATGCGGCCATCGGCTTTGCGGACGATTATGCCAAGGTCTCAAAGCAGAACACTAAGGGCGTTTCCAGTAAGATGCGGTTGGCGCTGGGAATCATCATTGCCGTGCTGGCGTCACTCTGGGCGACGCTGCACCATCCCAGCGATTTGCAGAACCAGCTGGCTCTGCCGGTGTTCAAGGATACGCTGATCAATCTTGGCCTTTTCTATATCCCCTTTGCGGTGATCGTCATTGTGGGTGCGGCCAACGCGGTGAACCTGACAGATGGTCTGGACGGGCTGGCGATCATGCCCGCGATGATCGCGGCCTCGACCCTTGGTGTGATTGCCTATGCGGTTGGGCGGGTCGACTTCACCGAGTATCTTGATGTTCACTATGTGCCTGGCACCGGTGAAATCTTCATCTTCACTTCAGCGCTGTTTGGTGCGGGGCTGGGATTCCTGTGGTACAACGCCCCTCCAGCGGCGGTTTTCATGGGTGATACCGGATCACTGGCTCTGGGCGGTGCGCTGGGCGCGATCGCCGTGGCTACCAAACACGAGTTGGTATTGGCAGTCGTGGGCGGGCTGTTCGTGGTTGAAGCTTTAAGTGTGATCATCCAGGTCCTTTATTTCAAACGGACCGGAAAGCGGGTGTTCCTGATGGCGCCGATCCATCACCATTATGAGAAAAAGGGCTGGGCTGAACCCACCATCGTGATCCGGTTCTGGATCATTTCACTGATCTTAGCGATGATCGGGCTGGCGACGCTGAAAGTCAGATGAGCCCGCGTTGCGTCGTGCTTTCTGGATGCTCCGGTGGTGGCAAATCAACACTGCTGGAGGAGATGGCCCGACGCGGATATTCAACAGTTTCCGAGCCGGGTCGTCGTGTCATTGCCGAGGAAAGACAAGGTGGTGGTCGCGCTCTGCCTTGGGTCAACTCCGAGGTATTCTGCCGCCGGATCATTGAACTTGCGATATCAGACTTCAACAATGCCAAAGATGATCTTGTGCTATTTGATCGTTCGGCATTGGACGCGCTGATTTGGTTTGATCGAACCGTTACACCGTTGGAGACCAAAGTGCGTGAACAGATACTGCACTTGGGCTACGACCCATGCGTGTTTCTCTTTCCTCCTTGGCCTGAGATATTCGAACAGGATGATGACCGGCGGCACAACTTGGCCGCAGCTATTGCGGAATACGATGCTTTGTGCGACCGGTTACCAGACTATGGGTTCGTAATAGAAAACGTTCCAAAAGGGCCGGTCTCTTGGCGGTCGGACTGGCTGGAAGAGCGGCTCGGATAGAAGGTGTATGGCAATGATCCCGGTCAAAGGGTTTTCAGGGCAGAAAGTAGCGGTTCTGGGGCTAGGTCGGTCGGGTCTGACCACCGCACGAGCGCTGCGCGCTGGCAGGGCTGAGCCGATCTGCTGGGATGACAACCCCGCCGCGCGTGAAGCGGCAGAGGTCGAGGGATTCTCGTGTGTCGATCTGCGCCGCCACGGGGCGTTTGACGATATTGCCGCACTAATTGTCTCGCCCGGCATCCCTCATCTCTACCCCGCGCCGAACCCGGTTGTGGCCGCTGCGTTGGAAGCCGGAGTTCCGGTCGACAATGATATAGGTCTGTTCTTTCGCTCTTTCGCAGGCCCTGAATGGAACAACTACGACATCCCACCGCGCGTCATCGCGGTGACGGGATCGAATGGCAAATCAACCACCGCTGCGTTGATCCAACATATCCTGACCGAGGCCGGGCGCGACTCGCAACTGGCGGGTAACATTGGGCGCGGCGTGCTGGACATCGACCCAGGTGGCGATGGATCGGTCGTGGTACTGGAGCTATCGAGCTACCAGACCGAACTGGCCCGCGCACTGACGCCGGATGTGGCGGTTTTCACCAATCTTTCACCTGATCACTTGGATCGACATGGTGGAATGGGTGGTTACTTTGCCGCCAAACGTCGCCTGTTCGCCGAAGGAGGTCCAGACCGCGCCGTGATCGGGATAGATGAGGCCGAGGGCGCGTTTCTAGCCGGGCAACTGGCCGAGGGGCCGTCGGATGACCGGGTGATCCGCGTCTCGGTGGCGCGCAAGCTGACCGGGTCGGGTTGGCAGGTCTTTGCCCG
Organism: Ruegeria sp. B11; assembly: GCF_056539785.1. NCBI lineage: Bacteria > Pseudomonadati > Pseudomonadota > Alphaproteobacteria > Rhodobacterales > Roseobacteraceae > Ruegeria > Ruegeria sp. B11. The sequence goes on along the minus strand of NZ_JBQFVO010000003.1, from coordinate 138,257 downwards.
CAAGGGTTTCCTGTCGGAATACCGCAAGGGCCGTCAGGCCGGATCGATCGACCTGCGTGAGATCAAGGGCCTGCCCGGTGCGCATAATCACCAGAACGCCTGCGCCGCCTATGCCGCCTGCCGTTCGCTGGGCCTTGCTCCGCGCGTGATCGAAGACGCGCTGCACAGCTTCCCGGGTCTGCCGCACCGCAGTCAGATCATCGCCGAGGCGGACGGCGTGACCTATGTGAATGACTCGAAAGCCACCAACGTAGATAGCGCCCTCAAAGCCTTGAGCGCGTTCAAGAAGATACGTTGGATCTGTGGCGGGCTTGAGAAAGAAGGCGGGCTTGAGGCGCTGAACGGGGCAGGGGACCACGTAATCAAGGCCTACGTCATCGGGCGTGAGGCGGCGAGCTTTGCAATGCAGTTGCAGGCCGATGCGCAAGTCTGCACCACTATGGAAGCGGCGGTTATGCAGGCCATGGCCGATGCGCAGCCCGGTGAAACCGTTCTATTGGCACCTGCTGCGGCCAGTTTCGACCAGTATGACAACTTCGAACAACGTGGCGATGACTTCGTGGATCAGGTTAAAAAACGCCTCTGAAAGCAATGCGTTTGCAATAGATCGCCGGTTCGGCGAAGCTGTGGGCCTATCTGCTTGACGCACTGCCTGCATTGGTTTTTGCCTTCAGGAAATTCAACACGAGGTCATGAATATGCCAAACCGTAAACTTCTTCTGGTCGTTCCAGCGCTGCTGGCTGCTGCGGCTTGCACCAATACCGGGGCCAACTATCAGCCCGTGATCGATGGCCCTGTAGGCCCGAACTACAATTCGGACCTGTATCAGTGCCAGCAACTTGCAGCCTCGCAGGCCAGCGTTGACGGATCGACCGCAGGTAATGCCGCAATCGGCGCTGCAGGTGCTGCAGCCGTCACCGGCATCGTTCAGGACAGCAGCGACAACCTGGGTCGCGCCGCCGTTGCCGGTGCGTTGGTTGGTGCAGGTGCTGACGTGATCAACAAGAACCAGAACAAGGAAGTCATTGTGCGCAACTGTATGCGCGGACGGGGTTACAACGTCGTAGGCTAACGGCTTGCGATGGCACTTCCGGCGGCGTGGCCCGAGGACCACGCCCATTGGAAGTTGTAACCGCCAAGCCAGCCGGTGACATCCACCGCTTCACCAATGACATAGAGGCCGGGGACATCCCTGGCCTCCATCGTTTTAGACGACAGCCCGTCAGTGTCGATCCCGCCCAGAGTGACCTCGGCGGTGCGATAGCCCTCGGTGCCCGACGGCGTAAGCCGCCAGTTGGACAATGCGGCGATCAGTTCCGACAGCGCCGTGTCGGACTGATCCGCAAGATTGCCCTTCATCGGGATATGGTGTGCGAGGTATTCCACCAGACGCGTGGGCAGGTGGCGTGCCAATTCGGTGGTCAGCGCCTTGCGCCCAACAGCCTGCCGCTGATCGCGAAGCAGATCGTATAAAGGCAAATCGGGGATCAGGTTGACCCATATTGCCTCACCCTCGCGCCAGTACGAAGACAATTGCAGCACCGAAGGACCGCTCAACCCGCGATGGGTGAACAACAAAGCCTCGTCGAAACTGGTGCGCTCGTTTGATAGTCGAGCGGGCAGGGAGACGCCGGACAAATCCTTGAACCGACCGTCCGAGAAGGTGAACGGCACCAGCGCCGCTCGTGTCTCGGTTATCTGCAGCCCGAATTGCTGCGCGATGTCATAGGCCAACCCCGTCGCGCCCATTTTGGGGATCGATTTGCCACCCGTGGCCAGAACCAGATTACGACAGGTCAGAGGGATGTGCTTGCCATCGCGTTCGACATCCAAAGCGAAACCGCTTTCGGTTTTGCGCAAGTTGCGCAGCGACGTCTGCACCCAGAGCTCGGCCTCGGCCTTGACCATTTCATTCAGCAGCATCTGGACGATCTGTTTCGAAGACCCGTCGCAGAATAATTGCCCAAGCGTTTTTTCATGCCATGCAATGCCATGGCGATCGACCAGTTCGATGAAGTCCCACTGTGTATATCGCGCCAGCGCTGATTTGCTGAAATGCGGATTCTGAGACAGGAAATTGCCCGGTCCCGCATACATATTGGTGAAATTGCATCGTCCACCACCCGAGATGCGGATCTTTTCTCCGGGAGCTTTTGCATGGTCGATCACCAGCGCCTGGCCACCGCAATGGGCTGCGCACATCATGCCGGCCGCGCCAGCACCGAGGATGATCGTCTCGAAATCCATATGCTGCGCATGGCGTGGATTGTGAGCGATGGCAAGAGCGCAGACCAAAAACGGTGTGGGTTTGGCCACGGAATTTCTCAGCAGCACTTGGGTTTGTGCCATATGGTATGTGGATTTTTACTCGTAGTGCATTCTGACATGCTAGGCTCTGTGCTAATGCTTGCCGGTTAGATCTATTTAAAGGGATAGAAATATGCGCTTTCCAAACTTCATTACAGACTTTCCAAGACTAGACGTGCCATTTCCCGAAGACGTCGTGCAGACGGCAGTCATTCGATCTGATGCTGGTTTGGTCGCCTTTTTTACTTTTCTTAAAGAAATGGAACTCCCACTACATTCACATGGTGCCCAATGGGGTACGGTGGTGGAAGGAGAAATTGAACTCACCATTGGCGGAGAGACGAAAGTTTATCTACCCGGCGACAGTTATTCGATACCAGCCGGAGTGGAGCATGGCGGGCGCATCAAGGCGGGTTCCCGAGTGATCGATGTGTTTGAAGAGCCTGACAGATACCCCATCAAAGACTGACGATTTACTTTTTAAACAATGACGTTGGGCGCGGTTGATATTCCGATGAACTTAAGCCGTGTCTCAACTGGCCTTCGATCAGAACAGGCAACTTGCGCTGCTTGAATGCATGCGCGTTTGTCGACGTCGGCTCATTGTTCCGGAATTCCAGTTCTGCCTGTCATTCTGCTAGCCCAAATGTAAAAATCCCTGTAGACTCTCAATCAGATCCCGAAAACGGGACGTTAACGAGGCAGATAGTGGCGGTATCTCATGACTGAGATGGTGTATGGCGCGGTCCAGGACCAGCGCGGAGAACCGATTCTTCCGAAGTGGTGGCGAACGATTGATCGCTGGACGATGTCCTGCGTCCTGATCCTGTTTGTCATCGGGCTTTTGCTGGGGCTAGCCTCGTCGCCGCCACTAGCGGGGCGTAACGGGTTCGATCCTTTCCACTATGTAGAACGTCAGGCGATCTTTGGCGGGCTGGCGCTGGTCGCGATGCTGCTGACCTCAATGATGTCGCCGACACTGGTGCGGCGGCTGGCGATTCTGGGCTTTCTGGCCTCGTTCGTGGCGCTGGCCTTCTTGCCGGTCTTCGGTACAGACTTTGGCAAAGGCGCGGTGCGCTGGTATTCGCTGGGTTTTGCCTCGTTGCAGCCATCCGAGTTCCTCAAGCCCGGTTTTGTCGTGGTGGCCGCATGGCTGCTGGCCGCATCACAGGAAATCAACGGCCCGCCGGGGCGGTTGTGGTCCTTTGCACTGTGTATGTCCATCGTGGCAATGCTGGTGATGCAGCCCGATTTCGGGCAGGCCTGCCTGATCCTTTTTGGTTGGGGTGTGATGTATTTTGTCGCCGGAGCCCCGATGCTATTGCTGGTCGGCATGGCCGGGGCGGTCGTTCTGGGCGGCATGTTTGCCTATTCCAATTCCGAGCACTTTGCCCGTCGTATCGATGGTTTCCTTAATCAGGAACTCGATCCGACCACCCAGCTTGGGTATGCCACCAATGCTATCCGCGAAGGCGGCCTGTTCGGCGTCGGCGTGGGTGAGGGGCAGGTCAAGTGGTCTCTGCCTGATGCGCATACGGATTTCATCATCGCGGTCGCGGCCGAAGAATACGGGCTGATTCTGGTGCTGATTATCATCGCGCTGTACTCGCTGATCGTTGTGCGTTCGCTGCTGCGGCTGATGCGCGAACGCGACATGTTCGTCCGTCTGGCTGGCACTGGTCTGGCCTGCATGTTCGGCGTGCAGGCTATGATCAACATGGGCGTCGCCGTGCGTCTTCTGCCCGCCAAGGGCATGACGCTGCCGTTTGTCAGTTATGGCGGATCGTCCCTGATTGCTGGCGGCATCGCGGTTGGCATGTTGCTGGCCTTCACCCGAACCCGCCCGCAGGGCGAGCTGGGCGACATTCTGCGCGGACGAGGCTGATGGGCAAACCTTATCTACTAATCGCAGCAGGTGGCACCGGCGGCCACATGTTCCCCGCGCAGGCGTTGGCCGAGGCGATGCTACAGAAAGGCTGGCGTGTGCGCCTGTCCACCGACCCGCGCGGAGCGCGCTATACCGGCGCGTTCCCCGCAGACGTCGAGATTGTCGAGGCATCCTCAGCCACCTTCGCCCGAGGCGGATTAGCGGCCAAGATGTTGGTTGGACCCAAGATTGCTGCTGGAGTCACTAGCATGGCTGCGCAGATGATGCGTGACAAGCCGGATGTGTTGGTGGGCTTTGGCGGCTATCCGTCGATACCGGCGCTGGGCGCGGCCATCCTGCTGAAGCTGCCGCGTATGATCCATGAACAAAATGGCGTTCTGGGCCGGGTAAACCAACTGTTTGCCACGCGTGTGGCTCAAGTGGCCTGTGGTGTCTGGCCCACCGATCTGCCTGAAGGGTCCAAGGGCATACACACTGGTAACCCGGTTCGCGCCTCCGTTCTTGAACGCGCTGCTGCCCCCTATATCCCGCCTGGGGAGTACCCGATGTCCGTCCTGGTGATGGGCGGCTCACAGGGCGCACGTATCCTCAGTGACGTGGTGCCGGGGGCCATCGCTGCGCTGCCTGAATATCTGCGCGGGTACATCCGCGTCTCGCATCAGGCCCGCGATGAGGATGGTGAACGGGTCAAGGCCTTTTACGCCGATCACGGCATACGCGCCGATGTACAGCCTTTCTTTGACGACGTACCTCGCCGTATGTCCGACGCGCAGCTGGTTGTCAGCCGGTCAGGTGCCTCCAGTATCGCCGACATTTCCGTGATTGGCCGCCCGTCGATTTTGATCCCGCTTGCCACGGCTGCCGGAGATCATCAAACAGCCAACGCGCGTGGGTTGGTTCAGGCAGGTGGGGCGATCATGATCCCCGAAAACGCCCTTGACGTTCCCGCGCTGACACAGCAAATGACCACGGTTCTCACCAACCCCGAAGCCGCACAGCAAATGGCCCATGCCGCGCTATCGGTCGGGGCACCGGACGCCACCGAGCGTCTGGTCGCCCTTGTCGAGCAACTGGCGCAGAAGGAGACCTCATGAATCCAGCAACCAAACTGCCGCAGGACGTTGGACCGATCCACTTCGTGGGCATCGGTGGGATCGGGATGTCGGGTATCGCAGAGGTGCTTTTGAACCTTGGCTACCGTGTACAAGGTTCGGACTTGAAAACCTCGAAGATTACTGACCGGCTGGCTGGGCTGGGTGCTGAGATTTTCGAAGGCCAGCGTGCCGAGAACTTGCAGAACGCCGCCGTGGTCGTGGTCTCAACTGCGATCAAACCGGGGAACCCGGAACTGGACGAGGCACGCGCGCAGGGCCTGCCCGTCGTCCGTCGCGCCGACATGCTGGCGGAACTCATGCGCCTGCGCTCGAACATTGCCATCGCCGGAACTCACGGTAAGACCACAACAACCACTATGATGGCGGAACTGATGGTCGCCGGCGATTTCGATCCCACCGTCATCAATGGCGGCATCATCCACGCCTATGGCAGCAACGCGCGCATGGGGCAGGGTGAATGGATGGTGGTTGAAGCGGATGAGAGCGACGGCTCATTCAATCGCCTACCTGCAACCATAGCCATCGTCACCAATATCGACCCTGAACACATGGAGCATTGGGGCGATTTCGATAAGCTGCGGGACGGGTTTTACGAGTTCGTCTCGAACCTGCCTTTCTACGGTCTGGCGGTCTGCTGCACCGATCATGCCGAGGTGCAGGCTCTGGTCGGCCGCATCTCGGACCGTCGTGTGCGCACCTATGGATTCAACGCACAGGCCGATGTGCGGGCCGAAAACCTGACCTATAAGGGTGGCGTCGCCCATTTCGACATCCACCTACGCCATGAAGACAAGGTGATCGAAGGTTGCACCTTGCCAATGCCCGGCGACCACAATGTCTCTAACGCGCTGAGCGCCGTGGCCGTGGCCCGTCATCTGGGCATGAAGGCCAGTGAAATCCGCGACGCGCTGGCCAATTTCGGCGGCGTCAACCGCCGTTTCACGAAGGTTGGAGAAATTGACGGCGTCACCATCATCGACGATTACGGCCACCATCCGGTCGAAATCGCCGCCGTTCTCAAGGCCGCACGTCAGGCCACCGAGGGCCGCGTCATCGCAGTCCACCAGCCGCACCGCTACTCCCGCCTGTCCGACCTGTTCGACGATTTCTGCACCTGCTTCAACGACGCCGACGTGGTCGCTATTGCGGAGGTCTTTGCTGCAGGCGAAGATCCGATCGAAGGTGCCAGCCGTGACGATCTTGTGCAGGGCCTGATCCGCCACGGCCACCGCCACGCGCGCGCGATCTTGAACGAAGAAGACCTCGCCCGCCTTGTCCGTGAACAGGCCCGCCCGGGAGATATGGTTGTCTGCCTCGGCGCAGGTACGATCAGTACCTGGGCCAACGGTTTGCCTGACCGGTTAATCGCCAAAGCGAGCTAACCTCGTGGCGTTGTCGCTCATACTCGCCTGCGTCTGGGTCTTCGCTTCCACCATTGTGGCGATGCTGCCGATGCACCTGCAATTCCCACCGGGTGTTGTACTGTTTGCCAGCGCGCCTGCTCTGATTCTTTGGCTGAGTTTAGACTATGGCTGGTTCGTCGGAGTCCTGGCTGCTGGCGGTTTTGTTTCGATGTACCGCAACCCGATCCGCTACTACTGGCGCAAGTGGACGGGTAAAGAGGTGTCGGAATGAACTGGTCGATTGCGCTTGCCGGTCTGTGGGGTGTTGTCGCCAACGTGTTGGCGATGTTGCCCAGCAAGGACAACCATTGGCGGCGCGCCTATTTCCTGATCGCCGTTGGCGTCCCCATCCTAGGCTATGTCACCTATGAAAATGGTCCATGGATTGGGCTGCTGGTTCTGGCGGCAGGTATGTCAGTACTGCGCTGGCCGGTGATTTACCTCACCCGTTGGACAAAGGCGAAAATGCAGGGCATGAAGGCGGCGAACAAGTAACTGGCCATTTTCAGGAGGCCCCTATGGTCGACATCGCCACTTTCGCCTATTTGCCGCTGATTACCTTGATCCTCGGGACGCTTGCGGGTTTTGTCGCCGCGCGCTGGATCGGCCTCAAGGCACTGCTGTGGCTGATCGGGCTGACCTCGGCCCTTGGTCTGGTACTGATCATAATGCTGGCCAGTGTCGGCACCGGGGAAGAGGAACAGGCGTTCGGCCCCTTCGTCTGGCTGACCGGTGCGGTCCTGCCCTTCCTGTTTGCGGTGATCATGGGTGGAGTAGGCGGGCGCAGCCTTGCATCCCGGGAAGGCGCATGAGCGAACTGCCCGACGTCCGTGGCCGCTTGTCCGCGGCGCGCTCTCTTTCCGAACTCACCTGGCTGCGCGTCGGCGGACCAGCGGATTATCTGTTTCAACCCGCCGATACCGAAGACCTTCAGTCGTTTCTGCGTGATCTGCCTGCGGATGTTCCCATCTTTCCTATGGGTGTCGGATCCAATCTGATCGTACGTGATGGTGGTCTGCGGGCGGTGGTGATCCGATTGGGGCGCGGGTTCAATGGTATCTCGGTCGACGGCAACACCGTCAGCGCGGGTGCCGCCGCGCTGGATGCGCATGTGGCGCGTAAAGCAGCGGATGGAGGTGTGGACCTGACTTTCCTGCGCACGATACCAGGCTCGATCGGCGGGGCCGTGCGCATGAACGCGGGCTGCTACGGCAGCTATACGGCGGATGTGCTGCAAAAGGCTACCGTGGTCACCCGCGCCGGAGAGATCGTGGACCTGACCCCGCAAGACCTCAGCTTCCGCTATCGCCAGTCCGACCTGCCCGAAGGCGCGGTGCTGATCTCGGCGACGTTTCAAGGCCCCTCGGGCGATCCAGCTGAGCTGCACGCTCGCATGGAGGCGCAGCTAAAAAAGCGCGACGAAACTCAACCCACCAAGGACCGCAGCGCCGGGTCGACCTTCCGTAATCCAGCCGGGTTCTCGTCGACTGGGCGCGCGGACGATGTGCATGACCTCAAGGCGTGGAAAGTGATCGATGACGCGGGTATGCGCGGGGCCACAAAAGGTGGCGCGCAGATGAGTCCCAAACACTCGAATTTCATGATCAATACAGGCGACGCCACCGCCGCAGACCTCGAAGGTCTGGGCGAAGAGGTGCGAAAAAAGGTTTACGAAACAAGCGGCATCACGCTAGAGTGGGAAATCATGCGGGTCGGTGATCCGCTGGAAGAATAAAGCCCCGACCGTCAGACCATAACAGGCAAATTAGGACGACGGATCAAAGGCATAAACGCAGTACGGACCACCACATAAGGTCCGGGGACATTGAGGCGCACATTGGGTATGTCGAGCAGGACAAACCTCAAAGTGGCGGTATTGATGGGTGGCCCCTCGGCGGAACGCGAGGTGTCTCTCAGCTCTGGGCGCGAATGCGCAGCCGCTCTTGTGGGTGAAGGCTTTGAAGTGGTCGAACTGGACGCAGGTCCGGACCTTGCTGCTCGCCTTACCGATATCCAACCCGATGTGGTGTTCAACGCCCTGCATGGACGCTGGGGCGAGGATGGCTGTGTGCAGGGGCTACTGGAATGGATGCGCATTCCTTACACGCATTCCGGCGTGCTGGCTTCGGCCCTTGCGATGGACAAGCAACGCAGCAAAGAGGTCTACGCCGCCGAAGGATTACCCATCGTACCCAGCCTGATCGTTCCCAAGGTCGAGGTGGTCGAGGTCCATGTGATGGAGCCGCCCTATGTTGCCAAGCCCAACAACGAAGGCTCCAGCGTCGGCATCTATATCGTGCATGAAAATGCCAACGGCCCGCCGCAACTGGACGAGGCGATGCCTGATCAGGTGATGGTCGAGAAATACGTCGCGGGCCGGGAACTGACCGTGACCGTGATGGGCGATCGCGCCCTGACGGTGACCGAGATCATGACCGATGGCGGTTGGTACGATTATGATGCCAAGTACAAGCCCGGCGGCTCGTGGCATGTGCTGCCCGCCGAGATCCCGCAGGATATCTTTGACCGCTGCATGGACTATGCGGTTAAGGCGCATATTGCGCTGGGGTGTCGCGGCGTGTCCCGCACCGATTACCGCTGGGATGACAGCAAGGGTGCCGACGGGCTGTTCCTGCTGGAAACCAACACCCAGCCCGGCATGACGCCGACTTCGCTGGTGCCCGAACAGGCCGAGCATCTTGGCATCAGTTTCGGCCAGCTCTGCGCCTGGATGGTGGAGGATGCCTCATGCGACCGCTGACCGCCACCCGCGCGCCGGTGATCCACCGGACCAAACCGTTGGCGGGGCCGGATGCCGATTTCACCGCCGCGCCAAGGCCCGAGCCCAAAACCGAACCTAAGCTGCATTTGCGCGGGGCGCGTCTTTTTGGCCGTGCGCGCAACGCGGACCCCGCGCCCTCGCGCCTCAGCTACCGCTTTCAGCGCTGGATGCTCACCCCCGGCATCCGGCGCGGGCTAAAAATTGGCCTGCCGGTTCTGGCCGTCTTTGGTTTGGTGGGTGGCTTCTTTGCCGCCGAAGAACGTCGTGAGGCGGTCAGTACCTATATCGCCGACATCAAGACCTCGATCCAGGAGCGCCCCGAATTCATGGTCAATTTGATGGCCATCGACGGGGCAGGAACCGCACTGTCTGAGGATATCCGCGAGATCGTGCCGCTCGATTTCCCGCTCAGCTCGTGGGATCTGGATGTGGAGTTGATCCGCGACACCATCACCGGGCTTGACCCGGTGAAATCGGCAACCGTACGCATTCGCCCTGGCGGGATTCTTCAGGTTGATGTGGTCGAACGCCAGCCGGTCATCGTCTGGCGCACCCGAGACGGGATCGAGCTATTGGATGAAACCGGAGCTCATGTTGACCGTGTTTCAGCACGCGCCGATCACGCAGCCCTGCCACTGATCGCAGGGAAGGGCGCGAACAAACATGTCCCCGAGGCGCTGCAAATCCTGACCACAGCCCGCAGCTTGGGCGAACGCGTGCGCGGTTTGGTGCGCGTTGGCGAACGGCGCTGGGATCTGGTGCTGGATCGAAACCAGCGCATCATGTTGCCGACCGAACGTCCGGCGCGCGCGCTGGAACGCGTGTTGGCGGTGAACGAGGTTCAGGACCTTCTGGAACGTGACGTGGCCGTGGTCGACATGCGACTGGGGCAGCGACCGACCATCCGAATGAACAAAACGGCCAGCGAAGACTGGTGGAACACAAAAGTAGATGTGAGTAGCGGGCAGTAACGACCATGATGACCGATCTTTATCAGTCCCAAAGGGCTATGCGGCAGATGCGCCGACAGGCAATGCAACGCGGTGTAGTTGCTATCCTGGATGTCGGCAGCTCCAAAATCGCTTGCCTTGTATTGCGCTTCGACGGGACGGGGCGGTTGTCCGAGGATAACTCGATCGGCTCGATGGCCGGACAAACCGGTTTCCGGGTCATTGGCGCTGCGACCACCCGTTCGCGCGGGGTGCAGTTCGGCGAGGTTACCGCGATGCAGGAAACCGAGCGCGCCATCCGCACCGCGCTGCAGGCGGCGCAGAAGATGGCCGATATCCGCGTCGATCACGTGATTGCATCCTTCTCAGGGGCGAACCCGCGTTCCTACGGGCTGGATGCGCAGGTTGATCTGGAAGGCCAATTGGTTACCGAAGCCGAGGTCGGTCGTGTCCTGAACGCCTGCGACGTGCCCGATTACGGCGAAGGGCGCGAGGTACTGCATGCGCAACCGGTGAATTTCGCGCTCGACAACCGCTCGGGACTAATCGATCCGCGTGGACAGTTGGGGCAGAGCCTTGCAGTGGATATGCACATGCTAACCGTCGATGCGGTGGCGATCCAGAACATCGTCCGCTGCATCAAGCGCTGCGATCTGGAGCTGGCAGGGATTGCGAACTCAGCCTATGTCTCGGGCATTTCCGCATTGGTCGAGGACGAACAGGAGTTGGGCGCGGCCTGTATTGATTTGGGCGGCGGCACCACCAGCATCTCGATCTTCATGAAGAAACACATGATCTATGCCGATTGCGTGCGCATGGGCGGGGATCACGTGACCAGCGACATTTCGATGGGCCTCGGCGTGCCCGCAGCGGTGGCCGAACGGATCAAGACCTTTAACGGTGGCGTTCACGCGACCGGAGCCGATGATCGCGACCTGATCGACATCGGTGGCGATACTGGCGATTGGGAGCATGACCGCCGTACCGTCAGCCGTGCCGAGTTGATCGGCATCATGCGCCCCCGCGTCGAGGAGATTCTCGAAGAGGTGCGTACTCGTCTGGACGCTGCCGGTTTCGACCACCTGCCAAGCCAGCAGATCGTTCTGACTGGTGGTGGCAGCCAGATCATGGGGCTAGACGGGCTTGCCAGCCGGATTCTGGGTCAGCGTGTTCGTTTGGGCCGCCCGCTGCGCGTTCATGGCCTGCCGCAATCTGCGACCGGGCCCGGTTTTTCTTCGGCAGTGGGGCTTAGCCTGTTTGCGGCGCATCCTCAGGACGAATGGTGGGATTTTGAGATCCCGGTCGACACCTATGCCGCGCGCCCGTTCAAGCGCGCCGTGCGCTGGTTCCGTGACAATTGGTAATGCCCTGCGTGGTGCAGCCGTTGGCGCGGCCCTTGGGCCCGCTGCGGCCCCGGCTCAAACCCTGATTACGCCAGAGGCGTTTCTGAGCGCCGTCGTTGGCAAAACGATCACCTTCCATGAAATCCGAAGCGGTATGTTGGTCGGGACCGAGGAATTCCTCAGCCCGACTCTCTCGGTCTGGCGGATGGAGGGGCGGGGCTGTGTCTATGGCCAGATCACCACGCCAAATGGCCAGATCTGTTTTCTGTACGATGATGCGCCCGATGGCCTGCCAGTCTGCTGGTGGCCCTACCTGTACAATGACCGGCTGATGGTGCGGCTGGCGCGCTTCGTCGGCAGCGAAACGCAAGAGGTCCGTAGCATCTCTGAAGATGGCCTGAATTGCCCAAGTGCCCCGGTAGGCTAAAGAAATCAGTTGCGGCAACTGCCAAATTGCCGCAAAATAAGGTTCAAGGCCCGGCAGAGGCCCAGCGGCAGGACATTGAGCAGTTTTCCGCGACCAAACGAGTGACTAAAAGTTTTCGCATCCCCTCAAGGCGGGTGGGGTCTTTCCGTGTGTAGTGGCGCATGAGCCTTTCGCCGCAACATGTCGCGGTAACAGCGAAATGCCGCTGTTTGCTGCCTTATTTCCTCCATATTTTGTGGATTCGTGCGATTTTTCTGGTGACGTTTCCGAAATGACACAGTAAAATCGACTGTGGATAGGTCAGAAAAACCGCATTTTGCGGCAACATAAAAAACAGGCGGACAGAGCATGACATTAAATCTTTCGATGCCCGGGCACGACGAACTCAAGCCTCGGATTACCGTATTTGGCGTTGGCGGCGCTGGGGGCAATGCTGTCGACAACATGATTGAAAAACAGCTGGACGGCGTTGAATTTGTCGTCGCCAACACAGACGCACAGGCGCTGCAGCAAAGCCGTTCGTCGGCGCGGGTGCAGCTGGGCGTCAAAGTCACCGAAGGGTTAGGTGCAGGTGCGCGTCCGACCGTGGGTGCTGCAGCAGCTGAAGAAAGCATCGAGCAGATCGTGGATCATCTGGCGGGTGCGCATATGTGCTTTATCACCGCCGGTATGGGCGGTGGCACGGGCACCGGCGCAGCCCCGATCATCGCGCAGGCAGCGCGGGAGTTGGGTGTTCTGACCGTTGGGGTTGTCACCAAACCCTTCCAGTTCGAAGGCGCCAAGCGTATGCGTCAGGCCGAAGACGGCGTTGATGCGCTGCAGAAAGTCGTTGATACGCTGATCATCATTCCGAACCAGAACCTGTTCCGTCTGGCCAACGAAAAGACCACGTTTACCGAGGCGTTCTCGATGGCCGACGATGTCCTGTATCAGGGCGTCAAAGGCGTAACCGACCTGATGGTGCGTCCGGGTCTGATCAACCTCGACTTCGCCGACGTTCGAGCCGTGATGGACGAGATGGGCAAGGCGATGATGGGCACAGGCGAAGCGACCGGTGAAGATCGCGCCATTCAGGCAGCCGAGAAGGCCATTGCCAACCCGCTGTTGGACGAAATCAGCCTCAAGGGTGCCAAGGGTGTGCTAATCAACATCACCGGTGCGCACGACCTGACCCTGTTCGAACTGGACGAGGCCGCCAACCGCATCCGCGAGGAAGTGGACCCCGAGGCCAATATCATTGTTGGTTCGACCCTGGACACCGAGATGGAAGGCGGAATGCGCGTTTCAGTCGTTGCCACCGGTATCGATGCCAGCGAGAAAACCGAAGATGTACCGGTCGCCCGCCGTTCGATGTCGGCTCCGCTGACACGCACGGTTTCGGCAGAAGACTCCACGCCTGAACAAATCGCTGCAGATGAGGCCCTGGCTGAGGACAACATTGCGCCCACGCTCTTCGAGTCCATCGAAGATGTCGAGTTCAACGATGGCTGGCAAGACGAACAACCCGCTGCCGAGCAGGAAGATGACGGGCTGCCTCCGCCCGCCTATCAGCCTCAGGTTGCACAGTTCGAACCGCAACCCGAAGTCGAAGAGACAGTCGACTCCTACGACGCACCGCGTGCCCAGACCCCCGGCACACCGTCTCCGGAAGCGATGCAGCGGTTGCAGGCCGCAGTTCAGAAAGTACCTTCGAACCGGCTGCGTCCGACGCCTGAGGTACCTCGCGAACCGGCCTCTGAGCCGCAGCAAACGACCGAGGATCGCCCGCGTTTTGGCTTCAACCGATTGATTGACCGGATGACCGGCCATGCGGCCGATACGCCCGCTCAACCGGTACGCCAACAGCCTGCGATGCGGTCGGTTGACGCGACGGCACCTGTTCAGGATGAAGCCGATCCTGATCAGGAGCGCATCGAAATTCCCGCCTTCCTACGGCGTCAGGCCAACTGATCGCGGTAACAAAATCATCCCGAAGGGCCGCCATCGCGCGGCCCTTTTTTGTGGAAACACAAAGTGTTGAGCTGGTGTAAGCAGGGATTTGCCGATGTGTCACATTCATGTTTCATTCGGTTGCAAAAGGTGAGTTGAGCCTTAACGCCCCCTTCCTTAGTTGAGGGTGCAACACAGCCCCTGATAGGCTGGACACAACTCACCGAGGCTCACATTGCAACATACGCTCAAATCTTCAGTCACGTTTGTGGGCACTGGGCTGCATAGCGGCAAGCCTGCGACGATGGTTCTGAAGCCTGCAGCGGCAGGTCATGGAATCTGGTTCAAACGGACTGATATCGAGCTGGGCAATGCGTTGATCCCCGCTATCTATGATGTTGTTGAGCGGACGCCTCTTTGCACACGATTGGTTAACGATGCGAATGTGTCGGTATCGACTGTGGAACACATCATGGCGGCACTTGCCGGATGTGGTGTGCATAATGCACTGATTGAAATCGACGGTCCCGAAGTCCCGATCATGGATGGCTCGTCCGTGGCCTTTGTTCAGGGCATCATGGCCAAAGGCGTTCGTCGTCAGGCCAGTCCGGTACTGGCTTATGAGGTGCTTAAACCCATCTCAGTTGAACGCGAAGGCGCAAAGGCATCGATCGCGCCTGCGGAAGGTCTGGAGATCGAGTTCCACATTGATTTCGAAGATGACGCCATTGGCAGCCAGACAAAGGTTTTGGACATGCGCAATGGTTCGTTTGCGCGTGAACTCTGCGACAGTCGCACGTTTTGCCGCCGCACAGATGTCGAAGCGATGCGTGAAAACGGATTGGCCTTGGGCGGCACATTGGACAATGCGGTAGTCGTACAGGGCCACGAAGTCCTGACCCCGGGTGGCTTCCGTCACACGGATGAAGCGGTGCGCCACAAAATGCTGGACGCTCTGGGTGATCTCTATCTTGCAGGCGGTCCGATTCTGGGGCGCTTTGTCGGCGAGAAGTCGGGGCATTCGATGACCAACACATTGCTGCGCAAACTGTTCGAAACACCGGGCGCTGTGCGTCCGATCCTTTGTACCCCTGAACAAGCCGCGCGTCTGCCCGGCCAGGGCCTTGTGCGGAGCGAAATCCCGCAGGTTGCGTGATCTGATCAACTCTGACGACATTTGCGCCATGAGGGTGGATAAGGCGTTTTGCACTGGAATTTTATGTGCTAGACCGAGGCCCGATCAGGGGTAATTCCCGCTAAGTAGACGACAAGGATGGGCGGAATGGTTGGCAGCAAAGCGGCAGTCAGAATCGCAGGTGCGCTTCTTCTGGCAGCAACTTTGACGGCATGTGGCAATGCCGGAGGTCTGTTTGGTAACCGTGGGGCAGACCGCAGCCAAAACCTCGAAGGTTTCACACCTGAACAGATTTACACCCGCGGTGAATATGAGCTGTCGCAGAATCGCTCGGACGACGCGGCTTGGTATTTCTCTGAAGTAGAGCGGCTTTATCCTTATTCCGATTGGGCGAAACGTGCGCTGATCATGCAGGCGTTCTCATTCCATTCGGACCAGAACTATGAAGAAAGCCGCGCCGCCGCGCAGCGATATATCGATTTCTATCCCACTGACGAAGACGCCGCCTATGCCCAGTATCTTCTGGCGCTCAGCTACTATGATCAGATCGACGAAGTGGGTCGTGATCAGGGGCTGACCTTTCAGGCACTGCAGGCGCTGCGCACGGTGATCGAAGTCTACCCAGACAGTGAGTATGCCACATCTGCCGTACTGAAATTCGACCTTGCCTTTGACCATCTGGCTGGCAAAGAGATGGAGATCGGGCGCTATTATCTGCGTCAGGATCACTTCACTGCGGCGATCAACCGATTCCGCGTGGTGGTCGAGGATTTTCAGACCACATCTCATACCGCCGAGGCGCTCTATCGCCTGATCGAGGCGTATCTGGCGCTGGGACTGGTGGACGAGGCGCAGACCGCGGGTGCGATTCTGGGTTACAACTATCAGTCCTCGGAATGGTACGACGCGGGGTACACGTTGCTGACGTCGCGTGGTCTCGATCTAAAGAGCCGAGGTAACAATTGGCTCAGCACGATCTATCGCCAGACCGTCAAGGGTGAGTGGTTGTAACGGCCATGGCTAAAGGCTTGGGACGCTAAAGACCCGATGCTGCGCGCCCTTGATATCCGCGACATGCTGATCATCGACCGGCTGGACCTGACGTTTCAGCCGGGCTTGAATGCTTTGACCGGTGAAACCGGCGCGGGCAAGTCGATCTTGCTGGATTCGCTGGGCTTTGTGCTGGGCTGGCGAGGGCGCGCCGAGCTGGTTCGTCAGGGGGCCGCACAGGGCGAAGTTGTGGCCGAGTTTGAACTGCCTGACGATCACCCTGCCCATTCGATTCTGGCCGAGGCGGGTCTGCCCGGTGGCGAGGAGCTGATCCTGCGCCGCGTCAACACGGCCGAGGGACGTAAGACTGCATGGGTCAATGACCGCCGTTGTTCGGGCGAAGTGTTACGGGCGCTGTCGGAAACTCTGATCGAACTACACGGCCAACATGATGACCGAGGCCTGCTGAACCCACGCGGGCATCGCGCAACGCTGGATGCCTATGCCGGGGCAGGGGATCAGTTGGCCGCCGTGCGTGCCGCATGGGGCCAGATGTCCATCGCCCGCAAAGCTCTGGCGCAGACTGAGGCAGCGCTGGAGGCTATGCGTGCCGAAGAAGAGTTCCTGCGTCATTCCGTTGTCGAGTTGGATCAGCTTGACCCGCAACCGGGCGAGGATGCCGATCTCGACGCCCGCCGCCGCATGATGCAAGGGGCCGAACGGATTCGCGACGACGTGGCCCGTGCCTTTGCCTTGCTAGGCGGCGACGGGGCCGAGGGCGCGATGGCCGATGCCGTGCGCTGGCTGGAAGGCGTGTCGGACAATGCGGGTGGCCAGTTGGAAGGCCCCATTGCAGCGCTGGGTCGCGCCCTGATCGAACTGGGCGAGGCGCAGGATGGGGTCAACGCCTGTCTGCAAGCGCTCGATTTTAACCCAGCGGAACTGGAACAGGCCGAGGAACGCCTCTTTGCCATTCGCGCGCTGGCACGCAAACACGATGTGGCCCCCGATGATCTGGGCACCTTCGCCGATACCTTGCGCGACCGCCTG
Organism: Ruegeria sp. B11; assembly: GCF_056539785.1. Taxonomy (NCBI): domain Bacteria; kingdom Pseudomonadati; phylum Pseudomonadota; class Alphaproteobacteria; order Rhodobacterales; family Roseobacteraceae; genus Ruegeria; species Ruegeria sp. B11. The sequence goes on along the minus strand of NZ_JBQFVO010000003.1, from coordinate 120,937 downwards.
AACCGGCTGGATGCGGGTGACGCCGACCTCAGCAACAAACGCGCTGCTGTGGACGCGGCACAGGCTGCGTATGACAACGCGGCCACCGCGCTTGGCGAAACGCGCCGTAAGGCCGCCAGTGCGTTGGACACCGCAGTAATGGCTGAACTCGCGCCCCTGAAAATGGAACGCGCCGTGTTCCGGACCGAGATCACCGCGACCGACCCGGGCCCCGAAGGAATCGACGCGGTGGCCTTCACCGTCGCCACCAACCCGGGGGCGCCGTCAGGGCCGCTCAACAAAATCGCCTCGGGCGGCGAACTCAGCCGCTTTCTGCTGGCGCTTAAGGTCTGCCTAACGGGCGAAGACAGTGCCCGCACGATGATCTTTGACGAGATTGACCGTGGTGTCGGCGGTGCTACGGCGGACGCGGTGGGCCGCCGTCTGGCCGCACTCGCGCAGGGCGGGCAGGTGCTGGTCGTCACCCACTCGCCGCAAGTGGCCGCACGGGCGGCGCATCACTGGCGGGTGCAGAAACAGGTCACCGGCGATCAGACCCTGTCCACCGTGATCCCGCTGGCCGACCCCGACCGCGTCGACGAAATCGCCCGGATGGTCGCAGGCGACACCATTACGGATGAGGCACGTGCCGCTGCCCGTGCCCTGTTGGATGCATGACGCGCATTCTGTGAGCATCTTGTCGTGAACCGACTTTTATAAGGCGCGCGCGTGGCTTACTAAGGGTCAGGCGACCACCCCAACGAGGGCCAATGACCCAATCGACCCGCACCGTGCTGCGCAATCAGCTCAATCAAGCCCTCTCGGCGCTGCGGGATGCATGGCGGGTAATGCTTCATCGTGGCCCCAGCCAGATTCAGTTCTGGTTTATCGCTCTGGTCATCGGGATCGCTGCAGGCTTCATGGCTCTGGGATTCCGGATGGCGATCTCGTCGTTGCAGGCTTATCTCTACAACACCGAAGATATCCTATTCCTGCACAGCCATGCTGAGAAGCTGCATTGGCTCTGGATTTTCCTTACACCTGTGGTCGGCGGGTTGGTCGTCGGGATCATCCTGAACAGGTACACCGATGATGGCCGTGTGCGTTCGGTAGCTGATGTGATCGAGGGTGCGGCCATCACTGATGGACGGGTCGAAAAGAAGGCTGGTATCGCATCTTTTTTCGCTTCGCTGATCACGCTCAGCTCAGGCGGATCCACGGGGCGGGAAGGACCTGTTGTGCATATGGCCGGGGTCATCTCGACTTGGGTCAGCGACCGTATCCACGCCGACGGCATCACCGGGCGCGACCTATTGGGTTGCGCTGTGGCTGCTGCAGTTTCGGCCAGTTTCAACGCCCCCATCGCCGGTGCTTTGTTTGCGCTTGAGGTTGTGCTGCGCCACTTCGCCGTTCATGCCTTTGCGCCCATTGTCATCGCCTCGGTCGCGGGGACCGTGATCAACCGGCTGGCTTATGGTGACGTGACCGAATTCACGCTGGATACGCCCGGGTCGTTGCAATTCTATGTCGAGCTGCCCGCCTTCCTGATCCTAGGCCTGATTTGCGGGCTGGTCTCGCTGCTGTTGATGCGATCGATCTTCTTCGCCGAGGATATCGGCACGCATATCCAAAACCGCTTGTCTCTGCCGCGCTGGCTGCGCCCCGGTGTTTCGGGCGCGATGCTCGGCCTGTTGGCGGTCTGGTTTCCGCACATCATCGGCGTGGGATACGAAACCACGATCCGTGCCTTGACCGGGGACCTCGTGCTGACGACCGCGATCCTGTTCGCGGTCATCAAGACCGTCGCAGTGGCGATTACCATGGGCGGTCGCATGGGTGGTGGTGTGTTTTCCCCTTCATTGATGATCGGAGCGTTGACCGGGTTGGCCTTCGGCCTGATCGCCACCGGATTGCTGCCAGATGTGTCAGGCACCCATACGCTCTATGCCTTTGCCGGGATGGGCGCGGTGGCGGCGGCGGTGCTGGGCGCGCCGATCTCAACCACGCTCATCGTGTTTGAATTGACCGGAGACTGGCAGATCGGCCTCGCCGTGATGGTTTCGGTCTCGATGTCCACTGCGCTGGCCTCGCGCCTTGTAGACCGGTCCTTCTTCCTGACCCAGCTGGAACGGCGCAATGTGCACCTGGCCGCCGGGCCGCAGGCGTACCTGCTGGCAATGTTGCGGGCAGGCGCGGTGATGCGCCCGCTGGGGGACGCGCGTTCGATCTCCAAGGAAGACGCGCAGGCATTGATCGAACAAGGCCTATGCGTCAAGGCCAGCGCCACGCTTGAGGCCGCGATGCCATATTTCGACCGCGATGACATCCCTTGCATCCCGGTGGTGATCATCGACAAGGACGGCTGTGAAAACCCCGTTGGCGCGCTCTATCACATCGACGCGCTGAAAGCTTACAACCGCGCGCTGGCCGCCACAGCGGCCGAGGAACATTCATGATCAGCGTCCGTAAACGCTGGCTGCGTCGCCCAGATAATTGTCCCAGGCAAACCAATACGAGATATGTCCCGCGACGCGCGGCAACTCTGCGCCATCCGGGCCAATTAGTGCCTCTTCGGTGACGCGCCACTTGTTGCCCGTTTCGTCCAGCAGCCCGCCATCGGTGGTCGCGCGGAACTGGCGCGATCCACGCTCGTAGGCGCGCACGCTGCGCTTGTCCGGGTCGCCCATCAGCATCAGTGCCCGCCCGCCAATCGCATCGTTGATCACCGGCTTGCCCTTGAACGCGTCCAACGGCCAGGCCCGCGCCGCGCCGAACTGGCGCACGGCGAACACGTAGTCCTTCTGGCGATGCCGACTTTGATCGACCAAGGCCGGGAACATCAGATCGGGTGAGGCAAAGTAATCGCGATACACAACGCCCGAGCCATAGTTGCGCCGATGACCGGTGCTGAGCGACAGCACCTTCGTATCTGAATGCGACGCCTTCCAGCTGTCCCAGCGGGTGATCACCACAGGACGCTGCTTCAGCTCGATTCCACTGTTGACCAGCGGTCCGACCACGGGCTTACCTGTGTACTGGTTCCATAACGAATGCGTCTCACGGTCGAACATCAATTTGTTCGACCGATACAGGAACCCGGACGAGCCAAATACAAACGGCTTCCGCCGCCCCTCGACCTGCGTTTCAAACAAAATCCCCGATCCGCACAGCGTACAATAGGCCAGTGCTACCGGAACGCCTCCGATCACCTCGTTGAACATCTCGTGCCAGCCCATGATGCGCAGCGGATAAGCGCGTACATCGCCGTTGATCGAGACGCCAAAGACCAGATCGTCGTCTTTCATGTAGTCCGCCCGCGCCGCCGGGATCAGCTTGGGATTGTCCAGCGAAGGGATACCGTCCTTGAGCACACCACCCCAACTGATCTCTTCCAGCCGAATCTTCATCTTGTCGCGTTGCAAATATTCGGGTTTCAGGAAAACGTCGAAGTTCTGATCGATGCCCAAAAGAACTTCGCGTTTGAACGGTATCAAAGATGGATGAGGTACAATCTGAGCGTTCCGTTCTTGCCATAGCATCCATTCGAACCAGTCTGTGCCGTGGCGCGCGCCGCTCAACGCTTCCATGACTTTGGCAATGTCTCGCTCTCGCCGTCTACCATAGCGCATCGCCGTCAGAAGCGCGGGCACAACGTCCGGTTTGCCGCGCTCGGTCAGGAACGCCATCCCGGCTTCGAAATCGGTCCGACTGCCATACAAAGTTGAACGTACGGCATCGTAGACAGGGTCAACCTGTGCCCAAAGAGCGCGAGGGGCTACAGCGCTTGCCCCCAACAGGCCGACAAAGCTGCGACGTGGAATCGACATGGCATCCTCCGATCGGGTTCATATTCGATCTTGCCTGCAAAGCAGATCACATACACGCAACACTCGCGTGAGTGGCTCGAAATTCTGAAGCTGCATGCCGGGCATCTCGACATTGGTCCATCCTGAGCACAAGATGCTGCTGCGATTGATGTCATCGAACGTGACAGTGGCAATGAAAAAGGAAATACCCATGCAAGACCATGGTTATAAGGCGGGGCGACTAAACCTGCCTTTTGTCGGCATCTCAACCTTCGCCAAATCTCCATATGTTGAGAATTGGGATGAGATCGAGGCGGATATCGCCGTTCTCGGCGCGCCCTTCGATTTCGGGACCCAATGGCGACCGGGGGCGCGGTTTGGACCTCGGGCCGTGCGCGAAGCCTCGACCCTGTTCAGTTTCGGCCATGCCGGGGCTTATGATCACGAAGATGACGCAACCTATCTGGATGGCTCGGTGCGGATCGTTGATCTGGGGGATGCGGATATTATCCACACCAAAACCGAGGAAAGCCATGCGAATATCGAACTGGGCGTGGGCAAAATCCTGAAAGCAGGCGCGCTGCCGGTGACCATCGGCGGCGATCATTCGATCAACATCCCCTGTATCAATGCCTTCGCCGAGGATTGCGCGCAGAACGGCCCGATCCATGTGGTGCAGATCGACGCGCATCTGGATTTTGTCGATGAACGCCACGGGGTGACTGCCGGGCACGGAAACCCGATGCGGCGGGCGATTGAGAAAGACTATGTCTCAGGCATGACGCAGCTGGGCATCCGCAATGTCTCATCCACCGCGAAGGAAGGCTATGACGACGCCCGTGCGCGCGGGTCGGACATCCTGTCTGTGCGGCAGGTGCGCAAACTGGGGGCCGAGGCAGTGCTGGCGCGTATCCCGCAGGGGGCACGGTATTACGTAACGATAGATATCGACGCTTTTTGCCCTTCAATCGCGGCGGGCACAGGTACGCCCAGCCATGGCGGGTTTCTCTACTACGATGTACTGGAAATTCTACAGGGTCTGGCCAAACGCGGGGATGTTGTGGGCATCGATCTGGTCGAAGTCGCGCCTGCTTACGACCCGACGGAAAGTACCCAAATTCTGGCGGCGCAGCTATTGCTGAACTTTCTGGGCTTCATCTTTCACGAACGCGCCCAGCGGTAGAAGGTGGGGCTTGTCGCCCCACCCGTTTTTTCATGCATCGATGATGTTGTGGCCGGGACCATAGGGGAAGCCGGTGATGTTCTCGGCCCCGTCTTCACCAACCACAAGGATATCGTGTTCACGATAGCCGCCCGCGCCGGGCTGGCCTTCAGGGATCCACAGCATCGGCTCGATCGAGACGACCATGCCGGGTTCCAGCACCGTGTCGATATCTTCGCGCAGCTCCAGACCGGCCTCGCGCCCGTAATAGTGGCTGAGGATGCCGAAGGAATGGCCATACCCGAACGAGCGGTATTGCAGCAGGCCCTCATCCGCGAAGAAGCGGTTGATCTCAGCCGTGATGCCCGAACAGGTCGCGCCGGGTTTGATCAGGCTCAGGCCCAGCTCATGCGCGGCAACGTTGGCCTTCCACAGGCGCAGGCTGTCTGCGTCGGGCTCGCCCAGGAACAGGGTGCGTTCCAGCGCGGTGTAATAGCCCGAGATCATCGGGAAAGTGTTCAGCGACAGGATATCGCCCTTTTGCAGCGCGCGTTTAGTCACCGGGTTATGTGCGCCGTCGGTGTTAAGCGCCGACTGGAACCAGACCCATGTGTCGCGGTATTCGGCATCCGGGTAGGCGCGGGCGATTTCCTCTTCCATCGCGTCGCGTCCGGCCATGGCGATCTCAATCTCGGTGGCGCCTTCACGGATAGTTGCGTGAATGGCGGCCCCACCCACGTCAGCGGTGCGCGCGCCGCCTTTGATCAGCTCGATCTCTTCTGCGGATTTCACCATGCGAGCAAACATTGTGTCAGGCGCGATGTCGATCAGTTCCGGTCCGCCCAGCATGTCCAGCGCCGTGTTGCGCGCCGCCAATGTCATGTGGTCGCCTTCGATCCCGATCCGTTTGGCCCCGCCGATCAGGCTGGCCACTGCGCGCCAGTAATTGTCGCGCTTCCAGTCGGTGTAGATGACGTTGTCCTCAACCGAGCGCCGCCACGGTTGGCCCGCGTCGATGTTTGCCGAGACAGTGGTGCAAGCGTCCTGTGTTACCACGCAGCCGTAGGGGCGGCCGAAAGAGCAGTACAGAAAGCCGGAATAATAGGCGATGTTCTGCATCGAGGTCAGCAGGACGGCGGGGACGTCATGCTTGGCCATGATTGCGCGCAGGGCGCCAAGGCGGCGGTCGTATTCGCCCTTGCTGAACGGCAGGGGCGCTTTGTCGCCATTGTGGCAGGTGAAGAATTCGGGGCGTTTTGTTGTGTCTGTCATGACTTGGTCTCTCATCATTGCCGGGCGGCAAACCCGGCCACTTGTCCCGGCGTTCAGGACAGGCGGTCTCGGGGTCCGAGAGCCGATCATCCCAGTGCGTCCGCGACGCCATCGCGGCTGGGATGAACAGGTGAATCGTTAGATCAGACCTAGGCCTGCGTCAAGCGGGGGAAAGGCCTCGCAGGCGCTCGGACCGACGGCGCAGCAGCTCGACCGTGGTCAGCAGCGCAATCGAGATCACCACGAGGATCGTGGCCACCGCCAGAATGGTCGGGCTGATCTGTTCGCGCAGGCCGGTGAACATCTGCCATGGCAGCGTTTTTTGGCTAGCCGAGCCGACAAACAGTACCACGACCACCTCGTCGAACGAGGTGATGAAGGCAAACAAGCCGCCTGAGATCACACCCGGCAGGATCAAGGGCATCTGAATCTTGAAGAATGTCCGCACCGGACCCGCGCCCATATTCGCAGCCGCCCGCGTCAGCGAGCGGTCAAAGCCCACTAGCGTTGCGGTCACGGTGATGATGACGAATGGAATACCCAGAACGGCGTGAGCGAGGATCACTTTCACATAGCCCACAAAGTTCTTGTTCATGCCCAGTGTTCCCTCCATGAAGCGGCCGATATCGCTGTAGAAGAAGAACATGCCTGTGGCTGAAATGATCAGCGGCACGATCATTGGCGAGATTAGGATGCCCATTATGGCGCGGCGGCCTGGAACGTGGCTCTGGCTGAGGCCAATGGCCGCCAGCGTGCCCAGCGAGACCGAGATGATCGTCGCAATCGGCGCAATGATGAGCGAGTTCTTGAAGCTGCGCTGCCATTCATTGTTGGTGAAGAAATCGCGGTAGTGCTTTAGCGAGTACCCTTCCGGGTCCAGACGCAGCATTTCTGGCGTGAAGGTAAAGAAGTCCTGCGCGTTGAACGAGAGCGGCAAAACCACGAGGATCGGGGTGATCAGGAACACGAAGATCGCGCCGCAGATCACCCGGAACAAGTAGTGATAGAACACTTGCTTCGCGGTCAGATAGGGCAACAGTTTTTGGCGATATCGACCTTCGTACAGCCAAAAGATAAACCAGACGAAGAACCATCCACCCAACAGGCCCAGAACGCCGCCCATTGGGCCAGAGAACAGAAAACCGACGATGCCAAAGCCAAGGATATTGATCCATCGTGCCAGTTTTTCGTTCTTGAGTATCGTGATGTAGACCCAGGCCACAGCGGCGATCAAGGCTGCACCGCCAATGATGCCGAGGAAGACCGAGCCATTGCCCGCGCCGACAAAGATACCGGCGAAGGCGCCTGCCAGCGCAACGCTTGGCAAAACCATGGACAAAGGTTTGCGGGATATCGGAGTAAGTGCGGCCATGTCGATTATCCCAGCTTCACGTTATCAATGCCGACAATCTTGTCGTAGCACCAGTAGAGCAGCAGTACGACGCCCAGAAGGATCGTTCCCAATGCCGCGGCCAGCCCCCAGTTCAGCGAGGACGAGATGTGATAGGCAATCCGGTTCGAAATAAAGACACCCTTGGTGCCGCCAACGATTTCAGGCGTGATGTAGTAGCCGATCGCCAGAATGAACACGAGGATTGAGCCCGCGCCAATGCCAGGAATGGATTGCGGGAAGTAGATGCGCCAGAATGTCGTCCAGTTGGTCGCGCCCATGGATTTTGCGGCGCGGGTGTACGAGGGCGGTATGGTCTGCATCACCGAATACATGGGCAGGATCATGAACGGCAGCAGGATATGCGTCATAGCTATGATCGTGCCGATCTGGTTGTTGATGATCACCAGCCTGGCGTCGTCGGCCACCAGTCCCAGCCAGACCAATGTTTCATTGATCACGCCCTGTTGCTGCAACATCACCTTCCACGCCGAGGTTCGCACCAACAATGACGTCCAGAAGGGCAACAACACGAGGATCATCAGCAGGTTCGACACCCGCATCGGAAGCGTCGCCAGCAAATAACTGACCGGATAGGCCAGCAGGATACAGGACGCGGTGATCACCAGCGACATGAACAAAGTGCGCCCGAACAGCTTGATCAGGATCTGCTTGTCCTCGGGCTGCGCCTGCGCGCCCTCGGGCGTGCGGCGCATGTCCACAGCGTTCAGGAAATAGCCATTGGTGACAGCGGGCGAATGCGTCTTGATAACCGCCCATGTCTGCGGTTCACCCCAGCCGTCGTGAATCTCGATGACCTGGTCTTTGAACGGCCCATCGGTTTCGGGGTCCAGCTTACCCATTTTCCGACCCGAGCGGCGGAACATCGAAGACATGCCTGTCTCTTCGTAGTTCAGACGCGAACCCAGCCGGGTGTGTGTCTTGTTATCGACGGCCACGACCATGTCGCGGACAAAGGCGTCATAAACGGCCTCGTCGGGCAACTCGCCGCTGGTTTCATCCCAGCTTTGCAATGCTTCGACCGTCAGGGGCAGTGTCTCTTGTACGATGCTGTTTTCCACAGATCGGAACAGCATCGCCGCAATAGGCACGATGAACGAGAACATAACGAACAGCAGCAGTGGGGCGACCAGCATCAGGGCCCGCAGCTTTTGCCGTCGCAGAGACCGGGCCAGCGATTGCTTGAGTGGCGTGCCGTCCGCGGCCAGCATGGGACCAGTATTTTGGGTGGCGTCAGTCATCGGTACCCCTTGGGTATTTTTGGGGTCGGGGGCGATAGCCGCCCCCGACAATCTCAGGAAATCAGACGCTTATTGCGCCAGCCAAGCCTGGAATTTGGCGTCGATATCGTCGCGGTAATCCGCCCAGAACTCGTAGTTATACAGGAACGTGTTCTTGGCGTTTTCCGGATCGGTCGGCATGTGTGGTGCCATGTCGATGCCCAGATCGGCGTGCTGACCCACCAGCGGTGCAGAGGAGGCACGAGCCGGGCCGTACGAGATGTACTTGGCCTGATCTGCCAGACGCTGCGTGTCAGTTGCGAACATGATGTAGTCCAGCGCGCGCTGTTGACGCTCTTCGCTCAGGCCAGCCGGAATGATCCAGCCATCAAGATCGAATACCTGAGCATCCCACAGCATCGCTACCGGCTGCTTTTGCTCTTCGATCACGCTGAACAGGCGACCGTTATAGGTCGAACCCATGACAACTTCACCATCAGCCAGCAATTGTGGCGTGTCGGCACCGGCAGACCACCAGACGACACTGTCCTTGATGGTATCCAGTTTGGCCAGTGCCTGGTCTTGACCTTCAGCAGTGGCCAGAACGTCGTAGACGTCGTCTTTTGCAACGCCGTCACACAGCAACGCCCATTCCATGTTGTTGATCGGGCGCTTTTCCAGCGAGCGCTTGCCGGGATAGGCTTCAAGATCGAATACTGCGCAGATGTCGGTTGGTGGAGTATCACCGACCAGATCGGTGCGATAACCGAAGGTGGTTGAATAGACGATCTGCGGGATAAAGCAGTCGCTGACCAGAAGGTCACCGAAATCTTCGGAGGCAGGCGTGCCATCGGGGGCAGGGGCCAGTTGAGTGTCGAAATCGATCTCAAGTGCCAGACCTTCGTCGCAGAGGCGGATCGCGTCCGCCGCAACCACATCAACCACGTCCCATGTGATGTTGCCCGCTTCGTTCATCGCGCGGAGTTTGGCGACGGCCTCGTTCGAGCTGTCATCGTTCAGGATGGTGACGCCGGTCTTCTCCGAATAGGGCTCGTGATAAGCCTTGAGCTGTGATTTGGAATAGGCGCCGCCCCACGAGACGATGGTCATCTCTTCGGCGGAAACGCCGCCAGCCGCTGTCGCAATAGCAGCTGCTGTCAGCAGTGTTTTGGTAGTTTTCATGTGTTACTCCCAGTACTTCCCGTTTGTTGTTTGGTCAGCTGACGCACGGGTTTTCGCCAGCTGGTCCCTCGGTAAGCCACGTTTGTATCGCGCGGCTTGGTCTATGCGTCGAGCGCACGACAATCCTTTGCAAGCCAGCCGATCTCGATTTCCTGTCCGGGATTCAGACGGATGGCGTCGGGGGCATTCCGTGTTTTGACGATGAACTCGTCATTGCCCGCCACCGACATGCGGAAGCGGAACACGTCGCCCATATAGATGAATTCCTTGACCGTTGCTTTCAGCGTATGTGCATCGGCATGCAGTCGGTCTTTATTGAATTCTACGCGCTCGGGCCGGATCGAGACCTTGGTACGTTCGCCCGGATTGTGCACGTTGATCGGCACCGCATCGATTTCCGAGCCGTCATCCAATTGCACAAGGCAGGTATCTCCATCGATGGATTTAACAACACCTTCCAGGGTATTGTTTTCACCGATGAATTGCGCCACGAAACTGTTGTCGGGTTCTTCATACAGCTGATCCGGCGGGGCCAGTTGCTGAATGCGGCCATCGTCAAACACCGCAACACGGTCGGACATGGTCAATGCCTCGGTCTGGTCGTGGGTCACGTAGACGGTGGTAATGCCCAGTTCATGCGCCAGACGGGTGATTTCGAACTGCATATGCTCGCGTAGTTGTTTGTCCAACGCACCCAGCGGTTCGTCCATCAACACCAATTCGGGCTCGAAAACCAGCGCACGTGCCAGTGCGATCCGTTGCTGCTGACCACCCGACAACTGCGCGGGGCGACGATTGCCGAAGGCACCCATCTGCACCATGTCCAGCGCGCGTTTGACTTTCTCCTCGCGCTCGGACTTGCCCAGCTTGCGGACTTCCAGCGGGAATGAAAGATTCTCGGCCACAGTCATATGCGGGAACAGAGCATAATTCTGGAACACCATCCCGATGCCACGTTTGTGCGGAGGGATATTGTTGATGGGTTTTCCATCCAGAAGAATCTCGCCATGTGTGGCGGTTTCGAATCCGGCAAGCATCATCAGGCAGGTCGTCTTACCTGATCCGGACGGCCCGAGCATGGTCAGGAATTCGCCCTTTGGCATTGCCAGGTTGAGATCTTTGACGACGAGGTTCTCGCCATCATAAGACTTTTGAACGCGTTGAAATTCAACAAACGCGGCGTCGCTATTTGTGTCGGTCACAAGACCCCCTGTTGCGTCAAATGATTACCCGGTTGGTCCGGGCCTCATTGATCTTCTCGTGCATTGATGACGAGGCTAACAAATGGTCGCAAGCCCGTAAAGCAATTGGAGTCGCGTAAACGCCGCATTTGCCTAATTTTGCGACACGTTCAGTTGTTTCATATGCCAGGCCAAACTCTGGTTGCTTGACAGGACAGGCTTACCGATCTGCGCTTCGATCCTTGGGATAGCCGTCAGTGTCCGAAGGTTCGTACAACTAAGGAATACGGCGTCGACTGTTGAATCTCTTCCCAGTCGCACGGCGGCATCGACCACGGAATCGGTTGAGATCCGCACAACTTTGGCTTCTTCGGATTCGCCGAAAGTGCCAAACACATCCATCGAGATGCCTTGTTCTGCAAACGCGCGTCGCAACGGAGTGTTTACTTCTTCAATGTAGGGCGACAGCAGTGCAAATTTTGAGACGCCCAAATGTCTCGCGCAGGCAGAGGCTGCCCGCAACGGGTTGGTGACGGTCGATGTATTACAGGTCTGCATGACCATCTGCTCAACCCGATCCGAGCCGATAACCGAACTGGCTGACGTACATCCATAGCCAACAACTCGATAGGGCCGCGCCTTTGGCAGCAAATCAGCCGCTGCAGGCAAGTCGGTTTCCATTTGCGCCAGAGTGTCGGTGTTGACCTCAGCCCCGCTGGGAATGCGGCTGACATAAAGCGGGCTTTTGTCATCGGTAAAAAGGCTGCGAAACTCAGGTTCGATTGTCTCGTCAGTCTGTAAAACGATCAGCCCCATTGGTACAGCCGAGGGATCGTCAGGATCCAGTGTGTACGGCAACGTGCTCATATCTCGGCAATCTCCGGTCCTATCCGGGGGCTGAGGAATTCGGGCGCGCCTTCGGTGATCAGAATGTTTTCTTCGTGCACGAGAATTTTGCCATCGACCGCAATACCCGGTTCAAGCGTCAAAACCATTCCCGGTTGCAGTTCAGTATGATCATCGGGAATAAGCGAAGGCCATTCGGTCAACGACATTCCTAACCCGTGGCCCAGTCTCCCGGCATCGGTACCCGCGCTGCCATCGGTAAGTATTGTGTTCATCTTATGAAAAAGCTGAGAAGCCGTCACGCCTGGGCGGGCTTGATCAAACGCTGCATCCGAAGCCTCGACCAATCTGGCATGTGCATCGCGTACCGCCTTGCTCGCTGGGCCGACGGACCAATTGCGATCATAGTCGCAAAAATAGCCATCGTGGACGAGGCCGGTGTCGAGCATCAGCACATCGCCTATACGAAGCGGGGTCTGTGTCGCGGGTGAGATTACATCCGAGTACCCGCCTTGCTCGGCCCCTCCGGCCAGATAGGGCACCCAGTCGGCACCCTCTTCAAGGCAGAGTCTCTGAAAGTTTCGAAATATCTGATCCAGCGGTGTCCCTGCTGAGGCAATCTCGGGCACTCGTGCAAAGGCGTGGGCACCAATCTGACAGGCAGTTCGAATCTTTGCGATCTCGGCGTCAGATTTCACCATCCGCAGCGCCCGTAGGATGCCATGGTCACCCGTAATTTGGCGCGCTCCAATTGCGGATTCGAGATGCCTTAGATCGGCCAGTGGCATCCTTACATGGGTCTCATGCCCGTCGGGGCAGCCGATTGAGGCGTTTTCAGGCGTCAACTCTCTCAGTGTATCGGCCAGCAGGGATACCCCATCATCTTCAAGGTCGGGTGCACTCCAGGTTCGAATGTCGTCGATCCATGTCTGCGCCATCAATGCAGCACCGATGGATGGGATTACTGCAACCGGCTTGCCAGAAATCGGAACGATCAGAAACCAAGGCCGCGTTGGGCTTTCCCAGAAACGGGTCAGATAACCTGTGAAATAGCGAAGCTGGGGCTCAGTCGTAAGCAACAGGGCCGATAGACCGGTTTCTTGCATCCGATGCTGGGCGCGCGCAACGCGGGTCGCGAATTCCTCTGGTGCGAAACCTCTCATGCAGGTTGCTCGCTCAAGATGCAGAGCACTTTGGAATTCGGTCCAATACCCAGTTCACTACGGATCGCGTCGTTCAGAACGGCCGCAATGCCAGCACCGCCCGAAGCGCTGGTTTCCAACCCGGCCTTCGCCATAGCCGGAAGCTGTGCTTCGACAGTGTCATCCTCGATTGTCACAAACAGATCGGCATCTCGGGCCAAGCCGTTCAAGGCGATCAGCGAGGGCTCTTTGCAATCCAGTCGCCCCATGATGCTGTCGGGCCCGTCAGCAAACACACAATGCCCCGCTTCGATACTGGCCTGCAGCGCCGGGGCAGACGTTGGCTCGATAACGATGATCTGCGGAGCATCTCCCCAAACGACCCGCGCATAGGCAGCGACGGCTCCGGCCATGCCGCCAACACCGGCTTGCAGAAGAACGTGCGTTGGTGCCTCAGTACATTGCTCGGCGGCTTCGACCGCCATTTGCAGATACCCTTCCATCAGCAAGTACGGTAGTTCAGTATACCCCTCCCAGGAACTGTCCGAGAGCAAAGTCCAGCCATTGTCCTGCGCCGCCTGACTGGCTGCTTCCATGCTGGCGGCGTAATCCGCACCCGCCCGGACCACTTGTGCGTTTTGAGCGCGCAGGCGATCTGCAAAGCTTTCTGGAACTGTTTCTGCGATGTAGACAACCGCATCAGCTCCGAAAGTGCGCGCGCCCGCGGCCATGCTCATCCCGTGATTGCCCGCGCTTGCTGTAACATAGGTGCGCCCTTTGAGCGTGTTACCATCTGGCGTGACCGAGATGTCATTCGCTTCGCAGGCGATCACATAAGCCGCACCCAGCGCTTTGAACGATCCCAGGCCCATACGGCTTCGCTCATCTTTAACCCAGAGATTCGCGACGGGTGCCAGCGCCGATGCATTCACAAGGGGCGTTTCGACAAAGTCAGGACAGAAGGATCGATGCCGGCCCAACCCATCTGTCTTTACGGAGGGATAAGGGGCCTGATCCGAAAGCTTAGAACCACCTCGAAACGGGTTACTGACTAGTTTCATCGCTCGCTCCCTGATCTTGTGTTGCGCCGACGTGAACGAATTGGCCGAAGGCTGTCAAGCTCGGCCTTGATTCAGCAGGATTGTGTTCGTGTTCTGCATGCATCCCTGGTTCTGATGAATGAGTATCTTTTCAATCGTTTTGGTTGGTTGTAAGTGTCTGCACACGACATCGGCGCGGCGAGACAAAACTTCGACGATGATGTGCGGGCGTGATGGAATGGTAGACATATCGGACTTAAAATCCGAAGGCCTTAGTGCCGTGTGGGTTCGAGTCCCACCGCCCGCACCAGTACCATCTCAGACAGGGAAACCCAGTTGGGTGATCAATTTCCAGATATCCCTGTTGGCATTCGAGAGCTGAGTGACAACATCCTCGATTTCTTTCATTGCTTTGTCGTCGACTGTGTCTTCACGACCAAGTTTGATGTCAGTCTTGCGATCAGCAATGCGCATCAGGATGGTCTTTGGATTTCCGCTTTCCTGATCGAAAGAATAAATGCAGTGATTGTACTTGTTTCGAATAGAGGACAGGCGCGACAACCGCTGGGTGTGTTCGAGAATCGGATCGCGGATTTCAGGGGGGCGACCCTCCATCTTGGCGAGACGTTCGACCAGATCGATACGGGCACGTGTGGTGTTAAGCGTCAGGAATATGATGACCGCAACATCTTTGTTGGCCCCGGTCAGACCTGCGATCAGGTGGATCAGCAGGCTTTCCGTGTTCGTCCACATATAGTTGAGCCGACCCACCAACAGAATGAGCCGGTCGAACCGGGTTTCGAATGCCTCATCCAACGGGCGCGTTGCGCGCTTCGTTCGGCGCGACCTCAAAGTAGAAATGCGCAGCTTCAGTCCGGTTGCTCACATCGATCTTGCCCGAGACATTGTGCATATGCAGTTTGACGGTGTGTTCGGTGATGCCCAGATTCGACGCAATGGTCTTGTTGCTCTTGCCTTGCGATACCAGCCTCAGGACTTGTTTTTCGCGGCGCGTCAGCTTTGAGTATCGCAACAGTTTGTCAGGCGACCGGGTTCTGGTTGCAGGCTGTTTTTCGATAGGTGTGCCTGGCGCACTTTGTGTTGCGGTCATGCTGTCGGCAAGAAAGCAGGGCAGGTGCAGCTCTTCGTGCATCAGAAGGCGCAATATTGCGCGCCAAACATCCGGCGCCACGTTCATGGGCAAATACCCGACACTGCCGAAACGGGTGCGATCCCAGCGTTCGAACAGAACCCGGGCCGGACTTTTCTTGCGATAGGCGAAGGCCAGACATCCCGTCTCGGCGAGCCGGGAGTAATCAGCGGGCCGCGCCAACAGATCTTCGAGCATCATCTGATCCACGACAATGATGCGCTCGGAGGGAACAGAGTTCCCACTCTCGGCAAGCAGGTCGTCAAGGCTTTCATATCTTGACGCACGAACGCCGAATTCGCTTTGAACACTTCTCAGGGTTTGGTTCGAGTAGAACAATTCCTTGCCGATAAAAATGATCGACAGCTCTTCGGGATATTCAATCTGATCACGGGCGTCTTCTTGCAATGAAATATTCATTGACTTTCCCCCCACTAATACAAACGCCGCCCTCTGAATCTTTAAATCGGGTACAGAGCTGGGTGGCGCGAAACATTAACTTTGAACTCAAATAGTACCTTATCATAGCTGAAAGTACGTGTTTCAGCAACCAAAGGCGGGTTCTGCAATACCGCTTACTAGAACCTTTGATCAGGTTCTTCGCATCTGGTTATAGCGTAACTCCATGAAATATCAGGGTTAATAATCCTATATGTTTGCGCATGATTGTTTCCGGGTAAAATCTGGCGCGAAATAAGGCGAATTTCAAAAAAATATATATTAAACAGTGATTTGCAGAAAATAATGCTTTCGGCCAGCTATGCATACCCCTTTATCGCTGCGACCATTCCTAGGCTTCTATTTGTGAAGTGAACTTGAACCTGACGTGTCTGCGGTCCGCGTATTTCAGCGAATTTCTCGTGGTCATGGAATCGGCTTAGCCGAGAAAGGGGGGCAAACCAAACAGAAGACTTTCACTGCCGCGCGAGTGTCCAGTTTGACACCTTGTGCGCGAACTCTGTTTTCAACCGCGCCTGTAGCCGCTTTGTAGATGAATGGCGGCCCGGTGCTTCAGTAAAAGTGGAAAATTTTATGAGACGCCAACCCAACCAAACAACAACCGTGACCACAATTGATGACGTCCAAATCGATAATCTGGACGCCGATTTCGAAACAGATATAGCGGTAGACGAAGCCTATATCGAAGCTGACATCAACGCTCAGAAGCAAAAGCAAGACCAGGACGTTGAAAACTCTGCGAACAACTCTGATTCACAAGGACAAGATCAGTCACAGCGTTCTAAAAATGATAACGACAATGACAACGCGCAAGATCAGGATCAAAATCAGAAGCAGCAGCAGCAAAACACCAATGGTGGCGAAGACAATAATGATAATGACAACTCTAACAATAATGCGGTCAACATTGACTTCGGTGGCGGCGAATGGATTCCCCGCGATGACGATCAGGTAGACTTGGATCTGGGCGACAACGCCAGCGTTGGTGATGTAATCACCGCCGGTCGCGACCTGAATTATGATCCCGGTGATGATCTGAACCTTGATATTTCGCTGGATGGTCCTGGCAACGATATGTCGTCGATCAACAATCAGCTGGCAAGCTTGGAAGACAACGATCAGTTGGATAATGCCGAAGTTGGTAACTACGGAGAATTCAAGCAAAACGGTGATGCCAATGGTGGCGAAGCCAACGCTGCGGAAGGTATTAGTTCCAATGCAAATGGTGCAGCTTCCGGAAAAGGCGGAACCAGTTATGGCGGTGAAGCTGTAGGCGGCAAGACCATTGGTAGCGACGCTTACGGTGAAGGCGGAGACACTGGTGATGCTGATGCCCATGCCAAAGGTGGTAGCGGTGGCGATTCAGGTAATGCCGACAATGCAAGCACCGGCAAAGCCAAATCCAATTCGAACGCTGATGGTGAGAGCATTGGCGGGTACGGTGGTGACAGCACCAGCGACTCGAATGCTGACAACAACACCGACAGCGATAACACGACTGATGGCGAAGGCGGAGATGGCGGTTATGCCGATTCCGAAGGTGTAGGCAAAGGCTATGGTAAGGCGTACAGCGAGTCCGATGCTGATGCTGACGGTGGTGATGCTGACTCAGAGTCCAGCGCCAAAGGCAAGGGTGTAGCGGATAACGACGCAGATGCATCTGGTGCAGATGGTGGCGACGGCGACTCGAATGCGGATGGCAACGCTGATAACGACAGCGATAACAACACCGACGCCAACGACAATGACGGCGGTGACAACACAGCTGACGGAACAGGAACTGGTACTACCGATAGCGACGCTTCAGGCGACGGCGGCGATGGCTCGGGTGGATTCTCGCGCCTAGTCGAAGAAGCAATCGCGCGCCTCCAGCAGGAAATCTCTGAAAGCGGCCGTGGTGATGCAGATGCCGACACCGGTAATTCCAGAGCTGATTCTGGCAGTGGTTCATCCACCGGTGGAGACGGAGACGGCGGAGACAACAACGGAAGTTCAGCAGCTGATGCCGATGTTCAAGGTTTAGGTGATCAAGACGCTGAAGGCCCAAGTGTCGATCAGACATCTGGTGATGTTGACGGTTCGGCTGCCAACGCAAGTGATGCGGACGCTGATGGTGGCGATGGTGGTTCGAACGCTGCCAACGGTTCCGGTGATGGCACGGGTACAGGTACTTCAACGGCTGATGGTGATGGTGGTGCAGGTGGAACTGGTTCTGCTGCATCGGATTCAAACGCCAGTGCTGCTGGATCTGGCGCTTCCGAGGCCACAGGTGGTCTGGGTGGTGCATCAGATGTATTCTCAGAGACCGACACGGATGGTTCTGCTGATAGCCTCGCTGAGGCGATTGCCGGATACGGCGGTGCATCTGCATCGGACAATGACTCGGATTCGTCCGCAACTGGCAATGCCACTGGTACCGCATACAGCGGCGATGGCGGTGCAGGTGCTGCTGGTACTGCAGCAGGTGGAACTAGCGGCGCGTCAATGGTTGACGTCATGTCTGGTGACACAATGGGCGGCAACACGACAGGCGGAAGCGCAGCCGGTGCCTATTCGGGTGACGGCGGTGCCGGAGGCCATGGCGGTGATTGGGGTTCGAATAACGGTGGCGATGGCATCGTGACCGGTGAATCCTACGCCTCGGCCGCTGCCGTAGTCGATACGAACGCCTTCAACCAATCGATCGTACAGGGTGCCAATGTGCTAGGTAACTCAGTCGATACGACCATGGTTGGTGGTTCGATGACCTCGTCCTACGCAAGCGACGACACTGACGTCTAAGACAAAAAATCGGGGGCCGCATTATCGGCCCCCGATCAATGAAATCGCCGGGGCCGCGCAATGTGGCCTCGGCCCAGCAAATCCCGAACCGGAAATTTTAGCTGGCAAGGGGGTAAGGGATCATCGAAATGTTATTCGATAGTGTTACCGAAAAGATTGCACACTTTATTGGATCTTTTGATCTTACGATTGAAAAAGCCCGGTTGAGGGATCAGTACGAAGAGTTCACCGCCATGCGGCGCAAGGCTGAACTGGACGAACTGGAAGAACCTGCAAAGATCCGGATCAAGGCAGATCTGGAACTGGACCCGGGCAAATATGGTCCGCTTTCCTATCGGTTTGACACCCCCCCCGCCACTCCTGAACTTCCACCCCCAACCGACGGCCCTGAATTTGAAACGGTCGTTGTACTTGAACCACCACTCTCAGACGGTCCGCCGTTACCCGAAGCGACAACCGGCCTAGGTGCAACGTTTGTGATCGAGCAGCAGCTGGAGATTGTGACAGAGCTTATCGGGTCTGCTGTGACCTACACGTTCCAGACGATTTTCCTGCGCGACAATGACGTTGTCGGCGAGGGAGATTTCCGCGATGTCGATCAGCTGATCGCATTGGCCGAGGCGGCTGCGCAGGTCGCAGCATCGATGCACGCGTTTGCCGTGCCCTCGTTCTCGATCTCGGACTACTTGTCGATTGAGTATGTAGAATCTTTGGCCGAAGCGATGTTGGCGCCGATCAATGTCGAAGTTGAAGGTGCAGTTGTTTATCAGTTCCACGGCGAAGAAGCGATGGGCGTGATCGTCAATGGTGAGTATGTGGACGAAGCCCCGGAATGGGACGATCTTCTGCCCGCGCATCATAGACCGGACGAGGAAGAAGAAGACGACACGCCCGATATGATGCCCGCCGAATGGGATCAGGATGAGGAAGACGAATTTGCCGACGGTCACACGGTGATTGCAGGCGGCAACCTTGCGATCAACGAGATGAACGCAACCGTAGCCTGGATCGATGCGCCTTATATCGCGGTCGGTGGAAAAGCGATCGAACTGGCAATGGTAAGCCAGGTCGCCGTTGTATCTGACACAGACAAGGGCACGAATGGCGGCTCGGGCACCAATGTGGTGCACTCGTCGACGATCGAAGTCGAAGGCAAGTCAGCCCCTTGGCTTAAGACAGGTTCAAGTGAAGACGATGCCCCGGCATATGTGCATGTTGATTGGATTACGACCGACCTGATCGTTGCTAATTTTGTCAAGCAGGACATCGACGCAACGGATATCGATCATATTGATACCGAGATTAACGCGACGACCACGCTGTACGCATTGGGCGACAACGAGTTGATCGATGTCACCAATATTCTTCAACTTGGCAGTTATTATGACCTGATCATGATCGAAGGTGACATGATATCGGTCGATGCGTTTATCCAGACACACGTCTTGATGGATGACGACGTGGTGATGGGCGGATTGCCAGGACCCATTGATGGATCGGACGAGAACCTGGTCATGAACCAGGTCTCTCTCATGAAAGAAGGCGAAGACACGCATCAGGCGATGAACGTTTCCATGGCCAGCGCAATGACCTTGGGCGAGGACGATATGGCGGCGCTGGAAGAGGCGCTGATGAACGATCCGATGTTCGCGGGCATGGAGCAGATGCGAGTGCTCAAGATCGACGGATCGTTGGTGCAGGTCAACGTAGCCGAGCAATCGACGATGCTTGCCGATCAGGATGACGTATATCTGAATGGTCCCCACGCGAACCAGACCGAGGTTCTGGCAGGCAGCAATGCGATGCTGAATGCCGCCAATGTAACCAAGGCCGGAGTAGACTCGGTTGTCATGGCCGAGGACGGGGCATTTTCTGACCTGTTGCTGCATCAGGCAAGCCTGCTCGACATACCCACGAATGAGGACATTGCAGAGATGACCAACGAGGCGATAGCCGCCTTGATGGAAGAGGCGGGAATGCCCGGTTACGAGAACGGCATTGGCCCGAATGGTAACGATCTCACGCCAAGCGAAATGGCGAATTCCTCTGATGGCCTGCAGACCATGCTGGCCTGATATTTCCTGATTAACGAGTGACCGGAAGGTTAGTTTATGTCGATCGTTTTTTCGTCGCGCCGCACCCGTTTTGCAAGTCCGTTGGACCGGCACGGAGGCGGAGGCCCATTGACCCTTGAACCCCGAGATCGGGTAGCAAAACCAAATGAAAGTAAACTTGCAAAAACAGCGTCCCGTCTGCGTTTGACAAGCGAAATGCAGTTGGCGGATTCTGAACCCGAACCGGATACCTTGGATGCAAGTGACACCTCGGTTGCAAAACCCGTGAAACGTTCGCGGCAACAATCAGAAGCGCCTCAGGCGACGACACAACCGGATGATCCGGGGCAGACCCAGGCAGAGCAGTTGGATCAAACATCACAACCGCGCGCTGGTTCTCCCCTTCGGCGCGCGTCGTCGCGGCCCGCGCAAGATAAGGATCCTGCGGGTGGCGACACTGGGGTGGCCGATACCAAAGCCCCCGATTGTGAAACCGCCGACCAATCGACTGCACGCATGACCCCCTCTGCGCCGTCGGATGGTGAAGACCGCATGGGCACCACGATCGAGGCCAAGGCCAACCAACCCTTGCTGCGCCTGGGGACGGGTGGTGGCGATGGCAAGGGGCCACCCCAAACATTCCACAAACGCACGCCGCCTGAAGATTTCCAGAAGACGCTGCGTACCTCACTACGCGCCATCTGGCGCAATCTGGCTTTTGTGCTGGTGCTGACCTGCGCGACCAACGTCCTGATCCTAGCGATCCCGATTTATCTGTTTCAGATCAGCGACCGGGTTCTGACCAGTCGCTCGCTGGATACGCTGATCATGCTGACGGCAATCGTTGCCGGAGCCGTAATATTTCAATCAGCCTTTGATGCCGTTCGGCGGTTCATGCTGATGCGCACAGCGGTCGAGGTGGCTGCCCGTCTTGGTGCCCCGGTTCTCAGCGCCGCCGCCCATGCATCATTGCATGGGAATGGGCGCGAATACCAGACTTTGGGTGATTTGCAGCAGGTGCGGGGCTTTCTGGTCTCGGGCACGCTGATCTCATTTCTGGATGTACCATTTGCACCGCTGTTCATCCTGATGATCTTTCTGGTGCATCCGCAACTTGGGATGATTGTGGTGACGACCGCTGTGATCCTGATGATTATCGCGCTGATCAACCAGAAAATGACTGCCAAGCCCTTCGCCAAGGCCAACCAGGCGCAATCCCTGGCGAACCAGCATCTGGATTCAATGTCGCGCAACAGTCAGATCATCAACGCTTTGGCGATGATCCCCGAGGCAGTGCGCATCTGGGGGCGTGACACCGCACAATCGCTGACATGGCAGGTCAAGGCGCAGGATCGCAACGTGATTTTCGCGGCCATTTCGCGTGCCGTCCGTCTTTTGACGCAGATCGGCATTCTGGGCTGGGGCGCCTTTCTGGCCCTTCAAGGTGAAATTACCGGCGGTATGGTCATCGCCGCCTCGATCATCGCTGGGCGGGCATTTGCGCCGATCGAAGGCTCGATTGAGGGTTGGAATACCTTCCTGCTGACGCGCGGCGCTTTTGGGCGGATCAAGGCTCTGCTGTCGAACTCGGCCCTGCAATATGAAAAACTGCGCCTACCACGGCCTGAGGGGCGGTTGGATGTCGAACGCCTGCTATATGTCCCAGGCGGCACCAAGCGGGTGGTTCTGAACGGGATTACCTTTGCGCTGAACCCGGGTGAAACTCTGGCGATCATCGGGAATTCAGGCGCGGGGAAAACGACGCTTGGCAAAACGCTGGTGGGGTCGATCCTGCCGACCTCGGGCAGTGTGCGGCTGGACCTGATGGATATCCGCAACTGGGATCCCCGTCAGTTTGGCGAAAATATTGGCTATCTGCCGCAAGACGTACAGCTATTCCCCGGCAGCATCAAAGACAATATTGGCCGGATGCGTGCCGATGCCACGGATGAGCAGATCCACGATGCCGCCGTTTTGGCCGACGTGCACAACATGATCGCAACGCTGCCGCAGGGGTATGAGACTGTTGTGGCCGCCGACGGCTCACCTCTCTCAGGTGGCCAGAAGCAGCGTATTGCTTTGGCGCGTGCCTTCTTCGGCAACCCGCGTTTGGTTGTTCTGGATGAACCGAACTCGAACCTCGACGTGGCGGGTGACAAGGCGCTTGCGCGTGCGATTGAGCAAGCAAAGGAAAGCAAGATCACCGTTGTGGTGATTACGCAAAAGCCGACTCTGTTGAATGTTGTCGACAAGATCATGCTGCTGACCGATGGGCGCGTGGCGCTGTTCGGGCAGCGCGAACAGGTGCTGGAACAGCTCAACGGGCCGCGCCAGCAACCGCCCGAAATACAGGGCAAGGGGGATTAAGCGATGAACGACGTGGCACGCACCGATGAAGGCGGTCTTTGGTACTCTGAGGTTCCGCGCTCGATCACCAAATTCATCGTGATTGGCTTTATCATGCTTATTGTCTGTTTTGGCGGCTTTGGCGTCTGGTCCTTCCGTGCACCTCTGGCCGCTGCAGTCATCGCGCAAGGCAGCTTTGTCGCGACCGGTCGCAACAAGATCGTGCAGCATTTGGAAGGCGGTATCATCGAGAACATACTGGTCTCGGAAGGAGAATCTGTTCAAGCCGGACAGATCATGATGACTTTGGATCAGACCTCGGCCGAGGCGAGTGAACGCGAATTGTTCATTCGCAAACTTCGCCTTCAGGCCATGACCGAACGGTTGCTGGCTGAGCATAGCGAACAGGAAACCCTCGTGTTTTCGCCCGGATTGATCGAAGCATCGGACGACGTCGAGGTCATGACGATCCTCGACAATCAGAAACTCAGCTTTGATGTATCGCGAAAGACGCTGCTGAACGATATTGCTTTGCTGCAGCGCAACATGGAGGCGTTGAAAATTCGTGCGTCAGGATTTGAAGCACAATTGGTCAGCATGGAAAGGCGATCAGAGATTCTCGAGGAAGAATACGAGACCAAATATTCGTTGTTTGAAAAAGGATTAGTGCGCAAAGGTGATCTGAATACGATCCGCCGGGTGCAGGCCGAAGCCGAAGGTCAACTGGCGCGTTTGCGCGCAGAAACGGCTGAGGTAAACCAGATGCTGCTGAAGTATGAAGAGCAGATTCTGCGCACCCGCTCAGCCTACCGCGAGGCTGCGCTGGACGAGTTGGGCGTTATTGAAGCCGATCTTGAAAGTGTGCGTGAAAAAGCCCGTCAGGCCCGTAGCGTTCTGGCCCGTGCCGTTGTGCGTGCACCGGTGACAGGCACAGTGGTGCGACTTCATCACCACACGCCGGGCGGGGTGATCGAAACTGGCGAACAGATTGCTGAGATTCTGCCCGCCGATGCACCGCTAATCATCGAGGCGCAGATCCCGCGTACCGAGATCGACAGCGTGGTCACCGGGCAGATCGCGACGGTGCGCCTAGTCGCGCTCAATCAACGGACAACCCCAGTGCTTGAGGGCGAGGTCTATTACGTCTCGGCTGACTCGCTTGTCGAGGATTCTGCCGGTATGCCGCAAGAGGTCTATCTGGCGCGCATTTCTCTGACCACGGAAGAGATGGGGCGCGTGCGGGGCTTCGTGCCGACACCCGGAATGCCCGCCGAGATCATGATCCAGACCGAGGAACGCACCTTTGCGGCCTATATCGCCAAGCCAGTGGTTGACAGTATGTCGCGTGCTTTCCGCGAACATTAAGCGTCTGAACGTCTACACCTTCAATTTTCTGCATGTTAGCCTTTCACGGATTCATTTCCTGGAGGGGTGCAAATGCCATTGACGGTCAAAGACATGATGCAAGCTGCGAACGCGGTGGTTGAACGTATCGATGCCAGCCGGGCGAAAGAACTGATCGGGCAGGGTGCCTTGTTGTTGGATATTCGCGATGCGCCTGAACTGGAAAGGACAGGGCGCGCGGTCGGTGCGCATCATATCCCGCGCGGTATGCTGGAGTTTCGGGCCGACCCCGAGTTGCCTTCCCATGATGCAGAACTGCGCAGGGATCGGGTGATCATCCTGCATTGTGCGTCTGGCGGAAGGGCAGCGCTGGCTGGAAAACTGCTTAAGGAAATGGGATATTTACACGTCTACAATCTGGGTGGCTTTGCGGATTGGGTGAATGGCGGCGGCGAGGCGACCGGGCCCATGGATCGCGGGATGTAGCTACATATCTGACCCAAATCAAAGTCACACATATTCCGTTGCTGTAATGTAAAGGCCAGAAGCTTAAACACAGGATACTGGCCATGATACGCCTAGCAGCCACGCTTTATTCTTTGATCGCCACAGCCATCGCGGGTTCTGCCGTGATTGCGGTCCTAGCGGTTGGAATGGTGACCTGGATGGCCATCGTTTCCGCCGCAGCAGCAGGGGCGGTTGTTGCCGCGCCGGTGTCGTGGCTGGTGGCAAAACGCCTGTATCAAGGCGCTTGATTAAGCGTTCAAGAAGGTCCTGACTGCAGCTTCGAATTCGCGGGGTTTCTCGGCGTGCAGCCAGTGCCCCGCACCGGGAATTTTGGCGAAGCGAGCTGCAGGAAACAGGGTGCGAATCTGCTCTCGGTATTCGGGCTGCACATAATCTGATGCTGCGCCGGACAGGAACAGAGCGGGGCCGTCCCAATGGGTCGAAATCTCGGGGAAGCCCATGATCTTTGGCATTTCGCTGGCCAGTACATCTAGGTTCAGCCGCCAGCGGCCTCCCTCAACATCCAAAGACTGCGTAAAAAAGCTCTGCAGCGCCTTTTCGACGCCCAGATCGGCCAGCTGTGCTTCGGCATCTGAACGACGCTGAACGCGGGACATATCGACCGCCCGCATTGCCTCGATGAATTGAATCTGGCTGTGGCTGTATGCCACTGGTGCGATGTCTGCGACGACCAGCTTGCGCACCAGATCGTCATATTCCAGCGCCAGCACCATCGAAGCTTTTCCACCCATGGAATGCCCGACGATATCGGCGATGCCGCCAACGCTGTCGATGACCTTGGCCAGATCATGCGCCAAATCTGTGTAGCCATGCTGAGCATCCCAAAAGCTGTAGGCGTGATTGCGCATATCGACGGCGATCACCTGTCTTTCGTTCGACAGTCGCCGCGCAATGACTCCCCAGTTGCGCGCTGAACCATAGAGGCCATGCGCTATCAGCAGGGGCGGATGATCGGTCGGGTCGCCATGGATGATCGTATTCAGCATGCTTCTGTGATACGCGTCACCGCGCGGAACAACCAGCCCCATTGTCGCCGGTGTGACGCGCGGCTAAATTGTCCCGTCAGGAGGCGCCAATGACGCAGGAAATCGATATCCAGACCCGGATCGCAGAGACCATTCGGTTGCTGCGTAAAAAGCTTGGCGTGAAAGACAAGACCCTGATTGCCTCGGTCCGGCGCGCAAAGCGGCGTTTGCCGCGCAAGGTCTATAAACAGGCCTTGGTTCTGGCAGAGGCCGAGCAGATGGCCGAGCATCCCAAACTGCGGATGGTTTTGGATATGCCCCGGCTCGAAAAAGCGTCGGACGAGGTGCAAGGCCACCTGAACGCGATCAATCTGGCAGATCGACGTTGGGGATGGTTCCTGAGCTTTCTTGGTTCGCTTGCGTTGGGCCTGATCGTGTTGGCGGCGTTGGCTGTGTTCGTACTACGATGGCGCGGGTATATCTGACCGCTGCACGCCTCAAAGAAAAACGGCGCCGATCAGGGCGCCGTTTTCTGTTCTAAGATCCGTATTGGATCAGAGATTCGGATAAAGCGGGTAGCGCGCGCAAAGTTCGGCGACTTCGGCTTTAACTTTGGCTTCGACCGCACCGTTTCCGTCTTCGCCATTTGCGGCCAGACCGTCGACCACTTCGATGATCCAGTCTGCGATCTGGCGGAACTCGGCCTCACCAAAACCGCGGGTGGTTCCAGCGGGCGAGCCCAGACGGATACCGCTGGTGATCGTCGGCTTTTCGGGGTCGAACGGCACACCGTTCTTGTTGCAGGTGATATGTGCCCGGCCCAAAGCTTTCTCGGTTGCGTTGCCTTTAACGCCTTTGGGGCGCAGGTCGACAAGAACCACATGGGTATCGGTGCCGTGGGTCACAGTGTCCAGGCCACCCTTGATCAGCTGATCTGAAAGGGCCTGCGCATTCACAACGACCTGCTTGATATAGTCCTTGAACTCAGGACGCAGTGCCTCGCCAAAGGCAACGGCCTTGCCAGCAATCACATGCATCAGCGGGCCACCCTGAATGCCTGGGAAGATCGCCGAGTTTACCTTTTTGGCAATCGCTTCATCATTGGTCAGGATCATGCCGCCGCGCGGGCCGCGCAGGGTTTTATGCGTGGTGGTGGTGGCCACATGCGCATGCGGGAAGGGCGAAGGGTGCGCGCCTGCGGCAACCAGACCGGCGATATGGGCCATGTCCACATGCAGATAGGCGCCGACCATATCGGCGATTTCACGCATGCGGGCAAAATCGATGACGCGCGGGATGGCCGAGCCTCCGGCGATGATCAGCTTGGGGTTATGTTCCTTTGCCAGCGCTTCAATCTGATCATAGTCGATCAGGTTGTCCTGCTTGCGCACGCCATAATGTACCGCGTTGAACCACTTGCCCGACTGGTTCGGCGCCGCACCATGGGTCAGGTGACCACCTGCATCCAGCGACATTCCTAGAATGGTGTCACCGGGCTTGATCAGCGCCTGAAATACACCTTGGTTCGCCTGCGATCCCGAATTCGGTTGGACGTTGGCAAACTCACACCCAAACAAATGCTTGGCACGGTCGATAGCCAGGTTCTCGGCAATGTCGACGAACTGACAACCGCCATAGTACCGGCGGCCCGGATAACCTTCGGCATATTTGTTGGTCATGACCGAGCCCTGCGCCTCCATCACGGCGACAGAGACGATGTTCTCCGAGGCGATCAGTTCGATCTCGTCGCGCTGGCGGCCCAATTCAGATGTGATCGAGCCGAACAGCTCGGGGTCACGATCCGCGAGGGACTGGGTGAAAAATCCGTTGTCACGAAGATTGGCGTTCATGTGCGCTCCGCATGGCTGGGGTGTATCTGGCGGATTTCCTATCGGAAACGACGTGTGTCAGAAAGGTTGTAAAGCGACGAAATGGCCCTCTATGGCGTCAACTCTGGCCTATTGCGGAAAGGTATGTTTGTTTCGGAACCAAATGTGCAGCACTGGAAACTATAAAACATGACAAAGAGAATCGCCTTTCTGGCCAGCGATGCCAAGGTTGCGCAGACCGCCCGGGATGCGCTTGTGGCGCGCTACGGAAATGCAGCGCCGAGAGACGCAGATGTTGTGGTGGCGCTGGGTGGTGATGGCTTCATGCTTCAGACGCTGCAGGGCGTCCAGCATTTGGACAAGCCGGTTTATGGAATGAATCGCGGTACCATCGGGTTTCTGATGAACGAATATGCCGAAGTTGATCTGATGGCCCGGCTAGCAGAGGCAGAGGAAGAAGTCATCAATCCATTGGCGATGACTGCAATGGACCAGGCGGGCCAAAAGCACCAAGCACTTGCAATCAACGAGATTTCGCTGCTTCGTGCGGGGCCGCAGGCAGCGCGGTTGCGGATCAGCGTTGATGGGCGGGTACGCATGGCCGAACTCGTGTGTGATGGTGCATTGCTTGCCACGCCGGCGGGTTCAACCGCATATAACTATTCCGCTCACGGACCCATTGTACCCATTGGCGCGGACGTTCTGGCATTGACGCCAATCGCCGCGTTTCGCCCCCGGCGGTGGCGTGGCGCCTTGCTGCCGAAAGTTGCGAAAGTCAGATTCGATGTGATCGAGGCTGACAAACGCCCGGTTATCGTTGCGGCCGATTCCATATCGTTTCCGGATATCGATTGGGTCGAGATCAGGTCTGAGATTGCGATCCAGCATCGTATTCTATTTGACCCTGGCCACGGCCTGGAAGAACGATTGATCTCCGAACAATTTACTTAAATCTCAGCGTGTTGATCATTTTTCCACCGCTTGTGTGAACCAGTTCACATGCAACGCGATAAGGGTTTGTTAACTTCAAGTTGCCCGGAGAACACGCCGAGGTGGAAGTGAGTGGCCATCTAAAGGTGTTTTCGAATGATTGCGCAGTTTTCGCGCTGGCGAGGGTGGGTGGTGCTACGCTCGTCATCTTAATCCGGGCATATTTTAGTATGCGGACCCCGGGACAAAATCCCGGGGTCTATTTCATTTGTGAGGCCTGAGTGACTATGTCTCAGGTTTGCGCGCTCATTCGATCCCACAGAATCGGAGCCATCTGCCCCACACGCGCTTCGATCGCGACCGCTGCATCCACCGCCATATCCTCACGCCAGCGTCGAGCAGCAATCTGAACATTGATCGGTTGCGGCCCATTCGGCAATTCGGCCAAGCGTGCGGGAACGCTGGCGGCGGGCAGCCCGAGGAAATTCATCGCATAAGAATAGACCGCGCATCCTAACACCTCATGAACGCCTTCCGCACCTTCGGTATCGCGATCAGGTCTGAAGAACGGTTGCGGCAGGAATGGAGACAGGACCAAAGGATATTTCTGCATGAATAGCGACCATTGGCGCGCAAAATGGCTGCGTTGCGCCAACGCCTGAATCAGTTCGTCGCCTACGATCGGAGGAAACTCCTGAAAATAAACCTCGAAAATATCACGGATGGTTTGAGACCCGGCTGCCTCGATATCGTTTTTCATCAACGTCAGCACTTCACCCATCAGCGCGCGATAGCCGATGCGCCCGCATTCGAACACATCCGGCGGATCAATGTCTTCAACTATATATCCGGCATCTACCAGCGCCTCCCGAGCGGTACTTAGCGCTTTGTCCACTTCGGGGTGCAAAGCGTATTCGAACGTATTTTTGGTGAACGCAACTTTGATTGGGATATCCGGCCCCGCGCCGCGCCAAGGCATTGGCACATGGAAGGGGTCGCGGGCGTCCGGGGCGATCAGGCTGGGCATCGAAAGGTGCAGGTCCTTTGCGCTTCTTGTGATCAAGCCCTGTACCGACATCGATTGTGCCAGCATCCCGCGTTCTGCATTCTGGCTGGGGTTCCAGGCCGGTACGCGGCCCAGCCCCGGTTTCACTGTAACCGCACCATTGGCTGCAGCAGGGAACCGCAAGCTACCTCCGATATCGTTGCCATGCGCCAGTGCGCCGATGCCCGCCATGACTGCAGCCCCCGCGCCCCCGGACGACCCACCCGGCGAGATATGGCGCCCCCAAGGATTGTGCGTGCGCCCATGAAGTGGATTATCCGTGTCAGCGCGGAACGAGAATTCGGGCGTATTGGTCCGCCCGATGACAATGGCCCCCGCCTTATGCAAGTTTGAAACCACCGGTGCGTCATCAGGGGCAATGACATCCTTCAAGGCAACCACACCATTTGTGGTGGCATGGTTCTTCTGGTCGACATTCACTTTGATGGTCACGGGTACCCCGTGCAGCGGTCCAACCGAGGCACCATTGCGGCGCGCCTGATCAAGCGCAGATGCACGCTCTAACGCTTCTGTGCCCAGATCGTCCACGACAGCATTCAGCGAGGGATTTACCTGATGCATCCGCTCCAATGCATCACTGATCACCTCTTCTGCGCTCAACTCGCCAGCTTGGGTCAGCGCAGCCAATTCTGTTGCATCAAAACGCCAGATATCGCCCTGTGTCATGCTCGTCCTCCCCACCTCAAACTGAGGTGAGGAGGACCCAATGACAAGCCCCGCAATCGCAAAACGGATCCAACCTTCATCTGGCCAAAAATATCTCGGAGCGCGAGGCAGAGCCTCGCACACGCGCGACAGCGCAAATCGGTTGCGCCGTAAGGCGCTCCGCTTGATCGTACCGTGAAATTACTGCGCGTAGCCGATAGTTTGCAGGGCCACCGTGATCTCGTCCAGAATTGCTGGGTCATCGATTGTGGCAGGCATTTTATACGCCTTGCCATCCGCGATCGACACCATCGTACCACGTAGGATCTTGCCCGAGCGTGTCTTGGGCAGACGATCCACCACCACGGCTTTCTTGAACGCAGCGACTGGGCCGATTTTGTCACGAACCATCTGGACCACATCGGTTACCACCTCCGCGTGATTCCGGTCGGAACCGGCATTCAGGCACAGGAAACCGACAGGCATCTGACCCTTCAGTTGATCAGAAACCCCAATCACGGCGCATTCTGCCACATCGGGGTGGGCGGCCAACACCTCTTCCATCCCGCCCGTCGAAAG
Organism: Ruegeria sp. B11; assembly: GCF_056539785.1. Taxonomy (NCBI): domain Bacteria; kingdom Pseudomonadati; phylum Pseudomonadota; class Alphaproteobacteria; order Rhodobacterales; family Roseobacteraceae; genus Ruegeria; species Ruegeria sp. B11. The sequence goes on along the minus strand of NZ_JBQFVO010000003.1, from coordinate 90,020 downwards.
TCGGTGCCCGGCGACGTTGATCACGTCATCGGTACGGGCCATGATATAGAGATACCCATCTTCGTCGATCATGCCCGCATCACCGGTTTCGTAATAGCCGGGAAAATGCTCAAGATAGGATTTTCTGAAGCGCGCCTCGGCATTCCACAGGTTTGGCAATGTGCCTGGCGGAAGCGGGAGCTTGACTGCGATCGCGCCCAACTCGCCCGGTTTCATAGGATGGCCGCCCTCGTCCAGAATCTGAACGTCATAGCCCGGCATAGGTTTGGCAGGTGATCCCAGCTTGACCGGAAGCTCTTCGATTCCGAGCGGGTTGCCAGCGATGGTCCAGCCAGTTTCGGTTTGCCACCAATGATCGATGACCGGAACTTTCAGCGCATCTTGCGCCCAGATGATCGTATCTGGATCAGCCCTCTCTCCTGCAAGATACAGAGCCTTAAGGCAGGATAGATCGTAATTCGCCATCAATTCTGCGCTTGGGTCTTCGCGTTTTACGGCACGAATGGCGGTTGGGGCAGTGAAGAAGCTTTTGACCTTGTGTTCGGATATCACGCGCCAGAAAGTTCCGGCGTCAGGTGTTCCGACGGGCTTGCCCTCAAAAACAATCGTCGTGTTGCCGTGGATCAGCGGGGCATAACAGATATAGGAATGGCCAACGACCCAGCCGACATCCGAAGCCGCCCAGAACACATCTCCCGGATCGACATTGTAGATGTTTTTCATCGTCCAGTTCAGCGCGACCAGATGGCCGGCAGTCGGGCGCACGACGCCTTTGGGCGCACCAGTGGTGCCGGATGTATAGAGGATATAGGCTGGATCATTGCCGCTGACTGGTACACATTCTGCGGGCTCCGTACCGTATTGGAAACCGTGCCAGTTGACGTCGCGCCCCTCGATTAGTTGTGCGACTTCCTGCTCGCGCTGGAATATCACGCAAAATTCGGGTTTGTGGGCGGCCAGATCGATCGCGCCATCCAGCAGAGGTTTGTAGTGCACAACGCGTCCCGGCTCCATCCCGCATGAGGCAGCGATGATCGCCTTGGGTTTCGCATCGTCGATACGTACGGCCAGTTCGTTGCTGGCAAAGCCGCCGAATACCACTGAATGCACTGCTCCAAGCCGGGCGCAAGCCAGCATTGCCTCCAGCGCTTCGGGGATCATAGGCATGTAGATGATGACGCGGTCACCTTTCTCGATACCTTTTGCACGGAGCGCGCCAGCAAGATTAGCAACCCGATTGCGCAACTCGACGTATGAGATTTCGCGTTTGGTATGAGTAATGGGGCTGTCATAGATGATCGCGGTTTGCTCACCACGACCATTTTCCACATGGCGATCAACTGCGTTCCAGCACGTATTTACCTTGGCATCACTGAACCATTCGTAAAGAGGCGCATTGTCGTCAAACAGAGCTTTGCTGGGCGCTTGAACCCAATCGATCCCCTTGGCGGCATCCATCCAGAATGCTTCGGGGTCGTTCTTCCAGCTCTCGTAGACGTCCTGATATGCCATGATGGCCTCCTCCCAAATTCCTTGAGCTATGTGTTAGGCATCGTGGATGTTTCGAGCAAGCGATGCGCATAACGGCGCGTCAGTTTATCGCAAAATCTTTGCAGAACCTTGCAGTTTGGCTTGCAAATTTTTGCAAATCTTCTGATCTGAGCAGACTTCTGAGTGTCATATGTAAGGATTTGCAAATCTGCAAATTTATTACTGCAAATGTGCTGGCGCTAACAGAATCAAACCGGGCACCTAATCTGGTGCCCGGTCATGTTTCGTAATGATATAGGCGCTGGGCTTATCCGTAGTGCGCGACTGGCGTACCTGCGATGGCCGCCATGTTCAGCAGTCCTCTGGCCGTAATCGAAGGCGTTACGATATGCGCCTTGTTTCCCATTCCCATGAGGATTGGACCTACCTCAAGCCCGTCCGCTTTCATCTTCAGGATATTGCGCACACCGCTTGCCGCATCCGCATGGGCGAAGATCAGGACATTTGCAGAGCCTTCCAAACGCGAGTTCGGGAAGATACGTGCACGCAATTCAGGATCCAAAGCCAGATCAAGGTTCATCTCGCCTTCATAGCTGAAGTCGCGTGGCTCGGAATCGAGAATCTCAAGCGCAGCCCGCAGCCGCTTGCCTGATCCCTCGGCCTGATTGCCGAATTGCGATTGCGAACAAAATGCGATCTTGGGTTCCAACCCGAACCGCCGCACGTGACGAGCAGCTCCAATGGTGGATTCGGCAAGTTCTTCTGGTGTCGGCAATTGTCTTACATGCGTGTCTGCAATGAACAGAGGGCCATCTTCCAGAATCATCAGCGAAAGCGCGCCATGCGGGCGCAAATCGCCATCATCCAAAACCTGTTCGACATAGTTAAGATGCCAGCGATACTCACCAAAAGTGCCACAGATCATGCTGTCCGCCTCACCGCGATGCACCATGATTGCTGCAATGGCGGTGTTGTTGGTGCGCATGATGGCCTTGGCCAGATCCGGAGTGACCCCCCGACGCTGCATTATTTGATGGTACGAATTCCAATAATCGTAGTAACGGGGATCGTCCTGAGGGTTCACGATTTGAAAATCCTGCCCCGGTCGTACTGTCAGGCCTAGCCTTTCGCACCGTGCGCTGATCACGTCCGGTCGCCCGATCAGGATCGGGGTTTCCGTGGTTTCTTCCAATATCGCTTGCGCAGCCCTCAAAACACGCTCGTCCTCGCCTTCTGCGAAGACAATTCTACGCGATGCGACGGCTGCGGCTTCGAACACTGGCCGCATCAACAGTGCAGATTTGAACACGGTCTGGTTCAGGCGTTCTTTATAGGCTTCGAGGTCATCAATGGGTCGTTTTGCGACCCCGCTCTTCATAGCCGCCTGTGCAACCGATGACGAAACGACCCCCACTAGGCGCGGGTCAAAGGGTTTTGGGATCAGGTAATCTGGACCAAAAGTCAGCTGCTCACCCTTATAGGCCGCCGCGGCTTCAGCGCTCGTCGTCGCGCGGGCCATGTCGGCGATGCCGTCGACGCAGGCGATCTGCATCTCGTCGTTGATTTCAGTCGCGCCCACGTCCAGGGCACCTCGGAAGATAAACGGGAAGCACAACACGTTGTTCACTTGGTTCGGAAAGTCGCTGCGACCGGTCGCAATGATCGCGTCAGGGGCAACTTCGCGCGCCGCCTGTGGCAGGATTTCCGGAGTTGGGTTGGCCAGCGCAAAGATGATCGGGGTCTTGGCCATCTTCTCGACCATCTCAGGCTTGAGCACATTTGGTCCGCTCAAACCCAGAAACAGATCGGCACCTCCGATCACATCATCCAGAGTGCGCAGATCGGTTTTCTGTGCAAACTGGTCTTTGTGCGGGTTCATATCCTCGGCGCGGCCTTCATAGACCAGCCCGTGAATGTCGCACAGCCAGATATTCTCGCGTTTAACGCCGAGCTTCACCAACATGCTGAGGCAGGCGATCCCGGCAGCACCGCCGCCGGTCGAAACTACTTTGATATCCTCGAAGCTCTTTCCTGCCACATACAGGGCGTTTTTAGCTGCGGCACCAACAACGATTGCCGTGCCGTGCTGATCGTCATGAAACACCGGGATGTTCATCCGTTCCCGGCACAGTTTTTCGACAATAAAACAATCCGGTGCCTTGATATCTTCAAGGTTGATCGCGCCAAATGTGGGCTCCAGAGCACAGACGATATCTGCCAGCTTTTCTGGGTCAGGCTGATCCACCTCGATATCAAAGCAATCGATGCCTGCGAACTTTTTGAACAGGACGGCCTTGCCTTCCATTACCGGTTTCGAGGCCAATGCGCCGATATTCCCAAGGCCCAGAACTGCGGTGCCGTTTGACACAACCGCAACAAGATTGCCGCGGGCGGTGTATTTCTCAGCATTGGCGGCGTTGTCCTTTATCTCAAGACTGGCTTCGGCGACGCCTGGCGAATATGCCCGCGCAAGGTCACGACCATTTGCCATTGGTTTGGTTGTCTTGATCTCAAGCTTTCCGGGCTTTGGATGCGCATGATAGTCAAGCGCGGCCTGCCTCAGGTTCGGTGTGTCAGACATCGGTAATACAACTCCGTTCCAATATTCGTTTGATGGTTAAACTATTTCTCAGCGCTTGGCTATGTCGCCTCGGACCGCAGTCAGAGACAGGCCTCACGGATACGTTAACGAAACGTTGGTTGAGAGTTGCTGCATCGTTTTTATGTACAGCCAATTCCGGGGAACCTGACGGACACCAGAAGCGGCGGACCTTATCATGCGTCATGAAGACAAAGCTTGTGCTAATGCGCAATTTGCCAACCCTTCAATCAGGATTGGTGTCAATCGGAATGTCTTCTTTGTTGTGCTTGTTTCGGCGGTTTCATTTCTTTTTGTGGTTATGATTTGGCCCGAAGCGGCTGCGGCTTTCATCCAGGAAGGCGGGTTGATTGAGACGATATCGGCCACTGCGTTACTGGTTTCCGGGCTGGTCGCGTTGGCGCGTTACCGAGGCGTCTCGCGGCTTTACATCGCGGTGGTCTGCCTGCTGTTGGCCGAGCGCGAATTGGAGGCGGAGGTGTACACAGAAGGCAGCGCGCCTTTCGTGGTGCTAAACTGGGTTGATTTATTGCTTGATGTGACTGCAGTAAGGATCGTTTTGGCTGCGATCGTCATTGGTGGTTTGCTCTGGCATGGGATACCGAACGGAATTAAGGCACTGAAGATCCGCGCGCCTTTTTTGATGATTTTTTTCCTGGCTGGAAGTGTTGCGGTGCTGGCTCAGCTTCTTGAGGAAATCAGCGGATTGTTCGAAGAATACCTTTCGGTTGCGATGGCTGCACGTTTGTTCGTGATGGAAGAAACGCTGGAGATGTACTTTTCGATTGGCATTTTGGCTGCTGTTCTGATCGGATGGCCAAAACCAAAATCCGAAGAGAAACAGAATGACCAGCAATACCGGCGACTCCCTCACGCGCGCTGAAATCCGACTGCCGACGCAGGAACTGCGCAACGATATCCCGTTTTATACCAAGGTACTGGGGATGCGGATGGATATGATCTATCCGGCAGATGACCCTCGGGTTGCCGTGTTCTCTGGTCACGGTCTGCGCTTGCGGATCGAGAAAGATGCAGCTGAAGCGGCGGGAACGTTGCGCATTCTGACATCCGATCCAGATGGTTTTGCAGAAGGTCAACGAAGTCTTGTAGCCCCAAACGGCACCCGGATCGAGATTGACGAGTTGAACCCGCCGCTGGTCATGCCGGATACGGTCCACTCTTTTGTTGTCCGTAGGCTCAAGGATCAGGCGCCGTGGATCATTGGACGGGCAGGGATGCATTATCGCGATCTCGTGCCGGACCGGCTGGGCGGATCGATTATCGCCAGCCATATACGTATCCCAGATGGCGGTCCTGTGCCCGATATGGTGCATTTCCACAAAGTCGGATTTCAGCTGATCTTCTGCATCCACGGCTGGGTCGATGTGGTCTACGAAGATCAGGGCGACAAGATGCGCCTGACGGCAGGCGATTGCTTTATTCAGCCGCCTGAAATCCGCCACCGCGTGCTGGAAGCGTCAGACAACGTTCAGGTGATCGAGATTGGTGTCCCAGCCGAGCATGTCACGGAGATTGATCATGAGATGGAACTGCCCACCCCGCATTTCCGTCCGGATCGGGAATGGGATGGGCAGCGGTTCGTTTACAATCAAGCCAATGATGCCGACTGGGTGCCATTCCGCTTGCCCGGTTACATCTGCCGTGACACGACGATTGCCGAGAATACCAAAGGCGTGGCGGGCGTTCAGGTCGTGCGCCGGGGCGAGGGTAACCCTCAATGGGCGAGCCACGACACCGACATACACTTTACCTTCGTGATGACCGGCGAGGTGATTCTTGAGGGTGAAGGGCGCGAGCCCTATCGGTTGGAACAAGGCGATGCCTTCGTCATCCCGCCGGGAATGCGAACACGGCTGTCAGACCCCTCGCAGGATGTGGAACTGCTTGAGGTGACTTTACCGGGGACCTTCAATACGACGTTGGGTTAAGTCCAAGAAGAAGTGGATAATGGCGTCAAGGGGGCTTCAATTCCCCCGTCGCTTTCCAGTAGGGTATGATATTCTGACCAGATGATCAAAAATTGGGATTCGCCATGTCTTTGAAAGATGCAGCTTTGGCCGTTCGGGAAAATGCCCACGCGCCTTATTCGAATTTCAAGGTCGGAGCGGCGATCCGGTCCAGTTCAGGTGTGATCTATTTTGGCTGCAATGTCGAAAATATTGCTTACCCCGAAGGTACGTGCGCCGAGGCCGGGGCAATCGCGGCAATGGTCGCCGCTGGTGAAAAAGAACTGACCGAGGTCTACGTGGTCGCCAGCAGCCCGCAGCCGGTGCCCCCATGTGGTGGATGCCGTCAGAAACTGGCCGAATTCGGCAACGGGGATGTGGTCGTTACAATGGCAACGGTTGATGGTCTGGAAACCAAAACCACGATTGCCGATCTATTGCCCGGTGCGTTCGACGCGTCGCATATGGAGGATGTCTGACTTCATGGATGCGCGCTCGATCATCGCCAAACTTCGCCGTCAGGAGGTGCCAACTGGTGACGAACTAATGTGGTTCGCGCAAGGCCTGGCCGATGGTGGCGTCAGTGACGCGCAGGCCGGGGCCTTTGCGATGGCTGTCTGTATGGGCGGTCTGGGGGCCAATGGGCGGGCTGATCTGACTGTTGCCATGCGCGACAGCGGCGAGGTGCTGACGTGGGATTTGGACGGGCCGGTGGTCGATAAGCATTCGACCGGTGGGGTCGGCGATTGCGTCAGCCTGCTGCTTGCCCCGGCTTTGGCGGAATGCGGGGCGTATGTGCCGATGATCTCGGGGCGTGGTCTGGGCCATACCGGGGGCACTCTGGACAAGCTCGAGGCCATACCGGGAGTGACCACTCAGATCGGTCAGGCGCGACTGACGCAGGTGCTGAAAGACACAGGGGCAGCCATCGTGGGGGCAACGGGCCAGATCGCCCCTGCGGACAAGCGGCTGTATGCGGTGCGCGATGTGACGGCGACGGTGGAGAGCCTTGACCTGATTACGGCATCAATACTGTCCAAGAAGCTGGCGGCGAGCCCGGATGCGTTGGTTCTGGACGTTAAGGTGGGCAGCGGCGCGTTCATGAAGACGCTGGATGAGGCACGCAATTTGGCACAGGCCTTGACCGAAACGGCTAATGCCGCTGGTTGCCGTACATCCGCAGTGATCACCGACATGAGTCAGCCCCTCGCTTCCGCACTTGGCAATGCGCTGGAAGTGGCCGAGGTGATGAAAGCTTTGACCAGCGGGCAGGGATCGCCTTTGGCCGAAATCTCGGCCGAGTTGGGGGGCGTTCTCATGGCGGATGCCGGTATGTGCGCTACGGCAGAGGAAGGAAACGCCAGTATAGCCCAAGTGATCCGCGATGGTCGTGCAGCCGAACGGTTCGGACGCATGATGGCTGCCGTGGGTGGACCGGTGCATTTCGTTGACACATGGGATCGGTTTTTGCCGGAGGCCAATGTGATCCGGGAAGTTCACGCTCCGCATGGCGGATATGTCTCGTCCATTGATGGCGAGGCGCTGGGCCTCGCAGTCGTGGCCCTAGGCGGTGGGCGCCAGATCGAGAGCGATGAGATTGATCCGGCGGTTGGCCTGTCGGGCCTTCTGAGGGTCGGAGATAAGGTGACCAAAGGCGCTCCGTTGGCGGTTGTTCATGCGGGGCGAGAAGATGCAGCGCAACGGGCTGCCGCGGTGGTGCTAGATGCCATCACGCTGAGTGACGAACCGGTAGCACAGCCGCCTCAAATCCATGAAAGGATCAGCGCATGAGCCGCGCTTTCCTTGTGGTAATGGACTCGGTTGGTATCGGCGGCGCGCCGGATGCCGATCAGTTTTACAACGGCACCAAACCCGATACAGGCGCGAATACAGTGGCCCACATAGCACAAGCTTGTGCCGAGGGGCGTGCGGAAGAAGGGCGGAGCGGACCGTTGCAACTGCCCAACCTGGATGCCATGGGGCTGGGGGCGGCGACCCGTCTGGCCTCGGGCGCACCGACGCCGGGCCTTGAGGCCGCGCCGACGGGCTTGTGGGGTTGCGCACGTGAATATTCTCCGGGAAAGGATACGCCCTCAGGGCATTGGGAACTGGCGGGTCTACCTGTGCCCTGGGACTGGCGTTATTTCCCAGATCGCCAACCAGCGTTTCCCGAAACGCTAAGCAAGGCTGCCGCCGAGGTAGCGGGGACCGACGGAATATTAGGCGACTGCCATGCCTCGGGGACGACGATCATCTCAGAACTGGGGGCCGAGCATATACGTACCGGCTGGCCGATCTGCTACACGTCTGCCGATAGCGTATTCCAGATTGCCGCCCATGAAGACAGCTTTGGGCTCGACCGCCTGCTGGATATGTGCCGCACCCTTGCGCCGCGATTGCACGAGATGAAAGTGGGCCGCGTTATCGCCCGGCCGTTTGTCGGAACGCCCGAAAAGGGGTTCACCCGGACAACCAACCGCAAGGATTTTGCCATCGTTCCACCTGAACCCGTTCTTACGAATTGGGCACAGGATGCCGGTCGCCGTGTGCATGCGGTGGGCAAGATTGGCGATATATTTTCAATGCAGGGGATCGACACGCTGCGAAAGGGTTCGGACGCAGAGTTGATGCACCACCTTTCGGACCTCGTTGATGAGGCGGAAGAGGGCAGTCTGACATTTGCAAACTTTGTCGAGTTCGACAGTCTGTATGGCCATCGGCGCGATATCAGCGGCTATGCCCGTGCGCTGGAATGGTTCGATCGTGAAATTGGCGCGATCCTACAAAAACTGCGCCCCGGTGATCTGATGCTATTGACCGCAGACCACGGCAACGACCCCAGTTGGAGCGGCACTGACCACACCCGTGAACAAGTGCCCGTGCTGATCGCAGGGCAGGGCATGGGCGAGATCGGTCCCGTGAACTTTGCCGATATCGCCGCCAGTATCGCGCACCACCTGAACATACCGGTGCAAGGGCCGGGAAGGACTTTTATATGACAGTCGCTGACCTGCCTAAGATCGAATTACATTTGCACCATGAAGGCGCCGCTCCGCCTAGCTTCATACGCCAACTGGCCCATGAGAAACGAGTGGACCTGAGCGGGATATTCAAACCCGACGGCTCTTATGATTTCCGCGACTTTGCCCATTTCCTTAGCGTTTATGAGGCTGCGTGCGAGGTGCTGAAAACACCTGAAGATTTCCGCCGCCTGACGCTGGCCATTCTGGAAGAGAGCGCCGCGAATGGTGTGGTGTATTCCGAAACATTCCTTAGCCCGGATTTCTGCGGCGGTGGCGATTTGCATGCATGGAAGGATTACCTGACTGCGATTCAGGACGCCGCAGACGAGGCCGAGCGCAAATTCGGGATCACCCTGCGTGGTGTCATCACTTGCGTGCGCCATTTTGGACCCGAGCAAGCCAAGGCCAGCGCCCATTGTGCGGCTGAAACCGCAGGTGACTGGATTACCGGATTTGGTATGGGCGGCAACGAATCCGTCGGAACGCAGGGCGATTTCAAATGGGCCTTTGACTGCGCGCGCGAGGCTGGGTTGCGATTGACGACCCATGCCGGTGAATTTGGCGGTCCAGAGAGTGTTCGGGATGCCGTCCGTGATTTGGGGGTCGAGCGCATAGGCCATGGCGTCCGCGCCATCGAAGACCCGGATCTTGTGTACGAGTTAGTTGACCGGGGCATAACGCTTGAGGTCTGCCCGGGTTCAAACGTGGTACTGGGCCTGTTTCCTGATTTTGCCGCACATCCCATCGCGAAATTGCGTGATGCAGGCGTCAACGTCACGGTATCCACTGACGATCCGCCGTTTTTTCATACCACGATGCGGCGCGAGTATGAGATGCTGAATGCAGCGTTCGGCTGGCAAGCCGAAGATTTTGCTGCCCTGAATGAAACAGCCCTGAACGCGGCCTTTTGCGATGAAGAGACCCGCGCGCGGGTCAAGAAAAGACTGGAGACATCATGAGCGATCACCTGACCGTCGTCGACCACCCACTGGTGCAGCACAAATTGACGCTCATGCGGGACAAAGGCACCTCAACCGCTGTGTTCCGGCAGTTGCTGCGCGAAATCACGCTTTTGCTGGCTTATGAGGTCACCCGCGAGATGCCGCTGACCACCCGCCATATCGAAACCCCGATGGAAGAAATGGACGCTCCCATTCTGGCGGGCAAGAAATTGGCGCTGGTATCGATCCTGCGGGCCGGAAATGGGATGCTGGACGGCGTGCTGGAGCTTATTCCCTCTGCCCGAGTGGGGTTCGTGGGGCTTTATCGGGATGAAGAGACGCTGAAGCCGGTCCAATACTATTTCAAAGCTCCCGAGGGTTTGACGGACCGTTTGGTCATTGCTGTTGATCCGATGCTGGCAACCGGCAACAGCTCGGCTGCGGCCATTGATTTGCTGAAAGAGCAGGGGGCGAAAGATATCCGCTTTCTATGCCTGCTGGCTGCCCCCGAGGGCGTCGCGCGCATGAAAGAGGCGCACCCAGATGTCAAAATCGTCACGGCCGCGCTGGATCGTGAGCTGAACTCAAAGGGTTACATTATGCCTGGACTAGGTGACGCTGGCGACCGGATGTTCGGGACCAAATAGGTGCTATTGCCCGCAAATATTCTGTAGCCGGACCCAATCGCGGTCGGGCAGTACCTGTTCCAAAGTACGACCCGCCATCGGATCGGCTTCTATCAATCCAAGCACGGACTCGCCTGTGATATCAAGCGCATAGGCGTATGGGGTCGAGGGCAGTGCGGTCTGTGCAAAAACCGCGAGCAGCACGTCATCGCTTAGCTGCGGCTGTGGACCGGATAGAACCTGCTCAGTGTAGGTGTCCACGATCTCGGGCGTCAATTCGCCGGTGGTCAGCAACCGAAATGCGGCACTCGGGCCTGTACGGTCCAACAGATCGTCCAGCGGTTCCTGCTGAGTTGCCCGCGCGCGCGCGGCTATGATGTATCCGGCGGCAACGGCTGGGTCTTCGTGATCTTCGACCAGTGCCCGGTTTAGCAGTACGGTTCCACCCGGCAGGCTCAGGCTGTCAGGCAGACCTGCTGGAAGGATCACGATTTGGCGGACACCGGTGCGGCGCGCCAGCTGATCCAGCGACGCTTGCGCATCAGGCGAAGAGCAAGCCTTGCCTGACACCCTTTCGATCCGCTGCAGGATTGCATCGCCGATTTCTTGTTGCTTGACCTCTGGCACTACCGAAACAACATGGCGTTGCAGTGCTCTGGGTAGCCAAAACAAAAGCACTGCCAAGACCGCCAGAACAACCCCTGCAACGCTGAGCCAACGCAGCCGTCCGGGATGTGGTCTGGCACGGTCGATGGCGCGCTGCAGCCGGTCAATTGCTTCGATCATTGTGGTTTCAGATTCTGCAAGCTCCAGTGTTTCGCCGGGATCGCCGTCGGGATTGAATATTGCAGGGTAGGTTCCGGGGTTTTGTCGCTCTAGCGCCGCCAGCGACCAATGGGTCAGCGCGCTGTCATTGAAGTCAGAAATCGTCAGAGTGGCTTCACCAATCGATACGACTACTTCGCGCCGTTGCTCATCGGGCGAGGGACGCCACAGACCGGTGGCTTCGATCCGCTGGTACTGTTTGAGTGCGGTCATCGGGTAATGCTGCTCGAATATTATTTTGCGCCAAGCTTAGCATGGCGAAAACCAGCGGCGCAAACCTGTTGCGCAGTGTTTGTGAAATGTGCTGAGTGTGCCGGGTAAGTTTCGGCCAGAACGGGCTGATTAAGGGCAGAGGCGCGGATGCAGTCACAACAACAAACCCATTCAATCATGGCGTCGTTGCTGATGGTTGCGGCCATGTCCATTATCGGCGTGATCGACAATTTCGTGATCCGCGTGGCCGAGAGCGTGGGGCTTTGGCAGTTTCACCTAAGTCGCGCCTTACTGATGCTGCCGCTGATCGCGGTGTTGTCGATATTGGGTTTGGGCACCTTGAGGCCCCGGCGGATTGGTGTCGTCGCGGTGCGCAGCGTGTTGATCACGCTGGCGATGCTCTTCTATTTCAGCGCGCTGGCATTGATGCCCATCGCTCAGGCGCTTGCCGGGTTATTCACATCGCCGATATTCGTGCTGTTGATTTCGGCCCTTTTGTTGAAACAGCGCATAGGTCCCTGGCGGATCGTGGCTGTTTTATTGGGGTTTTCGGGAATTCTGTGCGTATTGCAACCGGACCCGACATCGTTTGATGTAAAGACGCTGCTGCCAGTCGCTGGTGGCTTCTTTTACGCACTCAGCGCTGTTGTAACGCGCACCCACTGTTCCGACGAAAGCACTGTTGCGCTGCTTGCGGCGATGGTTGTCACGCTGGGGCTTGCAGGGGCGATCGGACTGATCTGGCTTGCCCTGTTTCCGGTTGGCGTGCCAGTCGGGCCGGATGGCTTCGCGATGCGCGGTTGGGTTTGGCCGATGCAAGACGCGTTGCCTTGGGTTGTGGTTCAGGCCGTGGGCTCAACAATTGCCGTTTTCATGCTGATCAAAGCCTATCAACTGGGCGAGCCATCATATGTCGCAGTCTTTGAATACTCGGTCATGATATTTGGCCCGCTCTTTGCCTGGGTGGCGTTTGGGCAGTCCGTCGGGCAGATGCAAATCATCGGCATTGGCATGATCGCCTCTGCCGGAGTGCTGCTTGGGTGGCGGGAGCGGCGGTTATCCTCGCTACAGCAGGCGGCGCAGTAAGAACGGAATAGAATCGGCTTGTATCCCTCTTAGCATCGTTTCGAGATGCAGATCAAAGCCCGTTCGGAATACTGATTTGTTTATTCAAAACCAGTAAATTGCGGCGAAACTGACCTAATTTGGCCTCAAATGTGGCAAAACTAAGTCCAATTGAGGCACAACTCTAAGACCTTCTGAGTTGTTTGAAGGTGCCAACAGGGGGACGGCACGTGTTAGAGTTAGTGAGTGTTTCGGGGTATTCGAAACGTGAAGTGAAAGGCCGACAGGCCTTTGTGGGACAGGCCGCATCAGCGCGTCGTGGGGGATTGCTGCACGGAACCAAAGTGTCCACAACAGGGGGCTGGAAACGGGTCGAAAGACTGGTTGCAGGCGATCTGGTGCGGACACGGGACCATGGGTTCAAAGAATTGAGGCGCGTTTGCGTTGACCGGATCGTGGTGGCGGGAGACGAGCGCAGGCCCGAGCATTTGCCGGTTCTTGTGCCATCCCGAGCAGCATACAATGGGCGTCCTGTTTGGCTGATGCCGGAACAAGGTATGGCGTTGGATCAAGGCAAGCTTGGTGTTGGAATCGAGGGGGTTTCGATCATTCCAGCTCGAACGCTCAGCGGGGTGGGGCGTATTGAGTCCAGCACACCTGCGCAGTCCTTCGATGTCACGTCATTATTCTTTGACGAGGATGAGCTGGTTTTTATCGAGGGCGGATTTCAGGCTTATTGCCCGTCCGGTCGCATGAATACCGGGTCAAGTCGAAACCCGGAGTTTTATGAAGTCGCGGATGCTGAACACGCCGATCTTCTGATCGAGGCCGTGACCGGCAAAGGGAACCTTTCGGCTTTAACCAACCCGTTGGCTGCGTTACCTGCACCCATTCCGCAAGAGCCAATTTTCCCGATCCGACCGGCATTGGGCGTACGTCGACCCGGGCGACCGGGGCGGCCCAATATGCCTGCGCTGTTCCTGCGGCCTGAATGGCAGCTGCAATAGTAGGTGTTTGAGTATGAAGCAGGCGCATGGGCTCATGCGCCTGCTGTCTTTGTTCAGGCGGCCTGTGCTTCGGGGTTGAAGCGGCCATAGAAGCTCTGACCTTTTTCCGCCATCTCGCGCAGCAGCGGCGGGCAGGTAAAGCGCTCACCATAGGCTTCGGTAAGTTGATCGCAGCGTTCGGCGGCGTAGGGCGTACCAATGATGTCCAACCAGCTGAGCGGGCCACCGGACCACGGCGCAAAGCCCCAGCCAAGTATCGCACCCACGTCGCCCTCGCGGATATCTTCCAGAACACCTTCTTCCAGCGCACGGACGGCTTCCAGAACCTGCGCGAACATCAGACGCTCCTGCACTTCGATCAGGTCGGGCTGGTTTGCGGCATGTGGGTATTTGTCCTGCAGGCCCTTCCAATACTCGACGCGTTTGCCCTTGTCGTCATAGTCGAAGAATCCTGCATTGGCCTTGCGACCCAGACGACCTTGTTCTTCCATCCAAAAGATCAGATCATCGCCCGGATTTTCCGGGTAAGCGTTGCCCATAGCTGCCTTAGTAGCGCGGGCGATCTTGGCCCCCAGGTCAATCGAGGTTTCGTCGTTCAGCTGAATGGGTCCTACGGGGAAGCCCAACTGACGCGCCGCATTGTCGATCAGAACAGGGCTGACGCCTTCGGTGATCATCCGCAGACCTTCGTTGATGTACGGAATAATGCAGCGGTTGGCGTAGAAGAAGCGCGCGTCATTGACCACGATCGGTGTCTTGCGGATTTGGCGCACATAGTCCAGCGCCTTGGCGACAGCACGATCGCCGGTTTCCTTGCCTTTGATGATTTCGACCAGGAACATCTTCTCGACCGGTGAGAAGAAGTGGATGCCAATGAATTGCTCGGGCCGTATGCTGGCCCTGGCCAGATCTGTGATCGGTAGGGTCGAGGTGTTCGACGCAAAGATGCAATCCTCGGGGATGATCGCCTCGACTTTCTTGGTCATTTCAGCCTTGACGCCGGGGTCTTCGAACACGGCTTCGATGATCAGGTCGCAGCCTTTCAGGTGCTCCAGATCGGGCGTGGCGGTGATACGGGCCAACAGGGCTTCTTTCTTCTCAGCCGTCGCTTTGCCGCGCTTGATCCCTTTATCCATGTAGCTTTCGCTATAGGCTTTGCCCTTGTCGGCAGCCGCCTGATCGCGGTCGATCAGAACGACCTCCATCCCGGCCTGTGCCGAGACTAGCGCGATACCAGCCCCCATCATGCCGGCACCCAGAACGCCGATCTTCTTGACCCGCTGATCGGGTACATCCTTGGGTCGCACTGCGCCTTTCTCCAGCGCCTCCTTGTTCAGAAACAGCGACCGGATCATCGCTGACGAAGACGGGTTCATGAGCACGTTGGTGAACCAGCGCGCCTCAATCTTCAAGGCGGTGTCAAAGTCAACCAATGCGCCTTCATAGATCGAACTCAGCAGAGCCTTGGCCGCCGGGAAGGCACCTTGGGTCTTGCCGTTCACCATGGCGCTTGCGCCCACGAAGGTCATGAAACCGGCGGGGTGGTAGGGTGCGCCGCCGGGCATCTTGTAGCCCTTGGCATCCCACGGCTTTACCAGATCGGCATCCTTGGCGTTCAGTACCCATTCCTTGGCTGCCGCAACCGGATCATCCGCCACCGCGTCGATCAATTGCGCGCCTTTGGCCTTCTTTGGGTCCATCATCTTGCCTTCAAGCAAGACGGGTGCCGCCGCCATTGCGCCGACCATACGGCTGTAGCGCATGGTGCCGCCTCCACCGGGGAAGATACCCAGCAGAATCTCAGGCAGGCCGATCTTGGATTTCGGATTGCTGGTCATCACACGGTGATGACAGGCCAATGCGATCTCGGTCCCGATCCCTGCGCAGGTGCCGTTGATGGCACAGGCGACCGGCTTGCCGCCTTTTTTGGACTTGGGGTCCATGCCTGCCAGTTCCAGCCGACGCAGGATGTTATGGCCACTCATGACGAAATCGAACAGTGCCTGCGCGGGTTCGTCGCCGGCCTCCTGTCGGATCGTGGCGAGCGTGCTCAAGTCCATGCCGCCTGCAAACGACCCTTCTTTGCCACTGGTGATAACGATGCCCTTGATCTCATCATCCGCCAGCGCCTGATCGATCAGATCACCGACCAGAGTGAAGGCCTCGCGCGACAGGACGTTCATGGATTTGCCGGGAACGTCCCAGGTGATGAAGGCGACGCCATCGGCGTCTTTGCTGAGAGTGAAATCAGTCATTGTCATCTCCAATCTGGTCAGCCGTCAGCGGGCTGCCATCCTTGCGAGTGAAAGAGAATCCGTTCTCATCATCTTTCACCATCATGTCTATATCGCTGTAATAGCCGGTCTCGGTCGGGGTCCGGGTGCCCACCACCAGAAAGGTTGCGGGCGTGTCGGTTTTGTTCACAAGGTGATGGCCATTGGCCTCACCTGCAGGCCAAGCGGCGCAGTCACCAGGCAGCATCTCATGCTCGCCATCATCATCGATCAGCATGCATTTGCCGCTGAGCATGATGGCAAACTCGTCCTGCTCCATGTGGTAATGGCGCAGCGAGGATAGCCCTGAGGGTTCCAAACGTACGATGTTGACCCCGTATTGGGTCAGCCCGCCTGCATCTCCGACGCGCTGGACAAAACGACCCGCGGTGGCCTCGGCTAACTTGCCGGGATAAGATGAACCGCCTTTGAACGGTATCTGAGAAAGATCCAGTTTGGGCATCAGACGCGCTCGATAATTGTTGCCGCGCCCATACCGGATGCGATGCAGAGTGTGGCCAGACCGGTTTCCTTGTCCTGACGCTCAAGCTCATCCAGCAGCGTACCGATAATCATCGCGCCGGTTGCACCCAGCGGGTGACCCATCGCGATCGAGCCGCCGTTCACGTTCACCAGCGCCGGATCGACGTCGAACGCCTGCTGGAAGCGCAGCACGACCGAGGCGAAGGCTTCGTTCACTTCGAAAAGGTCAAGATCGCCGATTTTCATTCCGTTGTCGGCCAGAATTTTCTCAGTCACCGGAACCGGACCGGTCAGCATTATGGTCGGATCGGTGCCGATCTTGGCAGTTGCTTTGATGCGCGCGCGCGGCTTCAGGCCGTATTTCTCGCCGAACTCCTTATTACCGATCAGCACAGCGGCCGCACCGTCCACGATGCCCGAGCTGTTGCCCGCGTGGTGTATGTGGTTGATCCGCTCAAGATGCGGGTATTTGATCATCGCCACCTTGTCGAAGCCCGGCATCTGCTCACCCATCATTGCGAAAGACGGGTTCAGCGCGCCAAGCGACTGCATGTCTGTGCCGGGACGCATGTACTCGTCGCGGTCCAGAATGGTCAGACCGTTCTGATCTTTGATGGTGATCACCGACTTTTCAAACCGGTTGTCTTCCCAAGCCGCTGCTGCGCGTTTTTGGGATTCAACGGCCAGAGCATCGGCATCATCGCGGCTGAACCCATATTCGGTTGCGATGATGTCGGCCGAGATACCTTGCGGCACAAAATAGGTTTCCATCGCCAACGACGGGTCAACGGCAATCGCCGCACCATCGCTGCCCATGGCCACCCGGCCCATCATCTCGACACCGCCTGCGATATAGGCTTCACCCGCGCCGCCTTTGACCTGGTTTGCCGCCAAGTTCACAGCTTCCATGCCCGAGGCGCAGAAACGGTTGATCGCCAGACCGGGGATCGATTCATCTAGATCCGAAGCCAGAACTGCCGAGCGCGCCAGACAGCCACCTTGCTCCATCACCTGCGTGACGTTGCCCCAGATCACATCCTCGACGGCGTGACCTTCCAGATTATTGCGCTCTTTCATTGCGTTCAGGGTCAGGGCGGACAGGCGCACCGAGGTTACCTCGTGCAGGCTGCCATCCTTGCGGCCCTTGCCGCGCGGCGTGCGCAGGGCATCATAGATATAAGCTTCGGTCATGGGGTCTTCTCCTTAAGCTCGATCCGACGGGTTGCCGGGCATCAGGTCGTAGGGGTGTTTCCAACCGGGCTGTTCGCTAAGGCGCGTCAGCCAGGCATCGATGTTGGGCCAGTCGGCGCGATCAAAGCCAAATGGTTCGGGATAGTATAGGTAGCCGCAGCAGCTGATATCAGCATTGGTCACGCCGTCACCAACGATCCAGTCGCGGCCTTCAAGATGGGCGTTCAGTGTCTGATAAGCAGCCTTGAGGCGACCCTGATTGAACGCGATCACATCCGGGTTGCGGTGCTTTTCGGGCAGGAAGTTAATCAGGAAACGGGTCAGCCCAGCCATTGAGCTAAGCTTGTGATTGTCCCACAGAACCCATCTGAAAATCTCGTAGTTCTCATCCCGATCCTTGCCGCCGAATTTGCCGGACTTCTCGGTGACATAGGCCTGAATTGCCCCAGACTGACTGGTGCGAAAATCGCCATCGACCAGTACGGGTGCTTCGCCCATTTCGTTCACTTCGGCCCGGAATTCAGTGGTGCGCGTTGCGCCGTTGAAAAAGTCGACAAAGACTGCTTCCCACTCCAGACCTGACATCTCAAGCGCCAGAGCGGCTTTGTAGCTGTTGCCGCTTTCACCGAAGCAATGCAGTTTGATGGTCATTTGAGCGCCCCTCCCAAGGCGTATTGCGCGTTCAGCGCTTTCTTGCGTCCAGCTCGGAGTTAAAGATGCGCAATCTGTGCGTCAGGTTCTCGTGATCAATCACGCTATTGAAATTCTCGAACAGGAACGACAAAGCCTCACCTTCATCCAATCCCGCCTCTCGCGCGAAACCGCGGAGTTTGCGATAGCCATCCTCGGTCATGGCGACGGGAAAGCGGCGGGTCAGGCGAAAGCGTTTTGGCATCTTGTCTCCTCCAAGGGTGGGTTCGGGCTACGACGCCCGAGCCCACACTGAGATCAGAAGTTCGCTGCGTCCAGCGCCATTACCGTGTCCGCTCCGGTTTGGATGCGCGCCAAATGCATGGCTGTCGCGGGCAAGCGACGGGCCATGTAGAAGCGACCGGTATTGATCTTGGTCTCGTAGAACTCTTTGTCCGAGGCGCCACCATCCAGCGCTTCGCGAGCGGCTTTCGCCATCTGAGCCCACATCAGGCCCAGGCAAACATGACCAAACATGTGCATGAAGTCATACGAACCGGACAGCGCGTTGTTAGGGTTCTTCATGCCTTCCTGCATGAAATACATGCCAGCGGCCTGCAGGTCCTTGGACGCGGCCTTCAGCGGTTCGATGAACGCTTTGTCATAAGCTTCATCCTTGCCGGCATTTTCCTTGCAGAAGGTTTTAACCATCTCAAAGAACGCCATGACATGCTTGCCGCCATCCTGCGCCAGCTTCCGGCCAACAAGATCCAACGCCTGAACGCCGTTTGCCCCTTCGTAGATCATCGCGATGCGGGCGTCGCGGGTGTATTGCGACATGCCCCATTCTTCGATGTAGCCATGGCCGCCATAGACCTGCTGCGCCTGAACGGTCATGTCGTAACCTTCATCCGTCAGGAAGCCCTTGATGACCGGTGTCAGCAGCGAGATCAGCCCGTCCGCATCCTTGTCACCCGAGCGGTGCGCCTTGTCGATCATGGTCGCGCCCCACAGGATGAACGCACGTGCGCCCTCGGTGAAGCTTTTCTGATCCATCAGGTTGCGGCGGATGTCCGGGTGCACGATCAGCGGATCGGCCGGGCCATCCGGGTTCTTCACACCTGTTACGTCGCGGCCCTGCAGGCGGTCTTTGGCGTATTCGACGGCGTTTTGATACGCTGCCTCGGCCTGGGACAGGCCTTGCATGCCCACACCCAGACGCGCTTCGTTCATCATCGTGAACATGGCGCGCATGCCTTTGTGCTCGTCGCCCAGCAGCCAGCCGGTGGCCTCGTCATAGTTCATGACGCAGGTCGAATTGCCGTGGATGCCCATCTTTTCCTCGATCTTGCCGACCGAAACACCATTCCGCTCGCCCGGAGTACCGTCTTCGTTCACGATAAACTTCGGGACAATAAACAGCGACACACCTTTGATGCCCTCGGGTCCGCCTGGAATTTTGGCCAGCACCAGGTGAATGATGTTGTCGGCCATGTCGTGATCGCCCGCAGAGATAAAGATTTTCTGACCGGAAATCTTGTAGCTGCCATCGTCCTGCGGCTCGGCTTTGGTACGCATAAGCCCCAGATCGGTGCCGCAATGCGGTTCGGTCAGGTTCATGGTGCCGGTCCATTCGCAGCTGACCATATTGGGCAGGTACGTGTTCTTCTGCTCGTCGGTTCCGTGCGCCAGAATGGCTGAGGCTGCGCCGTGGGTCAGGCCCTGATACATCACAAACGCCTGGTTCGCGCCCGAGAACATTTCGCCTACCGCAGTACCAATCACATAAGGCATGTTCTGGCCGCCATACTCTTCCGGCATGTCGAGGCCAGTCCAGCCGCCTTCTTTCATCTGCTCGAAGGCATCTTTGAAACCTGTTGGGGTGTACACAATCCCGTTTTCCAACCGGCACCCTTCGATGTCCCCAACCACGTTCAGCGGGTGCAACACATTGGTGGCAACTTTGCCCGCTTCTTCCAGAACCGCGCCGGTAAACTCGGCCTCCAGTTCATCATAGCCGGGGATATCCGACTGCGAGACTTTCAGAACATCGTGCAGGATGAACTGCGTATCTTTGGTTGGCGCGTTATAGACGGGCATGTGAAGCTCCCTTAATTCATATGTCCGAAAGGCCGGGCTTATTCGGCGGCCTTCTTTTCCTGTTTCATCGAGGCGATAACCTTTTCGCCCCAGCGCAACTGCTCTTTTAGTTCGTCAATGGCCTGCGTCAGCTCTTCGCGGCGCGATTCCATGTCAGCAAGGCGCTCGCACGCGATTTCATAAGTGCGGGACATCTGGGTCAGCTGCTGGTCACCCACGTGGTACAGGTCCAGAAGCTGGCGGATCTCTTCGAGGCTGAAGCCAAAGCGCTTGCCGCGCAGGATCAGTTTCAGGCGTGCACGATCCCGTTTGGTGAACAAGCGCTTTTGGCCCTCGCGGATCGGAAACAAAAGCTCTTTGGCCTCGTAGAACCGCAATGTGCGGGGCGTGACATCATAGGTCTCGCACATTTCGCGGATGGTCAGCAGATCTTCGGTCATGGTTCAAACTCTCATCACTGGCGTCATGCAATCTGAGTTGCGCAGTCGATGAGCGTTTTACAACACACAAGTGACGTTTACGTAATGCGGACGCTGCGTCACAAAATAGTTGACGTAACATCCAGTCGCGTAAGCAGGGGTTTCGGCAATTTTCTTGCCGTAGGGGAAGGGGCTATTTCAGCAGGCCGACGGTCTGATCGCGCAATTGCTGAAGCGCATCCATTGCTTCATCCAACTGCGCGCGCTGCTGGCGCAGCTCTTCCATTTGACGATCGGCCATCTCGATAAAGGTCGCCATCTGCGCCTGATTGCCCTGATCTTCGTAGATCAGCAGCCACTGACGAATCTCTTCCAAAGGAAATCCAAACTTTCGACCACGCATGATCAGTTTCATCCGGGCGCATTCACGAGGCCCGTAAAACCGCGACCTGCCTTCACGGTCAGGCTGCAGCAATTCGATGTATTCGTAATAGCGCAGGGTGCGTGGGGTCACGTCGAACTCGGCGCACATTTCTTTGAATGACAAACGGGTGTCGGACATTCCGGGTCTCCTTGGCAGCAACCTAGGGCGTCGTTGCGGCAAGCGCAACAGGTGGGCTTGCCCTTGGTGTAAACGCAGGCCCATAAAGGGGCAGGTACAAGGACAGGACCCAACCCCATGGTCGATAAGACAGTTTTAGCGCGCCAGTTCATCGAGGCGATTCCGCACGCCAAGGCCTTGGGGCTTGATCTGACCCACATCGGAGAGGGCGAGGCTGAAATCTCGATGCCCTATAACGAGCAACTGATCGGCGATCCTCGGACTGGCGTGATCCATGGCGGGGCTGTGTCGGCCATGCTGGATACCTGTTGCGGTGCCGCAGTGATGAGCCACCCCTCAGCCCCGGGAGGAACCGCCACCATCGATCTGCGTATTGATTACATGCGGGCCGCAACGCCGGGTCAAAGTATCCGGACCCGCGCGACCTGCTATCACATCACGCGCAACGTGGCTTTTGTGCGGGCGACGGCGACGGATGATGACAGCGACCGTCCCGTTGCCACCGCTTCAGGTGCCTTCACCGTGGAGGGTCGCTAAGATGGCAAGACCTCGCCCAGAACCTATGCAGGTGGTCAAGCAACGCCGTGATGCCGCATTGACCGCGCTGGTCGAAGGTGTGCCGTATATTCGGTTCCTTAATATAACATTCGACCGGCGGGGGGACGAACTGACAGGCGTTCTGAATTTCGATGAGAAGTTGATCGGTAATCCTTTTCTACCCGCTATCCACGGTGGGGTGACAGCGGCGTTTCTGGAAGTCACTGCCGTAATCACGCTGAGTTGGGAACATATGTTTCCCAGGATTGAAAGCGGTGAGATCGGTGCGGAGGACATCCTGACTGACGTGAATATCCGCTTTCCCAAAACCATCGACTTCACGGTCGACTACCTGCGGTCTGGCCTGCCGCGAGACGCCTATGCGCGCGCTTTCATCAATCGCTCGGGTCGACGTTATGCCTCTGTCCGGGTCGAAGCCTGGCAAGACAATCACGCCAAACTCTTTGCGCAAGGTACGGGGCACTTCTTGATGCCGCAATCTCCGACACCGAAAGACTAAAGATGGAGGACGCCTCAGCGCCCATTACCCATAGGCGCGTCCTGAAAATCGCGTTGCCGATCGTGCTGTCGAACGCGACCGTACCGATCCTCGGGGCAGTGGATACCGGCGTTGTCGGTCAGATGGGGCAGGCCGCCCCCATCGGGGCTGTGGGTATGGGTGCGGTGATCCTGTCGGCGATCTACTGGATATTCGGCTTTCTGCGGATGG
Source organism: Ruegeria sp. B11 (assembly GCF_056539785.1). Classification (NCBI taxonomy): domain Bacteria; kingdom Pseudomonadati; phylum Pseudomonadota; class Alphaproteobacteria; order Rhodobacterales; family Roseobacteraceae; genus Ruegeria; species Ruegeria sp. B11. Next base: position 67,338 of record NZ_JBQFVO010000003.1, on the reverse strand, counting down.
GCACCACCGGGCTGGCGGCACAGGCGCGCGGTGCAGGTGACACTGCAGAAACCGGAGCGTTGCTCATGCGAGGCTTGCTGCTGGGCGGAACAGCAGGATTGGTTTTCATTGCCGCGCAGGTTTGGGTATTCCTTGGAGCTTTTGCACTGTCGCCCGCCAGCGCCGAAGTCGAGTCTCTGACGCGCGCCTATCTGGAGATTCGCATCTGGGGCGCTCCGGCCACGATTGCCCTTTATGCGGTGACAGGCTGGCTGATCGCAGTCGAACGCACGCGAGGTGTATTCATCCTGCAGATATGGATGAATGGGCTGAATATAGCGCTGGATCTATGGTTTGTGCTTGGCCTGGGCTGGGGTGTCGAGGGCGTTGCCATCGCGACACTGATTGCCGAGTGGACGGGTCTTGCCCTGGGTTTGTGGCTTTGTGGGGATGCGTTTGGCGGCAAGCAATGGCGGGATTGGCCGCGTATTTTTGATTCCGCACGGCTGCGCCGGATGATGCAGGTGAATGGCGATATCATGGTGCGCTCGGTTCTGTTGACCGGAGCATTCACCACGTTTTTGTTTGTCGGTTCCGATCTGGGCGACGTGAATTTGGCGGCCAATCAGGTGTTATTGCAGTTTCTCGAAATCACCGCATTCGCTTTGGACGGATTTGCTTTCTCGGCTGAAGCTCTTGTCGGAGGAGCCGTCGGTGCTCGCGACCGCCGGAAGGTCCGGCGCGCGTCGGTCATGGCTTCGCAATGGGGCGTTGGCGGGGCCATCGGGCTTGGGCTGGTGTTTTACCTGGCAGGGCCTGCGCTGATCGATCTGATGTCGACATCGCCTGAAGTTCGTATGACGGCACGCGAGTATCTGCTCTGGGCTGCTCTGGCACCGATCATCGGAGTGGCAAGCTGGATGTTCGACGGTATCTATATCGGCGCCACCTGGACCCGCGATATGCGCAACGCGATGATCCAGTCAGTCGCGCTGTACGTGGTTGCGTTGTTCGTGCTGGTGCCAACGATGGGCAATCATGGGCTTTGGGCCGCGCTGATGGTGTTGAACATCGCACGGGGCCTTACGCTTGGTTGGCGCTATCCGCGACTTGAGGCACAGATCGCCTAAAGCAAGTCCAGCAGGTTCTCGGGTGGGCGTCCGATAGTGGCTTTGTCGCCCGCGATGGCCAGCGGACGCTCGATCAGGATCGGGTGTTCGGCCATGGCCTGAACAAGCTCCTCATCGGGCGAGGTCTTGGCCAGGCCAAGCTCTTTGAACGTTTTCTCTCCGGTGCGCATCATGCTGATCGCCGGGATATTCAGTTTGGCCAGAACCGTCCGGATTTCATCGGCCGAGGGCGCGTCTTCGAGGTATTTGCGCACCTCAGGATCTGCGCCGTTTTCCTGCAGCAACGCCAACCCCGCGCGGGACTTGGAACAGCGCGGATTGTGCCAGTATTCGATCATAGCCAGTCCTCTCGTTTGCTGCCCACCGCGTGCGCGACCGAATCGAAGCCGTCGCGCTCCAGCAGCGTGTCCAACCCCTGTGCGATGTCAGCGGCCAGGGAAATCCCGCCATAGACCATCGCCGTGTAGAACTGCACTGCGGACGCTCCGGCGCAGATCTTGGCATAGGCCTGTTCTGCCGTACTGATGCCGCCGACCCCGATCAGCGGGATATCTGCGCCTGTCAACTGGCTGAGCTGCGCCAGCACCCGCGTCGATTTCTCGAATAACGGCGCGCCGGACAGGCCTCCGGCCTGATCCTTGTGCGCACTGCGCAGGCCATCGCGCGACAGTGTGGTGTTGGTGGCGATCACCGCGTCCACGCCGGTTTCACGGGCGACAGCGGCGATATCCTGCAATTCGTGCTCAGTTAGATCCGGGGCGATCTTCAGGAAGATCGGGATCGGGCGGGGCAGGGCGTTTCGGGTTTCGATCACACCGCTCAGCAACGCAGTTAGCGCCGCTTTGCCCTGCAAATCTCGCAGCTTTTCGGTATTGGGCGAGGACACGTTGACGGTGGCAAAGTCCAAATGCGCAGCGCAATGGGCAAGCACTTTTGCGAAGTCTCCGGGCCGATCATCACTGTCTTTGTTGGCCCCAAGGTTCAAACCGATCACCGCGTCCTTTGGACGCTGCGCCAGACGCGCGGCCATGACCTCCATTCCCTCGTTGTTGAAGCCAAAGCGGTTGATGGCGGCGCGATCTTCGGTCAGGCGGAACAAGCGCGGTTTACGATTGCCGGTCTGCGGACGGGGTGTCACCGCCCCGACTTCGATAAACCCGAACCCGGCGCGTGAAAGCGGCAACAGTGCTTCGCCATTTTTGTCAAACCCTGCGGCCAGTCCGACGGGGTTGGGCAAATCCAGACCCGCGACTCGGGTCTTCAGCCGGTCCGATGTGACCGGCCCAGGCGTCGGTGCAAGCCCCGAGGTCAGGGCCTTGATCGAAAGCCCATGCGCGGTTTCCGGGTCAAGACGGTGCAGCGCAGCGAGCCCAAGTTTTTCGGTCAGTTTCATCCGAAGGAATCTCCACCCTCTGTCGGCGCGCAACGTATCAGGCGCGAGGTTTCAACGGCGGCCTGCCGGTGTATCACCGCGGCGCGATAGGCAGGGTCGGTCACCATCTCAAGAAATGCGTGGGCGGTGGGGTAGCGGGCGATGAACACAGCATCCCAAGCCTCATTTTGTGGACCGATCAGCATAGTCTGAAATGCGCCGCGCCAAAGGATCGACGCTCCTATGCGGGCGACGATAGGCGCGGTTTCAGACCCGTATTTGCCATAGGCCTGTGCGCCGGTCAGATGTGCGCCGGCCAGTGCGTGATCGGACGGATACTGAGCTGTTTCGCGAAACTTCACCAGATTGAGCATCTCGATAGGATGGTCTCGATCGAGGGCCTTAAACGCCTCGAACTGTTCGCGTTCGGGATCGATGAAGCGTGTCATTCCATCTCCTGCGGGAACTGGTGCGCCTGACCGTCAAAGGGCAGATCGCGTGACCAGACCACATCCGACATTTGAATCTGGCGGTAGAGATGGGGGAACAATGCGCCACCACGCGAAACCTCCCATTTCAGATCATCGCCCATTGCTTGGCTATCACAGGCCAAGAGGGTTAGGCCCTCGACCCCGGCAAAATGCTTGGCAGCGGTTTCAGCGGCCTGTTCTGCGGTTGAGAAATGAACATATCCATCCGAAACATCAATCGGTGCACCATCCGAAGCCCCTTGTGCTTGCAGGTTTGCCCATTCATCGGCGCGGAAGATCTTGTAAATCAGCATGAAGTCCTGATGCCCCGCACGACGGGTAGAATCAAGCCGGATTTCCCCCTTTGACTCTTCGCCACGCAACGCGCACCATCGCGCAAAACAATCATAGGGAGTTTCACGATGTTCACCCGTTTTCTGGCTTCGGCTGCGGTATTGGCACTCAGCGCCGGTATGGCGGCTGCCGAATACAAGCTTACGATTCTGCATACAAACGATTTCCACTCGCGCTTTGAACCGATCAACAAGTACGACAGCGCCTGTGGCGACGAAGACAATGCCGAAGGCAAGTGCTTTGGTGGATCGGCGCGCCTTGTGACGGCAGTCGAAGAGGCCCGCGGACGGGCCGATAACTCGATCCTCGTTGATGGGGGCGACCAGTTCCAGGGCTCGCTGTTCTATACCTACTACAAGGGTAAGGTTGCGGCTGAGTTCATGAACAAGCTGGGCTATGACGCCATGACTGTGGGCAACCATGAATTCGACGATGGCCCTGAGGTGCTGCGCGGCTTCATCGACTCGGTCGATTTCCCGGTGCTGATGTCCAACGCCGATTATGCGGATGAGGAACTGCTGACCGACAAGATCAAGAAATCGGCTGTGATCGAAGTGGGCGGCGAAAAGATCGGTCTGATCGGACTGACGCCGGAAGACACGCACGATATCGCGTCACCCGGTCCAAACATCACCTTCTCTGATCCAGTTCCTGCCGTTCAGGCTGAGGTCGACAAGCTGACCGGCGAAGGTGTGAACAAGATCATCGTTCTCAGCCACTCAGGCTATGTCGTCGATCAGCGCGTGGCGCAGGAGACCACGGGCGTTGACGTGATCGTGGGTGGGCATTCGAACACATATCTTTCGAACACATCCGACAAGGCCGCCGGACCGTACCCTACCGTCGTAAACGGGGTGCAGATCGTTCAGGCCTATGCCTATGGCAAGTTTCTGGGTGAATTGAATGTGACGTTCGATGATGACGGAAATGTTGTATCCGCTGAGGGTGAACCGCTGATCATGGACAATGCGGTGACCGAGGATCAGGCCGCGCTGGACCGCATCGCCGAGCTGGCCGTACCGCTCGATGAAATTCGCAACAAGGTCGTCGCGGAAGCGTCAGCTTCGATTGAAGGCGACCGGTCCGTTTGTCGCGTGCAGGAATGTGAAATGGGCAATCTTGTTGCGGATGCCATGCTGGCGCGGGTTGCCGATCAGGGCGCCCAGATTGCGATTGCGAACTCGGGTGGGCTGCGCGCCTCGATCGATCCGGGTGAGGTGACCATGGGTGAGGTGCTGACAGTTCTGCCGTTCCAGAACACGCTCTCGACCTTCGAGATCAGCGGTCAGGGCGTGATTGATGCTCTTGAAAACGGGGTGAGCCAAGTTGAAGAGGTCAAAGGCCGCTTCCCTCAGGTGGCAGGAATGACATTTACCTGGGATCCATCGGTTGCCCCGAATGAGGGCCGGATTGTTGAGGTCATGGTCGCCAAGGATGGCGGTTTCGAAGCTATTGATCCAGCTGCGACATATCTGGTGGTGACAAACAACTATGTCCGCAATGGCGGCGATGGTTATTCTGTGTTCTCGGGTGATGACAAAAACGCCTATGATTTCGGGCCTGATCTAGCGGATGTTACGGCGGAATATCTAGCCGAGAACGCCCCGTATCAGCCTTATCTGGACGGGCGCATCAAACAGAAGTGATGTGACCGGAGAAGCAAAAAAGGCCGTCTCTCGGGGCGGCCTTTTTTTTGGTCAATCGAACCTGTATTCGGGCCACAACGCCTGATCCAGCCCATCTAACATCGGCTGAATTTGATCCGCAACCTCTTGCCAGCCACCAATTGACCCGGTTGAGATTTTCTTGCGCACCTGATCGGTGCTGGCGGTGCGGACTTTCCTGGTATTTTTCTCAGGGGTCATCATCCGCTCATCCCAGTCGATACCGCAGAAGGCGGCGACTTGCTGGATACAGGTTTTGGGGTCGACTACCAGGTCCTCATATCGAACCGTTAGAATACGATCACCGAACAGCTTTTCCCAATGAGAAAGATAGCACCGGTACAGGTTGGCCGAGTGGGCAATCGATTCAAGATTGGATGCATAGCGCATACCCGGTGAGTGAAAACGCCTGATCCATTTTGATAGCCCCACATCCCTTGGATCGCGCAACATGTTGATCACGCGGGCATTCGGGAACGCTGACAATATGAAGCCGAGCCTTTGATAGTTGTGTGGCATCTTGTCAACGAATGCGGTCGAGCTTTCGGGTAAGGGTGGCATCAGCCTGCGAAACTCTGCTGCACATTCAGCAGCTGCGTCTGCGTCAAATGGTTTGCCGCTCTCTCTGACCTTTTGGGATAATTCACCTACAATCGTCAGCTCTCCACAGCCGGCGATATCCGGCGCCGAACTAAGCATCATTTCCATCAGTGTTGTGCCTGATCGTGGCTGTCCGACCACGAATATCGGCTTGGGCCCATCGCTTACGCCTGCAGTCGCAGGGGGTACATTCAGGGGAAAAAACGTGCTGATTTCTTCGAACCGTTTCTCTTCTTGCGTACTGTCATAGGGATTCACGTTGTGTTGAATGGCATTGGCCCGCGCAAAGTGGGGGAGCGCCGAGAACAGCCCATCACGTTTGGAGATCAAGTGCGCCTTTGCGAATTCAAGCACCGAGTTGGCGTGATCACTTCCTGAAATTGCGGTGTCGACAGCAAGCGCAAGGCTCTCGGCATGGTCATTGTCCACCATTAGAGACATTTGGTAGAGTGCCGCCGCGCAAAACTTGTTTCTCTCGAGTACAGCGCGCAAAATGGTTTTTGAGCCCTCTTTGTCGCCCGTTTGATACAAGTCTACGGCTTTCGACAATGCGATTTTTTCATTTTCAGGTGCGATCCCAAAAGCGCGGGCAATGTCCTGAGAGCTGTGATCGGAGAACCCGACCTCTCCGTAGGCGCGGGCCCGCAACCAAAGCAAATCTGCATTGTCAGGGTCTTTTTCCAGTTTTTTCGTCGTATGGTCGATGATCAGGCGCCAATTCTGTCCCTTGAGCTGAATTTCATCAATGACGCGGACCAGTTCTTTGTTATTCGGGAAGCGTTCAAGTTTCTGCTCGGCATAGGACAGCGCACGCGGAATTTGACCTGTCTGCATTAACGCGTTGGCGAGGTTTTCGACAAATTGAGCATCGTCCGGTTTCATTCGCGATGCTTCAGCGAAGTGTGGAATGGATTGCTTGTACCGCTTCATCTCGGTCAGGACAAAGCCTGCGATTGCTTGGTAATCGGCATCCTTGGGGTGTTTCTTGATGCCAAGCTGCGCTTTTTTCAAGGCCTGCGGCAACTTCCCTGTCTCCAGATCGGCCAATGCTTTGCTCTTGAGGGAATTTGCGGTCTGCTGTGCCATTTGTGCGCACGTCCCATGCCAATAAGAAACCAGTATCGATGGTTCATTACCCAAGCGAAGATGGTTTGCAATGGCTGTTCCGTATTATGGTCTGGTACCTTCAACAGCGGCTTGGGTTTTCTTCCGGCACCATGCGGGATAGACCGTTGATATGGTTTTGAAAGTCTCCAGCCTGCAGCAATTCTACAACCACACGTTTGATACGATTATCGACGTGCGTAGCCCGGCTGAGTTCGCCGAAGACCATATGCCGGGCGCTATCAATCTGCCGGTTCTGAACAATGAAGAACGGGCACGGGTCGGTACCATCTACGTCCAGCAAAGCCCGTTTCTGGCCCGCAAGCTGGGTGCTGCGCTGGTGTTTCGCAACGCGGCAGGCCATATCGAGGATCACCTGAGCCATCATGAGGGCGACTGGAAACCGCTGGTCTATTGCTGGCGTGGCGGGCAGCGATCAGGATCATTTACCTGGATGTTGCAACAAATCGGCTGGCGCGCCGAGGTGGTTGAAGGCGGCTATCGCAGCTATCGCCGACTGGTAAAGCAGTTCCTCTATGATGAAGTGTTGCCATATCGATTAGTCGCGCTGGATGGTTATACCGGGACGGCCAAGACAGACCTGTTGGGCCATCTAAAGGCGCAAGGCGCGCAAGTGCTGGACCTTGAAGGGTTGGCCAATCACCGAGGCTCATTGTTGGGCGAAATGCCGGGTGGGCAACCCAGTCAGAAAGCCTTCGAATCCGCGCTCGCCGCTTCCTTGGGCGAGCTGGATGCAGCGCGTCCGGTGGTTGTTGAAGCAGAATCATCCAAGATCGGAAACCTGATCCTCCCGCCCAGCCTGTGGTCGGCCTTGTGTGCTGCACCTCGCATCCAGATCACAGCACCGATTGCTGCGCGCACCGCGTATCTGGTGTCTGCCTACGATGACATTCTGTCGGATAGCGAACGGCTACGTGATCGATTGTCTCCACTGCGCATTCATCGCGGTCATGAGGTTGTGGATGGTTGGCTTGAATTGATCAATGCCGGCGACAAGCGTGGACTGACACAGGCATTGATGGAACAGCATTACGACCCGGCCTATGCCAAATCGCGTAAGGCGCAGCGTGCCGAAGTGATCGCGCAGATTGAGGCACCGTCACTTGATGATACCGGGCTGTCGGCGACGGTGGCTCGGATTAAGAATGTTCTGGATCAGCTTTGAACACGCAGGCCCGATGTAGCGTCGATGTGACCAATCAGGGCGGCAGGGTAACCGGCGGCGCGTAGTTCCGAGCATACTTGCTCGGCTTTGTTGGCATCGACGGCCGCCAAGAGACCTCCCGCAGTCTGAGGATCGAATAATAAATCCGCCTTGCCGCCGGTCGGAAGGCCTGGGGCGATGGCACGGTTGTCGGTGTAGATTGTAGATCGAATGCCCTGATCACTGAGCTCTGCCGCACCTTCCAGAGCTGGAATCGCGTCCAAAGACAGGGTTGCCCCGCAGCCAGACGCTTCGCATACCCCTTGCAGGTGACCCGCCAGACCAAAACCGGTGACATCCGTCATCGCATGGGCATTTTTCAGGATGCGGGACGCCTCACCCTGCGGCTGTATCATTTGCGCGAAAGCTGCCGCGACCCAGGCGCCTTCCGCCTTGCCCGCCATTTCGGCCGCCATCAAAACACCGCTGCCCAACGGCTTTGTCAGGATCAAAGCGTCATTAGGTTTTGCGCCACCCAGCGTGATCGGTTCAGCATCACAGAGCCCGGTCAGAGTGAACCCGATGGTCATTTCGTCACCCATTGAACTATGGCCGCCGACGATCTCAGCCCCGGCTTGGTGCATGACGTCGCTGGCAATATGCATGATCTCAGCCATTGTGCGCTGCTGCAACTCAGCTGACATGCGCGGCAGGATGATCGTTGCTGTCGCAGCCTGCGGACGAGCGCCCATTGCCCAGATATCACCAAGCGCGTGGACAGCGGCGATACGCGTCATCAAGGCGGGATCGTTGGTGAAGCTGCGTAAGTGATCCGATGTCATAACCTGTCGCGTGCCACCGGTTAGCAGCACCGCCGCATCGTCACCGGGCAGGGGTGTAATGTCGGGCCTGTCGAGCTGCGGCAACTCCTGCAATGCGGCCTGCAAAGCGCCTCGACCCACCTTTGCACCACACCCGCCGCACATTGGTTTTTCTCCCAACGCCTCTTGCAGCCCTGCTGCGTGATGACGGGGCAATGCGGTGGTGGGCATTTGGGGCAGTTCACGGAACCGGTACATGAACTTCTGATCGATATGGTTTTTCCATTGCCACATGAGCGGCCCGCTGAATGATGTTCCCAATCGCTCGGCCAGTGCGGATTTTCCACCCAGAGAGATGAGTTTCAGGTAATCCTTCTGCGGCACGTAACGCCGCATATTCCCAGACCCTAGCGCGGCGCGCAAATTGTCATACAATATTGGTGCCTCGCGCACTGCGTAGACCCCTGCCTTGGGGCGCGGGTTCTCGGACAGATGGGCGCAATCTCCCGCGGCGAAAATCGCCGGATCGCTGGATTGCAGGGACGCGTTCACTTTGATGAAACCGTCATGCAGCGCGAGGCCGGTATTGGATATCCACTCATAGGGCCGCGCGCCTGCAGCACCGGTGATGAAATCGGCCGGTATCTGGCGACCGTCCGTTAGCTCGATTTCGCCCGCAGAAATCTTCTGGATTGATGCGTTTTCAAGAACTTCGATCCCCAGGTGCGCCATCGCCTGCCGGATGGTAGCGGATGCCTTCGGGACAGTCGCTGTCAGGGCTGTTGCACTGTCGATCAACGTAACCTGCGCTTCACGTCCTTTGGAACGCAGTGCATGGGCCATCGCCATGACTAGCTCTACTCCCGCAACGCCACCACCGATCACGGCGACCGAGGCGCGGCCCGTCCCTGAAAGATAGCTTTGCCACTGCGCGGCGAAGAGGCCGAGCGGCTTGGCCGGAACGGCATGCTCGGCGAATCCCGGCAATGCTGGCATATCCGAGGTGATCCCGACATTGACCGAGGCCACATCAAACGCCACCGGCGGGCGTCCGGGCACATGGATTTGGCGTGTGTCCGGGTCGATACCTTCAACTGCGCCCAGTATCACCCGCGCACCGGCAAAGCGGGCCAGACGCACCAAATCAATATCAAGCTCCCACCGCTGATAGTGACCCGCGACAAATCCTGGCAACATGCCCGAATAGGGTGCGGTAGGACCGGGGTTTATCACCGTAACCCGCGCGCCGGACAGCGGTTTCATGCCCCATTTCCGCAGTAGCAGCGCGTGCGTGTGTCCTCCGCCTATCAGAACCAGATCGCGGGTTAGGGGCAGCAGAGGTGTGTGCATGGGTCTCAGTTCGTACTGTGGTCCGGGACGTCCTCGACCTGTTCGACCGCGTGGGTGGCCCAAAGCTCATCCTCGCCTGCGTCTGGCAGATCGCTGGGCTTTTCATGGCGATGAATGTGCCATTTGGCAATGAAAAGGGCCGTGATCGGAGCCGTCAGGAACAGAAAGAGCGTGATCAACAACTCGTGCATCGACAGTTTGCCCTCAAGCAAAACCGAATGCGCGATCGAGGCTAGCAGGACGCCGCCCACGCCCAGCGTAGTTGCCTTGGTGGGTGCGTGTAGGCGGGACATGGGGTCTTTCAGCTTGATCATGCCGAATGATCCGACAAAGCCGAAAATGCCCGATACGATCAGGAAGAATGCGATGAGCAGTTCGAAGATAAAGGTCATGCCACGCTCATTCGATGATATTGCCACGCAGCATAAAGCGCGCATAAGCCACGGTTGAGACAAAGCCGAGCATGGCGATGATCATGGCGGATTCAAAGAAGATTTCGGTCTCGATACTCAAGCCGTAAAGGATAAGCAGAGCGATGGTGTTGATCACCATTGTATCTAGGGCCAGAACACGGGTACTGACACCGTCGGCTGTAATGATACGCCACAAGCACATCATGATCGCAGCGCCGAAGCAGGCAAAAGCAAAGTAGATCGCATAGGTGATCATTCGAAAATCTCCTTCAGGCGGCGCTCATAGCGTTGTTTGATCTGGTCGCGCACCTCTTCGGGGTTCGGTGCATCCAGACAATGAACCAGCAGGTAGTGCCCTTGTGCGGACAAATCGCAACTGACGGTGCCAGGGGTCATGGTGATGGTTCCGGCCAGAACTGTGATGGCCTCGGGCGTGCGCAGTTCCAGCGGGACGCTGACAAAGCTTGGCTGGCGGTCTGCATCGCGCTTGAACAGGATGATCCGGGCCACCGCGATATTGGCCATCACGATATCCCATAAGACAACCAACATGTATTCCGCCACCATCGGCCAATTGCGCAGTTTCGGGCGATCCGGCCAATAGGGCTGAGTGATAAACGGAATGATGATGCCCAGTAGCAGGCCAAAGACCACCGAGTTCAAAGACCCGGTGTTTGCCAGAAACACCCACACCAGTGTAAGTAGTGCGGTCAGATGGGGATGCGGAAATATACGGTGCAGAAGCTTCATCATTCTTCCCCTCCCAGCACGGCCGAAATGTAATCTTCCGGCGCGAACAGTTGCACGGCCGTGTTGCTGGCATATTGCAGCGCCGGACCTGCAAACAGTGTCAGCAGCACAAGTCCCAGAACCGCCCCGAACACCGAAGTAAAGGCGAGGCCCGGATAGGGCTCGGGCGCGGTTGGTAGGCTGTCTTCGTCGGTTGGCTCAGGCGTCACATTATGTAGGGCGTCGTGACTTTTCCAGAAGATCAGCGTTCCCGCGCGGGCCAGACCCACGATTGTGACGAACGACCCGATCAAGATCACGGCCCAGACCGCATTTGCATCGGGCGCGCCACGTGAGGCGTCCAGTACCAGCAGCTTGCCCACAAAACCCGATAGTGGCGGCATGCCAGCCATCGCGATGGCGCCGACAAAGAACAGGGCTGAGATCAGACCGGATTGCGGCATCGGCGTCGAAGGGGCTATGGCTCCGCCACGGCGCTCCATTACCATGTCCGCGACAAGGAACAGCAGGGCCGTCGCCAGCGTCGAATGGAAGATATAGTAGAGTGCTGCCGCCGTCGCGGCCTCGCTAAACAACGAGATCGCAATCAGCAATGTGCCCATCGACGCGATGGCGCAAAAGGCCACCATTCGCGCGATATGTTGCGAGCCCAGAATGCCAATAGCGCCAACGGCCAATGTCAGCAGCGCTGCAGGTTGTAGCCAACTACCGACTAGCCCTTCGGTTGCGGCTACATCGGGCCCAAAGACCAGCGTATAGACCCGCAGGATCGAATAAGCACCGACTTTGGTCATGATCGCGAACAGCGCTGCAACGGGCAGCGGCGCATTTGCGTAGCTTGCAGGAAGCCAGAAATGCAGTGGCAAGACTGCAGCCTTGATACAGAAAACCAGTAATAGCAAGACTGCTCCAACCCGCAGCAAGGCGGTGTCTTCGGGTGGGATATCGGCCACGCGAACGGCCAGATCAGCCATGTTGAGCGTGCCGGTCACAGCATAGATCGTGCCCAAGGCAAACAGGAACAAGGTCGAGCCGAGCAGGTTATAGGCGACGTACTGAACACCGGCCTTCAACCGCACTGCGCCACCTGCATGCGTCATGAGGCCGTAAGAGGCAATCAGCAGGACCTCGAAAAACACAAAGAGGTTGAAGGCATCGCCGGTCAGAAAAGCACCGCAGACACCCATTAGCTGAAAATGGAGTAGAGCATGGAAGTGTTTGCCTCTCTCATCCCAGCCAGAGCCGATGGCATAAAGGACAACCGGCAGGGCCAGCAGGGCCGTCAACAACACCATCATGGCCGAAAGTTTGTCCAACACCATCACGATGCCGAACGGTGCGGGCCAGTTGCCGAGCTCATAGACCTGAACCTCGCCACCCGATGCCTGGGCGGTAATGGTCAAGGCGATACCCAGCAATCCCACGACGCCGGCGACCGAGAAGATGCGTTGAAGGTCCAAATGATATCGCAACACCATAATGATAAACGGGGCCAGGATCGCGGGCAGGACGATCGGCGCGACGATCCAATGGTTCATGCGTCTTCTCCCGGCGCGTCCACGCTATCGCTTGCGCTCATATCGATATGGTCATCCTTCGAGGACAGATAGGCAGACAGCGAGATCATCACGATCACCGCCGTCATCCCGAATGAGATCACGATGGCCGTCAACACCAGCGCCTGCGGTAGCGGGTCGGTATAGGGGACATCTTCATATTTGTTCAGAACGGCAGGTGCGTTCAGCGCCAGCCGCCCGGTGGCGAATAGGAACACGTTCACCGCATAGGTGATCAGGGACAGGCCCAGAATGACTGGGAATGTACGACGACGCAGGATCAGGAATATCCCGGCTGCGGTCATGACGCCGACTGCAGAGGCTACGAGCGCTTCCATCAGGCCTGCTCCTTCTCGTTATCTTCATCCTGAGGGCTATCCCGCAGCGGGTTGATATCCATCGGAAATTCTTGTGCCATTCCCGGCTGCCACGCGAAGCGCGACAGGCTGTCGAGCGCCAGCATCACAGCGCCCAGTACCGCAAGGAAGACGCCGGTATCGAATAGAATCGCGGTGGCCCATTCGAATTCTTCCAGCGGGGGCCAGTGGATATATCCGAAATCGCTGGTCAGGAACGGGCGTTCATTGAACCATGCACCCAGACCAGTGGCAGCGGCGATCAGAACGCCCCAACCGATGGTGCCGTGATAGTAGAACCGCTGCCGTTCAATCGCCCAGGTATAGCCGCTGGCCATGTACTGCATCAGGAAGGCGATCGCGACGATGAGGCCTGCGATGAAGCCGCCGCCGGGCTGGTTGTGGCCTCGGAAGAAGATATAGGCCCCGACCATCAATGCTATGGGCATCATCACGCGGGTGACGACCACCATCATTAATGGGTGAGAGTCACCCGACTGCGGCCAATGTGGTTTGCGGTTCAGCAGGTAACTGCGCACATTTGTGCTCAGCACTGCTTCGGTCAGGGCGTAGATGATCAGGGCTGCGATGCCCAGCACGATGATCTCGCCAAAGGTATCAAAACCCCGGAAGTCGACGAGGATCACGTTCACGACGTTGGTGCCACCGCCACCTTTGTACGAATTGGCCAGATGGAATTCCGAGATCGTTGGGAAAGCAAAATCCCGCATCATCAGCGCATAGATCAAAGCGCCTGAGCCGATCCCGGCAACCACCGAAATTGCCGCATCACGCCAACGCCGTGCCGCGCTGCTGTCCCAGGGTGTGTCGGTAGGCAGAAAGTTCAGCGACAACAACAGCAGGATCATCGTCACCACTTCGACCGAAATCTGTGTCAGCGCCAGATCGGGGGCAGAAAGGTAGTTGAATGCCATCGAAACGATCAGGCCAACCACCCCGATCAACACCAGTGACAGCAGACGGTTGCGGTGGAACCACATGATCGCCAGCGTCGCACACACCAGACAGATCCAGCCGATGATCGGGATGACCTGAGCCTCAAGCGGTACGCGTGTTTCAACGCCAATGGTGCCGGTGGTGTAGGCGTAGTAGCCAAGCCCAACGACAAAAGCCACGAAGATGATCGCATATCGGCTGAGCACACCATTATGCAGCTCGTCCGTAATCCAGCGGCTGAGACGGGTCAGCGCGTCGATGATTGCCTCGAAGATCGCCTTTGCCTCGGGCCGGGGCAGGGCGTTCCATATCTGGTCGCCGCGTTTGTGCAACGACAGCAGGAACAGGCCTCCCAGCGTCGCGACCACCGACATGTAAAGCGCAGGTGTAAAGCCGTGCCACAGTTTCAGCGAGTAATAAGGCAGCTTCTCGCCCCCGATCACGGCGCTGGAGACAACCGCGACAAGCGGGCCAACGATGGCAGCAGAATAGAGGCCGATTAGGACGACCAGCACCACAAGGAACGCCGGCGCCAACCAAAGACCGACAGGCGGGTCATGCGGATGCGCGGGGTAATCGTCCCGCTCGGGCCCAAGGAAGACATGGCTGACAAAGCGAAAGGAGTAGGCCGCTGAAAATAGCGCAGCCATAAGCGCCAAGCCGGGTACCAAGTAAGGCGAGTTAAGCCAAGTCGTGTGGACTGTCTCTTCCAGCATCATCTCTTTCGAGAGGAAACCATTCAGCGGTGGCAGACCGGCCATCGACAGGGCAGCGATGGTGCCGATAGTAAACGTGATCGGCATCAGATGCCGCAAACCACCCAGCCGTTTGACATCGCGTGTGCCGGTCTCGTGGTCCACGATCCCGGCGGTCATGAACAAGGCCGCCTTGAACGTCGCGTGGTTGATGATGTGGAAGACGGCTGCAACAGCGGCGATCGTCGTGCCAAAGCCCAGTAGCATCGTCACGAGACCCAGATGGGACACCGTCGAAAACGCCAACAGCGCCTTTAGATCATCCTTGAACAGCGCAATCACGGCACCCAGCAGCATGGTGATCAAACCGGTAGTGGCGACGATGTAGAACCACGCATCCGTACCCGCCAGAACCGGCCACATCCGGGCCATCAGGAACAGGCCTGCCTTCACCATTGTGGCCGAGTGCAGATAGGCCGACACTGGCGTCGGAGCCGCCATCGCGTGCGGCAGCCAGAAATGGAACGGGAATTGCGCCGATTTGGTGAAACAGCCAAGCAAGATCAGGATCAGCGCAGGAAGGTAGTACGGCGAGGACTGGATCAGCTCTTTGTTCTGCAGAATGACACTCAGGTCATAAGATCCCACGATATTGCCGAGGATAAGCATCCCTGCGATCATCGCCAGCCCGCCCGAACCGGTCACGGCCAAAGCCATACGCGCGCCTTGACGACCCTCGGGCAAGTGCTTCCAGTAACCAATCAGCAAGAATGAACTGAGCGACGTAAGTTCCCAGAATATTAGCAGAAGCAGGATATTGTCGGACAGAACAATTCCCACCATCGCGCCCTGAAACAGCAGCAGATAGGTATAGAACTGCCCCATCGGATCCTCGCGCGACAAGTAGAATCGTGCGTAGAGGATGATCAGAAGACCGATGCCCAGGATCAGCAGGGCGAACAAAAAACCCAGGCCGTCCAGCATGAAGTTCGCGTTTAGTCCAAGCCCGGGTATCCAGTCGAACCGCGCGGTCACAACATCACCGCGCATGACGCTGGGAATGTGGATCAGCAATCCCATCAACGCGAGGAAGGTGGTCAACCCAGCCGCTGATGCTGCTGCGTTTCGTCCTGCCCGGATCAGGAGGGCCGGAAAGACAGCTCCGAGGAAGGGAAGGGCCGCGATAAGGAATAGGGACAAGTGCGATACTCCGGTCTGTGCGGTCAATATGACTGAATTACTAGGGATAATTTATTGACTGTCCGGAAATTGCAAGGTTCCGAAAGGTCCTAAAGCGCACATATTGGACGTGATCTACCTGTGTAACTATGACGCGAACTTGATCTTAGGGTTGGATTTCCTGAAAGCGTCGCGAATTGCCATATGATAATACCGATCTGACAATGCAGGAGAGTGCCGCATGGCAGAAGGGAAACGCCGAACCCGCAGATGGGTCCTATTGGGCGGAGGGGCCGCCATTGCAGCGGGTTTCGCAATCCGCGAATACCGGCTGATCCCGCAGGCCTATGCTGGTGGTCAGATTGCGGCGGCCACAGCCCATCAACAGGCTCTCGACGGCGCGATCCATCTTATCGATATCCGAACCCCACGCGAATGGCGGGCGACCGGGGTCGCCGAAGCAGCCCATCCGCTCGACATGCGCCGTGAGGATTTCGTGCAGGCCTTGGACCATCTGCTCGGTGGGGACCGATCTGCACCTGTCGCACTGATCTGTGCACGCGGGGTGCGCTCGGCCCGATTAAGCAATCGACTGACCGAGGCTGGATTTACCAATATCATCGACGTGCCCGAGGGCATGCTGGGTTCGGCGGCTGGGCCCGGTTGGGTGCGGGCTGGGTTGCCTGTCAACGATTATGAAGAGGAAACGGGATGAGTGTCAGACACTGGTTGGCCGCGTGCTTTGTTTTTGCCGGGCAACCCGGCCTTGCGGCTTGTGGCGATACCGAGGGGATGTGCGAAACCGCATCAGGCGGATATCACATCGAACTGCCGAAAGCGGAGAACCCTCCGCTGGTTGTGTTCCTGCACGGCTATGGCGGCAGCGCCACCGGTACGCTCAAGAACCGATCCATGGTCGAGCCACTGCTGGCGCGCGGCTACGCGGTGATGGCACCGGAAGGGTCCGAGAGAAACGGCCGAAAAAGCTGGAACTTCTTTCCCGGTTGGGAAGGTCGGGATGAACCCGCGTTTCTTCGTGAAGTAGTGCAGGACGCTGCCGACCGGTTTGATATCGACCCGGATCGCGTGGTGCTGGGCGGCTTCTCGGCTGGCGCGTTCATGGTTTATTACCTCGCCTGCGCTGCGCCGGATTCATTTTCTGCTTATGTCCCGGTTTCAGGCGGGTTCTGGCGGCCACATCCCGAAAGCTGTGATGGTCTGGTACGCATGTTCCACACCCATGGTTGGACGGACAATGTGGTGCCGCTGGAGGGCCGCCTTTTGGGCGGAGGCCGTTTCCACCAGGGCGATATCTTTGCCGGATTGGAAATCTGGCGGGTCGCCAATGAGTGTGCCGATACCAAGCCCAGCGGGTTTTCTACCACGGGCCAGTTTATGCGTCGCAACTGGATGGGATGTGCCGAAGGTAGCGCCTTGGAATTTGCTCTGTTCCCGGGCGGCCATGCGGTGCCAAACGGCTGGGCTGATATGATGGTAGACTGGTACGAAGGCTTGCCCGGCGGGTGATCATTCCGCCGGTGTGATCACGCCCTTGCCTTCGATCAATCGCTTCAACTCATCGCGATAGCGCCGGGCCGAGCGTGTAATTGCAGGCTCGCTGACATCTTCGCGCATACCAACCATACGGCGCGCGGTACCTGCCGATACGCCGCTGAGCGCAGACAATGGGATCGCCAGTGCTAGGCTGATCGCAATCGGGGCCAGCCAGACCGAGACCAGACCGGCGAGGATGCCAACGCTAAGCGCGACGCCGATGATAGTCTCAAGGCTGTGGCACAGGATCAGCGTGCGCAGCCCGTAGCTGCCACCATCGCGCGCTTGCGGGGACCAGCCCTTTTGAATGCCCAACGCGGTGCGGAACACTGCAATCATCTGCTGCACCATAAGTATAGGGGCATAGAGGATCGACAGGATGACTTCGGACAGAAATGAAGTGAAGAATTTCCGCGTTCCGCCGAAATCGGAATAGCGCACACCGCTGAGGGGCAGAGCAGCGACGCCCAAAACCTTGGGTGCCAATAGCATCGCATACATCACCAGAATGATCAGCACATGGCGTGTTTCGGACATTTCTGGCCATTGCGGGAACAGCGGATTGTCCGGGCTGAAGTAATGCAGAACCGAGGCGTCCTTGCCCTGACCGATCAAGGCCCACATCACCAAAAGTGCGAACCATAGCGGCGACATCAGATATCCGACCGCTCCGTGGAACATATGGAACCGCGAGACTGCGCGGAAGCCGGTCGAACCCAGCAGTTTCAGGTGCTGCAGGTTGCCCTGACACCAGCGGCGATCGCGCATTGCGTGGTCAATGAGGGTGGGGGGCGTTTCCTCATATGATCCGCGTATGCGCGGCAGAAAGCGCACGGCCCATCCTGCGCGGCGCAGCAATCCGGCCTCGACGAAATCGTGGCTCATGATCAGCTTGTCTTGTCCGTTTAGCGACCGCAACTTGGGCAGACCTGCGCTAGAAGCAAATGCACAGGTGCGAATGATGGCGTTGTGGCCCCAATAATTGCCTTCTTGCCCGCACCAGCGCGCGAGGCCTTCGGCAAAGGCGATACCATAGACGCCGTTGGCAAACTGCTGCATCCGGGCAAAGACCGATTGCGCGCCAATCAGCTGCGGATAGCTTTGGATCAGGCCTGCGCCGGGATCGC
The DNA here is from genome assembly GCF_056539785.1 of Ruegeria sp. B11. NCBI lineage: Bacteria > Pseudomonadati > Pseudomonadota > Alphaproteobacteria > Rhodobacterales > Roseobacteraceae > Ruegeria > Ruegeria sp. B11. The sequence goes on along the minus strand of NZ_JBQFVO010000003.1, from coordinate 48,742 downwards.
GGGCCAACGCATCGGTCAGGCGCGAGATCGCGCGACCCGTCATCAGGCTGTCGGCATCCAGCACCAACATCGCATCCCAGTCCGCGCCCCAGCGGCTGACCCAATCGGCAATATTACCGACCTTGCGATCCGTATTCTGGGGGCGGCGGCGGTAATAGAGTTCAAGCCCCGGTGCCAGCGTGGTCCGCAACGCCTCTACGCTGGCCTGTTCCTGCGCGGCGATCTCGGGGTCGCGCGTGTCGGATAAAATGAACATGGCATAGTGGTGCTGACCACCGCGTTTCTGCAGGTCTTCCAACATCGTGCGGGCGTTGCCGAGCACGTTCCACGGCACCTCGTTATAGACAGGCGTCAAAAGCGCCACGCGCAACGGTTGCGAGCGTCCTTCACGCTTTGGCTGCTCTTGCCGGGACAGCGAGACCATGCCCAGCAGCACGGTGCAGACCGTGAAAGAAATCCAGAAGAAATTGAACGAGATTAGCGTCAGCAGGATACCTTCGACCAGATTAATCCCTTCGGCGCTGAACCAGTCGGACATGACCCAGAGCAGACCCAAAGTCGCCGCCATGGCAGGTGAGAAGACCAGCGCGCGCCAGAACCCGACGGAGGGAATTCGACCCCCGGCAGGTACCTGCGCATCGCGGAATCCCTGCGCAAAGTTCTGCGCTGGCATCGCCAGAGGGGCCTCGGGCGGCATGATATGAAGATCGCGGTTCATATGGTCCAACGGTAAAGCCAGACTTCAGAGGCTGGTTGTTTGTCTTTCAGCAACTGCGCGCGCAGTTCCACGTGGTTGCGTTCGCCTGGTTCGAATGAGAACGCCAGCCGCAACCCGCCCGTGTCTGGGTTACGCTGCAGAACGCCTTCTGAAGTTTCGGCATGGGGCGAGTCGACAAACACCGTGATGGCCTCGGGATCGTCAAGCAGCTCACTGGCTTCGAAATCAATCACAGCCAAACGGCCCTCGCCGAACGTGTTGTCGCCCATCGCGGTGTTGATCACGCGGGCCATAGGGGTGTGCTGCGGTTCCTCGCCCCAGATCAGGCGATAGGACAGATCAATCTGGCTGCCTGCGGCGTAGGGTTCCATCGGGCGCCAATAGGCGACGATGTTGTCATAAATCTCCTGATCCGCTGGGATTTCGACAAGCGTGACGGTGCCTTTACCCCAGTCTTCGCTGGGTTCGACCCACAAGCTTGGGCGTTTGTGATAATTGGCTTCAAGATCCGCATAGTCCGAGAACTTGCGCTTGCGTTGCATCAGACCAAAGCCGCGGGGGTTTGTGTCGACAAAAGACGAGATCTGCAGGCGAGTCGGGTTCGCAAGCGGGCGCCACAGAACCTCTCCTGCGCCGTTGCGGATCATCAACCCGTCACTGTCGTGCACTGCGGGGCGAAAATCATCGAAACGGCTGTGATTGGTCTGATCGAACAGGAACATAGATGTGCCGGGCGCGATGCCGACATGGGGCAGTTCGGTACGTGGGAACAGGGTGGCTTCAATATCCATCACGCAATCTGAACCGGCGGTAACGTGGAAGCGGTAGGCCCCTGTAACGCTGGGGCTGTCCATGAGCGCATGAACGACCATGTTACGTTGATCCGGTTCTGGACGCTCCAACCAGAAACGAATGAATTCGGGAAACTCCTCGCCATCTGGATCGCCGGTCTTCAAGGCGAGCCCTCTGGCCGAAAGGCCATAGACTTCGTGCAAACCGATGGCGCGGAAATAGCTGGCCCCTTGCCAAACGCAGAACTCGTCTGTCTCGCCAGGGCGGTGCATCTCAGTACGCAGGCGTAGACCTGAAAAGCCCAGCGTGTCGTCAATGGGCAGCTCTGGTACGTCTTCAGACTTATCGAACATGGCCAGATCAAAGGCGACCGGCTTGGTCATACCGTCCTCGACGGTCGACACTTTCACTGTGCGTGGAAAATACAGGCCCGGCGTGAAAAAATCGACGTTGAAGGGCGTCTCGGTCTCGTACCACAGCGCGCGATCCAGCCGGAACCGGATTGAACGGTATTGCTGATACGTCAGGTCCTGCCACTCCTGCGGAACCATCTCACGCTCGGCATAATCACGGCTGGCCAGGTCGCGGGCCATTGCGATGACGTCGTCTCGGCTGAACGGGGTCTCTCCACCTGTGGCATATGCCGCTGGGGCGAAGGCCAGAGCGGTTGATGAGGCGAGAAAAGCGCGACGTGTAAAGTTCATTTCTTTGATTTCCAAGGTTGTGACTTGAACCAGGCGGCCAGATAAGCCACGCCGATGATCATGGCAAAGCCAATCATGTTGGCGATGAACACACTGGCAACATCCCGCCCACTCAGGTCCAGTCCGACGCCGATAAGTCGTGCTGCTGCCATAGAAAATACGAACACCGCGAGCGATTGCTGACCCACTTTGGTGATGATGGTCAGCAGGAACTGCCAGACTTTTGCGGCTGCCCCATGACCGGTCGCTATCAGGCGACGGCCATGCTCACCGGCGATAACCCAACCCAGATAGGCAAGCGACAGAAAATGCAGATATCGGAATAGACCAAAGTCGGTCTTGTCGCGAAATTCTTTGGTCACTGGCCAGACCTTGCGAATCTCATCAGCCAGATCAGGGGCTGCTGCATTGATCCAAGTGAATACCTTCCACGAGCCGAACGGCATCGAGAAGATCAAAAACAATGCTGCCGCCCAGATCAGAGTTTTCGACACCGGCGGCGCTGGAATCCAACCTCGCATGAACGCAAAGCCGGTGAAGAACAGCAATTGCCACCCGAATGGGTTGAAGAACCACTGGCGCTCTGACCAGGGCTCGGCCGGCAGGTCAAGGTAGTCGAATTGTGCAACGAGCCAGATCGTGACCGAGGCCATGGCGACCGCCCAGAATCCGATACGATATAGCCCCATAAACAGGGGCATCATCGCCAGTACTACCAGATACATCGGTAGAATATCGAAGTAGTTCGGCACATAGGTCAGGGTGAACAGTCCGACGATCTGTGACGCCGGATCGTTGAAGAAATGCTGTAGATTGAGAGAGGAGATATAGTTTTTCTCGAACAGCCCACTCTGGTTCAGGGCCGCCATTGTCATCGCGACAAAGAAGAACAGGCAGATATGCGCCCAGTAGACCTGCCAGATGCGAAAGCTCACGCGTGCGGTGCCCATCCACCAGCCTTTGCGCATGAACGCCCCCCCAAAAGCAATTGCCGAAGCCATGCCTGAACAGAATACGAAGATCTCGGTTGCGTCCGAAAAGCCAAAGCGGGCAGGTATCCATTTGGCCCACGGATCGTTCGGAATATGGGCAATCAGGATGATGAACATCGCGATGCCGCGATAGAAATCCAACCGCGGATCGCGCGTAGCGGCGGGGGCGGCGACCTGAGACGCCACCGGAGCAAAATCAGAAGCGGGCGATGCGGTCGCCATACGGTTTCTGTCCTTCTTGGTCTTTTATTGTTGTTATTCGGCGGGGACGCTTTGTGCGTCGCCGCTGTCGCGTGCGGCCTCGATCAATTCTCGGCGGGCGAGGGCGTAATTGTCCTCTCCCCCGGCACGTTTGGCGCGGCGGTCGTCCAGGATGCGCTCGACAGCATCCAGACGGCCAGCGCGCAGGCCGGAATCAATGGTGATGCGCTCGAATACATCACGTTGGGCGTGGCTGCCACCCGCCAGTTGCATCCCACCCCGGGCATTTGAAAGAAAATCAAAGGCTTGGCCGTAAAGGCCCTCTCCAAAGGCCTCAAGCCCCTTGGCGGCGGCAATGCCCGGGTCGGACATGCGGATCGGCGTGTCACCCTGATTGCGCTGGGCGTCATTTTGAATACGCTGCAGCATATTTGCTGTAGCCTCCGAACGATTGTCCCCGGTCAATGCCAGCAAGTAGTGAAGATCGGCGAAGATCAAGCATCCGTCTTCGGTTCGGGCTGCGCTGAGATCGGCCAGTTCTTCCCAACGGTTGCCAACATCAACGCCCTCAAGCTCTAGCCGGGACAGCAGCGAGGTTGCATTCGAGATATCGCGATAGTCGTCGGTTTTGTCCTGGCGGATGTGATGATCGTAAAGCGCCATCACTTGATCGACTTGCCCCAAATCCAGATGCATCAGCGCCTTGTGCCACCAGACATGATAGCGGAAATTGTTGCAATGCGCCCAAGCGTCCTCGCGTCCCGCGAGCCAGTCCAGTCCCAGCTGCGCGTTGCCCGTCATCTCGTGCACGTGCGCTACAGCGTGCAATCCCCAGGCGTCGTCCGAAACCATCCACAAGGCCTGACGACCGGCGATCTCGGCTTTCTCGTAGGCGCCGGTTTCCTCCAGCGCGAACGAGTGGCATCCCAGCAAGTATCCACGTCCGGCGTGGTCGGGTTCATACGCAGGCATCACCCGTTCGATCGACCGACGCATCCCCGCCGCATCGCCCAGAACGAAGCGCGTCGCATGGCTGAGCTTCATGGCCAGAGTATCCGTTGGGTGCGCCCGCAGAATCTCTTCAAATTTCTGAACGGCCTGTGATGGAAGGTCGGCCATATACAAACCCAGCGCCTCGACATATAGCCTTTCCCGGGCTGAAACGGGCTGACGCTCCATCGCTGCATTCGCGGCACTCAGCGCTTCGGCAGCGACCGCGATCATCTCACGCCGGCCCAGCAGAACCATGAACAGCCCCTTGACCGCATGGCCCAGCGTAAAGTCCGGCTCAAGCTCCAGAACCTTGCCCAGATGTTGCGGTGTTATAGCGGCATGCGCCATGAACCCAAGGAGAACACCATCCCATGCCTCGACGCTTGCGGGCTGGTTCAGGGTGTTCATCTGTCCAAAGACGTCTTGTTTCATACTCGGGTCCAATCTGATTGCGACGTTCTACACTGTTCGATGTAACAGAGTGTGCAGCCGGGTCGTAACAGTATCGACCCTGCTCTCGAATTGGTGAAATCCCGTGTGTGAGAAACGCGAAAAAAACCGCCGATTCAAGGGCATGTTTCAGCAACTTGCCGCCTAAACGGGCAGAGTGTTTCAATCTTCGAAGGGGTTTTCCGCGTTCAGAACAGCCTGTGTGTCAGCCCCACAGACCGGTGGTGCGCTGCGATATGTTACAGGCGTGCGTGACAGGTTCAGGGGATTCCCGATCAGTTGCACCTCGCCAGGCTCAGCTTGCATCGAGATCTGCATCTGGCGGGCAGCGACCTGATCCGAGGCAAAAACCTGATCGAGCGTCCGCACCGGGCCAACAGGGACTTTCAGGTCTTCAAGCCCCGCGATAACGCTGCCTGTATCCAGCGCCTGAACTGCCGGGCGCAGGATCGCATTCAACGCATCCCTATTTTCAAGACGGGCCGGGTTGGTGGCAAATCGGGGATCTTCGGCTAGCTCTGGCTTTTCGATGAAGCCGCAAAATCTTTTGAACTGACTGTCATTTCCAACGGCCAGAATCACGTGCCCATCCGCCGTCTGATAGACCTCGTAAGGCACAATATTGGGATGCCCGTTGCCGCGCCGCTGAGGCACTTCGCCCGAGGTCAGATAATTCACGCCCTCATTTATCAGCCAAGCGATCTGTGCATCCACCAGCGCCAGATCGATCTGCTGACCCTCGCCAGTCATGTCGCGATGACGCAGCGCAGCCAGAATACCAACGCAGGCATACATACCACACATCACGTCAGCAATTCCGACGCCTACTTTCATCGGCGCGCCTTCGGCGTCTCCGGTCAGAGACATGATCCCGCCATATCCTTGCGCCATTAGATCATATCCGGGCTTCGATGAGTTTGGGCCTGTCTGCCCGTAGCCTGAGATTGAACAATAGACGAGGTCGGGAAACTCATTGGACAAGGTTGCGTAGTCGAGCCCGTATTTCGCCAGTCCACCGGGCTTGAAATTCTCGATCAGTATATCAGCGTGCGAGGCTAGGCGTCGGACTTCTGCCTGTCCTTCGGGTGTTGCGATATCCAATGCGACCGATTTCTTGTTGCGGTTGGAGGACATGAAATATGCGCTCAGGTCCGAGCGGTTACCATCCGCATCCTCGGCGTAAGGAGGGCCCCATTGTCGCGTATCATCACCACCGGTCGCCGGGTTTTCGATTTTGATGACGGTAGCGCCAAGATCGCCCAACAACTGCGTACAAGTGGGTCCTGCCAGAATGCGAGACAGGTCCAGTACCTTGACGCCTTTCAGCGGTCCTTCAGATGCGGCCATCATATCCTCCACGGTCAATTTCCGCAGCAATGACAGTGAACTTGTCTGCTTTCAACGCCTGATCCAATGCAGCCCGCAAATCATCGCGGCTACGAACTGTGCGACCATAACCGCCGAGTGCGCGGCCTAAAGCGGCAAAGTCATGGCGGTCAAAATCCACTCCGCGATTGCCCATCTGACGCTGGCGTTGTTTCAGCTCGATCAGCGCAAGGCTGGCATCGACAAAGACCAGAAAGATTGTGTTGCCACCCAATTCGGCGGCAGTCGACAGCTCTCCTGCAACCATCAGAAACCCGGCATCGCCTGAAAAGCTGATCACGGGGCGATCCGGTTCGGCCAATTTCAGACCGATCGCCATCGGAACGGCACACCCCATGGTGCAGAGCGCCGAGGACTGGATCAACCCTCGTGCCTCCGAACACTCCCACATCTGACTGAGCAGAATGCGATGCGCGCCGCTGTCGGCCGTGGCGAGGGTCTCAGGTGGCAGAACGGCACGAGTTTCTGCGATGATCGCCGCCGGTCCCCAGTCTTCATCTGTCGGAAAAGCATTCGCCAGCGCAGCCTTGACCTGTTCAGGCTCACCATTCGGCCAAGTCTTGCCGGCAGGGTTGCCCTTGGCAATGGCCTCAAGCGTTGCGCCGGTGTCGGCGACCAGATTTAGCCCAGCCTGATGCATGTAATGATCGTTCACCACGGCTGATATGTCGATCACGCGCTTGGTTTCTGGGTCCCAGATCTCGCGCCAGCCGGGGCGCATCTCGATAGGGTCATATCCCAAACACAGTACTAGATCAGCCTGTTCCACCAGCGGGACTAGGTGCTTATCGGCCAGCGGAGACAAACCCGCCCCGCCCAGGCAGAGTGGATGATCCTCGGGCACCACCCCCTTGGCCTTGTAGGTGGTGACAAAGGGAATGTTGAAATGCTCTAAAAATGCTCGCACCACACAGCGCGAGTCGTCGTAAAGAACATCAAGACCGATGATCGCCAAAGGTCGCTCAGCCTCGGCCACCCATCGGCGGGCCTTTTCCAGACATTCCGCGCCAGGCGCGACAGGAGCAACTTTTGCCAGTCGACGACGTTTAACCCCTGATACGCGCGTATCGGCCACCGAGATAGGCACATCGATGTGTACCGGGCCGGGGCGCGCTTGGTTGGCAAGCGATACCGCCTTGTCGGCGATGATATCGGCCCCGTCGGCCGTCAGCATAAAGCTGCCTTTGGTGATCGAGCGATAGACTTGCGCGTGATCCATCACTTGATGGGTGTAGGTCAACGCCTCATCCGCGTCGACGCATCCGGTCAGCACGATCATCGGCACCCGATCCTGCAGGGCGTTGGCGACCACATTGATCCCGTTCATCGCTCCGGGCCCGAGTGTGGCCACGAGGATTGCAGGTGCACCATCGCGATGGTGGACCGCTTCGGCCATGAAACCTGCAGAGTTTTCGTGTTTTGCAAGGTGGAAAGCAATGCCCGCGCTTTCCAGCGCATCCACCAATGTCAGAACCTCGCCGCCGGGCATTCCGAACGCATGGCGGCATCCGGCCTCGAAAAGGCGTTGTGCCAACAAATCCGCAGCGCGGGGAGACAGGTCCTGCATTAATCAAGCTCCGACAAAGTTATCTGCCAGCAGATTGCGGAGGACGCGTCCGGACGCAAGCAGGTTCACGTCAGTGTGACTATTTGACGGCGTTTTCCGCCACGGCCTGAAACTTTGCGTCCAATTCTATGGCAATCTCGCGCAGAGCGTCTCCGCCCTCGTCTGCGTAAGGGGCAAAGACGAAGCTGGGTGTCTTGTAAGAAAGGGTTGCAGTGCCGTCCTCGTTCTCGGTCACGTAGAAACGGATGGGCGCTTCGATCATCGCGTTGGTCGAGGTTTCAAGAACCCGAACTGCGTAATCGTTGTTGAATGCGCCAATCACCCGGTTGCCCGGAATGGTGATACCGCGCGAGGCCGCCGCTTTGGTCGGCCCGGCCTGTGTCACAACGATCAGGCCGTTTTCCTTTACCGCGGCCTTTGTGTCATCTACGAGGGTCTCATAGCTTTTTCCGCTGGAGTAAACCGCCCATCCAGTAAGAGGTTCGATGCCGTCGGCCCAAGCAGGCATCGCCAGCAGGCAGATCGCAGCCCAAAGCGCCCTCATGTTCTTTCCCTTCCTGTTGACTGGGGAATTGATGACAGAAAAGCGCTGAAACGGGGCTCACAATCCTGTGCGCGCGTCAGGCCGCACGTTTCTTCAGCAAATAGATATCCATGATCCAGCCGTGATCAGAACGGGCCTGCGCGCGGGTATCCAGAATGTCTTGCGCCACATCCGCCAATGGGCCTTTGATCAGAATCTCTTCTTTCATGCCCACATATGCCCCCCACCAGATGTCATAATCGGTCATCTTCAGGCTCTGGAACGAGCATTCGCCATCCAGCATTACGGCCACTTTCGACGCCGTTTCAGGCCATCCATCATCGCGGATGCGACGGCCTGTGGTCACGACATAGGGCGCGCCCAGATCATTGATCGGGATCGCATGGGCTGCAGTCAACGCCTGCAACGCTGTGATTCCCGGCATAACCTGGACTTGTGGTTGCGGGTCCAGCCGCGCTGCAATTCTTAGCGAACTGTCATACAGCGACGGATCACCCCAGATCAGCAACGCCACCTTCTGCGCGTCCGGGTAGGCTGAAATCGCCTCGTGCCAGCGCAGGGCAATTGCGTCGTGCCATTCGTCGACGCCTCGGAGATAGCCGTCATCTGCCCGGCGTTTGGGAACGTCGAAATAGGCGATCCGTGCAGGTTTGTCGGTGACCTGCGTGATGATGTCTTCGCGCACACCGGCCAGATCAGCTTTGTTCTCTCCTTTTCGCGGGATCAGGATCAGGTCCGCTGATCTGATCGCCTTCGCCCCCTGAAAGGTCAGGTGGTCGGGATTACCCGTGCCGATTCCGATCAGAATCAGTTCAAACATCTTCGAACTCTGCCAGCGGGCCATACAGGATCAGGGCCGGGGCGGTTCCAACCTCGGATCGCAGCTTGTCGGACAGGTCTCCGATTGTGGAGCGCTCCAAGGATTGCTCGGGAGTTGAAACAGATTCGGCCATCAAAGCAGGCGTGTCCAACGGCAAGCTATGCGCGCTCAGGGCTTCGACCAGCAAGGGAAAAGTGCGCTTGCCCATAAATACGACCGTCGTCGCGCTAGCATCAGCCAGGGCGGGAAGGTTCAGATCGGTCGGCAATTTGCCACTTACGTCATGCCCGGTGACGAATTGAACGCGACGTGCAGTCAGGCGTCGGGTCAGAGGAATACCAGCTGCAGCTGCCGCCGCGACGGCAGAGGGGATGCCGGGAATGATCTCGTACTTGATGCCGGCTGCCTGCAACGCGACCAGTTCTTCTTCCAGTCGACCGAACAATCCTCCGTCACCGGATTTCAGGCGTACCACCTGCTGACCGGTCTGCGCATACTCCACCAACAATCGGCTGACGTGATCCTGCTTGGGCGAAGGGCGACCGGCGCGTTTGCCAACACCAACCAGATCAGCATCGTCACGCGCATGGGTCAGGATCGGGCCGCTGCTGAGATCATCAAACAGCACCGCATCGGCTTTCTGCATCCGGTCTACGGCCTTGAGCGTTAGTAGCTCCGGATCACCCGGACCGGAGCCAATGAAAGAGACAAAACCGGTCATGCCGAGGCCTCTGCAATAAGATGGAAAAATGTGCCGGTGACATTGCCACGTCGCGATCCTGTCTGAGGGCCTTCGGCCCCCTCGGCATCGAAGACTCGCGCAAGAGGAGCGTCAGGTTGTTCGATGATCGAGGAATAGTGGAACTCATGTCCGCGCAAGGCGGTACCCTTGGCAAAGCCCGGCATCGACGCCAAAAGCTCAGCCCTACGATAGCCAAGGTTGAATTTGCGCTTTTGGTATGAGGTTTGCAGACCCAACAACCCTGCCATCTGATGTGGCGCGCCTTCCTTGTCGACCAGAACTTCCCCCAATGCCATGTACCCCCCGCATTCACCATGCACAGGTCGCGTTTCCGCGTGTTTGCGCAGCCCGGTCAAGAATGTATCTGCTGCCGCCAATGTTCCTGCGTGCAGCTCGGGATAGCCCCCCGGTAGCCAGACCAGTTCAGCGTCTGCAGCTGGCGCTTCGTTTGCCAGTGGCGAAAAGGGCAGTATTTCTGCACCGGCGCTGCGCCACCCTTCCAGCAGATGCGGGTAGGTAAATGAAAACGCTGCATCACGGGCCAGTGCGATCCGCTGCGCCGGGGGTCGCGGCAGCGCGGCTGACGATGGCCTAGCAGGGCCTGAGGAGGCCGCCCGTTTGATCGCAACCAAATCGACATGTTCACGCAGGAATGCGGCATATCCGGCGATTGCCGTTTCCAGATCCGGATGCTCAACCGCCTGGATCAGGCCTAGATGTCTTTCGGGCAGGGTCAGATCACCTCGGCGCGGAAGAACGCCCAGAACCGGCAATCCAGCCCGTTCCATGCCCAGCCGCGTCAGCCGCTCATGTCTTGGGCTGGCACAGCGGTTCAGGATCACGCCGGCAAAAGGTAGATCGGGGTTATACATCCGAAAGCCAAGCGCGGTCGCCGCCGCCGATTGCGCTTGTCCTCCGACATCCAGGACCAGAACGACCGGCCATCCCATGCGCAGCGCCGTTTCAGCGCTCGACCCATGCCCCAGCTCTCCGGGTTTGGCGACGCCATCAAACAAACCCATTGAGCCTTCGGCCACCACAATATCCGCGCCCGTGGCCTGCTCAGAGATCGCGCTTAGCAGCGGCTCCCCCATCGCCCAGCTATCCAGATTGAACGAGGCACGGCCCGCTGCAGCGCGGTGAAACGCCGGATCTATATAGTCCGGCCCGCTTTTGAACGGTTGTACGGTCAAGCCGTCCTCGGCCAAAGCCCGGAGCAATCCCAGCATGACAGTGGTCTTGCCTGTACCCGATGACGGAGCGGAAATCAGTATTCCGGGGGGGTTAGTCATCACCATGGCTCCAGCTCGACCACGGACTGTCGGCGCTTTGAGGGCGATAGCGGCGGTCATATGTCTTGGAATACAGACAGCTTTCGTCAAACCCTTCACCTGCAAGCGCCGGACCAACCATGATCAGTGCGGTGCGCGAGATGCTGTTGTCCAGTGACTCCTTCAACGTGGCAAGCGTTGCGCGGATGATCTTCTCATCCGGCCAACTAGCGCGGTAGACCACGGCGACCGGGCAGTCTGTCCCATAGGCAGGTGTCAGGTCGGCGATGACGTTATCCAGATTTCCGATCGAAAGGTGGATAGCCAAAGTCGCACCTGTTTTAGCGAAGTTTTTCAGTGTCTCGCCTTCCGGCATCGAAGACGCACGCCCGGGCGTGCGGGTCAAGACCACTGATTGCGCCAGACCGGGCAGTGTCAGCTCGGTCCCGAGCGCTGCAGCCGCAGCCGCAAACGAGGGTACACCGGGCGTGACGCTGACCGGGACACCCATCTCTTTCAGACGTCTGATTTGCTCACCCATCGCCGACCAGACCGAGAGGTCCCCGGAATGCAGCCGCGCCACGTCCTGTCCAGCTTTATGCGCTGCTTCGATTTCGGCCATGATCTGATCCAGATCCATGGGTGCGGTGTTTACGATCTTCGCGCCTTTGGGGCAGTGGCCCAGAATCTCCTCGGGTACCAATGAACCCGCATAAAGGCACACCGGGCAGGAGGCGATGATATCGCGCCCGCGCAGGGTCAGCAGGTCGGCGGCGCCCGGTCCGGCGCCGATGAAATGAACGGTCATGTCTGTCCTCCGATGGCGACGGCGCAGGTTGCAAGCCGGTCGTCCGAGATTTGTCTGGGTGAAATCAGCCGCGCGCCATGTCCGGCGGCGGCAAGAGCGGATGCTTCGGCCACGCTGCCGGTGCCATATGTGGCGCGACTGCGGGTTGAGCAAGTAAGTGTGCGTTGTTCGGCAAGATCATTTGCCGGAATGAAATGTACCGGCAGCTCAGTTGCTTCTGCAAGCGCGGCAAGTGCGGTGTGTCCGTCCTTGTCCGCAACGGTCGCAAGGGCATCGACAGTTTTTCCTGTCGAGGCAAGCTCGAAAGCGGCACGAAGACTGGCCAGCGTAGCAGAGGATGAGAAACCTAACCCCGCGACGATCATAACGTGAGGCTCCACTGCACCACTGGGTAGGCAGATTTCCAGCCTCGCCGTGGACCAAGCGCAGCTGCCTGCGCCAGTTCGATGCGCAGCAGGTCTCCGCCGAGCTTGTCGTGCCATTCAGCTAGTAACGCTTCGCTTTCCAATGTCACCGCGTTGGCGATCAGCCGCGTGCCGGCCTGAAGATTAGCGTGTAGCCAGTTCAGCAGATCCGCACTCAGACCGCCACCGATGAACACCACATCGGGTCGGTCAAGATCAGCCAACGACTCTGGTGCAGAACCGTGCACAACGCACAACCGATCCTGCCCTAACGTATTGGCATTGCGGCGAATGCGTTCGGCCCGATCAGCACGCGGCTCGATAGTCGTTGCAGTTAGCGTCGGATCACACATCAGCCACTCGATGCTGATCGAACCGGTGCCACCACCGATATCCCACAGATGCTCACCCCGATGAGGGGCAAGCGCCGACAGGGTTAGCGCGCGAATGGGGCGCTTGGTGATCTGGCCGTCGGTTTCAAAGATGTCATCGGGCTTTCCCGAGGCTTTGGGAAAGGCACGCCCAGTACCCGCGACATCAAGACCGACACAAACCGGATGTTCGAAGGTTCCAAGCAACGCCTCGGTCAGCGACACGCTGCGCGCGCGTTCACGGGGGCCACCGAGCGCTTCCATGACGTGCAGAGTGCAATCGGCAAAATCGGTTTCGCCCAGATAGGTCGCAAGCTCGGCTACGGCTTTGCCGTCGCGCAGCAAGAGAATCGCGCGCAGGCCGGGTGCCAAGTGAGGGCGAAGGCGCGTCAGAGGCGCGGCATGTAGCCCGAAGGTCAACGTGTTTTCAAGCGGCCAACCAAGCCGCGCAGCAGCAAGCGAAAAGGTCGACTGGCCGGGTAGGGCAATCCATTCGTTCGTTTCGAAATTACGCGCGATAACGGACCCGGCCCCGAACCAGAACGGATCACCCGAGGCCAGCACAACGGTTTGCCGACCGCGCAATGCGGTCAGAATTGGCAGGCCATCGGCAAATGGGACCGGCCATTCAATCCGTTCCGCCGCGCTGTCTGGGATCAACGACAGGTGGCGTGTCGGACCCATGACAATCTCAGCGCGGTCCAGCACTTGACGGCTTGCAGGGGACAGGCCATCCAGTCCATCTTCGCCCAAACCCAGAACGGTCAACCACGGAGTTTCAGACATGCCCAACCTCCTTATTCTTGGTGGCACGACCGAGGCGAATGCTCTGGCAAAATCGGTTGCCGATCAAGGCATTCCCGCTACATATTCCTACGCCGGACGTGTCGATAACCCGTGCTCGCAACCCGTGCCGATGCGCGTGGGCGGGTTTGGTGGTGCAGCGGGACTGGCGCGGTACATTCACGAGCACGGCGTCACCCATGTTGTCGATGCGACTCATCCCTTTGCGGCGCAGATGAGCCGAAATGCGGTGGAAGCCTGTGCGGGGGGCGCAACGCCCTTGGCCGCTTTGACGCGACCTGCTTGGGTCGCGCAAGACGGGGACAACTGGCAGCACGTACCGGATATTGAAGGTGCGGTTGAAGCTCTGGCCGGTCCAGCCCGCCGCGTCTTCCTGGCAGTTGGCCGCATGCATCTTCATGACTTCGCAGCCCAACCTCAGCATCACTATCTTTTGCGGCTTGTAGACGATCCGGACGCATTGCCGCTTCCGAAAAGCGATGTGATCGTTTCGCGGGGCCCGTTTACTGTTGAAGAGGACCGGGCCTTGATGGAACGTCACCATACGCAATTGATTGTATCCAAGAATGCGGGTGGCACCGGCGCGCGGGCCAAACTGGATGCCGCAAGGGCGCTGGGCTTGCCGGTTCTGATGATAGACCGTCCGACCCTGCCGAAACGGACCGAGTTGGCAAATGTCACGCAGGTCTTGGACTGGCTGGCGCATACTTAATCCTTGGCCAGCGTGAATCTCGGGGTGTAGACGATCGGGGCGCTGTTGCGCTCGACTATGCGTGTCAGGGACGAGCCGACGATGACGACGGTCTGCATGTCCGCCATATCTGCCGTGGCTTCTTCCAGAGTTGAAATCCGCAAAGCCTCATCCTCGCGGGATACAGCGCGTGCGAACAGGATCAGGCGTTCCGGCTCACATTCTTCCCGCAGGATTTCCAGCGTTTTTTCAAACCCTTCCGGTCGAGACTTCGAGCGAGGGTTATAGAACGCCATGGCGAAATCGCCCTGCGCGGCAAGTCGGAGGCGCTTTTCGATCAGTGGCCATGGCTTCAGGTTGTCGCTCAGGTTGATGGCGCAGAAATCATGCCCTAAAGGTGCCCCAGCGCGGGCCGAAGCCGCCAGCATCGCAGTGATCCCCGGCAATACTTCGATCTGTATGTCGCGCCAGTCTTTCGGCCCGTTTTCAAGCGCTTCAAACACCGCAGCGGCCATTGCAAACACGCCGGGATCCCCTGACGAGACTACAACGACGCGTTTACCGTCGGCCGCCATTTGCAAAGCGTGCTGAGAGCGGTCGATCTCGACCCGGTTATCGCTGGCGTGCAGGGTCAACCCCTCTCGCTCGGCCACCCGAGCAACATAAGGGATGTAGCCAACCACGTCCGTCGCTTCTGCCAGAGCGGCAGTGACTTCGGGAGTGACCAGTGCTTCGTTTCCAGGCCCAAGGCCAGCGATCTTGACCCAACCGCTCATGGTCGGCGTCCCTGTCCATGAACCAGAATGATTGAGAAATAGGGCGTGATCCCTTCGCAATTATCAGACAGTTTGCAGACCCGTTGGTTCGGCATCTGAGCGTATTCGACGATCCACGCGCGGTCATACAGCCCGGCCTGTTTCAGCGCGCGCTTTACCTTGTCGAAGTTCCGCCCGATCTTCATGACAACCAGCGCGTCGGTCTGGGTCATGCGTTCAGTCAGCGTATCCTCGGGCAAGGTTCCAACAAGAACCGTGAGGACATCGTCGCCCCAAGTTATCGGGTCACCGGTTGCGGTCCAAGCGCCGGACATGCCAGTTATGGCAGGTACGACTTCGACTTCAGATATGTCTCGTAATCGATTGTAAAGGTGCATAAATGATCCATAGAAGAACGGATCGCCTTCGCACAGGACCACTACATCCTCACCATTTTCGGTAAGCGATTTCAGATGTGCGGCACAGTCTTCGTAAAACACCGAAAGGAGTTCATTATACCTTGGATCCGTCACCGGGATTTCGGTTGTTACCGGGTACTCCATTGGAAACTCGATGGCGTCGCCGGGGATCATTCCATTGACGATCTTGCGGGCCTGACCCGTGCGCCCAGGTTTGCGAAAAAAAGCCACGTGGCGTGCATTGCGCAGCAGGCGGTCCGCACGGACACTCATCAGGTCCGGATCGCCGGGGCCGAGGCCCACGCCGTATATTTTACCCCCGCTCATTCCGCGCGGCTCGCGATGGCGTTGATTGCGGCTACGGTGATCGCACTGCCTCCCAAACGGCCTTTGACGATGCAGGAGGGTACGGGCTGCGCCTCCCACAAGGCATCCTTGGACTCGACCGCTCCGACGAAGCCCACCGGGCAGCCGATAATGGCAGCGGGGCGTGGGTAGTCGGGATCTTCCAACATGTTCAGCAGGTGGAAAAGCGCGGTAGGGGCGTTACCGATCGCGACCAGTGCTCCTTCCAGATGCGGACGCCACAGCTCTAGCGCGGCGGCAGAGCGCGTGTTGCTCATTTCAGCAGCCAGAGGGCGAACACGCTCGTCATGCAGGGTGCAGATCACTTCGTTGTCAGCGGGCAGGCGAAAGCGGGTGACGCCTTCGCTGACCATGCGGGCATCACACAGGATCGGCGCGCCATTTTCCAGCGCGGAACGCGCTGCCGAGACAAAACCGTCCGAGAAATGGACGAACTCTTCCAGCCCGACCATCCCTGCGGCGTGGATCATCCGAACGGCGACCTGTTCTTCATCGGCATCGAACCGGGCCAGATCAGCCTCGGATCGGATGGTGGCAAAGCTCTGCTTGTAGATCGCCGCGCCGTCGGTTTCGTATTCATAGGGCATCAGGTGAAGTCCATGGTCATGAGTGTTTCTTCGGTCAGGCCGCGTTGGCAGGGCTCATCCCCCGCGCGGCCTTGTTTGACAAGGTCAAATCGTCCGGAATTACCAACCAAAGTGACATCGGCCGGACCCATTCGGGCGCATCCCTTGGCGCAGCCCGACACATGCAGGCTGCCTGCAACGCGCGCGGCCAGGGCGCGCGCCACACCGCGGGTTTCGACCTGCGCCTGCGGGCAGTATGGCGCGCCGGGGCAGGCGTCGGTTGTTCTCAGCGGGTCGGTGCCATCTGTGACAAAGTCAAGGGCGGGTATCGCCGTCCCGCCTTCCAACAGGAACAGCCGCCATGGTGTGACCCGCAGGGCAGTGGCGTTGCTGTTTTCGATCAGCAAATGGAGTTGCCGCGCCGGTAGCTGCCCAAAGGCAGCGCCATAGAGTGTCCCCTGCACGCAGGCTCCCGGCTGAAGAGGCACGCCAATGGGGCCGGGCGCGCTGCCTTGCCACTCGCTGGGCAAACCATATGTGGCAACGGTCCGCGCCATGCGGCGGGTCTCGGTTGTGTGGGTTTGCGCAAACCACTGCGCCAACGCGATCATTAGGTCGATGGCTTGGGCTTCGCTTACCGCTCGCCCGGTTTCAGCCCCGTCCGCGCGCAAGATCAGGCCGCCTGAACCGAGTTCAAGCCGGATATCAGCCGAGTCATCGGCCAATAAACGCTCGGAACCTGTGTCGATGGCAAAGCCGAACTTGGCAGGTAAATCCGGAAGCTCGGCCAGACGCTGGATCAATTCCTGTGTCAGCCGAGCGGTCAGATCACCGGCTTCATAGAGTGGCGAGACCAGAATGTTGCGGCGAATTTCGATTCCGGGTTCGGCGTCCAGCAGGTTCAGCGAGGAAAGCGCGGCCAACAAGGATTGATGGTCGGTTTCCTTTACTCCACGCAGCTGAAGGTTGGCGCGGTTGGTAAGGTCGATCGTGCCATTGCCGAACCGTTCCGCCAATTCGCACAGCCCTATCGCCTGTTGGGCATCCAGGCGCGCCAGCCGAGGGCGCACACGCACGACCAGCCCATCACCGGACATCATCGGGCGATGGGCACCGGGGCACCAGCCCTGCACGATGGGCGCACTCATCCCAACCCCTCCAGGTCGGCGCGGATCGAGTTCCGGCGGGTATGCCATAGCCCTGCCTCCAGCAGTGCCCGGAACCGATCCTGCATGGCCTGATGTGCTTGCGGGTTTGCCTGTTGCAGGAAGGCGTCGACCTCTTCATTGCCCAGCGTGGCGTCGTGGTACAGATCGAACAGATGCGGTGCGACTGTGCCGGACAGATGCGCGAAAGATGCCATATGATCCAGCGTCGCCGCGATTTCAGCGGCACCACGAAACCCGTGCCGCTGCATTCCGGCAATCCATCCCGGGTTGGCGGCGCGGGCATAGACGACGCGGCTGATTTCCTCGGGCAGGGTGCGGGCGCGCGGGTTGTCCGGGTTGGTATTGTCCAGATGATAAAGCTGCGCAGTACCGCCGGTGATTTTCTTGGCGGCGGCAAATCCGGCCTCGTGCGTTGCATAATCATTGGCCAGCAGCAAGTCCGTCTCGGTCAGGTCCTGTAGGTGCACAAAGCTGTCGGCGTTGGCGACGCGTTGCGAGATACCGTCCTTATCCTGCGCGATGTGTTCACCTTCCAAAGCGAAGGAACTGGCGTCCAGCCAAGCCTCACCCGCCTGCACGCGTGCCTCATCCGTATAGGTTTCGGACAGATGAGTCATGTTCAGACCATAGCTGCCGGGGGCTGGCCCATAGACCCGCGCCGCAGGCTCCTGACCGGCGTAAGGATTCCAATCGGGTGCTTCATCTCGTTTGGTCAATGCGCGGACAGCCTGACCGTACAGCGCGGAAAGCGTCGGGAACACGTCCCGGAAAAGACCTGAGACGCGCAATGTTACGTCCAGTCGCGGGCGGCTGAGATCGGTGATCGGCAACACTTCGATGCCCGAGACCCGCTCAGACCCTTTATCCCAAACCGGCTTCACCCCCAGCAGGTGCAGCGCCAGGGCGAATTCCTCGCCCGCTGTGCGCATAGTGGCCGAACCCCATAGATCGACGATCAAGCCCTTGGGGTAGTCGCCTTCTTCTTGCAGGTGCCGCCGAACCAGTTCCTCAGCGAGCTTGACGCCTTGTGTATAGGCCGCGCGCGTGGGAACCGAGCGCGGGTCGGTCGTGAAAAGATTCCGCCCGGTCGGCAATACATCCGTACGTCCGCGATAGGGGGATCCGGACGGCCCGGCCTCGATCCGTTTGCCCGCTAAAGCGTCAATCAGGGCAGAGCGTTCAGCTTGGGCTGAGGGGGCAGCGTCGAAATTACCCGTCACATCGGGGACGCGCCCAAAGATATGCAGCCCATCTCCGAATTGGCTTTCCTTGATGTCGCAGACAAATCGGTCAATGCGCGTGATCGCCTCGGCGGTACAGGTGGCCTGATCGAGGCCAAGATCGCTTTCCAGCCCGATCGCCTGCGCCTCGTCCCGGATATCTTCCTGCAGGCGATCGCGGCGTTTGGGGTCTAGCCCGTCCGCGTTCGAGAACTCGTCCAACAGCGATTCCAGCCGCACCATGCGATCTGGTGTGCCGCTTTCCTTCATCGGGGGTGGGATATGGCCCAACGTAACCGCCCCGATCCGACGCTTGGCCTGCGCGGCCTCGCCGGGGTCGTTGACTATGAAGGGGTAGATCACCGGCAGATCGCCGATTAACGCCTCGGGCCAACATTCGTTGCACAAGGCGACTGATTTTCCCGGCAACCATTCCAGCGTGCCATGTGCGCCGATATGGATCAGCGCATCCGCGACCAATCCTTTGCGCAGCCACAAGTAAAAGGCGACGTAGGCGTGGCGCGGTGTGCGCGACAGATCGTGATAGTCGTCATCGCGCAGTTCGGGTGTGCCGCGCTCGGGCTGCAGCGCGATCAGAGCCTTTCCGCGACGCAGCGCAGTGAAGTGGAACGCGCCATTTGTGAAAGCAGGGTCGTCTTCGGGAGTGCCCCAAACCTTATTGAGATCGGCGCGGAGTGTTTCCGGCAGCGCCGCCAGCGCCGCCTGATAATCCTCTAGCGGCCATGAAATCCGGGCATCAAGAAGAGTTTCAGCAATCGGCTCGGCAGGCGCGGTGTCATACCCTTCGCCTTGCAGATCGAGCAACATTGCCTCAGCCGAGGCCAGCGCATCCAGACCCACTGCATGTGCCATCTGCCAGTCTTTGCCGGGATAGGTCGATAGTACCAGCGCCGGAACCTGCTCCGCTTTGGGTTTGTCGTGAAGGTTCAGCCAGCCGGAGATGCGGTTGATGATGGCTTCGATCCGTTCGGGTTCAGCCCGATGAGCGAAGCGAGAATACTCGAGATGCGGGTCGCGTTTGCCCGGCTCTTTGAAGGATACGATGCCCGCGTTGATCCGCCCGTCCACTTCCGGAAGGACCACATGCATGGCAAGATCAGCTGGTGAAAGGCCACGTTCCGCTTCGGCCCACGCTTTGCGGCGTGACGTGGCCAGCGCGACCTGAAAGACCGGCACCTCTGCCACATCGAGAGGTGAGGTGCCTGATGCGCCCTTGCCTGAGAATGAGGTGGCGTTGACGATCGCCGAAGGCTTCAGCGCCACAATGGTCTCGCGCAGCCAATCGGCGGCATTTGGTGCTTTGAGCGACGGGGCAAACAGGCCGACGGCCTCAAAACCTCGCGCGCGCAAGCTGCGGATCAGCGCTGCGATTGGGGCTGTGTCCGCCGAGGTCAGATAAGCACGATAGAAGGTTACGATGATACGTTTCGCATCACCGGGCAGAGCGTTTTCTGCAGGGATCACGCCGCGATCTGGGCACCAGGCACCGCATTCAGGGATGGTCTTCGCGCCCATGACCGGACCTGCATACAACCCCGCAGCCAGTGCCATCTGCGCCAGAGCGGCCTGCGCTGCGACCTCACCGCCGGTGTCGCACAGATGCGCCAGCCGCCGCAGGGTCGAGACAGGCAGGGTAGAGTAATCATCCAGCCGCGTATCCTCGCGACCGTCTGCGGGCAGCACGGCCAGTGCAATCCCTTTGGCCTGCGCCAGCGCCAGAACCTGCTGCAAGCCGTAGGCCCAATAGGGCACTCCACCGATCAGACGGATCAGGATGCCCTTTGCGCCCTCCAGTGTCTGCTCGACATATGTGTCGACTGAGAGGGGATGCTTCAGCGCCGTCAGATTGGCCAGCCGCATCGTTGGCATGCGTCCTTCAGGCCCACTTCCACGATGCCATCCCGCCGCGAAAGCGCCAAGGTCACTGTCGGAAAAGGACAGCACCACAAGGTCCGCCGGGCTCTGACCCAGATCGGTCGGGGTCTCGGTTTCTTCGAGCCCATGGCTTTCGCGGAAGACGACGTGCATAAGTCTTACTCGGCAGCCTCGGTTACACCCACAAGGATATCGCGGATCTCGGCCTCTTTGATATCGTCATGCTCGGCAATGACCACAATGCGCGAGCGACGGTCTTCGCCGGACTCCCACGGGCGGTCATATTGGTGACGCACGCGCGCACCGACGGCCTGAACCAGTAGGCGCATGGGCTTGCCCTGAACGGCGGCATAGCCTTTGACGCGCAGGATATTCAACTCGTTGGCCAATCGTTCAATCTTGGCGACCAGATCAATCGGATCGATTTGCTCGGGCAGTTCAACGATGATGCTTTCGAAATCGTCATGCTCGTGATCGTGATGGCCGTCGTGATGGCTGGGACGCGCGTCCATGTCATCCTCGGCCGCGGCTTCTAGACCCAGCACGACGCGGACGTCCACGGCACCCTCGGCCACTTCGACCACGGGCATGGGGCGGGGCGCTTCGGCGGCGATGATCTCTTTCGCTTTCGCAACGCCTTCCGGGCCAGCCAGATCGGGCTTGGTCAGCAGAATGATGTCGGCGCAGGAAATCTGATCCTCGAACACCTCGGACAAGGGAGTTTCATGATCAATCGAGTCATCTGCCATGCGTTGCGCATCCACCGCCTCGACATTCGGAGCGAACCGACCAGCGGCCACGGCCTCGGCATCGGCCAGAGCAATCACGCCATCGACGGTGATTTTCGAGCGGATATCGGGCCAGTCGAACGCCTTTAGCAGCGGTTTTGGCAGGGCAAGACCGGAGGTTTCGATCAGGATGTGATCGGGGCGCGGCTCTAGTGCCATCAGGGCTTCGATGGTCGGGATGAAGTCATCGGCGACGGTGCAGCAGATGCAGCCATTGGCCAGTTCCATGATGTTTTCCGCGGGGCAATCAGGAATGGCGCAGGATTTCAGGATATCGCCATCGACGCCGACATCACCGAATTCATTGACGACCACCGCCAGACGCTTGCCCTGCGGGTTCTGCATCAGGTGACGTACCAGAGTGGTTTTGCCCGAGCCCAAAAAGCCGGTGATCACAGTGACGGGGAGTTTCTCAAGGTTGCTCATTTCAGGGCTCCAATCGGGGGAATGCGGGCCGCACAGTTTTTGCGGAAATGTTCGGGACGTTCGCGCCATTTGACCAATCCGTCCTCGGTGGCGAGGTATTTGGCTGCGCCTTCGACGATGGTTTCAACATGGTCGATCTCGTTCAGATGCTCATACACGAAAGTCCAGCGATCCGGTCCTCCGCGTAGCACGATCGAGCAGCCTTCATCGCAATTCGACAGGCATTCCACAGCTTTCAAGGTAATGCCTTCGGGCAGGCCCGCCTGTTCAAGCGCCTTGTGCAGCAACGTGCCGGGGCGCTGGGCGTCATCCTCGACAGGCAGCCCGCGACGGCAGGTAGTGCAAACCAGCAGTTCGACCGGTGCGGTCTCGGTCATGTCTCTCATCCCCCCAAATCCTCTTCGTGGGGGACGGGGTTTCATGCGGGCCGATCACAGCCCCACACCGGAACACCCCGTCCGGTTTCATCTTCGGGCGTTGGCAGGTCTCCCGGCTTGCGGATGTCAGAGGAGGCCTCTGTCGGATGTCCCGCCTTCCCGGCCATACTGCCAGTGGCTTTGGGCACCCTCTCCGGTCACGGTCGCGGGGGCGGCTGCGTTTGACGGCAAAAACCGCTGACGCATTCCCTTTTCATCTGCTCTCGCAGACACCAACGAAAGGGACATGCGGCAGGGCAGGGTTGCTTGTCAAGCGAGTCGCGCCGATCCGTGAAAAAGCGGATAAAAAGCGACCTGTCGGGGTCGCTGGGCGGCATGATACTTCTGCAACGACGTGCTGGCATGGCAGCAAGATGCGAACAGGAGGATACCGCGCATGAAAGTAGGGTTTATCGGGCTGGGGAATGTAGGGGGCAAGCTATCTGGATCGCTGCTACGAAACGGTATCGATCTGACGGTTCATGACCTGAACCCGGATCTGGTGACCGAATTCGTCGCCAAGGGTGCCAAAGCCGCCAAAAGCCCGGCGCAACTGATGCGCGATTGCGATGCTGTTATAACCTGTTTGCCTTCTCCTGCGGCCTCGGATGCGGTGATGCAGGAAATGTTGCCAGAGGTCGGCCCTGGCAAAATCTGGATGGAAATGTCGACCACTGACGAAGCCGAAGTCAAACGCCTTGGCGCAATGGTCATCGAACGAGGCGGCGCAGCGGTGGATTGCCCGGTTTCGGGCGGATGTCACCGGGCAGCGACGGGTAATATCTCGATCTTCGCAGGCTGTGATCGTGAGACTTTTGAACGTATCCTGCCATTCCTGACCACCATGGGGCGGCGCATTCTGCACACGGGCGATCTGGGCTCGGCCTCTGTTCTGAAGGTGTTGACCAATTATCTGGCTACCGCCAACCTGATCACCTGCGCCGAGGCATTGGTGACAGCCAAGGCCGCCGGCATGGACCTTGGAACCACCTATGAGGCGATTAAGATATCGTCAGGCACATCCTTCGTGCACGAGACCGAAAGTCAGGTCATCCTGAACGGCTCGCGCGATATTTCCTTCACCATGGACCTGGTGAAAAAAGATATCGGTCTGTTTCAGGAGGTCGCCGACCGTGCCGGAGTTCCTCTTGAGATAAACCCATTGATGATCAAGATTTTCGAAGATGGCATCGCGCGATATGGTGAACGTGAATTGTCCCCGAACATCATCAGGCGGCTAGAGGACGCGACCGGACTGGAGATCCAGGCGCCAGGGTTCCCAACCGAGATGCTGGACGACGAGCCAGAAGAACCGGGTTATGAGGTGATCCCACAGAATCGGTAGATAGATTAATCGGCAAGCATTGCGGCTGTCTGGCGACCTGGTTGGACAAAATTCTGGTGCTATTCTAAATAGGTCGACAGGAGTCCGACACCGGCACAGGCAAGAGAACAACTTATGACGAATGAGACCTTTCTCATCGTAACAACGATGAAAAACGAAGGGCCTTTCATGATCGATTGGGTGGCCTACAACCACGCAATCGGTTTTGATGACATTCTGATTTATACCAATGATTGCGCTGATGGTACCGATGCCATGGGTGACCGGTTGCAAGTGCTTGGCTGGGCTCACCACCAACGAAACAGACTGGGTCCGCGCGCTGCGCCTCAGGTTCGTGCATTTTCGCTTGCGCGGAATCACCCAAGCTATCTGTCTTCGGATTGGATTCTCAGTTTGGATGTGGACGAGTATATCAATATCCGTTTGCCCAATAGTGATATAAGAAGCCTCGTTGAGGCCAGCGGCGTGGCGGACGCGATCTCGATCTGCTGGCGCATGTTCGGAAACGCAGGTCAGAACGATTTCGTTGATCGACCTGTACCTGAGACTTTCTTTCTGGCCGCCACGGAAGACGGCTATCCGCATCACCGGACCAAAGGGTTCAAAACGCTGTTCCGCAACAATGGGAAATTCAGCCGTTTTCGCGCCCATCGTCCCAGGATCAATCCAGAAGATGCACCGAACCCTGACGCACCATACGAAGGGGTGTTGTGGCGGGATTCGGGCGGGAACCTCTACCCAGCAGACCAAGTGAAATGGAAAGCATGGCGTGGTTTCAGCCATGAATTCGCGCGCATTCATCATTATGCTGTGCGCAGCACTGATAGCTTTTTGGTCAAGCGCGACCGTGGGCGCACCAATCATGTGGGGCAGGATCAAGGGCTCAAATACTGGCTCA
Organism: Ruegeria sp. B11; assembly: GCF_056539785.1. Lineage (NCBI taxonomy): Bacteria > Pseudomonadati > Pseudomonadota > Alphaproteobacteria > Rhodobacterales > Roseobacteraceae > Ruegeria > Ruegeria sp. B11. The sequence continues at coordinate 24,220 of NZ_JBQFVO010000003.1, read as the reverse complement.
TGATGAACCACAATGATGTTGAGGATCGCTCAATTCTGGAACACATGCCGGCTATGCACGACATCAAATCTGAGATGATGGCAGATCCGCAATTGGCAGACCTCCATCACCAAGCATGTGAGTGGCACAGGTCGAAAGCCGAAGAATTGAGAGCCAGACCGGACTGGGTTGATCTGGTTGAAGCGTTGCAAAATTCCTCTACCGGAGAAGACGTCTATGGGTGAAGCTGTATCTGCTGAGGATCGCCGCAAGAAGCAAGCTGAGCAGCGCGAGCGGAAGGATTCCCTGCGGCGCGAAATGCTCAAGGCCATGCCGCATGGACGGCTGAGCGTTGAAATTGGCGTTTGGAAGGGCGAGTTTTCGCGGATTCTGCTGGAAGAGCTGCAGCCCTCGAAATTGTGCCTCATCGATCCCTGGCAAGTACAGCAAGATCCGGATGGCGGTGCTTCGCTTGCCGGAGCGCGCACGCAAAAGGATATGGATCGGATCTACGATGCAGTAACGGGTAAATACAGTACCGAGATCGCCAAGGGGCAAGTTTCGATCATTCGCGACTATTCGCAACCGGCGCTGCGTTTGTTTGAAGATCAAAGCATCGGGTTTGCCTATTTGGACGGCGACCATTCCTACGAGGGAGTAAAGACGGATCTGAGTGCTTTGCTGCCCAAGATGATCGAAGGCGGCGTAATCATGCTTGACGATTATCACAGGCGCGGTTGGTGGAAAGATGACGTGATGCGTGCATTCCACGAATTCCTCGGGGCAAATTCTGCGGGGCTGCGGCTCAAGGCCATCATGGGGGCGCAGGTGGCCGTCGAGAAACTTTGAGCCGAGATCATTTTTCTGATTATAGATTCGTGCGACGTAACCCAGGCTGGCTAGTGTCTTCCAGCGTCAACAGTGTTAAGCAACAAGTTCAGCGATGACGGATAGGGTTGTTGTCTAAGTCCGATCATCTTTGAATAGCGGCACTTTCCCAGGCAGACAGGAACTTCCTGCGCTTCAGCGTATCGAGGAACGTCAACAACGCAGGGTCCAGCGCTATCGCTGCGCTTTCGGTCGTGGAGTCCTGCGTGTCCAGAAGTGGCAGTGCTGCCAGTGATTCCGGATTCAGCGTGGTCAGGTGCCGGACAAAGGTTTCCGCTTCCTCCGGCAAGCGGCTTTTGCCAGTTACCATGGCGGTTCGCATCATCGTCGTCTGAAAATCGGAAGGCAGAATGATCTGAAGGGCATCCTTTCCTTCTGTTCGTACCGCCGCATAACTGCCAAGCACGTTGTAGGCCACCGCGATTGTACCATCCGCCAGGTCGTTAATCATGTCGCCCGAACAACAATACAGCCGCACATCCAGGCCGCCCAAAACCTCCATCAAGCGCCAATAGGTTTCCGAGGCGCGGGCGTCCTGCGTGGCGAACAAATAGCCCAATCCCGACTGGCGCACGTCATAAGTGCCGACTTTGCCCCGAAAATCATCCGGGCGGGCACGCAGCGCTTCGATCAGTTCCTGCCGCGTTTGCGGCATTGGTTGTCCTTCGAACGCGGTGCGGTTGACAACGATGGTTGCGGGTTCCGAAGTGAAGGCGAACAGGCTTTGATGCCATTGCGCCCAAGGGGGGTGCGGAAGATCGTTAAGCGCCAGCGCATATCCGTCATTCGCGAGCTTCAGTTGCAGGTCCATCGCGCTGGAAACGACAACGTCGAACGCTTCTGGCGTGGCTCGGACGCGTCGGTCGATATCGGCCGTGCCGGTCACCAGATATTCGACCGATATCGCTGGATTCTGGGCGACGAAATCCTCGATCAGCGGCGCAAACAGGGCGGTATCGGTGCTGGAAATGACCCGCAGTCGGGGGCCGTCGGCACTTTCGTTGAATATTTGTCGGTCTTCCCAATCCTGAGCCCCTGCGCCGCTGGCGAATAGGCACAGGATCAGAGTGACAAGATAACGCATGCGCCGCCCTCCGCTTTGTTTGACAGTACCAGCGTGCCGCCATGGGCGACCGCGACGTCCTGGGCAATGGTTAGCCCGAGGCCCGATCCGATGGTTCCCGCCGCGTTCTGACCACGTTCGAAACGTCTTGTGAGCGTTTCGATTTCATCTGGCGGAAAGCCTGGCCCCTGGTCACTGACCGTGATCCGGGCTGTGGGTGACCCTGCGACATCGATGACTACGGTACTGTCCGCTGGCGCATATTTAAGCGCATTGTCTACCATGTTCCGCACCGCATTTTGGATGAGGATGGGGTCGCCCGAATACATGACCTGCGGATCGCCGCTCAAAGCAAGCGAAAGGTCTTTCATTTCAGCGATGGGCGTCAAGCGCTGGACAAGTTCACGGATCAGAGTCACCAGATCGATATCCTCGCGCTCCAGATGGTCGGCGCGGAATGTGATCATGGCGTGATCCAGTAGTTGCCCCGCAGCCCTAGAGCTTTCGTCGATGGCGCGCATCATTGATCTTAACGCCTCGCGGTTGTCTTCTCTCTCGACCCGTTGCAGCGTCGCCTCGGCATAAGACCTGACCGTTGCCAGCGGGGTGCGGACCCTATGGGCGGCCTCGGCGATAAAGTCCTCGGATTGGCTGAGAGACTGGTCCAGGCGTCCCATAAGCGAATTCAGCGATGACACCAAAGGCGCCATTTCACGCGGTACTGGTTTTTTGAATGGGCTGAGATCTTGCGGTCCCCGACGGGTGACGGATGTCGTTAATCTGTCGAGCTGACCAATGGTGGCCGAACTCACCCAGAAGGACAATACAGCCGCAAGCACAAAGAACCCCAATCCCAAAAGGCCGGCATTGCGTGAGATTTGATCCAGCGTCTCCGACAGCGCATCTTGGGTCTGTCCCAAGGCCACTTCGATTTCTGTCTGATTTCCCAGCCCGACCAGTGTGCGGCTGGCACTGACCTGACGAACGTTTTCACCACGCACCTCACCGAAGCGAAAGGTCCACTTTCCATCAGCGGGTCCTTGAGTTGGGGTCAGGTCTTCGTAGCCGGACAGGAACTCGCCATCCTGAAAGATCGCATAAAACACCCGGTCGTCCGACGGCGTGCTCAGCATTGAAAAGGCAGCATAGGGGATATCGACTTCAAGCTCGCCTCCGCGCAGCGCCGCGGCGTCGAGGATCGAGGTGACTGAGGCACCCAGAATGTTGTCCTGACCTTGCTGGGCAACCTGAACTGCATAGTCGCGGACAGCAAAGAACAGCACAAGGGCCAGAATCGCGGCACCGCCGATTAGCGTTAGCGCAAGACGGTTTCGTAGTGATCCGGAAACGTTTGGATTAGTTGCCATGATCCAGCCTGTAGCCCAAACCGCGCAACGTTGTGATCCTGAGGTCCGATTTTTCCAGATGCTTTCGCAGTCGGCCGACATAGACCTCGATGGCATTGTCCGAAACATTGTCGTCGTAGGAGAACAACCGGTCCGCCAGCTTCTGCTTAGAAAACACCTGACCGGGGGCGTTGATCAGCAGTTCCAACAAGCGCAGTTCGCGGTTGCGAAGCGAGACGATGTCGTCGCCCACCGTCAAATGACCCGCAACCGGATCAAAGACGACGCCGCCAATTTCAATCGTCGTTTTGGTCTTGCCGGATTTGCGTCTAAGCACTGCGCGGCAGCGCGCCTCAAGTTCGGCATGGTCGAAGGGCTTGGTGACATAATCGTCCGCCCCAAGATCGAGTGAGCCGATTCGATCCGACACTTGACTGCGGGCGGTCAGAACGATGACAGGTGTGTCCAGATGGCTGGCGCGATGCCGTTTGAGGAAATCGCGCCCGTCCCCGTCGGGAAGCATGATGTCCAGCAGGATCAGGTCATACTCATCGATTTCAACAAAGGCCACAGCATCTTCTATTTTCTCTGCGTGATCAACCACATGCCCGTCCAGTCGCATGCGCGAACTTATGGCATTGGCGAGGTCCAGATTGTCTTCGACCAAGAGGAATTTCATCGGGATCCAATAGTAATTTCACCCATGACAGGTTGATGTCAGGTTGATGTGTTTAGGTTTCGAATAATCTGAGCCGCACTGCGGCCGGTTGTCAAACGGGAGGAATTCATGACGACAATCAAACTGGGCCGTCGCGCCCTTATCGCGGCTGTGACCGCTATTGGTCTGGCTGGACCGACTTTCGCTGAAGAGGTCGTAGATAGCATCCACTTTCTGATCCCCGGTGGCGCAGGAGGCGGCTGGGACGGCACGGCCCGTGGCACCGGTGAGGCGCTGACGAATGCGGGTCTCGTGGGAACTGCATCCTACGAAAACATGTCGGGCGGCGGTGGTGGTAAAGCCATTGGATATCTGATCGAAAACGCCGACAGCAACCACGGCACGCTTATGGTCAACTCGACCCCGATCGTGATCCGCTCTCTGACCGGAGTGTTCCCGCACAATTTCCGCGACCTGACACTGGTCTCGGGCACGATCGGCGATTACGCCGCGATTGTTGTGGGCAAAGACAGCCCCATCAATTCAATGGCGGACCTGCTAGCCGCGTATGACGCCGATCCAAGTACAACGGCCATCGGCGGCGGTTCTGTGCCGGGTGGGATGGACCATCTGGTCGCGGCGATGGTTATGGAAGCGGCAGGCAAGGACGCTTTGGGCGTGAAGTACATCCCCTATGATGCAGGTGGCAAAGCGATGGCCGCGCTTCTGTCCGGTGAGATTGCCGCGCTGTCGACCGGTTTCTCGGAGGCTGTCGATCTGGCGAATGCGGGTGAGGTGAAGATCATTGGCGTCACCGCGGAAGAGCGCGTGGATGCAGCCCCTGATGCGCAGACCATGAAAGAGCAGGGCATCGACACAACTTTCGTGAACTGGCGTGGGTTCTTTGCTGCTCCTGGTCTGCCCGAGGACAAGCTGGTCGCTTATCAAGAAGCCATCGCCAAGATGTATGACACACCTGAATGGGAAGAGGTCCGCGCCCGTAACGGTTGGGTGAACATCCACAACTCGGGTGCTGATTTCCAATCGTTCCTGGAACAGCAGGAAAAGCAGATCGGCGATCTGATGAAAAAGTTGGGTTTCCTGTAAGGATACCTCGGGCAGAGCGGGCAACCGCTCTGCCTCAACCAACAATAAATCAAAGGAGGGGGAAACATGGCGCTGGATCGCTGGATCGCGCTCGTTTTGCTGGGCATATGCCTGACATATGGCTACACCGCCTGGTTCACGATGGATGGCAGTCTGCCCCCCTTCATGCAGCGCAACCCCATTTGGCCGAGCACCTTTCCCAAGGTGCTGTCGATTTTGGGGATAATTGCCACAACGATTATTCTGCTGGGATTTGAAAAGGCTGAGCCCAAAGAGGCTGATATCGATTATCGGAGGCTGGGCGAATATCACTTGGGCCAGGCGCTGCTGTTGCTGGCTTTGATGGTTGCCTATGCGCTGTGCCTACGTCCGGTTGGATTTCTGATCTCGACATCCGGGTTCCTGATCCTCGGTTCTTTCATTCTGGGCGAACGCAAATGGCACGTCATGCTGCCGGTTGCCGTAATCGCTACAGGTTCAGTCTGGTACCTCGTGCAAGAGGTTCTTGGCATCTACATGCGACCCTTGCCGGGCGTTTTCGGAGGCTGACATGCTTGAAGGATTGTTGATCGGCCTACAAACGGCATTCTCCATCCAAAACTTGTTGATGGTCATAGCGGGCTGTCTGATTGGTACATTCATCGGCATGCTGCCCGGTCTTGGGCCGATGTCGATCATCGCCATTATGATTCCGGTCGCCATTTCGATGGGCGATCCGTCCGCCGCATTGATCCTGCTTGCCGGTGTCTATTACGGTGCGATCTTTGGTGGCTCGACATCTTCCATTCTTCTGAACGCGCCGGGGGTCGCGGGAACCGTGGCCTCAAGCTTCGACGGCTATCCGATGGCTCGTCAGGGCAAAGCCGGGAAGGCGCTCACAGTTGCCGCTATCGCCAGTTTCGCCGGGGGTACGATAGGCGCGCTGCTGCTGATGGTCTTTGCGCCTGCATTATCCTCGGTCGCACTGCTGTTCCACTCGGCTGAGTACTTTGCCTTGATGGTAGTGGGTCTGTCCGCCATCGCCGCTTTTGCGGGAACCGGGCAGGTGGCCAAGGCAATTGTCATGACCATCCTCGGGCTGATCATGGCCACCGTCGGCGAGGGCGCGCTGTTCAACTTGCCGCGTTTCACGATGGGGATCATGGATCTGCAGTCCGGCTTTGGTTTCATCACGCTTGCAATGGCGATGTTTGCCCTGCCCGAAGCGCTGTTTCTGGTTCTCAAACCCAAGGACCTGCAAGGCGACGAAGGCGAAATCAAGGACCTGCGCATCACAGGATCCGAGGCAAAGGCCATCGCTCCGGTGGTTGGTCGCCAATCTGTGCAGGGTTTCTTTATCGGTGTGCTTCCGGGGGCGGGGGCAACGATTGCCAGTTTCCTTGGCTATGCGGTTGAACGCAATATTGCCCCGAAAGAAGAGCAGGAAGAGTTCGGCAAAGGCTCGATCAAAGGTCTGGCAGCACCCGAGACAGCTAACAATGCTGCCTGTACCGGTTCCTTTGTTCCGTTGCTGACGCTCGGCATTCCAGGTTCCGGAACTACGGCCATTTTGTTGGGCGCACTGATCGCGCTGAATGTGACACCGGGTCCGCGCCTGATGATCGACGAGCCACAGGTATTCTGGGCTGTCATCATGTCGATGTTCATTGGCAATCTGGTGCTGCTGATCCTGAATCTGCCGTTGATCCCCTATATCGCCAAGGTGCTTGCAGTACCGCGCAACTATCTGATTCCGTTCATTTTGTTCTTCACCCTCATGGGGGCCTATATCGGGCAGAACAATGCCACGGAACTGCTGATATTGGTCGGCTTCGGCGTCTGCGCCACAGCACTGAAATTTGCCGATTACCCTCTGGCACCGCTGCTGATCGGTTTCATCCTTGGCGGCATGATGGAGGATAACTTCGCCCGTTCCATGCAGCTGTATGACGGCATCGCCTTTATCTGGGAACGTCCGATGACGCTGGGCCTGTTGGTAATTGCCCTCCTTCTGGTGCTGTTGCCTAGTTACCGCGCACGTCGCGCCAAGGCGCGAGCGGCAGGCGTGGCCGATGGCGACTGAGCCACTTTCAGGCATCCGGGTTCTTGACCTGACTAATGTCCTGGCCGGGCCGTATTGTTGCTACCAACTGGCCCTTATGGGGGCCGAAGTGATCAAGGTCGAACGCCCCGGCAGCGGAGATCTGGCCCGTGTGCTGGGGGCGGATCCTGATCGGAACAAGGCCGGCATGGGCATCAGCTTTCTGGCGCAGAATGCAGACAAGAAATCCGTGACTTTGGATATGAAGGCTGATCGGGGAAAGGCTCTGCTCAAGCGGCTGGTCAAGACTGCCGATGTGCTGGTCGAGAACTTCCGGCCCGGCGTGATGGACCGGCTTGGGCTGGGGTATCAGGTTCTGCGCGCCGAGAACCCCAGACTGATTTATTGTGCCATCAGCGGGTTTGGTCAGGATGGACCACGCCGGGATGACCCGGCCTATGACCAGATCGTGCAGGGGATCAGCGGTGTCATGTCAATCACAGGTGCGTCGGATACCGCGCCTTACCGGGTCGGCTATCCTCTGGCAGATACCGTCGGCGGGATGACGGCGGCCTTTGCCATAAGCGCGGCCTTGAATGCCAACCCGCGCGGGGCATTCCTTGATGTCGCAATGAACGAGGCGGTGGTTTCGACCATGGGGTGGGTGGTGTCCAACTATCTGGTCGGTGGCGTGACTCCTGCGCCGCATGGGAACGAAAACACAACCTCGGCCCCGTCCGGAACTTTTGCCACATCCGACAACCCTATTAATATCGCCGCCAATCGCGACGAACAATGGCATGCGCTCGCCCAACATCTGGGCCGCGCCGACCTTTTGACGCATCCGGACTACCTAACCCGCGAGGATCGCAAGACCAACCGGCATGAATTGCGTCAAGAGCTGGAACGCACGCTTTCTACCCGTCCATCCAGTGATTGGGTCCAAGAGTTGAATGCGTTGGGTGTACCGGCCGGGCCGGTTATGACGGTGCCGCAGGCTTTGTCCGACGATCAACTCTCAGGTCGCGGGCTGATTGGAACTCTGTCGGCGCACGGAGAGAGGTTACGCCTTGCGGGCAGCCCAGTGGTCATTGATGGCGCACGCCGCATGCCACGATCCGCGCCACCGGATCTTGGGGCCGACAACCTCTCGATTTGGGCCGAGCTTGGACTGTCGGACGCAGAGATCGAAACGTTGCGACATGAGAGGGTGATATGAGCGATGTTGCCGATTGGTGGCGCACCGCCATCATCGATATGGAGCCCGGGCGCATTGAACTGCGTGGCCAGCCGATTCAAGACCTGATCGGCAATCTGGGTTTCGCTGAAATGATCTGGTTTATGGTGCGGGGTGACAGACCGACACCTGCGCAGGCTCGATTGTTCGAGGCCGCTTTGGTCGCCGCCGTGGATCACGGCCCGCAAGCCCCTTCGATCGCGGCTGCGCGAATGGCGGTGACCTGCGGGCTGTCTCTTAACAACGCGATGGCGAGTGCTGTTAATATGCTGGGTGACATCCATGGTGGTGCCGGCGAGCAGGCGATGGAGCTTTATCACTTTGTAGACGCCCATGCCGAAGGCCCAGAACAGGCATTGGACGACTGGATCGCCGAGCGCGGGAAGATACTGCCGGGTTTCGGGCATCGGTTCCATACACCGACGGACCCGCGCGCACCCCGGCTGATGGCCCTGGTTGCTGATGCAGTCGAACAGGACGCCTGCGAGGGTCGGTTCATGAAAGTCGGGCAAGCCGTGGAAACCGACCTGATGCGCCGGAAAGGCAAGCCGGTGCCGATGAATATCGATGGTGTCACGGCAGTGATCTATGCAGAGCTAGGCTTTGCCCCTCCATTGGCACGGGGTTTGTTTTGCCTTTCGCGGTCGGTCGGTATTCTGGCCCATGCCTGGGAGCAGACCCAGCAAGGCGGACGTAACAAAGGTCCTACACCGCCCCACTATCGCTGGACTTATCTAGGCGATTGAAGTTGAGGTATGCCGCCTGTCGTTCCTCATGGCTTCGGATTCCTCTTATCCAGATTCTGAAACATAGCGACATAGTTTGTGGCTAGAGCCTTCGCCTTACGGCCGACACCGTCCAGAACTGCGTAGGACAGGAGCCGGGGAATTTGGGTGAAGTGCCTTCGCAGCTGGCGCAGGTAGGACTGGCGTAGCGTGTTGTCGTTTTCCAGGAAAATGCGCACAAGGCGGACAACGTAATCGCCCTAAGTCAAGGATCTAGAGTGAATTGGAGGCGAGTACCGGAATCGAACCGGTGTACACGGATTTGCAATCCGCTGCGTCACCACTCCGCCAACTCGCCTTTTTAAGCAATATCAATAACTTGCCGTGGTGTGAGGGGCGTTCTATCAGCTTTCAGGATGAACGTCCATAGCCTTGAGGGCGATTATTTCTGTCTTGTTTGGAAATTTGACAATACCCCAATGGTACGTTTTTGCCGCGCCCGGAAATGCAATCTGGCCCGTTGCTGCAGGCAGGCGGATGTGGCAAAAGCCAGATAACAGTCTGATAAGGAATGAGCGATCACATGACAGATTTCGCAGCCCGGCGCCTTACGATGGTTGATACTCAGGTCAGGCCCTCGGATGTGACCAAGTTCCCTATCATTGATGCGATGCTGAGCGTTGCGCGCGAAAATTTCGTGCCGGATGCGCAACGTGAGGCAGCCTATGTTGGTGATCTGGTCGAGTTGGGTGATGGACGTTGTCTGCTTGAGCCCAGGACGCTGGCTAAGATGTTGGACGCAGTCAACATTTCCAATGTTGAAGTGGTGCTGGATATCGCTCCGGGGCTGGGTTACTCAACCGCAATTGCCGCGCGAATGGCAGAGTTGGTTGTGGCCGTGGAATCCGACCCGGCATTGGCAGCTGAAGCTCAGACGCTTCTGATGGAAGCTGACGTAGACAACGCTATTGTTCATGAAGGACCGCTTGAACAAGGCGCGGTTGAGCATGGACCCTACGATGTGATCATGATTCAGGGTGGGGTCGAGCAGCTTTCAGACACTTTGCTGGATCAACTCAAGGATGGGGGCCGGATCATTTGCCTGTTCATGGAGGGTGATCTTGGCACGGTTCGTATGGGTCTCAAGTCCTCAGGCCGTGTCTCGTGGCGATTTGCATTCAATGCTAGCGCACCGATTTTGCCCGCATTTTGCGCTGAGTGTGCATTTTCGCTATAGTTGGCAATAGAAGTATTTTGATGCCTTGATTACTTGAAAACACCGGCGCAAACTGCGCTGGTGGTTGCGTAATTTCGATTTGAGAGGACTTAGTTATGCGCGGGACGACGACAGGAAAGCTGGTCAAAGGCCTGACTTTGGCTGCTGGTGTTGCATTAAGTGTGATGCCCGGAAGGTCGGTTTGGGCAGATAATCTGACCGATGCATTCATCGGCGCGTATAACACCAGCGGCCTGCTTGAGCAGAACCGTGCCTTGTTACGCGCAGCGGATGAAGATGTCGCCATTGCGCTCTCAGCGCTGCGTCCGATCATCAACTGGACCGTGCGGGTGAGCCGGGATTACACGCGCACCAATACGAGCAGCTTGATCACGACGCGCGAGCCTTCGAGCTTTTTTTCCGGTCTCACGCTGAGCCAGTTGATCTATGACGGTGGCGCTTCCATCCTTGGCAAGCAATCGGCGCAGGAAACTGTGCTATCCACCCGTCAGTCTCTTATTGATATTGAACAACAAATCCTGATCAGAGCCGCGAACGCCTATCTAGGTGTTCTGCTGCAGGAAGAAACGGTTGCGATCCGCCAGAACAACGTGGAAGTGTCGGCGGAAGAACTGCGCGCATCACAGGATCGCTTTGAAGTAGGTGAGGTTACACGTACCGACGTTGCCCTGTCCGAGGCACAATTGGCCAGCTCTCAGGCTGATTTGGCGGTCGCACGTGGTAACCTGAGCATTGCTCAGGCTGAATACGTAAACGCCGTTGGCAAGACACCTGGGCGGACGGCTGGTCAGCCAAGGCTGCCCAACCTGCCGCGTTCAGAGGCGGATGCGGTGAATTTGGCTCAGCGGAACCACCCTGCGATTCTTTCCGCACAGCATCAGGTGCGTGCGCTGGACCTGATCGTGCAGCAGCAGCGTGCAAATCTGGGTCCGAATGTCAGCCTGAATGCGGATGCGGGCATTACCGAGAGCTACGACAATGACGATTACATCAACGATGCGACGATCTCACTGAACTTCAATCAGCCGATCTATTCCGGTGGCGGTCTGGCGGCAGCGGTGCGTCGTGCGATGGCAACTCGTGATGCGTCGCGTGCCAACCTTCTGAACGTTCAGAAAGACATCACACAAGGTGTTGCCGATCGCTATGCTGCGTTTCAGGCGGCAACTGCAAGCCTGCGGGCGTCAACAGAACGGGTTCGTGCTTCGCAGGTGGCGTTTGACGGTATTCGTGAAGAAGCAACGTTGGGTGCACGGACGACCTTGGACGTCCTGAATGCCCAGCAGGATTTGCTGGACGCGCAATTGGCCGAGGTAGCATCCCGGACCGAGCGGTCGCGGGCTGCATATGAACTGCTGCAAGCCCAGGGGCTGTTGACGGCAGAGCGTTTGGGTCTTGCAGTGCAGATCTATGATCCGACCCTGTATTACAACCTCGTGAAAAAGGCGCCGTCGCAGGTCAGTAAGCAAAGCCGCGATCTGGATCGAGTGCTCAAGGCATTGCGCCGCGACTAAAGGGCATCGCTACCTGTTGTGGCGCTGGCTCAGATTGGCTACAATCGGGCCTAGGTTAGAGCGGTAGAAAATAATGTCAGATCGTGTTGTAAGCGCCAATATTCAGGACGTTCTTTCGTCGGTTAAGCGAATGGTCGACGAGGACGCGCATGACGAATCAGAATTCATATTTGTTCCGACGGCCCCGGCTGCCAAGCCGGGCCGGTTGGTTTTAACGGATGCGCTGCGCGTCAGCAATGAACCGCTGATCGCCAAGAAGGCCGCGCCCTTGAAACTGATGCCCCAGCATAGCGCGGGTGACAGTACCCCAAAGCAGGCCGCAAATGCGCCAAGCAACCCTGCCGAACCGATGCGGCTGCAACCCAGCGATATTGTGCGCGCTGGTGATGTCGACGCCAAGGCAGACGCACCAAAGCGCGACCTAGCGGGAAGCCTCAGCGCCAAGATTGAAGCTTTGGAAGCTGCTATCGCGCGCACCGAGGATCAGTGGGAGCCCGATGGCGAGAGCGATGACGACTACTCTGGCACCAAGACGCAGGCTGTTGAATGGCCGGCAGACAGAGCTTTTGCTCAGTCTCAGGCGGCTGAACCAAAATCCGAAGCCACATTTATTCGCGACCCGGAGGTGGTGGAAGATATGGCACAGAAGCCGACCGATGCGACAATCGGAGAAGAGGAATTGCGCGAACTCGTCGCCCAGATCGTCCGGGAAGAGCTGCAGGGCGCGCTGGGCGAACGGATCACGAAAAACCTGCGCAAGATGGTTCGGCGTGAGATCACGCGGGCGATCGCCGCAGCGGATGTTGACTGAGGTCTAAATGGTGCGTGGCGTCTGCGCCATCGCGAGAAGCAGATCCAGATCCATATGCTGTTCCAGATGGTCAGCAAGGTCGTCCAGCACTTGTTCGACGCCGTCTTCGTAAGCTGTTTCCGATGTCACGCCCAGCTCTGCCAGATAGCTGGCGCGAAACGTGTCCGAGGTGAAAATCCCATGCAGATAGCTGCCGCGTATGCGCCCATTGGCGCTGGCGGCACCTTCCGGGCGACCTTCGATCTGCAGCCAGGCCCGAGCGCAATCCGGGCCATCAGTACGGCCCATGTGGATCTCATATCCGCTGACGGGTTCATGACCGGGCAGGGCGGTTGCTGAGCGCAGGATAACCTGCTTTTCTCCGGCCATTGTGGTGCTGACATCCAGCAATCCCAACCCTTCGACCTGACCGGGGCGTCCATCGACGCCATCGGGGTCCGAGATGGTTTTGCCCAGCATCTGATAACCCCCGCACAGGCCCAGAACATGACCCCCGCGGCGGACATGGGCATAAAGGTCGATATCCCAACCCTGCGCCCGGAAATAGGCCAGATCGCCGATTGTAGACTTGCTGCCCGGCAACAGCACCAGATCGGCATCTCCGGGCAGGGGGCGGCCTGCTGGGATGATCTCGACCGTAACGCCCGGTTCGGCGGAAAGCGGGTCGAGATCGTCGAAATTGGCCATCCGCTCAAGCTGAGGCACAGCGATCTTGCATGCCCCTCCGGCATGAGAGCGGATGTCCATCATATCTTCTGCCGGCAGCTTCCATGCGTCATGGAACCAGGGCACCACGCCCATACAGGGCCAGCCGGTCCGGGATGCGATATCGTCGCGCCCTTCATCGAACAGGGAGACATCGCCCTTGAAGCGGTTAATCGCAAAGCCCCGGATCATCGCAAGGTCCCCGGCCTCCAAGACGGCTTGCGTCCCCACGATCTGAGCGATCACGCCACCCCGATGAATGTCGCCCACCAGAACCACCGGAACCTGTGCGGCACAAGCAAATCCCATATTGGCGATGTCACCCTTGCGCAGGTTAGTTTCTGCCGGACTACCCGCGCCTTCGATCAACACCAGATCAGCGTCGCTGCAAAGCCTTTCAAAGCTTTCCAGAGCCGCCCCCAGCAGCTTAGACTTGTCCTTGCGATAATCGCCCGCCTTCATTGTACCTGCGCGCTGGCCCTGAAGAATGATCTGCGCGCCGGTATCAGTTTCGGGTTTGAGCAGGATTGGGTTCATATCCGTATGCGTCGGTCGTTTGGCCGCCCGCGCCTGCAGGGCTTGCGCGCGCCCGATTTCGCCGCCGTTTTCCGTAACAGCGGCGTTGTTCGACATGTTCTGCGGCTTGAACGGAGCCACGCGCAACCCGCGTCGCGTATAGGCGCGGGCCAACCCGGCCACCAAAACCGATTTGCCGACATTGCTGCCGGTGCCTTGAATCATGATGGACCGCGCCATGGCCTGTCTCCTATGCTCGGGCGCAGATGACCTGATTTAAGGCCAAAGGAAAAGCCCCATATGAATACGCCTGCGCATCTTTTGATCGGTGCTGCTGGTTTTGCGCGCCCGGCCCGGGGCGCGACGCTATGGGCAGCTCTGTTTGGGTCCTTGTTGCCGGATTTGTCGCTATACCTGATGGCCGGCGTTTCGCTGCACATCCTGAACATCCCGGCACAGGTGGTGTTTGATCAGCTTTACTTTTCACCCGCGTGGCAAACCGTATTCGCCATCGATAACTCGTTCATTTTGTGGGGAGTGGCACTTGCACTCGGGCTGTGGCGCGGCTGGCACCTGCTGACCATTGGCGCATCCGCAGGGATACTTCATTTGGTGATGGATTTCTTATTGCACGCAGGCGATGGCCGACCACAGTTCTGGCCGATCAGTTCATGGGTCTTTCACAGTCCGATCAGCTATTGGGACAGCGCACATCATGCAGCTTGGATCGCGCCGATCTCAGTGACGATTTGCATTGCCGCCTATGTGGTGCTTTGGCAGCGCGGCCTGTCGGTTTCAGCAAAACTGTTCTTTGCGCTGTTACTGGCGGCCGAGCTTTGGGTGGCGTGGCAATGGATCATGTATTTTTGATCTGACCAATCAGCCCAAAGAAAAACGCGCCCCGATGTCAGGGCGCGTTTTTTCAATCGGATGCGGGGAACAATCAGGCAGCTTCGGCCTGCTGAGCCGCATTCCGGCGTTCGCTTTCTTCGCGGGACAGGGCGACAGACGTCCGTACGCCGCGTCCAACAAATTCCATCAGCCCGCCTACAACCCGCTCATTGGGGTCGATGCCGGCGCACGATAGTACTTCGCGCCCATCGCGCGAACGTGCCCAACGGGCAATTTGTTCCGGTCCGTTGCCATACTTCTTATCGTCGGCGATGGCATCATCCAGAGCAGCCAGTACAACGGCTGCGAAAAGTTTGCGTGCACGATTGCCTTGTTCGTTGTTAAAGGCAGTGCCGTCAACGAAATCTCTCATCTCGTCTTTCCTGTTTTTCTTGCTCTTGCAATTTTCGGCGTGACGGTCCTTATGACCTATTACATGCGATTCGGATACACCTAAAATGCATAGTTGCGTTGCGTCATTTGCATGGCTCGCTGCAGGTGCAGCACTAGGTTTCGTTGTCTTGTCAGGTGTGGTCACGCCAGATATAGGGACGAGAACTGACGCATCAACCGTTTGTGAAGGATTTAAGTCATGCCCAAGATAAATGGGAACGAAATTCGCCCCGGCAATGTGCTTGAGCATAATGACGGACTGTGGGCGGCGGTCAAAGTGGATCACGTAAAGCCCGGCAAAGGCGGAGCTTTTGCCCAGGTCGAGCTGCGCAACCTGCGCAATGGCTCAAAGCTGAACGAACGCTTCCGTTCGGCCGACAAAGTCGAACGCGTGCGCCTTGAGCAGAAGGATCAGCAGTTCCTGTACGAATCCGATGGCATGCTGGTGTTCATGGATTCCGAGACCTACGAGCAGATCGAACTGCCTTCGGAACTGCTGGGTGAGCGCCGCCCGTTTCTGCAGGACGGCATGACTATCGTTGTGGAGTTTTACGAAAGCGAGGCGCTGAACGCCACGCTGCCCCAAAAAGTGACCTGCAAGATCGTCGAGACCGAGCCGGTTGTGAAGGGTCAGACTGCGGCGAACTCGTTTAAGCCAGCGGTTCTGGACAATGGCGTCAAGGTCATGGTGCCGCCTTTTATCGGGCAGGATGAGATGATCGTAGTGAATACCGAGACCATGGAATATTCCGAACGCGCGTAAGCGGACGATAGTTCGGTGCAAAAGGGTCGCTCTGCGGCCCTTTTTTAGGTTCGAATGCGATAGCGCTCGGGATGATCGCCAAACAGCTCCAGCATCAGTTCGTACTTGATGCGATTGGCGCTGACCTGACGGTAGAACGCGATCAAGAAAGCGGTCGGGCCTTGAATGCGTCCGAGACCGCTTATCGCGGCCACGACGGTGCCGACATCGGTTTTACCCTGCAACACCAGCCAGCCGCCCAGCATCAGAATCCCAACAGTCCCTGCGCCATTGATGACACTCAGCAGGAACTTGGCCGAGAGTTTCCAGATGAACATCTTGCGGCGGGTCTCGAATATCTCGTCGAACTGTTTCTCAATCGCTCGCGATGCCGCCTCGATATCCTCGTGCGTCAAGCGGTCGGTCGCGCTGCGCAGGATTCGAACACGCTCGGCCACGAAGATGTTCACTTTTCGCTGAGAGGCCAGAACGATAATGATCTGCGGAACGATCATGGAAAGTGCGATCAAGCCCAGCCCCGGTTGGGTTGAAGAGATGTAGCCGATCACGCTGATCAATGTGCCGATTTGCACCACAGGATCGGAAAACGCACCGCCTGCGAACTTGCCCAGCTCTTCCGCCTCAGCAGATACGGCCGTTGTCATCGTGCCCGAACGAAGGTCTTGCCCCTCTTCGCTGAGATCGATTGATCGGGCAAGCAACCGTCCCCGGATCAGTCGGATGATGTCCTCGCCCAGCGTTCCAGAGCGATACCCGAGCACCCATTTCAACGTGAGGCTCAACAGGATGACGCCCATCATCCCGGTGCCCAGCAACAGCAGGCGATCCACTTCGATGCTATCAGATGTCAGGTGATTGACGATGTCGCGCTGGAACTCAAGCGGAGCAGCCGCCAGCGCAGCCACCGCCAATGACAGCAGAATAAGGATGATTTGCCGTCCGGCGCTGACACGCCATATCGCGGTATAGAGGCGAAACATGCACGTATCCCGTTAGGCCAATTGCAGTCAGTGATACCGCGCGGCCCGGCAGCGTCAAATACGCAAACGGTTTCAAAAAAATGGGCGTGCCGGTTCAGCAACAAAATCAACCTGGCAGTTTTAGCGTCGCGCCACCCGCCTGCATGTCGTCCCCCGCGCGATCCAGCCGAAGGTATGCGATCGCCTTTCCGCCAGACTGTGTAAACAACACCCCGGCGGGTTTACCACTGGAGTGAATCTCGGCCCCGACCGGAGCGGTGCCCGCGATCTCGACAACGCGCAGACCTTTGCGCAACTCAGTCTTGTGCTTCATGCGCGCGGTGACCTCTTGTCCGACATAGCAGCCCTTCTTGAAGTCCAAGCCATTCAGCGCCTCGAACCCGGACTCAAGAATATAGCTGTCTGGCGTCAGTTCGATGCTGGTTTCGGGGATACAGTGACGGACGCGGATAGCATCCCAGTCCGTACCGTCATCACCTTCCGGAGCGGTAGAATAAGCGCGCCATCCCAGATCAGGATGCCGTGGGTCGGGTAGGGCGCCCTCGGGCGCGGGGCCGGTGCCGCGTTGTACGTTCAGGTCGGTCTGGTCGATGGTCACATCTGCACGCAGCTTGTACATCGTCAGTCGTTTGGCAAGCCCGTCGGCCAGCACATCGGCCACATCCAGCAGCACCGACTCACCGTCTCGTTTGAGAAAGAAGTCAGCCAGGTACTTGCCCTGCGGGGTCAGAAGGGCGGCGTAGACCAGCCCGTCGTCCAGCCGCTGCACGTCATTTGTGATCAGCCCCTGCAGAAAGCTATCAGTATCGTTGCCGGTCAGGCGCAGAATGCGGCGATTGGACATGGGTTGATCCTCGTCAATTCGTCTGGCTTCGTGATATAGGAAATCGCGCCGCCATGACCAGAGGGTTTCAGACGTGTCCGCCCCGATCAGCATTGTGATTCCAACCCTTAACGCGGGGCATTCCCTGCCGGGAACGCTACAGGCTTTGATGGAAGGGCTTCATTCAGGCCTGATCCGAGAGTTAATCGTGACCGATGGCGGCTCAGAGGATCCAACACTTGTGATGGCGGATGAAGCCGGAGCCATGATCGTAACAGGCCCGGCGTCAAGGGGAGGGCAGTTGCAAAGGGGGTGTGCCAAAGCATCTGGCGACTGGCTGCTGATCCTGCATGCCGACACCGAGTTGCAGTCAGGCTGGAGCGCCATCGTGGCAGAGCATCTGCGTTCGCACAGGCCAGCAGCCTTCCGATTGCGGTTTCGCGTCAGCGGGATTGGTGCCCGCTGGGTCGCTGGTTGGGCCAACCTGCGTAGCAGAGTGTTTGGTTTGCCCTACGGCGATCAGGGGCTGTTGGTACGCCGCAGGGATTATGACTCTGTCGGAGGATTCCCAGATCAGCCACTGATGGAAGATGTCGCCTTGATCCGCGTGTTGCCGCGCCCGGTGCTGTTGAAAGCGGACGCGGTTACGAGTGCGGAACGCTATATCCGTCAGGGTTGGTTTCGGCGGGGCGCGCGGAACCTTTGGACTCTGGCGCGGTACTTTCTGGGGGCTGATCCGCATCTGCTGGCGCAGTCGTATCGGCGTTGAAAGCTGTGCGTAGCTCAACGATGGATTTGCCCAGACGGAACGGTGCAGCAAAGCTTACCAGACATAGGGCAATGATCTGCAGTACCAAAATATGCGCATTCGCCTGCAGATATTCCCATTCATCCTTGAGCTTGCCGACCTGTTCGATCAGATCGTCATAGCTTTGGGCCAGGATCAGATAATCACCGGCAATCGCAGGCACCTTGCGCCGCATGTTGTCAATAGCGGTTTGTGTATCATCGTCCAGAGATGTGAAGACGAGAAATTGATCGATGCTGAAGGCATCCGCTTTCGCTGCCATCTCGCGGGCCTCATCCATGTCATCACTCGACGTGCGGCCGAATAGAAAATGCAGGCCTTGAAGCGGGGCTACTTCGTTCGTGACCGCGATGAACAACGGTAAATCGGCATTGCTTGCGGTTGAGGCGGACAGAAACTCTACCTTTTCGCACAAAACAGCTGTATCCGGGTCGTAAGCGGGGTCACAGAACCTCAGCCGAAACCGCGCGGCATCACGGTCGAATGCAAGCGTGGCGGCATAAGCAACGTCGATCTGCCGGTCCAGCCGCGAACTGTCCGAGGTGTAAAGACCGGCCAACACGGCGACCAGTGCACCGATCCCACCCAATACGACCCAGACCAGATCCGCCAGTTTCCATGCCCGATGCCCTGCAGGTTTGCGGAAAAGAAATCCTGTGCCAAACAGGCCGATCATAAAGGCCAGTATCAGCAGAGGTAATTGGTTTTCAGCGATGAATGTCATACGCCGGAGTGTACGGTCTGCGCAGCGTCTGACAACAGGGCTCACGCGCAGTTGTACCTTATGAAACGTCGCTACCTGACGTCAGGACCCCGAGCTTTGGCCGAACTTGCGAAACAGCTTCGTCCGGTCAAAGGCCTGCTCTAACTCGTCCGTGCGCTGCTTGACACTGTCCCAGAGACGTTCCTGCATTTCGGCAATGGCGCATTCCAATAGCACCATTAGCGAAGTCATGGAATCCCATGCCGAAGGCACTGCGATCCTTACCGCAAAGGTGTGTTTCGCCAGCCGGTGGATGGGGGATCGCCATTGATCCGTCAGCAGGACAACCTCGGCCCCGCGCTCATGGCAAAGCTGCCCGATCAACAAAGTAGTGTTCTCATAACGCCGCACATCCAAGGCCACCAGCACATCGCCTTCGCGCACTTCGAGCAGATCGTGAGTCCACGACGCTGCATCTGACAGCAGCTTCACATCAGGACGGATCATCTGCAGGTGGAGGTAGAGATATTGCGCCAGGGTCCCGGTTATGCGTCCGCCGGTTATGAAAACACGCCGTTTGGGATCGCAAAGCATACGGCAGAAACTGTCAAACTCATCCGGGTCGACCTCATCAATCGAACGCCGCTGGTTCTCAAGCGCTTGGCGGGAGTAGCGGTTGAGAATGTGTTCTTCAGGCAAGTCATTCTGCCAGACATCCCGTTTGGCGACGGGCCCCGAGATCATCTCTTTCACTTCGCTGCGTATCGCGGACTGAAACTGCGGATAGCCATCAAAGCCGGTTTTCTGAAGCATCCGCGCAACCGTGGCGGTGGAAACCGAGGCGATACTGGCCAGCTCGGTTATGCTGCCAAGCCCTGCCATGGGGTAATCATCCAGCAGCACGTTGACCAACTGCCGCTCGGTCGGTGTCATCATTTCGCGATGCGCAAGGAGCCTTTCTGTCACTCGCACGGAATACTCCTTTCCCTTTCTACCCATGTTTATGTGGAAAATTTGACAATGCAATCTGACTTGGGGAATTTTATACAGGAAATTTATTGACAGGTTAAGAACCTCTGTGGAATTTTTTCCAAATGGAATCACGTAGCGCCACTCTCACCTCTGCTCAGCTTGATTTCGGTCCTGTCGTTCACATCGACGACGCGCCGGAAGAGCCTTCGGTTGTGGTGGTGTGCGAACACGCCTCGCATCGTATCCCGGACGGACTGGGGGATATGGGGCTAAGTGCCGAGGCACTGCGCAGCCATATCGCGTGGGACCCGGGCGCGCTGCCGGTTGCTCAGGCACTGGCCCAGCAGTTGAACGGCGTGCTGGTGCATGGTGGGGTGTCGCGGCTGGTTTATGACTGCAACCGCCCTCCCGAAGCCCCCGATGCTATGCCGGAATGCAGTGAAGACACACCGATCCCGGCGAACCTTGAACTGAGCGCCAATGCGCGTCAGCAGCGGATCGAAGGCGTATATGTGCCGTTTTGCCAAGGGCTAGAGGATGTTCTGATCCGTCATCACCGCACGCTAAAACTCATGGTGACGGTTCATAGTTTCACGCCGATATACCGCGGAAAGCCGCGCGATGTTGAGCTTGGTTTGCTGCATGGCCAGGACGCCCGCTTTGCCAAGGCGATGTTGGCCAGCGCCGCGCACGAGCTGCCCCTGGTTACTCGATTGAACGAACCCTATTCGGCGGCAGACGGGGTGGCGCACACTTTGGATCTTCACGCAGCGCCCAACGGATTGTTGAACGTCATGATCGAGATCCGGAATGATCTGATTCAGACAGCCGAGCAGCAGCGGGTCATGGCCGATTGTCTGGCCCCGTGGATCAATCGTACCATTGCTCCGTTCTGTAGCGGGGTGGGCGAATGATCAAGGCAATGTCAGCATATGTGCGTGTGGTCGATGCGGTGAACTACCGGATCGGGCGGGTCATGATGTGGGGCCTGTTCGTGATGATGGGTATCCTGCTGTGGTCCTCGATCTCGAAGACCTTCTTTCTGCCTTCGCTCTGGACGCTAGAAATGGCGCAGTTTGCGATGGTGACTTATTACATCATGGGGGGGCCGTATTCGATCCAACTGGGTTCGAACGTGCGAATGGATCTGTTTTACCATAATTGGAGCCATCGCCGGAAAGCCTGGTTCGATGCCTTCACGGTGCTGCTGCTGATCCTTTATCTGGGTGTGCTGTTCTACGGTGGGCTTGGATCCACGGCGTACAGCCTGGGCTATTGGGGTGATGCGCCTGTCGCCTATTTCACAGGCCTTCTGACCGGCAGCGAAGAGGTCGGACGGCTTGAACGATCCTCCACCGCGTGGCGGCCATACATCTGGCCGGTCAAGGCGATCATGGTCTTCGGCTTCTTCCTGATGCTGCTGCAGGCGATATCAGAATTTTTCAAAGACATTGCGCGGATCAACGGGCAAGAGATCGGGGCAGCGCGGGCATGAGCCAGGAATTTATCGCAATCTTCATGTTCGCTTCGATGATGCTGATGCTGTTCACCGGGCAGCGCGTCTTTGGTGCCATTGGTGCCGTCGCAGCCATTGCGGCACTGGCGCTCTGGGGGACAGGCGGGCAGGACATTCCGTTTTCGGCGGCGATGAAGCTGATGAAATGGTACCCGCTGCTGACCCTGCCGATGTTCATCTTCATGGGCTATGTCCTGAGCGAAAGTCGTCTGGCCGATGACCTCTATCGCATGTTCCACGTCTGGATGGGGCCGGTGAACGGTGGGCTTGCCATCGGCACCATCGGTCTGATGGTGCTGGTCTCGGCCATGAACGGGCTTAGCGTGGCAGGTATGGCCATCGGGGCGACGATTGCACTGCCTGAACTGCTGCGGCGCGGATACGACAAGACCATGGTGACGGGGGTCATTCAGGCCGGGTCGAGCTTGGGCATCCTTGTGCCGCCCTCGGTAGTTCTGGTGCTTTATGCCATGATCGCGCGGCAACCCGTCGGTCAACTTTGGCTGGCAGGCATTGTGCCGGGGCTGCTGATGGCGTCTTTGTTCATCCTCTACATCTGGATTCGTTGCCGGCTTCAACCGCATCTGGGACCAGCGATGGAAGACGCGCACGAGGTCCCAAGGTCCGAGAAACTCCGTCTGCTCTGGGCCGGGGCACTGCCATTGATGATTTTCGCTGCGATGATGCTGCCGTTCGTGAATGGTTGGACCTCATTGGTAGAAAGTTCGGCCATCGGAGCGTTGGCGGCGCTTGTGGCGTCTGTCCTCAAACGTCGGATGACGTGGAAGATTTTCGAGGACTGTACCAAGCAAACCTTGGCCATCTCGTGCATGTTCATGTGGATCATCCTTGCGGCGCTGGGCTTCGGCGCGGTGTTTGACGGGCTGGGCGCGGTCAAGGCCATCGAGAACCTGTTCACCGAGCAGTTGGGGCTGTCACCGTGGCTGATCCTGATCCTGATGCAGCTCAGCTTTATCATCATGGGCACGTTCCTGGACGACACCGCAATGCTCGTCATCGTGGCGCCGCTCTATGTGCCGCTCGTGGGGGCGCTTGGCTTCGATCTGATCTGGTACGGTGTACTTTACACCATCACCACCCAGATCGCGTATATGACGCCGCCTTTCGGCTACAACCTGTTCCTGATGCGCGCAATGGCTCCGCCAGAAATCAGCCTGCGCGACATCTACCGCTCAATCGTGCCCTTTGTCGGGGTGATGATCCTGGCGCTCGCAATAATCATGATATTCCCCGAGATCGCCTTGTGGCTGCCCGGGTATGTTTACGGAAATTAACCAGAAGGCCCGACACACGGGCACCCAAACTTAAACGGAGAGGAAATTGACATGACGACAAGACGTAAGTTTCTGAAAACTGCGGGGGTAGGGGTTGCGGCGGCACCTTTGGCAACGCCTGCACTGGCGCAAAGCACGATCACATGGCGGATGCAGACATATGCCGGTCCTGCACTGGCCGAGCATGTGATCGACCCGGCTATTAAGATGTTCAACCAGATCGCCGGTGACCGTATGCAGATCGAGCTATTCTACGCCGATCAACTGGTCCCGACCGGAGAGCTGTTCCGCGCTATGCAGAAGGGAACCATCGACGCGGTTCAATCGGATGATGACTCGATGGCCTCGCCCACCGAAGTCACTGTTTTCGGCGGCTACTTCCCGTTCGCTTCGCGCTATTCGCTGGACGTGCCGGTGCTGTTCAACCAGTGGGGCCTGAACGAGATCTGGGATGAGGAATATTCCAAGGTCGGCGTCAAACACATCAGCGCCGGCGCATGGGATCCGTGCCATTTTGCCACCAAGGACCCGATCAACTCACTGGAGGACATGAAGGGCAAGCGCATCTTTACCTTCCCGACAGCGGGCCGGTTCCTGTCGCAGTTCGGCGTGGTTCCTGTGACCCTGCCTTGGGAGGATATCGAGGTCGCCGTCCAAACCGGCGAGTTGGACGGTATTGCCTGGTCGGGCATCACCGAAGACTACACCGTGGGTTGGGCGGATGTGACTAACTACTTCCTAACCAACAATATTTCGGGGGCCTGGGCCGGCCACTTCTTTGCCAATATGGATCGCTGGAACGAGCTACCGGAAGATCTGCAAACTCTGTTCAAGGTCTGCTGTGACCAGTCGCACTACTACCGCCAGTGGTGGTATTGGGGCGGCGAGGCCAACCTGCGGGTTAACGGTACCAAGATGCAATTGACGACCATCCCGGATGAAGAGTGGGCGACGGTTGAAGAAGCTGCTGTTAAGTTCTGGGACGAAATTGCTGCGGAATCCGAGACCAAGGCAAAGGTCGTGGATATCTTCAAGCGCTACAACGCCGAAATGCTCAAGGCCGGGCGGCCCTATCGTTACGGATAAAACACTGGACCGGCCCGTTCTTTCGCGGGCCGGTCGTTACAGGGACAAAGAATTTTCGTCGAAAATTCTCGCATATCACAGAGGTATTGCATGCTGACATTTGAGCATTTGAAGGCTGAGGTTTCGTCTGGCGAGATTGATACGGTATTGGTTTGTCTGGTTGACATGCAGGGCCGTTTGATGG
>NZ_JBQFVO010000002.1:0-874665 GCF_056539785.1 Ruegeria sp. B11 | reverse complement strand
GTCACTTAAAGTGTCGCGGGATGGAGCAGCCCGGTAGCTCGTCAGGCTCATAACCTGAAGGTCGCAGGTTCAAATCCTGCTCCCGCAACCAACTTTAGAAAATCCAAACACAGCCCGTGCGGACTACAATTGATCAACCCGATCAATTGCTTAACGATCAAACCTCGTCAGGCTCATAACATGAAGGTCGTAGTATCGTAGTCTCTACTGAGATGGACAAAAAGACAACGACGATCCGCTTGTCAGCATGCCTCTTAGAAGA
The DNA here is from genome assembly GCF_056539785.1 of Ruegeria sp. B11. NCBI lineage: Bacteria > Pseudomonadati > Pseudomonadota > Alphaproteobacteria > Rhodobacterales > Roseobacteraceae > Ruegeria > Ruegeria sp. B11. The sequence goes on along the minus strand of NZ_JBQFVO010000002.1, from coordinate 874,403 downwards.
GTGAGCAATGTAGTAGAGTTATCAGTTAAATTCAAACTTTCGTCACTGGACGCTTTCGAAGTGCAGGTTTTTCCGTAGTCCCGAGGATCTTTCCGAAACATCTTGTTTCCAATTCACGAACTAAGAGTTTCGAATTTAGCCGTGGACACATTTTTGCCATAATGCCATCCTGGCACAGAGGGCGGCATGTCTTTATTTTTAGCACTTTCTAGTTTTTCCAACTGGATTTGAGGGGGTTACCTAGTTCGATATGCCGCCCCACGAGCAATCTTCTGATCGTCCAATGAATGAAGCGCATTCTCGGTGGCGTTGATACAATGCGCGTTCAAACCTTTTGTATCGCGCATCTGGGTGTAGTTATGGTGTACCTCGACAGCGCCATTAGTTTCTATGGGCGCAGTTTCAGGTATCTTTCCATTGATCGTTGCGCGCCGAATGATGTGCAATCGGCGATGCAGAGGTGCAACAGGTCAAGATAGAAATGCCATCAGAACGACCCCAACTAACGTCCTGAGAGCGGTATCTGAGCAAGTAAGCGCTGCCTGGATAGCAAGTTTCCGCGACGTAAACATAAGCTCACTTTTCGCCTTTCAAGACTTGCTCTATGCCGGGTGCAGCATTCCGGTGGGGGCCGATATGAAACTCAGTGCGTTGGAAATCCTTTGCGTCATTTTGGCAAGTGTTGTGGCAGTGGCTGGTTTTGCCGGAGCCGTGAATGCGCTTGTTTCAGCGATCTAATGTAGCACCGCAAAGTTGTAGGGCCTTTAGGCGCATGTTGTCGCGCTCGTGACAACTGTTCTCTCGGGGTGTCGGTGGCTTTGTAGTAAGACATTGAAACTAAAAAATTAAAGAAACACCATGCACTTCTTTTTCGTTCATCGTTGACGCCGTCGTCACCCAAAGTGAACAGGTCTAGGGCCCGAAAACAAGCCCGCTTCGTCCAAATCTCGCGGAGGCGGTATTAGATTGAAAGCGTCGCCTTACATTCCACATAGCAGAGGGGTTGGCGAGGGGGTCGAGCCAACCCCTCTGAAGGGGATACACGGAACAGTGAAAGTGGTCCGTTGAGCTCAGGTTATGCGATGCGTGTAGGCCCGTATATTGGGGGTTCCCCGTAGTTGGGAAAATTAATCTTTCAGACACATTCCGGACATCTCGCCCAGATACCAAAACGATACGGCGCGCCTAGAAGATGTCTGATGATTTCTTGAGGGGGTACGAGTTTGGCGCGTCGTACCTTGAACCTCGATGATTTCCCAAAAACCTCAAGCGAGGCTGATAACGATGCCCTGCTTCAAGGACGCGTCCGCCGCATCGGCCAGCAACTGAGCCCGCAGCCCATCGATGATACCTGGTGCAAGTTGTCCTGATCCGGACACAGCGGCAGTGAAATGGGCCATCTCGGCTTGATAGGCGCCTTCGTAGCGTTCAAGAAAGAAATGCTGGGCGGGGGCTTTGCGGAAACCCGACGGAGTCGCGACCTCAACCGCATTCTCCAACATGTTTTCGGCCCGCAACATGCCCTTCTCGCCATGCACCTCGATGCGCTGATCATAGCCATAGCTGGCGCGGCGCGAGTTGGAGATCTGGCAAATCTTGCCACTGGCTGTCGTCAGGGTTACGGCTGCGGTGTCGACGTCTCCGGCTTTGCCGATCTCGGGATCGACGAGCGATGATCCAACAGCGTAAACGCTGATAGGTTCTTCGCCCAGCAAGAAACGTGCCATATCCAAGTCATGAATCATCATATCGCGGAACAACCCACCCGAGCTTTCGATATAGCTGATCGGTGGCGGCGAGGGGTCGCGGGACAGAATGGTAACAATTTCGACCGCGCCGATCTCACCTTCGGCGATGCGGGATTGAATATTGGCAAAGCTCGGATCAAAGCGGCGGTTGAAGGCCGTCATGAAGGGCACGCCGGTGGCTTCGACCACCTTGATGCAATCGCGGATGCGGTCAGCGGACATGTCCACCGGCTTTTCGCAGAAGATCGCTTTGCCGGCATTCGCCGCTTTATGGATCAGATCGTAGTGGGTGTCGGTCGGAGTACCGATGACGACAGCATCGACATCTTTGCTTTCGATCAGTTCGTCCGCCGACAGGATCTGTGCGCCAGTTTTGTCGGCCAGCATCTGAGCCGGTTCTGTGAATGCGTCCGCCACTGCGCTCACCCGTGCGCCATCAATCTGCCCGATCGAGCGCGCATGAACCTGACCGATCCGCCCGCATCCCAATAGCCCAATATTCAGCATGTCATGCCCCTTTGAACGCTTTCAGTACTCGGCGCGTCGCCTCGACCACCGGTTCATGTGTATCTTTCAGTATTTGAACGCGGTCGAACCTGTCCGGATCGGCATTCACGGCCGTTCGCAGGGCATTCCCAAAGGCCATTCGCAGCTCGGTCCCGATGTTAAATTTGCAGATTTTCGATCCGCGCGCCAGCGCAGCACGTTGCGCAACCGGCACGCCCGAGCCGCCATGGATCACCAGAGGTATCTCGGTCACGGCTTCGATGGCGCGGATACGGGTCTCGTCCAGACCGCCCTCTTTGTTCTGCTGCAAGTGGACGTTGCCGACCGAGATCGCCATTGCATCCACGCCGGTCTCTCGGGCGAATTGCGCGGCTTCCGCCGGGTCGGTTCCGTCCGAACCTTCACCACCCGAATAGCCGACAAAACCGATTTCACCCTCGCAGGAGACACCAGCGGCATGGGCCATCTCGGCAATTGCAGTGGTCTCGGCGATATTCTGTTCCAAAGGCTTGCGTGAGCCGTCAAACATGACAGAGGTGAAGCCGCTGTCGATGGCGATGTGGCATTCGTCATGGGTGTAGCCATGGTCCAGATGCGCCACGACGGGCACGCTGGCACTTTCGGCCAGATGGCGGAACATCTTGCCCAGAACCGGCAGCGGCGTGTGTTCGCGGCATGATGGGCCGGCTTGCAGGATGATCGGTACGCCTTCGGCTTCGGCAGCGGCCACGTAGGCACGCATGTCCTCCCAGCCCAGCGTCACCAACCCGGCCACGGCATAGCCGTCGCGCAGCGCGGGTTGCAGCACGTCCGATAATGTCACAAGGCTCATTTGAACTTGGCCACCATGTCCATAATGCCCGGGATCGTATGCAGCTGGGCTGCATGGGTCGGTTGGAAATACTGCTTCAGCGAGCGCTGACTGAGCCCGCCGAGGATGGTGAAATAGTACATTTCATACCCCGGCAAAACTGCGCAGGGGTGATAGCCCTTGTCCAGCAGGATCGTCGAGCCATCCATGATGTGATAGGCATCACCCGGCTTGTTGTCTTCGCGCTGCAGCATCTGGACGCCAGAACCATAGTTGGGCCGGAAGCGGAAATTATAGGTTTCGTCATGGCGGGTTTCGATCATTTCGCCATCGTCGCTTTTGCGGTCGGTGTCATGTTTGTGGCTGGGAAAGCCGGACCAGCCGCCCTGACCCACGGTATAAAGTTCAGACACCAGCAAGCGGCCGACCTTGTCGTGATGGTTCGCGCCCAGAATGTGTTTGATCTTTCGATGGGTTTTGGTGTCGTCCGATCCATACTGCACCAGATCCAGCTCGGGTACGCGGACATCAAAGGGTTCAAGCACACGGTCGAATTTTGCGCCCGCGATGAAGGTTTCGGTTTCATCCGTCATGCAGGTTATTCGAACCTTGGCGCCGACGGGAACGTATACGCCCTCGGGCTCGCCATCCCAGACGTCGATGGTGCGGTTGCCAAGGTTGGTATAGATCGCGCCGTCCACATCGACATCCACGGTACCGGTAGCGGGCACGATGCAGGTCTCATAGCCCGGTACGGCATATTGGAACACCTCGCCCTTTTTCAGTTTGACGATGTTGAAATAGTTTAGCGGCACCAGATCATGGTCGGCATCGACGATAGGTTTGTTCTGGTTGTCATGGGGCGCAATATGCATCTGCGTCTCCTTTCAGGTATCCGTGGAGCCCGGGTGTTGGGCCAGAAATTCGTCAAGTTCGGGCGTCGTCGGCATGGCCCCGGCGCAGCCGGGTTTCGACACGACGATCGACGCGCAGGCCGAACCGCGCAGCACCGCATCGCGCAGGTCATGCCCCGCAGCGATCGAGGCCAGCAGACCGGCCAGAAAACTGTCGCCTGCGCCGTTGGGCTTCACGGCGGTAACCGGGTAGATGCCGGTGCGGACCTCTTGCCCGTCTGCCAGCGTAATGGCCCCCTCATGGCCCATCTTGTAGATCACCATCTTGCCGTTGGCCGCCAATTCGCGGGCCTTGTCTAAACCTTTTTCGATGCCGCCCGCCATAAAGCCGAACTCTTCATCATTGCCTACGATCAGATCGCTTTCATTCCCTGCGCGGGTCAGAACCTCTGAGGCGACTTCGGGTGATGGCCAACTATAGGGGCGGTAATCGATGTCGAAGATCACCGGCAGGCCTGAGGCGCGCGCATTTTCAAACGCGCGGTAGGTGGCCGAGCGTGAGGGTTCCGCAGCAAACACCGTGCCCGCCGTGATCAGGGCAGAGAAGGCGCTGTAGTCGACCTCATCCATATCCGCCTCGGTTACCTGGAAATCAGCGGCGCCGTTGCGGTAGATGACATTCTGAAAGTCTTCGATGCAACTTTCGTAGACAGCCAAGGACGTACGCGCCTCGCCACCCACAGCTCGGACATATCTCGTTTCAACGCCATAGTCGCGCAGCCGGTTCACACAGAACCGCCCCACGGCATCATCCGAGACCGAGGTGACCAGCGCCGCTTGCGATCCCAGCTTCACCAGTCCGGCGCAGATATTGGCGCTTGATCCGCCCAGATCGGCGCGAAACACCTGTGCGTCTTCGCTTTTGGTTCCGACCGGATCCGCAAACATGTCCATTCCGGCCCTGCCGAACACGGCAAAGCGGTTACCTTTTATACCTTCAATCAGAGTCACGTGCGCCCCTCGGTATTGCCTGCCCGCGCGGCATCCAGCACCTCGGGGTAGGGATAGTTCAAGCCCAGCAACTGCCGCAGATCGGGACTTGCCTGATCAAGGAAATCCTGCGGTAGCGCAGCGGGCATATCTTCCATCGGTTTAACCCATTTGGGCAGGTACTGGATCAGGATCGCGCTGCGGTCGTGATCCGCTTTGTTCGGCATCGCGCAATGCCACGTCACGCCATAGAACAGAGCAACATCGCCAGGCTCACCGGTCATCTGCTCGCATTTGTCATAGAACTTGTCTTCGGGCGTGGGATAACGCAGCTCTTTCTGCGATCCGGGTACATAGCCGGTCGCGCCGCTTTCCTTGGTGAACGGGTCCAGCAAAACCGAGACCTGTGCATTCATCGGAAATGATCCATTCAGACCGACGGGATGCGTTTCGGGGCTGTGAAAGTCCCAATAGGGATAGTCGACATGCGGCTCCTGCCCCGGCCCGCCCGGCAGGATGCGATTAGCAGCGATCGAGCCCATGATGAACTCGGTCCCCAGAAACTTGCGGAGGATATTCATCAGAACCGGATGCGCAGCCATGCGTGAAAACACGTCGCCCTTGGCCAACAGATTCCAGACCCGCCGCTGCAGGTTCAGTTTGCCATCCTCTTCCGCAGCGCCTTGGAAATGGGTCACTTTCTCGGCCGCCGTTTCGGATTCGGCCATGACGATGGCACGTGCCTCGGCGATCTCTTCAGGGGTGAAAAGGCCCGAGATTGCGACGACTCCATCACCGTTCATCAATTCATCCACAATGACGTCTGGGTCAGCCGTTTCTACCTTGAACCGTTTCATCAGATGCCCTTGCGTTGTTTTTCGCGGGTCGATTCCCATTCGACATGGGCGTCACGAACCCTTTCGTCAGCCGAAGTGTGGGGCGTTCCAACCTCCCACCATGCATGGCCTTCAGTGGTCCAGCCTTCATAGGCGTCCACGTCCATCACAATCACATATGTCTTGTCGCTGGCCTTGGCGCGCTTGAACGCTTCGGCCAGTTCCGCCGGGTTCGCGACCTTTTCGCTGGTGGCCCCCATCGAGGCCGCGTGGGCCGCGAAATCAACGCCAAAGGCTTCGGGGATGGTGGGGCAGTCTTCCAGCAGGTTGTTGAAGCTTTCGTTGCCTGTGTTGTTCTGCAGCTTGTTGATGACTGCAAAACCGCCATTGTCCAGCACCAGAACAATCATCTTCTTGCGGCTCAGAACCGAGGAATAGATGTCCGAGTTCAGCATCAGATATGAGCCATCACCGCAAAACGTAATCGTGTCCTTATCCGGCTCACGCTCAGATTGGGCAATGCGCGCGCCCCAAGCGCCCGCGATCTCATAGCCCATGCAGGAGAATCCGAACTCAACATCAACGGTGCCAATATCCAGCGTGCGCCAGTTGGCGGTGACTTCAGCGGGCAGACCTCCGGCAGCGGCGACCACGCGGTCACGCGGGTCGCAAAGTTCGTTCACAACGCCGATGGTTTGAGCATAGGAATTTGGACGGTTCCCGTAAGACACATTTTCGGCCACGTAGGCATCCCACTTGCGCCGTTCGACTTGTGCCAGAGCCACCCAGTCGGGCGGGGCGGTATAGTCAACAGCCTGTGTTAGAGCCTGAATCGACAGCTTGGCATCCCCAACAACTGGCAAGGACATGTGCTTACCCGCATCATGCCGCGCAGCATTGATCGAGATGAACTGAGCGTCCTTGGCAAAGGCAGTCCACGAGCCGGTTGTGAAATCCTGCAAGCGCGTCCCGACGGCGACAATCACATCGGCTTGTTCCGCAATTGCGTTGGCACTGTCCGATCCAGTGACGCCAATCGGGCCAATGTTCAGCGGATGGGTCGCCAGCATATTGGCGCGGCCCGCGATGGTTTCGACGACCGGAATCTGAAACTTTTCGGCGAATTCGGTCAAATCGGTCACGGCTTTGGAATACTGCACGCCCCCACCCGCGATGATCATCGGGCGTTTCGCGCCGGCCAACGCGGTAGCGGCATCGGTGATTTCATGAGCATCGGGAGATTGGCGGCGAATGCGATGCACTTTTTTCTCAAAGAACTTCACCGGGTAGTCATAGGTCCAACCCTGCACATCCTGTGGCAACCCAAGGAACGCCGGCCCGCAATCGCCCGGGTCCAGCATTGTCGCTATAGCGGCGGGCAGAGATTGAATGACCTGTGCCGGATGCGTGATGCGATCCCAATAGCGGCTGACCGGTTTGAAGGCGTCATTCACACCAAACGTCGGGTCATAGTAATTCTCCATCTGCTGCAGAACCGGATCCGGTAAGCGGGTGATGAACGTGTCCCCGCACAACATCAGCATTGGCAGCCGGTTCGCATGGGCCAGTCCAGCAGCAGTCAACAGATTCGCAGTGCCGGGGCCTGCGCTAGCGGTGCAGAACATGAATCGCTGACGCAGCCACTGCTTGGCATAGCCTGCGGCGGCGAATCCCATGCTCTGTTCATTCTGTCCGCGATACAACGGCAGCTCATCCCGGACAGTATTCAGTGCCTCGCCCAGGCAGGTTACATTGCCATGACCAAAAATCCCGAAGCCCCCGCCACATAGGCGATATTCCTGACCATCGATCTCTATAAACTGGTTCGACAGCCAGCGAATGATCGCCTGCGCCGTTGTCAGGTAAACAGTTTCGTGTTGCGCGGACATGTCTGCGGGCTCCTTTAGGAAAATTATGATGCAGTGCCGAATGCAGCTTGCGAGAGTCCTATTCTCACGATACAAGTTTTGCAACCGGTTGCAAATGGTTTTCAAGAAAAAGCGAGGGAGGACGTCGGAATGGCAGAGATCGGCATTGGCATTCTAGGCGGCGGATATATGGGCAAGGCTCATGCGGTCGCCATGTCCTCGGTTGGGGCAGTGTTCAACACGGCCTTGCGACCACGGTTAGAGATGGTGTGCGCCTCGTCATCGGAAAGCGCTGAGCGGTATCGTCAGGCCTATGGATTCGCGCGCTCGACGGATGACTGGCGTGTGTTGGTGAACGACCCGAAGGTAGAGGCCGTTGTGATCGCCACGCCTCCGGAAACACATCGCGAGATCGCTCAGGCAGCGTTTGCGCTGGGCAAACCTGTGCTGTGTGAAAAGCCTTTGGGCGCGTCGCTGGAGGATGGTGCGGCGATGTCAGCAGCGGCCGAGGCCTCGGGCTTGGCCAACATGGTTGGTTTCAACTATATCCGCACCCCGGCCAGCCAATACGCTCGCGCTCTGATAGCCGAAGGAGAGATCGGCGACATCACATGGTTTCGGGGTGAGCATACCGAAGATTTCTACGCGCACCCTCAAGCCCCGGCAACCTGGCGTACAACAGGAATGTCGAACGGAACGATGGGTGATCTTGCGCCTCATATGATCAATGCCGCACTGGCTTTGATCGGCCCGATTTCACGCGTGATGGCCGAGGTCGAAACCGTGCACAATAGCCGCCCGGGTGGCGAAGTTGACAATGACGACCACGCTCAGATGATGGTGCGGTTCGCGAACGGAGCAATGGGATCGATCTATATCAGTCGAATCGCGACTGGGCGCAAGATGGGCTATGCCTATGAGATCAGTGGCACCAAGGGTGCGATCCGCTTTGATCAGGAAGACCAGAACGTTTTGTGGCTCTACCGTATGGAGGGCCCCGAAGCTGAGCGTGGCTTTCGTAAGATCCTGACCGGCCCTGCGCACCCGGACTATGAGCCGTTCTGTCAAGGGCCGGGCCATGGCACGGGCTATCAGGATCAGATCATCATCGAGGCGCGAGATTTCCTGAGCGCGATCGAGACAGGTAAACCGGTCTGGCCGACCTTCCACGACGGGCATGAGGTCAACCGGGTCGTCGCTGCGGCATTGGCATCGTCAGCGGATGAAAGCTGGAAAAATATCGAAGATTTCTGAGCATCGGAGACAAGACAAGATGAGCATCAGAATTGGCAATGCGCCCTGTTCCTGGGGCGTGGAATTTGCGCAGGACCCGCGCAATCCGCATTGGAAAACCGTTCTCAGCGAATGCGCTGCGGCCGGGTATAAGGGTATCGAATTGGGCCCGGTGGGCTTCATGCCCGAAGACCCTGCGGTGCTGGCCGATGCGCTGGCCGAGCATGATCTTGAACTGATCGGCGGCGTTGTGTTCCGCAACTATCACGACCCCGACGCGTGGGAAGACGTGCTGGACGCCACCCACCGCACCGCTCGCGCATTGAAAGCGCATGGGGCGCAGCATATGGTGCTGATCGATGCGATCTCACCCCGCCGCGCGCCAACCGCTGGTCGCGCCGATGAGGCTGAGCAGATGGACAAGGCCGAGTGGACGGCGTTCCGGGATCGCCTTTCTGAAAGCGCGCGGATCGGGTCCGAGGAATACGGGCTGACCGTTGGGATGCACGCTCATGCTGCGGGCTTCATGGACTTTGAACCTGAACTTATCCGTTTGCTGGACGAGGTCGATGAAAGCCTTTTGAAAATTTGCTTCGATACGGGGCATCACTCTTATGCCGGGTTCGATCCGGTCGGCTTCATGAAGCGCTACGTTGATCGGATCTCGTACATGCACTTCAAGGATATCTCTCCGACAGTGAAAGCGGATGTAATTGCCAATCGGACGGGCTTCTATGATGCTTGCGGGCAGGGGATTTTCTGCAATCTGGGCGACGGCGACGTGGACTTTCCGACCGTTCGCCAGGTGCTGCTGGACGCTGGTTTCACAGGATGGTGCACGGTCGAGCAGGATTGCGACCCAACGCTCGACCCTGATCCTGTAGGGGACGCGCGGAAGAATCGTGAATACCTTGAATCAATTGGTTTCAGTTAAGGAGGTCCAGACCATGACCAAGCTGAAATGGGGCATGATCGGAGGCGGCGAAGGTAGCCAGATCGGACCGGCGCACCGGTTGGGGGCGCTGGCGGACGGGCATTTCCAATTCACCGCCGGAGCGCTGGATCACAGGCCTGACATTGGTCGCGAATACGCCCAACGATTGGGTATCGCGGCAGACCGAGCCTACGGCGACTGGACCGAGATGCTGGAAGGTGAGCGCGGGCGCGAGGATCGGATTGATCTGGTCACTGTAGCCACTCCAAATGCGACGCATTTCGAGATCACCAAAGCGTACCTTGAGGCCGGGTTCAACGTGCTGTGCGAAAAGCCCATGACCATGACGGTGGAAGAGGGCGAAGAGATTGTCAAAGTCGCCGAGAAATCAGGGAAGATTTGCGCGGTAAACTACTGTTACTCGGCTTATCCGATGGTGCGTCAGGCTCGCGCGATGGTGCGCGCAGGTGAGATCGGCAAAATCCGTCTGGTCGTTACCAATTTCAGTCACGGCCATCACGGAGACGCCACTGATGCTGACAATCCACGCGTGCGCTGGCGCTATGATCCTGCGATGGCGGGTGTTTCCGGGCAGTTCGCTGATTGCGGTATCCACGCGATGCATATGGCCGGATTCATTGCGGATGATGAGGTTGAGACCCTGTCTGCAGATTTTGCCTCAACCATTGGCAGCCGTGAACTTGAAGATGATGCCATGGTCAACTTCCGCACGACAAAAGGCGCTGTTGGCCGGTTGTGGACCTCTTCGGTCGCCATCGGTCGGCAGCACGGGTTCGACATTCAGGTGTTCGGAGAAACCGGCGGTCTGCGATGGGCGTCGGAGCAGCCGAACCAGCTTATCTACACGCCTGTTGGTGGTCGCCTGCAGATCATAGAAAAAGGCGAAGGCGGGCTGCATGAAGACGCGCAGCGACTCAGCCGGGTGGCGATTGCGCATCCCGAAGGGTTCCCGTTGGCGGTTGCGAATATCTATTGCGATCTCGCAGATGCTATTGCCGGGGAAACCCGCGACGGCTTGCCAAATGCGGCAGACGGCGTGCGGTCGATGGCGGCTGTGCATACAGCGGTCGAGTCGGCGAAAAAGGGCAGCGCGTGGATGGATGCCCGGCCACCGATGTTTCGTTAACTCTCAGATACGGGGCGCAATGTGCCCCGTTCCACCACCGAACATGGGAATATCCGCGCCTCCGGATATCGGTCGGGTTCGTTCAGGGTTGCCACCATTAGCTCGATCGAGGAACTCACGATTTGCCGGATCGGCTGATGGATGGTGGTGAGATCAATATTCTCCCACCGTGCCATTTCCATGTCGTTCAGGCCGATGATGCCGATGTCTTCGGGCACCTTTAGGCCACTATCCAGAATTGCGGACAACACCCCGATGGACAACACGTCATCGCCGCAGAAATATGCATCAGCCCGCTCAGATTGGAGCAAGCGTAGCATTTCCTGACGACCTGCATCGAATGAGTAAGCCTCAGCAAACGAGCAGGTCACATCAATGCTAGGATGCCGGGCCATCTCTGACATGAAGCCTGCATGGCGATCCTGGGTCGAGGTCGCCGCTTCGGGTCCGCCTAGAAAGGCTACTTTCGTATAACCACGCGCGACCAGCTCGCGGGCCGCCATGCGTCCGCATTCCACATTGTCAATCCCGACCACATGAACCTGCGGTGAAGAGGATGACCGGCCAAAGCTGTGCACCACTGGTACGCCAGCATCCCGAAACGCTTTTGCGAACCCGGGCGGTAAGGTCGACGACGCTACGACAACGCCATCGACCGAATATTGGCGCAGCATTCGTACCGAATTTTCGGGTTCAACCTCGTCGGTCAGATTCACCAGCAATGGGCGCAGGCCTCGGTCCTGCAGCCCCCTGGTAAAGAGGTCGAAAACTTCAAGAAATATCGGGTTGTGGAAGTTGTTCGAGACCAGTCCGATCAGCTTAGTTCGGCCTGTGGTCAGAGATGAAGCCAGTGCATTTGGGCTGTATCCCAGCTCACGCGCGGCCTTCTCGACTTTTCGGCGCATCTTGTCGGAAACCGAGGCCCCATCGGTGAAAGTGCGCGACACCGCCGAGCGTGAAACGCCGGCGCGTTCTGCAACCTCTTTCAATGTGACAGCCATGATCCGTCTGACCTTCCTGCGTTTAGTGGCAGTCCTTTTACCTGTATTCTTTGGCAGATACAGTATGAAACACATCTGACACCGTTTGCAACCGGTTGCAAAATTTTGACAGATATGCTCTAACTCGAGTCGGAGAGGTGCGAAGGACTGCCTCAATCCGCGATAACATGAGTTTTGGGAGGACATCATGACTTCACTGACGAAGAAGTTGGCGCTGGCGGCGGCGGTAGCTGCGACGCCTCTGATCGCAGCCACGGGCGCTGCGGCGGAAGGTGAGAAATACATTCTGGTCAGCCACGCGCCAGACAGCGACAGCTGGTGGAACACGATCAAGAACGGCATCGCGCTGGCAGGCGACCAGATGGGTGTCGAAGTCGAATACCGCAATCCGCCCACTGGCGACCTTGCTGATATGGCGCGGATTATCGATCAGGCGGCTGCTTCGGGTCCGAACGGGATCATTACCACGTTGGCGGATTATGATGTGCTGAGCGGACCGATCAAATCAGCGGTCGATGCGGGCGTTGATGTCATCATCATGAACACTGGTACGCCGGATCAGGCCCGGGAAGTTGGTGCCCTGATGTATGTGGGGCAGCCCGAATATGATGCCGGATTTGCTGCAGGCCAGCGCGCCAAGGGTGACGGCATCGGCTCGTTCCTTTGTGTGAACCACTATATCGTTCAGCCCTCAAGCCAGGAACGTTGTCAGGGCTTTGCAGACGGCTTGGGCATTGAACTGGGGGATCAGATGATCGACGCCGGCCAGGACCCAGCCGAGATCAAGAACCGCGTGCTGGCCTATCTGTCGGCGAACCCGGATACTGATGCGGTTCTGACACTGGGTCCAACCTCGGCTGATCCGACAATTCTGGCGCTGGAAGAAAATGGTATGGCCGGTGACATCTATTTCGGCACCTTCGATCTGGGTGGTGAGATTGTCAAAGGCATCAAGTCTGGCGTGATCCAGTGGGGAATTGATCAGCAGCCCTTCCTGCAGGCTTACCTGCCGGTTGTTGTGATGACCAACTACCACCGCTATGGCGTTTTGCCGGGCAACAACATCAATTCGGGTCCCGGCTTCGTAACTGCTGATGGTCTGACCAAGATCGAAGAATTTGCTGGCGAGTACCGCTGATTCTTACAGCGCGGGCGCCCCGCCAAAGCGGCGCCCGCCAACAACTATCTGACGCAAAATCACTGCTTAACTCGGAGGGGCGTTCTAATGAGCGAGTCTGCTCAAAACACGGCTGTAACCGACGAACGGATTAAAGAAATATCGCCGCTGCGCAAGGCCTTGATCCGGCCTGAACTTGGCGGGATGGTCGGCACCGTTGCCGTCTTCACCTTCTTCCTTTTGTTCGCTTTTGACAGCGGCATGTTCAATGCACAGGGCATGATGAACTGGTCGGTTGTCTCGGCGCAGTTCATGATCATCGCCGTGGGTGCCTGCCTTCTGATGATCGCGGGTGAGTTTGACCTGTCAGTCGGATCGATGATCGGCTTTTCGGGCATGATGATCGCAATTTTTTCGGTCACGCTGGCGTGGCCGGTCTGGATGGCCATTATCGTCACATTTGCGATGGCGGTGGCAATCGGCGCGCTGAACGGTTGGATCGTGATCCGGACTGGGCTGCCTAGCTTTATCGTAACGCTGGCCTTCCTGTTCATCTTGCGCGGCTTTACAATCTTCCTGCCGCAGGTGATCGAGCGCAAAACTATTATCGGCGGTGTGAAAGACGCAGCCGAAGGCGATTGGCTGGCGCCGATCTTTGGTGGTAAAATTTTGCAGGGATTGTTCCAATGGCTCGGGGATGCCGGGATTATCGCCGTATTCGAGCGTGGCACCCGCGCCGGTCAGCCAGTTGTGGATGGTATTCCAATGCTGATCGTCTGGGCGATCGCACTGATCATCTTTGGACACGTGCTGCTGACCAAAACGCGGTTCGGCAACTGGATCTTCGCCTCGGGCGGGGATGCTGAGGCGGCGCGCAACTCGGGTGTGCCTGTGAACCGGGTCAAGATTCTGATGTTTATGTTCACGGCCTTCTGCGCCACCGTCTTTGCCGTCTGTCAGGTGATGGAGTTCGGATCGGCTGGTGCTGACCGGGGTCTGCTAAAAGAGTTCGAGGCGATCATCGCCGTGGTCATCGGCGGCGCGCTTCTGACCGGAGGATACGGCTCGGTACTGGGCGCAGCGCTGGGCGCGCTGATCTTTGGGGTGGTGCAACAGGGGTTGTTCTTTGCCGGTGTCGAAAGCTCGCTGTTCCGGGTCTTCCTTGGGGTGATCCTGCTGGGGGCTGTGATCCTCAACACCTATATTCGCCGCATCATCACGGGAGAGCGTTGATATGAATCCCGAACATGAACCCATCATCCAGATGAAAAACATCGAAAAGCACTTCGGCAGCGTGATCGCGCTGGCGGGTGTCTCGGTGGACGTGTTCCCCGGTGAATGCCACTGCCTTCTCGGCGACAACGGTGCTGGCAAGTCGACCTTCATCAAAACCATGTCGGGCGTGCACCAGCCTACGCATGGAGAGATTCTGTTCGAAGGCCACCCCATGCATTTCGCCGACCCGCGTGATGCCATCGAGGCCGGGATCGCAACCGTGCACCAGCATCTGGCCATGATCCCGTTGATGTCGGTCTCGCGCAACTTCTTCATGGGTAATGAGCCGGTAAAGAAGGTCGGACCTCTTCACTTTTTTGATCATGACTATGCCAACAAGGTCACGATGGAAGAGATGAAGAAAATGGGGATCAACCTGCGCGGCCCTGATCAGGCGGTGGGCACGCTGTCAGGTGGTGAACGCCAGACCGTCGCCATCGCGCGGGCGGTGCATTTCGGGGCGAAGGTTCTGATCTTGGATGAACCGACCTCGGCCCTTGGGGTGCGCCAAACAGCCAACGTTCTGGCGACCATCGACAAGGTGCGCAAGCAGGGGATCGCGGTGGTCTTTATTACTCATAACGTCCGCCATGCGTTGGCAGTGGGGGACCGGTTCACGGTACTCAACCGCGGTCAAACGCTGGGTACGGCGCAGCGTGGCCAGATCACCCCTGAAGAGCTGCAGGACCTGATGGCCGGTGGTCAGGAGATGGTCGAGCTTGAAGGCAGTCTGGGCGGAACCGTCTGATACTTTTTTGCCCCGCTGGCTGTGCTGGCGGGGTGACTACTTCTTCTCGAAGTACAATATGACTTCACCCAGCCTTACGCCAAAACGCGAAACATAGGCTCGGTTCAATAACCGGTCATCCGACAACAACCACATCCAGTCATCAAAATTGACACGCATGGTGCCGTCTTTGACGGGCAGGTCGATTTTGTACTTCCAGTTAAACGTATCGCCCCTTTCGACCCCACTGGCTGTGCCCAGCACACCGGGAGCGGTGCCGGTCCAGGTGTCATCGCCGGTCTTGGTCAGGGTCCAGATCCGTTGTTCGGTCGCACCATCGTCATAGACGAAATCTTCGACAAGCGTCAGAGTCTCTCCGTCCCATGTGCCGTCAATATCGACCTGGAAGCGACGCGGGACATTACCTAGTACATCCTGAAACTGACCATAAGCGACAGTCTTACCTTCGAAGAACTCTTCAAGGTTCAGCTGACGATCTGACAGAAACGATTTTGGTATACGCGGTTTGGCCGAGCATGCGGCGAGGATGGCCAACCCCGCGATCGCGATACCTGCAATAAGGGTACGGCGGGCGATCATTGCAAAACCCTCAGCTCAGAGTCTGTATCGTGGCCGTTTGCGCCATGCAGATGGGCGGATTTCACTTCAGGCGCAGGGCGCATCGTGGCGACCAGCTCGGCCACCTTGATCCCGAATTTTCGCATCTCGGACCGGTTCATGATTACACCGTTCTCCGTCAGATACATCCAGTCGGTCACATCCAGTGTATGCCCGCCCGCGTCCTCGGGCAGGATGATGCGATAGGTCAGCTTGACGGTTGAGCCCGAAATCACGCCTTTTCCCTCGCCGACAATATCGTCCGCTGTTGCGGTGAAAGTGTTGCCCGTGCCCAACGTCAGATGCCATTTGCGGGTCATCTGTTTGCCGTTGGAATAGGTGAAATACTCGGACAGCGTACCGGTGTTGCCGTCCCATTCGCCCACCATACGCGCGACAAAGCTGTTCGACATCTTGCCATTCGGGCCATAGATCAATCCTTCGGACAGGATTTCGCCATTCAGGTTCTTTTTGAGTGAAAACTCAGGTCCGGTTCCGCTGTAGTCGGAGGGTGATTGCGAGCGGAAACTGAGGAACCGGTTCTTCACAGCAAACAGCGCAAAAATCGCAAGCAGACAGATCAGGAGCGTTTTCATTTGGCAGAGACCTCTGTCGGGAGGGTCAGGACCATGCCAAACGCTCCGAGTTTCAAGATGCAGGGCAGCACCGCATAGGCGAGGGTGAGTGTATTCAAAGCCTCGGCAGAATTGGCCTGTCCAGGTGTAAAGCCGCTGCGTTCCAGTAGCGGCAGTGTGAAAAAGGCGGCCAGAGCTAGACCCAGCTTACCTGCGAAAGACCAGATGCCGAACGCAGCAGATGCGTTCAGCCCGGCCCGGGTCAGAACGACCGAGAACATTGCAGGCAGGACAACCATGTCCGCCCCAAGCGCCGCGCCGGATGCGAGGCATATGATGGCGAAACCAATGAGATTCCCAGGGGCTAGAAGAGCGGCCCCGACAAAGCCGAGAATGGCCAGCGGCATGGCGATCATCAGAGTCTGTTTCGGGCCAATCCGATTGCTGAGCCTGGCCCAGAACGGAACGCTGAGCCCGGCGCTGAGGAAGAACAGGATCAGCAATGGCCCCGCTTTGCCTGGCAGTTGCAGCCGATCTTCAACAAAGAACAGAAACAGGGTCGAGGTGATGGCGACGGGCAGGCTGTTGACCAACGCAAGGGCAAGCAGACGTAAAGCCCCAGCCTGTCCTAGGCCTGCAAAGGACAGCCCTTGACCGGTGATCGGCGTGCGTCGCCACATTGGCAGGGTAACAGCCAGAGTCACAACGCTCAGAAGCCCGAGAAACATTCCAAAGGCCGGATACCCTTGCGCGGCTGCGCCAAGCGCCACGAACACAGCGGGTGCTGCGGCTGCTATGATAACTCCGGTCAGTTGTCCGCCTTCGCGGAAGGCGGCCAGTGTCATCAGTTCCTTCGCACTAGCATGTTTCGCCAGTGTGGCGCTGCGGCCATAAAGCAAGATGGTCCCGAGGCTGTAGGCCGAGAATAACAGGATCAGAATAGACACTAATATGGTGATACTTGCCCCTTCTGGCAAACCAAACAGCAATGGGAATCCAATCGCCAGACCCAGCGCAGAGGCGGCGGCAAACAACATTTGCCCACCGGGCCAGCGATCAATGGCCCAGCCAATCAGTGGATCTTGCACTAGATCGACCAGCCGGATGACCAGCAGAATGGTGCCAATCACCCCCAGCCCGATACCGAGATTCACGGCGGCAAAGCGCGGCAGGTGGATGTAAAGCGGGATACCTGCTGCAGCAAGCATCAGCGCATAGAGGCTGACACGCGGGTACAGCATCACTGCCCCTTCAACTGCTGTGTGAACGAGGCGGATCGTGTATTGTTACCCAGAAAAATTGACATGAAGCTGCGTGTGATACCCGGATTTGTCAGGGTGCAGGTTTTGCTTCCGTTGCGCCAGAAGCTGACGTTGTTGGGGCCTTGCGCGATGGCCAGGTAGCTATCGCCTTTGCTGACCGCCTGAAAACAGCCCTGCAATTGGGCTTCCGTCGGCGCAGGATTGCCTTGTCGGGCCATCTCTTCCCGGGTCGACTCGACCAGCGCTTTTTGTTTCAGGTTTTTTCGATAGGTCAATTGTAGGCCGAAATTCTCGTTCCAGCTGAATGCGGCACCGCCGGGCGTGTAAAGCTTGGCGTCATAGAGCGGCAGCCCCAGAAAACGGAATGTCCCGGTGCCGCGCAGCTTAGGGTCTTTTATTGCATCCGACAAAGGCGAAGCCGCCAGTCCGCCGGGGACCATCAGCGCCAGTGACAGCAGCGCAGCGCAACAGGTTCTATACGCTGGCCGAAACAGCGAGGTCCGTTTCAGGGATACCATTGTCAGCTCCGATGCTCTGCGGGATGGCGGTGAGGCGCTCGACAACATGCATTGCGCTGGCAATCCCGTCTTCGTGGAAACCATGCCGGTTATACGCCCCGGCAAACCAGGTTCGGTTCTGTCCCTGCATCTCGCGGATTTGCCCTTGCGCGCGCAGGGCGGCTTTGTCGAACACCGGATGGGCGAACTCGACCTCGTCATAGATTTTGTCCGCGGGAATGTCTGATGCGGCGTTCAGGGTCACAAACAGTGGGTCACTGTCGGGGATATTCTGAAGCCGATTCATCCAATATGTGACCCCAACATTGCCCTTTTGCGATCGATAGGTCCAACTGGACCAGCAAGCACGCCGCCTGGGCATTTGGCGGGGATCACAGTGCAGGATAGCTTTGTTCGGTTGATATCTAATCGCGCCGAGCGCCGCTTTTTCCGCTTCGGTCGCTGCATCACCCAAGATGGCGAGAGACTGATCGGAATGGGTTGCCAGTATGATTTCTTCAAACAGAGCGGCCTCACCTCCTGCATGGACGGTGACGCCCAGATCATGCCGCTCGATCCGCTGCACGGGTGCGGACAGTCTGATGTCAGCACCGCGCGCACGTAGCGCAGTTTCGATCCGGCGGACATATTCGATGCTGCCGCCTTTCACGGTGTACCACTGGTGCTGATTGGCACGGCCCGAGGCCAGCAGCGCGTGATTGCGGAAGAACTGCACCAGCGAGCGGGCTGGGAACTGATCGACGAACTCGACCGGAGTTGACCAGATCGCGCCGCACATCGGCATCAGATAATTGTGCCGGAACCAGTGGCCGAGACGCAGCTGATCCACAAGCTCACCGATCGTGGTGTCGTCGTCCTGCGCGGCTTCGGGGGCCTCTTTGCCAAACCGCAGGATATCGGCGATCATCTTGTAATAGGCTGGACGCGCGAGGTTGCGCTTCTGCGCGGTCAAAGTGCGCAGATTGTTCAACCCATATTCGATGCGGCCATTGTCGATAGTTGCACCAAAGCTCATCTCACTTTTGGTGACCGGCACGTTCAGCTCACCAAACAGCCGGGTCAAATAGGGGTATGTGACATAGTTGAAGACGATGAAACCGGTATCTACCGGCTGATCTCCGTTCTTTCCGGCCATCACCGTGCGGGCGTGGCCGCCCAGTCGGGGCTCAGCCTCGAACACGGTTATATCGTTGTCTTCGGAAAGGTAATAAGCTGCGGAGAGACCTGAAATGCCTGCGCCTATGACTGCGATTTTCTTGCGTACGCCCCGGGTTTCGTCGAACATTCCATCCTCGTTATTCGGTATTTACAACAAGATACGCAGGGAATGAGCCTTTGGATCAACCGCATTAGAAGTTTTTTTCCGACGCGCTATGTAGTGTTATCTGGCCGAATGCTACGAGCGCTGGGCGTGATCCATTGCTGCTGTCAGAACGTATTCGTCCTAGTAGTACGAAAAAAGACTTACGCATGAGCAGTTTTGACGGAAAAACCTATTGGATCATTGGCGCCAGCGAAGGGCTGGGCCGTTGCTTGGCCGAAAAGCTGAGCCGCGAAGGCGCGCATCTGATCCTTTCTGCTCGCAATGCCGAGCGATTGGATGAAATCTGTGGCACCTTGCCTAATGCACGTGCTGTACCGATGGATGTGACTGATCTCGACACTGTGCGCCGCGCTGTGGTGGAGGCTGGCTCAATTGACGCGCTTGTCTACAACGCAGGCGCCTATGAGCCGATCAGTACGTCAGATTGGGACACCGATGCCGCTTTGGCGATCAGCGATGTGAACTATTCCGGCGCGCTTCGGGTGTTGGGTGAAACCGTCCCAGGATTTGTGGGCTCAGGCAGTGGTGATATCACGCTGATCGGGTCGCTTGCCGGGTATCATGGGCTTCCCAATGCGATCTCGTACGGGGCCAGCAAGGCTGCGCTGATCTCGCTGGCCGAGACCATGCGGCACGATCTGGCAGGGTCAGGCGTGACGGTGCGCATTGTCAATCCGGGGTTCATCAAGACCCGTCTGACCGACAAGAACAGTTTCAAAATGCCGATGCTGATGACACCCGAAGATGCGGCCGATCGCGTATTGCGCGCCATGTCCCGTCGCCGGTTTCGAACCGATTTCCCGATACCGTTCTCATGGGTTGTGCGCTTGATCGATTATTTGCCCGATATTCTGGTGTACCGGGGAAAGTGACCCTATCCGCAAGTAAGCCTCTGAATTGTGCCTGCGCCGTTCACATAAACGTTCAGCCGGTCGATGCGATAATCCTGCGTGGCAATATCATCCGGGCCCAGAACGCGCGACCGTTCAGGCAGTTGGGCTTGTATGGTTGAAACCGGCTCACCAATGGTGTTCGCAAACGGTTCTCCCTTACAAAATGCAAGATCAACCGGTGCCTCCTCTAGTTCAAGCGCCGCGTCCTGCGGTGCAGAGGTCTCAGAACATGCGGTCAGAAGAATTAGGATCGGAAATAAACGGTACATTGGCGCAGGGCTTTCTGGTGATGTCGTTTCTGAAATATCAAAGATTTAGCCAACCTGTCATGAAAGCGCAGTTGAAAAAACCCTGTATTTGACGCAGGGTCGGGCAAAACAGACAGGGAGACAAGCACCATGCGTACCCGTGCCGCCGTCGCCGTTCAGGCAGGCAAACCTTTGGAAGTGATGGACGTAAACCTTGAAGGCCCCAAAGCGGGCGAGGTTCTGGTCGAGATCAAGGCGACAGGCATTTGCCATACCGATGAATTCACCCTGTCGGGCGCCGACCCTGAAGGCTTGTTTCCCGCCATTCTGGGCCATGAAGGCGCAGGTGTCGTGCTTGAGGTCGGCCCGGGTGTAACCAGCCTGAAACCCGGCGATCACGTCATCCCGCTTTATACGCCCGAGTGCCGTGAGTGCGAATACTGCCTGCATCCCAAGACCAACCTGTGCCAGGCAATTCGCGAAACCCAAGGCCAGGGCCTCATGCCGGATGGCACCTCGCGTTTTTCTACGTTGGATGGCGATCCGATCCTGCACTACATGGGCTGCTCGACCTTCTCGAACCATACGGTTCTGCCTGAAATCGCGCTCGCCAAAGTGCGTGAGGACGCGCCCTTTGACAAGATCTGCTATATCGGCTGCGGCGTGACCACCGGAATTGGCGCGGTGATCAACACTGCCAAGGTAGAAATTGGCAGCCGTGCCATCGTGTTCGGTTTGGGCGGTATCGGCCTGAACGTGATTCAGGGCCTGCGTCTGGCTGGCGCGGATCAGATCGTGGGCGTTGATTTGAATCCAGCCAAGGTGGAAATGGCGACCAAGTTCGGCATGACCGATTTCGTGAACCCCTCTGAGGTCGAAGGTGATCTGGTGCCGTATCTGGTCAACCTGACCAAGGGCGGCGCGGATTATACCTTTGACGCCACAGGCAATGTCGGCGTAATGCGCGCGGCACTGGAATCGGCTCACAAGGGCTGGGGTGAATCGATCATCATCGGTGTGGCACCTGCGGGCGCTGAAATCTCGACTCGACCGTTCCAACTGGTTACTGGCCGCTCATGGCGTGGCACCGCGTTTGGCGGAGCGCGTGGACGCACCGACGTCCCGAAAATCGTGGATTGGTACATGGACGGGAAGATTGAGATCGACCCCATGATTACCCACACCATGGGCCTGGATGACATCAACCACGGTTTCGACCTGATGCATAAGGGCGAGAGTATCCGATCAGTGGTCGTCTACTAAGGCTCTATAAGGGCTGAAATGGATTGCACGGCGCGCTGCAATGCGCGCCGTTTCTTATTCTCCGGGCCTCGTCGCTCCAGTATCTGACCGGGGCGACCTGACGCGCAGCACAGGCGTATTAGCAGAGGTAGTGTTTGATCGGCTCTCTCGCCAAACCACGAAAACACCTGATGCGATGATGATACTTGCGCCAACGGCGACCCAGATATCCGGGTGCTCGCCAAAGAAAATCACGCCGAAGATCGTGGCCCAGATGATCTGGCTGTATTGACTAGGGGCAATGACGCCGGCGGGGGCGGCGCGATAAGCAAGGATGATCAGGTGCTGTGCGATTACCGAGAACACCCCGACAAACGCCATCATCGCCAGATGCAGCAATGATGGTGGTTGATAAACTGCCGGTTGGGCGACGCTCATGACGGCGATGGCCAGCAGCATAGGATAAAGGATCAGGACGGCAGAGCGTTCTTCATTCCCGATTTTGCGGACAAGAACCGAAGCAAATGCGCTGCAGAAGGCTGCTGCCAGAGCCGCTAAATGGCCCAGGGTGATTTCGGTCGCGCCAGGGCGCAGGACGATCAGGACGCCGATCAGGCCGACGCCCACGGCCGCCCACCTTTGGGCACGGACCACCTCACCCAGAATCGGAATCGACAGAACAGTTACGATCAGCGGAAAGGAAAATAGCAGGGAATAGACTTCGGCCAGCGGCAGCACCGAAAAAGCGTAGAAGGCACAAGACATGGCCATGATCATCGTCGCTGATCGCAACAGCACCAACCACGGATGCCGCGGCAGGAAATTCCCAGTGGTCCGATCGGCTAGAATTGTTACTGCCATAGGGACAAAGGAAAACAGCGTCGCAAAGAAGATGATCTGCAAAACCGAATAGGTGCCACCCAGCACCTTGATCAGCACGTCATGCGTCGCGAAGACGGCAAAGCCTAAGAACGCAAAGGCAAGCCCACGAAGGGCGGAGTTCTGAGCGCTCATGACAAAAGCCTCAATCATAGATGGATCGTTTGGGGTGTTTGATGTTTGCTTAGACCCAAATTGGTCTGACGGGTAGCCCTTATTTTATCGCTAACATTCTTTTGCAGGCAGGGTTGCAGATTTTGCAATACGCAGGAAACGGGTCGAGTCCAAAACAAGCGATTGCCATGATCATCTCAAATCAAGGAGAAACAACATGCACGGAATTTCAGCCCTACCAACACAGCAGGTTCAGGCATATCGCGCCGGTGCGCCGGATGGATATGGAAACCCACCAGAGCGTGCGATTTCCAATGGGGCGGGCAACCCATGCCGTCATTGTTTGAAATACATACCGGAAGGCAAAGAGATGCTGGTGTTGGCGCACCGACCCTTCCCGGAAACGCAGCCTTATGCAGAGACTGGACCGATCTTCCTTTGTGCCGACCCCTGCGCACGCTATGAAAGTGAGGATGTGCTGCCCGAGGCGTTGACCGACTCGCCCAACTACCTGATCAAAGGGTATGGTCCGGACGACCGAATTGTCTATGGAACCGGGATCATCACCCCACAGGCGCAGTTGCATGAGGCGGCTAAAAAAATCTTCTCCCGCGCTGATGTCGCTTACATCCACATCCGATCTGCTCTGAACAACTGTTATCACGCACGGATCGATCGTGTCTAAAGCTTGACGCGGTGCATCCCCCGATGTGGTTGGTTCGGGTCGTTGACAGTTGCGTCGTCGACCCGACTGGAGGTCAACGCAAGGAACACATCCTCAAGATCAGCTTCTTCAGTGCGGACGTCCTGGATGCGAATATCGGCCTGACGTACAGATTCCAGCACCTGCTCGGCTGTAGTTAGGTTGCTGTGGTATTGCAGCACAAGGTCGCCGTTCTCACGTTGCGCTGCAATCACGTTATCCGCTACAGGCAGAGTCTGTATGGGGCTATCCGGCACGATCACCATGGTTCGGCTGTCCATGCGGCCCAGCAGATTGGCCGTGCTGTCTTGTGCGATCTTTTCGCCGTGATTGATAATGGCGATCTCGTCACACATCTCTTGCGCTTCTTCCAGATAGTGCGTGGTCAGGATGATGGTCATGCCCTGTTCGTTCAGCTTGCGCACATTGGCCCAAAGCATCTGTCGCAGTTCGATATCCACACCCGCCGTGGGTTCGTCGAGCACCAGAATCTTGGGATGGTGCACCAGCGCCTTGGCCAGCAGCAGGCGCCGCCGCATTCCGCCCGAAAGCGTGCGCGCATAGGCCTCGGCCTTGTCGGCAAGGCCAACGAGGTCGAGGATCTCATCGCTTCGCCGATCAGACTTGGGAACACCGTACAGCCCGGCCTGAACTTCTAATGCGCCTCGAGGTGTAAAGAACGGATCAAGGTTCAATTCCTGAGGCATCACGCCGATGGCGGCGCGGGATTGGCGCGGGTTTTGATCCTGGTCGAACCCCCAGATCGAGACGCTGCCAGACGTTTTGACCACCAGCCCCGCCAGAATGTTGATCAGGGTCGATTTGCCGGCTCCATTCGGGCCAAGCAGACCGAAAACGGACCCCTGCGGTACCGTCAGGTCGATCCCTTTCAAAGCCTGTTTCTCGGGCTGGCTCTTGCCGCCGCGATAGGTCTTGCGCAGTGATCTGATTGTGATTGCCGCATCGGACATGTGGCCCTTGCCCCCGGTTTGCTCATCGCCCATAAACGCACCTAATACATGCCCGCGAGGCCGACAACCAAAGAAGGATCGCCAGCCGTGACCATCGAAGCGCCGGAAACCAAGATTGTCGAAAATACCCGCGTCGCCTGCGATGGTGGCGAGGGTCCGCTGGGTCATCCGCGCGTCTGGCTGCAGATTCCCGAAGACACTGGTTGGGTCGAGTGCCCCTATTGCGATTGCAAATACGTGCTGCGTGGTGAGGACTCTGGTCAGGACGCGTAAGGGCGACCAGGACGGCAGGCGGTCGTAACTGGCGAGGATGGATAATGCTGTTCACAGCCAAAACGATTGACCTTTCCGACAGCCAGCCAATCGCGAACGGGACTGTGCGCAGTGTCTATGACTTTCCCGGTCATCCTGACCTACTGATCAAAGTTTTTACCCGGTCCCAAGATCGTGTCTCGCACAGGCTTGGCAAGCGACTGGCATGGAAACTGTTCCCCGAGGCGCAGTATCGCAGCACATTGAAAGAGCTGGAATGCGAACTGCGGGTATCGCTGAAACTCGGGACAGAAATTGAGCGTTCACCCCTGTCCAGGATGTTGGGCGTGGTTCAGACGACGCATGGGGCGGGGGTTGTTGTTGAGCGCATTTCTGGCATTGATGGCGGGCTTGCGCCCAAGCTTTATGAAGTCTGCCGCAGTGGATTGGACGCCCCGGTTTTGGAAGCGTTGAATGCATTCGTTGCGCAGATGTTTGACCTTCACATCGTCGCGCGCGACGTCAAAAGCTCGAACATCGTCTATGGAACGCGGGGGGCGGGCCCAGCCTGTTTCCTGATCGATGGATATGGTGAGCGGAACCTCATCCCACTGCGCAGCCTGTCCCCACGTCTGAATGATCGCTCGCTGAACAAACAGTTCTCGTTGATCGCGCAAAAAGCAGGCTTGGCTTGGAATGCGGATAAGCGCACTTTTTCGAATAGCTAAGGCCAGACCACGGGCAAATTAGGTCGCAACGAATTGGCCAGGTGGCCTCGTCTTTCGTGCAGCCCTTCTGTACAACTTGGCGCAACCCAGCGCAGGAGCCTCATATGACCACCACCCAATTCGGAAAAGGCTGCCATCTGCATCTGATTGATGGATCAGCCTTTATCTTCCGCGCCTATCACGCTTTACCGCCGTTGACGCGGAAATCGGATGGGCTACCAATTGGGGCGGTATCGGGGTTCTGCAATATGCTGCAGAAATATGTCGAAGGGAACGCCGGGCCGGATGCGCCGACCCATGTTGCGGTGATCTTCGACAAGGGCTCGCATACGTTCCGTAATGATCTGTATGATCTCTACAAGGCCAACCGTGAAGCGATGCCTGAGGATTTGCGCCCGCAAATGCCGCTGACTCGCGAAGCCACCAAAGCGTTCAACATCGCCTGCAAAGAACTTGAAGGCTATGAAGCCGACGACATTATCGCGACCCTCGCCGTTCAGGCACGTGAGGCCGGTGGGCGGGTGACCATTGTCAGTTCTGACAAAGACCTGATGCAGCTTGTGGGTGGCGGTGTCGAGATGCTGGATGCGATGAAGAACAAGCGCATCGATCGCGACGGGGTGGTTGAGAAGTTCGGCGTCGGGCCCGAGCGGGTTGTCGATGTGCAGGCTTTGGCCGGGGATTCGGTGGATAACGTACCGGGCGCTCCGGGCATTGGTGTGAAGACGGCAGCGCTGTTGATCAATGAATATGGCGATCTGGAAACCTTGCTGGATCGCGCTGAAGAGATCAAACAGCCCAAGCGCCGCCAGACCCTGATCGAAAAGCGCGACCAGATCGAGCTATCGAAGAAACTTGTGCAATTGGACGAAAACACACCGTTGGATTTCACTCTGGATGACCTTGAGGTGAAGGATCCCGATGCTGAGACTTTGATGAAGTTTCTGGCAGAGATGGAATTTCGTACGCTTACCAAACGCATTGCTGACAAGCTGGGCGTCGAGTCCCCCGTCATCCCCGATATATCCACGCCCGAGGCGGAGTCACAGGCCGAAGACGTCCCATTTGATGCAACGAAATACGAATGCGTGCGCGATGCAGCGGCATTGCAGAAATGGATCGATCAGGCCTACGAGCGCGGCTGGGTTGCGGTGGATACCGAGACCACCGGCTTGAATGAGATGATCGCCGATTTGGTCGGGATTTCGCTATGTGTCGAGGCGGGTGAGGCTTGTTACATCCCGTTGACTCACCGTGAAAGCGCGACCGATGATCTGTTCGGATCGGATGCGCTGGCCGATGGACAGATGCCGCTGGATGCGGCTCTAAACTTGCTGAAACCGATGTTTGAGGATCCGTCGATCCTGAAGATCGGACAGAACATGAAATACGATGCCAAAATCTTTAAGCGATATGGCGTCGACGTCGCCCCCATCGACGACACGATGCTGATGTCCTACGCCATGCATGGCGGTGAGCATGGGCATGGCATGGATACGCTATCTGAACGCTATCTGAGCCATACGCCGATTCCCATCAAACCTCTGCTTGGCTCGGGCAAGTCTGCAATCACTTTCGACAAGGTGCCGATTGACGAGGCCACGGCCTACGCTGCCGAGGATGCGGACATCACCCTTCGCCTGTGGAAATTGTTCAAGCCGCAGTTGCATCAGGTGCAGGTGACGACGGTGTATGAAACACTTGAACGTCCATTGGTGCCGGTTCTCAAAGAAATGGAGATGCATGGCATCAAGGTCGATCGCGATGTTCTCAGCCGAATGTCAAATGCATTTGCGCAGAAGATGGCCGGATTAGAGGCTGAAATCCACGAATTGGCGGGTGAGAACTTTAACGTCGGTTCGCCAGCGCAACTGGGTGAAATCCTGTTCGACAAAATGGGGCTTGAGGGCGGCAAGAAGGGCAAGACCGGTAAGTACTCGACCGGGGCGGACATTCTTGAGGACCTTGCAACGGAACATGAACTGCCGCGCCGGGTGCTGGACTGGCGGCAACTCTCCAAGCTGAAATCGACCTATACGGACGCGCTGCAGACCCATATCAATCCTGATACGGGCCGGGTGCATACGTCATATTCGATTACGGGGGCGAATACGGGCCGTTTGGCCTCGACCGATCCGAACCTGCAAAACATTCCGGTGCGTACTGAGGAAGGTCGGCGCATACGTGAGGCGTTCATTGCCGAGCCGGGCAATGTGCTGGTCAGCCTTGATTACAGCCAGATTGAGCTACGGATACTGGCCCATATCGCCGATATTCCGACCCTGAAACAGGCGTTTGCGGATGGATTGGACATTCACGCAATGACAGCGTCCGAGATGTTTGATGTTCCGTTGGACGAGATGACGCCGGATATCCGTCGTCAGGCCAAGGCGATCAACTTTGGTGTGATCTACGGCATTTCGGGCTTTGGGTTGGCGCGCAATCTGCGCATTCCCCGGGCGGATGCGCAGGGTTTCATCGATCGCTATTTCGAACGTTTCCCGGGCATCCGGCGCTATATGGACGACACGATCGCGTTTGCCAAAGAGAATGGCTATGTCCAGACCCTGTTCGGCCGGAAAATCCATACACCCGAGATCAATGCCAAGGGGCCGCATGCGGGGTTCTCGCGTCGTGCTGCGATCAATGCTCCGATCCAAGGGACGGCAGCAGATGTGATTCGGCGCGCGATGGTGAGGATGCCGGATGCGATCAACGGCTTGCCCGCCAAGATGCTGTTGCAGGTGCATGACGAGCTGCTGTTCGAAGTGGCTGAAGAGGCTGTGGATCAAACCATTTCGGTCGCGCGCGCGGTGATGGAAGGGGCGGCTGATCCGGCAGTGAAGCTGGATATCAAGCTGGTCGCGGATGCCGGACAAGGCGCGAACTGGGCCGAGGCCCATTAGGGGCGGCGCTGCTCATCAAGCCCTGCGGGCCCTCTTTGCAGCGGGTCAGGCTTCTGGCCTGACCAGGCGGGCGATCAGGCGTTTTACGAAAGGGCCCAGCGTCAGGATGACGGTAAAGGCGATAGGCCAGCAAAAGGCCCAAGAGGCCATCCAGTCTCCGAGTGTTGAAGGGCTGAAGCCGATAGCTTTGAGCGTGGCTATGCCGGTGACGACGCAGGACATCAGGCCGGACATGATCAAGGCGAACAGGGCATTGGCATAGCGGGCAGATATCATGCGAGGCATCCTTGGCGTGTCGATGCCCTCAATTGCGCCATTTCAGTCTGAAAATCCAGCGTTCATGCAGGGTTTAATACTGTATCCAAGCCAGTGAGTCCTCAGTCCGCCGGGTTGAGGGGTTGTATTCGGCGCTGACCCAGCCGCTGTAATCCGACTGGTCCATCGCAGCAAACAACGCGGCAAAGTCCATTGTACCCAGCCCGGGTTCCGAGCGATCCGGCGCAGCCCCGATCTGTGCATGGACAATACGGGGCTGAAAACGGTGCCAAATCGCCAGCGCGTCGCCGTGGATCATCTGCGCATGAAAACTGTCATATTGTAGGCCGACATTTGCGCGGTCGACGCGGTCCAGCACTTCGGCGGCCAGATCATAATTGTTCAGGAAGTAACCGGGTTGCGATACGGGGTTGAGCGGTTCGATTGTAAACCGCTGTGCCGGCGCGAGGTCGGCGGCCCATTGCAGGTTCTCGACAAAACAACGCAGGGCCTCGGGGCCGGAAGCGTATCCGGCCATAACGTGAATCATCTCTGGCCGCAGCACATCCGCGTAGCGCAGAACGCGCCGGATATCGGACTTAAACCGGTCGGAGCTGCCGGGCATGGCGGCGTAACCCGGTTCACCGCCGGTATAATTCGGGGGCGGGGCGTTGATCAGCACCAGATCAAGCCCGCTGGACAGCAGCGCGCGGCGGGTCTCTTTGGCTGCGAGGTCGTAGGGGAAGAGAATTTCAACAGCCGTAAACCCGGCCTGCGCGGCGGCTTGAAACCGGTCGAGATAGGGCAGTTCTGCAAACAGCAGTGAAAGATTGGCGGCAAATCTGGGCATCGGGCATCCGGTGTCGAACTTTGCAGAGCCTAGCGATCACGACGGCCACGTGAAAGAGACTGAAAACGACAGATTGTCGAAAATCGGCCAGATAAAGGCTTTCGAATCAGGGACCATCAGGCTCGAGCGGTATCCCGTTGCGAGGGCCGCGCCAACAATAAGGTCTGATCACGATGGCCATGAGCCCTGAACCCGCGCGCGGGACCGCTATAGCTGTATCTGACGGTCGACAGACCGCGTTCACCGGAAATACGCTGGCGGTGGCTTCGATGCTGACGTGGGCGGCGGGGTTCCCGGCGGCTGAGATCCTATTGCAAAGCTGGCCACCTATCGCACTGTTCGCGGCACGGATGTCTCTTGCGGTGTTGGTCATGGTACCAATCTGGCTGATTCTGGACGGACCGGCTCAGGTATTGCGCGCCCGTTGGGGCCATGCCCTCGTGGTCGGCGGTTTGGGGCTAGGGTCGGGGATGTTCCTGATCCTTGTAGCGCAGAAGCTGACTGACCCAGTTACCGTTGCCATTATCGCCTCGTGTGCGCCTTTGATCGCTACGATCATGGAGCTTGTGGCGGGAACGCGGCGATTGCGCTGGAGCTTTGCGCTGGGATTGGTGATTTCAATCATTGGCGGCCTGATTGCCACCAGCGCGGTGGCACCGGCACAATTAGGACTGGGCGCGATGTGCGCAGTGGTGTCTACCGCGCTGTTCTGTTGGGCCAGCATGGCCACTGCGCGCGACTTCCCCGAGCTTAGCCAGTTGGGCCGTAGCACCATTACATTGGTCGGAGGATTGTCGACCGCAGCCATTCTGGTGCCGTTAGCCGGATTGCTGGGGCTAGAGGTCTTGCCTACACGCCCCGTAGATGTGGCGCAGATGGGTATGTTGGTGTTCTACGCACTGTTCTCACTGGGCCTGAGCCAATTTTTCTTCATAGCATCAGTGGGAAAACTAGGGGTCGCCCTGGCGTCATTCCACATCAATATCGCGCCATTTTATGTGATGGTGATCATGATGGCGCTGGGCGAGGACTGGAACTGGACCCGCGCGCTGGGCGCGTCGCTGGTGGCGCTTGCGGTCGTGCTGGCGCAGGACCGCAAACCGCGACCGGTTCAATCCTCTAGCACATCAGATGCGATCAGTGGGAAAAACTGGCCGTCCGACCAGACGCCAAACCAACCGTCGTGATGTCTGGCGATCTCGACCAACCGGTAAAAGCTCTTGCGATCAATACGCGCCTCAAGATTCGCGCGCACCAATATGTAGGGTGAGGGCTCATCAGTTTCCGTATTTAGGACAATGCGAATCGGGTGATCGGGCCCGGCGATGGCTGTATCGCCCACTTGCGTCGTAAAAGTCAGACGTTGGGCTTCGCCTTGTCCCTCATGCTCAAAATCAACGGCAACAAACGGCGCATCCTCGACGGTGATTCCCACCTTTTCAGCGGGAGTGACGAGAAAGTACCCACCCTCTTCTTTCTTAAGAATTGAGGAAAATAGCTTAACAAGCTCGACCCTGTTGATCGGTGACCCTAGATAACTCCAAGTGCCATCTTTGGCGATCCGAATGTCCAGATCGCCACAAAACGGAGGATTCCATAGGTGAACGGGCGGCAAACCCCGCGTTTTGGCCGCTTTGACCGAAGCCGCCAGACCGTCTGGTGAAGGGGTCACGGGTTTTTGTCCGCTCATTGCTTTTGCCATTTCCTCTCAGCGCGATACACTTCAATCATAACAGTCCACGGAAGGGAACCTCATGTCCGAACCTGCCGACCTCGTGTCCGAGATCGAAGCGCTGGAAAACAAGCTGCAAGAGGCCAAATCCTCGATCACCCGCCGCTTTATCGGGCAGGAGAAGGTCGTGGACCTGACCCTGACCGCGCTTTTGTGCGGCGGTCACGCGCTGCTGATCGGTCTGCCGGGGCTGGGCAAGACGCGGTTGGTCGAGACGCTTTCGACCGTGATGGGCCTGCATGGCAACCGCATCCAGTTCACGCCGGACCTGATGCCTGCTGATATTCTGGGCTCGGAAGTGCTGGATACTGCCGAAGATGGCAGCCGCCATTTCCGGTTCATCTCCGGCCCGATTTTCTGTGAGTTGCTGATGGCGGACGAGATCAACCGTGCCAGTCCCCGGACCCAATCGGCGCTGTTGCAGGCGATGCAAGAGCGTACGGTGACAGTCGCGGGCGAAGACCGCGAATTGGGCGTACCGTTCCATGTGCTGGCAACGCAGAACCCGATTGAGCAGGAAGGGACCTATCCATTGCCCGAAGCTCAACTGGACCGGTTTCTAGTGCAGGTCGACGTGGAATATCCGGATCGCCAGACCGAGCGTGATATTCTGCTGGCTACCACGGGTGTTGAGGAAGCCGAGGCGCATCAGATTTTCACCAAAGAAGAATTGCTGGCCGCACAGGTTCTGTTGCGCCGGATGCCTGTAGGAGAGTCGGTTGTCGAACTGATCCTCGATCTGGTCCGCGCCTTCCGCCCGGATGAGGCAGGTGTGTCAGAGCGGGTGAAGGAAACTGTTGCCTGGGGTCCCGGACCGCGCGCTGCGCAGGCTCTGATGATGACCGTGCGCGCAAATGCGATGCTGGAAGGCCGTTTGGCCCCCAATGCCGAGGATGTTCTGACCATGGCGCGTCCGGTTCTCAGCCACCGTATGGCGTTGAACTTCGCGGCGCGGGCACGTGGTGACAGCCTCTCTGACCTGATTGAGTCCACCGCTACTGGGCTGGTCCGAACTGAGGCCGCGGCGTGAGCGCCGCCCAGACCCTACGCGAACGCTCCGAGGCCGAAGCGTCCCGGTTGCCGCCGTTATTGGCGCGGGCCGAGCATCTGGCCGGAACCGTTTTATTGGGCGATCACGGGCGGAGACGCTCGGGTCTGGGGGATGATTTCTGGCAGTACCGCCCTGCGCAGATTGGCGACAGTCGCCGGTTGATCGACCATCGCCGTTCGGCCCGTGGTGATCAGCAGTTTGTACGTGAGCGCGAATGGCAGATTGCACAGTCGATCATGCTTTGGGTCGATCAGGGCGCGTCGATGCGGTTTGCTTCGGACAAGAACTTGCCGACCAAGGCCGATCGTGCGCGCCTGCTGGGGCTGTCGTCCGCTATCCTGCTTGTGCGTGGTGGCGAGCGCGTTGGTCTGACTGGCACGACGCTGCCCCCGCGCAGGGGGAATGCTCAGATCATTCGGCTGGCCCAAGCCTGGTCTGAAGATGCGCAAACCGATTACGCGCCACCCGAACACCGCGCCATGATCCCGCATGCGCGTGCGGTGTTTATCTCGGATTTTCTTGGGCCGCTGGACGAGGTCGAGCTGGCCCTTACCAAAGCCGCTGACCGGGGCGTGCGCGGCGTGTTGCTGCAGGTTCTGGACCCCAGCGAGGAGTCCTTTCCCTATTCGGGACGTACCATTTTTGAAAGTGTTGGTGGCACCGCTCGACATGAAACCTTGAAGGCCGCTGATTTGCGCGATCGTTATCTGGATCGCTTAGCGGCGCGCAAGGATGCGCTGACCCACCTGTGCCGCGCGACTGGCTGGCAGATGGGGCTCCATCACACCGATGACAGCGCTCAATCGGCTCTGTTGTGGCTTTATCGCGCCTTAGATGGGGGTGCGCAATGACGGTTCTTGCAGGAATCGGATTTACCGCGCCTTGGGTGCTGCTGGGTCTTCTGACCCTTCCGATTTTGTGGTTGATTCTGCGTGCCGTCCCACCTGCACCGATCCGACGTCTTTTCCCGGCGGTCACCTTGCTGCTGGGATTGAAGGATGATGAAAGCGTTTCGGACCGTACACCATGGTGGTTGCTGCTACTGCGGATGCTGGCAGCCGCAGCGATCATCATCGGGCTGGCAGGGCCGGTGCTGAACCCCTCACGCGATGAGACCGGATCCGGGCCGCTTCTGCTGGTGCTGGATGCAAGCTGGGGGGGCGCGACACGTTGGTCCTCGACACTTGATCAGATTGATGCGCAATTGACGGAAGCCGGGCGGGCGGGTCGTCCTGTGTCGATCTTGCGTCTGACTGAGCCTGAGGCACCTGTGTTTCAGGCCGCCGAGGCGTGGCGTGGGCGTCTGCCGGGCCTTACACCGATGCCGTGGCAGCCAACCGAAGCGCAGATTGACCAAACTCTGATCGCGTTGGGACAGGTCGAAGGTGGCTTCGACACCCATTGGTTCAGCGACCGTCTGTCCTATGTCGGCCATGATCGTTTGACTTCTGCCCTGCAGGCGCGTGGGGACGTGATTGTCTACCAATCCTCTGCACCTGTCACCGCGATCTTGCCCGCCACCTATCAGGACGGCGCAATCCGACTAAGCGTACAGCGCGCTAATCCAGGACCAGAGGAAAGAGTCACCGTTCTGGCGCAAGGGCGCGACCCGGCAGGAGCAATGCGGGTGCTGCAATCGACCAATCTTGAGTTCGAAAACGGCTCTACGCAGGCGGAAATTGATCTTGCGCTTCCATCGGAACTGCGCGCACGCATTACACGGTTCGAGATTCAAGGCCAGCGCTCTGCCGGTGCCATTACACTGACAGATGACAGCCTGCGTCGACGCGAAGTGGCGTTGATCGCAGGCACCCTGAACCGCGAAGGGTTAGAGTTACTGTCGCCGCTTCACTACCTGACACAGGTGCTGATTCCGACTGCTGATTTTGTCGAAGGCGGCCTGGCCGAGGTTCTCCCCGCGAACCCGGATGTGATCGTATTGGCGGATGTGGCCAAGCTGTCCGAGTCGGAACAGGCTGAAGTCGTCGAATGGGTTGAACAGGGCGGCCTACTGCTGCGCTTTGCCGGCCCACGCATGGCCGCCAGCGATCTGGGGCGCGATACTGAGGATGCACTGTTGCCGGTTCGACTTCGTAGCGGTGGCCGCTCGGTCGGCGGCGCCATGAGCTGGGGTGAAGCGAAGGGGCTTGCTCCGTTCACTGAAAACTCGCCGTTCTATGGGTTGGAGATTCCTGCGGACGTCTCTGTGACCACTCAGGTCATGGCACAACCAGATCCTAATTTGGCGGATCGGGTCATTGCGTCACTGTCGGATGGCACACCATTGGTGACCCGAAAACCGCTGGGGCTGGGGCAGGTGGTTCTGTTCCATGTCACGGCTGATGCGGAATGGTCCAGCCTGCCGCTGTCCGGGCTGTTTGTCGAAATGCTCGACCGGCTTGCCGTTGCCTCTGCTGCCAAATCGCGTCAAGAGGCTCAGATGCAGGGCACCGTATGGGAGCCGATTCAAATAATGGATGGCTTCGGTGTTTTGACTGACGCAGGAACGCTGCCCGGTGTCGATGGAGACGAACTGGTTTCTGGGCAAATCGGGCCGGACCTGCGCCCGGGGCTTTATGAAAACGGCAAGCAGAAACTGGCGCGGAATGTTCTTGCCGAGGATGCTGTACTATCCCCGGTGATCTGGCCGTCTGACGTCCCAATCCGGGGTCAGGAGATCAGCAATGAGACTCCGTTGGAAGGGCTGTTGCTTGGCCTTGCATTGTTGTTGCTGACAATCGATGTGATTGCCTCTTTGGCGTTGTCGGGGCGCTTGGCCAAGGCAACCCCTGTTGCATTTGCGCTTGCTGCCCTGTTCCTTGCCCCCGAGGTGCGGGCACAGACCCCTGAAGACACCGATTTTGCATTGAACGCGACGCATGAGCTTGTGCTGGCCCATGTACTTACCGGGAATGCTCAGGTCGACGATATCGCGCTGGCCGGGCTGCGCGGGTTGGTGCAGACGCTGCATTTTCGCACTTCGGTCGAACCCGCCGACCCGATTGGCATCGACCTTGAACGTGATGAGCTTGCATTCTTTCCGCTGCTCTATTGGCCTGTTACTCCGGACCAGCCGCAGCCCTCGATTGAAGCTTATGCAAAGCTCAACGCCTATCTGCGGTCGGGTGGGATGATCCTGTTTGACACGCGCGATGCCGATATCGCCGGTTTCGGGGCCTCCAGTCCCAATGGGCGCAAGCTACAACAGCTGGCGGCACCGCTGAATATCCCCTCGTTAGAGCCTGTTCCGCGTGACCACGTGCTGACTCGCGCCTTCTACCTGTTGCAGGATTTTCCCGGACGATATTCTGGCACCGAGGTCTGGGTCGAAGCCGCGCCACCCGATGCCGAGCAGATCGAAGGAATGCCCTTCCGAAACCTCAACGATAACGTGACCCCGGTGGTGATCGGCGGTAATGACTGGGCCGGGGCCTGGGCGGTGGATCGCAACGGTCAGTCCCTGTTGCCCGTGGGTCGCGGTTATGCCGGAGAACGACAGCGCGAGTTGGCCAATCGGTTTGGGGTTAATCTGGTAATGCATGTGCTGACCGGGAATTACAAATCCGATCAGGTTCACGTGCCCGCGCTTTTGGACAGGTTGGGACAATGACCGGAACCGTCATATTTGACCCGCTAATCCCGTGGCCGTTTCTGGCAGCCGTGGCATTGATTGCCATGTCAGGTGTGGTTCTGGCGCTTTGGCGCGGTCTGTCGGGCTGGGCCCTGCGCGGCTTGGCGGCCTTGGTCATCCTCGGGGCGCTTAGCGGTCCTGTTTATCAGGTCGAAGATCGCGCGCCGCTTACCGACATCGTGTTGATGATTGAAGATGAAAGCGCCAGTCAAACCCTATCGGATCGTGCCGAACAGACTGCTCAGGCTGCCAACGACCTCGCGACCGAGATCGAAGCTCGAGACAATACCGAGCTGCGCCGCATCCAGGTTGGTGACGGCGATGGTGACGAGGGCACGCAGGTCATGGCTGCGCTGAACGCGGCGCTGGCCGAAGAACCCCGTGCGCGGATTGCGGGCATTATCGTGGTGTCAGACGGCATCGTTCATGATGCAGACCTGGCACCCGACCTGCCTGCTCCAATGCATCTGTTGCAGACCGGGCGGGAAGGCGATTGGGATCGGCGCCTGATCGTGCGTAACGCCCCAGCCTTCGCCATTATCGGTGAACCCGTGACCCTGACCCTGCGCGTCGAAGATACTGGCGCTGCGCCTCCTGGAGTTACTAACGCTCCGCTTGAGATATCCGTCGATGGAGGTGAACCCGAGCAGTTCACCATTCCAATCGGTCTGGACGTCGAGCTCCCGATCACGCTGCCGCATGGTGGTCGGAACGTCATCCAGTTCACGGTCCCGCAGGCCGAGGGCGAACTGACCGACCGCAACAACACGGCTCTGATCCAGATGAACGGTGTGCGGGATCGCCTGCGTGTTCTGCTGGTATCGGGCGAGCCGCATCCGGGCGGGCGTACTTGGCGCAACCTGCTGAAATCTGACAGCTCGGTTGATTTGGTCCATTTCACCATCCTCCGGCCGCCGGAAAAACAGGATGGCGTACCGGTGGATGAGCTCTCACTGATTGCCTTCCCAACGCGAGAGTTGTTTCTGGAGAAGATCAATGATTTCGACCTGATCATCTTTGACCGCTACAAACGGCGCGGCATCCTGCCTGCGATCTATCTGGATAATGTTGGCGACTATATCGTCAATGGTGGCGCGGTGCTGGTCGCTGCTGGCCCTGATTTTGCCACGGCTGACAGCCTGTACCGATCCCCGCTTGGGCCGGTCCTGCCCGCAAAACCCAGTGCGCGGGTTTACGAGGAACGGTACGTGCCCATGGTCACCGATCTGGGCCAGC
The DNA here is from genome assembly GCF_056539785.1 of Ruegeria sp. B11. NCBI lineage: Bacteria > Pseudomonadati > Pseudomonadota > Alphaproteobacteria > Rhodobacterales > Roseobacteraceae > Ruegeria > Ruegeria sp. B11. The sequence goes on along the minus strand of NZ_JBQFVO010000002.1, from coordinate 837,367 downwards.
GTCATCCGGTTACCGCTGATCTGGGCGATGCTGAGACTTGGGGCGCTTGGCTGCGCCAGATCGATGTCAGCCAGCTGTCCGGCAATATGCTCATGACCGGCGTGGATGATCGTCCGTTGCTGCTGTTGGATCGCGTGGGTGAAGGCCGTGTGGCGCTGATGGCATCAGACCACGCCTGGCTATGGAGCCGCGGCTTTGAGGGTGGTGGCCCGCAGCTGGAACTACTCCGCAGGCTGGCGCATTGGATGATGAAAGAACCCGAGCTTGAGGAAGAGGCGCTGTGGGCCGAAGCGAACGGCCAGTCCATGCGTATTATCCGTCAAACGCTGGAGGATGAGGTTGGCCCAGTCACGGTCACCCTCCCCAATGGTGACACCTTGGAGATTACGCTAAACGAAGTCTCGCCCGGTCGGTTCGAGGCGCAGTACTTCGGCCCTGAAATTGGCCTGTACCGTCTGGAAGAGGGTGCGCATTCTGCCGTGATCGGTCTTGGTCCTGCTGCACCAAAGGAATTCGAGCGCACGATCGCGACCGATGAGATTCTAAGCCCCGTTCTGGCCAGCCTGCGCGGGGGAACGATCCGGTTGGAAGAGGGTCTGCCCACAATCCGGAATGTCCGTGCGGGCCGACCGGCAGCAGGTCGGGGCTGGATCGGTCTGACCCCGCGCGACGCCTATGAAACTCGCGATGTTACACAGGCCGGGTTGCTTCCACCCTGGCTGGTGCTGTTGCTGGCCGGTGGGTTCCTCTTGGCCGGTTGGTTGCGTGAGGGACGTCGCTAACGCTGCTTAAGCACTTTTTCATGCTCTACCGCGATGCTCTGAGCAGATTATCGCGGGAAAACTTTACATGAGTCTTGCTGAGAAACTGGCGCAGGAACGGCGCGCACGACTGGCGGCCGAGCGGTTGTTGCATCTGAAACAGGCCGAGTTGTCTGCTGCCAACCGCAAATTGGGACGTCATGCTATCGCATTGACACGTCAGATCGATGAGACTCAGGCCGAGGTTGCGACGGTTCGCGATGAAAACGAAAAGGTCAAATCCGATCTGACCGTGGCCAATGCCAAGATCGAAGAGGCTGAACGCCGCCTGTGGCATTCGATCCAGACCATCCCTGACGGGTTTGCCTTTTTCGACGGCAACAACACACTGATCGGTGCCAACGCCGCTTACCTAAGCGTTTTCGATGGGCTGGAAGAGGTCGCGCCGGGGATCAGCTACACGCGTATTCTCGAAATTCTGACCCATGAAGGTATCGTGGACATCGGCGCGGAGAATATCGCGGACTGGCAGGCGCGTATGCTTGCACGCTGGGCGCAACCGCACCCCGAACCCGAGGTGATCCAGTTGTGGAACGGCCAGTATATCCGGCTGATTGATCAGCGGGGCCACGGCGGTGACGTGCTGAGCCTGGCGTTGAACATCACAGCCTCGGTCCGGCATGAGGCCGAGCTAAACGCTGCACGTGAACGGGCCGAGGCCGCAAACCGCGCCAAATCCGCCTTTCTGGCCAATATGAGCCATGAGATTCGCACGCCGATGAACGGGATCGTCGGTATGACCGAACTGCTGACCGAAACCCCGATGAACGAAGAACAAAGGCTCTATGTAAGCACAATTCGCAATTCGGGCGAGGCTTTGCTGGTCATCATCAACGATGTTCTCGACTATTCCAAGATCGAGGCCGACAAGTTGACGCTGCACCCCGAACAGTTCGATTTGGAGCGCTGTATCCTTGAGGTCGCGATGCTGTTGCAACCCAGCGTACGCGACAAGGGCCTGACCTTGCTGGTGGACTATGACCTGTTCCTGCCGACGCTTTATGTGGGTGATCCGGGGCGGATTCGGCAGATTCTGACCAACCTTGTCGGCAATGCAGTGAAGTTTACCGCGCAGGGCCATGTCCTTATCCGGGTGACCGGTGTTCCTGACGCGACAACTGAAACCTGCGACATCCACGTGGCCATCGAGGATACGGGTATCGGAATCAAAGCCGACAAGGTCCCGCACATCTTTGGTGAATTCAATCAGGTTGAGGATGCCCAGAACCGCCAATTCGAAGGCACGGGTTTGGGGCTGGCAATCACCAAGCGGCTGATCTCGATGATGGGCGGTGCCGTCTGGGTCGAAAGTGACGCGGGCAAAGGATCTTGCTTTGGGTTCCGTATCACACTGCCCACGGCTGAGGGTCCGCAGCCCGTTCCGCCTGATCTGGCGGGGCAGTTGGGCCGTGTTCTGGTGGTCGAGGATATGGCCGTCAACCGCGCCATTTTGACCAAGCAACTGAGTCGCCTTGGGTCTCAGGCGCTCACCTGTTCAACAGGGGCTGAAGCGCTTTCTGCAATGGACAAAACTATTGATCTGGTGCTGTGCGATCACGATCTGCCGGACATGGACGGTCTGGAACTCGCCACAACACTGCGCGACAAAGGATGGGGTGGTCTGCCAATTGTGGTGATGTCGGCCAATCCGGGTGTGATTCATGCCGACCCGGCCCATCGCCTGATTGACGGCGTATTGCAAAAGCCCATTCCTCGCGCCGAGCTGTATTCACGGCTGATGGCGCTGGGTGCTCCTGTATTCAAGTCGGATCGCAGTGACGACTGCGTCGCTGATCCCGAGACTCATGCGCAAGTTCCGCAGAATCAGAGGCTGATGCGGGTTCTGGCAGCCGAGGACAATCGAACCAATCAACTGATCCTTCAAAAGATGACCAAAGATCTGAATATCGATTTGAGATTCGTCTCCAATGGGTTGGAGGCGATCGAAACCTTCGCCAGTTTCGACCCGGACCTGATTTTCATGGATATCTCGATGCCCAAGATGGATGGGAAAGAGGCGACGGGTGAAATCCGGCGGCGCGAGATCGGAACGGATCGACATGTTCCCATAGTGGCCCTGACGGCCCATGCCATGACAGGGGATGATCAGGGCATACTGGCAGCCGGGCTTGATCATTATCTGACCAAACCGTTGCACAAGAAACTGATCCACAAGATGATACTGGAACATCGTCCAGCCGATGCCCAATTGGTCGGTGCAGAAGGTGAAAGTACGGAATAGGATCGATTTATGTCAGATGAGCGCGGTTTTCGCCCCCGGGGATTGGGTGAGATTGCAATTCGCTGCACCGATATGGCGGCAATGGTGTATTTCTATGAGAAGGCGATCGGGTTGCAGCGATTGCAAGGCGACCATAACAGCGCCATCACCTTTTTTCGGATTGCCGAAGGGTTTGGTGGACATACACAGGTGCTGGCCCTGTTTCACCAGTCTGTTGGCTCTGAGCGTGGATCGGGCCAGACTGGCGCGGCAGTGCCAGTAACAGGGGGTGCCTCGGCCCTGCACCATATCGCGCTGTCGCTGCCCTTTGTCGAACAGGATGCTGTCATGCGCTGGTACGACCAGATCGACCAGCCTTATCGGGTCGAGCATTTCGGCTGGATCGGCTGGCGCGGTATCTTCACCCAAGACCCCGAAGGGAACACCGTTGAGCTTGTAGCCTACGACCCTTCACTGCTCGATCAGGCCTGATAGGGGCGAACAAACACAGGTTTGTAGTCGTCAGACAGATCTGCCCTGTATTCATAACCACCGCTGTCGAAATCCAACAGGCCAATGGGATCGGTCAGGCGGTGCTGGATGATGTAGCGTGCCATCGCACCGCGCGCTTTCTTGGCGAAGAAGCTGACGATCTTGGGGGTGCCGCCCTTGTCCTCCATGAAGACCGGGGTCACAACGGGCAGCTTCAGTGCCTTCAGGTCGACCGCGCCGAAGTATTCCTGACTGGCGCAGTTCACCAGAACCTTGCTGTCAGTTTCGGCGGCCTGCGCGTTCAGCACCTTGCTTAGCTGATCGCGCCAATATTCGTACAGGTTTTTTCCGCGTCTGGTTTTCAGTTTACTACCCATCTCAAGCCGGTAGGCCTGTATGGCATCCAGCGGGCGCAATACGCCATAAAGCCCGGACAGAATGCGCAGGTGATCCTGTGCCCAGGCCATTTCGTCGGCATCCAGCGATGCGGCTTCAAGCCCTTGATAGGTATCGCCGGCAAAAGCCAATGCGGCAGGGCGTGTCGTCTCCGCATCGGGCGCGTCCGAGAACATACGATACCGGTCGCGGTTCAGGCGGGCCAAGTCGTCGCTCAGGTCCATCAGTTTTTTCAGATCGCCCAATGTCAGATTGCGTGCGGTCTTCGACAAGCGGATCGCGTCATCCTGAAAATCGGGTTGGGTTACTTCGACGTTTCGTTCTGCCCAATCCAGCCGCTTGGCCGGGGAAATCACTACCAGCATATCCGCCCTCGTTTCTCGCCTGTTCAGGCGTTTCTAGCCCGCCTGTCGCAGCACGTCCAGAAACGCCGCGCCAAACCTTTCGTGACGACGGTCACCCAGAACCTGCTCCATCGCTCGTGGATCATCCGGGTGCAGTTGCGCCACTTTCGCCAGTTGCGAAGCCGTACAGCTTAGTGGTTTGTCGATCCCGTCGGGGCCACGCGACAATTGCGATTGAACCTCAAGCAACTGATCGTAAATGTCGCCCTGATTGCGGCCGGCAAGTTTGCGCCTTGCGGGGTGCAGCTCTTCTACCGCGCCGGTCAGCACCTCAAGGAAAGTGGAACCATAGCGTTCCAGTTTCTTTGACCCGATACCGCTGATCCGCGCCATGTCATCCAGATTTGCAGGTCGGGTTTCTGCCATCTCGATTAGGGTGCGATCAGGAAAAATGACATAAGCCGGGACCCGAGCGGCCTCGGCCAGTGCGCGCCGCTTGGCCTTGAGCGCCGAGAGCAGCGGCGCGTCTTCCTCGGACACCATCGCTTTGACAGCGGGTCGTCGGGTGGCTTTGCGGATGGTATCCTTGCGCAGATCGATCAGCGCTTCACCTTTCAGGATGGGTTTGGCGGCTTCTGTCATACGCAGCGCGCCGTGGCGTTCAGGGTCGGGGCGCACCAAATCATGGCCCATCATCTGCCGGAAGATCGCTTGCCATTGCGGGCGCGACCAGTCCTTGCCGATGCCGTAGGTGGACAGATTGTCGTGTCGCCGTGCGCGAATTTTATCGGTCTCGTTGGCAAGCAGAATGTCGATCAGATGACCTGCCCCGAACCATTCCTCGGTGCGTAAAATCGCGGACAGAGCCATACGGACGGGCGTTGTGCCGTCGAAGATTTCTGGCGGGTTGTCGCAGAGATCGCACTTGCCGCAGGATTCAGCCTGTTCCCCAAAATACCCCAGCAAGGTCTGGCGGCGGCATTTCAGTGCTTCGGCCAATCCCAGCAGCGCGTTAAGACGCGCATGATCCGCCATGCGCCGTTCAGGTGGGGCCAGCCCTTCGTCGATCTGTGAGCGTCGTAGTCGTATATCGTCAGGCCCGAACAAGGTCAGGGTCTCGGCTGGTCCACCATCGCGTCCGGCACGACCGATTTCTTGATAATAGGCCTCGATCGATTTCGGCAAATCCGCATGGGCGACCCAGCGGATGTCCGGCTTGTCGATACCCATGCCAAAGGCGACCGTAGCGACGACAATCAGCCCGTCCTCGCGCGCAAAGCGAGCTTCCACGATGCGGCGATCCTCGGCCTCCATCCCGCCGTGATAGTGGCAGGCCGTGTGACCTTCGGCGCGCAGGGCTTGCGCCAGCACCTCGGTCTTGTTGCGGGTCCCGCAATAGACGATGCCGGATTGGGTTTTGCGCGCGGCAGCGAAATCGAGGATCTGTTTGCGCGGTCCATCCTTGGCGGCAAAAGCCAGATGGATATTGGGCCTGTCGAACCCCCGCAGGAATTTGCGCGGCGCGACACCGTCGAACAGTTTTTCGACGATCTCGTCCTGCGTTTCCGCATCCGCTGTCGCGGTGAACGCGGCGAGGGGAACATTCAAAGCGCGCCGCAGCTCTCCGATCCGCAGATAGTCAGGGCGGAAATCGTGGCCCCATTGGCTGACACAATGGGCTTCATCCACCGCGATCAGATTGACGTTAATCCTACGCAGCATCCCCAGCGCCGACCCGGCGGCCAGACGCTCGGGCGCCATATACAGAAGCTTGAGCCGCCCAGCCTCTAATGCGTCCCATACCGCATCAGTTTCTTCGGGGGTGTTGCCCGAGGTGAGCGCGCCCGCCTCGACACCGGCTTCCTGCAGCCCACGCACCTGATCGCGCATCAAGGCGATCAGCGGAGAGATCACAACAGTCACGCCGTCTCGCAGCAACGCAGGTAACTGAAAACATAAGGACTTGCCCCCACCAGTGGGCATGATCGCCAGCACGTTTTCACCTGCGGTCACGGCGTCGACGATCTCTTCCTGACCGGGGCGGAAGTCGTCGAATCCGAAAACGTCTCGCAACAAGGGTGCGGAGTCGAACATGCGACGGAGGGTCCTGTTTTATGGTTTATCTGCTCTTAAGACAGGACCATCACATACTAAGATTCGGTGAACAAGAGGTCAGTAGAAATAGACCGCGTTGTTGATCAGGATGATCCGCAACGCATAGACCCCGATCAGCACCACCAGAGGGGTCAGATCCAGACCGCCCATGGCGGGCAGAATGCGGCGAATGGGGCCGTAGATCGGCTCTAACAAACGGTTCAGTCCGTACCATATTTGCGCCACCAGTTGCTGGTGCAGGTTCAGCACCTGGAAGTTGATCAGCCAGCTCATGATCACATGGGCAAGGATGATGAACCAGACAATGTCCAGGATCAGCAGAAGGATTTGGATCAGCGACAGCATGGGCACTCCGTTCGTCAATTGTCCTGAGACCTAAGCGTCACAGCCGCAAAGAGCAAGTGCGCCCCAACAGAACGCTTGCGAATTGACCCAAAGCCCCGTCTTATGATCGCAACAATAATAATATGGGGCAGAGATGGCTGATATTTCCAAGCGTAAGCGCATCTGGGGCTGGTGGTTTTTCGACTGGGCCAGCCAGCCGTTCCATACATTGCTAGTGACCTTTGTCTTTGGCCCCTATTTCGCCGGGGTGGCGGCTCAATACTATGCGAATACCGGATTAGACACCGATGCAGCGGCGGCGCAGGCGCAGACCGTCTGGGCGAATTGCCTGACCATAACTGGGCTGATCATCGCGTTCGGAGCGCCCCTGTTGGGCGCGATGGCGGATGTTTCGGGTCGACGCATCCCGTGGATTCTCGGGTTTTCGGTGATGTACGCGGTGGGGTCTGCCGCGTTGTGGTACACGATGCCCGATGGCTCGAACATGTGGTTGATGCTGTCGGCTTTTGGTCTGGGCTTTGTGGGCGCAGAATATGCACTGATCTTCATCAACTCTCAGCTGCCCGATCTGGGTGACGATAGAGAAGTGGGCGAGATTTCAGGTTCGGGCTTCGCCTTCGGCTATTTCGGAGGCCTGTTGTCGCTGGCCATCATGCTGGCGCTGTTTGTTGAACAGCCCAACGGCAAGACCTTGATTGGTATGAATCCGTTGTTCGGGCTGGATGCGGCAACGCGTGAAGGGACGCGGTTTGTCGGCCCCTTCACCGCGGGATGGTTCGTGTTGTTCATGGTGCCGTATTTCCTGTGGGTTCGGGATGATCCTGAGACCAACAAACAGGGTAGCGTGGGTGAGGCGCTGCGCTTGCTGGGCAAGTCCGTGGCGGCGCTGCGTCACCGGGTCAGTCTGGCGACCTATCTGGGGTCTTCTATGTTCTATCGCGACGCGTTGAACGGGCTATACAGTTTCGGAGGCGTCTATGCACGGCTGGTGCTTGAATGGGATTTGATCAAGATCGGCGTGTTCGGAATTGTCAGCGTTCTGGCCTCGGCCATCTTTGCCTGGATCGGAGGCAAGATGGATCGTAAATACGGCCCTAAACCGGTGATATTGGTTGCGATTTGGGTTCTGATCTTTGTCTGCGTAACGGTTGTATTGATGGATCGAACACAGATCTACGGAATTTCATTGCCCTTAGGCTCGGGTCTGCCGGACATGGCGTTCTTCGGGTGCGGAGTTCTGATCGGCGGCATGGGAGGTATTCTGCAATCCGCCAGCCGTTCAATGATGGTACGCCATACTGATCCCGCCACCCCGGTCGAGAGTTTTGGGCTGTACGGGCTTTCGGGTCGGGCGACCGCCTTTGCAGCGCCGCTATTGATCGGAATAGCAACAGTAGCAACCGGTAGTGCAAGACTGGGGGTGTCACCGATCATTCTGTTGTTTATTCTGGGCCTAGTCCTGATGCGCTGGGTGAAACCGGAAGGGGATCAGAGCAGATGATTTTACTACGTTTTTTGGCCGTTCTGGCCGCAATAGTACTGGCAGGCGTGGCCACGGCACAGCCCTTGGCCAAACAGTTGTTTGGAGCCCAGAAGGTGGGGTCGCAGCAAAAGTCCGCCGCATTCGGCAGTTATTCGCGCGGGTGCGCCGCCGGGTCGGTGCAACTCCCTGAAACCGGGCCAACTTGGCAAGCCATGCGCCTGTCGCGCAATCGCAATTGGGGGCATCCTCAGGCGATCGACTATGTGCAGGATCTCAGCCGGTTTGCCGCGAAACAACCGGGGTGGAATGGTCTCTATATCGGGGATATCAGCCAACCGCGGGGGGGGCCGATGACCTCGGGCCATCGTTCGCATCAGTTGGGTTTGGATATCGATATCTGGATGCTGCCGGGCGATAACATGCGCCTAAGCCGCAAAGCACGCGAGAATATCTCGTCTATATCCTTGCGCCGCGCGAACGGCGCGTATGTAAACGGCAACTGGACCAAGCAGCACCATGCGGTATTGCGCGAAGCCGCTAAGGACAAGCGCGTTGCCCGGATCTTCGTATTCCCGGGTGCAAAGGTGCAGATGTGCAATGACGAGAAGGGCAACAAAGCCTATCTGCGCAAGATCCGGCCATGGTGGGGACATCACTATCATTTCCACGTGCGGCTGAAATGCCCGAAAGGATCGAAAGGCTGTGTAAATCAGGACCCGCCACCCAAGGGTGATGGTTGCGCCGAGGCGCAGCAATGGGTGCGCAATATTCTGAACCCACCGCCACCTGATCCAAATGCGCCGCCGCCCAAGAAACGTCGTGAATATCGAATGGCGGACCTTCCCCAGCAATGCGCCGCAGTCTTGCAATCCAACTGACTGTTGCAACGCTGTTGGCCAGTGCCGTTTCGGCAGTTGGTACCAGCCCGGCAACGCTTCTAGCCCGATTTGACTGGTACAACAGTGCCGGTTGGTTTGGCGGGTTCTCGGCCCTTCATTTGTCGGAAAACGGCCGGCAAATGATCGTGCTCGGCGACCGGTCGAGGCTTGTGACCGCGCGGATCAACCGGGATGGAGACCAAATCAGGAATATCCAGATACTGAGATACGGACCCATCTTCTCGAGCAAAGGGCGCAGCCTGAGCGGTCGGGCAGGGGATTCCGAAGGGATCGCTGTCGCTCCGGATGGGAGCCTATATATCTCGTTCGAAGGTGTGCACCGAGTGGTCCATTATTCCACACCGGGGGCCAAAGCCAAGGTATTGCCCCGCCCGGAGGCTTTTCATGATTTAGAGCGCAATGGCTCGTTCGAAGCATTGGCGATCGATGATCGGGGCAGGCTTTACACCCTGACCGAGAAATCCCGCACCGCAGACGGTAAAATCCTCGTCTATCGGTGGGATGGCCACCACTGGACAAGGCCGTTTGTTTTGCCGCCGAGTGGAAGGTTCCTGCCGGTTGCGGCAGATTTTGGACCCGATGGGCGTTTGTATGTGTTAGAGCGCGCGGTGTCATTTTTCGGCTTCCGCTCGCGACTGCGGCGCTGGGTGATCGCAGATGATGCACCCGTGTCACAAGAGATTCTGTTCGAAACCAGCACCGGGACGCATGACAATCTCGAGGGCCTTTCTGTCTGGCGCGATGTGCAGGGGCGGCTGCGCGCAACGATGATTTCCGACGACAACTTCTTCTTTCTGCAACGCACTGAATTGGTCGAATACTTGCTGCCTGATTGACAGGCGGCAGACAAAGGTCTAAACGCACGGCCTGCCTCGGGATGAGCCTGGGGCCAAGTCGCCGCTACCTTGTCAAAACGGGCATCTGAAAATGCAACGCAGCTTTATTCCCGGCATCCTTGCCATGGCCTCGATCGTCGTGGCCTCAAACATCCTGGTCCAGTTCCTGATCCTTGACGGCCTGTTGACCTGGGGTGCCTTCACCTATCCGTTGGCCTTTCTGGTCACCGACATCATGAACCGCGTCTACGGCGTGGGTCCGGCCCGCAAGGTCGTATTCGCCGGATTTGTCACCGGTATCATCTGCTCGCTGATCGGCAGCCAGATCATGCTGCAGGGTGACGGCTTCACCTATGCCGCCGTGCCGCTGCGCATCGCAGTCGCTTCGGGCACCGCCTTCCTGATCGCGCAATTGACCGACGTCACTGTGTTCAACTCACTGCGTGGTGGCCGCTGGTGGCGCGCGCCGCTGGTGTCGACACTGGTCGGTTCAGCGCTGGACACCGCGATCTTCTTTACGCTGGCGTTCTCGGCCTCGGTTACCGTCTTTGGTGCCAATGCAGACGCTGCGATCAACTGGGCGTGGGAGCCTGTGCCCTTCATGCTGTCCGGCCCGATGGCCCCGCTGTGGGTGACGCTGGCCTTCGCTGACTGGCTGGTGAAACTGTCGCTGGCACTAATCGCCCTGATTCCGTTCAAGGTGATCGTCGCCCGTCTGACCGCTGCACAGCCTGCGTAAAAAAGTTCTTTGAGATTGGCACAACTTGTGTCACGCTCCTTGTTAACCGCAACAGATAGAAAAGGAGGTGATCCAGTGTCGAGAAAGAGATTGGAGAGAGGTGTTGGAACAACCGGGGGGATCGCCTGTTAAGGCAGCCCTTGGCGGAGCGCTCGCTCCGGCTGGTCGATTGATCTAACCGACCCAACCTCCTGAACTTTCGAAGGGCCGTCCCGCCGGGGCGGCCCTTTTTGTTTTCAACTGCGCCCTGTAAGGTCCGATCCATGTTGCGCATCACCGACGATATCGCCCTGCAAGACTGGGAAATGACCGAAAGCTTCGTGCGGTCCTCTGGTCCGGGTGGGCAGAACGTCAACAAGGTCTCCACCGCCGTTGAGCTGCGGTTCGAGGCCGCGCGCTCACCCTCCTTGCCTGATCCGGTCAAGACACGTTTGAAACGGCTGGCCGGACGTCGCTGGACCAAGGACGGCGCCATCATCATTCAATGTGAAGAAACACGGTCTCAGGCCCGCAACCGCGACATCGCGCGCGCCCGGTTGGCTGAACTGATCACGCGGGCTTTGGTCAATCCCAAGCGCAGGATCGCGACCAAACCCACTTATGGTTCGGTCAAGCGAAGGCTTGCTGCTAAGAAAGCCCGCGCGGATGTCAAAGCCCTGCGAGGCAAAGTGTCCGAAGATTGATCTGGCAGTTTCGCTGCACGTTGCTACTCTGCCGGTGCAAGACGCAGGGGAGGTAAAGCCATGAGGCTTGAGGGAAAAACCGCCATCGTAACCGGCGGCGCATCCGGGTTCGGCGCAGGGATTGTGCAAAAATTCTTGGCCGAAGGTGCCCGCGTGATGATCGCAGATATCAATGGCGAAGCGGCTTCCGACATGGCGTCCGCGGAGGGCACGAATGCCATCGCACAGCACGTTGATGTCTCGGATGCGGCATCGGTTCAGGCCATGGCACATGCGGTATCGGAAGAATTCGGAAAACTTGATATTCTGGTGAATAATGCGGGCGTGACGCACCTGCCGGCCCCACTTGAGGACGTCGATGACGATGAATTCGACCGCGTCTTCGCCGTGAACATGAAATCCGTCTACCTGACCGCGCGCGCCTTTGTTCCGCAGATGAAGATACGCGGCGCGGGGACGATCCTGAACGTGGCCTCAACGGCAGGCCTGTCGCCGCGCCCTAATCTGAACTGGTACAACGCCTCCAAAGGCTGGATGATCACCGCGACCAAGACGATGGCCGTCGAACTTGCCCCCTCGGGCCTGCGCGTTAACGCGATCTGCCCGGTGGCGGGTGAAACCCCGCTGCTGAAATCCTTCATGGGTGAAGACACCCCGGAAATCCGCGCCAAATTCCTGTCGACGATCCCGCTTGGTCGCTTCTCAACCCCCGAAGACATGGCAAACGCCGCCTGTTTCCTCTGCTCGGACGAGGCCAGCATGATCACCGGCACAGCCCTAGAAGTGGACGGAGGCCGATGCATCTGATCCGCCCTTCATCTGGCCATAAATATCTCCGCCGGAGGCAGCGCGCCCCGGCGCGCTTTTTGGCCCAGTGCGCGAGACGAAAATGAACCCCGGACCCAGAAACCTGATCACTGATGTCGCTGGCCTCAAGGTTGGCAATGCGCACGATGATACGCTTAAATCAGGCACAACTGTCCTGACGGCGGACAACCCGTTCATAGCTTCGGTTCATGTGATGGGCGGCGCCCCCGGCACGCGTGAGACCGACCTTCTGGCGGTCGACAAAACTGTTGATCGGGTTGACGCGATTGCTTTGTCCGGCGGCTCGGCCTTTGGACTGGATGCGTGCTCGGGCGTTTCAGACGCATTGCGCGCTCAGGGGCGCGGATTTCAGGTCGGTTCGGCCGTCGTGCCCATCGTGCCGGGCGCGATTCTGTTCGATCTACTCAATGGTGGAGATAAGAACTGGACCGAAAATCCTTATCGCGATCTGGGGAAGTCTGCGTATTTGACCGCCTCACCAGAATTTGAACTGGGCTCGGTGGGGGCTGGTACCGGCGCATTGGCCGCGATGCACAAGGGTGGCTTAGGCTCGGCTTCGTTAAAGCTTGAGGGTGGCGTAACCGTCGGCGCGCTGGTGGCGGCCAATCCGCTTGGCAGCGTAACCACACCGGGTGATCGGCATTTTTGGGCTGCGCAGTTTGAGATCGATGGCGAGTTCGGTGGATTGGGGCCAGATCCGACCTCGGGTCTTGGTTCCTCTCTTGTCAGCCGTAAGGCGCAGATGATGCATTCTGCTCCGCCAGATCGCGCAAACACCACGATTGCTATAGTTGCAACTGATGCAGCGCTGACCAAACCGCAATGCCAGCGTCTGGCGGTAGCAGCCCATGACGGCATCGCCCGTGCCATTGTTCCTGCGCACACGCCTGGCGATGGAGATCTGGTATTTGGTCTCAGCACCGGCGCGCGCACGATTGGCCCCGAGGCGATGGCGATGATCGGCCATGCGGCCTCGATCTGTCTTGCGCGCGCGATTGCACGGGCTATCTATCTGGCTTCCCCCCGCGCTGGCGACCTGCTGCCCTGCTGGTCGCAGTTACATGACTTCGGTTAAGTACGACACCGATCGCCTGTGACACAGTGCCGTCGCGCGGCAATCTGCGCGTTGACTCTCTGCTGTGCCAGCGATCCATTCGGTGCAGCCAATTCATATCGGAGCAAAAGCTATGAATCGTATCCTTGCCACCGTAATTGCCGGTCTGCTGGCCCTTCCTGTCTATGCAGAAGGTGATGCCGAAGCGGGTAAGAAGACCTTCAACAAATGCAAATCCTGTCACATGATTGCTGACCCTGCGGGTGAAGTTATCGTTAAGGGCGGTAAGACGGGTCCGAACCTGTACGGAATCGCAGGCCGCACCGCCGGCACTGAAGAAGGCTTCAGATACGGCGACAGCATCGTGGCCGCGGGCGAAAATGGGCTGGTCTGGGATGAAGAGACTTTCGTGGCCTACGCCCAAGACCCCAAAGCATTCTTGAAAGACTATTTGGGGGAAACCTCGGCCAAGTCGAAAATGACCTTCAAGCTGAAGAAGGGCGCCGAAGACGTTTACGCCTATATCGTGAGCGTTTCGGGAGAGTAACTCCGCCAACAGGTTTACAGACGAACTTCGAAATGCCGCAGCCCCTGCGGCCTTTCGTGCGATTGATTGACATTGTAATCAGCGCCACTTTGGGGAAAACCGGTAAGGCCATGTGCACCGGAGATCGCCAACAGGAGACGACAGATGGGAATCTTGATCCCGGCTTGGGTTGAGGGCGAACTGACACCCGTCGACAAGCTGGAGGCGCATGAAAAGGGGCTGCGACACAAGGCTGTGTCCGTGTTTGCCGTGCGCGGGACCGAGATATTGCTGCAACGCCGGGCGATGGGCAAATACCACACGCCGGGTCTATGGGCGAATACCTGTTGTACGCATCCGGATTGGGACGAAAGCGCTTCGCATTGTGCCGTCCGGCGCCTGCGCGAAGAATTGGGCATCACCGGACTTTACCCCGAATACCGGCATCGATTGGAGTATCACGCCGATGTCGGCAACGGAATGGTCGAGAACGAGGTGGTCGACGTCTTTCTGGCCCATGTTCGTGGAGCCTTGAAAATCGAGCCTAACCCGGAAGAAGTGATGGATATCCGCTGGGTCGATTACCACGATCTGCTGGCCGAGGTGAAGCGGCACCCCGACCGTTTTACCCCGTGGCTCAAGATTTATCTGCACAATCACGCTGACACGATATTTGGACCTGACCTGATAATCTCGGCCAATTCATAACCCTGCCTTGCAAGGCGGACGCAAGCGGCATACATCAACGCGTCATGGCCAAGCAGAAGCAGAACACTGACCCGAATTACAAAGTGATCGCCGAAAACCGGCGTGCGCGCTTCGATTATGCGATCGAAGACGATCTCGAATGCGGTATTGTCCTGGAAGGGTCCGAGGTCAAATCCCTGCGTGCCGGTGGGTCGAACATTGCTGAAAGCTATGCGTCGGTTGATGACGGAGAGCTATGGCTGATCAACAGCTATATCGCGCCCTATGAGCAGGCCAAGGTCTTCAAACATGAAGAACGCCGCCGCCGTAAACTGCTGGTGTCACGCAAGGAACTGTCGAACCTGTGGAACGCGACCCAACGCAAAGGCATGACGCTGGTGCCGCTGGTGCTTTATTTTAATCACAAGGGTCGGGCGAAGCTGAAGATCGGCATCGCCAAAGGTAAGAAGCTGCACGACAAGCGCGAAACGCAGGCCAAGCGCGACTGGTCACGGCAGAAACAGCGCTTGATGAAGGACCACAGTTAGAACGCCATGGCCGCCTGAACCGCGCGTTGCCAGCGTGCATAGGCCGCGTCTCGGTCAGCTACGGGTTTTGCAGGCTCAAACCGCCGGTCCAGATCCCAGGTTTCGGCGAATCCGGCCTGATCCGGGTAGACACCCGCTTTCATGCCCGCCAGCCATGCGGCACCAAGCGCGGTGGTTTCCTGCATCACCGGGCGGTCGACCGGGGCGCCCAGAATGTCGGAAAGCCCCTGCATGGCCCAGTCCGAGGCGCTCATTCCGCCGTCGACGCGCAGGATCACGTCAGTCTCTGCGCCCCAATCGCCCTGCATGGCGTGCCACAGGTCGCGGGTCTGGAACGCGATGCTTTCCAGCGTGGCGCGCGTGATTTCGGCGCGGCCTGAATTGCGAGTCAGGCCAAAGATTGCGCCCCGGCAATCGGGTTTCCAATAAGGCGCGCCCAGCCCAGTAAAGGCAGGGACGAGAACAACGTGCTGGTTCGGATCAGCTTTGGCGGCCAGTTCACCGCTTTGCGGTGCGGTTTCGATGATTTGCAACGCATCGCGCAGCCATTGCACCGCCGCACCGGCAATGAAAATCGAGCCTTCAAGCGCATAGGTTTTCTGCCCGTCCAACTGATAGGCAATTGTCGTTAGCAGCCGGTTTTTCGATTCAACTGGCTGCGTACCGGTGTTGAGTAGTGCGAAACAGCCCGTGCCATAGGTGGATTTCATCATGCCCGGCTGGAAACAGGCCTGTCCGATGGTGGCAGCTTGCTGATCCCCCGCCACGCCGAGAATTGGAATATTACCGCTAAACAGCGAGGTCGATCCGAAGTCTGCGGCGCAATCGCGCACGTCGGGCAACAAAGCTTGGGGGATGTCCAGCAAGTCGCAGATCTCGGTACTCCATTCCCCTTTGTGAATATCGAATAGCAATGTGCGGGCCGCATTGGTGGCGTCGGTGGCGTGCACACGCCCTTGTGTCAGTCGCCAGATCAGGAAGGTATCGATTGTGCCGAACAGCAGTTCTCCGGCGGCAGCACGGTCGCGTGCGCCGGGGACGGTATCCAGCAACCATTTGACCTTTGTGCCCGAAAAATAAGGATCTAGCAGCAGACCGGTCTGGGCAGTTACGTCATCCTCGCATCCCGCTTTGCGAAGACGCTCGCAAATCTCAGCGGTGCGACGGTCCTGCCAGACGATTGCGTTGTGAATGGGGGCCCCAGTGGCGCGATCCCAGATGACAGTGGTTTCGCGTTGGTTGGTAATCCCGATACCAGCGATCTGTGCCGCGGATACACCTGTCGTTTGCATCACTTCACGACAAACCGTCAGAACGCTGTCCCATATCTCCTCGGCATCATGCTCAACCCAGCCTTCCTGTGGGAAATGCTGTGTAAACTCGTGCTGCGCAGTGCCGACGCGCTGCATTTGCGCGTCGAACAGGATTGCACGAGACGATGTGGTGCCCTGATCGATTGCCAGAATATAGGTCATTCCTGCGCCCCTCCCGCTTTGGTTTTGCAGGACTTTAGCGCAAACACAACCAAACGTGCCAGAGGGGAAATCAGACCGGAGACACCGGTAGATTGTCGATCAGCCGCACGCCGTCGACCAAGGCTGCCGCAAACAGTCGTGCGGGTCGTTTGGCATGGGTCATAGGCTCCAGCGTTTCAGCGCAGCGTAGTTGCAGATACTCCACTTCGTTGAAACCGGCGGCCAAAAGATCGGCCTGTGCCTGAGAAGCCAAAGCTTCGAATTCTTCGCCGTTTTCCAGCGCCTGAACAACTGCACGCATGATACGATGTTTTTCGGCTGCGATGGCCAGACCATCCTCGGATAGCCTTTGATTGCGCGAAGACATTGCTAGGCCCGAAGGTTCACGCACCGTGGGGCAACCAATCACCTCGATAGGGATATCGAGGTCGCGGGCCATCCGGCGGACGATCATAAGCTGCTGATAGTCTTTTTCCCCGAAATAGGCTCGATCCGCTTGCGTTTGCAGGAACAGCTTGGCGACAACTGTTGCCACACCATCGAAATGACCCGGGCGAAATTCTCCCTCCATCGCGTCGGTCAGACCCGAGACCGAGACTGTGGTGGCGAAGCCATCAGGGTAAATCTCATCCGGGTCGGGCACGTATATCGCATCGACGTTGTAAGGCGCGAGCTTTTTCGCGTCTTCTTGTTCGGTGCGCGGATAGTTGGCGAGGTCTTCGGGGTTGTTGAACTGCTTGGGGTTTACAAAGATCGTCACGATCACCCGGTCGCAAGCCGTCTTCGCGGCTTCGGCCAGCGACAGATGCCCCTGGTGCAGCGCACCCATGGTGGGGACAACTCCGATCACCTCACCATTCAGATGCCAATCACGGGTCAGAGCGCGCAAGTCTGCCAGTCGACGCAGAATAGGCGCGGTCATGACTTGGGTCCTTTGTCGGGTACGGCATCGGCAAAGACATGTTCGTCTGCCGGGAAGCTTCGCGCACGAACCTCGGCTGCGTATTCAGCAATGGCGGCTTCGGCCAGCGGGCCAAGATCAGCATAGCGTTTGACGAATTTCGGTTTGAAGGCGGTGAAAAAGCCAAGCATATCGTCCACCACCAGAATTTGCCCGTCGCACCCGGCCGAGGCACCAATGCCGATTGTGGGGATCGCAATCTCAGCGGTAATCCAGTTGGCCAAACCCTGCGGAACTTTCTCTAACACGACCGAAAACGCGCCTGCGTCGGCGACGGCCCGGGCGTCGGCCAATACGGCATCGGCCTGTTCGTCGCGCCCTTGTACCTTATAGCCACCCAAAGTGTTTATCGACTGCGGTGTCAGGCCAATGTGTGCCATCACCGGGATCCCGCGTTTGACCAGAAACCGGATGGTTTCAGCCATCTCGACGCCACCTTCCAGCTTAACCGCCCCAGCTCCTGTTTCCGACATCAGCCGGGCTGCGTTGCGGAATGCCTGAGCCGGGTCATGCTCGTAGCTGGCGAAAGGCATGTCGATCACCATCATTGCCTTGTCCAGACCACGGGCAACGGCCTGGCCGTGCATGATCATCATCTCCATCGTCACACCAAGAGTCGACGTCAACCCGTGCAACACCATGCCGACGCTGTCACCGACCAGAACGAAGTCACAATGCGCATCCATCAACTGCGCCATCGGTGTTGTGTAGGCGGTCAACGAGACCAGTGGATCAGTACCTTTCCGGGCGCGGATATCCTCGGCGTTCGGGGCTTTCTTGCGGGCGGTGGCGCTCATGCTCGCTCCTCGCAGGGTTCATGTTGCAGCGCGGCATAGCAGATGCGGCAGGCGCAAAGAAACCCCGGTTGCGCCAACAATTCCTTGATTGACCCCGGGTTTGCGAGGACATTGGTCGCAGATCGGCCCGAAAAAAGCAGGGCTAGCCAATTTCAGTGGGGAGAGATTTTCATGACAAAGCAGCGCTTTCGCTCGTTCGCGTCGGCCCTGGTCCTTGGCGCGGGCCTGTTTGCCACGCAGGCCATGGCCAAATCTGACATCACCATCGCCATGCAGCTTGAGCCACCGCATCTGGACCCGACCAGCGCTGCGGCGCAGGCTATCGATTCGGTTGTCTACACCAATATCTTCGAAGGCCTGACCCGGTTCATGGGGGATGGCTCGGTGGTGCCGGGGCTGGCCGAAAGCTGGGAAATCTCGGATGACGGTACCGTTTACACATTCAAGCTGCGCGACGGTGTGACATTTCACGATGGCACAACGATGGATGCCGAGGACGTCAAGTTTACCCTTGATCGCGCCACGGCAGAAGACAGCGCCAACGCGCAGAAGGCTTTGTTTGCGGGCATTAAAAGTGTCGAGGTGGTGGACCCCCTGACCGTTCAGGTGACGTTGAATGAGCCAAACGGGAACTTCCTTTTCAATCTCGCCTGGGGTGACGCGGTGATCGTTGCGCCCGAAAGCATCGAGAATATCAAGACCAACCCGGTTGGCACGGGGGCCTTCACCTTCTCTGACTGGCTGCAGGGTGACAGCATCATCCTGAATCGCAACCCCGACTATTGGGGCGAACAGCCCGCGTTAGAGACCGCAACGTTTAAGTTTATCTCGGATCCGACCGCCGCCTTTGCCGCCATGATGGCCGAGGATGTAGACGTGTTCGACAACTTCCCCGCACCCGAGAATCTGCCGCAATTCGAGGCTGATCCGCGCTTTCAGGTTCTGGTCGGCTCGACCGAGGGAGAAACCATTCTGTCGACCAACAACAAACAAGCCCCGTTTGATGACATATTGGTCCGACAGGCATTGGCCCACGCGATTGACAGGCAGGCAATCATTGATGGGGCTATGTTCGGCTATGGCACACCCATCGGTACGCATTTTGCTCCGCATAATCCGGCTTACGTCGATCTGACCGGCAATTCGGCCTATGACCCGGAAAAAGCCAAGGCGCTGCTGGCCGAGGCCGGGTATCCCGATGGGTTCGAGACCACGCTGCACTTGCCGCCGCCTTCCTACGCCCGACGCGGGGGTGAAATCATCGCTGCGCAACTGGCTGATATTGGCATCACCGCCGAGATCATCAATGTGGAATGGGCGCAGTGGCTGGAAAGCGTGTTCAAGGGCAAGGAGTTTGGCCTGACCATCGTCAGCCATACCGAGCCGATGGATATCGGTATTTATGCCCGGCCCGACTATTACTTCCAATATGACAGCACCGACTTTCAGGCATTGATGGACACGCTGAATTCGACCACGGACCCTGATGAGCGCACACGTTTGCTGGGTGAGGCACAGCGCTTGATTTCGACCGATTACGTCAACGGGTACCTGTTTCAACTTGCCAAGCTTGGCGTGGCCAAGGCCGGTGTTGAGGGGCTATGGGAAAACGCACCCACGGCAGCGATCGATCTGACCGGGATCAGTTGGTCCGAATAGAAGAACAGAGTTGGACCGGGGCGATGGCCAGCGCCCCGGCGCGAACTGTTGCACCATGAAACCCACAAGGATTCTGGCTTGGCGGGTTTCTTTTTGTCTATCTTCTCGTGCCTTAGGCGCTGGACCCACACGGGATGTGACCCTAACGTTTCCAAATGCTCCGCTACGCCCTCAAACGTCTGCTGTCGCTGATCCTGAGCCTGGCCGTCGCCTCGGTTGTCATCTTTGCAGTGATCGAGGTCGCGCCCGGTGATCCGGCGTCGTTCATGCTGGGCGTGAACGCGCAGGCCGATACATTGACTGCGCTGAGAGCTGAACTGGGCCTCGATGTCTCGAAGATCGAGCGGTACTTTAACTGGGTCGGCGGGATGCTGGTAGGGGATTTTGGTACGTCCTACACCTATCGCACACCCGTGTCGCAGATGATCGCAGATCGATTGTGGGTGTCATTGCCGCTGGCTTTGTACGCGCTGACCCTGTCCACGCTGATTGCTTTCCCCGCCGGTATCTACGCAGCCTCACGGCGCGGCAAACCGGGTGATCTGACCGTGATGGGTGCGACTCAGCTTGGTATCGCGGTGCCAAATTTCTGGTTCGCGATGATGCTGGTGCTGGTCTTTGCCATCAACTTGCGTTGGTTCAATGCCGGCGGGTTTGCAGGGTGGGAGAACGGCATTTGGATCGGTCTACATTCGCTGACCCTTCCAGCCATTGCATTGGCCCTGCCGCAAGCGGCGATCCTTGCGCGGGTTATGCGCTCGGCTCTGTTGGATATTCTGGCCGAGGATTTTATGCGCACCGCACGCGCCAAGGGCCTTTCGCGTCGGCAGGCGCTTTGGCGACACGGAGTGCGGAATGCTCTGATCCCGGTACTGACGATCATTGGACTCCAATTTTCCTTCCTGCTGGCGGGTTCGATCATCATCGAACAGGTGTTTTATCTACCTGGCCTCGGGCGGCTGGTTTTTCAGGCCATATCGGCGCGCGATCTGATCGTCGTGGAATCGGTCGTTATGCTGCTGGTCTTTGCCGTCATCATGGTGAACTTTTTTGTCGATCTGGCCTATGCCGCAGTCGATCCAAGGCTGAGGAGCAGGACATGAGCCGCAACCTGATCCTTGGCGCAACGCTGTCCTCACTGGTGGTGCTGGCAGCGCTGGTGTCCTTTGTCTGGACCCCATACGACCACGCCGCGCTGAGCATTCCGGCCAAGCTGCAGCCACCCAGCGCACAGCACTGGTTCGGTACCGATCATTTCGGACGCGACATGTTCTCGATGATCATGGTTGGTGCGCGCACCTCGATAGCGGTGGCGCTGGTCGCGGTCGGGATTGGCATGGCGCTGGGAGTTCCCTTGGGTCTGGCTGCCGCTGCGCGCAGTGGATCGTGGCTAGATGAATTCATCATGCGCGGCAATGATCTGGTCTTTGCATTCCCCTCTCTCGTCATCGCCATTCTGATCACCGCCGTCTTTGGTGCCGGGGCCATAAACGCGATCATCGCCATCGGTATCTTCAACATCCCCGTTTTTGCCCGCATCACCCGAGGCGCAGCTTTGTCTCTTTGGGAGCGCGAGTTTATCCTTGCCGCCCGCGTGTCAGGCAAAGGCGCGGCACGGATATCGGCTGAACATATCCTGCCCAATGTCGCCAATCTGCTGATTGTTCAGGGAACAATCCAGTTCTCACTTGGCATTCTGGCCGAGGCTGGGCTGTCCTATGTCGGTCTTGGTGCGCAACCCCCTACGCCAAGCTGGGGCAGAATGCTGGCCGATGCGCAGACGATGGTTAGTTTTGCCCCGCATTTGGCTCTGATTCCGGGTCTTGCCATCATCGTGACGGTTCTTGGCCTGAACCTTCTGGGTGATGGCTTGCGCGATTGGTTGGACCCTCGGATACGGGTGGCCCGCGCATGAGTCTTTTGCAGATCAAGGACCTCTCGTTGGCTATCCACGGCACGCCGATTTTAAAGAAGATCAACCTGTCGATTGCCCCTGGGCAGATCGTGGCTGTGACCGGAGAAAGCGGTTCGGGCAAATCAATGACAGCCTTTGCCGTGATGCAGTTGCTGCCAAACGATGCCGAAGTAGATGGGGTGCTAGAGTTAGAGGGCCAGAACCTGCTGAACCGGTCTGAGGCCGAGATTTGTGCGCTGCGGGGCGCTGCGATCGGAATGGTTTTCCAAGAGCCGATGACTGCCCTGAACCCGGTGAAGACCATCGGCGATCAAGTTATGGAGACTATCCTGATCCACAAGGCCATGCCCCCGGCCAAAGCGCGCGCTCGGGCCGAAGAGGTTCTGGCCCGGGTTGGATTGCCAACCGACAGGTTTCCGTTGAAGCGTTATCCTCACGAACTGTCAGGCGGTCAGCGCCAGCGAGTGGTGATCGCCATGGCGATTGCACTGCGCCCCCGACTCTTGATCGCGGATGAGCCGACAACGGCGCTTGATGTGACCACGCAGGCGCAAATCCTTGATCTGCTAAAAGGGCTCGTGTCGGAGTATGGCATGGGTCTGCTGATGATCACGCATGATTTGGCGGTGGTTGCAGACATGGCGGATCAGATTGTGGTCATGCGGCATGGGGAGGTTGTTGAAACGGGCGCAACAGATCATCTCCTGCGCCATATGCAGCACCCTTACACCCGTATGCTGTTCGAAGCTTCGGGGCATCAAGTCAACCTGCCGACCTCTCCTGCACCGCGAGCGTTGCTTGAGGTCGAGAACGTGGTGCGGGACTACCGTCTGCCCCGAACGCGCCTGTTTGCCACGCCCGGTCATCATCGGGCCGTCGATCAGGTCAGCTTTACCCTGAATCGGGGGGAGCGTTTAGGGCTGGTTGGAGAGTCCGGTTGTGGAAAATCGACCCTAACACGAGCTATTTTGGGCTTGGAGGAGGTGCAGCAAGGCCGCATTTCCCTTGATGGTCAGCCTGTTTTCACCGGCCACAAACCCAATCTGGCAGTGCGACGCAAGATGCAGGTGGTGTTTCAGGACCCTTATGGCAGCTTCAATCCCCGCCATCGGGTCGCGCGCCTGATCACCGAGCCATTTCATTTGCTGGACACCCCGCCAACCGGTTCTGAACGGCAGGATCGCGTCGCTGAGATGCTTACCGC
The DNA here is from genome assembly GCF_056539785.1 of Ruegeria sp. B11. Taxonomy (NCBI): domain Bacteria; kingdom Pseudomonadati; phylum Pseudomonadota; class Alphaproteobacteria; order Rhodobacterales; family Roseobacteraceae; genus Ruegeria; species Ruegeria sp. B11. The sequence goes on along the minus strand of NZ_JBQFVO010000002.1, from coordinate 814,339 downwards.
CGTTGGCCTAAGCCCCGATGATGCGGGCCGCTACATTCACGAATTCTCGGGTGGGCAGCGGCAACGTATCGCTATTGCGCGCGCTCTGATTATTCGACCCGAGTTGATCTTGTTTGATGAGGCTGTCTCGGCGCTGGATGTCTCGGTCCGCGCCCAAGTTCTCGACCTGCTGGCCGAGCTTTGTGCGGCTTACGATCTGACTTACCTGTTCATCAGCCATGACCTGAGCGTGGTTCGAACCATCACCGACCGTGTGTTGGTGATGCAGGCCGGCAAGATTGTGGAACAGGGTGAAACCGAGCAAGTCTTCACAGAGCCTCAGCATCCTTACACAAGAACTCTGATCAATGCGGCACCGAAATTGCCGGAGACTGGACGAGGCGCTGCATGAAAAACCCTTGTATAGAGCCTGATATTGGAGCTTCCGATGACTAACCCCCTCTGGTTCGATCCCAACCTTTGCCTAATCGGCGGAGAATGGAAAATGCCCGCGTCAGGTCAAACCTTGCCGCTGGTGAATCCCTCGGACGGTTCCGAAATTTGCCAGATCGCTCGAGGTGGCCAAACCGATATTGACGCTGCAGTGCGGGCCGCCCGATCCGCGTTCGATGGCGATTGGGGTCGCATGACGGCCCTGGAGCGAGGGCGTATCCTCACCCGACTGGGGCAACTGGTTCTGGACCGAGTGGATGATCTGGCACAGCTAGAGGCGATGGATGTCGGCAAACCGTTGACCCAAGCGCGGGCAGATGCGGTAGCATTGGCGCGGTATTGCGAATTTTATGGTGGTGCTGCGGATAAAGTGATGGGCGAGACCATTCCCTATCTGGATGGCTATACCGTCTACACGTTGCGCGAGCCGCACGGTGTGACCGGCCACATCGTGCCGTGGAATTATCCGATGCAGATCATTGGCCGTTCTGTCGGGGCGGCGCTGGCAATGGGTAACGCCTGTGTTCTGAAACCGGCGGAAGAGGCCTGCCTGACCGCACTGGCCTTCGCGCATCTGGCGATACAGGCGGGCCTTCCGCTTGGTGCCCTGAATGTGGTGCCCGGCCTGGGGGCTGAGGCGGGCGCGGCCCTGTCGGCACACCCGGGTGTGGATCACATTTCATTCACCGGTTCGGTCGCGACAGGCGCGTTGGTTCAGCAGGCGGCGGGTCGAAACGTTGTTCCGGTGACACTGGAACTGGGCGGCAAGTCGCCGCAACTGGTTTTCGATGACGCCGATCTGGATGCCGCGCTGCCGTATCTGGTGAATGCGGGTATACAGAATGCGGGCCAGACCTGCTCGGCCTCGTCGCGCATTCTGGTGCAGCGCGGTGTTTATGATGCGGTGAAATCCCGTATGGCCTTGGCATACCAAGAGCTTACCGTCGGTCCGGCGATCCGGGATTTGCGCGTTGGTCCGCTGATCTCAACACGGCAAAAAGAAATCGTGACCGGTTTCCTTCACCAAGGCTCGGACTTGGCGATTGCCGCCGAGGGCCAGATTGCGGCTGGCGCACCCGAATCCGGCGCATATGTCCGGCCCACATTGTTCTCGGATGTGCCGCCCGATCATGCCTTGGCGCGGGATGAGATCTTTGGCCCCGTACAGGTTCTGATCCCGTTTGACACCGAAGAACAGGCTCTAACCATAGCAAATAGCACCGAATATGGCCTTGTTGCCAGCGTCTGGACCCGAGATGGTGGGCGGCAGATGCGGCTGGCCAAGGGTTTGCGTTCGGGGCAGGTGTTCATTAACAACTACGGCGCGGGCGGAGGTGTCGAGCTGCCTTTTGGCGGCGTTGGAAAATCCGGCCATGGCCGCGAAAAAGGGTTCGAGGCGCTTTATGGGTTCTCGCAGCTCAAGACGGTTGCGGCCTACCACGGCTAAACGATCACTTCGATCGGCTCCTGCGCTCCAACGCCAAAGACGCGCTTGTACCGCTCAATCTGCTCGGCGGGTCCCATCGCCTTTTCCGGGTTGTCAGATAGTTTGACCGTCGGGTAGCCATTGGCCGAGACCGCCTTGCAGACTAGCGAAAAGGGAGCCAATGCGTCATTCGGTACAAGTTCGCGGAAGTCATTGGTCAGCAACGTACCCCAGCCGAACGAGACATTGGTTTGATCCGCGAACTGAGCGTGCAATTCGCGTATCTTGTCCACATCTAACCCGTCCGAGAAAATAACCCGCTTCTGCGTCGGGTCTTCGCCGCGTGATTTCCACCAGTCTATTGCGATTTTTGCGCCGGTTGCGGGGTCGCCGCTGTCAACGCGAATGCCGGTCCAGCCTGCCAGCCAGTCAGGCGCGCGGTCCAGAAACCCTTTGGTGCCATACGTGTCGGGCAGAATGATGCGCAGATTTCCATCATGTTCCTCGTGCCAGTCGCTTAGGACGTCATAGGGCGCCTGGGCAAGCGCGGCGTCGTCTTCGGCGAGCGCAGAATACACCATAGGTAGTTCATGTGCGTTGGTGCCAATAGCCTCAACTTCGCGTCGCATTGCGATCAGACAGTTGGACGTTCCGGTAAAGGACGATCCCAAACCTTCAATCATGGCCTGCACACACCAGTCCTGCCAAAGGAAGGAATGCCGCCGCCGCGTGCCGAAATCCGCGATCCCAAGCCCCTCAATAGTGCGAAGCTGGGCTATCTTTTCCCATACGCGTGTCATTGCACGGGCATAGAGCACCTGTAGTTCGAACCGGCGCATATCGTTCAGAACCGCGCGTGAGCGTAATTCCATCAGTACGGCCAGCGCCGGGATCTCCCATAGCATGACCTCGTGCCACTTACCCTCAAAGGTCAGCTCATACTGATCACCCTTACGCTCCAGATGGTAAGGGGGCAGGCGCAGGTTCTCGAACCATTCCATGAAATCCGGGCGGAACATCTGACGCTTGCCGTAGAATGTATTGCCCCGCAACCACGTGCTTTCCCCACGACTCAGACTTAGCGAGCGGATGTGATCCAACTGCTCGCGCAGCTCGCCTTCATCGATCAAACGGGCCAATGGCACGTGATTCGACCGGTTGATCAGCGAAAACACCACATCGGTTTGGGGCTTATTTCGAAACACTGACTGGCACATCAGCAGTTTGTAGAAATCTGTGTCGATCAATGACCGGATAATCGGGTCAATCTTCCATTTATGATTGTAGACCCGCGTCGCGATATCGACCATGGGGACCTCCTGCAATTTCCGTTGTTAGATCAATCGGAGCACGAAATGGCAAGAGTCGCGGAATTGGGAACAATGCCCACGACAGAACACATTACGGGCTTATTGTGGGTTTCCTTCACGCTTTAGTGAGGGGTGGGGATGGAACTGAAGGTTGAAGTTAGTGAATGAGTCTCGAGTACGATTTTGACATTGTTGCAATAGCTCCGGATGAGGTTGATCCTGAGCATGGGCAAACATCGATAACTGGGCGGCCCCCGGTGCGGGCGCGGTTCAGGGATATCAAGACGGCAGACGCTTTGCGCGCTGCATCGCCCAAGATTCGCAGAATATTTCTGGAATCAGGATTTAGCCTGAACGAGTCTGATGGGCATCTTGCCCGCGGTTATTTTCGGCCAGAAGACGCTGAAGATCGCCTCCTGATCCTAAAGCGGCTTTTTGCGAATATCCGGAATATGGGTATCCAGGGAGAGTATAGTGGTGAGTTCGATTTCCATCACTTCTTGGGCCATATCAGGACCGCAAAGCCCGGGACCGTGAACCGGAAAATGCCCGAGCGACAATTGCAAGCGCCACGCCCAAGACCAGTGCGTCCAAAGCGTCGCACGGTTTCTGGGCGTATCGGTTTCGCGTTAGGTCTTGCCGTGATCCTGTTTGTGTTTCTGAAACTGCTGGCCGAGCATGGTGCCGCGCTTTGATCCTCAGGCCAGTGTCACACCTGCTGCGCGCATGGCCTGTTCTGCGACAGCCAAAGATCCGTCCATATCAATGGCGCGGCACAAGTTGCTTAAGACAGTGACATCAAACCCCAGCTGTGCCGCATCTACCGCCGAATAATGCACGCAGAAATCTGTCGCCAAACCGACCATGGTCAGCTGCGTGATCCCGCGCGTCTCAAGATAGCCTTTTAGACCAGTGGGCGTGGAATGGTCGTTTTCGAAAAACGCGCTATAGCTATCGATAGCGCTGCGAAATCCCTTGCGGATGATCAGATCGCCATCTGTTCGCAAATCCGGATGGAAGTTCGCGCCTGCGCTGCTCTGAACACAGTGATCGGGCCACAAGACCTGAGGGCCATAAGGCATGTCGATCATCTCGAACGGCGCTTTGCCAGTATGAGAACTGGCGAATGAAGAATGCCCCGCCGGGTGCCAATCCTGCGTCAGGATCACCGTATCGAATGTATCCATGATTGCGTTGATCGGTGCGACGATCTCATCCCCTCCGGCTACGGCAAGTGCACCGCCGGGGCAGAAGTCATTTTGAACATCAATCACGAGCAGCGCGTGGGACATATCGGCCTCCTTCGATTGTATTATCGGTATGGTGCACTGCTGCGATCGTCAATGCGGTCTCTTGTGTGTTTTTGCCAAGGGCATTAGATCGCCCACATGTACACAATCGCTGCCCTCTATCATTTCACGCGTTTTCCCGACCCCGATGCGCTGCGCCCTGCCTTGCAGGAGCTTTGCCGCGCGCAGTCGGTAAAAGGCACCCTGCTGCTGGCGCAGGAGGGGATCAACGGCACCATTGCCGGGCCCTGCGCCGGGATTGATGCGGTGCTGGCGCATATACGCGCGCTGCCAGGATGCGCGGATCTTGAGTGGAAAGAGGCGACCTCGGACCATCCACCCTTCGGCAAGATGAAGGTACGCTTGAAGAAAGAGATCGTGACGATGGGCCAGCCCGATGTCGATCCACGCGCAAATGTCGGGAATTATGTCGAGCCTGAGGACTGGAACGCGCTGATCCGTTCGGATGATGTGGTGGTGATCGATACCCGCAACGATTACGAGGTGGCGATTGGCACATTCGAGGGTGCAATAGACCCTAACACGGCCAGTTTCCGCGATTTCCCGGCGTGGTGGGAACAGAATAAGGATCGCTTTCACAACAAACGCGTTGCGATGTTTTGCACCGGAGGCATCAGGTGCGAAAAGTCCACCAACTACCTGCTGGGGCAGGGGGTCGAGGATGTCTATCACCTGAAAGGCGGCATCCTGCGGTATCTGGAAGAAACGCCGCCCGAGGACAGCACTTGGCAGGGTGAGTGTTTTGTCTTCGACAACCGCGTCTCGGTTGGTCATGGTCTGGTCGAGGGGCCGCACAAGCTGTGCCATGGCTGCCGCCGTCCGATCCTGCCCGAAGATGTGAAACGCCCTGAATACGAGCATGGCGTATCCTGCCATCGGTGCATCGATGAGACATCGGAACAGGACAAGGCGCGGTTCCGCGAGCGGCAAAAGCAGATACAGCTGGCCCGCGCGCGGGGCGAGGAACATCTGGGTTCTGACTGAAATCAGCTTGCAGGCCGCGTTTGAAATCGGATGATTGTGCGCAAGCCCAACCGACGGAGCGCCCATGACCCACGAACCGCGAACCCTGGAAGAATGGAAATCGACCCTGTTGGCGGCGGCTGGGCTGGTCTTGGCCAGCTTTCTTGCATGGTACGGCCTGTCGCGCCTGAACGAAGCCACAGCAGGCGACACCATTGGCACTCTTTCTTCGGTAGGCCTTCTGATCTGGATCGCCTCGCAGTCCTGGTACTACATGACCCAGGTGAAATCCCCCCGGAGGTTGTTGTTCCTGATGGGGGTGTCCTTCATCCAGGTCGTGCCATTCCTGTTCGCAGCCGTCTACGGCGCGTTTGGATATAACGACCATTGTGTGATCGGCGCCGAAGGGCCAGCCGATATTCTGTATTTTTCATACGTCACCTTCACAACGGTCGGATATGGGGACATGTCCCCAACTGGCTTTTGCCGTGGGCTGGCTGTGGCCGAGGCTGTGACGGGTTACATCCTGTTGGGCATGTTTGTGGCCGCCGCCGTCGCGCTATACGCGCGCAACCACGGCAAATAGAGCGATCTATTTATTATGATCGATCCAGCGCGACATCATTTGTTTGTCGCGGAAACATTCGGACGGGATCGGGCGGCGCTTGCTGCGCGAGATACGTTCGGCAAAAGCAACCTGCTTACCTGTTGGGTAGTTTGCAAAGGGCGACGGATCATGCGGCTTATGGGCTGAAATCCAGTCTGACAGGGATTTGCGGTCACGCTGCGCCTCGACCGGAATCTCAAGCGCTGATTGTTGCGCGATGGCGCGGGCAAAGCGCATCTGCCGATCTGTAACTGGCAGCAGGTGATAGTCGTTTGTTGGGCCGCTCAGGGCGGAATTTCGCATGTTCTGGGCCATCGGGTAATCCTCTGACTATGTAGAACATAAATAGAACATTAACCTTTCGTTTCAAGGGAAGACCCTTTGGATTAGGCGAGAACCTGCCAATTCGCGGCTTGATTGACTGATCAGTCAATAATCGATAATTCGATCCTCAACGCACGCGATCTCTTTGCCTAAAGAGATTTCTGAACACAAAGGGAACCGGCATGAAGTTTCAACCCAAGGCCAGCCATTTCATCAATGGCGAGTATGTCGAGGACACCAATGGCGCGCCCATCGACGTTATCTACCCCGCCACTGGAGAGGTCATCGCACGGCTACATTCCGCCACGCCTGAGATTGTTGAAAAGGCTCTAAACAGCGCAAAATCGGCCCAAGCGGCTTGGGCTGCCCTATCGGGCACCGAGCGAGGCCGTGTGCTGCGACGCGCGGCCGAGATCATGCGGGATCGCAATCGTGACTTATCGATCATCGAAACCCATGATACCGGCAAACCTTTGCAGGAAACGCTGGTGGCCGACGCTACCAGCGGCGCGGATGCTCTGGAGTATTTTGGCGGTCTGGCGGCCTCGCTGACCGGCGAACATATCCCTCTGGCAGACGGGGATTTTGTCTATACCGTCCGCGAGGCGCTCGGCGTTTGTGTGGGCATTGGGGCATGGAACTACCCGACGCAGATCGCTTGCTGGAAGGGTGCCCCGGCGTTGGCGTGCGGAAACACAATGATCTTCAAGCCTTCCGAGACTACTCCGCTGTCGGCATTGCAAGTAGCCGAGATTTTGATCGAGGCAGGTGCACCCAAAGGCGTCTATAACGTTGTTCAGGGCTACGGTGATGTAGGCGCCAGCCTGGTGACCGACCCCCGAGTGGCCAAGGTCTCGCTAACAGGGTCGGTTCCAACGGGCCGCAAGGTGTACGCTGCTGCCGCCGATGGCATGAAACATGTCACCATGGAATTGGGTGGCAAGTCCCCGATGATCGTGTTCGACGACGCCGACATCGAAAATGCCGTGTCAGGCGCTATCCTGGGAAATTTCTACTCCTCGGGACAGGTCTGTTCCAACGGCACTCGAGTTTTTGTGCAAAAGGGAATCAAGGAAGCGTTCCTTAAGCGCCTGTCTGAACGCCTTGCTACGGCGAAAATCGGCGACCCGATGGATGAAGAGGTCAACTTTGGCCCGATGGTCAGCGAAAACCAGATGAATATCGCGCTTGGCTATGTCGAAAAGGGGAGGGCCGAAGGCGCGCGGCTGATCTATGGCGGCGAACGGGTCGAAGGCGATGGTTTCTACATGCAGCCCACGGTTTTTGCCGATGTTAAGGACGATATGACAATCGCGCGCGAAGAGATTTTCGGCCCGGTGATGTCGGTGCTGGACTTCGACACCGAAGAAGAGGTTCTGGCCCGTGCCAATGACACCGAATTCGGTCTGGCCGCCGGCGTCTTCACCAACGACCTGACCCGCGCCCACCGCATCGTGGCAGGTTTTGAGGCGGGAACTTGCTATATCAACACATATAACCTGGCCCCGGTAGAGGCGCCTTTCGGCGGCTCCAAGATGTCGGGCGTCGGTCGCGAGAACTCGAAACTGGCAATCAACCACTTCAGCGAGATGAAGACAGTCTACGTCTCGATGAATGATACGGAGGCCCCATACTGAGTAAATCCGGTTGAATAGTCTCTGTTCTTGATGGTTCACGTCGGGGACAGAGCACATGCTGGCTCGTACATATGACTAAATTCCTCAAGACGCCTCCTCCGCAAACCGGAGATCAGCCTGTGAAAACACACGCCCAAGCTTTTGTGATCGGTGCAGTTTGATCCTTTATCATCTGGCCAAGTTTGGTTGGATTGACGTGGCGATGCTGGAAAGGGTGAGCTATTTTCGGGCCAACCCCAGACCATGTCCCCGGCACAATACGCAATGCCAATTGTAGCGATTGTTTTGGCGGTGCATGTTCGCATCTGGGCTGAACACATTTCTGGGGCGGGTCTGCCGGATCCCGATGTGGCAACCGTAGTGCCCTGGAATACGGTTTCAGAAAGTCCGAGTCACTCGGCCCGGTTTACCAAGGGCAGATGTGGTGATCGTAATCTCAGATGGAGTTGTCCGAGAACCAGCACACTTGAACGCGTGCGGTGGTCCTGAATGATCATTGAGCCAGCTGTAGATCTTCGACACGTTCACTGAGTTTACCGCCACTGTCCCATGGGCATCATGGATTGGCGCATAGGAAGTCCAAATGAATTCAATACCTTTGTTAGAGGCTGATTTTGGCGTCTATCAGCCTACAGGCCAAAGCAGTTACACTTGTCTCTGCAAGAACAGACTTCCAAGGTTCAGTTCGGGTCGATTGCGCGCACTGTCTCAAGCATTTCAGTGATCTGCGCGCGTGCGATGGTGCTGTCCTGTATTAGCATTGCGGCGTCCGACAATGGCTTGTCCGGCTGTCGCGCAACCGGCTTGATCAGGGATGTTCGGATGCGGGACAAATCGGTGAAGGTGTTTGACCTCTCTTCATCCGCACCGCCGGAGCCCGCCAACCAGTTGTATCGATCGGCCATCTCGTGCTTCCCGCCTGCCTGCAATGCGCGCGCGACGGCATCGAAATCCTGTGTTTGCATCATGGCCTGGGCGCGCAACTCTTGCGCGGTGTCCGAGGAATCGTCCGCGATTTCCAGCAGCGCCTGACGGGGACGGTTGTCCATCAGAGCCGCCTTTGCCCGAAGCCGAGCACGATCACGGCTGCGTTCCCGATCTTGCGGTCGGTTTGCCAGCGCGTAAGCCTGCGCTGAAAACCCAAGGTCAGCCAATCGCTCTGCCATGGACACGGCAGTTTCGACCGCCAGCGCGTTGCGTCGCCTGTCCTTCAATTCCATCACATGGCGCAGGAAAGTAATGTCGTCCGCCCGCTCCGCCAGCAATTGGAACACCTGATCTCGTGTCCTCTGCCATTCGTCGGAATCTGAGACATCCTCAAAACCGGCAAGAGCTCCGGTAAAATCCTGGGACAAAGCCATCGCCAAAGCGTGAGCACGCGCCAACATCGGGCCAAGTTCGGACTTCCGAAGCTCGCGCGCATAACTTGCAGCTAAATCGAGGTCGCGGGGCGAGACCGTACCCCGGTCCGACCACCGCTTTTCGATCAACCGCGCAAGTGCCAACGGCGCATCGGTCGCGGCATCGGGCGCCGATATGACCTCGGTCAACAGCGTTTCCGCGGTATCGGTATCCCCTGCAGCATCCGCGATTTTGGCTTGGGCAAAGGTTACATCAGCGGGTTCGTCCTCTAAGATCCGTTCGACCGCACGCAAGATCCGGCGCGATGCTTCAAGCCGGCCTGCCGAGACAAACATCTCGGCGATATCCGGGCCGAGATGTTGCCTGAGATGCCACGGCAGCCGACCAAAACTGCGTTCGATCGCTTTCACATGCGCATCGGATTGAAGTTTACCCTCACTCAAAAGCGCCCAGAGTGCGGCGGCACCATCACATCTTTGCTGCCCTTCCAAAGGGTTCGGCGTCGGTGCAGGCAACCCGTCCATCACTGATGCGATGGCCGCTACTCTGCGCTGCTCAACCGAGGTCTCCGACAACAAAGACAGGGCTTGGTGCGCTTCTACACCGAACCCGAAATACGTATAGAGCTTCGCCAAATCCATTGCATACGCCTGGTCGACACGATCGAATTCCTGAAATAGCCCGACCCGCAATTCGGCCACATCCTCGGAAAATGATCGAGCGCCCGACCATGTCTCAAAACCCAGTTCGCTGACCGTGATACATTCCGGTTTTCTATCAATCTGAGGAACTGCCAGATTGCCCAGCCCCGAAATCTCATCGAGCACTGAAGACAGTCGCAGATTTGGCACCAGCTTTTCCGAAGATCGCAGCGGACCAAAACTGGACGATTCCCTGCGTCCGACACCTGCCAGTTCAAGATCAACAACCTCTCGATCAGCGCTTTGCAATATACGTGATGCCAACTGCTCCTCAAAATTTCGTTGATTTAACTGCAGCAAAGGCAAGGCCAGTTCGGTGGCTGGAATATCAGTAGGTAAGGGTTTTGGGGCCGGGATACTTGCAGTCCTGGGAAGCGCCTCTGGCTCTACCGGGTCATTTGCAGGTGTACCCTGGCCGGGTGCGATATCTATGACAACCATAGTTTGGCGATGCAGAAATGCCGTTGCCACGCAGTCGCACCCAAATGTCATCTCCAACGCTGCACCTGGCCCGGCCTGTTGAAGCGATTGCAGACGGTTCCCCGACAGGCGGTCGAAGACAGCTGAAGTGTTGAATGTCGCATTATCGATGCCAATGCTCAGCCGCGCGCCGTTCTCGACCGGATCCAACATCCAACCGGTGCCAGAGGGGACCTGTACCACCAGACGCGTGTATCCCTCATGCTCGCCCGATCGCACGGTCAAAGCCTGTGCTGACGCGCTTGTGCCCCATGTGAGCAAGACCAAAGACAATGCGCGGATCATGCTGCAGCCTGCTTGAGTTCCTTAAGCGCGTCTTCAAGTTCCGAGAAACCGGGCCGGTTGTGGGTCGGTGTGTTCTGGCGGCCGACCTCTATACACATGGCCGCGTTGTGGTTGTGAAGATTAGCCACCAGAACCTCTTTGATGAGTTGGTAAAAGTGGTTGTCTTCTTCGACAACAGATTTCAGCTTGCCCGCAAAAGGGCCCACCAATCCATAAGCCAGAAAAACCCCCAGAAACGTCCCAACCAACGCGCCGCCGATCAGCTTACCTAGGACTTCCGGTGGTTGGTCGATTGATCCCATCGTCTTGATCACACCCAGAACGGCGGCCACGATCCCCAGAGCGGGCAACCCGTCAGCAACGGTTTGCAGCGCGTGGCTTGAATGCATGGCATGGTGGAAGTTCGCCTCCATCCGCTTCTCCAGCACCTCCTCAACCTGGTGCGGGTCGTCATAGTTCATCGCCGCCGAGCGCATGGTGTCACAGATCAGGTCCACCGCTTCTTTGTCGGCTTGAATCTTGGGATATGCGGAAAATAGCGATGAGCTTCCTGGCTCTTCAATGTGCTGCTCTACCTCGACCGGGTTCGCGCGTGCGATCCGGATCAGAGAGAATAACAAGCATAACAGATCGCGATAATCCTCGGGCTTCCATTTGGGTCCTTTAAAAACTTTCGCGATATCCTTGGCGGTGTGTTTTACGCCGCCGATATCATTGCTGATCAGAAATGCGCCGACTGCGGCCCCTCCGATCATCATCATCTCGAAGGGCAGTGATTTCATAATGATGGCCATCTTTCCGCCTGCGGCAAGGTAGCCGCCGAATACCATGACAAAGATGACGGCAATTCCGATGAGCCCGATCATGAAAGGTCTCCAGCGTTGAGGGTGCAGATAGATATGGCCATGAGGGTCATTCCTGTGGGGCACGTGCATTGCGCCCGGCCATGATCAGGCTGATGGTGTAAGCAGCCTCGGGGCTGAGACCGGCCATAACTTCAGCGGCAGCTTCCGGTGGCATGCGAGACAGGAAGCCAGCGGCGAATACCGCGTCCATCGTTTCGAACAACGCGGCGGCATCTTTGGGCTTCATGCTCTGATACACGTCAGTCAGTTGTGTCAGATCGTTTTCGGCGGCCTTTTCGGCAATCGCCACCGTTTCACGCAGAGTGTTCTCGGCGTCCTCCAGCATGGTGAGCCGGGTTTCGATGGCCTGATCGGCAATGTCGAGCGCCCGTTCCCGGTCCAAAATCGTGCTTTCACGCTGGTTTAGAGTCTTTTCACGGCGCAATAGTTCCGTAAGCAGCAATTGTAGATCTGCCGCATTCGCCTCTTTGCGTTCACCATCGACCGGCGAGGCCATGTTTGGTTCTGCGCCGCGGGCAAGTGCAGGCCCGGCCTCAAGCCCGATGCGAATAATCGCAGAGCCGACCATCAGCAAGGAAATGATGGTCAGAACACCGCCCCGCGCTCGGCGATCAGGCGCTTTTGCCCGGTTGCGACTCATTTCGCTGCTCCGCCAGATGGAGCGGCGTGCCGAAAAAACATCAGGCCTTCTGGTTTCTTTGCGGGCGGCTCTTGTGGCGTGTCCGATGGCTCAGTCGAGACCTCAGTTGGTTCACCAGACGGATCGGATGCAGTTTCTTGTGCTTCGCCGGGCTGCTCAGACCTGTCCTGAGCAGGTGCGTCATCTGGCTGATCCATGGGAACGTCCGGCTCAGAGGGCTCTTCCTGAACGACATCGTGCATCGAGGCCATCATAAGCTCCAACCGTTGTGCGACGGTTTCCGCCCGTTCGGTCAGCGTCTGCAACGCGGTGCCGGAATCATCCGAAGCCTGACGCGCGCTATCCAGCGATTTTCGCAACTCTTCTGCTTGCGAGGACAGCACGGAAACGGCGCCACCCACACCCTTCTCAAGATCGGTAAACCGCTTCAGGCGTCGCGACAGAACGAAACAATACAGACCAGCCCCAAGAGCGCCCGCAACCAGAAGAATATCGGCAATCAACTCCACCATCGCCTCCTAATTCAGTACAAATTCCATGACCAGAACGTCACGCACACGGCCTTCGCCCACGACGATCCCAATGCGTCGTAGCAGATGTCCGCGGATCCTCATCAAAGCCAGAGAATCTTCCAGATCGGTTAACTCAAGGGCGCGCAAATAGCTGTTCAGAACGTCCATGATTCGCGGCTGCATCTTTTCAACCTCGGCGGCGTAGCCCGCGTTCACTTCAAGCTGCGCGTGAAATTTCAAATGTCGCGAATCATCTGACTTGACCGAGATTATCACCGGCGGAAGATCGACAAATTTCACATCGGGAAGTGCCTTTACGGAAGCGTCTTCGCCTTTCTTTTTGGCCTCTTTCACCATCTCGGACCCACCTATGGGAAGCAGGCCGGATGCAGTTATGAAATAGCCGCCAACACCGCCCGCGATAGCCAGAATCAGCCCAAGCAGAAAGCCTTTTTTCCCTGATTTTTTAGGGGCTTCCGCCTCATCTGCAGTTGCGTCGGTCATGCCGTCCTCATGAATCTGTTCGGCAACCGTCATAACCCCTCAGGGACTAACCGATTGTTAAGGGCAATCGTCCAAACAAGGGCAGAGCCGCACAGAATGTCGGTGAGTCGGAGGTAAGCGTGCAGCAGATCGGAACTGTCTGGGCAAGTTTGGACAGGCGCAAACAAATTATCGTGGCCGGTGCCGTGGCACTGGTGTTTCTGGGTGTGCTTGCGATGTCACGGATTGTGACAGCGCCGTCGATGACGCTGCTTTATGCGGGGCTCGAAAGCGGTGCGGCAGGGGATATCGTGCGGGCGCTGGACCAGCTTGGTGTGACCTATGAAATAAGGGGTGGCTCGATCTACGTCCCCGGCGTTCAGCGGGATGAGTTGCGGATGACTTTGGCCAGCGAGGGCCTGCCTGCGAACGGCAATCGCGGTTACGAACTGCTGGATTCGCTCAGCGGCTTTGGCACTACGTCGCAGATGTTTGATGCCGCCTATTGGCGCGCAAAAGAAGGGGAGCTGGCGCGCACGATCGTGGGCAGCCCGCATGTCAGCAAGGCCCGGGTGCACATCGCCAACAGCTCCTCCAACCCGTTTCAGCGCAGCATAGCACCAACCGCTTCGGTTTATCTGGTCCCGTCGGGTGCACCGATTAACGGAGATCAGGCAAAGGCGATCCGGTTTTTAGTGGCGTCGGCGGTTAGCGGGCTGGCACCGGAAAACGTCACTGTGATTGATTCAAACGGGGCCGTGATTGGCGCGCAGGACACGGCGGTGGCAGCCGATACTGCAGATGATAAGGCGCGCCAATTGCGTGAGAAAGTTCTACGTCTGATCGAAGCCCGGGTCGGGGTCGGCAACGCGGTGGTTGAGGTCAGCGTAGATACGGTGACCGAAACCGAGTCTATCCGGGAACGTCGCTTTGACCCCAAAGGCCGTGTTGCGATCAGCACGGATGTTGAAGAACGGTCGGACAGTGCGCGTAATCAGTCGGCGGATGTGACAGTGGCGTCGAATCTGCCGGATGGCGACGGGGCAGGAGGCGATGAATCCAATTCGAATGCCACTCAGACCCGCGAACGGGTGAATTATGAGGTGTCAGAGACCGAGTTGGAAGTTCATCGCGCGCCAGGTGCGATCAAACGTCTGACTGTCGCGGTGCTGGTCAATGGTGTTCGAGCGGCAGGTACAGATGGCGTCGAGATTTTTGAACCCATGCCGCAGCCCGAGCTTGATGCACTGCAAGAGCTTGTGGCTTCTGCGGTCGGGTTTGATGCTGAACGCGGCGACGTCATCACACTGAAATCGCTCGACTTGCCCATGGTTGAACCCCAGGGCGAGTTGGTGTCCGGGTCGATCTGGCAGAACATGCATATCGACGCTATGTCGCTAATCCAGATGGTGGTTTTGGCGCTGGTTTCCCTTGTTTTGGGTCTGTTTGTCATACGGCCAATTCTGACGAAATCTGCAGCATCGGCGCTGCTGCCAGCAGGTGCACCGGTCGAGGTCGCCCCAGCGCCTTCCCTGACCGGGGAAATTGCGACCGCAGATGTGCAGGACTTTGCACCGCTCGCGGATGCGGCGCAGCCGAGTGTTCCGGCGATTGCCGCTGCCCGCGGCGAGGATCCCGTTGACCGTTTGCGCGCCATGATCGGCGACAAGCAGGAAGAGACGGTTGAGATCCTGCGCAGCTGGCTTGAAGAAGGCGGGGAGAAGGTGTGATGTCGATCGCTCATCTTCTTGAAGACTTCACTGCCCCTGCGGCTGGGGTGGCCGTACATCTACTGGATGAAGACGCACTGGAAGAACAGCGGCTTGCTGCATTTGAACAAGGCTATGGGGCGGGCTGGGAAGATGCGGTTCAGGCGCAGGAACAGACTGGCACACAGCTAAGCTCCGATCTGTCGGTGACGTTATCCGACCTGTCCTTTACCTATCAAGAAGCATTGACCCGCATGACCCTGTCGCTGGAACCGATGTTCCAGAGCCTGGTTCAGACTATTCTGCCTGAGACGATCGAGCATGGCTTTGCGAAGCGATTGACCGAGCAGATTTGCGACATGGCGCGTGAGCAGGTCGGCCAGCCACTGCAGCTGACTGTTCCGGCGGGCACTTCGGATCAGGTCGAGGCGATGCTGCCGCAGGATATCTCGCCGCGTCCCCAGGTCATCGAGGATGTCTCGCTCCAGCCGGGACAGGCGCGATTGCAGGTGGGGATCGCCCAACGCGAGGTGGACTGCGCTGCCTTGCTCTCATCCATTGCTGCAGCGTTCGACGCATATCTGTTTGAAGCAAAAGAGGCTTTGTCAAATGAGTGATCCTCAACCACCGAAACCCGAAAAACCCAACCCGTTCGAGACTGTTCCGATCGAAGTCACCGTCTCAGTCGGGCGTGCGCGGCCTTTGATCCGTGACCTGTTGAGCATGGGTGAAAATGCCTTACTGACACTGGACAAGCGGATCGAGGATCCGGTTGACCTCTATGTCGGGGATCAATTGGTCGCGCGCGGTCTGTTGGAAGAGATGGAGGGCGATCAGGCCGGGCAACTGGCTGTTCGGCTGACCGAAATCTCAGATCTACAGAACGGGATCGGATGATGCGCCACCTGTTTTGGTTGGCATTTTTGCTGGTCATACCCTCCGGTGGCGCGGCGCAAGAACTGTCGCTGTCCCTGGGCGAGGGCGGGTCGATCTCGGCCCGGACCATCCAGTTGATTTTGCTGATCACGGTGCTCAGCCTGGCACCGGGACTGGCGATCATGATCACCTGTTTCCCGTTTTTGATCACGGTTTTGGCGATCCTGCGGCAAGGAATCGGCTTGCAGCAGTCACCGCCAAATATGTTGATCGTCAGTCTGGCGCTGTTTCTGACCTATTTCGTCATGGAGCCGGTTTTTACCGAGGCGTGGGAGACCGGGATTCAGCCGATGGTCGAGGAAACGCTTGACGTAGAGCCTGCGCTGGAACGCGCGCTGGTGCCGTTTCGCAGTTTTATGGCAGCGCGCATTGATGTCGACACGTTTCAGGCCATGGCAGACCTGCGCCCGGATGATGCTGCGATCCAACTATCGCCCGAGGCCCCGTTATCCGTGCTGATGCCGTCCTTCATGTTGTCGGAAATCGCGCGGGCCTTTCAGATCGGGTTCCTGATTTTCCTACCTTTCCTGATAATCGATCTCGTTGTCGCAGCGGTTTTGATGTCGATGGGAATGATGATGGTGCCCCCGGCTACAGTCTCGCTGCCGTTCAAATTGGCGTTTTTCGTCATCGCTGATGGCTGGGCCTTGATCGCCAGCGCCTTGGTGCGCAGCTATGCGCCATGACTATTGCCGTGTGATCTGTAGTCGGGCGCGCAGACCCTGATCTCCGGCCTCGAAACTCAGCGTTCCGCCATGTTGTTCGGCAACGGTGCTGACAATTGTCAGGCCCAATCCGAACCCGTCCGAAGATCCGATGTTTGATCCGCGCTGGAACGGTGCCAGTAGCGCCTCGATATCCGCGACCGATAGGTCGGTGCCCTTGTCCTCGACGACGATCGTGGCGGTCTGAGCATCGGTTTCCAGTTCAACCTCGGCGTGACGACCGTATTTCAGGGCATTATCGATCAGATTGGACAAAGCTCGTTTCAATGCGATGGGCTGACCCGTCACCAGGATGCGCCGCGTTTCCGGCAGCGACGCATGCCCACGGCGTGACATGAAAACAGACGACGCACTTTCGACGATAACGGGATCAACGGCTTTCAACGACACAGGCCGGTCCATATCCTGATAATCGGCCACAAGCGACTCAACCAGCGAGGTCAGCGATATCTGGCGCGGTTCCTCGACGCTGAGTTCCGATCGCGTGTAAGTAAGCACGCTTTCTATCATGCCGGTCATCTGGTCCACGTCGGCCTCGAGCTTTTCGCGCAACTCGCCATCGGGAATCAGCGCCGCACGCAGCCGGACGCGGGTTGCAGGTGTCCCCAGATCGTGGCTGACGCCCGACAGTACAATGGCGCGTTTCTCAAGCTGCGCACGTTCGGCATCCAGGTGATCATTCACCGCAGTCACGATATCGCGCAGCTCTTCGGGCCCGTCCGCGTCATAGCTTTGCGGCCCGCCGCGACGTCGGCGGTCGCCTAGTGCCTGAGCGAAACGTGCGAAACTGTCAGAAACATTCCCGACCGAGGTCAGAAGCACCGCCAAGGACACAATTCCCAGCAATATCGCGGGCAAACGCAGATCAACCGGCGCAGCCTTACAGCCCCAGATTTCGGTGCCGTCGACTTGCTGCCAGACTCCGCGCCCGAATTGCGCGATCAGGATAGGTTCGCTGCAATATGTGGCCAACAGACGGGTCAGGTTCCCCATCTTCTCGGGGCCGGTCTGATCGCTGCCAGATACGATGTCTGAAACCGGATAGACCAGTCGATCCGATAACACCGCAAGCGTCAATTCGCGGCCACTCAGGGGGGCTGAACTGTCGGTCAGAATCGACAGATTGGTGACAAAGCGGCGATCCGCAAAGCCGGGCATTTGCTGGAACGCTCCCCTATCAGCAAGCGCGGCTGCCTCGGTTGGCAATGGGTTGATCAATAGGCCGGGTGGCGGCGCCATCCCCGTTCGCAAGTCTTCGTATATGGTGAAACCGGCAACAAATGCTGCGGTCTGATACCGGTTCCAAGCCTGTGCCGAGGTGAACCACATCCCGGCAGCCACCAGCCCCGCGACAAAGGCGGACAGGGTCCAGAGCCACCCAATACTGCGCAGGCGCAGGGTCATGCTTCCTCATCCACCATAACGTCAGCGGTAAACAGATAGCCAACACCGCGCTCGGTGCGCAGCATCTGGGGGTCTTTCGGGTTGGCCTCGATTTTCGACCGCAACCGCCCCACCAGCATATCTATGGCACGGCCTTGCGCCTCGGGCTTGTCGGCCTCACCGGTTACATCCAGTGCGGCGGCGATCTCATCACGGGTCAGCGGAATATGCGGGTTCGCCAGCAAAACCTTCAGCAGGGCGGTCTCCCGTTGGGACAGGGAAACCAGATAGCCTTCGGGCGAATGCACCTCGTCCCGTTTGCCGTCAAAGACCCAGCCGTCAAAGTGAAAGGTGCGCGTGCGGCGGCGGTATGCCAGCGAAGGCGTGCGTCGGGCGCGTTGCATCACCGCACGGACGCGGGCCAGCAACAGTTGCGGGTTGAATGGTTTGGCGATGTAATCGTCTGCTCCAACCTCATATCCTGCCATGCGCTGATGATCCGCCGACAGGGCCGAGACCAGAATGATCGGTACATCCTGTTCGGCCCGCAACCGGGCACAGATCTCGACGCCGTTTTCATCGCCCAGCATCACGTCCAACAGGATCAGGTCGATCCGCCCCGAGGTTAGATGCGTGCGTATTTGACTTTCGGAACTGGCAGGCAGAGCAATATACCCGTTCTGCTGAAAGAACTGGGTCATCATCGACCGCATCTCCGAATCGTCGTCCACCACCAGGAGCCGGGGAATGCCCACTCTGTTTCTCCTCCTCAGGGTTCTCCGTCGCCGCCAATTGTAACGAATGGAAACGGATTCAAGGCCAACGTAACACGGGGTAACAAAAGCGGTGAAAATTTCCACCTTGTCAGGATATTGCATCGCATTCTGCGTTGCCAGGCGGCAATCTGTTAGCGCTATATCGCGTATGGCCGCCCTTGGGGTGGCACCGAATTCTCAGGGAGGAGAACAAAAAATGAAGCGTTTTGCATTTGCCACCGTGTCGACATTGGCCGTAGTGGCCGGGTCGGCTGTTGTGGCTGAACCAAAGGCCGAAGTTCTGCACTGGTGGACGTCCGGTGGTGAGGCGAAATCGGTCGCGGTTCTGCAGGAAGAGTTCGCCTCGAACGGCGGCACATGGACCGATATGCCGGTCGCAGGTGGCGGCGGCGATGCGGCCATGACTGCGCTGCGGGCCCGGGTTCTTGCGGGTAACGCGCCGACTGCTGTTCAGCTGAAAGGACCTGCCATTCAGGAATGGTATGAAGAGGGCGTTTTGGCAGACATTTCATCCGTGGCAGAAGCCGAAGGCTGGGCCGATGTGCTGCCAGCATCGATTGCAGGCCACATGATGTGCGAAGGTACGTGGTGTGCAGCACCTGTGAACGTGCACCGCATCGACTGGATTTGGGCCAATGCTGACGTTCTGGCCGCCAACGACATTGAAATGCCCACAACATGGGAAGAGTTCAACGCCGCTGCCGAAAAACTGCAGGCTGCCGGAGTGATCCCTTTGGCCCATGGTGGCCAGGCATGGCAAGACGCCACAGTGTTCGAAGCGGTTGCGCTGGGTCTGGGTGGCCCCGAATTCTATCAAAAAGCCTTTGTTGATCTGGACCCCGAGACGCTGACCTCGGACACCATGGTGCAGGTCTTTGATCAGATGCGCACCCTGCGCGGTTATGTGGACGAAAACTTCTCAGGCCGCGACTGGAACCTTGCCACCGCCATGGTGATGAATGGCGAAGCAGCCTTCCAAATCATGGGTGACTGGGCCAAGGGCGAATTCCTGGCGGCTGGCAAGAAGCCCGGCGAAGACTTCCTGTGTGCCTCGACCCCCGGCGACGGATATCTGTACAACGTCGACAGCTTTGCCATGTTCGAAGTGGAAGGTGATGACAACCGCGCTGGTCAGGAATTGCTGGCCAAGCTGATCGTCGCGCCGAAATTCCAGGAAGTGTTCAACCTGAACAAGGGCTCGATCCCTGCGCGGACTGATGTGGCACTGGATGCGTTCGACATCTGCGCGCAAATCTCGGCCGAAGATATGGGTTCGACCTCGGCAGGCGGTTCGCTGCTGCCGTCTTATGCCCATGGCATGGCGCTGCGCGGGTCGCAGGCCGGTGCGATTACGGATGTTGTGACCGCACATTTCAACTCGGATATGTCCTCGGCTGACGCGGTTCAGCAACTGGCGGACGCGGTAGCAAACAGCTTCTGATCCAACACGCTCTGCCCCCTATAATGCGGGGCAGAGCATCTTTCCCCGGAGGCTAAAATGTCCGAATGGCTGGAAAACCACCTGCCCAAGGTGGTGCTGGCACCGTCGTTCATCGCCGTATTGATCTTTGTCTACGGATTTATCGGATGGACCGCATGGGTGTCGCTAACCCGATCGAAACTACTGCCGAAATACGAGATCAAAGGCTTCATTCAGTACGAACGCCTGTTCGACTCTCCCCGCTGGGATACGGCGATCAACAACCTTTATATCTTTGGTGCGCTGTTCATCGTGATCGCGATGGTACTGGGCCTGTTGCTGGCCATCCTGCTGGATCAGAAGATCCGCGTCGAAGGCGCGATCCGGACGATCTACTTGTACCCGATGGCGTTGTCGATGATCGTGACAGGTACGGCGTGGAAGTGGATTTTGAACCCGGGCCTGGGCATCGAATCCATGGTGCAGGGCTGGGGCTTTCCGAATTTCGAATTCGACTGGCTGGTGAACCCTGACTATGCGATCTACACTATCGTGATCGCCGCGATCTGGCAGAGTTCCGGCTTCGTCATGGCGTTGTTTTTGGCCGGTTTGCGTTCGGTCGATGGCGAGATCATCAAGGCCGCACAGGTCGATGGTATCCCCACGTGGCGCATCTATACGGCGATCATCATCCCTTCGATGGCCCCGATTTTCCTGTCTGCTTTCATCGTGCTGGCGCACCTCGCAATCAAAAGCTTCGACCTTGTCATCGCCCTGACTGGTGGCGGTCCGGGCTACGCAACCGATCTGCCCGCTACTTACATGTACGCCATGGCCTTTTCGCGCGGCGATATTGGTCAAGCGGCCTCGTCCGCGATGATCATGATGCTGGTCGTCTTTGCCATCGTGGTTCCCTATCTTTACTCAGAGCTGAGGGCGAAAAATGACTGATCTGTCGATGCCCCAAACACAAACCCGCACCCAAAGCGCTACGGGCAAGATTGCCCTGCGTTGGTTGCTTTATATCCTGCTTGGCCTGTTTGCACTGTATTACCTGATGCCGCTCTTCGTGATGTTGACGACTTCATTGAAAAGCCTTGAGGAAATCCGCACCGGCAGCCTGGTTTCGCTGCCGCGAGAGGTCAGCTTCGACGCCTGGAAAACCGCATGGTCCGGCGCTTGTACCGGTATCCAGTGTGAAGGTTTGCGACCCTATTTCTGGAACTCGGTTCTGATCGCGGTGCCTGCGGTATTTTTGTCGACCCTGTTGGGTGCGCTGAACGGCTATGTCGTGGCGCAATGGCGGTTCAAAGGGGCCAATATCATCTTCTCGCTGATGCTATTCGGTTGCTTCATCCCGTTCCAAGTTGTTCTGCTGCCAATGGCACGTCTGCTGGGTATGATGGGGATTGCCGGGACCATTCCGGGCCTGATCTTTGTCCATGTGATCTACGGGCTGGGCTTCACCACGCTGTTCTTCCGCAACTACTATGTCACCATTCCGGCCGAGCTGACCAAGGCCGCTCGTGTCGACGGTGCAGGCTTCCTGCGAATTTTCTGGTCAATCTTCCTGCCGCTGTCGCTGCCGATCATCGTGGTGACCGTGATCTGGCAGTTCACGCAGATCTGGAACGACTTCCTGTTCGGTGTGTCGTTCAGCCAAGCAGGGACACAGCCCGTGACCGTTGCGCTCAACAACATCGTAAACTCCACCACCGGCGTCAAAGAATACAACGTCGACATGGCCGCCGCGATCATCGCGGGGCTGCCGACGCTGCTCGTCTATGTCGTTGCCGGTAAGTATTTCATCCGCGGCCTGACCGCTGGCTCAGTGAAGGGATAAGACCCATGGCTCCCATCCTTGATATCAACAAACTCTACAAGAATTACGGCGCGACCGAGATTCTGAAAGACATCAACATCTCGATTGAACCGGGCGATTTCCTGGTGCTTGTCGGCCCCTCGGGCTGCGGTAAGTCTACGCTGCTGAACTGCATTGCGGGACTGGAAGAGATCACCGGTGGCACATTGTCCATCGGTGGCAACGATATGACCCATGTCAGCCCCAAGGATCGCGACATCGCGATGGTGTTCCAGTCTTACGCTTTGTATCCGACCATGTCGGTGGCCAAGAACATCACCTTCGGCATGAAAGTGCGCGGGGTCGATCAGGCCACGCAGGAAGCCAAGCTGAAAGACGTCGCCTCCTTGCTGCAGATCGAGCCATTGCTGAACCGCCGCCCCAGCCAACTGTCGGGTGGTCAGCGTCAGCGGGTCGCGATGGGCCGGGCGTTGGTGCGCGACCCCAAGCTGTTCCTGTTCGATGAACCGCTGTCGAACCTTGACGCCAAGCTGCGGGTCGAGATGCGGACCGAGATCAAGAAGCTGCACCAGACACTGGACGCCTCCATTGTTTATGTCACCCACGACCAAATCGAAGCGATGACGCTGGCCACCAAGATCGTGGTCCTGAAAGGCGGGATTGTACAGCAGATCGGTACTCCGGCTGAGATCTACAACAACCCGGCCAACCTGTTTGTGGCGGATTTCATGGGCTCACCTGCGATGAACCTGATCCCGGCACAGGCATCGAACAATGGCTCGGGGACGCAAATCTCGATCGCGCGCGAATCCGGTGAAACGCTGGTTCTGAACGATGCACGCGTCTTGTCTCTGCCGCAGGATGTCATCCTTGGTCTACGCCCTGAAGATATCGCCGAGGCGGGGTTCCGCGCTGGCGCAGGCGTGCAGGAAGCCGCCTGCATGGTCGATATGGTCGAACCCGCAGGGGCAGATACCTATGTGGTGTCGGAATTGGGTGGCAAGCAGGTCACGGCGCGGCTGCATGCTGAAACCAGCGCGCAGGCCGGTCAATTGCTGAACCTGGCGTTCGACATGAGCAAGGTGTCCTACTTTGCCAAGGAAACGGGTGAACGGCTGAATTAAGTTGCCGTTGGCCCGCACCAACCCGGGGTGGGCCATACCAATCACAGTCGGTTTTGGCCGGTAAATTTGAAATATGCTATCTTGGGACGTAGCGAAGGGAGGCGCGCTATGTCCGATCCGTATTCCGATCTGGCCGGGCAGGATACCTCGGTCCAAGAGCGTATCGCCGAAGCTATGGAAGCGCGGTGTCTGGAGCCAGCGCAGAAAGAGATCAGGGATAGCTATCTAAGTGATTTGATTGTCCCTGAGGGCGGGTTCGCGGTTGAGCTGGGTTCAGGCACCGGGCACATCACGCAAGAGCTGCTGTCAGTTGGCGGGGTGGAGCGCGCGCTCGGCATTGAGCCCTCACCGGTTATGGTCGAACGTGCGAGAAACAGCTTCGCCAGCGAGAGCAATCTTGTTTTTGAAACCGGCGATGCAAAGGCAACCAGGCTTGAAGATAGCTCAGCAGACCTTGTTCTGGCGCATACACTGTTGTGCCATGTACCCGGCCCCGAAGATGTGGTTTCCGAGGCCTTTCGGATACTGAAACCGGGCGGGATATTCGCGATTTGCGATGGGGACTACGATACCGCCACAGCGCAGATTGCCGATTTTGATCCTCTGGATCAACTCATTCGGTTCATGATCAATCAGAACGTCACCAACCTCTGGATCATGCGCCAGATTGGCGGTGCACTCTCTCAAGCAGGTTTTGAGTTGGGCCGTCGCCGGGGACACGGTTATGTGGCCGAAGGAGAGGCGACTTACTTTCTGACCGTTATCGACCGTGGTGCGGATCGAATGGCCGAGACCGGGTTGTTGGCGCCTGAAACGGCACAGGCGCTGAAATCCGAGGCCCGGGCGCGTGTGTCTGCAAACACGTTTTTTGGCTACATGTCTTATGTCAGCCAGATCGCGCGCAAGCCTGCAACCTGAACAAAAAAGCCACCGCGCGAACGGGTCGAGCGGTGGCCGGCGTAGGATAATACCTCTGATCAGCCAGTCTTTTTCAGATCCTTGATCAGGCGATTCAGGTCGCCGCCGCGCGCATCCAGCATTGCGCCAATCTCTGTGCGCTCGGTCAGCAACAAATTCACACCTTCGATGAACATGTTGTAGAACTTTCCACGACCCGATTTGTCGGACACCAGGAATGTCACTTCGAACGGGGATGAGCCGCGCAATTTGACCGAGGTTCTGACCTCGTATCCGGTCTTGATCTTGCGCGCGTTACGCACGGTGACCTCACCGCCGATGAACTCGCGGAACCGGCGACCATATTTGCGCGAAATATAGCCTTCGAACGCTTTGGTGAACTGACGCAGCTGTGCGGATGAGGCTGTGCGTGCATCCGCCCCCAGCGCATAGCGGGCCATGATCGGCACATCACCGTATTGCACAAAGATCTTTTGAAAATCACGCAGCATGGCATTTTCGGATTTACCCGAGTCAATGATACGCGTGATATCGGCCACAACGCTGTTGACCAGCTGTTTGGCCTGCGCTTCGGTCAGCGCGAACGCGGGCAGAGGCAATGCGGCAACTGTCATCCCGGTCAGGGCGGTGGCCACAAAACGGCGTCGGTTCAACAGGTTATTCGGCATAGGGGTCCTCGTACGGGTCAAGATAGGGGTCTCTGACAGGGTCGGTCCCGGTGGTGGCGTAGGGATCGTCATACAGACCCAAATAGGCGTCTTCATCATCCCTTGCCAGTTCAAAGCGGCGATTTTGCAGGTAGATCGTGCGCGCTTGCGCGTAACTGTCTGCACTTTCGTACAGAATCGAATCAACTGTATCCGAGAACCGACCGCGATCTCCCATCCGCCGCACGACCTCGGCATAGACACCAATATTGTCGACCGGGCGGGTCGGGCTAAAGTTGATCGGATTCGAGAACAGGTTGACCACAACGCCGACCGCATCGCGCGCGGTGGACGGGCCGTAGAAGGGCAGTTCCACATAAGCACCTTCGCCCACGCCCCAGACATGCAGGGTTTCGCCGAAATCAGTATCAACAGGCGGCAGGTTCAGCTCATCCGCCGGGGCTGACAGGCCAAAGCCGCCCACGGTCGAGTTGATCAGAAAGCGCAGCAGCGCATTGCCGGACTGTTTCAGATTGCCTTGCAGCAGATAGTCCAGCGCCTGCCCGGGCATCGTCAGGTTTTCGGCAAAGTGATTGAAACTGGTAACCATCGGATCTGGTACGATCTTCACATAGCCTTTCGAGGCCGGTCGGAACAGGAATCGGTCCACACCCAGATTGAACTTGTGAATGCCCCGGTTGGTCCCTTCATAGGGGTCAAAAATCTCACCCCGCGCCGCTGCGTCCTGAGGCTGCGTCGCGCATGCCGATAGGACCGTCAGGATGCCGAATATGATCAGGTGCTTCAGACGAATGTAACTTGGCACTGTCTTCGTTACTCCGAAAATTGCCCAGCGGTATCCGGGCCTTCAATCAATACAGCCTTTGCACCCTTGGTGGCGCAATTGGTCTCACATAGAGGTTTCGCGCAGGATTTGAAACAACAACTCGCGTTTACCTCAGCCGATGGGGCGACGTAAAGTGACACGAATTCAACACTTCCTGAATAAGAGAAGACCTGCCCAGTTTGCAGGCAATGGGAAAAATCCCGCTTTCACGCTTTCGGAAACAGGTTTTCCCGGTTAGCGTCCGCGCGGAATCACTATGAGATGAGGATAATCCACATGAGCATCGCAGCAAAACTGGACAGCCTGGGTGTCAGCCTGTCGGACGCACCTGCTCCGGCAGCGAACTACGTTCCTTTCGTGCGCATTGGCAACATTGTCTACGTGTCGGGCCAGATCTCCAAGGCGGATGATCTGATCACTGGTAAGCTCGGTGATGATATGGATGTTGAGGCAGGCGCCGCTGCAGCCAAAGTCTGCGCCATCAACCTGTTGGCTCAGGTCAAGGCGGCCTGTGGTGGCGATATCGACAAGCTGGTGCGCGTGATCAAGCTGACCGGTTTTGTAAACTCGACCGCTGATTTCACAGAACAGCCGAAGGTGATCAACGGGGCCTCCGACTTCCTGGTCGAAGCGCTGGGCGACGCCGGTCGTCATTCGCGCTCGGCCGTCAGCGCAGCCTCATTACCTTTGGGTGTTGCCGTTGAAATCGAGGGTATTTTCGAGGTTCAATGAAACCGTCCCTTCCGTCTGAGTTCCTGCAGCGCCCGATAGCACATCGCGCGCTGCATGACATTTCTGATCAGCGGCCCGAGAATAGCCGGGCCGCCATTCGTGCCGCAATTGACGCCGGTTATGGGGTCGAGATTGATCTGCAACGCACCCGTGACAATCGGGCCATGGTGTTTCACGACTATGACATGACACGTCTGACCGGGCAGCCCGGACCGATCCAACAGATCACCGAGACACAAGCGCGGGCCCAGACGCTTCTGCATTCTGACGGTGAAGGTATCCCCTCGCTCGAAGAGGTGCTGGCCATTGTTGCAGGACGGGTGCCCTTGCTCATCGAGCTGAAGGATCAAGATGGTGCAATGGGCCCCGATATCGGCGCTTTGGAAGCAGATGTTGTAAGCGCACTGAAAGACTATGAAGGCCCGGTCGCGTTGATGTCGTTCAACCCGCATTCAGTCGCAGAGATTGCACGCCTTGCGCCACATTTGCCGCGCGGTCTCGTTACCAGCTCTTATGAGCCCAAGGTCGAGCTTCTGCCGCAAGCCGTCTGCGATCATCTGCGCAACATCCCGGATTTCGACCGCGTTGGAGCCAGCTTTATCAGCCATGAAGTCATCGATCTTGACCGCCCCCGGGTCGCTGAGTTGAAGGCACAGGGTGTGCCGATCCTGTGCTGGACCGTGCGTTCGCTTGAACAAGAAGCAGAGGCACGCAAGGTTGCCGATAATGTTACGTTCGAAGGCTATCTGGCCGAACATCCCGCTTGATCCCGGCGCGCGCGATCACAGATAAAGGTGCAGCGCGGAGGGGATATGGATCAGGCACAGATTGAGGTTCGGGTTCTGACATCGGTCTCGCAGATTTCCGCGAGCGACTGGGACAGTTGCGCCTGCCCTGAGGTTGCCGATGGCGGGCGACCGCTTGATCCGTTCACGACACATCGGTTTTTGCATGCCCTGGAAGAAAGCGGCTCGGTCGGGCGTGGTACTGGCTGGCAGCCGCAATACCTGACAGCCTATCTGGACGGGATGCTGATTGCGGCAGCCCCGATGTTTGCCAAGTCGCACTCCCAGGGTGAATACATCTTCGACCATAGCTGGGCTCATGCCTATGAAAGCGCGGGCGGGCGATATTATCCCAAGCTGCAGATCGCGGTGCCCTTCACACCCGCGACTGGCAGGCGTTTTTTGGTGCGACCCGGCTACGATGCTGTCGGGATCTCGGCGCTGGTGCAAGGAGCGGTGCAACTGGCCGCCGAGAATCGGATTTCTTCCCTGCACGCGACCTTCTGTACCGAGGCCGAGGCGCTGGCAGGGGAACAGATGGGCCTGATGGTGCGTCACTCGCAGCAATTTCACTGGCTCAACGACGACTACACAAACTTTGATGGCTTTCTCGCCGCGCTATCTTCGCGCAAACGCAAGAACATCAAAAAAGAACGCGCGCAGGCCTGCGATTTCGGCGGACAGATTCGCACCATCACCGGCGATGATCTGCGGCCCGAGCATTGGGATGCCTTTTGGCGGTTCTATCAGGACACCGGCGCGCGGAAATGGGGCTCACCTTATCTGACGCGGCAATTCTTTGATATCGCTCAGGAAACCATGACAGATGACATCGCTCTGGTGCTGGCGGAACGCAACGGATACCCCATCGCAGGGGCGTTGAACTTCATCGGGCGGGAAACGCTCTTTGGCCGCTACTGGGGCTGTGTCGAGCATCACCCCTGCCTGCATTTCGAACTGTGCTATTATAGGGCGATCGACTTTGCCATTGCAGAAGGACTGGCCCGGGTTGAGGCCGGTGCACAGGGCGAGCACAAGCTGGCGCGCGGCTATCTGCCAACGCGCACGCATAGCTTGCATTGGGTTGGCGATCCGGGTTTTGCTGATGCGGTTCAGAAATATCTGGACGCCGAGTCCCACGCAGTGGGAGAAGAGATCGAGATTCTGACGGATTATGGCCCGTTCAGGAAATCGAACCCGGAGGAACAGCAATGACCGAACTTCTGTCAACCGAGACCCGCGGCCCGCTGCTGGACCCGCTGTTCAGAAATGGCTGGACCATGGTCGAAGACCGCGATGCGATCACCAAGACCTTCATCTTCGATAATTTTGTCGCCGCCTTTGGCTGGATGACGCAGGTGGCGATCTGGGCCGAGAAATGGAACCACCACCCCGAATGGTCGAATGTCTACCGCACGGTAGAGGTGGTCCTGTCGACCCATGATGTTGGCGGTCTGTCTGCACAAGACGCCAAGCTGGCGCGTAAGATGGACAGCCTGCTAACGGTCTCCGCGTGAACCCGTCCCACCGGCCAGCAATGTTGCCGTTCCCAGCTGCTTGAATTCTGCCGGGGTGATTGTGCCGTCGCTGACATTGATATTGCCCGGAATTCTGATCGTACGGGTGCCGACGGACCGCACGCTGCGGGCCGACGGATTGATGTCGAGACACCGATTTTCATAGCAGGTCAGACCGCTGGTATTGATCTGAATCTGCACATGACCATCAGGGCCGCTGATCACCGGGGATTGCTGTACGTCACATGCGGCCAAAGCCACCAGGCTACCGAGGCAGATCCATTTATTCATGACACGCTCCTGCCAACCAAGTTGGCGTTTAATCTAAGAGACCGTTGCCATCCTTATCCGCAGCGTCAAAATCGTTCTGCATTTGGCTGACATACTCTGCCTTTGAGATAAGACTGTCGCCATCCCGGTCAACGGCTTCGAACTGTTTGATATCCAAGAACGGTTTTGCTTCGCTCAGGCCCAGAGTGCCGTTCTTGTCTTCGTCCATTGCCTGAAATGCATAGTCCGAGAAGGCGTTGAATTCGTCCTTGGACAGGAAGCCGTCATTGTTGGTGTCGATGTTATTCAACTCGGCCTCGTGCAGTTCTGCGACAGTCTCGGCGTTTGCAGCAGCAGCCATCACGAATACGGTGGTGATAATCAATACTCGTTTCATCTCAAATCTCCTCAGCACGCGTAACGTTCGCCAGACACGCCACCCGCAGCGGCGCCCGCCGCCGTCAGGATGGTCTTGCCTGAACCACCGCCAAATTGATTGCCGATCACTCCACCGATCAGGGCGCCGCCTATGGTACCACTCAGGCAGGCGATCTCGTGCTGTCGGGCAGCCTGTTGTTGGGGTGTGGGTGCAGGTCCGCACGCCGCCAGGGCCCCGGCGGTGCCAAGAAACAATGTAAGCAATTTCAGTCGCATCAATGAACTCCCCAGTTGTATGGGCCAAGTATTGGCGCATCGGGGCGTTGCATCAAGTTAAATGCGTTTCACGTGGCCCCGGTCAAACCGGGGCCGACAGGGATCAGATACTATCAAGCAGGCCTTCACCAGCCGAGACCTCACAGACACCGGGGTTTTCTTCCAGATTCATCGCCACAACCTTGCCGTCTTCAACCAGCATTGCATAGCGTTTGGAGCGTGCAATCAGGCCTACGGGCGGGGCGTCGAAATCCATGCCGATCGCCTTGGTAAACTCGGACGCCGCATCGGCCAGCATGGTCAGCCCGGCCGCTGTTGCACCGGTGCTTTCTCCCCAGGCGCCCATCACGAAAGGGTCGTTGACCGAGATACAGATGATTTCCTCTACACCCTTGGCATCGAACTGGTCCTTGGTCCGCATGAAGCTTGGTACATGAGCGGTTGTGCAGGTTCCGGTGAACGCACCGGGTACAGCGAAGATCACAACCTTGCGCCCTTTGGTCTTGTCTGAAATCCGAACCTCCTCGGGGCCTTCGGCACCCATCTGGATCAGCGTGGCCTCGGGCAGCATGTCACCTGTTGCAATCATTTTTACGCTCCTGTCATTTGGATTTGCAGAGTCGGGCTTTGCCGCAATATAGGTGGTCGAAACAAAGTAACCACGTGAATTCTGCAGGGTGAGCGAAACATGAGCCATATTGTCGTGATCGGGGCAGGGCAGGCCGGTGCTTCTTTGGTAGCACGGCTGCGCAAGGACGGGTTCGAAGGTGACATCACCCTGATCGGTGCCGAGCCGCATTTGCCCTACCAACGCCCGCCCTTGTCCAAGGCTTACCTGTTGGGCGAGATGGAGCTGGAGCGCCTGTTCCTGCGGCCCGAGAGCTTCTATGCCGAAAACAACATCACCCTACGGTTGGGTCAACGTGTGACGGCGATTGATCCAAAGGCCAAGACGGTGATCCTCGGCGATGAGGTGATCACCTATGATGAACTGGCGCTGACCACTGGGTCCGACCCACGCCGCCTGCCCGCAGCGATCGGGGGCGATCTTGAGGGTGTCCATGTGGTGCGAGATCTCGCCCATATCGACGAGATGGAACCTCGGGTATCGGATGGCGCCCGCGCGCTGATCGTTGGTGGCGGCTATATCGGGCTTGAAGCCGCCGCCGTTTGTGCCAAGCGCGGGGTCAAGGTGACTTTGGTCGAGATGGCCGACCGCATCCTTCAGCGTGTCGCGGCCAAAGAGACAAGCGACTACTTTCGCACGCTGCACACCGAATACGGGGCCGACATTCGTGAGGGCGTCGGGTTGGATCGTCTGGTTGGTGAAAGTGGCAAGGTGACGGGCGCCGTCCTGACCGATGGCACCCAACTTGAGGTGGATTTTGTTGTCGTCGGCGTCGGCATCGCGCCGTCGACTCAACTGGCTGAAATGGCCGGGTTAGAGCTGGATAACGGCATCAAGACCGACGCCCATGGCCGCACCTCAGATCCGTCGATCTGGGCGGCGGGCGATTGCGCGTCGTTCCCGCATGGCGAAGGCCGTATCCGCCTGGAAAGCGTGCCGAACGCCATTGATCAGGCCGAGATCGTGGCCCAGAACATGTTGGGCGCGGCTAAGGATTACACTGCAACGCCATGGTTCTGGTCCGATCAGTATGACGTCAAGCTGCAGATCGCCGGGCTGAATACCGGCTATGACCGTGTGGTGACTCGCAAGGGTGAGGGCGCGACGGTGTCCTTCTGGTACTACAAGGGCGATCAGCTGATCGCGGTCGACGCGATGAATGACCCGCGCGCTTATATGGTCGGCAAACGCCTGATTGATGCGGGCAAGACCGCTGATCCGGCTGTTGTTGCCGACCCAGAAGCGGACCTGAAACCGCTGCTCAAAGCGTGAGGATCATCGCCGGAGACTTCCGGGGCCGGGCTCTGACTTCGGTTGGCAAAGGCGATGCCGGTGCGCATCTTCGCCCGACCACTGACCGGGTAAGGGAAAGCCTGTTCAACGTTTTAAATCATCAGATCGACTTCGACGGCTTGCAGGTTCTCGACCTGTTTGCGGGCACCGGTGCATTGGGACTTGAAGCGCTGTCTCGCGGCGCGTCCCACGTCACGTTTGTCGATGATGGGAGGGTCGCGCAGAGTCTGATCCGCAAGAATATCGCCCTAACTGGCAGTGCCAGCCAGACCACTTTGATCCGGCGGGATGCGATCCGTTTGGGCGAAAACCCGGGCGCTGTTTGTGATCTGGTTTTTCTGGATCCGCCTTACGGAAAAGCTCTGGGTCAAAGGGCACTGGCCGCCGCCACCCAAGGTGGTTGGCTGTCTGATGACGCTCTGATCGTCTGGGAAGAAAGCACCCCAATGACTGCGCCCGAGGGCTTTACGCTGCACGACACGCGGAAATATGGCGACACGCATATCTCGCTAATGTGGCGCACAGGGGGCTGAGATGCACGATCTGGTTATCTTTGATTGCGACGGCGTTCTGGTCGATAGCGAGGTTTTGTCCAATCAGGTCATGGTCGACAATCTCGCTGGCCATGGCCTGCACTTGTCCTTAGCCGAATGCATGTCCCTGTTTGTTGGCGGCACCATGACCGGTGTGCGCGACAAGGCGCGCGAGCTGGGGGCTGATCTGCCGGATGACTGGACTGATCAAATCTATGCGGAAATCTACGAGACGCTGAAAGCAGGCACGCCTCTGGTCGCGGGTATCCGTGAATTGCTGGCGCAACTGGATGCAAGCGACATTCCCTACTGTGTCGCCTCAAATGGGCGGCCTGAGAAAATGAAGATCACTTTGGGCCAGAATGGTCTTTGGGAGCGTTTTCAAGATGTGATGTTTTCGGCTCAGGTGCTTGGAACGGGCAAGCCCGACCCGACCCTGTTCCTGACCGCTGCCCAGCATTTCGGCGCAACGGTGCCGGTTGTGATCGAAGACAGCGAAAACGGTGTCACCGCAGCAATGCGCGCCAATATGCGCTGCCTGGGCTATGCGGCCCATGATGATGGTGTGCGATTGGAAGAACTAGGGGCCGAAGTGTTCTCCGACATGTTACATGCGCCCAAGCTTTTGGGACTTTGAGCCATAAACGTGTTATGCTTGGTCCATGGACCGCGCTATCACACCTCCGCTCTGGGCTTTTTCGAAAGACGCCGACACCACAACTGGGCCTCCGCCCAAACCGATGCGCGCGCCGGTGTTCATTCACGACGCGGTCATCCCGTGGCGGGATGAAACCTTGCTACTGAAGCTACTACGCGATCAGGCGACCGATCAGGACGAATAGGTCGGGTGATATTTGCCGCCCGGTGACAAGGTGAAAATCTCAACCCCATCTGCGGTCACACCGACCGAATGCTCGAACTGCGCCGACAGCGATTTGTCGCGGGTCACGGCAGTCCAGTCATCGGACAGTGTCTTGGTTTCAGGACGCCCCAGATTGACCATCGGCTCGATGGTAAAGAACATGCCCTCTTCCAACACAGCTCCGGTACCCGGACGACCATAGTGCAGGACATTTGGTGGCGCGTGGAACACCCGGCCCAGACCGTGGCCGCAGAAATCGCGTACAACGCTCATCCGATGCGCCTCGACATAGGCCTGAATGGCGTGGCCGATATCGCCGAAGGTATTGCCCGGCTTGACCTTCTCGATACCTTTGAACAGTGCGTCGTGGGTCACCTGAATCAGCCGTTCGGCCTTGCGCGGCAATTTACCCGCCACATACATGCGCGACGTATCACCGAACCAGCCATCAACGATGACGGTCACGTCGATATTCAGAATGTCGCCATCCTTCAGCTTTTTGTCACCCGGAATGCCGTGACACACCACGTGGTTCACGCTGATGCAGCTGGCGTGCTGATAACCCTTGTAGCCAATGGTTGCCGATTCCGCACCTGCATCCTCGACCATCTGAGTGATCAGCCCGTCAATCGCACCGGTGGTCTGGCCGACAAAAACATGTTCAGCAATGTCATCCAATATCCGCGCAGCCAGCGCCCCTGCCGCATGCATGCCGGCAAAGTCACTCTGTTCATAGATGCGGATACCGTCTTTGGTCAGACGGCCACGATGTTCTTTCATCGGTGCGGGACTCCAAATATTTCACGCAGCACTTCTTTTACGCTGCTTGTGCAGAAAGTACCAGAGGGCTCGGTTTTCAACTAGTAAATAGGGTCTATCAAAGAAGTTTCTAGCCCGCGCCCCATTGCCGGGCGGGCTCAACCCAGACGCCTTCGGGCGTGATCCGAGTTCCAACGACAAAGCGTTCAACCCCTATCGCCGCCTCAAACGCCGCCGCATAGGCTGGGTCAATATCATCGGCCAGTGCAAACCGATCGCAATCGGTCCTTTGCACCAGATAAAGCATGATCGCCCGATGGCCCTGTACGGCCATCTTTGCCAGTTCGCCCAAATGTTTGGTGCCGCGTGCGGTGACGCTGTCGGGAAACTCGGCGAGGCCCGCTTGGCGTGAGAGGGTGACGCTTTTGACCTCGACATAAGCATCGGGTAGGCCCGGCCCGGTCAGTAGGAAATCGATACGGCTGTTTTCACCGTATTTGACCTCGGGGCGCACGGTTTCATAGGCGGCCAGCTCGGGGATTTCACGCGCCTCGAGCGCCAACCGAAGCGCCTTGTTGGGGACTGATGTGTCGACCCCTGTGAAATGCCCGTTCTCATGATCGACCAGCCGCCAGCCGTATTTCAGCTTTTTCTTCGGATCGTCGTTGGGCTCCAGCCAGATTTTCTCACCCGGTTCTGCCAGCCCCATCATTGAGCCCGGATTGGCGCAATGGGCTGTCACCTCGCGCCCGTCTTCCAGCCTGCAGTCTGCCAGAAAGCGTTTGTAGCGGCGGATCAGTCGAGCGGGGACAAGGGGGGTTTCAAATCGCATGGCCAAGGGCCTATACCTGCCCTAACGGTCGATCAAGAGGGAGGGCGCGTCATGGCCAATCCAACCGCTGCAATGTTGGTGATCGGGGATGAGATCCTTTCGGGCCGCACCCGCGATGCCAATATGCATTATCTGGCTGGAGAGCTGACCAAACACGGCATTGACCTGAAAGAGGTGCGCATTGTCAGCGATGATGCACCCGCGATTGAGGCAGCCGTAAGGGCGCTATCAGAGGCCCATGACCATGTGTTTACCAGTGGTGGTATTGGTCCGACCCATGACGACATCACCGCTGACTGCATCGCCCGTGCCTTTGGCGTGCATATCGATGTTCGCGACGACGCGCGTGCATTGCTTGAGGCGCATTACGAGAAATCCGGGCTGGAGCTGAACGACGCTCGCCTGCGCATGGCGCGTATTCCGGAAGGGGCCGAATTGATCGACAACCCGGTCTCGACCGCGCCCGGCTTTACCATCAACAACGTCCATGTCATGGCCGGGGTGCCTTTGGTTTTTCAGGCCATGGTTGCGAGTGTTCTGCCTTCGCTCATCGGAGGTAGCCCGCTTTTGTCGCAGACGCTGCGTGTGGATCGGGGTGAAGGCGATATTGCAGCAACTTTGGCCGCACTGGCCAAAGACTTCGGCGATCTTTCGATCGGCTGTTATCCGTTTCAGACGAATGGCGTCTTCGGAGCCAACGTCGTCGTGCGTGGCACCGAGGGTGGACGGATCGATGCCGCCATGACCCGCCTTGCGAAAGAGATCGAGCTTTGAATCCCGATTGGGCCGCTGTTGTCGATGGCACATGGCCTGCCGCCGGCTATCAAACGCAAGGCCCATTTCGACTGCGGCAAGGACAGGGCGGAGGTTCACGCGTCTCTGCCGCCAATCGCACCGGGGACGTCACCAGTGCCGATATCGATGCGGCCGAAAGCGCCATGCAGGCGATGGGTCAAAAACGCCTCTTCTGCCTGCGGCCCGGAGATGAGGCGCTGGATGCCATGCTTGCGCAACGCGGCTACGACATCCTTGATCCGGTCAATATTTATTCCTGCCCGGCGCAGCAGTTGACCGATATCCCGATCCCGCGCGTGACTGTTTTCAACATCTGGGAACCGCTGGCCATCATGCGTGAGATCTGGGCGCAGGGCGGTATCGGCCCCGAACGGATTGCGATCATGTACCGGGCACCGGGCCCAAAGACCGGCCTTTTGTTGCGCCACAGCGATCAGCCCGCAGGAACCGGCTTCGTGGCGATCCATGAAGGTATCGCGATGGTTCACGCGCTGGAAATCCTACCGGATCACCGCCGCAAGGGGTTGGGCCAGTGGGCCATGCGCGCCGCGGCCTTTTGGGCGCTGGACAATGGCGCGCAGACGCTTAGCGTGATCTGTACCAAGGCGAACGCGGGGGCCAATGGCCTCTACCACTCGCTTGGGATGAAGATCGTCGGAGAATACCACTATCGCCAGCGCGTCTGAGGAGGACGAATTGACCAAACAGGACATGCCTACTGCCCTGGATCTGCCAATGGTGGACCCACTACCGTCAGAGACGCAGAAATACTTCGATATATGTGTCGAGAAACTGGGAATGGTGCCGAATGTCCTGCGCGCCTATGCCTTCGATATCGACAAGCTGAATGCCTTCACTTCGATGTATAATGATCTGATGCTGGCCGATAGCGGGCTGACCAAGCTGGAACGCGAGATGATTGCGGTCGTGGTGTCCTCGATCAACAAATGCTTCTACTGCCTCGTGGCTCATGGCGCAGCGGTGCGGCAGCTTTCGAGCGATCCGCAGCTGGGTGAGATGCTGGTCATGAACTACCGCGTCGCCAAATTGGACGCGCGCCAACGTGCAATGCTGGATTTCGCCGCCAAGATGACCACCGCCAGCACCACAATCGAAGAGCCCGATCGCCAGCAATTGCGCGACGCCGGGTTCTCGGATCGCGACATCTGGGACATTGCCAATGTCACCGGTTTCTTCAACATGACCAATCGCGTCGCCAGCGCCACTGCGATGGTCCCTAATCCCGAGTATCACGCCCAGTTCCGATGATCCGTTTCCTGTTTCTTAGCCTCCTTCTGGCTGTGCCTGTGCAGGCGCAGGAACTGACGCTGCCTGCCAACGCCCGGCAGATATCTGACCGCACCAGCGCGCTGGACAGCTATGATTTGCCGACCGGTGAGTTTGCCGATGGCTCGGTTCCGTCGCGCACCGTCGAAGGGCGTGTTGAGCGGCTGACATGGCGACTACAGGCTGGATCCAGCACAACGCTGCAAATTCTCGCGCCGCTACGGGATCAGTTGCAGGAACAGGGCTTCGAAATCGCCTTCGAATGCGAGGCGCGCTCCTGTGGCGGGTTCGATTTCCGCTTCGGCACCGAGGTGGTGCCGACCCCCGACATGTATGTGGCGATACACGATTATCGCTTTCTGTCCGCGATCCGGGGCGCGGAGGTATTAAGCCTGCTAGTCAGTCGCAACCCGCCGGATGGCTATGTGCAGATGATCCGGGTAACCCCGCAAGGTACGCAGCCTGCGCAGCCACTTGTGATCGAGGAAACCGTTGAGGGCCCTGCCGGATTGCTAAACGATCTCAGCAGTACCGGACATGTCATCCTTGATGACCTGCACTTTCGCACCGGCGAAGTCGCGCTGGGCGAAGGGCCGTTTGCCTCGCTTGCGCTGCTTGCGGGCTATCTGGCCGACAATCCGTCGACCCGTTTGGCGCTGGTAGGGCACACGGATGATACGGGCGCATTGCAGGCCAATATTGCGGTCAGCACCAAACGGGCGGAAGCCGTGCGTGCGCGCCTGATCGAAGCGCACGGTGTTGCCGCCGACCGGATCGAGGCGCAGGGCGTAGGCTATCTTGCGCCCATCACCTCTAACGCTACGCCCGAGGGCCGCGATCTCAATCGCCGGGTCGAGGCGGTGTTGCTGGTCAACTAACAGGCGCGAGCACCGCGGACGCCCTGTGTCCCCCTTGCCCTGATGGCGCGGCCTGATGCACACTTGCAGCTAATCGGTGCGTCTGTCTTGCCATCAGGCCTGTTGGCAGGCAGTCCCACCAGTCACCATGCTTTGGGAGGAATGCGTCATGGCATCCAAAACCGAAGATACCACTCCGCCGGATAACACGGTCCCACAGCAATCCATGCCCGAGGTTAACAGGCTGACGGCCGAGGATATTACCGCATCGCTGAAGGCCGGGTTTTCCGACTTCCTCGCACACCCGGTCATGAGCGGCTTTTTCGGCCTGTTCTACGCGGTTTTCGGCATCCTGTTCGTTTGGTGCCTGGTCGGGCTTGGCAAGATCTGGATGATCATTCCTGCCGCCGTAGGCTTTCCGCTGGTTGCCCCATTTGCGGCCGCCGGGCTTTATGAAATGTCCCGTAGGATGCAGAAAGGAGAAAGCTTCGGTTGGTCCGAAATCCTCAGCGTCATGGCCCATCAACGCAAGCGCGAGATGGGTTGGATGGCCTTTGTCACCCTGTTCATTTTCTGGGTATGGACCTACCAAATCCGCCTTTGGCTGGCGATCATCCTGCAAAAGGCGTCCTTCTCGGATTTCGAAGGGTTCATGAACACCATCTTCTTCACACCGCAAGGCTGGACCTTTCTGGCGGTCGGCACCTGTATCGGCGCTTTTTTGTCGGCGGTCCTGTTCTCGGTGACTGTGGTGGCCATGCCCATGCTTCTGGATCGGGAAACCAACTTTGTTTCCGCCATGCTCACGTCCATTCGCGTGGTCGCTGAAAGCCCGGTGGTAATGCTCAGTTGGGCGGCGATCATCTCGGTCACCATGCTGTTGTCGCTGGTTCCGGCGTTTCTGGGGCTGATTTTCACACTGCCGATCCTGGGCCACACCACGTGGCACCTGTATCAGCGGGCCGTATCACCAGAGACTAACTGATGCATCGCTAGACAAAAAAAGACCCGTGCTATTCAGCACGGGCCGTTTAGGTGCCACAGGGAGAATTCTACCAATCCATCGGACCCTTTTCGGCAAAGGACTCGACAAGAAAATCAATGAAAGCCCGCACCTTGGGCTGGGTGAACCGGCCCGGCGGGTAGACCGCATAGACGCCCTGAACCTCATCCGGCAGCGATGGCATGGCGTCTACCACCTCGCCCGATTTCAGTGCTTCGGCATATAGATAGCTGGGCAGATGCGCGATCCCAAGCCCCGAGATCGCGGCGTTCAGCAGCGACTGCCCATCATTTACGCTCAGCCAGCCAGCAGTGCGGACCTGACGCTTCTCGCCCGAAGGCGCCGTCAGCTTCCACACGCTGCCCGAGGATTGGCTGGAGTAATGCAGCAGTTTGTGTTCGTTCAGATCGTCGATCTTCTGCGGGCGTCCGAACTGCTCGATATATCTCGGCGACGCGACCATGCGTTTCACTGTTTCGGTCAGCTTACGGGCGCGCAGCGTGCTGTCTTCCAGCTCGCCAATGCGCACGGCCACGTCAAAGCCTTCGGAAATCAGCTCAACATAGCGGTTGTTCAGAACCATGTTCACGGTGATGTCCGGATAGGCCGATAGGAAGTCCGACAGGACCGGCGACAGGTGATTGACGCCAAAATCTGTTGCCACAGAGATCCGCAGCAGACCAGAAGGCGCAGATTGCATCGAAGTCACCAGCGCATCCGCTTCGCCTGCGTCGTTCAGCACGCGACGGGCGCGATCATAATAGGCCAACCCGATCTCGGTTGGCGAAACCCGGCGCGTTGTCCGGTTCAAAAGCCTTGCCCCCAACCGCGCCTCGAGGCTCGAGACGTGTTTAGACACGGCTGATTTGGAGATGCCCATTTTCTTGGCCGCGTCGGTGAAACCACCCTGGTCCACCACGTTGGAAAAGGCCTCCATTTCAGTTAGTCGATCCATTCTCGTTCCCCAGGTCTTCCGTTCGTTGTCTCTTTATCGCGATCAATCTGGGCAAGAACTGGGCAGACATGGGATAATATCAGGGTTTTGAATCGGATCGTTTGCAACTAGGAAACGCCCGGGCCTATATGCCGCGGACCATGCCTTTCGATACAAAACCCCGTTTTCTGGACTTTTTTCCAATCGTGCTATGATGAGAATGGCATTTTTGTGACCACGGAGGAGACTATGAAAGCCCTATTTGCTGTCATTACCCTGTGTCTGACCGCCAGCCTTGCGTGGGCCGGAGGGGAAACACCATCGAATCCAGATGCGAAGGTCTATTTCGTCAACCTGTCTGACGGGGACACCGTGCAATCACCTGTGACCGTAGTCTTTGGCCTCAGCGGTATGGGCGTTGCCCCTGCAGGAACCGAGAAGGAAAATACAGGGCACCATCACCTCCTGATTGATCGCCCACCACTTGGTCAGGGAGAAGACGGTGCGGACGAACTGTCATACGGTCTGCCCGCAGACGACAATCACATTCATTTCGGTGGCGGTCAGACCGAGGTGACTTTGGAACTTGCTGCGGGTGAGCATACTTTGCAGCTGGTGCTTGGGGATGCAGGCCACGTCCCTCATGCGACGCCCATTGTGTCCGAGGTGATTACGATCACTGTAGAGTAACAATTCACCTTCGCCGCAAAACACGATTATGCGGCGGCAGGCAGCAGGAATATATCGCGGGCAAGCTGCATGTTGAGACGTTCCGCAGAATACCATTGGTTGAGTACTGACTTGGCCATCAGGTCGGAATTTTCCTGTGCGAAACTCTTAAAGTCAGTAGCTTGCGTGTTGGCCAGCCGCTCTGCGATCAGGCTCATGAATGCGTAGGTGATTGTCAGATTGAACTTGTCCGGTGCGCCTGCGTTCGCTGCTAACGTGCGAATTCCCTTAGCGTAGATCGCTGCGGCATCGATGAAATCATACTTGTGTAGCAGGTCATAAGCGACTTGCACATGTTCGGCGTGTCCGAACGTTGCGTTGTCGATTGCGTGTGCTTCAAATGCGATGGTGACGTCGGCGTATCGCGATGCGCTCATTCTTCATCCTCCTTGAAACGGTGGCTGTCTTCGGCTGTCCAATCGAAGTCGTAGACACTTTTGAGCTGTTTGATCTTCTTCAGTGTCTCTTCAGAGAAGGCTGGCTTGTTCTCAAGGCTGTGCAGCGCGATGCCCTCAATCAGGTCGCCAAGGGTCATGTCCAGCGATTCTGCCAGCCCTTTGAGAACTTTCAGAAGCCGCTTCTCGATTCGAATTCCTGTTTGGGTGCGTTCTATTTTCTGACTCATGTTGTACATATGTATATTGATAACAACTGAGTCAAGGAAAACGAAAAAAGCCGCCTCTTCCGGGGCGGCTTTCTCCAGCGCACTGGCATTACAACGTCAGAACGCTGCTGCCAGACGTGTGCCCTGATTGATCGCACGTTTGGCGTCCAGCTCAGCTGCCACATCTGCTCCACCAATCACATGCGGGGTCATTCCACGTTCGATCAGCTCATCCGCCAGCGATCGGTCCGAGACCTGCCCGGCACATAGGACGATCGACTCGGCTGCGATCACGGTTGGATCATCGCGGGTTTCACCAAAGCTGACATGCAGGCCGTCCTCG
This sequence comes from Ruegeria sp. B11, assembly GCF_056539785.1. Lineage (NCBI taxonomy): Bacteria > Pseudomonadati > Pseudomonadota > Alphaproteobacteria > Rhodobacterales > Roseobacteraceae > Ruegeria > Ruegeria sp. B11. Next base: position 773,277 of record NZ_JBQFVO010000002.1, on the reverse strand, counting down.
TCGATGCGCTCATAATTCACACCACCAACGAAACTGACGTCCTTCATCTTTAGCGTCGCGCGGTGGATCCAGCCCGTTGTCTTTCCCAGCCCCTTGCCGTGACGCTGCGCCTTGCGCTGCAGCAGCGTGACCTGCCGTGCTGGTGCTTCGGGCTGCGGGCCCTCGGGGGCCAGGCCCGAGCGGTGTTCTGCGGGGTCGGTCACGCCCCACTCCTTCATCCACAATGGAAGGTCCGTGGTTGGGCTGTGACCGTCTTCCAGCAGAAATTCGGAGACATCGAACCCGATGCCTCCGGCCCCGATCACGGCGACGGTGCTGCCGACCTCGGCCTTGTCGCGCAGCACGTCGATGTAGCTGAGCACATTGTCCCGATCCTGGCCGGGAATCTGTGGATCACGTGGAGTGACACCGGTGGCGATGACCACCTCATCATAACCGGTCAGATCATCCGCGCTGACCTCGCGGTTCAGTTCGACCGTCACGCCTAGGTCGTCCATCATGGTACGGTACCAGTCGACCAGTCCCCAGAACTCTTCTTTCCCTGGCACCTGTTTGGCCATGTTCAACTGCCCGCCTATCTCGGCCGCGCGATCAAACAGGGTTACATCATGGCCGCGCTGGGCAGCTGTCATCGCGGTGGACAAACCTGCAGGGCCAGCGCCGACAACGGCCACTGTCTTGCGTGTCTCGGCCTTGCCGATCACCAATTCAGTCTCATGACAGGCGCGCGGATTCACCAGGCATGAGGTCAGCTTGCCGCTGAAAGTGTGGTCCAGACAGGCCTGATTGCATGCGATGCACGGGGCGATCTTCGCGGCCTCATCCGCAATCGCCTTGTTCACGAAATCCGCGTCGGCCAGCATGGGCCGCGCCAGAGACACCATATCGGCGCAACCGGTCGATAGAACTTCTTCGGCAACCTCAGGCGTGTTGATCCGGTTCGAGGTGATCACTGGAATCCCGACTTTACCCATCAGCTTCTTGGTAACCCACGCAAATGCAGCACGGGGAACGCTGGTGGCAATCGTTGGAATCCGCGCCTCGTGCCAGCCGATACCGGTGTTGATGATCGTTGCCCCGGCCTGCTCAATCCGCTGCGCAAGTTCAACGACTTCGTCATGGGTCGACCCATTGGGCACAAGATCAATCATCGAAAGGCGATAGATGATGATGAAATCGCTCCCCACGGCTTCCCGCGTGCGGCGCACCACCTCAATGGGCAGACGCATCCTGTTCTCGTATGACCCACCCCAGCGATCCTCGCGCTTGTTGGTGTGGGTCACGAGGAACTGGTTCAGGAAATACCCCTCGGAGCCCATGATCTCGACCCCGTCATAGCCCGCCTTCTGGGCCAGAACAGCCGCGTTGACGATATCGCCGATCTGCTTCTCGATGCCCTCTTCGTCCAGCTCATGCGGCGGAAACGGAGAAATTGGAGATTTCACCGGGCTGGGGGCGACGCATTTCGGCCCATAGGCGTACCGCCCCGCATGCAGGATTTGCATGGCGATCTTGCCGCCAGCCTCATGCACGCGTCGGGTGACGATGGAATGGTTCGCCACCTCTGTATCGTTGGTCATCATCGAAGCCCCCGGCAGCACCGAGCCTTCAAGGTTTGGGCCAATCCCACCGGTCACCATCAGCGCCACACCGCCGCGCGCCCGGTCTGCGTAGAATTCAGCAACCCGATTCCAATCGCCAGTCTCTTCCAGCCCGGTATGCATCGAGCCCATCAGCACGCGGTTCTTCAACGTGGTAAAGCCCAGATCCAGCGGGGCCAGCATGTTTGGGTACGCAGTCATGGCAAACTCTCCCTCCCGACTTTGACCGTCAGATTGACCTTCGCGTCACCTTTGTCACGCGAAACCTAACGTCATTCCCTTTGCCTTTACTGCGGCGCTTGCTAGAGACGCAGCAAAGCTTAATCACGAGGCCGCGCATGACCCCTGATGAAATCGCCAAACTGCCCTATCGCCCCTGCGTGGGACTGATGTTGATGAATGCCGAGGGTCTGATCTTTGTCGGTCAGCGCAATGATCGCCACAAGGACGCCTGGCAGATGCCTCAGGGCGGCGTGGACAAGGGCGAAGACCCGCGCGATGCGGCCCTGCGCGAGCTTTGGGAAGAAACTGGTGTAACCAGCGATCTGGTCGACATCATCGCCGAGACCGACGGCTGGCTGCCCTATGACCTACCGCATGACATTGTGCCGAAAATCTGGAAGGGCCGGTATCGCGGACAGGAGCAGAAGTGGTACCTGATGCGGTTCTTAGGCCGGGATGATCAGATCGATATCGCAACCGAGCACCCCGAGTTCACCCACTGGAAATGGCAGACCACGACGCGGCTGGTCGATGAGATCGTGCCGTTCAAAAAGGACGTCTACCAGCAGGTGCTTTCTGCGTTTCAGCCGCATCTCGGGTAGTTCGGGTTAGGAACCAAGCGCCGTAATCACCGCTTTGGCCAGCGGCAGCGGGGAATAACCGGTATCGGACGGTGTAAGCCCCAATCGCACGATCACCAAATCACGCGAAGGGAATATCCCGACCGATTGCCCATCATGTCCGGCCATCCAGACTGCATCTTCGAACGGGGGTTCTCCACCCGGCACGTCGCGCCACAAGTGACCTTTGGCATATGCCCCGCCCGAGACAGCAACCGGTTCGAACATCCAGTCAGTGAACCTTTCGGGCAGAATTTGCTGCCCTTCCCATGTGCCGCCCTGCAGCAGGAATTGCCCATATCGTGCCCAATCCCGCGCTGTGGCGTACATATAGCTTGAGCCGACAAAGGTGTCAGAAACATCAGTTTCAAGTATGGCCGAGGTCATGCCCAGTGGCAGCAGGAGTGCGCGCTGCGGATAGGACAAGCTGTCATCTTTGATCTGATCCTGCCAGACCCGCGCCAAGACGGTGGATGTGCCCGACGAATAGTTGAATTCAGTATTTGGCTCAGCCTCGGCCTCAAGCGAAGTGACAAACCCCGCCATGTCGTCGCTCAGATATAACATCCGAGTCACGTCCGAGACGTCACCATAGCCTTCGTTCCATCGCAGGCCGCTGGACATGGTCAACATATCCTCGACGGTAATGTGTTGCCGGTTGTCCTCTGCCCAATCGGGAAATGAGTCGACCAGTGTATCCGTCAACTTCATCTGACCGGATTTTATCAGCGTTCCAATCAATCCAGAGGTTATGGTTTTGGTCATTGACCAGCCCAGAAGAGGGGTATTTTCGTCGAATCCATCCGCATAAGCCTCACCAATGATCCGGCCATCATGCACCACAACTACGGCGCGGAAGCCCTCTCCCAGAATGGTCGGGTCCGACAGAACCATTGCCAATTTGGAGTTCTGCGTTGGGGCCACTGTGGTGCCTTCCGGCCAAAGTGCATCAGACAGCGCGGGCAGAGTGTTTAGCTGGGTGTTGACCGGTTGGGCCTCATGCGTATTCGCACATCCCAGCCCCTCGCGATATTGGCTGGTCGCAGGGGCGAAGATCCCGAGTAGCTTTGCAGATACTGATTGCGCCTCGGGGTCAACCGAGACCGAGACGTGTTTCAGCAACGGATGCCCGGGCGCCTGCACATCAACCGCCAGAACCTCTTGCGCATCCCGCCCGGCGATGAACACGTTAGAACAGACGATCTTGGCCGAATAGTTGGTCCCGACTCGCAACAGGTCGGGCGGAGAGATCAGCAGGTACCCAACGCCGGCCACAAGCCCCAACGCCAATGTTCCTGCGGTGATCCTGAGTGCTCTGCCCAACATGAATTGGCTCCCCCCCTTACATCCAAAAAAAGGGTAGCCATCCCGAAATGTGACGCACCAGCGTTACGTTGCGTTTCGCGGGATCAGAGCAATCCCTCAGCCCGCAGCAATTCCTGCATATTCGCCTCGGGCCGGGGGCCGATATGGCTGATGACTTCGCGTGCGCAGACGTTGCCAATTTTTGCGCAGGTCTCGTAATCGCGGCCCGTCGCCATGCCGAACAGGAATCCGGCGGCGAATTGATCGCCCGCGCCGGTCGCGTCCACCGGTACGACCTTTTCAACCGGTACATCGATGCGCGCGTTGCCGTTCAGAACAGTCACCCCGTCGCCCGACCGGGTGCAAACGACCAGAGGGCAAATCTCGGCCGTTTTCGCCAGCGCCTCCTCAAGATCGTCGGTTTCGAACAGCGATTTGATCTCGGCCTCGTTGCCGATTACAAAATCCAGCTCATTCTCGATCAGCAGCAGGAAATCGACCCGGTGCCGTTCTACACAGAACGGGTCAGAAATGGCGATGCCCGCCTTGCCGCCACCCTTATGGCAGTTGCGCGCGGCTTCAAGGAACGCGGCTTTGCCCTTTTCCTTGTCGAACAGATAGCCCTCGAGGAACATGATCTGGCTGTTGCCCGCGACGTCTTCCGAGACATCCCGAGAAGACAGCTCGGACGAAATACCCAGATAGGTGTTCATCGACCGCTCGCCATCCGGTGAGACAAAGATCATCGAACGCGAGGTTGGCAGCTCGCCCCCCGGCACCGGCGGGTTCACAAAATCCACCCCGTCTTCGTTCATCGCATCGGCATAGAAACGGCCCAGCGCATCATCATGCACCCGCCCGATAAACGCCGAATCCAGACCCAGTGCACCCGCACCCGCAATGGTATTGGCAACCGAGCCACCCGGAGTCTGCACCCGGCCTTCCATCGAGGCGTACAGTACCTCGCCGCGTTCCTGTTCGATCAGCTGCATGATGCCCTTTTCGATGCCCATCAGCTCAAGGAAACTGTCATCGGCTTGGGAAATCACGTCCACAACGGCGTTTCCGATGCCGGTCAGTTGGTAGGTTTTCATAGAGTCTTGTCCTCAAATTCGCAGAGATCGCGGATGATACAGGTAGGGCACTGCGGTTTGCGTGCCTTGCAGTGATAGCGGCCATGCAGGATCAGCCAGTGATGCGCATGCAGCTGAAAGTCGGTCGGTATGTTGTCTTCGATGGCGCGTTCGACGGCGTCCACATTCTTGCCCGGACAAATGCCGGTGCGGTTACCGACGCGGAAGATATGCGTGTCCACCGCCTGCGCCGGATATCGCCACCACATGTTCAGGACAACATTGGCTGTCTTGCGCCCCACACCCGGTAGCGATTGAAGCGCCGCGCGGGAGTTGGGCACCTCACCGCCATAGTCTTCGACCAGAATGCGACTCAGCTTGATTACGTTCTTGGCCTTCTGGCGGAACAGGCCGATGGTCTTGATATGTTCGATCAGACCTTCTTCGCCCAGATCCAGCATCTTCTGCGGCGTGTCGGCGATCTTGAATAGCGCGCGCGTAGCCTTGTTGACGCCGGCATCGGTCGCCTGCGCTGACAGTGCGACGGCAACGACCAGAGTATAGACGTTTACATGCTCCAACTCGCCCTTGGGTTCAGGGTCGGCGTCGTGAAAACGCGTAAAGATCTCGCGGATCTTGTGGTATCCAAGTTGTTTGGCCATCCGAGCCTTAATGCCCTGCCAGACAAGCGGTCGCAATTGAAAAGGTGCGTTTTGGTTTTGCCTAGGCGCGGGTCTTGGTCGATTTATCCCTATGCCTCACGTCTGCAGTCGGAAATCCACCCCCGCCGTTGCAAGTTGATCCCTGATCCCCTGCCACCGGTTCGGATCAGCTGCCAGTACAGCCGCCGGATCGATCTGAACCCGATATCCTCGATTAAGCGCGCCCTGCGCGGTCTTATTCACGCAATGACACCCGTCCAACCCTGTCAGAACCAGCGTTCCGATCCGTTTGTCTTGCAGGAACCGTTCAAAGCCCGGCGAAGAAAAGGCGTCACCTACGGATTTTACAAACTCGGCATCGGGATTCAGCGCAAGACGCGGATCCAACCCAACTCCGTCGGAACCTGCGTTGCCGCGCCCCTGATTGAACCACCCGTTCAGCAAGTTCGCCAGCCGTCCCTTGAATTCATGACGGATGGCAATCACGGACCAGTCAGACTGGCGGGCGCTGTCCGTCGTTGACCGGATCGTCGACAAGACACCTTCAATTTGTGCGTCATCCCAGGTGGGTATCGAGGTAAAATCTGTTTGCATATCGATCACCAGCAGCGCCGTTTCAGGCCGCGATGCCAGGTCTATTTTGGCTCCGGTTGTCGGAGTGCCAATCTTTCGGATTTGCAAGAGGATGTACAACACGGCGATCATGATGCTTGCCGCCATTATCCAAAGGACGGTCATGTCAGGCCTCCTTGGCGAGTTCTGCGAAATAGCGGGTCAGGGCCAGCTGAACCTTGTGATAGGCGGCAAGCTCTGACGCAGAAAAATCCTGTGCAAAGCGTGTCAGCTTGGCCATCTCATCCGCTCTGATAGCCGTGATCGTCTCTTCGCCCGCAGGGCTCAGCCGGTAGCAGTAGGTGCCTGCACGTTTGGGATTGGGCTGGCTTTCGATCAGCTGTGCGCCCATCAGCTCTTTTAAGATGCGCGAGACATATTGTCGTTTCAGCTGCAGCTCGGCGCATAGCACCGGGGCTGTCGCGCCGGGAGATAGCGACAGACCTTCCAAAAGGGCACGTTGCCCGACGGTCACGCCTTTGCGCTGGCTGCCCTGCTCAACCGCTGCCGTGATGTTCCGCAGCAAAGGCCGGGTGGCCTGAACTGCCTGATAAAGCTGATCCAACCTGTGTCCCATACCTGAATGGTAGGAGAAATCGATTTGATTCGTCAACTCAGTTGACAAGATAAAGCGCAGGTTCCGGGTCGCAAGATCGACAGGGGCAAGTTACTGTTCCTGTAACTGATGAGGTGACCGATGAACGTCCAGACAGCAGAAAGCGGATATCATTATAACGTCATGCGGCGCGCGATCGAATTGATCGATCAAGGCGGAGAGAGTCTCAGTCTTGATGAGTTGGCTCGCCAGATGGATATGAGCCCTGCCCATTTTCAGCGTCTGTTCTCACGCTGGACCGGGGTCTCTCCGAAGCGATACCAGCAATACCTGACCCTTGGCCATGCCAAAGCTCTGTTGCACGAGCGTTTCACCACGCTGGAAACCGCTCATAATGTGGGGCTGTCCGGCAGTGGGCGGCTTCATGACCTGTTCCTGAAATGGGAATCCATGAGCCCCGGTGAATATGCCCGCAAAGGCGCAGGTCTCACGATCTACTGGGGCTGGTTCGAGTGCCCCTTTGGCCCTGCGCTGGTTATGGGAACTGACAAGGGAATCTGTGGAATCGCCTTTGGGGCCGAGACAGGCGAGGAGGCGGCGATGGAAGACATGATCTCTCGTTGGCCCAATGCTGATTTTGTCGAGGACCCCATGCGCCTGCGGCCTTGGGTGCTCAGCGCCTTCGGTGCGGCCAGCGACCGGTTGGAGCCGACCCCGCTCTACCTGATCGGCTCACCACTGCAGATCAAGGTATGGGAAGCGCTGATGCACATCCCTTCGGGCCAGGTCACCACCTATTCCGAGATCGCGCAGCGGGTCGGCTCACCCCAAGCGGTGCGCGCCGTGGGCACCGCAGTTGGGCGCAACCCGGTCAGTTGGCTGATCCCCTGCCACCGTGCCTTGCGCAAATCGGGCGGCTTAGGCGGCTACCACTGGGGGCTGCCCGTCAAGCGCGCCATGCTGGCCTATGAGGCGGCGCAGGCCGACGCCTGATTGACATTCTGGCGCGTCGTTGCCATATGCACGGCAGGTTCGGGTCCCCTGCCGTTCGCGGCCTTAGGCTTTGGTGAAACCCGATTGAATCACATCTGTTGCCCTTTCCAGGCGCGCGGATGGCAATGCGAACCCCGTCCAGATTTCGCGCCCGTTTCAGGAAACGAGGCACACCATGACACATACTCAGATCATCGCTCCGGTTGCGGAGCTGAAAGAGCAGGCAAAACGCCTGCGCAAACGCCTGCAGGACGCCGGAGTGAAGCTATCGCATAGCGAGGCGCTGGAACTGTTGGCGCATCAACTCGGTGCGCGGGATTGGAACACGTTGCACGCGATGGCAGGAAATCGAGTGCAGTTGCGCGTCGGTGACCGAGTTGAGGGTCGATATCTGGGTCAGCCCTTCACCGCCGAAATCCGCGGTCTGACCATGATTGGGGATGGCGGACATCGCCGGGTGACCCTTCAGTTCGACGTGCCCGTAGATGTGGTCCGGTTCGACAGTTTTTCGTCCCTTCGCCAGCGGGTGACAGGTGAGATTGGCTGGGATGGTCGATCCACCCGCCACACGTCGGACGGAGAGCCGCAGCTTATCGTCCGACCTGCCTAAGAAACAAAGCGAGGCACCCTTGGGGTGCCTCACATTTTGATAGCACCAAGATTGACTATTCGGCGGCCCAACCGCCAACGGCCTTGACCTCAAGGAAGTCCTCCAGTCCCCAAACCCCGCCTTCGCGGCCATTGCCGGACTGTTTCATCCCACCAAACGGGGACCCAGCGCTGCGCGACTGGCCGTTCATCTCAACCATGCCCGACCGCAAGACGCGAGCCATTCGGTTGGCGCGTGCACCGTCTTGGGTCTGAACATAATTGGTCAGCCCGTAAGGTGTGTCATTGGCAATCTCGATGGCTTCTTCTTCGGTGTCGAAGGGGATCATGGTCAGAACCGGGCCAAAGATCTCCTCGCGCGCGATCGTCATCTGGTTATTGGCATCGGCAAAAACCGTTGGGCGCACATAATAGCCCTTGTTCAGCCCCTCTGGCCGACCCGTGCCGCCTGCAACCAGACGCGCGCCCTCATCAATTCCTTTCTGGATCAGGTCCTGAATTTTGGTCCACTGCACTTCGTTCACCACCGGTCCGATATGTCGGCCTTCCTCGGCGGCACTGCCGACGGTGACCTTGTTTGCCACTTCGGCGGCTGTCTCAACCGCCTGATCATAGATCGGACGCTGCACCAGCATCCGGCTGGGCGCGTTACAGCTTTGACCGGTGTTGTTCATCATGTGCAGGACGCCGCGTTTTACAGCCTTTTCGTCGGCATCGGCGAAGACCACATTGGCCCCTTTGCCGCCCAGTTCCAGATGCACTTTCTTCAGTGTATCCGCCGCATTCTTGGAAATCGCAGTGCCCGCGCGGGTCGAACCGGTGAAGCTGACCATATCAACATCTGCGTGCCCCGAGAGCTGAGAGCCCACGCCCACGCCATCGCCATTCACCAGGTTGAAAACACCAGCCGGGAAGCCAGCCTCATCCATCATCTCAGCAAAGATCATCGCGTTCAGCGGGCTTTGCTCGGACGGTTTCAGCACCATCGTGCAGCCCGCAATCGCCGCCGCGCCGACCTTGAGCGTGACCTGATTCATCGGCCAATTCCATGGGGTGATCAGGGCTGCCACACCCACCGCTTCATATATGATCCGGTCATTCGGCGCATGATCGCCCAACGGACGTTCGAATTGGAACGCCTTGGCGGCACGGATGAAGTTTTTCAGGTGATAGATCCCCGCGCCCGATTGCTGGCTGCGCGCCATTTCGATCGGTGCACCCATCTCCATCGACATCGCCTGGGCCAGATCCTCAGAGCGGGTGGCGTAAATATCGACCAGTTTCTCGACCAAAGCGATGCGCTCGTCCACCGGGGTTGCCATCCAACCAGGCAGAGCAGCTTTGGCCGCGGCGACCGCTGCGTTAGTGTCAGCCTCTGACCCTAGCGAGATCACCGCGCATGGTTCTTCGGTCGACGGGTCGATCACTTCGAAATCATTCGGCTCTGATGGGGCGACCCATTTGCCGTTGATATAGAAATCGCGTTTTTCGATCATGGCTCATCCTCCGGATCAGGAATCAATCGACCGAACGGTCGGTTTTCATTCGCACTCTGTCACCCACCCGGGTGTCGGGCAAGGGTAAAACATAATTTGATCAAATTATCTACCTACTGAATCTTCTGACAGCGCAACATGAATGGTTTAACCTCTGCGCAAAGTGATTAGGTTGGCAGCAATCGACTCGCGATTTTTCACAGGAAAGGAGTTTCCCAATGGGTTTGCGCATCAATGATACGGTCCCGAATTTCACCGCAGAGACAGATCAGGGCACCGTCCAGTTTCATGACTGGATTGGCGATAGCTGGGCCATCCTGTTCTCACACCCCAAGGACTTCACTCCTGTTTGCACGACCGAGTTTTCGGCAGTTGCGCAGCTGAACGATGAATGGGCGGCGCGGAACACCAAAGTGATCGGCGTGTCGGTCGATGGTGTCGAAGATCATAAGAAGTGGAAAAAAGATATCGAGGCCTATGGCAACGCCAACCCCGGCTTCCCGATCATCGCCGATGACGGTCTGGCTGTTTCCAAAGCCTTCGACATGCTGCCGGCCGAGGCCTATCTGCCCGACGGCCGCACGCCTGCCGACAGCGCAACTGTACGCTCTGTCTTTATCATCGGACCCGATAAGCAGTTGAAACTGTCCATGACCTACCCGATGACCGTGGGCCGCAACTTTGCCGAGATTCTGCGTGCGCTGGATGGCCTGCAGATGAGCGCCAAGGGCGTGGCAACCCCCGCAAATTGGGTGCCGGGTGAGGATGTGATCATTCCACCTGCGGTCTCCAACGATGAGGCAAAAGAGAAGTTCGGCGAGTTCGAGACGATCTTCCCCTATCTGCGCAAAACCAAAGCGCCGTCGTAATCGGATCAACGGGCAGGGGGCGAAAGCCCCCGCCTTCTTCTAATGCGCAAACGCCGAGGTTGCGCCGCAAGGGGCAGATAGCTCCGGGCGCAGCATCTGCACTTCGTACGGTTTCAGAACCGGCAGCACCGTATCACCATAGCCGCCTGTATCGGAATGAAGCTCAGGGAACAGCTCGAATAGTTCCTCCTTCACTGCACTGCTCATCGCGTCCAGCGTATATCCGCCGGGATAAAACGATTCCGACCACAATCCTTCGACATTCACCAGCTCATGCTGGTCGAATAGAATGTGAATGTACTCGACGCCCCCGCTTGGCGGAACTTGCGTGATAGACTTGCCGTTGAGCAGAGACTTGGCCGTCGCCAACATCATCGGGTGACTATGATGCAATTCCAATGCAGGTGAGGACACGACAACCCGATGCTGAGGTGACAGCAGCAGATCTCGCGATGGTGTCTGCGGCCCAAGACTGCCCGCACTGATCCGGATCGGGCAATGCTTAGGGGTCTGTCTCAGATCCGCCTCACTCAGCCGTCGCCGACCCACCCAGCGCACGGCCCGACCGGTGCCATCTGCGGTGATCACATGATCGCCTGCTTTGACTTCTTCGATCAGACGCTGGCCCGATGGTGTCAGAATATGTGACCCCGAAGTAAAGCAGACAAAGCTGGGAAGGTTATCATATTCGACCGCAGGTGCAGTACTCTGGGCCAGTGAGTTGCCTGTCAGTACATCGTTAACAGCAACGTTTCCCGAGGTCACAACGATGTATTGCGTACCCGAGAATTGCAGCAGTGTGTAGGTGACCGGTGCACCTCCGACCGTCGCGCTGTAGCCTTCAAATATCTGAAAGCTGCCGGAGTTGTTCAGCCCGGGGATTGGGAGGGTATCGAACTGTTGGCTGCCGTTGTTGTCCGGATTTTCGAGAAAATTATCATCATCAGTAATGGTGACCTGAAACCCCTGGGTCACCGTCACACTGGGGTTGCCAAACGGATCTCCGTTGATCTCAAAGATGGTGATAGAGGCCAAAGCGCGGCGACGTCCCAGATGATTTGGATTTCCTTAACTTTGAGCTAACTCAACTTAGAAGTGTTAACATATCGTTTACCGTGACGCGCAGGGCTCGAAAGCGGCACTGATCGAAAAAGGCAGATTGGCTATGGTTGGATCGACTGTGGGCACGCCTGCCGAGGTGGTGGTTGGGATCGGATACGTCAGTTGAACGCGGTCTCGCTGCCAAAGGATTGTAGCTTCTGATGGAAACTGAAAGCCGCGCTGACTGCGTTGACCAGGCGAAACATTGCCATGATGTTCGATACCACAGAGGCTGCGTATCTCGAGGCGATTAACTGGGATCCGATTTTGGACGTCGAAAGGTTGCGTTGAAGGCAACCGTGACGCGGCTTTCTTTACTTTGGTTTGGGTGGACCCAATGAGTCAGATAGGATGGAAAAAGGATCATTTCGCCGGCTGCCGGGCGCAGCTTCTTTTTGTTCCGAAACGCACTCGCCTGAAGTATGCGCCAGTGAGGCAACTCGTTTCGGGGGTCGAGAAACTCAATCATTCCAGACGAACCTTCTTCGATCTCGGGTTGAGAAACATAGTACACTCCAGACCAATGCGCGCCGGGATGAGTATGCGGCGCATTGTACCCGCCGGAAGGATTGTCGTTTATCCACCCGAACAGTTTCAGGCGAAGTTTATCCAGTTCAACCTTGTCGGAGACCTTTCGCGTTATTTGAAACACCGCATCTTCGGCTGCGTCTCGCAAATTCTGAATAGCGGGCGTATCGCGATCAAAGAGGTTTCCGTTTGAGTGCCATCCGCCGCGATTGGATTTTGAGGCACCCTCGTCTTCCTCACGCATCTTTTCGGCCTCAAACAGAATCGCCGCATTAAGCGCTGCACTGTTAGGCACCACAAATCGCATCATTGGAGTAGAGAAGAGCTTTTCGAATTTCTTGGCTTCGGGCATATCCTCGGTGTCACCTTCAAAAACTACATGGCTGTAAATTCAGATCGGTCCGAGATCAAATTCAGGAATTTGCTCCTGAAAAATTTTTCGGCGCTCTCCAAATCCACGTTCCCGCACATTGCGCGCATTACCCAGTACCGTTGAGGATATAGTTCTTTGGTTCAAGTCTGGCCTAACCAACCTAAGTTATATTCCCATCGCAAAGCGCCGATGTTTTAGTTCAATTGGCAATTCCTTTGAGGATGGGAACATGAACAAGAAAACTATCGGTCTGACATCAACTTTCGTTCTGATGGCCACCACGGCGCTTTCGCAAACCACCAAGCAAGACATCATCGACGAACTCACAGAACAAGGTTTCCAACGAATCGAAATAACCAACACGCTGTTTGGGAATCTTCGCTTTGAAGCGACTGGACCTGGAATCGAGAGAGAAGTGGTGCTGGGGAAAGACGGAACCATCGTTCGGGATCGTTCAGAGCGAGACGATGAGTTCGACGATGAGGAAGATGACGACGAAGATTTTGATGACGAAGATGACGACGAAGATGACGACGAAGGATTTGATGACGAAGGTGACGATTACGAAGGCGATGGTGAACGCGACAGCGAAGGCGACGATGGTGAACGCGACAGCGAAGGCGACGATGGTGAGCGCGACAGCGAAGGTGACGATGGCGAGCGCGATAGCGAAGGCGACGATGGCGAACGCGATAGCGAAGGCGATGACGGCGAACGCGATAGCGAAGGCGACGATGGCGAGCGCGACGGTGAAGGTGACGATGGCGAAGGGGATGACGAAGGCGACGATGATTAATTCAGCTTCCAACTTGAGCCCAAGCGAGATTGGGGTTTGAACAAATGGTTTAAAAAAGAAGCCATGTTCAAAGCGGGGATCGCTGTATATGCGATCTCTGCTTTGACGTTTGTGATCGAATTGATTGGCGAAATAACAGGGTACTACATTTTTTCCGCGAGTTGGGTGGTCCATGAAATCACGGCTCTCATCACCCTATTTGGGTTTATTCTTGGGGGGCTTTTGATTTGGCAAAGCCACAGGCTGTTTTTGCGACGTCACCAAGAAGTCAAACAGAACCTGCGGAAGGCTCAAGGCGAGTTTTTTCGAATGCTGGAACTACAGTTCGACCGTTGGGGCCTTAGTGCTGCGGAACGAGATGTTGCACTTCTCACCGTAAAGGGCCTGTCCCTCGCAGAAATAGCTAAACTGCGCGAGACCAGCGAGGGAACAATCAAGTCCCAGAACAATTCAATCTACAAAAAAGCCATGGTCAAATCGAGGACGCAACTGTTAGGCGCGCTCATAGAAGAGCTTTTGATCGAAGAAAAGAAATAAACCAAGAAACGATCGGATATCGTCGTAAATTCATTCATTTATCGGCAATGAGTAGAAAAGAATGCCCAAGTAGATGCCCCGGGCCTGTAAAGCCAACGTTATAAGTGGTTGCGAGGCTCTGTTTCAGGGCAATGCACTCAACAATCAGAATTGTAGCCTCATCAAAATTGAAGCCTACCCCAGCAAGCAGATGGTCGGCACATTCCACAGCATCGCTACGGCACTCGTCATTCGCCCAAAGAAAAAGGCCCCGGCGGATTACCGGGGCCTTCGTTCTTGCAAAAGAGGCAGATTACTCTGCGCTTTCCTCTTTCTTTTCTTTCTTCTCGGGAACGATCTCTTCGCCGGTTTCCTGATCGACAACTTTCATCGACAGGCGCACCTTGCCGCGATCGTCAAAGCCCAGCAGCTTGACCTTTACTTCCTGACCTTCTTTCAGAACATCCGACGGATGGTTCAGGCGTCGGTTTTCGATCTGGGACACGTGCACCAGACCGTCGCGCTTGCCAAAGAAGTTCACGAAGGCACCGAAGTCGACGATCTTGACCACTTTACCGGTGTAGATCTGGCCTTCTTCCGGCTCAGCAACGATCGAGTGGATCATCTCATAGGCCTTCTTGATCGATTCACCGTCGGGCGACGCGATCTTGATGACGCCGTCGTCATTGATGTCAACCTTGGCGCCCGAAACCTCGACGATCTCGCGGATGACCTTACCGCCCGAGCCGATCACTTCGCGGATCTTGTCGGTGGGGATGTTCATGGTCTCGATGCGCGGCGCGTGGACCGAGAATTCGTTGGTTTCGGACAGGGCTTTGCCCATCTCACCCAGAATGTGCATCCGGCCGTCCTTGGCTTGCGCCAGGGCTTTCTCCATGATCTCAGGCGTGATGCCCGCAACCTTGATGTCCATCTGCAGCGAGGTGATGCCGTTTTCGGTACCCGCAACCTTGAAGTCCATGTCGCCCAGGTGATCTTCGTCACCCAGAATGTCCGACAGGATGGCGTATTCGCCGTCATCTTCCAGGATCAGACCCATGGCCACACCGGCAACCGGTGCTTTGAGCGGAACGCCCGCATCCATCATCGACAGCGAACCGCCGCAGACCGACGCCATTGAGCTGGAGCCGTTGGATTCCGTGATCTCCGACACGATGCGGATCGTGTAGGGGAAGTCGGTCGCCGCAGGCAGAACCGCCTGCAGGGCACGCCATGCCAGCTTGCCGTGGCCGATCTCACGACGGCCCGGACCACCCACGCGGCCAACTTCGCCAACCGAGTAGGGAGGGAAGTTGTAGTGCAGCAGGAAGTTCGATTTGAAGTTGCCGTGTAGCGCGTCGATGAACTGTTCGTCGTCACCGGTGCCCAGCGTGGTCACGGCCAATGCCTGAGTCTCACCACGGGTGAACAGGGCAGAACCGTGGGTCCGCGGCAGCATCGAGGTTTCTGCGACGATCGAACGGATATCGGTGGTCGAACGACCGTCGATACGCTTGCCGCCTTTGACGACGTCACCGCGCAGAATGCCAGCTTCCAGCTTCTTCATAGCGGAACCGAGGTTGCCGTCTTCTAGTTGCTCTTCGGTCAGCGCTTCCTTGATCGCTTCACGGGCCGCGGCAACAGCGGCGGTGCGCTCTTGCTTGTCGGTGATCGCGAACGCGGCGCGCATCTTCTCTTCACCGGCAGCCGAAACAGCGGCGGACAGCTCCGAGTAATCGGGGGCGACAAATTCGAACGGCTCTTTCGCGGCTTCTTCGGCCAGCGAGATGATCAGGTCGATCACGGGCTGAATTTGCTCATGCGCGAAGTTTACCGCGCCCAGCATTTCCGCCTCGGACAGTTCGTACGCTTCCGATTCCACCATCATCACGGCGTCTTTGGTACCGGCGACAACCAGGTCCAGACGCTGTTCAGGGTTCAGGCGCAGGTCCTGCATGTCGTCGACGGTCGGGTTCAGAACGTATTCGCCATCCTCGAAACCAACGCGGGCACCGGCGATCGGACCCATGAACGGCGCGCCGGAAATGGTCAGTGCGGCAGAGGCTGCGATCATCGCAACGATGTCGGGGTCGTTGACCAGATCGTGGGACAGCACGGTGCACATCACCAGAACTTCGTTTTTAAAGCCGTCAACAAACAGCGGGCGGATCGGACGGTCAATCAGACGCGCGGTCAGCGTCTCTTTCTCGGTCGGGCGCGCTTCGCGCTTGAAGAAGCCACCCGGAACCTTACCGGCGGCATAGTATTTTTCTTGATAGTGCACGGTCAGCGGAAAAAAATCCTGACCGGGCTTTTGAGCACGGGCAAAGGTCACGTTTGCCATGACGCTGGTTTCGCCCAGCGTGGCAATCACGCTGCCGTCGGCCTGACGGGCAACCTTGCCGGTTTCCAGTGTCAGCGTCTCTTCGCCCCACTGAATCGATTTCTTTGTTACATCAAACATATGCGTATCCTAGAACGGAGCACTCCCGCCCCTGCGGGTCTCCGGTTTGCATGGCGGCCCCATTGCCGCCGACCCCACTTTATCTTCCATTCGAGTGCCGGGGTCAGGGCACAACGTCTCAGATGACAGGCCCATACATCAGTTTGCAAGCTTTGGAAAGTCGGGAGTTTTTGGGGGGCAGGGGATTGCCTAACCCCCGCCCAAGCTGGGCAGGGGCCGATGTATCAAAGGATAGCGTGCGCCATTATCATCACCACGCCGCAGCCCAGCGCATATCCGGTGTCGACTGCGATGGCGAAGCCGCTTTTCTGTGCCCATGCCCCGACCGATGCGGCCTGAGCAGCCACTGCGAGGATCGCCAGCACCGCAACGCCAAGGCTGTTGTTGGTCTCGGTCACCGCGATCACAGCGGCTAGCAGGATCAGGAAAACGATCTGGGCCGCCATCTGCGGCAGGGGTGGAGATTCGGGCGGGGTGGGGTCGATCCGTGTTCCCTCGGCCCAGCGTTTCTGAAAGCCGACGGGTCCGTAGACCAGCCAGCCCAGCAGAAAGGCCGCGATCACACCCACGCCAAGGGCGAGCCAGTTGATCACAGCGCACCCTCCAGCGTCTCAAGGATTCGGGTCCAGCCACCTTCGTGATTGTTGCGGCTTTCTTCCGAAGGGAAGCGGATGTGGTGCAGGCGCAATTCCGTACCCTTGTCGGTGGGCGTGAAATCTAGCGTCACGGTGGAATCGTCCTGACTGTAAGGCGAGTTCCAAGTGAATTGCAGCCGATTGGGCCGGTCGATCACCTTGTATTCGCCCTCATGCGGAAGGTCCCCGGCCTCGGGCGCGCGCATGATGATCTTGAACCGGCCCCCTACCTTGGCGTCAGAATAAGCTTCGGGCACTGACATGTTGGGACCGGGCAGCATGAACTTGGCCAACATTTCCGGGTCTAGCCAAGCATCAAAAACCTTTTCCGGCGGGTGCGGAATGGCGCGGGTTATTTCAAGGGACAGTTCCGTCATCTTCTGGGTCCTCCAAAGCAGTTTCCAAGGCGTCCAGCCGAAGCGCCCAGATCGAACGCAGCCCGGCGAACCAGTCATCCACGGCTGACAAGGGGGCCATCTGCACCTCGATCAGATGCTCGCGCCATTCCGTCCGACGCCGCACCAGCCCGGCATTCTCGAGCACCTTGATGTGCTTGGACACCGAGTTGAGGCTCATATCGAATTGCTGCGCAATATCCGTCACCCGCAAGGGGCCCTGCTGCGCGAGCATCGTTAGGATCACGCGGCGGGTTGGGTCGGACGCGGCCTTCAATATAGCGCTTAGGTCATAGCGATTCTCTCGTTCAACCATTTGGATGAATTACATGCCTTTTCTGCTTCAGTCAACCATTTGGTTGAATAACAGGATATTTGCAGCTCTGAAAGCTAATTCGGTCGCTCCCACCGCCTAACTATTCGCGAAATCGAATATATTTGGTGAAAATTTAGTATCCGTATAGGCTGAAACCACCATACCTGCGGTCGAAACGACGGAAACGCGCCAAGGTAATACGAATATCACCTCCGTCCGCCGGTCGAATACCTTGGCGTTTGCAAGTAGCGAACAGAAGGGCAGACGCATGGCACAAACCAAGAAAATGCTGGATCCGGATCCCCGGATTTATGACTTTGAGACCGAATATGAGCTTGGACAGGACAATGTCCGGCCTTTCGGTCTGGATATCCATAACCCGGTCTTTTTGATCTCAAGCATCCTGATCTTCGCGTTCGTCCTGATCGCGCTGGCAAATCAGGAATCCGCAGCCACGTTCTTTGGCTGGCTCCGGCCATGGCTGACCAGCACGTTTGACTGGTTTCTGGTGCTGTCGGTTGACGCAATCACCCTGTTCTGTCTGGTGCTGATCATCTTGCCTGTGGGCAAGGTGCGGATCGGCGGCAAGGACGCCAAACCCGACTATTCCTACGCCGGATGGATCGCGATGATGTTCGCGGCCGGGATCGGCATCGGGCTGTTGTTCTTCGGCGTGATGGAGCCGGTCTATTACAACTTTGCAGAAGACGGCAACGCCCGCCCGCTGGGCATCGATATCGCTGTGCCGGGTAACGAATATATCGGCATTGTCGGCACGATCCATCATTGGGGTCTCGAAGGCTGGGCGGTATATGCGGCCGTTGGTCTGGCGCTTGCAATCTTCAGCTATAATCTCGGGCTACCATTGACCCTGCGTTCGGCTTTTTATCCGATCCTGGGCGAGCGCGTCTGGGGCTGGTGGGGCCACATCATCGATACTCTGGCAGTATTCGCGACCCTCTTCGGCCTGACCACATCATTGGGTTTGGGCGCACAACAGGTGGCCGCCGGGCTGTATGAGGTCTTTGGCATCGAACCCAGCCCCACCGTCACCGTCCTGCTGATCATAGGCATTACGATGATCGCACTGGGCTCGGTCCTGATGGGCATGGATGCAGGAGTCAAACGGTTGAGTGAGATCAACATGATCATGGCCGTAGGACTGTTCATCTTCGTCATTGTAGTTACCGGTGTCGGCACCGCCATTGCACGGTACTTCAACGTGATGGTGGATTACGTGACGCACCTGCCTGCTCTGTCCAATCCGTTCGGTCGGGAAGACACCAGCTACTTCCACGGCTGGACAACCTTCTACTGGGCCTGGTGGATTGCGTGGTCACCTTTCGTGGGCATGTTCATCGCCCGCATTTCCAAAGGTCGTACGGTGCGTGAGTTCGTGATCTGCGCCTTGTTGGCACCCACTGCGGTTTGCGCCCTGTGGATGTCGACCTTTGGTGGCGCCGCAATTGACATGCTGAACGCAGGCGGAGCAGAGGGCGTCCGCGCCACAGTGATCGAAAGCTATGCCCCCGAGGGCGCGCTGTTCGGCTTCCTGAAAGAGCTGCCGCTTTACGGCATCATAGCCCCGATCGCTCTGATCCTGATCGTTGTGTTCTTTGTCACATCGTCGGACTCAGGCTCGCTGGTGATCGACACGATCACGGCAGGCGGAAAGATGGACGCACCGGTTGTGCAACGCGTGTTCTGGTGCACGCTTGAAGGCCTCGTCGCAATCGCACTGCTGCTGGGCGGAGGTCTCTCTGCCTTGCAGGGGGCAGCGGTGTCGACTGGAATTCCGTTTACCTTGGTGGTTCTGATCATGTGCTACTGCCTGTGGCTGGCGCTTAAATCAGAAAAGGCCAAGATGTAACTGGGATTATCCTGAGAAAGCCGAAACGCCCGCCAATTCGGCGGGCGTTTTTGGTCCGGAGCGGCCCCTGTAGTGCGTACCCATGCAGAAGTCGTCAGGAGCGTACCAAACGGCGGTCAGTGCAGCGAATCCTTGCGTTTGCCTTGGGTTGGATATTCCATCTTTTCATCTTCTAGGATCCCGCGAAGAACCGCCGCTGTCTCAACCTTCGAAATTGCCTTCTTATGGTCGTAGGGATTATTCAAAATCGACCGCGCATTTGTGGCGTTGGACGTCTCGGACATCTTGGTTGCAAACACCCGGCTCAGAATTGTCTTCAATGGCATCATTCAACTCCCGCAACATATGGTCATCAAATCCTTGCCGCTGCGGGTCAGGTCCAAGCCACTTGAGGGAAGGGCTCAAAGACCAACTTCCGTGAGTGTGAACCCGCAGCGACACCGTCCATGTAAGAAAAATGGGGTGCCGAGAAAGGGGGAAGAAATCTGCTGTTTGCATCATTTTTTTGACCGCTTGGAAAAAAAATCACGGCACTGCTTACGCTTACGTCAACCTTCTAACCTAGGGCCCGGCTTTCGCGACGCGGCGTCACAATTCGAAATCCAAGGTCAGCCCCCCGGATACCGCTCGTCGCCGCGCCAAATTGGACAGAAAACAAAAGAGCCCATACCCTGACTCCGGGCAACTCTTGGCGCAGCGCGTGTTTCTTGTGATGTGGCCGGCCCCCTCGACGTTTTGAAATTGGATTATTCCGGGACCGTAATGGGGAAGCTGTTATGAACCTTTCACGATTGTCTCTGTTGCTGGTCGTATTCATTGACGTGATGGGTTTTGGATTGATCGTGCCGATTTTCAACACGATCCTGCTGGATCCACACCAGGCTTTCCTCGCACATGGAACAGCGACGAATATCCGCCAGCTCGACTATACGATTCTGATTGTCGTCTTCTTTCTGTTCTACTTTTTCGGGGCGGCCTTTATCGCCAAGTTGTCGGACTATATCGGGCGTAAAACAGGCATCATGATCTGCCTTACCGGTGCCCTGATCGGCTATGTTCTGACTGTGGCCGCGATCATGACGTCCAGCTATTGGCTGTTACTTTTGGGGCGCGCCATTTCCGGGTTTACGACGGCCAACCAACCCATTGCGCAGGCCGCATTGATCGACATCAGCCATGACGATCAGGAGAAATCAAAAAACCTCGGGATGATTGTTGCGGCATCCGCGCTGGGCCTGCTCGGGGGGCCACTGATTTCAGGATTGCTCAGCGACCAAAACCTGATGGGGTCATTTGCGTCACTGGAACTGCCTTTCTACGTCGCCATTGCCCTGATCCTGATCAACATGGCACTGATTCTGTTCTTCTTCTCCGAACCCGGTTTCAAAAGACAAAAAATTGACTTCGGGCTTTTAGATGTTGTTTTGAACCTGTGGAAAGTCTTCTCGCACCCGGTCGTTTTGCGGCTTTCGGTCGTCATGTTGTTCTCGCTGATGTGCCTGAATGCGTTTTTCTTCTTCATCGACACGTATCTGCTGACCCGGTTCAAGTTCAGTACGCTTCAAAACAGCATGGCCCTCGCCGTGTTCGGAGGCTCCATGGCCTTTGGCAGTGCCTACCTCACCGCGCCGCTGCACGAGCGCTATAAAAAGTTTCCGATTCTGTATGTCTCCATTGCAGCGATGGCACTTGGGATATTGGCCTTCATGCTGAACCCCATGGCCGATCTGACCTATGTCCTGATTGTTCCGATAACCATCGCGTTCGCGATCATGTACCCGACCATGCTTTCGTTGTTTTCCGCGAGCGTCGGCCCAACCGAGCAAGGTTGGGTCATGGGTGTGACAGTCGCCATCTACGCGTTGGGCTCCGGGACCATTACGGCCCTCAGCGGGTCCCTCATGGCTATCAATTTGCGGATGCCTTTCGTGCTCGCGGTCATCTGCGGTGTACTGGCATTGATTGCGATGGCGAAACTGTTTCGCCATCCCGGCGTTCAGGCGCTTGATACCAAAGGCAAGTAGGTTTCATCAGTGTGTCCCGAACGAAAATGGGCGCGCCCGCTACAGGCACGCCCAGTAAAAAAGGGAGGACTATGAAAAACCTGACGCTCGAAACAAAAGAAGCGCCTACTCACTAACATCCTCAGAATGGCGCAATCTTTGACCGCGTTCAGTGAAGTGGTTCACAGGAAGTTAAAAAAAAAGTTTGCGCTTCTTTGCGTAGCGGTAAGGTTTGGGCCGCAGGTATGTGTGTGCCGTCTCTCATGAACATGGCGGGAAATTCGCGCGCCGCACAGTTCACTAGATTAGACAGTGACCAAAACAAATACGCCCACCAAATGGCGGGCGTACAAGATGTACTATTTGTACGAACAGGGCCTCAGCGCCTGTACAACATGAACAAAACGCGTTTAGCGGCGGATGCCCAGCTTTTTGATCAGGTCCTGATAGCGTGCTTCTTCTTTGCCCTTCAGATAGTCCAGCAGCTTACGGCGCTGAGCAACCATCTTCAGCAGACCACGACGACCGTGGTTGTCTTTCTTGTGGGTTTTGAAGTGCTCGGTCAGGGTGTTGATGCGCGAGGTCAGGATAGCAACCTGGACTTCGGGCGAACCAGTGTCGCCGTCCTTGGTTGCGAATTCTTTCATGACGCGTGCTTTATCAGCGGCAGTAATCGACATCGGGGTCTCCTTTAAAGGTTAGAGTTGATGGCGCAGGCCGGGATGTCGTCCAGCACAGGCCCATGGAGAAAACCGCACCGATTCCGATGCGGATGGGCGCGTATAGGCGCATTCACCGCAAATGGCAAAGGGATTCTGCAGGCTCAACTGGTGAAGGCGTACTGCTCCAACTGGGCTTCGGTCACAAACTGAATATCTTCAACAGTCAGTCCCTCTGCGCCAAAAAGCTGAGCGACGTCTTCGCCATTGACCCGAACATGGGTCAAGCTGTTGTTTTCACTGTCCTGTTCGATCGTTAATTCCGGTTCTTCCGGGTTGTCCCAGGTGATCAGAAGCTTGTCGTGACCGATCTGGAAATCCATGATTGTCGTGGCTTCCTGCTCGGGGTCGGACTGCACAACGATCTCGTCCTCACCCTCTCCACCTGTGACCACATCGCCGTCTTCGGCAAGAATGACGTCGTCCCCAGAGCCCCCGTTTAGGAAGTCGCGCGCAGGCTCGTCCGGGCCGTCTTCTCCGGACAAGATGTCATCACCATCTCCGCCAAACAGGGCGTCTTCACCGGCACCCCCAACAAGGTAGTCGTCGCCATCTCCGCCTTGTAGCGCGTCGTCGCCGTTATCGCCGCTTAACGTGTCATCGCCCTGACCACCAAAAAGCCGGTCATTCCCATCACCGCCGCTCAGATCATCTGTTCCGAAATGACCATACAGGTCGTCATTTCCTGACATTCCGTCCAGCGCGTCGTCACCATATTCACCATGGAGCACATCATTCCCGAGGTTGCCAAACAGGACGTCCCCGCCACCACCGCCATACAACACGTCGTTGCCGGCGCCGCCGTCGATCCAGTCGTCCCCGCCATATCCGTTGATCTGATCGTTGCCTTCCTGCCCGGTCACAACATCCGCATCCTCATCGCCCGCAATGACCAGATCGCCCTCATACTCAGACACAATCTCGCCAGTGTCAGAGTCGGTTTCCTCGGCAGAGCTGGGCTCGTCGACATTCTCGTCCGCGTCAAGCAAATTGCCTTCCGACAGGTCGTCGTCGGTCGTTTCCTCGATGCGATCGTCTTCCTCCTCGTCATCGCCTTTGTCTTCTGGCACAAGTACGTCGCTGATTGCGTAGGCCGCACCACCCATGGCGGCCATTCCGAATAATCCGATCAGAAACATATCTACCCTCCGCAAGCACAATGGCTCCGAGTGTAAAACATCTCATGCAAACAATGGCTTGGTCAAAGCGAAGCTGAGAGCGTGGTTAATCCTTTATCACCAGGGTTCGGGCTGCTGAGTGTACGCAATGTAGAGAGGATGCTTCGGATGCCCGTCCTTGGTCAGCCCAAGGTGGAACAAGGGCTGGCCCGTGCCGCGCAGCAAGTCCTCAACTGCGGGGCCGCGTTCCAGATGTGCGCCATGGGTGCCCCAGGCGGCGATGACCTGATCCGCCCATTCCACGCCGTCCAGGATGGCTGCGTCATTCTCAGGCCCCACCGGATCTGCAGATGCACGCATCTTGCGCGGATCAGTGTCGCGCCAGGCAAAGATATTGGTGACCTGAAAAGCTCCGAAACCCAGTGTGCGTGCGCGACGCTCGCAACGTTCCACCGTGGGGTCGTTCTGCACCTCGGTCGCCGTCGACGGATTCAGCATCACAAACAACGCCTTGCGGCCCCCCGGGTTCCAGATACGGGTCAGGCTATAGCGGTATTTTTCGCAATCGGAGTAGATAGCAGTCGAGGGCGCGTCGCCCTTGGTATGAGAACGGGTGATCATGCAGTCGGGTTTGGCTGGAATTAGGCCCGTTTACAAGGGGCGATGTCCTGATCCTTAACTTGTGCTATACCTGCCTTCATTTGAACGGCTTATTCTGGGGGAAGACATGACATTCGAGACATTGGATCCGGCGGATTGGGAGCAGACCCGCAAATTAGCACATGAGATGTTGGATATGGCGTTGGATCATACGCGTGATGTGCGTGATAGGTCGATATGGAAAGATATGCCGACTGTTATACGCAACGGGTTCGAAACGCCTGCACCTCAGCAGGGTATGCCGTTGGGTGATTTGATGGATGATGTCCAGTCTCAGGTCATGCAGTATCCAATGGGCAATATTCATCCCCGGTTTTGGGGCTGGTATATGGGCGCGAGCAATTTCACAGGCGCGATGGCGGATTTTCTGGCTGCGGTTCAGGGATCGAACCTAGGGGGAGGGAATCATGCGGCAGCCCTGATCGACCGACAAGTCGTCGACTGGCTACGCGAGATGATCGGTCTGCCGGAAGGAGCCAGTGGGACATTGGTCAGCGGCGGCAGCGTGGCAAACTTGATCGGGCTGACGGTGGCCCGCAACGTTAAATCCGGGATCGACATGCGCGAAGAGGGCATCGCCGCCATGGATAAGCCGATGCGGTATTACGGATCGGATCAGATGCACAGTTGTCACCAAAAGTCGCTCGAAACACTGGGTCTGGGCAACAAGGCGCTGCGGCGTGTTCCTACGCAAGACGATTTGACGATGGATCTTGAAGCGCTTGCCGGCATGGTCGCGCAGGATCGCGCAGACGGCCTTAAACCCGCTTGTGTGATTGCCACCGCCGGAACCGTGAACACAGGCGCCATCGACGACTTGTCGGCGATTGCCGATTTCTGCCGCGAGGAAGGCCTGTGGTTTCATGTTGACGGCTGTATCGGTGCGTTAATTGCAATCGCCCATGATAACAGTTGGCGCGTGTCCGGCATCGAACGCGCGGATTCCGTCGCGCTCGACCCACACAAATGGTTACATGCGCCTTTCGAAGTGGGTTGCGCATTGGTGCGAAGCCATGATGCCCACCACGCGACATTTACTCTGACCCCGGAATACCTGGAACCGCAATCCCGAGGCGTCGCCGGGGCGGCGTTTTTGCACGATTACGGCATTCAGACTTCGCGTGGGTTTCGAGCGCTCAAGGTCTGGATGTCCTTGAAGGAGCACGGCGTTCAGAAATTCGGCAGGCTCATTGATCAGGATATCGAAAAGGCGCGTTATCTGACTTCGCTGATCGAGGCAGAGGATGACCTCACCTTGATGTTCCCCACCAACATAAACATCGTTTGTTTCCGCTATGACCCGGGCGGTCTCAGCCCCGAAACTCTGCGTGCGATTAACAGCGAAATCATGTTGTGCCTGCAAGAGGAAGGCACAGCGGTTTTATCGGATACAACGGTTCAGGGAGCGCATTGCCTACGGGTGGCGGTCAACAATCACCGCACGCAAAAGCAGGATCTGGATCTACTGGTTTCCGAGATACTTCGACTGGGTCACAAATTGCGTATCGCCGCCTGAACAGTCATCAGTTGGCGGCAAAGACGCGGCTTGGGTGCAATTCGCCCGACTTGTAAATTCCTACGGCCACGGCCTTGCCATCCAGCGAGGCCCAGGCCTCGTCGCCGTATTCCACGTCAGAGGCGAGCACCATGCCCGGATTGCCATTCCTCAGACGGGTGGCTCCTTCAGAGGTGCATTTCAGCTCGGGCAGGTCCGACAAGCCGGTTTCCAGCGGATGCAGATAATCATCCAGAGCGGTGGTTTTGGCCATCTCGTCGATCTGTTCGATGGTCAGGCCATCCTCGGCCTCAAACGGGCCGGACCAGATGCGGCGCAGTTTTTTCACGTGGCCGTGGCAGCCGAGCGCCTCGCCCAGATCACGCGCAATGGAACGGACATAGCCACCTTTGCCACAGGTCATCTCCAGCACGACGTGGTCTTCGTCGGGGCGGTCGATCAGCACCAGTTCCTCTACCCAAAGAGGGCGGGCGGTCAGTTCCACATCCTCGCCATCTCGGGCCAGCTTATAGGCGCGTTGACCGTCGATTTTCACGGCCGAGAACTTGGGCGGCACCTGTTTGATATCGCCCAGAAACGGGCCGAGCGCTTGTTTGATATCCTCATCCGAGGGGCGCGCAATGCTCTCAGCGATGACTTCACCCTCAGCATCATCGGTGTTGGTGGCCTGCCCCAGCCGCACGGTGAAGGTGTAGGCCTTCAGCGCATCGGTGATGTAGGGGACGGTTTTGGTTGCCTCACCCAGCGCAACGGCCAAAACGCCGGTTGCCTCTGGGTCCAGCGTGCCCGCATGGCCCGCTTTCTTGGCGTCCATCGCCCAACGCACCTTGTTGACCACCGCGGTCGAAGTCATGCCAGCGGGCTTGTCCACCACCAGCCAACCGGAAATGTCGCGGCCCTTGCGTTTGCGTCCCATACTACACCTTGAGTCTTGCTGAGGCGCGCGAGTTAGCGGATCGTTTCGATGCTGTCAATTTGCCGGAACGTCCTCGACGACACCCACGATGGGTCCCAGCGAAAACCCGATATCCGACCGGTTGCTGGCGCGATCATACATGCGGGAAATGTTGCCATCCAGAAACAGCGCATTCGGTGTTTTTAAGACGTCGCGGAATAGGCTGCCGAATTCATAGAAAGTGACGTAATCGTCCGATATCGCAAACACCACACGCGTGCCATCGGCGCTGGTGCCCACCCCGTTTCGGGTGTAGCGCGAGGTTGAATCCGGCAGAAAGCGAGGGTGTAACTCTCCGTTGATCACCAGCATGGGGCCCGATTGTGTCGCAAAGCGGCACTGCGGCGCCTGATCGACGAAATCCAAAGTCTCGAACACATCGGCACGGTTTTCACGGATGCAGAACACACCGTTGGGCAGCAGTCCGAAATTGCCGGGTCCGGCATTCGGTATCACGCGCATCTGCTCTTCCCCGTCTTCGACATAGTGGCCGACGGGCGAGCGGTCGTCATGGTACATGCCCGCATTCATCGCAAAGACGAGCCTTTTCCCCTGAGGCTCCAACGCCTCATTCACCGAAGAGAAATGACCCAACAGATCGCCATTTTCATCGTTCAGAAACAGGCGCAAATCTTCCGAGGTATCCACCTCGCAAACCGTATATCGCTTATCCTCATGAGTCAGCTTCTCGCAAGTGACTGCAGAGACTTGCGCGGCCCAAAGGACAGCACACAGCGTGACAAGGGTACGGATCACTCGTCCAGATCGCGGCGTACCGCGTCCTGATTAAACATACGGCGGGTGTCGTCCAGTCGATCAAACGTGTCGTCCAAACGGAACCGCAGGTCGGGTGAGAATTTCAGGCCCACCTTCTTGCCCACTGCGCGCCGCAGTTCGCCCTTGTTGCGGGCCAGCAGGTCAATCACGTCTTCCTGCCCTTTGCCGCCCAGGGGCAGCACATAAGCGGTGGCGATCTTCAGATCGGGCGAGGTGCGCACCTCACCCACGGTGATCGACATGCGGTTCAGGTCGGGGTCGTGGACATCTCCGCGCGCCAGAACCTCGGACAGGGTGCGGCGGATCAGTTCGCCGACGCGCAGCTGTCGTTGGGATGGGCCGGGGCCATCGTGGAATTTGTTCTTTGCCATGCCCCCGATCTAAGCCCAAAGCGGGGCTTTGCCAAGCGGGCGCGAACGGGTTAGGAGGCTTTGAGCCGACTTTAGAAAGGACCAGCGCAATGACCCATATTCCGGGGATCGTTATCACAGGGGCTTCGGGCCGTATGGGGCAGATGCTGATCAAGACCGTGTCTGAGAGCGATCAGGCGCGTCTGGTTGGTGTGGTCGAGCGTAAGGGCCATGACTGGATCGGTCAGGATGTAGGTCAGGTGATGGGCGGGCAGGCGCTCGGTGTTACCGTTACTGACGATCCGCTGGAGGCATTTGCACAGGCACAGGCCGTCATCGACTTTACTGCGCCCGAAGCGACACTGGAATTTGCCGCACTGGCCGCGCAGGCGCGGTGCGTTCACGTAATTGGCACTACCGGCATGAATAACGAACAGATCGCCGCGCTGGAACCTGCCGCGCGCCATGCTGTGATTGTGCGGGCCGGGAATATGAGCCTTGGGGTCAATCTGTTGGTGCAGCTCACCAAAAAGGTTGCCGCCGCGCTGGATGAGGATTTCGATATCGAGGTCATCGAGGGGCATCACCATCACAAGGTCGATGCGCCTTCAGGCACAGCTTTGATGCTGGGCGAAGCCGCCGCCGAGGGGCGCGGTGTCAAGTTGTCGGATGTGGCCGATAGGGGCCGCGACGGTATTACCGGTGCGCGCAAACGCGGCGACATCGGCTTCCACGCCATTCGTGGCGGAGACATTGTCGGCGAACACGATGTCCTGTTCGCGGCACCCGGTGAGCGTATCGTGTTGCGCCATCTGGCTACTGACCGTGCGATCTTTGCCCGTGGGGCGCTCAAAGCCGCGTTGTGGGGTCAAGGCAAGGCGCCGGGCCAGTATGACATGGTGGATGTTCTGGGGCTGTAGGCTTTAGGATCAAGAGCCAAGAAAATTCGACGAATTTTCTTGGCTCTATCGATCGGGCAGATGAAAGTTGTCTCAGCTTGCCTGAATGTGCCGGTCGACCATCCGTTGTACCATCGGTGCGAAATGGGCGAAATCCGGGGTCTCCATATCAGCGCGTTTTCCCGCTTCGTCCAGATAACGGACCTGAATGATTTCTTTCAGGTTCGGATTTGCCTCGAACTCGGCTATCTCCTTGGCACTCATCGGACCACCCTGCAGTTCCAGCGTATGGACTGAGGCTGCGGACAGGCGATTGAAATACTCCGGCTTGGTGGCGCAGAGATACCGCTTGGCTGCCACGTGGTACCGGCAGCAATCGGTGATGACCGACGGAAAGAACTGCTCCAACACCTCGGCACCTGCATCTTCATGATGCCGGTCCTCGGTATCGTCCGGATGGTAAGTGCCGAATTCCGAAGTAAAATGGCCAATGTCGTGCAACAGCGCACCGACGATGATTTCTTCAGACTGTCCGTTCTGTTCCGCAATCGTGGCACCTTGCAGCATGTGCTGGGCCATGGTGACGGGTTCCCCCAGATATTCCTCTCCCCCCCGACGATCGAAGATGTCACCGATAAAGGCCACGATATTGTCCCGGTTTAAGGTCGAGAAATCGGGTTTCATTCCGCCGCCTCCGGTTGTGTCATCTGCATGGCGGCCAGTGTCGAAAGCAGCCCATCCTTGTCAGCATAGCATCCCTGCAACCAGCGAGACCCGGCCCCGGAATAGCCCAGCCGTGCATGCATTACGCGAGTGTTGTCGACGATGAAACTTTCGCCCGGTTCCAGCTTGAAAGACACGCCCATAGCGGGATCGTCAATGATCTCGCCCAGCTGGCGATAGGCTGCATAGTAGGCTTCCATCTTGTCAAAGGGTACATCCACGAACGGCGCAGACGAGCGGTTGTTGAAGCGAATGCCGATCAACTCGCCATCGGGGGAAAGCTCGATCATCGGGCGACGTGACCGCAAACAGACCCCGTCCGAACCTTTATACTCGAACCGTGCCGGATAGCCTGCAAGCAAGGCGAAGCCCTCGGGGTTCAGATCGCGCAGACGCTCAGCCGCGCGGAAACCATCGACAACGATGGAATCGCCGCCTTCGGCCGAATTCTCAAGGCAGTAGAGGATTTGCAGTGTCGGCACCGGGTCGCGATAAGGGTTGTCGGTATGGGCCTGCAACCCCAACCCAGTATAGGCGAGGTTGGTCGGGTTCACCTCGGTCCGAACTTCGAAATAGGGGCCATAATTTGTCTGGCGCACGTAGCCGAACAGATCGGCCACTTTCAGCAGCGATTCCGGCTCGGTCGGGCCACCTGTCAGCTTGGCAAAGCCGTACTCCGCGACGGCAGCCAGCCAGCTGCGCTTGGCCTCAGGGTCGGTGTGCACCCTTTCCCAGTCACCGCTGGGGGCGCTGATACCACGCTCCCATGTGGTGACGCCGGATGCGGTGCGGCCAACTTCTTGCGCCTGTTCGCGGTCATAAACGTGATCGGCCAGCCAATCGGCAGGGAACATCACGGATTTGTTTTCGGGCTGAAAGGTAACACTCAGATCGCCATTTTGGATCTCGGCAGCGCTGACCGAGATATCGGTGGGGATATCGCCGATGGTAATCAGGCGCTGCCCGTTGCCGGGGGCGCGGGTCTCGGGGTCCAGCGCATTGTCGCGCAGCCAAATGGCGTGAAATCTGGCCTGGGTACCATCGGAAAACGCGATAGTGACCACAGATGGGTCGAAAGTGGCTGAGCGCAGCATGGGGTCTCTCCTGTTCGGCGCGGGCTTTGCTTGAGGAGATACGCGCTCCGTGGCATTACTACAATTAAACCTTATTGCCACTGAGGGCTGGGAATACTTATGGCTAAGAAGAAGATTGGACTACCTCCATTGGACTGGCTGCGTGTGTTCGAAGCCGCCGGGCGGCTGGGTGGTTTTTCTGCTGCTGCGCGCGAATTTGGTTTGACGCAGGCGGCGGTCAGTCAACGGATAGGCAATCTTGAGGCGTGGCTGGGCCGGTCATTGTTTGTGCGCGAAGCCCGCGGTGTTTCGCTGACCATCGAAGGCGAAAGCTATCTGCCATTGGTGCAGGACAGCCTGCAAGCACTGGAACGCAATACCGAGGATCTGTTCGGCAAAACTCCGCGCGAGCTTCGGGTCGCGGGACTTTCGTCGCATATCCACGCGCTGGTTCTACCAGCCTTGCCCACGTTCCTTGAGGCGCAGCCAAATGTGCGTGTAATGACAGATTCGATGGCCCGCCGCGCCTCGCTGGAGGAAGAACGTACTTGGCTGCAGATCCGCTATGGCAGAGGTGTCTGGCCTGGACGAAAGGCAAAGCTTATTGCGCCCGAAGTGCTGGCACCGATGGCCGCATCCGGCATCAACTGGGGTGCGCCGCTGATTGATTTGCGCGGAGAACGCCCCGGTTGGAAGGACTGGGCGCAGGTAGCGGGGGTTGATGAATTACCGGCTGGCCGGATCAGTTTTGATTCGGTAGGTCACGCGATCACGGCGGCGCGTCAGGGCATGGGGATCGCGTTGGGTTCACTACCGTTGGCTTCGGGCAGCTTAAAGACTGGTCAATTACACAGATTGGATATGCCCGAGCTTAGGACAAAGGATGGCTATTGGCTGACATGGCCCGAGGATCGGGCAAGGTCGAAACGGCAAAGGGCTTTGATAGACGACTTTCTGCAAGCGCTGCGGGGCGGGGCCTGATCAGAAGTCGATGGCGATGCCCTTTTTTTCCCAATCACCATAGCGGGCCGGATCGGGACCGTCGCGCCCACCCAGTTCCTTGGGCTGCGCCTTGGCTTCCGCTTCGGCCTTTTTGCGACGTTCCTCAGCCTCGGCCAATGCGCGCTGAGCGGCGGGGGGCAGGTCTTTGCGCTCGTCACTCATGACATCGGGTTCCTTTCTGTTCAGGGCCTTGATATACGCCCTCGTCCGCCCAAGGCAATGCGGCAAAAGTCACGAGAGGCACTCAGCATCATGTCAAACTCTGCAACCGCCGCGCGGCGCAGTGCAATCTATCTGCTGGATCAGATATTGGGCGAGGGGCGGCTGTTACCTGAATGTCTGGCGGCCGGCGCATTGGATCGTCTGGTACCCGAGGATCGCGCGCGCGCGCAGCGTCTGACTATTGAAACCCTACGCGGACTTGAGCGTGCCGACCGGCTGTTGGCGGATCACTTGCGGCAGACACCGGCGCTAACGGTGCATAACGCGCTGCGGCTTGGAACGGTCGAGTTGTGTCAGGGCGAGGCCGCGCATGGCGTGGTCAATTCGATGGTCGAGATCGTGGGACGCTCGCGCAAGCATGGGCGGCTCAAGGGGTTGGTGAATGCAGTCTTGCGCAAGATTGCCGCCGATGGACCGGATGCTTGGCCCAAGATGCGCGTGCCCCGTCTGCCCGACTGGCTGCGCGATCCTCTGATCATGGCGTGGGGCGATGACGCAGTAAAGGGTATGGAACAGGCCCATTTCAATGGTGCACCGCTGGACGTGACGCTGAAACCGGGCGCTGAGGCGCCGGGCGGAGAAGCCCTGCCCACCGGCTCAGTCCGTTTGCAGGATGCGGGGCAGGTGTCGGCTTTGCCGGGCTACAAGCGTGGAAACTGGTGGGTTCAGGATGCGGCAGCGGCGCTGCCTGTGCGCGTGCTGGCCCCGAAAGCCGGGGAAAAGGCGTTGGACCTTTGCGCTGCGCCCGGTGGCAAAACGTTGCAATTGGCTGTGGTAGGGGCAGAGGTCACGGCGCTGGATATCTCTGAAACACGGTTGGAGCGGGTGCGCGAGAACCTGAAACGGACAGGTTTGGAGGCTAAGGTGATCGCTGGTGATGCGCTGGACCATCGGGGCCAGTATGATGCCATCCTGCTCGACGCGCCGTGTTCGGCCACGGGCACGATTCGCCGCCATCCTGATTTACCCTTCGCCAAGGATGGCTCGGAATTCGGGGGATTGATCGAGCTACAGGCCCGTATGCTGGCCCATGCCTGGACCCTGCTCAAACCCGGAGGCCGATTGGTATATTGCACCTGTTCCTTGTTGCCGGACGAAGGAGAGGTGCAGATCGAAGAGGCGCTGGATCAATATCCGGATATGCAGATTGACCGTGCGGCGCTTGAGATTGCGGGCGTTGAACCGGACTGGATTACAGAAGAAGGTGGCTTGCGTCTGCGCCCGGATTTCTGGCCGGACAAGGGTGGCATGGACGGGTTCTATATCGCCTGTCTGAACAAATCCGCTTGAGGCGACGCTTTTCGATGACTTGACGCGCGGACCGGTCTATCGTGTGTTCAAGCGCCCGCAGAGCGCAAGGGGCAGAGTCGCAAGCGTCATGTCAGAATCGGACACAATGGCCAATCGCTGGATGCGGTTTCAGAACCGCCTTTACGCGCGCCTGAGCCAAAGGCGGAAGGCGGTTTCGGGATTCGTCAGCCAGCCTGAGCCGCGCACCGTCGGTTCGTTTGCACGCGGGCGACAACTGGTGGCCGGGAATCTCCTTTTCGCTGGATATCTGGTCGAGGCGGATGACACCGATCTCTGGGATGTTGCTGCGCCCAGTCCGGATTTTGATGATGAACGCCACGGTTTCATCTGGCTGGATGATCTGGCAGCCGTCGGCGATATGCGCGCCCGTGAAAAGGCGCAGCGATGGGTCTGGGGCTGGATCACCGCACATGGGCGCGGGAAGGGGCCCGGCTGGGCGCCGGACCTGACCGGGCGCCGGGTGATGCGCTGGATCAACCACGCGCAATTTCTGCTACGCGGCGCTGACGAAGCGCAAAGCAGAGCTTTCTTCCGCTCCTTGGCACAACAAACATGGTTTCTTTCCAAACGCTGGACAGCAGCAACACCAGGATTGCCGAGATTCGAAGCGCTCGCAGGGCTGGTTCAGGCTGGTTTGGCCCTGGAGGGGTTGGAGCAACTGGCTGATCCCGCATTGCGCGCACTGGCCCGGGAATGCGACCGCCAGATCGATGCCGAGGGCGGCATTCTCACCCGCAACCCTGAGGAATTGCTGGAGGTCTTCACTCTGCTGGCCTGGACCTCTGCTGCACTTGGTGAAGTTGGCCGAGGCACGCCTGCCTCTCAGACCGGGGCGATCAAGCGCATTGCACCTACTCTGCGAAATCTGCGTCATGCAGATGGATCTCTGGCCAGATTTCACGGGGGCGGGCGTGGGCTTGAAGGGCGGCTGGATCAGGCACTGGCACAAAGCGGTGTCAAGCCGCAGCAGCATTCGGACCTGTCAATGGGTTATGCACGGCTTGCCGCCTCGAGAACCACGGTTCTGGTGGATGCCAGCGCGCCTCCCAAAGGTGCTGCGTCGTTCAACGCCCACGCATCCTCGCTTGCGTTTGAGCTGACCTCGGGGCGCCGTCCTCTGATCGTGAACTGTGGATCAGGCGGCAGTTTTGGGCAGGAATGGCGCAGGGCAGGGCGCGCGACCCCGTCGCATTCGACCCTATGCGTCGAAGGGTATTCCAGCGCCCGGCTTGCAGAAGGCGCAAATGGGTCGTCGCAGGAAGCATTGGTGGATGGCCCGCAGGATGTGCCCGTGGATTTCGAGGATGCATTCGAAGGCACCCGCTTTATGGTGGGTCATGACGGCTACGCTAAAGTGTTTGGCCTGACCCATGCCCGCACGCTTGAACTGCGCTTTGACGGGCGTGAGCTGGTGGGCGAGGATATTCTGCTGACCGCAACCGACAAAGCCAAACGGCAGTTCGATCGCGCGATGGACGGGGCAGGTCTGCAGGGGATAGCCTTTGACATCCGGTTTCACCTGCATCCTGACGTTGATGCGGCACTTGATCTGGGTGGCGCTGCGGTGTCGATGGCGCTCAAGAGCGGTGAGATATGGGTTTTCCGCCATGATGGCGTTGGAAAGTTGTCAGTTGAACCAAGCGTTTACCTTGAAAAAGGCCGTTTGAAGCCACGCGCGACAAAACAGATCGTTCTATCTGGGCGCGCAATGGAGTATGCGACGCGCATCCGGTGGACGCTCAGCAAGGCTCAGGATACAGCCTATGCCGTGCGGGATACGCACCGGGACGAGCCCGTTTTCGACTGACGCCAAAAGGACCTTTGGACCCATGACCGACCTTCACCCCGTGCGCCGCGCGTTGCTTTCCGTTTCCGACAAAACCGGGCTGATCGAGCTGGGAACGGCGTTGGCCGAACGCGGGGTTGAACTGCTTTCGACCGGCGGTACCGCGAAGGCGCTACGCGATGCGGGGTTGGAGGTGAAAGATGTCAGCGAGATCACCGGCTTCCCCGAGATGATGGATGGCCGGGTCAAAACGCTGCACCCGATGGTCCATGGCGGGCTGCTGGCTCTGCGCGATAATGACACCCATGTCGCCGCGATGAACGAACATGGTATCGGCGCAATCGATCTGCTTGTGGTAAATCTCTACCCATTTGAAGCGACCGTGGCCAAGGGCGCTGCCTATGATGAGTGTATCGAGAACATCGATATCGGCGGCCCAGCCATGATCCGTGCCGCATCGAAGAACCATGCTTTTGTAAACGTGGTTGTGGACGTCGAAGACTACTCGTCGCTGCTGGATCAGCTGGAAGAGAATTACGGTAAGACTTCTCTGGGCTTCCGTCAGTGGTTGGCGCAAAAGGCCTATGCCCGCACTGCCGCTTATGACACAGCCGTGTCTAACTGGATGGCCGATGCGCTGGAGCTTGAGGCCCCCAAACGCCGCGCCTTTGCCGGTGAGCTGAAACAGACCTTACGATATGGCGAGAATAGCCACCAGTCGGCAGCGTTCTATGTAGATGGCTCGGGTCGTCCGGGCGTGGCGACGGCGGTACAGCATCAGGGCAAGGAACTGAGCTATAACAACATCAACGATACCGATGCCGCCTTTGAGCTGGTGGCCGAGTTCGACCCGGCCGAAGGGGCAGCTTGTGCGATTATCAAGCATGCCAATCCGTGTGGTGTAGCGAAAGGTGCGACGTTGCTTGAGGCCTATAAAGCCGCGTTCGACTGCGACAGGACGTCGGCATTCGGCGGTATCGTGGCGTTGAATCAACCGCTGGACGCGGAAACCGCGCAGGAGATCACGGGGATTTTCACCGAGGTTGTGATCGCTCCGGGGGCGTCAGACGAGGCCAAGGCGATCTTCGCCGCCAAGAAGAACCTGCGCCTGCTGACGACCGAAGCTCTGCCGGATGTGACCGCCGGTGGTAAAACTGTGCGACAGGTGGCCGGTGGCCTGCTGGTGCAGGACAAGGATAACGGCTTTGTTGGTATGGATGATTTGAAGGTGGTCACCAAAGAAGCGCCATCTGAGGAGCAGATGCGCGACCTGCTGTTCGCGTGGAAAGTGGCGAAACATGTCAAATCCAACGCCATCGTCTATGTCAAAGACGGCGCGACCGTGGGTGTCGGCGCGGGGCAGATGAGCCGCGTTGACTCGGCACTGATCGCGGCAAAGAAAGCCGAGCGTATGGCTGATGCGCTGGGCTTGCCCCAGCCGCTGACCATCGGTTCGGCCGTAGCTTCTGATGCATTCTTCCCCTTCCCCGATGGGCTTATGGAGGCCGCCGAGGCAGGCGCAACATGCGTTATTCAGCCCGGCGGTTCGATGCGTGATGATGAAGTGATCGCGGCGGCAGATGAAGCCGGTCTGGCCATGGTCTTCACCGGCATGCGGCATTTCCGTCACTGATGCGCGGTTCGTTCATCCTATGGGCCGGATTGGCGGCGTTTTTGATCGACCAGATCAGTAAGTATCTGGTCGTCCACGTAATGCGCGTGGCGCAGGGCGATATCGACGTGCTGCCACCGCTTCTGGTTTTCAGATACGGCGAGAATCGCGGCATCAATTTTGGCCTGTTTCAGGGCGACGGTGACGCCGCCCGCTGGGTGCTGATCGGGGTTTCCGTGGCGATCTGCCTGGGCGTCCTGATCTGGCTGGGCCGCATCGCTCCTACGAAGCTTCAACAATTCTGCGGGGGTCTCCTGATCGGCGGTGCGCTGGGAAATGTCGTGGACCGGGTGCTTTACGGCTATGTTCTCGACTTTTTGAACATGTCCTGCTGCGGGATCAGCAACCCTTTTGTGTTCAATCTGGCGGATGTGTTCATATTTGCGGGAGCTTTGGGATTGGTCCTGTTCGATGGCAAAAAGCCCTCGTGACCTGCCGGTCGATATGCGATAAAAGCGCCTGAAACTGGCTGGAGACACTG
This sequence comes from Ruegeria sp. B11, assembly GCF_056539785.1. Classification (NCBI taxonomy): domain Bacteria; kingdom Pseudomonadati; phylum Pseudomonadota; class Alphaproteobacteria; order Rhodobacterales; family Roseobacteraceae; genus Ruegeria; species Ruegeria sp. B11. The sequence continues at coordinate 736,398 of NZ_JBQFVO010000002.1, read as the reverse complement.
ATGCGTATGCCACGCGCCATTCTTGTTCTGACACTCGCCGTTGTCGTTGCGGGCTGTTCCGATATTGGTTTGCGCAATCTTGATCCGCCCGGAGCGGGGCCGGATGAATTTTCGGTATTGCCCGTCAAGCCGCTGACCCAGCCCAAGGACTACGCCTTTCTTCCAGCGCCGACTCCCGGCGGTGCAAACCTGACCGATCCTAACCCCAAAGCGGACGCCGTTGTGGCGCTGGGTGGTAGTGAGGCAGCGCTGAACCCGAATACCTCAATACCGGCCAGCGATGCGGCGCTTGTGACGGCCTCAAGCAGATATGGCGTTCCTGCCAATACGCGTCAGATAACGGCCGAAGAGGATGCGGCTTTCCGCAAAAATCGCGGTCGCTGGACCCGCCTGCGCCTGTTCCCGGTTGATCGGTACTCGCAGGTCTATGAACGTCAGTCAATCGATGCGAACGCGACCAATGAAGCGGCGCGTCGTCGTGGGATCGAAACGCCGTCGGCCCCGCCGCTGGAATGAATTCTTCTTAACTTTCCGTCATTGGCCTTGAACCCCGGCGGCACCACCGTAGTTTGAATATCAGAAATGAAACGGAGGATGCCCCATGGTTCGGGCCCTGGCATTGTCGGCTGCCCTGATCGCCGCCACCCCCTTGTTCGCGAAAGAGGGGCAAGAGGCTGTCACCACATTTACGCTGGAAAACGGCATGGACGTCGTAGTGGTCGAGGATCATCGCGCTCCTGTTGTGCAGCATATGGTCTGGTACCGGGCCGGATCCGCCGATGAACCGATCGGATCCTCTGGCGTTGCGCATTTCCTGGAACATCTGCTGTTCAAAGCCACCGACACAATGGAGGCGGGCGAGTTGTCAGCCACTGTCGCGGCCAATGGCGGCAATGACAACGCTTTCACTTCTTACGACTACACCGCCTATTTTCAGCGCGTCGCCGCTGACCGGCTGGAACTGATGATGCGGATGGAGGCAGATCGTATGCGCAACATCCGCCTGACCGAGAATGATATCATCACCGAACGCGACGTGGTTCTGGAAGAGCGTAATCAGCGGACCGAAAACAATCCACGCGCTCTGTTCGGAGAACAGATGAATGCAGCACAATATTTGAACCACCGTTACGGAGCGCCGATTATCGGCTGGCGCCATGAGATGGAGGCGTTGGATATGGACGACGCCCTGTCCTTCTACCAGACCCATTATGCACCCAATAACGCCATATTGGTCGTCACCGGAGATGTTGACCCCGACGAGGTCAGGGCGTTGGCCGATCAGTACTACGGTGTCATCCCAGCCAACCCTGATTTGCCCGAGCGGGTACGCTCGCAAGAACCACCCCAGACTGCCGAACGTCGCCTGACCTTCAAGGATGCGCGTGTCGCACAACCCTACGTGCAGCGCAGCTATCTGGCCCCTGAACGGGACGCCGGTGAGCAGGAGAAGGCCGCCGCCCTGTTCCTTTTGGCGGAGTTGCTGGGAGGAAGCACAACCTCATATCTGAACGAAAAACTGCAATTTGAGCAGCAGAAGGTGGTCTATACCGGTGCGTTCTACAGGGGGGTCTCATTGGATGACACGACCTTTGATCTGATCGTTGTGCCGGCTGAGGGCGTTTCGCTTAAGGATGCAGAGGATGCCATGGATCAGGCCGTTGCGGATTTCATCGCGGAAGGTGTCAATGATGAAGACCTGGAGCGCATTAAGATGCAGCTCCGCGCCGCGCAGACCTATGCGCGCGATAACGTGGACGGTATTGGAAACCGCTATGGTCGTGCGTTGACCAGCGGGTTGACGGTCGAGGATGTGCAGGCCTGGCCCGACATCCTGCAGGCTGTGACGGGTGACGAGATCATCGCGGCTGCCCGTGAAGTGCTGCAACCTGAAACCTCGGTCACTGGCTGGCTGATGCGTGACGATGAGGTGACACAATGAAACGGTTTGCCGCAACGCTGATTGCGCTGATCATTGCCCTTCCCGCCTGGGCCGAGATTAAGATCAAAGAGGTAACCTCGCCCGGTGGTATTACCGCTTGGCTGGTCCAAGATCATTCGATCCCCTTCACCGCGCTGGAACTGCGGTTTCGTGGAGGAACGTCGCTGGATGATCCCGATAAACGCGGCGCGGTCTATCTGATGAGCGGCCTGATTGAGGAAGGCGCCGGCGACATGGATGCCCGCACCTATGCACGCGAACTTGAATCTCTGGCAGCGTCCTTCAGCTACAGGGCAACAGATGATACGGTCTCCATTTCGGCGCGGTTCCTGACTGAGAACCGGAATGAAGTGATTGATTTGCTGCAGACCACGATTCATGAACCGCGTTTCGATGAGGATGCGATCGATCGGGTGCGCGCTCAGGTGATTTCGGGTCTGAAGTCCGACCAGACTGATCCAAGCGATATTGCCGGACGCAGTTTTGCTGAAATGGCATATGGGGATCATCCTTATGCGTCGGACGGTAAAGGTACGATTGAAAGCGTTTCAAGCCTGACCCGCGACGACATCGTCGCTGCCTACGACAATGTCTTTGCCAAGGACAGACTGTACGTCGGGGCTGTCGGCGACATCACAGCAGAAGAGCTGGGGGTACTGTTGGACGAATTGCTGTTGGATCTGCCAGCAACCGGGAAACCCATTCCAGACAAGGCGAAGGTCACCATTGACGGCGGTGTCAGCGTAGTGGACTTCAACACTCCGCAATCCGTCGCCCTGTTCGGGCAAAGTGGCATTGATCGCGACGATCCCGATTTCTTTGCGGCCTATATCCTGAATCACATTCTGGGCGGCGGCGGATTCGAAAGTCGCCTTATGCAGGAAGTACGTGAGAAACGTGGTTTGACCTATGGCGTGGCGACCTATCTGGTGCCCAAGGATCTGGCGTCGGTGTATCTGGGCTCGGTCTCATCTGCCAATGACCGTATCGCCGAAGCGGTCGAGGTGATCCGACAGGAATGGGCGCGCGCGGCTGCGGAAGGTGTGACGCAGAAAGAATTGGATGACGCCAAGACCTATTTGACCGGGGCCTATCCGCTGCGTTTTGACGGCAATGGCCAGATTGCCGGAATCATGGTCGGGATGCAGATGGAAGATCTGCCTATCGACTACATTGCGACTCGCAACGACAAGGTGAATGCAGTGACCTTGGAGGATGTGAACCGGGTGGCGTCTGAACTGCTGAACCCCGAGGGTCTGCATTTCACCATCGTCGGCAAACCGGAAGGGGTGGACGGCTGACGTCGTCCATCTACCCGCTGCCGAACAGAATTATTCGTTGTTATTGAATGATTTTTCTTGGAATTGACGGCAGGGGGTGATGCGAACCACTGGCGGAAACAACGAGTTTGTGACCTCTTGCAGGGCGCAGCGCCTGACAGAAGATCGGCAATTCTCCGCCTTAAGTAATCGTTAACTCGCCTTGGCCATACTTTGGCCAGAAATGTCGAGAATTCTATGTTAGTCGGGAACGGAGATGGGATTCAGAAGATCAACATCTCCTGAGACGAGGCTTGGGACGGATAGCGGCACCATGATAGTTGCGATAATGGGATTGGGAATACTTGCAGGGTTTTTAACCTTTGCTGCCGCTTTGGTTGTCGGTCAATCTCTGCTCAGCGCTTTCGCACTTTACGTGGTGGCTGGTACGCTGACATCGCTTTTGGTAGCAGCGGGTATCTATTTCAGAAGCTCTTGAATTTGGTAGGTTGGAAATAAAGCCCAGCGACTGAAAAGTTTGTCACCAATCGGACCCCTGTGTTCTAACCTAAGCCTGGCCCTTTTTCGCTGCGCGCAGCATCTGACCCATCATCTGGCCAAACTTGCCCGAGCCGCGCTGATACAAAGCCCCGTCAACGGCCATGACTGTTCCGCTGATATAGCTCGCCATATCAGAGCTAAGGAATAGGCAGGCATTTGCCACATCCTGGGGCTGACCCCAGCGACCCAGCGGGACGTCCCGACGCAGCTCTTCATGGGCATTTTCGGTAGGGGCCAGCCGTTTTGCGCCTTCGGTTCCTTCGATAAAACCCGGAACGACCGAATTCACGCGAATCCCTTCGACGCCCCATTCCATTGAAAGGGTTCGGGTGATCTGATCAACGCCCGCCTTGGCGGCGCAAACATGGGCTTGCCCTTCGTAAGGCAGATAGGATTGCGGGGCCGAAATGTTGATAATGCTGGCACCGGGACGTTTGAGATAGGGGTAGGCCCCTTTCATGACGTGGATCGTGCCCATCAGATCGATATCTATGACCGCCTTGAATGCATTGACCGACATTTCAGATGCCAGCGCTGGGAAGTTGCCGGCAGCACCAGAAATTAGGACATCGAAATCTCCAAAAGCGTCGTGGAATTGCTTAAGGCCTTCGGCTACGGCCTCTGGATTGCGAACGTCGAACGCCGCTCCGATCGCGTCGGATGCGCCTGCTGCTTTCAACGCGGCCACGGTATCATCGACCTTTGCCTGCGACCGGCTGGCGACAGCCAGATTAGCACCCGAGGCCGCAAAGGCCTCGGCAATGCCGCGATTGATACCGCTGGTGCCACCAATGACGATGACGGTCTTACTTGAAAAATCCATTTAGGCCTCCGGTGGTACGGGGGCCTTACTCTCCGTAGGGCACCCAGATGTTTTTCACTTCGGTCGCAGCCTGCAGGAAGCGGCGCGAATGGTCCACGCTCCAGTCAAATGCCGTCGCGTTATTGACCCAAGTCCGCTTCAGATTTCCGGCCGAGACGACCTCGATATCTTTAGACAGATCGGTGGACGAGAACGACCAGACCGCATCCACGTTCAGATGCGAGGCCAGCGGCTTTGCCAGCTCTGCGTGGCTGCCGGTCAGGATGTTGACCACACCGGCGGGCACGTCCGAGGTTTCTAGGATCTGGTAAAAATCCGTTGCTGCCAGCGGGTAGGGCTCACTTGCCGCCAGAACCACCCGGTTGCCCATCGCAATCGCCGGAGCCATGGCTGAGACCAGGCCCAACAGGGGCGCTTCGTCGGCGCACAGGGCGCCGATCACGCCAACGGACTCTTTCATGGCAATCGCCACACCTCGGATCGGAACGCCATGCACCTGACCGTCATACTTGTCAGCCCACGCAGCGGCGGAGAACAGGCGCTGGATCGAGGCCTCAACCTCTTTCGCGCCGTCCTTTTTGCCGGTCATTGCGTCGATACGAGCGGCGAACTCACCCGCACGCGCCGAGAGGTTTTCGCCGATGTAGTACAGGATCTGAGCCCGCAGATGGCCGGTGGTCTTGGACCAGCCCTTGGCCCCTGCCGCCGCCTCAACCGCATTGCGCACGTCCTTGCGGTTGGCCAGTCCCACATGGCCCAGTAGGCCGGACTTGCCCCAGACAGGTTTCGAATAGCCGCCATCGGGCCGCGCCTGCTTGCCGCCGACATACATCTTGGCGGTGCGGTCAATAGGATCGACGGGAGCGCCTTCGCCCATTGCCGCCTCAATCTTTGTCAGCGGTTTGGCCTTGGCTTTGGGCTTGGTATAGGCCGTCAGCCCTTCCCAACCGCCTTCACGGCCAAAGCCGCTTTCGCGTACACCGCCGAACCCGGCAGCAGCGTCGAACAGGTTGGTTGCGTTCACCCAGACCACGCCCGCAACCAGCTTGGGCGCGATGTCCAGCGCGAGGTTTACGTTTTCGGTCCAGACCGTTGCGGCCAACCCGTAACGGGTGTTGTTGGCCAGCTCGACCGCCTCTTCCGGAGTGCGGAAGGTCGAGGAGACCAGAACCGGGCCAAAGATCTCTTCCTGCATCAGCGGGTCCGAGGTTTCGAGGCCCGAGATCAGGGTCGGCGGGTAGTAGCAGCCATTTGCGGGCAATTCGCAGGCGGCTTGATGCACGTGGCCAGCCGTGTTGCTCTCGACCTTGCCTTTGATGGTCTGCAGCTGAACAGGGTCCACCACAGCGCCCACGTCGATGCATTTGTCCAGCGGATCCCCGATGCGCAGTGTGTCCATCCGGGCGCGCAGTTTGTCATGAAAACGATCAGCGATACCCTCCTGCACCAGAAGGCGCGAACCTGCACAGCAGACCTGACCCTGATTGAACCAGATTGCGTCGACCAGACCTTCGATGGCTGAATCAATATCGGCGTCATCAAAGACAACATAAGCAGATTTGCCGCCCAGTTCTAAGGTTAGTTCTTTGCCTGATCCCGCTGTCGCTTCACGGATACGCCGCCCAACTTCGGTCGAGCCGGTGAAGGCGACCTTGTCCACATCCGCGTTCACGATCATCTCGCCCACCGCACCGTCTCCGGTCACGATATTGACGACGCCTTTCGGCAGACCGGCCTGCGAGCAGATATCAGCAAAGAGCAGTGCGGTCAGCGAGGTGTACTCGGCCGGCTTCAGAACCACGGTGTTGCCCATGGCCAACGCAGGCGCGATCTTCCACGCCAGCATCAGCAGTGGGAAATTCCAGGGGATGATCTGGCCGCACACACCCAAGGCTTGCGCATCGGGTAGCTCGCTTTTCATCAGCTGGGCCATGCCCGCGTGGTAATAGAAATGCCGTTGCGCCAGCGGGATGTCGATGTCGCGCGATTCACGGATCGGCTTACCGTTGTCGAGGCTTTCGAGCACGGCAAACAGGCGCGAATGCTTCTGCAGCAGGCGCGCAATCGCATAGAGGTATTGTGCCCGACCCGCACCGCCCAGCTTCTCCCACTTGGGTTGCGCATTGCGAGCGGCAGAAACGGCGGCGTCCACGTCAGCCTGTTTCGCTTGTGTCAGCTTGGCCAGAACCTCTCCGGTTGCTGGGTTGCGGCTGTCGAATCCTTTGCCGGGTTTGGTAAACGCGCCATCGATGTAGTGGCCGAACTTGTCGCCCTGATCGACCAGCCAGGCCAGTGCCTCGGCTGCGCTTTCGGGGGCAGGGCCGTAGTCCATGGTCTCGAAAATCTCTTTGACTGTCATTGTTTTTGTCCTCAGCCCATGGAGTGACGGTAACCGGCGGAGTATGCGCCGGTGACATAGTGTTCCAACTGCCGCTCAATGTCGCCCAGCAATGATGAGGCACCAAAGCGAAACAGATCCGGCTCCAGCCAGCGGTCGCCCAGCTCGTCCTTGATCAGCGACAGATAGACCAGCGCATCCTTGGCTTTCGAAATCCCACCCGCAGGCTTGTAGCCTACGCGATAGCCGGTACGGTCATAATAGTCGCGAATAGCTCGGATCATCACCAGCGACACAGGCAAGGTGGCGTTGACGCTTTCTTTGCCGGTCGAGGTCTTGATGAAATCAGCGCCCGCCATCATGCATACCAGCGAAGCACGCGCGACGTTGCGCAGGCTGCCCAGCTCTCCGGTCGCCAAAATGGCTTTGACATGTGCATCGCTGCAGGCGACGCGGAAGGCCTTCATCTCATCATACAGGGCCTGCCAGTCGCCAGACAGCACATGACGGCGCGAGATGACGATGTCGATCTCCTCGGCTCCGGCCTTCACGCTTTCTTCGATCTCTGCCACACGCAGATGAAACGGAGAGAGCCCAGCCGGGAAGCCAGTGGATACCGCCGCAACCGGAATACCAGTGCCTTCCAATGCGTCCACAGCCGTTTCGATCATGTCATGGTAGACACACACCGCTCCTGTTGTGATCGGCGGCATGTCCAGCGCCTGCAGAACTGAAGACGCGATAGGCTGACGAGCCTTTGCGCACAGGCGACGAACCCGCCCAACCGTGTCATCGCCCGATAGCGTGGTCAGGTCGATCATTGTGATCGCTTTGAGCAGCCATGCGGCCTGGTATTCTTTTTTCACTGACCGCCGACCGGGCAGCGTCGCTGCGCGGCGCTCGATGGCCGAAGTGTTGGCCTGCACGGCCCGCACCCAATCCAGATCCAGATCCATTCCTGGGTTCCGGGGCTCGGTCACTTGCGGCAGATGCGGGGTGCGCACGGTGCTTTCTGAGCTCTGCGTTTCCATTATTCCGTCCTTTTGGAGGTTCGCGTCAAAATCGCATGGGTCGCAGCGAAAGGGAAGGTGTGCCAGCGTCGTAAGGGGCAAATTTTTGACCAAATGGACAAATATAGTCGTTTTCTTGCGAGTAATTCGCATTTGCATTGACTTAGTTGCGAATGGTTCTCATATTTTGACTTAACAGGATAACCGTTCGGAGTCTGAAATGATTCGTCGATCGCTACTTACGGCATTGGCTCTCGTGCTTGTGTGGCCCGTTGCCGCAATCGCTCAAGCGCCGCTGAAAGTCGTCGCCACCACCGGCATGATTGCAGACGCTGCGCGCCAGGTCGGCGGTGAACAGGTCGACGTGAAGGGCTTGATGGGACCCGGTGTCGACCCTCACGCTTATCGCCAGACCCGCACCGATATTGTTGCGATGACCCGAGCTGATCTGGTGCTGTGGCACGGCCTCTATCTAGAGGCTCAGATGGAAGGTTTCTTTGACGATCTGGGCCGCAAGCGGACAGTGGTTGCCGTGGCGGATGGCATCGACACATCGAAACTGCGCGCCCATGACGACTACGCTGACAAATTTGACCCGCATGTCTGGATGAGCCCGGTTCTGTGGCGCGATGTCGTGATCGAAGTGCAGGAAGCTCTGACCGAAGCCCGACCCGAAGCGGCAGATGAGTTCGCAGCCAACGCACAAGCTTTTCTGGCCGAGATCGATCTGCTGGCCGCCTATGGCAAGCAGGTTTTGGCGGCCGTTCCCGAAAACAACCGCGTGCTGGTGACTGCGCATGATGCATTTGGCTATTTCGGTGATGAATATGGCTATGAGGTGCTGGGTATTCAGGGCATCTCGACCCAATCCGAGGCAGGGTTGAACCGGATCGGTGAGTTGGTCGAAACTCTGGTAGAGCGTCAGCTGAACGCCGTGTTTGTGGAGAGTTCCGTTTCAGATCGATCCATGCGTGCCTTGATCGAGGGTGCTTCGGCCGAAGGTCACAAAGTGGGCGTCGGCGGAGAGCTTTATTCCGACGCCATGGGCGAGCCGGGCACTTATGAGGGCACCTATATCGGTATGCTCGATCACAACATTACTGTGATTGCCGGCGCGTTGGGGGCGGATGTGCCCGAACGCGGCATGAACGGAAAACTGTCGGCGGGGTTTTGAGCCATGATTGAACTCGCCACAGTTCAAGGGGTTTCTATCGAAGGGCAGGACATCGATCTTTGCCCTCTCGCCATACGGGGTTTGACCGTCTCGTACGGTCAGAAACCCGCAGTCTTCTCGGTCGATATGACGGTGCAGCCCGGCGCCATGACGGCAATTATCGGGCCAAATGGGGCTGGCAAATCAACCTTGCTAAAGGCTGCTTTGGGGATCGTGTCTCCGCTGTCGGGTCAGGTGACCGTGTTTGGTCAGCCGCTCGAGGACCAGCGGGCCCGCATCGCCTATGTACCACAGCGCGCCAGCGTGGACTGGGATTTCCCGACGCGCGTGATTGATGTGGTGCTGATGGGCTTGTCGCGTCAATTGGGCCTGCTGGGTCGTGTTCGTGCCCGCCATACCGCCCGTGCCATGGACTGTCTGCACCGTGTCGGTATGCGGGAATTTGCCGACCGTCAGATCGGGCAGCTTTCTGGTGGTCAGCAACAGAGGGTCTTTCTTGCGCGCGCATTGGCACAGGATGCCGACATGTATTTGTTGGACGAACCTTTTGCAGGCGTGGACGCCGCGACTGAAAAGGCGATCATCGCCGTGCTGAAATCGTTGAAAGAGGCTGGCAAGACCGTTGTTGTAGTGCATCACGACCTGGCCACGGTCACCGACTATTTCGACCATGTGTTCCTGATCAACACCCGCAAAGTGGCCGAGGGACCGGTGGAGCAGGCCTTTACCGCTGAAACGCTGCAGGCCGCTTATGGCGGACGTCTTGCAACGGCTCAAATCGATCAGATTTCGCGCGCGCTGGGGTAGTCATGCTTTGGGAGGCTTTGACGTTACAGCTTGGCTATAACGCCACGCTGGTTGCTATTGGTGCGACGTTACTGGGCGTTTCGGCAGGTGTGACGGGCACGTTCTTATTCCTGCGTAAACGCGCGCTGGTTAGCGATGCCATCAGCCACGCGACCCTACCGGGCGTTTGCCTTGCCTTCATGGTGCTGGTGGCTTTCGGTGGTGATGGTCGGAATTTGATCGGACTGCTTGCAGGTTCGGCAATATCTGCATGGGTTGGTTTGCTCTGTATGAACTGGCTGACCAGTCGCACACGTTTGGCAGAAGATGCAGCGATCGGCGCAGTGTTATCGGTGTTCTTCGGTTTTGGTGTCGTACTGCTGACCGTTATTCAAACCATGGGGGTTGGACGCCAGGCAGGATTGGAAGGATTCTTGCTGGGTTCTACTGCTGGGATGCTATGGGCTGATGCTCTGGTCATCGCGATCGGTGGCGCGGCAACGTTGGTACTGGTGATGATCATCCGCCGCCCGATGACGATGGTCGCCTTCGATCCCGAATATGCCGCTGCGCGCGGGTTGCCCGTGCATCGGATTGATCTGGCGATGATGGGGCTCGTGATGGCGGTGACCGTGGTCGGGCTAAAGATCGTTGGTCTGATCCTGATTGTTGCTCTGCTGATCATCCCGCCTGTGACAGCGCGGTTCTGGACGGAGCGATCCGACCGCGTGGTCGTTCTGGCCGGTTTGGCCGGAGGTCTTGCAGGGTATCTGGGGGCAGGTATTTCGGCCTCGGCTCCGAACCTGCCGACCGGACCGATCATCGTTCTGGTCAGCTTTGGGTTCTTTGCCCTGTCTCTCCTGTTCGCGCCGGTTCGGGGCGTGTTGGCAGCTATTCTCAGCCACCTTCGGTTCCAGCGTCGAGTGCACATTCGGCAGGGACTGCTGGCACTGGCGCAGGGGCAGCAAATCTATGAACCCCTAACCATTCGCCTGTTACGCCGCACCGGCCTTGTGCGCGCCGATGGAGTTGCAACAGAGGAAGGGAGGGCGCGTGCGGCCAAGGCCCTACGAGACGAAAAGCGGTGGGAGATCGTCCGCGCGGATCAGGCGCATGAGGCCACTGCGGCGCTGTACGATGGGCTGCGCGATATCGAGACCGTGCTGACTCGCGATCAGATCGCCGAGATCGATCGCCGTATCGGCGGCCCGCAGGAGGTCACGCCATGAGCGGAGAAGAGTTCGTACCCCTGTCGCTGACGCCTTTGTTGATTGGGACATTCGCGGCCATCGCATGCGCTCTGCCCGGCAACTTTCTGGTGCTGCGCAAGCAAGCGCTGATTGGCGACGCGATCAGCCATGTGGTGTTGCCCGGTATTGTCGTCGCGTTTCTGTTGACAGGCGCAATTTCAACTTGGCCGATGATGCTTGGCGCAGCAGGGGCTGCTGTGGTCGCCGTGGTTATGATCGAAGCGATCCGGCGATTGGGTCAGATCGAGCCGGGGGCAGCGATGGGTGTCGTATTCACGACCATGTTCGCCGGTGGTGTCCTACTGCTTGAGCAGACTGACACTTCGACCGTCCATTTGGATGTTGAACATGCGCTTTACGGCAATCTGGAAAGCTTGATCTGGCTGGATGCAACGGACTGGTCGTCGCTGCTGGATCTACAGGCATTGGCAGGGTTGCCACCTGAATTGCCGCGCATTGCGCTGACACTGACGGGGGTCTTGCTATTCACGTGGTTGTTCTGGCGACCGCTCAAGATATCAACCTTCGATGAAGGCTTTGCGCGCACAATTGGTATCCGCACTGGTGCGTTAGGGATGGCGCTGGTGATCATAGCTGCGATTGCTGCTGTCGCGGCATTTGATGCAGTGGGGTCGATCATCGTGATTGCAATGTTTATCTGCCCGCCAGCTGCAGCACGGATGATGACCAACCGGTTGGAAGCCCAGATCGTCTGGAGTGTCCTGTTCGCAACCCTTTCCGCCGTGTCCGGTTATGTTTTAGCGGGCTATGGCCCATTGTGGTTGGGGGCTGCGGATGCTGTCAGCGCCGCTGGAATGATCGCCACGATATCAGGCCTGATTCTGGCGCTGACCGCTGCTTTTGGCCCATGCCGAACCCGCAGCGGAGCGCCCAGTCAGGCTTGACTTGGCGTATTCACGCCAACGCCCATCACGCAGTTTCGGCTGAACTTCGCCAAGTGGAAACAATCACGAATTCTTAACAAGATTTATTCCATTTTCGGTGATACCAAACTTTCAATTGGAAACCACAAGACCACCACTCACTCTGGTATATCCGGCCAGTTCTGACCTTAGTCGCTACCCCCTTAACGGCGCGGTCAAACTGGCCGGATACCTCGTTTAAAGCCCGCTCTTCACAATTCAAACCGGTGGTCGAATCGCGTGCGCCTATGCTAGGTCTAGCGGTATGGTGTATGCTAACCCCAATATCAGCGACGATCGGCCGGTCATTCGACAGCTTGACGACGCAGCGATCAACCGGATTGCAGCGGGTGAAGTCGTGGAACGGCCTGCTTCTGCCGTCAAGGAACTGGTCGAAAACGCCATCGATGCCGGGGCCACACGCATCGCCATTGAGGTCGCGGATGGCGGCAAGACCCTGATTCGTGTCACAGATGATGGGTGTGGGATCGCAGCCGGGGATTTGCCACTGGCGCTGTCGCGCCATGCGACGTCGAAGATCGACGGCGCCGACCTGTTGAATATCCACACCTTTGGATTTCGCGGTGAAGCACTGCCCTCGCTGGGGGCTGTCGGGCGTTTGACCATCACCAGCCGTGTCTCGGGTGCTGATGCGGCCTCGATCCAAGTGTGCGGTGGCAAAATGGATGCAGTGAAGCCAGCAGCCTTGCGCGCTGGGACTGTGGTTGAGTTGCGAGACCTGTTCTACGCCACCCCGGCACGGCTGAAATTCATGCGCACTGACCGGGCCGAGGCGCAGGCGATCTCGGACATTGTGAAACGTTTGGCGATGGCCGAGCCTTCGGTCGCGTTCACTCTGCGCGATGTCTCGGGCGGGGGAGAGGGGCGCGTGACCTTTCGTGCCGACCGCGAGAATGGCGATCTGTTTGATGCGCTGCATGCCCGATTGGCGCGCGTTCTTGGCCGTGAGTTCGCTGAGAATGCTTTGCAGATCGATGCCACACGCGAAGGGCTCAGGCTTTATGGCTATGCCGCGCTGCCGACCTATTCGCGCGGGGCTGCAGTGGCGCAGTATCTGTTCGTCAATGGGCGACCCGTGCGGGACAAGATGCTGACCGGTGCGCTGCGAGCGGCCTATTTCGATTTCCTCAGCCGCGACCGGCATCCGGCGGCGGCGCTGTTCATAGATTGCGATCCAACGCTGGTGGATGTGAATGTACATCCGGCAAAATCCGAGGTTCGGTTCCGCGACCCCGGCCTCGCGCGTGGCTTGATCGTGTCCAGCCTGCGTCACGCGTTGGCCGAGGCCGGGCACCGGGCATCTTCGACCGTGGCCAACGCAACCTTGGGTGCGATGCGGCCCGAGCCCGCACCCGCAACCCCGGCGCGGGTGTATCAAATGGATCGCCCGTCACCCGCGGCGCGTCAGGCGGCCTATCGGGCGCAGTCTCCGGGCTTTGCGGAACTGTCTCAGAACTATAGTGGACGCATCGTGGAACCGGTGCCCGAAACTGCACCGGAGGATGAGCCGCAAGACCTGCCCTTGGGGGCGGCGCGCGGGCAGGTGCACGAGAATTACATCATCGCCCAAACGGCAGACGGCATGGTGATCGTGGATCAACACGCCGCACATGAACGGCTGGTGTACGAAAAGCTCAAGGCTCAGATGGCCGAAAATGGCGTTGCCGCACAAGCGTTGTTGATCCCCGAAATCGTCGAACTGACAGACGGTGACTGCGCACGTCTGATGGCCGTTGCAGAGGACCTGTCGCGCTTTGGATTGACCATCGAATCCTTTGGTGGCGGAGCAATCGCCGTGCGCGAAACTCCGGCCATTCTTGGCGAGGTCGATGCCCGCGCGATGATCCTCGATATCCTTGATGAGCTCTCCGATCAGGGCGAAAGCCAGATGGTGCAAGCGCGGATCGAGGCGATCCTGAGCCGCGTGGCCTGCCATGGCTCGGTTCGGTCTGGCCGTCGGATGCGGGCCGAAGAGATGAATGCCCTGCTGCGCGAGATGGAGGCGACGCCCCATTCCGGGCAGTGCAACCACGGGCGGCCAACTTATGTGGAACTGAAGCTGAGCGATATCGAACGCCTGTTCGGCCGCAGTTGATCCGCTGGCCCGCTCGGGCTATGAAGAATAAAACAAGAACATCTGAGGCGATATGATCGAGATTGCTGGCACTCAATATGCGTTGAATGACCCTATTATCCTGACAGTGGGCGGGGTGGTGGTGTTGATTCTGCTGCTTCTGTTTCTGTCACTTCGAGCGTCACAGCGTTCAGCTCGGATGGCGGAGCCGCTGGCCCGGCAGATGGCGCACCTTGGGCAGCATGTGCAGCAACTTGGCCAGGGGCAGGAACAACTGCGGGGTGGCCTACAGCATGTCTCGGACACGCAGGCCAACGCGCAGGTGCAGGTGATCCAGACCGTTGAATCCCGCCTGTCATCGGTGCAACAGCAGATGAATGACCGGCTGGCCGATAACGCGATGAAATCGGCGCGCGCTCTGGCTGAGATGCAGGAGCGGATGAAGGAATCGCTGCATGGTTCGTCGAAACAGACGGCGACCTCGCTGACGCAATTGCAGGAACGTCTGGCAGCCATCGACAAGGCGCAGGACAATATCACCAAGCTTTCAGGCGACGTGCTGTCATTGCAGGATATTCTGTCGAACAAGCAGACGCGCGGGGCTTTCGGGGAAATTCAGCTGAACGATATCGTTTCGAAGGCGCTGCCATCAGATAGTTTTCTGCTGCAGGCCACGTTATCGAACGGACGGCGCGCTGATTGCCTGATCAACCTGCCGAACCCTCCCGGACCGATCGTGATCGACAGTAAGTTCCCGCTGGAAGCCTATGAGGCACTGATCGGATCGACCAATGATATGGAGCTGAAAGCAGCGGTACAAATGTTCCGCAGTACCGTGCGTAAGCACATCAACGATATTGCCGAGAAGTACATTCTGGACGGTGAAACTGCAGATGGGGCGCTGATGTTTCTGCCCTCTGAGGCAGTCTATGCCGAGCTGCACGCCAAGTTCCCTGAATTGGTGCAAGAGAGTTTCTCGAAACGCGTTTGGATCGTTTCACCCACAACTTGCATGGCGACGCTGAACACCATGCGGGCGATCCTTAAAGATGCGCGCATGCGCGAACAGGCCGGTGCGATCCGCAAGGAATTGGGGCTGCTGCATAAGGATGTGGAACGTTTAGGCGACCGGGTGTCGAACCTCGACCGTCATTTCGGGCAGGCTGCAAAGGATATCTCGGAAATCAAGATCAGCGCGGAAAAGGCGGGTCGCCGGGCGCAACGGTTGGACAATTTCGATTTCGAAGAGCTTGCGCCGGATGACCAAACAAACGTCGTGCCGCTGGGCAAAACCGAAGGGTAAGCGTTATTGGATCGACAGGTCCAAATTGTAACCAACCGTCTTGCCTGTGTCGCGATCGTTACCCATCAGATAAACACGTATGGTGTAGTCGCCATCATCGGGAAGCGCGATCCGGGCGGTATTTCCATCGATTGAGCCGTTGTAAATTGCGACGCCGTCGCTATCCGGCGGCAAGATGTTAAAGTAGATCACGCCGTTGCCATTGGTGTCACTGACCTTAAGGTCGGCGAACATCTCCTGCCCAGCCTTGGCTCCGAGTTTATAGTCGAAATATTCGTCGCCGGTGACAGTCCCATTCACCATCGTGCCGAAATTGCCCGGTTGGAATTTAACGTCTGCGGACATCTGTGCGGAAACGCTGGCTCCAAAATTCAGCAAAAGCGCTGTGACTGCCATCCTTAAGAACATTTAAAACCCCGATTTAGTTAGCGTCGATAAACAACCCTACCACGACGGATCAGATTCGAAGGAATGGCTGGAACAGGCGCGGCATCAGCTTGCTGAACTTCAGTGGAGCATCAGTGACGGCCAGGCAAATGCAGTCTTCAAAAATATCTGCCGTAGGGGTATGATGGATAGACTGGTCAGCGATTTCGACATCGCCGCGGTCGAAGCGGTCGATCTCGTCAGAGAATGCACCCTGCAGGACCATCGTCAGTTCTATGCCATTATGGCTGTGATCCGGCACTGCTGCCCCGGCGGGGATAAACAACAACCGGGCGGTGGCTTCGCTGGTCGTGGGCAAGATTGCCTGTTTGACACCCATGCCGACGGGCTTCCATTTGATCGCGTTCACGTCGCCACCGACATAGTCCTGCAGCGGTGTCGGAAGAACTGCGCAAGACGGGTGCGCGGGTTTCACCTTTGGTGCGCCCTGAGCAATCAATGCCATTGTTGCCGCCAGTGAGCCGTCACTCATGCTTGCTGACGCATCTTGTTCCTGCAAAACGCATCCGCCAACTGCGTCAAAGCTTTCAGCGCGGGCGCGGCAGTGGTCGCACAGAGACAGATGCGTTGCGACCATCAGGTCAAACGCTTCGGGCAGATTGCCTGCGGCATAGGCCATCAGCAGGTCGTCTGTCAGGTGATGTTTAATCTCGTTTTTCATGCTCGTCATCTCAGTTCATCGCGTGGCGCAAGCGGTCCAGCGCCAGCCGTATCCGTGATTTGATCGTTCCCAAGGGCAACCCGGTCTGAGATGCGATTTCTCGATGGCTCAGATCTCCGAAGTAGGCCTTCTCGATCAGCTGTCTTTGCGCCTCAGGTAATGCCGCCATGGCATCACGCAGCTGCGCGGTTTCCTGTTGCAGAGCTAGAACGTCTTCCTGTTCCGGCTCCGCCTCCGGCCCCCACCCGAGGTCTTCGGGTTCGGGGCGGCGTTGCTTGCGCAATACGTCAATGCGCTTGTTCCTTGCGATCGTGAACACCCAGGTCGCAACCGTTGCCCTTGTCGGGTCAAACAGATGAGCCTTGTGCCACAAGGTCGCCATGACCTCCTGCGCGCATTCTTCAGCCAGGGCGGCATCCGAACCGGACTTGATCAGGAACGCCTTGATACGAGGCGCGAAATGCTGAAAAAGTTCGGCGAAGGCCGCCTGATCCTGAGCGTCTCGGATTCGACGGACGTGTTCCACCCAATCCTTTCTGGCGCCGCAAGTATTATTCTGTCCGTTCACCGAGTTGCCCTTAAAACGCTTAGGTCCGCGCCAAACAATTCTTCCAGCAGCTTCTGCCGCCGGTTCGTCCAATGTCGCGGTGTCAGTCTCGGTAAACATAACCACAATACGTGGGGACACCCAAGGTGGATCAGTCGGTTGGATAAATTTCATCCAAAACCGGCTGAATATCGTATTGTGAGATACCAGATATGCGGAAATGCATGTCAATTGAATGATTTGAGGGCAGGACGGAAAATCTGTTTCATGAACAGAATTGATTATATCGCGGGCCATACCTTTCACGGGCGCAAAGGTGCGGTCGAGAATGCGTTTCGCTATTCCGTCGATTACATCTTGCTAGACCCCGAGGCCCACCCCAAGACCCCATCCCTGTTTTCGATCAATGGCGCGAACATGACAAGCTGGCGAGATTGCGATCATGGGGGTGAACCTGGTCAGGGTCGCGGGGCGATCTGGCTGCGTGAATGCTTTGAGGCGCAAGATATTCCACAACCGGACAGGATGACCTTGCTGACACAACCCCGTGTGTTAGGGCATGTGTTCAATCCGGTCAGTTTCTGGTTCTGTTTTGATAAAGATAACCAGCTTTATGCTGTGGTGGCCGAGGTGACCAACACTTATGGCACACGCCACAGCTACTTGTGCCACAAACCCGATCTTTCATCGATTGCACCTACCGATCGGATACTTGCGGACAAGCTGATGCATGTCTCTCCGTTTCAGAAGATCGAGGGCACCTATACCTTCCGCTTTGACTATCAGGACGAACGTGTTGGTGTCTGGATCGATTATGGGCGTGCCCGAGGCGGTTTGATTGCCACGCTGACCGGTCCGCGCCAGCCGTACAGCAACCGGATCATTCTAAAGTCTCTCTGGCGGCGTCCGTTCGGCGCGCGCCGGGCGGTGTTTCTGATCCACTGGCAGGCGGTGAAGCTGTGGTTCAAACGGGCGCGGTTCAGCCCGTTTCGCACCGCGCCGGTTCCCGATCAGCCTGTATCCCGGTCGCGGCACTAAAGCCCTCCGCTTTGCGCAAGATCAAAGACGGTCACCTGTGGGATCGTGCAGAAATGCCTGGACCGCGAACACGAGGAGTTGAGACAGATGTTGGAAATCTCGGCAAGAAAAATCGCCCAGGTCGCCATGATGGGGCGTGAACTGGACCGGGCCGAGGGCGAATTGCGCGCATTCATCGACCGTATGGGTGAGGATGAGCAAGCAGAGCTGGTGGCCGTCATGTGGATCGGTCGAGAAAGCTTTTTTGCCGAGGATTTGGCCGAAGCGATTGCGACGGCTAAGTCCGAAGCCTCGACGCCTTGCGCGGATTATCTGATCGGAACACCGCATTTGTCGGACCATCTGGAAAACGGTTTGGATGCGCTGGGAATTTCAGCCGAGGACGTTGAAAACGATCTGATGTAGTCGGTGATCTGGCGACGGGTCAGCTTATCCTAGCGTATGAAGCAAAATTAATGCGGCCTTCCGTCGGGGTTAATGTCGAGTTCTTTGATCAGGTTCATCAAACACAGCGATGAATCTAGGAGGAACCGTCATGGCACATGTCAATGCAACCGGAGCAGATCATCGGGATCTGCTTTTTGGTCAACTTGTGAACCAAACAGTGCCAAAGTCAGGATGGCAGCGCCGCAAGGTCTACAAGAACACGATCCGGGCGCTTGAAGAACTCAGCGATCGTCAGCTTTTTGATATCGGCATTCCGCGTGGTGAGATCAGGCGGCGCGTATATCGGAACGTCTATCAGAGCATACCCTATCTGAACGGCGTTTAAGCCTTTCCGGCGCTGAACGGAAATCGGTCCATTTTAAATTTTGCTGAGGTAACAAGTATGCTGGATGCCAACCCAATCCCGAAACAACCCCCTTCAAAAAGCGCATTGATGCTGTTTGACCGGGCGATGAGAATACACGCGATCAGGGCGGATATCGTTTGTGCCGCCCAAGAACTGAACCGGCTTTCTGATTCCGATCTGTCAGAACTGGGCATCAATCGCTGTGATGTTGAAGCGGTGATTGCGCAATACATCTGACGATAGCGGGTTAAGCCGCATTAAGAACGCAGCCGCTCCGAAAGTACCGGAGCGGCTGTTTGTGATTTAGGCCGTGTGGTCCACGATCTGCAGGTGCTGCGCCAGCGTGTCGATCTCGCGCATCCAGTCCTGCACCAGCTTCGGGTCGCTGGGTGCAGCGTGAACTCCTGCGGGAATAGCGCGGTTCAGCACGGCCTCGACGGCCAGTGAAACCGGGATCGAAACCAGCCGCGCCATCGCCGTCCCGCGCGCGTCGCCCCAGGCATCCATGACATAGGTTTTGTGCCAAACTTCAACGCCGTCCTTTTCCGCCTTCAGGCCCACACATAAAACCACGCGGTCAGGCTCGCCCTCGTCATAGGCGTTCTCGGCCCAGAA
Organism: Ruegeria sp. B11; assembly: GCF_056539785.1. NCBI lineage: Bacteria > Pseudomonadati > Pseudomonadota > Alphaproteobacteria > Rhodobacterales > Roseobacteraceae > Ruegeria > Ruegeria sp. B11. The sequence goes on along the minus strand of NZ_JBQFVO010000002.1, from coordinate 716,833 downwards.
CTGATCCGACATCTCTTTCAAGCGCGCATCGCCTTCGGGGCCGGACAGCGTTTCGATTTCGGTGAACACATCCGACCACGCCTCAGCCCAGCCGTTCAGGCGCAGGGTGCCACGGACAAATTCCTTGACCGGCCAGTGATCCTCGAACTGGTACTCGGCCTTGAAGGGGATCGAGTCGCGGTTCGGGTAAACTTCGAAGCTTTCCGGAGTGGGCAGCGGCGCGATGTAGCTGGTGATCGCGTCCCAAGGTCGGGCGACATCCAGCGGCGCGTAGTCCCGGATTGACTTGGATGGAGAGCGCAGCGCCTTGAGCACACCCAGAGGCGACCAGCTGAATTTGTAGCGGAACGGGTTGGGATTCTTGGGAACGCCTCCGCAATAAGAGATAAAGCTCAGGTGGTTTTGGGGATCAAACGCGTCCGAGGCGCGGTAATCGGCAACCAGCGCATGCGCCATCAGATGGTCGATGCCCGGGTCCAACCCAACTTCGTTAACCAGCGCTACTCCGGCCTCGCGGGCCTTGCTGTCCAGCGCGCGCATCTCAGGTGCGATATATGAGGAAGAGACAAAGTTGGCTTCTTTCGAGATTGCCAATTCTGCCAAAGGTACATGCCAGTCACCAGGCAGCATCGATACGATGGCGTCACCTTTTTCCAGCACCGCACCCAATGCGTCGATGTCGAAGGCGCGGATGTCGTCGGTGAGGTCACCGACCTCTGTCTTGGCCTTCTCAATGGTCCGGTTCCAGACAGTGACTTTGTGCCCGCCTTCAATAAGACGGCGCAGGCCGGGGATGGCCGACAGGCCGGTGCCGCACCAGTGAATCGTCATCGCTCAGATCCCTTCAATATGAGTTTCGTAAGTTGCTTCTGCCCGGCCCCAGACGCCGCTATCCAGATCGGTGAGGGTCAACAACGACGGAAGTAATTGCGCCGCGTAGTCCTCGGAACTTTCGACAGGCAGCATCGACGGCAGGTTGTCGATCGCCATAACATCCATCACCGGATCGGTGGCCACGCGCAAGGCGGGGGCATCCCATGTGGTCGCGCGGTCATAGACCGGCACTGGGTTGTAATCGCTATCCGGGTCGCAGGCCACATCGCCGATAGCTGTAAGGTTCCGCGAGGTGGTCAGCGCTGACCGTGGGACAAAGACCGGTGTGCCGGGACGAGCGAAGATACAGTTCAAGAACAGGTCGTGATCGAGGATTTCTGGGAATGGTCCGCCGCGGGCGGTTTCGGCCATGTCCCACTTGGTAACGCTGACGCCCATTGCCTCGCAGAGATCAGCCGCGCCTGTGCCAACACGGCCCAACGCACCGATGACGATGGCGCGGGGACGGTCGGCGCCGGTGGAGTCCAGCTCGGCCAGCAATTCGGCATTCAACGTGTCTTTGTTCTTATAAACACCAACCGGCGGGCATTCTTCATTTCGTTGCTGGGCCGCCCATGTCTTGAGCGTCACGGCAGCCCCCGCGTATCCAGCCCAATAGCCGAAAGCGGCAACCCGGCGGCCGTTTTCCTCGACCAGATACTCCAGATCATAAAGTGTGCCGCCGCCAGCCTTGAACCGCTGCAAAAGCGCGCGTCCTGAATGTTGCCCCTTATAGGCATGGCCGAACATGATATGGCGGTGGGGCAGGGGCGTGCCGTCCTCGGGCAGCTCCTTGAGGCCAAAGATGATCGCGTCCAGCGGGGCATTGGGCCAGGAATTCTCAGCCGCGATTTCACAGCCCGCGTCCTTGTAGCCATCAATTGCGATGGCGCGGACGGAACTTTCCTCGACCGTCACGCGGATGCCTGCCGCGATCAACGCGGCAGTGCCTTCGGGGGTCAGCCCGACCCGTTCCTCGTTCGGGCGCTGTTCTGCCCGGACCCAGAGATGTGTCATTCCAATTCCTTTTGTCAGAGCATACCGGCAGCGCGTACCGCCTGTACCGAGGGACGCGCCTCCATCGCTTCTCGGAAGGCGATGATCTTTGGAAAGGCCGAGACGTCAACACCGTCGCCCTCCAGCCAGCTGCAAACCACGTACAGGTACGCGTCGGCCAGCGAGAACGCCTCGCCCAAAACAAACGGCCCACGCAACCCGTTCGACGAGATATATGCGCAGGACTCAGTCATGTTTTGCGCGACTTTGTCCTTCATGTCTTTCCAGCTGGATTTCTTGTCTGCCCAACGGGGCCCGCGCATCTTGTGGGCATGGTTCACATGCATGGTCGAGGCGAGATAAAACATCACCTCTCGCATCCGCGCCGCCATAACCGGATCTGATGGCACCAATCCCGCCTCAGGCGCTTTAGCGGCAGTGTATTCCAGCAACGCTCCGGTTTCGGTCAGAATGACGCCATCCACAACCAGTGCCGGGACCCGACCTTTTGGATTGATCTGCTTATAGGCGGGTTTGGTTTGCTCACCTCCGGCAAAGTCCAGTTGGATGGCCTCATACTCAAGCCCGGCCTCTTCCAGCGCAATTGCCACGGCGACCGAGATTGTGCGGGGGGCATAATAAAGTTGCATTGTAGCCTCCTTACAGATGGGTCTGCGCGAACTGACGGTCTGGCGCTTCCAGATGGGGTACTGCGTTGAACAGAACCGGACTTAGCTGCGCGCCAATCGGGTGCAGACGATGCATCGACGTGTTCATGATGGCAAGCGCCACCCGCGCCATCGATGGGATGTCCAAGCCCATCGCCTGCCGCACCACCATCGAGATCAGCCCGCCCGAGGTCACGACAATTGCCGGACCGCCTTCGGTGCCTATCTCACGCAGAGCATCGCGAACGCGAGTCTCGAACTCTTCAAAGGATTCTGGCGTATCTTCGATCTCGCCCCGGGACCAGGCGGCAAAGGTGCGGGGCAAGTGCTCGACAAAGCCTTCGCGGTCGGTTGGTATTTCAACCCCGTGCTGCTGTTGGAATAACTGGGCAAGGGTGAAATACTCGATCTCATTCAGCCGCGCATCCCGAGTTGGCTGCGGCAGCCCCATGCTGGCCGCAGTTTCCACGTGCCGGTTGAGTGTGCCGCAATAAACCCGAGGGTAATGCAGGCGGGTATCGCGCAAATGCGCGCCCAGCCAACGGGCCTGTTGGTGACCGAGTTCGCTCAGCCGGTCATAGCTCAGCTCATCCCGTGCGGTTGTGTTGGCCTGCCCGTGGCGCACTAATGTGATATGTGACATGATGATCCCTCTTGCGTTGACGTCTTAGGGCAGGTTCGGGGCCGGGACCAGAGGGCTTTCACGCGGGCCCGAAAAAACTCCTATATCAGGCGAAGTTTACCGCTATGGTCACCCCGACAAGGAGGACCCATGGCTGTCGATCACACACGGTTTCTGACCGATCTGCACACGCTGCGTTCATTCGGGGCTTCGGGCGTCGGCAAGGGCGTCATCCGTCCCGCCTATTCCAAAGCTGATATCGCCGCGCGCCAGTGGCTCGCCGCGCGCATGGCCGAGGCTGGGCTGACCCCGCATGTCGACCCGGTTGGAAACATGTTCGGGTTGGCCGAAGGCCGATCACTGCTGATGGGCTCGCATTCCGACAGCCAGCCCGAGGGCGGTTGGCTGGACGGAGCCCTGGGCGTCATTGCGGCACTGGAAATCGCGCGCTCCAGTGACCGACCCATCTCGGTCGTCAGTTTTCAGGACGAAGAGGGGCGGTTCGGCGTCACCACCGGATCGGCGGTCTGGTCAGGTGGATTATCTTTGGAACAGGCGGACGTGCTGACTGATGGCTCAGGCGTCACCTTTGGCAGCGCGCGGGCTGAAATGGCAAAGAAGTCGCAAGGCTTTGTTGATCCTGTCCGGTTCAGCGGTTTCATCGAAATGCACATCGAACAGGGCCCGGCACTGGATGCAGCCGGTGAACAGATCGGCGTTGTCACCGATATCGTCGGCATCCGCGATATGGTCATCACCTTCCAAGGCCAGCAAAACCATGCTGGAACCACGCCAATGCACTTGCGACGTGACGCGTTTCAGGCCCTGTCGCTGTTCAACACGCGCCTCAATGACCGTTTCCGTAATGTGGTCACGCCGCAAACCGTCTGGACCATCGGGCGTGTTGATGTTCACCCCAATGCGTCCTCTATCGTGCCGGGACGGGTGCGGTTTTCGATGCAATGGCGCGACGGCGATCCTGAGCGTCTGGTGCGTATGGAAGACATCATTCGCGCGACCGCACAGCAGATTGCCGAAGAGCAGGGCGTAACACTAACCTACGGCCCGATGCTGGGGTTAGAGCCCGTCAGCATGGACCCGGTTTTGCGCGGTGCGCTGGAAAGCGGCGCGCAGGCCATTGCGCCTGGGCGTTGGCGCAATATGCCATCCGGAGCGCTCCACGATGCCACCAATGTCTCGCGCCTGATGCCGGTTGCGATGCTCTTTGTCCCGTCGATTGACGGAATCAGCCACGATTTTGCCGAAGACACAGCCGAAGAGGATTTGGTTGCAGGTCTCAGGGTGCTTGATCGCGCAGTCCATTCCCTTGAGGAATGAAGGTAAGTTGAAGACCATTTCACGATTTTCCACGCTAAACCAAGTTACTATCGAGGATGTCTACCAGCTATGGGTGGGTGCTCGGCACAGTTTTACTGACTCCGAACAAGGAGTGTTGCCTAACGGAAAAAAGTTTCCTATAGGAACATTATTGATGCATGCACCCGTATACTGTTCTGCCGTGATCGAGGCGATCTGCTGAAATCCTGGGCTGAATCGTTGCAATCTGTGCAGCTTGGGTCAGACTGACAGGAACGTTTCTGGGTAACTGATACAAAGCAGGTGGCCACCATGACTTCATCCTTAAAACGCACGCCTCTTCACGCTTTGCATGTTGAGTTGGGGGGTAAGTTGGTTGATTTTGCGGGTTGGGAGATGCCTGTTCAGTATCCTTTGGGGATCATGGGAGAGCATAAGCAGTGTCGTGAGAAGGCGGCGGTGTTTGATGTGTCTCATATGGGTCAGGTTATTCTGCGCGGCGAGAATGTGGGCGAGAAGCTGGAAGCTTTGTGCCCGCAGGCTTATGCGACGCTGAAAGAGGGCAAGGCGCGGTACGGGTTCTTTACGAACGCAGAAGGCGGGATCATGGATGACCTGATCGTGTCGAACGCGGGCGATCATTACTTTGTGGTGGTGAACGCGGCGCTACGCCATCAGGACATTCCGCATATGCGTGAGCACCTCGAAGGCGTCGAAGTGATCGAGATTTTCGACCGCGCGCTGGTGGCGGTTCAGGGCCCTGCGGCGGAAAACGTTGTGGGCGAACTGTGCCCCGCCGCGCGGGATCTGAAGTTCATGGAAACCACGGTGGCCGAGATCAACGGCGTCGAATGCCGCATCTCGCGGTTGGGGTACACGGGCGAGGACGGGTACGAGATCTCGATCCCCGAAGACAAGGCGATCGAGATCACCAAGGCGTTTCTGGCGCATGAGGATTGCGAAGCGGCCGGTCTGGGCGCGCGCGACAGCCTGCGGCTTGAGGCAGGTCTGTGCCTTTATGGCAATGACATCGACCAGAGCACCTCGCCGGTCGAGGCCTCGCTGGGCTGGGCGATGCAAAAGCGCCGCAAGGAAGAGGGCGGTTTCCCGGGCGCGGCCCGCGTGCAAAAGGAACTGGCCGAAGGTCCCGCGCGCAAGCTGGTGGGCATCAAGCCCGAAGGCCGTGCGCCTGCGCGTCAGGGTGTGGAAGTGCGGTGCCTTGAGGGCAACAGCATCGGTCAGATCACCTCGGGCGTGTTTGGCCCCACGGTGGGTGGACCGGTGGCGATGGGCTATGTGAGCAAAGGCCATGGCGAGCCGGGCGAGAAGGTGAACCTGATCATCCGGGGCAAGCCGCAACCGGCTGAGATCGTGGCGCTGCCCTTCGTCAAACAGAATTACAAGCGTTGAAGTCAGGAGAGAGAGACATGGCAACCTATTATTCCGAAGAGCATGAATGGCTGAGCGTTGACGGCGACACCGCCACGCTGGGCATCACCAAACACGCCGCCGAGCAGTTGGGTGACGTGGTGTTCGTGGAACAGCAGGAAGCAGGCGACGAGTTCGAAAAAGGCGGCGAGATCGGCGTGATTGAATCCGTCAAGGCGGCGTCCGAGCTTTACGCACCGGTCGACGGCGAGATCACCGAGGTGAACGAGGCGCTGGCCGACAATCCCGGCGCGCTGAACGAAGACCCCGAAGGCGAGGCCTGGATCTACAAGATCAAGATCGCGGACGCCTCGCAGCTCGAAGACCTGATGGACGAGGCCGGCTACAAGGCCTTCATCGGTTAACTCAGGCGGCGGGTCCGTGCGCGGCCCCGCCCCTTCATCTGTTTCCAAATACTTCCGCCGGAGGCTCCTGCCGTCTCCGCCGGGCCTGACCTATCCTTGAGGAGCGCACACATGGCCTTCAAACTGACCGATTACGAAGCCTATGACTTCGCCAACCGCCGCCATATCGGGCCCAGCCCGACCGAGATGCGCGACATGCTCAAGGTGATCGGCTTCAAGACACTGGACGAGCTGATCGACGCCACCGTCCCGCCGGCGATCCGGCAGAAAGAGCCGCTGGACTGGGGTCCGGCGATGACTGAGCGCGATGCGCTCTTTCACATGAAAGAAGTGGCGAGCAAGAACAAGGTTCTGACTTCGCTGATCGGTCAGGGCTATTATGGCACCACCACGCCGGCGCCGATCCTGCGCAACATTCTGGAGAACCCGGCCTGGTACACGGCCTACACGCCTTATCAGCCCGAGATCAGCCAGGGCCGACTTGAGGCGCTCTTGAACTTCCAGACCATGGTCAGCGACCTGACCGGGCTGGACGTGGCCAACGCGTCCTTGCTGGACGAAGCGACTGCTGCGGCGGAAGCCATGGCGATGGCCAAGCGCGGTGGCCGGTCCAAGGCCAACAATGCAGCCTTCTTTGTCGACAAGAACTGCCACCCGCAGACCATCGCGGTGATTAAAACGCGCGCCGAGCCTCTGGGCATCGAGGTGCAGGTGGCTGATCCGGACACGCTGGATGCGGGCGCGGTCTTTGGCGCCATCTTCCAGTATCCGGGCACGCACGGCCATGTGCGCGACTTCACCAAGGAAATCGCGGCGCTGCATGAACACAAGGCGATTGCCATCGTCGCCGCCGATATCCTGTCGCTGGCGCTGCTGAAGTCGCCCGGCGAGATGGGCGCGGATATCGCCATCGGCTCGACCCAGCGCTTTGGTGTGCCGATGGGCTATGGTGGCCCGCACGCCGCGTATATGGCGACCACCGACAAGCTGAAGCGCTCGATGCCGGGCCGGATCATCGGTGTCAGCATCGACAGCCGGGGCAACAAGGCTTACCGCCTGGCGCTGCAGACCCGCGAACAGCACATCCGGCGTGAGAAAGCCAACTCGAACGTCTGCACCGCGCAGGCGCTGCTGGCGGTGATTGCCTCGATGTATGCCGTGTATCACGGCCCCGACGGCATCAAGGCCATCGCGCAATCGGTGCACCGCAAGACCTCGCGTATGGCCGCCGGTCTGGAAGAGGCAGGCTTTGCTGTGGAGCCGGAAGTGTTCTTCGACACGATCACGGTTGAGGTTGGCCATCTGCAGAAAACGGTCATGGAGGCCGCTGTGGCCCGGGGCGTCAACCTGCGTAAGGTCGGCGACACGAAAGTGGGCATCAGCCTGGACGAACAGACCCGGCCCGAGACCATCGAGGCGGTCTGGGGGGCCTTCGGCATCGACCGCAAGGATGACAGCTCAAACGTGGCCTATCGCCTGCCGGATTACGCGCTGCGCGAAAGCGAGTACCTGACCCACCCGATCTTCCACAAGAACCGGGCCGAGGCCGAGATCACGCGCTACATGCGCCGTCTGGCCGACCGCGACCTGGCGCTGGACCGGGCGATGATCCCGCTGGGCTCGTGCACCATGAAGCTGAACGCCACGATCGAGATGATCCCGGTCACCTGGCCCGAGTTCGGCAACCTGCACCCGTTCTGCCCCGAAGATCAGGCGCAGGGCTATCATGAGATGATCGATGATCTGAACGACAAGTTGTGCCAGATCACCGGCTATGACGCGATCAGCCAGCAGCCCAACTCGGGCGCGCAGGGTGAATACGCAGGCCTCTTGACCATCCGCAACTATCACTTCGCCCGGGGCGAAGGGCAGCGCAATGTCTGCCTGATCCCGACCTCGGCGCATGGGACCAACCCGGCCTCGGCGCAGATGGTCGGCTGGCAGGTTGTGCCTGTGCAGGCGGATGAGAAGGGCAACATTGATCTGAATGACTTCCGCGCCAAGGCCGAAAAGCACTCCGATCATCTGGCCGCCTGCATGATCACCTACCCCTCGACCCATGGCGTGTTCGAGACCACCGTGCAGGAGGTCTGCCAGATCACCCATGATCACGGCGGTCAGGTCTATATCGACGGCGCCAACATGAACGCCATGGTGGGTCTGTCGCGTCCCGGAGACATCGGCGGTGACGTCAGCCACCTGAACCTGCACAAGACCTTCTGCATCCCCCATGGCGGCGGCGGCCCCGGCATGGGTCCGATCGGCGTCAAAGCGCATCTGACCGAGCATCTGCCCGGCCACCCGGAATACGGCACTGCCGTGGGTCCGGTCTCGGCGGCGCCCTTTGGGTCGCCCTCGATCTTGCCGGTTAGCTGGGCCTATGTGCTGCTGATGGGCGGCGCGGGTCTGACGCAGGCCACGAAAGTGGCGATCCTGAACGCCAACTACATCGCGGCGCGGCTCAAGGATGCCTACCCGATCCTCTACACCTCGGAAACGGGTCGCGTGGCGCATGAATGCATCCTCGACACCCGCCCGCTGGACGAAGCGGCCCATGTCAGCGTCGATGACATTGCCAAACGTCTGGTGGACAGCGGCTTCCACGCGCCCACCATGTCCTGGCCGGTGGCCGGCACCCTGATGGTCGAGCCCACGGAATCGGAACCCATGGACGAGCTGGACCGCTTCTGCGACGCCATGCTGTCCATCCGCTCCGAGGCACAGGACATCATCGACGGCAAGATCGATGCGGAAAACAACCCGCTGAAAAACGCTCCCCACACGGTGCGCGATCTGGTCGGCGACTGGGACCGTCCCTACACCCGTGAACAGGCCTGCTTCCCCCCGGGCTCCATGGGCGTCGACAAATACTGGTCCCCCGTCAACCGCGTCGACAACGCATACGGCGACAGAAACCTCATCTGCACATGCCCGCCAATGACCGAATACATGGACGCAGCTGAATAAACCTCAATCAATAAACCCCCGCCAACTGGCGGGGGTTTCAATCCGAATTCGGGAACGACTGCTCGCGGCCGAAGTGCTAAAGAAGGTGGAGGAGAAATGAAGCATTATGTCCCTGTAAATGACCATGCGCATTTGACCGAAACCACGTTGGCACGTTCCAAACGAGATCATCAGATCGAGATCATTCTTTGCGAGGGCGGAGCGGAAGCATCGGCAGATATGCTGGTTGATTTCTATCGTGCCCTGAATGAACTGAACGAAGGCCATACATACATTACAAATATCCGCACCATTGCCGACGGTGCTGCGGGCGGACCCTTGCACTGGGCCGGGCGAACCGCGATTTTCTGGGGGGATATCTATAAAAGCTGGCCTCTGACACCGTCGGACAAAACCTGGATCGCCCAAGTATTGAACCTGTCCTACCGATCAATTCTCGTTGGCGGTGCAGTGTTTCTTCTCGCCCAGACTAGTCGCGCAACCAAGCGGATTGCATCGGTTCACCCCAACTTTTCTGCCGCAGCGCAAGAGGTTGGACTGATCGACGTCGGTTCGGGTACATACTGGTCCTCGGATAGCCGCACCCATAGCGCATCAACCAGATTGGGCACGTTGCGTTTGTTGTCCGATTTTGTTGCCTTTGATCACGGCGAGCATCTGGCCGAGTCAGTACGCAGCTATATCGGGTTGGCCGACAGGCAAACTACATGCGCAAGCCAACTGGCAGCTCGATTGATCAGACGTTCAAAAGCCGACCCAATGGTGCGACAGGTTGTTGAAAAGATGCAGAACAATCTGGAGGATCCGCTTAGGATACCGGAACTTGCGATGGCGCTTGGTACATCAACGCGCCAGTTACAGCGGCGGTTTCTGGACAGAACGGGTGTAAAACTGCTGACAACGTATCGGGAACTTCGCCTAGAACGGGCCTATGGCCTGCTTCAATTTACCGAGATGACCTATCTTGAAGTGGCGACCGCTACGGGCTTTTCTTCCACAAGTGCATTGGTGCGTGCGTTCCGGGATCACTATGATGCATCGCCCGAAAGTGTACGAAATCGGCGATTTGCAGGCAAAACTCAGGCTGTTTAGCTTGATCGTGTGAATCGACAGCGCAGTCGAATGCGGTTGATATCACACTGGGCCTGAACTTTTGGCATTCACCATTCATGAGGTTGACGACAGATACGATTGTTAGTCCAGTTAACAATGCTTTGCCACCGGCCCAAATATTGGCCCGGCTAAATCCTCAGTTGCCGTCTTTCAGACAAGCTCGCAGCTACGCGCTGGCCAATTGTTGTCGTAGGACCTCTCGCTTGTGATCTGCGAAGTTGATACGCTGGTGTTTCGATCGATACGATATTGTACGGGCCGGTTATCCATCCAGGTCCGCACTGGGAAAAGAGAGCATGAAACCTAGGAATTTCGTTCCGAAAGGGGCCGCGACCTTCGACATCGATTATGACGGATCATCCAACGAGATCTATTTTCTGTTGCTGCCGAAACTCACCATGCTTGCCTTTAGCGCAGCGGTTGAACCGCTGAGGATCGCCAATCAGGTCACCAACAAAGAGCTCTACAAGTGGTTTCTGATCTCTGAGGATGGGAACCCTGTTCGATGCTCCAATGGAGTCGAAATAGCAGCTGACTTGGCTCTGCATAATTTACCGCGATCATCCAGATTGTTTGTGTGTTCAGGGATCGAACCATCGGAAAGCATTAATTCAACGATCCTTTCGTGGATCAGCCGTCAGAAAGCGTTTGGCTGCAAGCTTGGTGGAATTTGTACCGGCGCATTTACGCTGGCCAAGGCAGGCATGCTGACCGGCAAGAGGTTCACACTGCATTGGGAAAACCAACCCGCCTTTGTTGAACACTTCGAACACCTGACACCATCGGCTAACCTGTATGAGATTGACAATGATCTGATGACCTGCGGTGGAGGTAACGCGGCAACCGACATGGTACTGGACATGATTGAAACCGACTTCGGAAAGGATCTGGCCATCATCGTCTCGGACATGTGCATCCACTCACGATCCAACAATCAAAAAACGCTCCAGAAATCCGCGTTTTCTGTCGCGTTGGGCAGTCGGAACCAATACCTGATCAACGCCATCCAGATCATGCATGAGAATCTGGAAGAGCCTCTGGATATCTCTGAGATCGCCAAGATCGTTCAGATTTCTCGCCGACAGTTGGAGCGGCTGTTTCAAAAGTATGTCGAGGTTTCCCCGGTACAATTCTACATCGAGTTGCGTGTGGCGCGCGCCTACGCGTTGCTAAGCGAAACAGAAATGACCGTTGCTGAAATTGCGGCCGCCACGGGTTTTGGCAGCGCGACCCAACTGACAGTTCGGTTCAAGAAACGATACGGCGCAGCGCCGACTTCATTCAGGCGTGGCTGGTCGGGACAGAACGATTGAGAGATGCCGTGCCGGTGGACCCGTCTGCCATCGTACTCTACCAATCAGGGCTAGAGTCCGAGTTCGCCCCGCTCGGATAGCACCTATAATCTGGGAACATTAACCGCCATGGAATTGAACCAACCCGAACTTCGCCAACTTAGGCGGTCATTCCACAGACACCCCGAATTGGGCTTCAATGAAACGAAAACCAAAGCCAAAGTTGCGGCGCTGCTACGTCAATACGGGCTTGAAGTTCATGAAGGCGTGGGCGTGGTGGGTATCCTCAGGGCCGGTCAAGGCAACCGCGCGATCGGATTACGCGCAGATATGGACGCGCTACCCATTCAGGAAGCCAGCGATCATGATTACGTGTCACAAAATCCCGGCATTATGCACGCCTGTGGCCATGATGGTCACATGACGATGCTGTTGGGCGCAGCAAAGACTTTGTCCTCGGATCCCGGTTTCAGCGGCACGGTGGTGTTCCTGTTTCAACCGAATGAAGAGCTTGGACTGGGGGCTAATGCAATGCTGGACGAGAATGTCTTGACGCGATTTCCAATCGAAGAAGTCTACGCCATACATAACCTGCCTGGGGCACCCGCCGGGCAGATGTCGACCCGAACCGGTTTAATATGCACATCAGAAAGCCTTTTCGAAATTACGATCAATGGACAAGGCGGCCATGCGTCCATGCCGCAGTCTGGACGTGATGCGCTAACCGTTGGGTCAGAAATCGTTCTGGCGCTTCAGACAATTGTCGCACGCAAGCTGGCCCCGGGCGCCGGGGCGGTTGTGTCAGTGACCGAATTTCTGACCGACGGGCAGCGCAACGTTCTGCCAGGAACGGCAACGCTAAAGGGTGATGCGCGGGCTTGCAGCCCTGAAGATCGAAACAAGATCGAAGAACACATGCGCAAGATTGCGCATGGCATCGCATCCGCCCATGGCGTTGAAGTCCAAGTGGATTTCAAAACCGAATTCATCGAAACAGTCAACGCACCGATCCCGACCGAGGCTGCCATCCGCGTCGCGCAGCTATCCGGGCTGGACACACTTCCCAATCGTCAACCGATGAGCTTTTCAGAGGATTTCGCGCATTTTTGCAAAGCCGTACCCGGCTGCTTTATCCTACTGGGCAACGGTGAATCCGGCCCCAACGGTCAACCGCTGCATTCGAACGACTACGATTTCAACGATGCGTTACTGCCGATCGGCGCGGAATTCTGGGCAAATCTCGTGCGCGACAGGCTTCCGCTGCAAGACGAAGACTGAACGAGGCCCAGCAACATAGCACCTTCGAACGGCCGTCAGATGAATGATCTAAGACGGCCGCTCACACTATAATTTGGACCTTACCCTTGCTAGAGCCTGATGCGGAATGCCGCAAACCCATCAGCGCCTTCACCGGCATCCTCGATGGTGACGCCTTTGACTTCGCCCATGTAGTCGCGCGCCTTTGGACCAGTTTCAAACAACACGGTAGTGTCAGAAAGCGGCGCGAACGACCAGTTTGCATCGGCCTTGGGATCGATTGTTCCTTGCTCGACGATATACCGCACGATCACGTCGCGGTTGGTGTCAGGGGCTTCGAACACGACGGTATCACCCATTGCGCCCGGGAAAGAGCCGCCGCCCGAAGCACGATAGTTGTTGGTGGCAATGATGAACTCCATGTCATCCGTGACCGCCTCACCGTTGAAGGCCAAATCTACGATACGGGCTGCATCCGGGTTGATCTCTTCCCCCTTGGGTCCAAAGCGCGACGGTTGCGATAAGTCGATCTGGTAGGTCACACCGTCCATCACGTCGAAATTGTAAGACGGGAAGTCCGGGTTTAGCAAAATCGCATCCTCTGATCCCGCCTCGATCTGGTTGAACATACCCGCCGAGCGTTCCAACCAACCCCGAACCTGTGCACCGTTCACCCGCACCGCGCGCACGGTATTGGGATACAGGTAAAGATCAGCCACGTTTTTGATCGCAACATCGCCCACCGGAACATCTGTGTAATAGTCCGGGCCGCCGCGACCCCCTGCCTTGAACGGCGCTGCAGCCGATAGAATGGGCAGACCTTCATGTTCGGTGCCCTTCATCATCTCTTCGACGTACCATTTCTGCGCAATCGAGACGATTTGCACCGATGGATCATCCGCAACCAACGCGAAGTAGCTGTGCAGCGGGGCCGAAGTCTTGCCGACCGCGCGGCGTACATAGGCCAGTGTTTCGTCATGATCTTTCGCCACCGAGTCCAGCACCTTCTGATCGTCGCCAACAAGTGCCGTGATCGAACGATCTTCGTTGCGCTTTGAAATCGGGCGCGCCTCAGACGTTGTCGTCACAACCCGCCATTCGTTCCCGTCGCGCTCAAGCAGCAGGTCCAGCAGGCCAAGATGTGACCCCCAAAAGCCGCCCATGACCGCCGGTTTGCCCATCAAGGTCCCCTTGTCGACATCAATTCCAGGGCGATCCGCAAAGGTAGCGGACGGGAATACCAGGTGATTGTGCCCGGTCACCAGCGCGTCGATGCCATCGACCCCTGCCAAAACGACCGACGCATTTTCCATTCCATCAGCGTGATCCGCATCCCCAATGCCGGAATGCGACAGGGCGATGACCAGGTCGCAACCCTGCTCTTGCATCTCGGGGACGTAAGCCTGCGCAGTTTCGACAATGTCACGCGCCTGCACGTTGCCTTCCAGATGCTTGCGATCCCAGTTCATGATCTGAGGTGGCGTGAAACCGATGACACCAATCTTGATCGGATGCTTGCTGCCATCCCCCATTTCAATCTCACGCTCAAGGATGGCATAGGGCTTCACCAGAGTCGTATCATCGCGGGGGGACGCCCCAGTCTCTTTTGCGACATTGGCCAGAACCACGGGGAATTCTGCACCAGCAAGCGCTTTTTCAAGGAAATCTAGGCCATAGTTGAACTCGTGATTGCCCAAAGTGGCAGCGTCATAACCAACAGTATTGAAGGCAGTGATGATCGGATGGCTATCGCCTTCTTTCATGCCACGCTCATAGGCGATGTAATCGCCCATCGGATTGCCTTGCAGAAAATCTCCATTATCGACGAGCAGCGAATTTGTCGCCTCGGAACGGATCTCATTAATGATCGAAGCGGTCCGCGACAGCCCGACAGTATCGCGCGGTTTGTCCGCATAGTAATCGTATGGGAACACGTGAACATGGATGTCGGTGGTTTCCATGATCCTCAGATGCGCCTGATTGTTGGCCGCCGCCGCCGAAAAGGGATGCAAGGTGATGGCAGCTGCGCTGGCGGTCGTAGTGGCAAGAAACTGACGGCGCGAAATCAAACTACGATTGGAATAGGACATAAGGCACCTCTCAGGTTTGTGGATCGACGCGTGTTCTGGATGCTTTTCACAACAAGGGTATGACAGTGAAGATCTTTGCAACAAACATGTCGAACTTGGGGGTAGGATCCTAAAAGCCTATTGTATTGAGTTGCACAGTCCAAGCCACTTTACGCACCAAAGGCGATTGCAGCGAACTGCCCCCATCGTCAGGCCTTCCAACCGATGGATGGCGGTTTCCGCGAGAGCGCTAGCTGAGAGTCAGACCCCCGAACAGCGGTCAAAGAGCGTCGCAACGCGCATAAGACCCTTGAGCCTGCCGGACATGATCTCGACGCGGTTTTGCCGTCTGTACCGACGCTTGTCATATTTGACCGGGGTCTTGCTTTGCGTTCAGCCTGCATTGCAGGCACGTATCCCCTTGTCTTGCAATGCTTCCCGGAACCGGTCGGCATCGTGGCCGCGTTCCCTGGGCAATCATTCGACATTTAGAAAGTCGCCAAGCATCGCGCATGCGCCAATGCCGACGCTGACCTGTCCGGCGGTGACAATCAGGTTAAGCGAACGCCTCTGGCTATCGCAGATGGCGTGTGACTTGGTGTTCGTGCCGCGCTTGGTTCGACCAATCAGACGCCCCCCTGCGCCGTTTTTCAAGAATTAACAAACACTTGCAACTTGCTTACATCAATTTTCTTTCAGAACATTCCCGTGTCCGGCCCGCCCAAAGTAAACATATTCAGAGCTGTATTCATCGCCGTCAGTTCGATTCTGGTGCTCGTTATCGTTGCCGCGTCAGTAGTCATATGACCCTCATTGCTGGTCTGGCGGCTCATCATCTTCACCAATATTTGTTTGTTCCGCACGGGTGGTCAAAACCGAATTGGGCACCACTTATCCGGATGAAGGCGAGCTGATCGACTAGGTGCAGCGGGCATTCGGCGATGGGATAAGCGCGCGGTACTCTTGGCTTTATCGAACCACTCGTGCGCTTCAGGTTTCAGCGGTTTTCTATCTGTTTGGCCTCGTTATGGTGCGAATTCAGGGTTTCAAGCTCTGCCCTGGAGGCGTTACGATCATTGCCATCGTGTTGGGTTGGTTCATGATACTGATCACTATGCAGATTATCTAAAAGATACTTTGGATTCTAAATGTTGGCTGGGTGATGAAATCCGCCATAATGATCCTGCTGCTGGTCTGCGGTAACCTTGGGAGCCTTCAATGTGGCTTCGCCAATGAAATCATCCTACCGACCATCATTCCTTCGTTTGTAGCCGGGATGGTCTATCTTACGGTCATCATCTTCACCTACATGGGGTTCGAAATTTGACCCGATTATATTTGAGATCTGATTCAAAGGCGCACTGGCATCAACGCTAGCTGACCAGCCCAGTCGCGCTCACAATGAAATTCCGCGTGTATTAATGGCAACTGCTACTCAGCTGCGCTCTTTAGTGAAGCCATAAGGTTGCGAAACTTCTCACCCTGTACGGCGACATGGTCACGCAGCGCATTCGCTGTTTCTTCCGGTACGCCTTTTTTCAGGGCTCTGACAATTTCTTCGTGTTCGGCCATGGACTGGGCCATACGACCACGGAACCGAAGCTGCTGTCGACGGAATGGTTTGAGCCTTCTGTGCAGCTTGGAAGTTTCTTGCTCTAAGAATGCATTGCCGGACTGTTGATAGATGATTCGATGGAACCGCTCGTTTTCCAGGTAGTACGCATCGGGATTGCCCGCATCCACGGCCAGTTGGCATTTGCTGTTAGCTTCGGTCAGTTCAAGCAAAGCTTCATCGGAAATGCGCAACGCCGCAAGTCGACCGCACACGGCTTCAAGCTCGGCCATGACCTCGAACATCTCCATCAGTTCCACCGGGCCGGGCTGTCGGACAAAAGCGCCCCGCCGCGCTATCAGATCGACCAACCCCGACAAGGCAAGTCTCTGGAATGCTTCCCTAAGTGGCGTTCGTGAGACCCCGAACTGCTCAGCCAGTTTGACCTCATCTAGACGGTCACCGTCCGAAAATGTCCCGTCAAAAATCAGCTCTTCCAAATCCTGAGCGATGGTATCTGCAAGTCGTTGGTCCATAGGTTTCTGTTTTACTTGTGATTAGGCGAGAACTCAAGAAATCATATCTTGTATACAAAAACCTTGACTAAAAAAACATCACTGCCCTATGCTTCTATTCATCCCCGGCTCATCCGGGACTGAAAACGGGAGGAAAAAATGAAATCAGTGTTCAAAACGGCCGTCGCTGCGTTGGCGCTTGCATCCGCAGGTACATTGGTGTCAGCGGAGGAACTGCGCCTGTCACATCAGTGGTCGAACAAGGACATTCGCCATCAAGTAGCACAGATTGTTGCAGACGAGGTTGCGGCGGCGGACGTTGATCTGGAAATCAAGATTTTCGGCTCGAAATCGCTGTTCAAGCCGCGCGAGCAGTACAAGCCGCTCAGCCGCGGTCAATTGGATATGACCATACTGCCGCTGTCCTACGCCGGCGGTCAGCAGCCTGCCTATAATCTGACGCTGATGCCGGGATTGGTGAAAAACCACGATCACGCTGCCCGTCTGGCCGACTCGCCCTTCATGGAGGCGTTGGAAGAGAAAATGGCTCAGGACGACGTGATGGTGCTGGTGCATGGCTATCTGGCCGGTGGCTTCGCCGGTAAAGACAAGTGCATCACGAACCCTGAGGATGTCGCAGGCCTGCAGACTCGCGCGGCAGGTAAATCCTTTGAGCAGATGCTGGCCGGCGCTGATGCCTCGATCGCATCAATGGCGTCGTCGGAAATCTATAACGCCATGCAAACCGGCGTTTTGCAGGCGGCCAACACGTCGTCCTCGTCCTTTGTCAGCTACCGCATCTACGAGCAGGTTGCCTGCTATACCCCTGCGGGCGATGTGGCGCTGTGGTTCATGTATCAGCCGCTGCTGATGAACAAATCCACCTTCGACGGACTGAACCAAGATCAGCAAGCCGCATTGCTGGCTGCATCGGAAAAGGCACAGGCCTTCTATTTGGAAGAGGCCAAGAAACAGGACGCCAACTCGGCGAAAGTTTTTGCCGACGCCGGTGTTGAGATTGCGGAGATGAGCGCCGAAGACTTCGAAGCATGGCGTACGCTGGCAATGGAAACATCTTACAAGGCCTTCGTAGAAGAGGTTCCTGATGGGCAGGACCTGCTGGACAAGGCTCTGGCAGTCGAATGACCCCATCTTGCCGGGCGGCCTGCCGCCGCTCGGCATCCGATCTTGGTTCTGATCTTCTCTGATCTTCAGACTTAATTGCATCTCAATCACAGGAGGCGCAAATGGCCGGTCATAGCTCTGCCGTTGCTTCCCACACAGGGAACAATCCCTTCCTTCGCTTTGTCGCTGCGCTTTCAACTCTGGCTGGATGGTGTTCCGCAGGCATGATCGTCGCTGCTGTCGCCATCACCTGCCAGATGATCATCGTGCGCTTCGTGCTGAATCAATCGACCATTTGGCAAACCGAAGCGGTCATTTATCTGGTCATCGCCGCAACCCTGGTCGGTCTGCCTTATGTGCAGCGCCTGCGCGGTCACGTGAATGTTGACCTGATCCCGATTTCGCTCGCACCTCGAGCCCGCTTTTACATGGCGATCCTGACTTCGGTTCTGTCCATCGCCATCGTCTCAGTCATGCTGTTCTACGGCTACGAGTATTGGCACTTCGCATGGGAGCGCGGATGGAAATCCGACACCGTTTGGGGCGTTCGCCTGTGGATCCCCTACCTCGCCATCCCAGTTGGCTTTGGTCTGCTGTTGTTGCAACTGATCGCCGATCTCGTCGCCGTCCTGCTTGGCATCGATAAACCATTTGGTCTGGAGTAAAGCCGATGGATCCCCTTCTGCTCGGCGCTATTGTCGCCATCGCCACCATCCTTGTTCTTTTCTCGGGCGTGTCCGTGGCCATCGGCCTGCTGATCGTCTCGGCTGGGTTCCTAATCGTCTTTGACGGACCGCGCTCGCTGGAACTGATGCCGGAAATCCTGTTCGGCAAACTCGATAACTTCGCCCTTCTGTCTATCCCGATGTTCATCATCATGGGGGCCTCAATCGCCTCTACCAGAGCTGGAGCGGATTTGTACGAAGCGCTGGAACGCTGGCTGACCCGTGTTCCCGGCGGTCTGGTCGTATCAAACCTCGGTGCCTGTGCCCTATTTGCGGCTATGTCCGGTTCGTCACCCGCGACCTGTGCCGCCATCGGCAAGATGGGTATCCCGGAGATGCGCAAACGTGGCTATCCTGACGGCGTCGCCGCCGGTTCGATCGCTGCAGGCGGTACTCTGGGAATCCTGATCCCGCCATCGGTCACCATGATCGTTTACGGTATTGCCACCGAAACCTCGATTGGCCGTCTGTTTCTGGCCGGTGTGATCCCGGGCCTTATGCTGGTGGGTCTGTTCATGGCCTGGTCGCTGTATTCGACCTGGAAATCCGGTGACGCGACCCGTCTGGGTTCGGGCAGCTACACCTGGGCCGAACGGTTCGAGATTCTGCCGCGCGTGCTGCCCTTCCTCGGCATCATTCTGGGTGTGCTTTACGCCATGTATGGCGGTATCGCCACCCCGTCGGAAACGGCTGCTGTCGGTGCCCTGCTCTGCCTGCTGATCGCGATGATCATCTACAAGCTGTGGAACCCCAAGGACATCTGGGTCGTGCTGCGCGACAGCACCAAGGAAAGCGTGATGATCCTGTTCATCATCGCTGCTGCCGGTGTGTTCTCTTACATGCTCAGCTCGCTGTTCATCACACAGGCGATTGCCGAATGGATCGGTACGCTGGACGTGAACCGTTGGGTTCTGATGGGTGCGGTCAACGTGTTCCTGCTGATCGCCGGGTTCTTTCTGCCGCCCGTCGCTGTGATCCTGATGGCGGCACCGATCCTGCTGCCGATTATCACCACCGCTGGCTTCGATCCGATCTGGTTTGCGGTTGTACTGACCATCAACATGGAGATTGGCCTGATCTCGCCCCCTGTCGGCCTGAACCTCTATGTGATCAACGGCATTGCGCCCGACATCTCGCTCAAGACCATCCTGACAGGCTCTCTCCCCTTCGTGGCCTGCATGGTGATCGCGATTGTCCTGCTGTGCCTGTTCCCCGGTCTAGCCACATGGCTGCCTGACCTGGTGATGGGAGCAGCGGTATGACCCTGCTGGCGGATCTTCTATCCACCGTGTTCGAGCGGCGTTACCGCCGCGACGGCGCGGTGGCTCCGGATGGCCGACCACTGACCGAACTGGCCGACGCGCTGGTTGGGTCAGCGGGGGAAACTTCGGGGCTGGCGCTGGCCGAGGAAATCCTGACCCGGTTCGATACGCTGAGTGATGACGATAAGCTGGAGTTCTTCCGCTATCTCGCCACCGCCATGAATATCGATCCCGAGGCGGTACGTTCGTCACTGGACGAATACGAGCGCAACCCTTCGAAAGCGACCTATCGCACCTTTGCGGCTGCGGTGGAACCGGCCCGGCAGGAAATGATCCGCCGTCTGAACCGGGTACCCGGTGCCACCGGAGCGCTGGTTCAGATGCGCGCCGACCTATTGCGACTGGGCGGCAAGGAGCCCGAATTGCAGGCGCTTGACCTGGACTTCCGGCACCTGTTTGCCAGCTGGTTCAATCGTGGCTTTCTGGTGCTGCGCCCGATCAACTGGGAAAGCCCGGCGCATATTCTGGAAAAGATCATTGCGTATGAGGCGGTCCATGCCATCGACAGCTGGGATGACCTGCGCCGCAGGCTGGAACCCACTGACCGGCGCTGCTTTGCCTTTTTTCATCCCTCGATGCCTGATGAGCCGCTGATCTTTGTCGAAGTGGCGCTGAACAGCGGTATTCCGGGTTCCGTACAGGCCTTGCTCGCCGAAGACCGCGATCCATTGCCCGAAGATCAGGCCGATACGGCTGTGTTCTACTCGATCTCCAACTGTCAGGCCGGGTTGGCCAGCATCTCTTTCGGCAATTCGCTGATCAAACAGGTGGCCTCGGACCTGTCGGCTGAGTTGGCGGGGCTGAAAACCTTCGTCACGCTCTCGCCAATTCCGGGGCTGACCAAATGGTTGTCGCAGGAAGGCATCGATTGGAACATCGAAGAGCCCGATCAGATGAAAGCACTGGCCGCACATTACCTGTTGAACGCCAAAGGTCGGGGCGATCTGCCGTTCGATCCGGTGGCACGGTTCCATCTTGGCAACGGTGCGCTGGTCCATGCGGTTCATGCCGACGCGGATGTTTCGGACAAGGGCCGGGCACAGTCCGGTGGCACCATGGTCAACTATCTTTATGACCTTGGCCGCGTAGCGCAGAACCACGAACAGTTCGCCAACACCCGCGAGGTAATCGCCTCGTCCGAGGCCAAATCGCTTGCCGCGTCAGCCTCTCTCACCACGACACAGGAAAGGTAACCCTTATGGCCAATCCTCTCTATGACGGTTTGTTCGGCGCACATGCCGGTAAAGACACAGCCTTTTTGCAGTTGCTCGACGGAACGACCATCACCCATCAGGACTTCCTGAGCACCGCGGCACAAATCGCCCATGTGGCGACGCAGCTGGGCCTGAAACCCGGCGACCGGGTTGCGGCACAGATCGAGAAATCGCCCGAAGCGCTGGCGCTATATGCTGCCTGTGCGCAGGCAGGTCTTGTATTCCTGCCGCTCAATACCGCTTACACTGTGGATGAATTGACCTATTTCATCGAAAACAGTGGCGCCTCGCTGATCGTTTGTGACAGCCGCAGCGAAGAGAAACTCGCCCCGGTTGGTGCGCAGCTAGGCGCGAAGGTGGAAACCCTGAACGCCGATGGCAGCGGCAGCCTGATGGAGCAGGCTGCAGCAATGCCTGCCAGCTTTGAGACCGTTGACCGTGATGGCGACGATCTGGCCGCATTCCTCTATACATCGGGGACTACAGGCCGATCGAAGGGTGCGATGCTGACCCAGAACAACCTGTTGTCGAATGCACAGACGCTGGTCAAAGAATGGCGCTTCACATCCGACGACGTGCTGCTGCATGCGCTGCCGATCTTTCACACTCACGGACTATTCGTGGCCACCAATGTCACGCTGGCTGCAGGCAGCAGCATCGTTTTTATGCCCAAGTTCGATCTGGATGAGATCATCGGGCGGATGCCCAATGCCACGACCATGATGGGCGTGCCAACCTTCTACACCCGCCTTCTGGACGATGACCGCTTCACCAAGAATCTGGCCGCACATATGCGCCTGTTTGTTTCAGGCTCGGCACCCTTGCTGGCCGAAACCCATGTACAGTTCGAAGAACGCACCGGCCATCGCATCCTTGAACGCTATGGCATGACCGAAACTAACATGAACACCTCGAACCCCTATGACGGTGACCGCCGCGCAGGCACGGTGGGCTTTCCATTGCCTGGGGTCGAGCTGCAGATCTGTGATTCAGACGGCAATGCGCTGGCTCAGGGCGAGATCGGCGAGATCGAGGTGCGCGGGCCCAACGTGTTCAAAGGTTACTGGCAGATGCCGGAGAAGACTGCCGCCGAACTGCGCGAGAACGGGTTTTTCATCACTGGCGATTTGGGTCGGATCGACGAAGACGGCTATGTTCATATTGTTGGCCGCAACAAAGACCTTATTATTTCAGGCGGTTACAACATCTATCCCAAAGAAATCGAGCTGATTCTGGATGACCAGTCCGGCGTGCTGGAAAGCGCCGTTGTGGGCGTTCCACATCCCGATTTCGGCGAAACTGTTCTGGGCGTGATCGTTGCAGAGCGGGGCCAAACCCCCGATCTGGACGCAATGATGGAGGCCGTGCGCGGTAGCTTGGCGCGGTTCAAGCATCCACGCAAACTGATCCTGCTGGACGAACTGCCCCGCAACACCATGGGCAAAGTTCAAAAGAACATCCTGCGCGACCGATACAAAGACATGTTCGTGGCAGCGTAAGATGACCCTCCCCGGCCCAGTAGCCCCTCTTCTCGATAATGCTACGGGCCTAACTTCAACAACCAGGGCAGGCGGACCTGTTCCCTGCTCTGGTTGTTGAATTTTTCTACCTGCTGGAGAACCAGAAATGTATGGAAATATTCTAGTCCCTGTTTCCTTTGATACCGACCGCGACGCGCAAAGAGCGCTGGATGTCGCACAAACTCTCCGCTCGGATGGTGGTCATATCACTCTATTGCATGTCATTGAGCACCTTCCGCAATACACAAGCGACCTGCTTCCAGAAAACCATCTGGATATCGCAAAGACCAGTGTTACTGACAAACTGGGCCCACTAGTGGACGGGGTAGCGGACTCCAAAATTGAAATTGTCGAAGGACAGTCGGGCCGTGGAATTCTCGATTATGCAACGAATAACAATGCAGACTGCATCGTTATCGCAAGCCACCAGCCTGGATTGCAGGATTATCTACTGGGGTCCACAGCGGCACGCGTAGTCAGGCATGCAAACTGTTCCGTACACGTGGTGCGATAGTCTGGTCTAGGGATCAGAAGCAACGCCCACACACGACCGTCATACACCGCTAATACATCTGAAATGGCACTGAGCGGTCTATTCTAAGTCGTGTTTACGATATTCTCTAAGAGGAAAAAGAGTGACCAGCCCGAATACGTCTAAAGTGTTAATCCTTCTCGGCCCTCCTAGTGCCGGTAAGGGAACGCAATCCCGACTGCTTGAGCAAAAATTTGACTTGGTTCAGTTGTCGACAGGCGATTTGCTCCGCAGATCGATTGAAAGCGGCAGCGAAACAGGCAAGGCGGTGGAATCCATCATGGCTGAAGGCAGGCTCGTCGGAGATGACATCGTCATTTCGATCTTGCGTGACCGTATGAGGGATTCGGACTGTGCCGGAGGGGTGATATTAGACGGATTTCCACGCACGCTTAGTCAGGCGCGCGCATTGGATCAACTATTGGCGGAAACGGGGCAGCAGATCAGTGCTGTCGTCAGTCTTGCGGTGGATGACAAGAAGATGGTCGACCGCATTTCCGGTCGCTTTACCTGTGCAGGATGTGGCGAAGGTTACCATGATACATTCAAACCGCTTGAGGCAGCGGAACGCTGCGACAATTGCGGAGGCTCTGAGTTTATGCGCCGCGCTGACGACAAGGCCGAAACAGTCGCTGCACGTCTGATTGAATATCGTGAACAGACTTCACCCTTGATCGACTACTATAGCCATATGGGCGTTTTGGCGAATGTTGACGCAATGGGACCGATCGAGGCAATCAATCGAAGCATCGAGGCCGCCATATCGTCAAGGTCGTGATGACAAAAGAAAGCAGAGGAATAAGACCTTTGCAATTACGCTTAGCCAAAGCAAAAACAGACCCAAGAAAGGCTGTTCAGACGTCATTTTCTTAAATGCGAAGCGTCTTTAAGAAAAGAAAAGCGCTTGCGGTAATCTCCCGGCGAGAGGTCGACTATTTCGTGAAACATTCCGCGGAATGCTGAAACATCCATATACCTCATATCCCGGGCGATGGTTTCGATACTGGACTGCGATAGTTCCAGTCTCTGACAGGCATTGGTGATGCGACGCTGTTGCAGGTATTCCGATGGCGTGAAACCCGTGGCCGTCAGGAATCGGAATCCAAAAGTGCGCAGCTCAAGTCGGGCGGTGCAGGCCAATTCGGAAACCGGGATCGGGCCCGCATAACGCATTTGCACCCAATGCTGCGTTCGAAGGATTGCGTTGCCCCCATGAGTCAGGTTGGGCGAAAACGAGATGTAAAAGCTCTGCGCCCGCTCGCCAGGGTCGATCAGAAAAAAACCGGGCGACCTGCATCAGTGGTCGCGATGCGAGCAGCTTGGTGGGCAAAGTGCTACTGCCACCTCCAACGAACAAGACAGGAGATGCCAGATTGAGATCGACGTTCACTCGGTCCCAGATCTATTGTTCATAAGGCATCACCAAATTGGACTATGTCGTTCTAGGAGGTTTAGTCGGTAAGATCTTTTTGCGACGCTTGTAAGGTGCGCTCTGCAGCATTCCAGCCACTACTCGAGCACCCATTACAGAGAGCAGTCCCATGACCGTCGGGGATGATGCCATTGGGACAGTCATCACGACAAGCGCCGCTCGCACATTATTGATCGCAGCCTTGCACTCGTATTTTGCGACAAGGCTTCGCGCGCGCTGACTGAGGAAACCCGGCGAGGAAGGTTGCGATGACTGCAACCTATGTCACCAATGGGGTGTCGAAGAACGGGGCAATTACACGGCCTGCGGTGACCTCAAGTATTAACCCTATGGCAGCCCAAAAGAGGATCGAACTGATTGTGAACAAGAATATCAATGCGATCCAGTCAAAAGCCACCTTAATTCGCGAGTTGCTCCTGAGTTTCAGGTTCTCTGCGTATCGATCTATTGTTATGCCGGTAAAAAAGAGTTTCGGAATACTAGCAGAATGAGAAGTCCACTGCGACTGAGCTTCGCAAGGGTTGTCATTGCCCGCGCCTACGCAGCGTCATGTTTTGTATCTAAGTGATTTTCTTTTCGCTCTTTCAGCAGGTTCGTCAACCAATCCGGGTCCATCTCGGGAACCGAACTTAGCAGCAGCTTTGTATAGTCCGGGAAGGGTTCGGATAGAACGGTATTCTTCAATCCCTGCTCGACGACTTGACCATTCAGCATCACAACAATCTCGTCCGAAATAGCCTCGACCGTGGCAATGTCTTGCGTGATGAACAGATAGGAAATTCCGCGCTCCTTTTGTAGGCGCATCAGCAATTGCAGTATGCCCTCCTGCACAATCTGGTCCAGTGCGGACGTCACTTCGTCACAAATAATCACCTCAGGGTCGGCGGCCAGAGCGCGAGCAATGCAAATTCTCTGTTTTTGTCCGCCGGACAATTCGCTGGGAAAACGATCATAGAAGTCTTCCGACAACTCGATGGCTTCAAGCAGTTCGATGACCCGGTCCTCCTGCGCCCGGCCCCGCAGACCATGATAAAATTCCAGCGGACGTCCAATGATTTCACCTACAGTTTGACGCGGGTTCATCGCGGTATCGGCCATCTGATAAATCATCTGAATTCTGCGCAGCTGATCACGGCTGCGATTTTTCAGTTCGTTTGGCAGGACCTCGCTATTGAACGTGACCTGCCCGCTTGTGGCTGGCAGCAAGCCGGTGATCACCCGCGCCGTGGTCGATTTACCAGATCCGGATTCGCCGACAATCGACACCGTGCGCCCCCGCGGCAGGCTGATTGACACATTGTGCAACACCTTGGCGCTCTTGCCATAGGCCGCATCCACACCGTCAATTTTAAGGATGATATCATCCGAAGTCTCGGCTTGTTTTTGCAACAGACGCACGGACCAGAGGGATTTGGTATACTCTTGCTCGGGCGCAGACAGCATTTTGCGCGTTTCCGCCTCTTCTACCTCTTCTCCATAGCGCAGCACCTTGATCCGGTCCGCCATCTGCGCGACCACCGCCAGGTCATGGGTTATGTAGATTGCGGCGGTATGAAATTCTTCGACGATCCGGCGCATAGCAGTCAGAACTTCGACCTGGGTCGTCACATCCAGCGCAGTTGTCGGTTCGTCGAAAATGATCAGATCGGGACGGGGTGACATCGCCATGGCTGTCATGATCCGCTGTAACTGGCCACCGGAGACCTGACGCGGATAGCGGTCACCAATCGTTTCGGGATGCGGAGGCATAAAGCGCGCGGGCATCCTCACGCGCGACATTCTCGGGTTGCAGTCCCTCGCGCACCGTTGCAGCAACGGTCTGATCCAACAACTTATGCGCCGGGTTGAACGACGCAGCCGCCGATTGGGCCACATAGGCTATCCGCGATCCCCACAGATGCTGCAGCGCGTGGTCGTCCAGATCCCGCAACTCCTGCCCCTTGAACCGGATCGAACCGCCCGTGATACGACAGCCGGGCTGCGTGTATCCCATAGCCGCTTTGCCCAGCGTCGACTTGCCCGCGCCACTTTCGCCTATCAGGCCCAGCACCTCACCGCGCTTCAGGGTCAGGTTGACACCTTTGATGATCGGATTCCACTTTTCGTCCGAGAACCCCTCGATACGGATGTCGCGCATATCCAGCAGAAGGTCAGTCTCAGTGTTCATCGCGTAATCCGCTTGTTTTGTGCAAGAACCAGTCGACGACAAAGTTGACCGCCACAGTGATCAACGCGATCGAGGCAGCGGGCAGCAGTGGCGTGATCCCGGCCTTGAAATCATATTTGGCGAACTGGATCAGGTTGGCGGTCTCGCGCACCATGGTGCCCCAATCGGCGGTGGGGGGCTGAATACCGACGCCCAGAAAGCTGAGCGCAGCGATGGTTAGGAACACGAAACAGAATCGCAGCCCGAACTCGGCCACCAGCGGAGGCATGATGTTGGGCAAAATCTCGCGACGCATTACCCAAGGCAGTTTTTCGCCGCGCAGCCGGGCTGCCTCGACATAATCCATCACTGCCACGTTCACCGCCACAGCGCGAGTCAGGCGGAACACGCGGGTTGAATCCAGAATCGCAATAATCAAAATCAACGACAGCGCCGACGAGCCGAAAATCGACAGCAGCATCAGCGCGAAAATCAGGCTGGGAATGGCCATAAATACATCTACGCCCCGGCTGATCAATTGATCCAGCCAACTGCGGTTAATCGCAGCGATCAGCCCCAGACCGCCTCCGATGAAGAACGCCAGCAGCGTAGTGACAAAAGCGATACCAATGGTGTTGCGCGCGCCATAGATCAGCCGCGACAGGATATCACGCCCGATCTGGTCGGTACCCAGCCAATGCTCGGACGACCAGGGTGCGTAAGGCGTCGGGAATACCTCGGCCTCACCATAAGGCGCGATGACCGGCGCTCCGATTGCCATGATTAGATAGAACAGGATCACAAACATGCCGAAAATTGCTGTCGGCGGCGCTTTCTTCAGCTCGATCCAAATACGCTCGCGCTTGCTGCGACGGGTCCGCACGCGACCCACCTCGGCGGCGGCTGAATATGTCTTGCTTGTCTGGCTCATTTTGGGTGCAGAAGCCTCGGGTTGGTGACGATTCCAATGATGTCGGCAATCAGGTTCAGAAGGACATATGTGGCGGCGAATATCAGGGCGCACGCCTGAACCACCGGGATATCGCGCGAGCTGACAGCATCGACCATCAGTTGGCCGACGCCGGGATAGACGAACACCACCTCGACCACGACCACTCCAACTACCAGATAGGCCAGGTTGAACGCGACCACCGTTGAAATTGGCGCCCACGCATTGGGCAGCGCGTGATGCAGAACCACGCGGCGGGCGTTCTCTCCTTTCAACCGCGCCATCTCGACATAGGGTGAAGCTAGAAGACTGATCAGCGAAGCCCGCGTCATACGCATCATGTGCGCGACGATTACAAGTGTCAGTGTAAGCGCAGGTAATATGCATTTGACGATCCGCTCGACCAGCGGCATCCCTGGCTCCACATTGGCCAACGACGGCAACACCGGCCATAGCGTTCCGAACAGCAAAATCAGGATATAGGCCACGAAGAACTCGGGGAACGAGATCGCCGTCAAGGTGCTGGCGCTGGCCAGCTTATCATAGCGCGAATTGCGCCACAGCGCGGTGGTGATACCCAGAAACAGCGCTAGCGGAACCGAGATCAGCGCCGCCATACCCGCAAGAAACAATGTGTTCCATAAGCGCGGTGCGACCAGTTCCACTACCGGACGTGATCGATCCACACCCGAACTCGCCCGACCTGAGAACGACGTTCCCAGATCCCCGGTCGCCAACGCACCGATCCAGTCGAAATATCGGATATAGGCAGGTTTATCGAGGCCAAGCTCGGCCCGGATCACCTTTCCTGTCCTCTCAGATGCAGAAACTGCAGAGCGGCCGGATTTCGCGTCGTATCTTCATATCAAGCGCTCTGGCTGCGGGCCTTGCCATTCCGGCGGCACTGAGCCTATCCGGACAAGCACTTGCGCAGGTCCCTAAAAAAGGCGGAGCGATCAAATTTGGCTTTGGCAGCGGTTCGACTACCGACTTTTT
Organism: Ruegeria sp. B11; assembly: GCF_056539785.1. Lineage (NCBI taxonomy): Bacteria > Pseudomonadati > Pseudomonadota > Alphaproteobacteria > Rhodobacterales > Roseobacteraceae > Ruegeria > Ruegeria sp. B11. Next base: position 687,838 of record NZ_JBQFVO010000002.1, on the reverse strand, counting down.
AGACCCAGCAACCTATGAAGGCACGATCAAAACCGCTGTCGCCTATCTGTTCGGCAACAACTTGGTCGAATTAGACGCAAACGGAAATTTAGTGCCCGAACTCGCGACCGAGTATTCCTCGAACGACGCAATCACTTGGGTATTCACCCTGCGTGAAGGGGTCGAGTTCCACAACGACCAAACCCTTACCCCTGCCGTTGTCATCGCCACAATCGACCACCACTGTGGCGAAGGATCGAAATCTGCGGTGAACGGTTTGGTTGCCCAAATCAAATCGATGCGCGCCGATGGCAACAACGTGGTGTTCGAGCTGGATCCGGCAAATGCCGACTTCCCATCATCCTGTCTGGCTATCACTTGGTCATTATGCCTTCGACCGATGGCAAATTGACCGACCCACAATCCGGAATTGGCACCGGTGGCTAATTCATTGAGGTGTACGAGCCTGGCGCACAGGCGAAGCCGCCGATCGCTTCAACGCCATCGTGGTCGAGGCCCGCGCAGAGCTGGACGACGCCAAACGCCGCACACTGTATGCCGAGGCGCAGACTTTGGTTCATGATGATGGTGGTGCGATCGTTCCGATGTTCGCCAATCATATCATGGGTGTTGCCAAAACCGTCGCCCAGGGCGAGATCGCCGCGAATTGGGAAATGGATGGTGCCAAAGCCCCTGAACGCTGGTGGCTTGCCTGATCGAGCGCTCGCCGTCTGACGGCCCGTTTCGGCAGATTTCGGGCCTGCTACGCCGAAAGATGTCGCTTGCAGGCCTTTCTGTCGTAATCCAGCTTGCTGCCGCTATCTTGAAACTGCACATTTCGCCCATGACACAGACTGACATTCCGAATCCTACGGACCGCCGCGCAACCGGCTGTGATCTTGTGATCCTTGCATAAAGCAGGGCCTCGGGCCTTTTGCTTTACGCTGCGATTACAGAAATTTCGGAAGACCTCATGACAACTCAAACGCTGCGCCTGGCCATCGATATTGGCGGCACCTTCACCGATACGGTCCTTGTCTCTGGCGAAGAGACAATCCTGGCCTCCACCAAGACCCTGACCACCCATCAGAACCCCGCCGACGGCGCGATGGAGGGCGCCGCGCGGGTGATGCAGCAATCGGGCCGGACGCTGGATCAGGTGACCGGCTTTATCCACGGCACCACCCTTGCGACCAATGCGCTGATCGAACGGCGCGGCGCGGTGGTGGCGACGGTGACCACCGAAGGTTTTCGCGACATCCTGGAAATCGCGTATGAGCGGCGCTATTCGCAATACGACATCAACCTCGAAAAGCCCGATCTACTGGTCCCGCGTGAACGCGCGCTGACCGTGCGCGAACGCGTCTTGGCGGATGGCGGCGTGCTGATCGCGCTGGAAGACGAAGCCATCGACGCGCTACTGGCCGATATCGACGCCAGCGGGGCCGATGCCATAGCGATCTGCCTGATGCACGCCTATGCCAACCCCGCCCACGAGCGCCGCCTGCGCGATGTGCTGGCTGAGAAGCGGCCCGGTCTGACCGTCTCGATCTCGTCCGAGGTCAGCCCCGAGGCGCGCGAGTTCGACCGGCTGTGCACCACCGTCGCCAACGCATATATCCAGCCGCTGATGCAGACCTATCTGACCCGTTTCGTCGACCGGTTCGAGGCCGAGGGCGTCACCTGTCCGATCCTGATGATGACGGCGGGCGGCGGCATGTGCACCGTGCGCACCGCCGCGCGTTTTCCGATCCGACTGGTGGAATCCGGCCCCGCCGGAGGGGCCATTCTGGCCGCCCGCATCGCCGCCCGCACCGGGCTGGATCAGGTGCTGTCCTTTGACGTTGGCGGCACCACCGCTAAGCTGTGCCTGATCGACAAGGCCCGCCCGCAGACCTCGCGCCAGTTCGAGATCGCCCGCGCCGCGCGGTTCATAAAGGGCTCGGGCATGCCAGTGCGCATCCCGGTGATAGAGATGATCGAGATCGGCGCGGGCGGTGGCTCCATCGCCGGGGTGGATCGGTTGGGGCGGCTGACCGTGGGGCCGAAATCGGCGGGGTCTGAACCCGGACCCGTGGCCTTCATGCGCGGCGGCACCGAGCCCACGGTGACAGACAGTGACATTACGCTGGGCTACATCGTGCCCGACACATTTGCCGAGGGGCATATCAAGCTGGACCCCGAAGGCTCCAAACAGTCGCTGAGCCAGTTGATCGGGTCGAAACTAGATCTCGATGCCGTTGGCTCAGCCGACGGCGTCAGCCGCATCGTCGACGAAAGCATGGCCAGCGCGGGCCGGATGCACGCGGTGGAATCGGGCAAGGATCTTGGACCGCGCACGATGATTGCCTTTGGCGGCAACGGGCCGTTACATGCCAGCCGGGTGGCACGATCCGCCGGGGTCAGCCGCATTGTAATCCCGCCCAATCCGGGCGTGGGGTCTGCCGTGGGCTTCCTGTTCGCACCCGTGTCGTTCGAAATCGTCCGCTCGCGCTATTCGCTGTTGGACAGCATGGACATGGATGAGATCAACGCTCTGTTCGACGCAATGATTTCCGAAGCCAAAGGCGTGGTTGCCCAGGGCGCGGGCGATGCCCCGACCGAAACCCACCGCACCGCCTTCATGCGCTACAACGGTCAGGGCCACGAGATCGAGATCACTCTGCCCGACCGGCATCTGACGGCAGACGATATTGCACCGCTGACCACCGCCTTTGAGGAAGAATATCGCAAGCAGTTCTCACGCCCGGTGCCGGGGATGCAGATTGAGATTCTCAACTGGGCGGTGCGCGTCGCGACCCTTGACAGCGCCGTGCCACCAGTGCCCGCTACACCTGCATTGACGACCTTCACCGCACCCGACACTCGCCCGATCACCTGCGATGTGGACGGCGCGCTGAAACAGGCCGCCTTCGTGGCGCGGGCCGATCTGAAGTCCGGCGACCATGTGCGCGGCCCGGCGCTGATCCACGAGCCGCAGACCACCACGCTGGTCTCGACTGATTTCTCGGCCCATGTGGATGCCATAGGAAACCTCGTCCTGGTTCAGGACCAGAAAGGAGGCGCATGATGACGACCGATCTTTCCCCCGCCCGCCTGCAAGTGATGTGGAACCGTCTGCTGGCGGTGGTCGAAGAACAAGGCCAGACCCTGATACGCGCCGCCTTCTCCCCCATCGTGCGTGAGTGCGGCGATATCTCAGCCGGGATTTTCGACGTCAATGGTCGGATGCTGGCACAGGCGGTAACCGGCACGCCGGGCCATATCAACACCATGGCCGAAGCGGTGCAGCACCTGCGCGCCGCCTTTCCGGTTCAGACCATGAAACCGGGCGATATCTACATGACCAACGACCCGTGGCTGGCCTCGGGGCATTTGAACGACTTCCTGCTGATGATGCCCGCGTTCAAGGATGGCAAGGTTGTGGGCTTCACCTCGTGCACCTCGCATCTGGTTGATCTGGGTGGTCTGGGCATGGGGCCGGAAGGCTCCGACATCTATGACGAGGGGCTGCTGATCCCGCCCTGCAAACTGGTCGAGGAAGGCATCCCCAACGCGCTGCTGCTGGACATCATCCGCGCCAACAGCCGCGAGCCCATCGCCAACGAGGGTGACATCTATGCCCTGATCGCCTGTTGCGAGGCCGGGGTGAACCGGCTGGTTTCGATGATGGAAGAGTTCGGCCTGACCGATCTGGATGCGCTGGGGTCCTATATCATCGACACTTCGCGCCGTGGCACGCTTGAGGCCATCGCCGAGGTGCCCGAAGGTATCTACAAAAACGTCCTGAAAATGGACGGCTATGAGAATGAGCTGGAACTGCACGCCGCGCTGACCGTCAGTAAATCGGGGATGCATGTGGATTTCACCGGCACCTCGGGCTGTTCGCGCAAGGGCATCAACGTGCCGCTGAACTATGCCACCGCCTATACGGTGTTCGCGCTGCGCTGCATCGTCGGCTCGGACATCCCCAACAATGCCGGATCGCTGGAGCCGTTCACCGTCGACGGCCCCAAGGGCTGCATCCTGAACGCACAGCGCCCGGTGCCGGTGGCGATGCGGCACACGCTGGGTCAGGTGACACCCGATCTGGTGCTGGGCTGTCTGCATCAGGCACTACCTGATGAAGTGCCCGCCGAGGGCGCAAGCTGCATGTTCGACCTGCCCATGCGCCACGCCCCCGAGGTGGCCCGCGATGGTGGGCGCGAATTCGCAGTGGAACCGGTACATAATGGCGGCACCGGTGCACGGCCGCATGCGGATGGTCTGTCAGCCACCGCCTACCCCTCGGGCGTGTTCGGTTCGCAGGTGGAGATCACCGAAAGCGTCGCGCCGGTGACCATCTGGCGACGCGAGCTGCGCGCGGATTCCGGTGGCGCGGGCAAGTATCGCGGCGGGCTTGGGCAGCGGATCGAGATGACATCGGCCAACGGCGCGCCCTTCATCGTGTTCCTGTCGGTCGAGCGGCTGAAATTCCCCGCCCTGGGCCGCATGGGCGGCCAGCCCGGCGCGCCGGGGCGCATCCGGTTCCGTGATGGCGACAGCGACATTCCCGGCAAGGGAGAGCTGCGGGTCGAAGGTGGCGATTACCTGATCTTCGACACCCCGGGCGGCGGCGGTTTCGGCGACCCGGCAGACCGTGATCGGGACGCGCTGGCGCTGGACCTCAAACGCGGTCTGGTCAGCGCCGAGGGCACCAAAACTTACGGAGGTGACGCATGATCCGTCCGGTTTCTTATGTCGGCGCCATGGGTGCCTATGCGCTGGCCGATCTGGGTGGAGAAGGCACCGTCTCGCTGGCGCAGAACGAAAGCGCCTTTCCGGCCAGTCCGTCCGCCGTGGCGGCCGGGCAGGCGGCGCTGGCTGATCTGACGCTATACCCCGATCCCGAATGGCCCGACATGCGCGCGGCCATTGCCGGGGTACACGGGCTCGACCCGGCGCGGGTGCTGTGCGGCGCGGGCTCGATGGAGCTGATCGGCTGCCTGATCCGCGCCTTTGCCGGACCCGGCGATCAGGTGCTGGGCACGCAATATGGTTATGCCTTCGTCGCTTCGGCCACAGCACAGGCGCAGGCCGAATACGTGGCCGCGCCCGAGGTCGATCTGACCGTCTCGGTCGATGCGCTTCTGGCCGCCGTCACCCCGGCGACCCGTATCGTGTTTGTCTGTAACCCGGGCAATCCCACCGGCACCCTGATCCCGAATTCCGAGATCCTGCGCCTGCGCGACGCCCTGCCCGGCGATGTGCTGCTGGTGGTCGATCAGGCCTATGCCGAGTTCGCCGACCAAGCCAACGATCCAGCAGAGATATTCGCGCTGGCTGATCGGGGGGATACCGTGATCACCCGCACCTTCTCCAAGGCTTACGGGCTTGCCGGGGCGCGCGCCGGGTGGGGCCATTTCCCCATGGGTATCGCCGGAGAGCTGCGCAAGCTGCTGAACCCCAATAACATCTCGATCGCCTCGCAGGCTGCGGCAGCGGCGGCGATGCGCGATCAGGCGCATATGCGGGACGTGGTCGCGAAAACGGCAACCATTCGCGATCGGTTCGCGGAGGACTGCCGCGATCTGGGGCTGATCGTGCCGGACAGCCACACCAATTTCGTGCTGATCCACTTTGCCTCGACCGAGCAGGCGCAACAGGCCGACGCTGCGCTACGGGCCGAGAAACTGCTGATGCGCGGTATGGGCGGCTATGGTCTGTCCGACTGCCTGCGCGCCACGATCTGCAACACACCGGTGATGGATCGCTGTCTGGCCGTTCTGAGAAAGGTAACGTCATGAGCCACGAAACGCGTACCCGGGCCAAGATCGGCGTTCTGGTGCCCTTCACCAACACCAACCTCGAGGCCGATATGGCCTTGATGCGCTGCCAGGACACCACCGTGCATTTCCAGCGCATGGGTGGTTATGATGTCGATGAAATCCCCGGTTCTGACCAGATGGCGGGGCTTGGGGCCTCGGACATCAGCCACGATTTGCGGATGATTTCGGGCGTGCGGCCAGATGTGGTGCTGTACGGCTGCACCTCGGCCACGCTGACCCATGGGCCGACTTTCGACGCCGATCTGGCGCAGCAGATCAAGGCCGGATCGGGAGCGCAATCGCTGACAGCCGCCGGATCGCTGATCGCCGCCATTCAGGCGCTTGGGGTGACGAAAGTGGGCTTTTCCTCGCCCTATCTGGGCGAAATCAACACGCAGGCGATGGAATTCATGGCCGCAAACGGCATCGAAACCATGCGTTGCGCCGATGTTGGCCGCGAGCTGGGCAATTACGGGCAGGGAGAGCTGACCCCGGACGAGGTTTACGACCTCGCCTGTGAGGCAGACCACCCGGACGCGCAGGCCATCGTGCTCAGCTGCACCGACATGCGCGCGGTCGAGGCGGTCGCGCAGATTGAGGACACGCTGAACAAGCCCGTGGTCACCTCGAACCAGGCAATGATGTTCTGCATGATGCGGGCGCTGGGTCTGCCACGCCACGAGGCGCTGCCGGGCCGGTTGTTCGATCTGCTGTAACCGAACCGGGGCAGCGGTCGACCCCCCTGCCCCGATATTCCATCAGGGTTCGCCGCTGCCGATCTCTTCCTTGCGTTTGGCGATATAGGCATCCAGCTCCTCACGCACGGAGGGGTCCATCTCGGGCATCTGATACTCGCGTAGCGCCTGCTGCCAAACCTCGGTGGCGCGTTGCAGGGCGTCCTTGGCTCCGGCCGCCTCCCAGTTTTCATAGTTCTGCCAGTCGGACAGCATCGGTTTGTAGAACGCGGTTTCATAGCGTTCCATCGTGTGATCGACGCCAAAGAAATGGCCGCCAGTGGGCACCGATTTGATGGTGTCCAGGCCCAGTTCATCCGTGTTAAATTTCATCGGTTTGAGGAATTCCATCATGTTCTGGATGATCTCGATATCCATGACGAATTTCTCATAAGATGCGGTCAGCCCGCCCTCAAGCCAGCCGGCGGCATGATAGACGATATTGGCCCCTCCCAGAACCGCGCCCCAGGTGGCCATCATCGTTTCGTATGCCGCCTGCAAATCCACCACGTTGGATGCATTTGCGTTCGATGTCCGGTACGGAATGCCATAGCGCCGCGCCAGCTGCCCGCCGACAATATTCGCCTTGGCATTTTCCGGTGTGCCAAAGGCCGGAGCCCCGGATTTCATGTCCACATTCGAGGTGAACGAGCCATACATGACAGGCGCTCCCGGGCTGACCAACTGCGTCAGCACCACACCGAACAGTGCCTCGGCGTTCTGTTGCGCCAGCGCGGCAGGCAGCGTGACCGGTGTCATGGCCCCCATCAGAGTGAACGGCGTGACCGTCACCGGTTGACCATACTCGGCCATCGCGATCAGGCCGTCACCCATGGCATCGTCGAACAGGCGTGGAGAGTTCACCGAAATGATTGTGATCACCCCCGGATCGCCGCGCAGGTCCTCAGGTTTCTGACCGCGCGAAATCGCCATCATGTTGATGCCATCCATCGCCCGCCCGCGCCCGATAGCGGTGCAGTGAAAGCTCAGGTCGCTATAGCTTAGGTTGGCGTTGTAGGTGTCCAGATGACGGTTGTTGGCGGGCATTTCGATCGGGGCCATCACCTGATTGCCGATCAGATGGATAGCGTTGAAATGATGCGCCAACCGGATGAAGTTGCAATAGTCATCATAATTACCCTGACGGCGGCCATTGATACAGTCATGTACGTTCGGCGGCCCGGCAACCAAACCAAAATTCACATGATCGCCGCCCAGCGTAATCTGTTTCGCGCGGTTGCGAGAGGTCAGCGTGAATTCCGAGGGCACCGTTTTCAACGCTTCGGCGACAATGGTTTCGTCCATACGGATGGTCTTGGTGTCGCGGTCTACGATGGCCCCCGCGCGTTCGAAAATGTCCATAACATTGTCGCCCATCACCCGGATACCGGCCTCGGACAGAATGCGCATCGAGGTTGTATGCAGCTGATCCATCTGTTCAGGGTTCAACAGCTCGAACGGCGGATAGCTGTTGCGCACCTGTTGCCAGAGCAGCTGTTCGATTCCCGCCGCCGCGCGCCCGGATTTGCCGCGTCGCCCGCCGCTGCGTCTGTCTCGTGCCATTGACCTAGTATCCCCGTTGTGGATTTACGATGTTGTTCAGCACCTCGCCCTTGCGATAGCGCATCAGGTTCTCGGAAAACATGCGGACCGATTTCAGATCCCAGCCGTCATAGACCGAGCTGCAGTGCGGTGTGACGATCACGTTGTCCAGTTCCCAGAACCTGTGCCCCTGAGGCAGCGGTTCGGTAACGAACACGTCCAGCGCCGCGCCTCTGATCCGGTTCTGTTCCAGCGCGGCCAGTAGAGGTGCTTCGTCAATTACCCCACCTCGCGAGACGTCGATTATCACCGTCGTCGGTTTCATGGCGGCAAAAGCCTCCGCCCCGACCAGACCGCGCGTGCTGTCCAGCAGTGGTACGCAAACGACGATAAAGTCAGCGCGTGGCCAGAGATCAGGCAAAGCCTCCATCCCGTGTACCTCGTCCACGTTGGGGGTCGGTTTCGGGCGGGCCCGTACACCGATTGTGTTCAGCCCCATAGCTTTGGACCGTGCCGCAACAGCCTCTCCGGTTTTGCCAAGGCCGATGATCAGCACCGTCTTGCTGTCGATGGGCTCGACTTTGCCGCCGATCCAATCCCGCCGCGCCTGCGCGGCACGAAAGCCCGGGAAATCCAGCGTGAAATGCAGCATCGCCCCCAGCGCATATTGTGCCATCATATCGGCGGCGACCCCGGCGGCATTTGTCACCGTTACCTCATCAGGGTTCCAAGGGTTCAGGTGATCGGTGCCCGAGCCGCCGACCGAAGCCCATTTGATTTGCGGGTTCTCGACCAGTGCTGCGCGTGGAAAGCCGGGGGTGCCCGCAAAGCGAACGGAATAGACAACCTCAGCCCCTGTATCCTCGATCAAACCCGTGAGCGCCTCGTAGCTGTCGCTGGTGTGGATCGGCAGATCGGGATGACCCTCAGCAAGAACCGCACGGGCAGCGTCGGGGTTATCGGTGTGCAAGATCACGGTGGGGGATTTCATGCGGGTACCTCCGGTTGGAACTCGGCGCTGGCAATGGCTACCGCGTTGGCGAAAAAAGCAGTGGCGGCGATGTCAAAAAGGACATCGAACCCCACACCTTTGCGGTCGTTGCGCCATGTGATTGCCTCGACATAGCCCACGCGGGTCTGGGCGATCTTTCCCACTGGAAAGGCACCGGGCGACAGGTCGACCGTGCAAATCTTGGCCAGCAGATTGAACAGGCGCGGGCCGGTCAGGTGCATCATGGCCCAGGTTTCCTCGCGCCAGGAATAATAGCCCTTTGGCGTGGCGGCGACTTGCCACCGGGCATACAGGTCGGCAGGCGCATCCAGTACCACCACCTCTTCCTGACCCAGACGCAGAAGGCCATCGGCGGTTTCGTTGACGTCTGACACCTTTAGGCCCCGCGATTGCAAAAACGCCACTGTGCCTCGGCCCTTGAGGCCAAAACGCGGCGTATGGGTCAGGTCCTGCAGGAAAATCTGCCCGGAAACCAGCGGTGTGTCTTCAGCAGCGCCCTTTGGGTCAAGCGGATAGGTTCGCATCATCACACCTCCTGCCGTTTGTTTTCAGGATCAAAAAAGGTTTGGCCGCGCACAGTTGTAACGACGCGCTTGCCATTGCGGCACTTCACCGTGACCTGCGATCCTTGTGTAGCGTCATCGCCATGCACATATGCCAGCGCGATATGGGTGTTCAGCGTCGGCGACCACAGGACCGAGGTCACATGCCCCACCGGTACATCGTCCCTCAGTACCAGACAGCTTTCCCCCGGTACATCTGGCCCGTCGAATGTCAGCCCGACCAGCTTGCGCGGCAGGCCTTTGTTTCGGCGCATCTCGGTTGAGCGCTTGCCCACGAAAAACGGCTTGGTCTTCGAGATCGCCCATTCGAACCCCAGCTCATCCGGCGAGGTCAGCGCGTCGGTGTCCTGACCAATCAGGATATGGCCTTTCTCCAACCGCAGAATCCGGCTGGCTTCCAGCCCGTAAGGGCGCAACTCGTGCGCGTGACCCGCCGCTATCACCGCATCCCACAGGGTGTTGGCATAGCTGGTCGGGCAGTGCAGCTCGTAGCTCAACTCGCCGGTGAACCCAATCCGCATGGCGCGCACCGGCACCCCGGCCACCATGCCGCTACGCCCGTCGAGATAGGCAAAGCCATCGCGCGAGAAATCGATGTCGCTGTCCAGCGCTTCGACCACGGAGCGCGCCTTGGGACCGGTAATGTTGAAGCCCGAGAAGGCCGAGGTGACGTTCAGCACATCCACATCCAACCGCCACTGCGCATTCCAGAACAACATATCCGAATAAACCCGCGCCACGGCCCCGGTGGTGGCGGTGACATAGAACAGATCCTCGGCCAGTCGATACGCCACGCCATCGTCGATCACCGTGCCCATTTCGTTTGTCATCAGGCAGTACCGGCAGCGGCCCACAGGCTGCTTTTTATAGGCCATGGTGTAAATGCGGTTGAGGAATTCGCCCGCATCCGGGCCACGCACCTCGAGCCCGCCCAGAGTTGAAACATCCAGCACGCCGACCCCATTGCGCACCGCATGCACCTCTTCTTCGATAAGGCGCTTGGCGTCTTGTTTGGGGCCGTAGAAATAAGGCCGCCACCACGCTCCGACCGGGCGCATGTCCGCCCCCAACCGGATATGTTCGTGATGCAGCGCGGTGCGCCTGTCTGCCGGGTGATGATGACCAGACAGCACGCCCAGCGTTTCGGGGCCAAAGGGCGGACGGGCGGTAGTCACGCCGATCTGCCCGATTGTGCGGTCGGTCGCCTTGGCCACCACCCGGGCGGTGGCCAGCGCCGAGTGCCGCCCTTGTGACGGCCCCATACCAACTGTGGTAAAGCGCTTGATCAGCTCCAGCTCGCGATAGCCTTCCTTAACCGCGTTTTGCAGGTCCTTGATCTGAATATCCTCGTCCCGGTCGACAAAATCCTTGCCCTTGGGATGCCCGGCGATTGCCGGTTCGAAATTCGTCAACGCAGCCTCGACATCTTCAACCTGCGCGATGTCGCGGGTTGGCAGCCCCAGACGAGTCAACGCCGTCTGTGCCGCGCGTTGCGCATCGGCCACCACCGCATCAGGCGCAAAGACCCCGGCAACACCCCCGGCAATGCCCAGCGGAGCGTCTGGCAGAGACAGGGAAAACCGCGCCGCCGTTTCATTGTACCCAAGGTTCGCGCCAGCATGACAGGGCAGTTGCCACATTGGCGCATAGCCGACCGAAATTACCAACAGATCGCAATCTAGCCAGTCGCCTCCGACCTTTACGCCGGTAACATGGGTCTTGCCACGCGCCTCGCCCACGGCGCCGTGAATGACACGCGTTCCCCTTGTTGCCAGTTGCTGGCCAAGCTCACTGCCGCTGCCGCCGGGGCGCGGATCAACCACAGCCGCCAGTTCTACGCCTGCGTCCAACAGATCCAGCGCCACCCGATAACCGTCGAGATTGGCGGCCAGTACCACCGCGCGCTTGCCCGGTTTCACACCATAGTGCCGCATAAGCCGTTGCGCGCCAGTGCCCAGCAAGATGCCCGGCAGGTCATTGTTTCGGAAGATCGCGGGCTGTTCGATGCAGCCGGTGGCCAGCAGAACCTCGCGCGCGCGCGTCTTGAACAACTTGTTGCCCCGGATCAGCGGCAGCCAGTTGTCCTCGAACCAGCCGTTCACCACTGTATCGGTCATGATGCGAAGGTTCGGCAGACTTTGCACTTTCGCCAGTAGGTCGGACAGCCTGTCGACATCGCGGCCATAGGTCAGCGCGCCGCCCAATACCGGCTCCTGCTCGGCCAGGATGACGTCAGCCCCGGCTTCGGCGGCTTCGATGGCGGCGGTCAACCCGGCCAGCCCCGCGCCGACGACCAGCAGGTCACAAAACAGGTTGGCCTTTTCGTAGTCTTCATTCGGTGCGTTGATATCCAGAACGCCCAGCCCAGCCTTCTTGCGGATCAGCGGCTCCCACAGTTTCAGCCAGCTATTGCGCGTCGGGCCCATGAAGGTACGATAATAGAACCCCACCGGCATGAATCGCCCCAGCTTGTCCATGAATGCGTCGCGGTCTCGCGCCAGTGATCCGTTGACGTTCTGCGCCTTAACTTGCAGCCCTGCCGAAATCGGATGCCGGTCGGCCTGCACGTTCGGGTCCGAGGGCAGTTGCACCAGCGTATCGGCCTCGGTGCCCGCCATCGACATCGCACCGCGCGGTCGGTGGTATTTGAACGAGCGCGACAGCATCCACTTCCCCTTCCCGGCCAAAGCCGAGGCGATCACATCACCTTCGTATCCCTGAAACGCCTGCCCTTCAAAGCTGAACGATACCGGCGCATCTCGATTGATCCTGTTGCCCCAGGGTGCGGGAAGTCGGGCCATCACCTTTGCTCCAGCTCTGAGGGGTCAAAAGTGCGGATCACCTCGTTCGTGGTGGCGTTGCGCTCGGCCAGAAAGAAATAGTTCGAGGGCACGTGCCGCCACCATTCCACCAGCGTTCCGCGTGAATTGTTGGCACGGAACAGGTGACGTGCCCAGTCCTGATCGCTGGTTGCATCCGGGTCGGGGTTGGCGCGCAGAGGGCCGAAGCTCTGGAATTCATTAATATTGCGGGGCCCGTTCATCGGGCAGATCAGGATCTTCATGTCAGTGGCTCGCGGCAGTTGCGCCCATTTCATTGAGCAGATCAAAGGTGGCGAAACGCTCCATTGTGAAGGGTTCGAGTATCGGCGCGACCTTCTGGTTGGCGATGGACTGCGCCATGTACTTGCCCGCCACCGGAGTGGCTTTGAACCCCCAGGTGCCCCAACCGCAATCTAGCCATAGGTTGGACAATGGGCTGGCACCCATGATGGGTGAGTAATCGGGCGTCATGTCGGTAATCCCGGCCCATTGTCGCAGCAAGCGCACCCTGTGCAGGAACGGGAACAAATGCACCGCGCCTTCGGCCAGTTGTTCCTTCATGTCCAGTGTCGAGCGGGTGGAATACAGCTGATAAGGGTCCGAGCCACCGCCGATCACGATCTCGCCTCGCGATGACTGCACCAGATAGGTGTGCAGGCTGACCGAACTGACCAGCGTGTGCAGCCACGGTTTCAGCGGCTGCGTGACCATCGCCTGCAACGGATAGCAACGGATCGGCAATTCTACCCCGGCTTTCATCGCCATATCGTAGTTCATGCCCCCGACAGCAATCATCACCTGCCCGGCACTGATATCACCGCGATTGGTGCGCACTTTTGTGATCTTGCCGCCGGCAGCGTCGAACCCTTCAACCTCGGTACGTTGATGAATTTCCACCCCGCGCCTACTGGCTTGCGCCGCATAGCCCCAGGCCACCGCATCATGCCGCGCAGTGCCTCCATCGGCGTGCCACAAACCGCCGATGATTTCCAACCGCCCGCCCTCATCCATATTCAGATGCGGAGACAGGTCCTTGACCGTCTGCGCATCAACGACCTCGATCCGGGTGCCCGCGTGTTTACCCATCTCGGCCCGCAGATGGAACGAGCGTAGCGTCGCCTCGGTATGCGCCAGCGTCAGTTGACCGCGCTGGCTGAACATAACGTTGAAATCCAGCTCTTCGCTCATCTCCCCGTAAAGCTGCACACCTTCCTTGTAGAACGCGATGCCCTCTTTGGTGATGTAGTTCGAGCGGATGGTAGTGGTGTTCCGCGCGGTGTTGCCGCCCGCCAGATAACCCTTTTCCAGCACAGCCACATTGGTGATGCCGTGATACTTTGATAGGTAGTGGGCACAGGCCAGTCCGTGGCCGCCACCACCTACGATGACCACATCGTAACTGGATTTAAGCTCTGGCGTGGCCGGAATGTCTCCGGTGACAGGGTAATCGGCGGATAGCCCGTATTTCAGCAGCCTTAGCGGCATTTTTGTTGTCCTGATTTCAGCGGTTGTCAGCGGCGTCATAAATCAGCGCGCCGAGATCCGAGAATTTGGCGTCCGGCGACTGCAACCCCAGAACCGCGTCGCGTATGGCGGCGGCACGGCTGACCCCCAGCAGTGGAGTGGCGAACTCCATGAACTTGGCGATCACTTCGTCACGGTCCATGGGTGCCTCGGGCCCGCCGCGCGCGTGGACGTCGCCCGACGCCAGTTCCCGCCCATCCGTCAGGGTCATGACGACATCAGCAACGCGGCTTTGAGGAAAGCGGTCGGAATGGCGCGCGGTCTCGACCACCGAGATACGGTCGACAATCGCCGCGACCAGCGGATCGGAGAGGCCCGCGCCGGTGATATGCTCGACCCCGATACGGCCGTGCGCCACCATCGTCGCCACAGCGAAGGGCAGCGAATACTGCGCCTTCGAAGTGTCATCCGGCATACCCTGAAACAGGCAGGCACTTTCGTGGAAAGTGTTCACCTGAATCGCGGCAATGTCCTGATGAGACGGGCCATATTCACGCATCAGCGCCCTGGTGGCGTCGATCGCTGCATGGGCCCAACGACAGATCGGATAGGGCTTCACATATTGATGTTCCATCTGCCAGAAGCTGCCCAGATCCCGCCAGTGATGCGCGACCTCATCCGCCTCTATGGTGATCGCCGGCGCGCCGGTAAATCCCTTCTCGGCCAGCACTGCCGAGGATACACCCACCAGCGCGCCCCAGCCCGAGCCGTCATGCAGCATGGTGGGGTTGGCAATCTCGCGCATCATTTGACTGCGAGGCCCGTGATATTCGGCGATGCCCATGGCCTGCCGCATCCGTTCTGCACTCAGCCCGCGCAGACGGGCGGCAACGGCCACAACTCCCAACGCGTTCCATGCGCCGGAAGTGTGGTAGTCGCTGACTGTGTCATGCAACGAAATCCCGGCGCGCCCGGCGATTTCGTATCCAATAGTTACGGTCGCCAACGCCTCGGGGCCGGAAAAATCCGCGACCGTTTCCGCCAAAGCCGCCAGAGCCGGCACAACGGCAACACCGATATGGCCCTTGGTGGGGTTATAGCCGTCATGGCCATCCAGATTATCGGTCTGAGTCGCAGCGGCATAAGCCGCTCCGGCAACGCTAACCTTGCGGCCATCGAACAGCATCCGTGCGCTGAGGCCCGGATCGCCCGCACCGTAAAGCGCCATAGCGCTGTCACGCGCGATCTGACCGGCCTGCATCGGTCCGGACCCGATGGTGATCCCCAGCGTGTCCAGCAGCATCAGTGCTGCCGCTTCGAGCGCGCTGTCGGGGAAATCCTGCACCCTTCGATTTAGCGCAAACTTTGCGATAGTTTGAAATGTGTTGGTCACGATGCCCTACAGATGAGGTTTCGGGTTCGGCCAAAACCTAAGTGTGTTTGCCCATCGCAGCACGAAAACAATACGAGGGCAATGGCCCCGGAAAATTTGTAGCTTTGGCTCCGCTCCATTGTAGCATATGAACCAGATCAATTCCCGCCGCGAAACAGGATTCCCGGCGCACCACCCATCCGCCCGCCCAGGAATATGTCGCCATGATGAATCTGCCCCACCTGATCTTCCTGCGCTCCTTCGAGGCCGCCGCCCGGTACCTCAGCTTTACCAGCGCGGCAGATGAGCTGAACTGCACCCAATCGGCCGTCAGCAACCATGTGCGTTCGCTCGAAGAGTTTTTGCAGCGGCCTCTGTTCGTGCGCCATGCCCGATCATTGTCGCTGACCGACGTGGGCGAGGCGTATCTGCCTTCAGTGCGGCATGCTCTGCATGAGATTGACGTGGCCACACAATCGGTCATCCAGCGGTCACACACCCGCAAAGTCGTCGTGTCTTGCCCGGTCAGCCTGGCCGAGAATTGGCTACCGGACGTAATCCGGGGCTTTAGCGACCAGCACCCGGATATCGACCTGACGGTACACGGCACCGTCTGGATTGATGTCGAGCCGAACGTCTCGGACATTTCGATAACGGTCAATCATATTGACGATGTGACGGTGGGCGCGCGGCAGCTGTGGGCCGAAAAGCTTGCGGTCGTGTGCGCGCCCGAATTCACAGTCAATGGCGCCCAGCTGACCGATCCGGCGCAACTGCAAGAGGCACCTCTGATCCATATTCTGGGTCGTCCAGCTTATTGGGAACGGGTCGCACGCCATTTTGATCTGGCAGACCTGAACCAGAAGGAAGGGCTGCGAACCAACGCTTCAAATCTGGCAATGGAGATGGCGGCGAAGTCGTTGGGCTGCGTCGCCCTGCCCCGCTCTCTGGCCGGGTCTTATGTGGACCGGGGGCTGCTGATCGAACCGTTCGAATTCGATTTGGACAGCCCATGGGCCTATTTCGTGCGTCTCAAGGAAAAACCCGTTTCACCGTCGGTCAGGCTGTTTCAGGACTGGCTGCTAAACGCCGCCGCCAGCATGAACCGCTGACCTGCAACGGGGCTGCTCAGGCAGCCCCTTCCAGTGCCGGTTTAACATCGCGCAGGCGGTTTCCATCCGGATCAAAGGGAGGCTCGGACAGGATTTTCGCTTTATGGGGCTTGCCAAGGATGAACACTTCGACCGTATCACCAGGTTGTGCGACCTCAGGGTTTATATAGCCAAGCGCTAGCGATTTGCCGACCGAATAGCCGTATGCACCGGATGTCACGCGGCCAACCGGGGTACCATCCGGGGTAAAAATCGGCTCACCGCCGGTCGCGTCGGCATCCTCGGAGACTTCGACCTCGAAGATTGACAGCACTTCGCGCGCGGCGTTGTCCTTGACCGACAGATACGCATCCTTGTGCAGGAAATCCTTGTCTAGCTTGATCAGGCCCGCCAGCCCGACCTCTTGCGGCCAGTATTCCTGCGAATACTCACGGCCCCATGAGCCATAACCTTTTTCGATCCGCAACGACCCCAGCGCGCGGCCGCCAACGGGGCCGCCATCCAGCAGCTTGGCCGCATCCAGCAGCGCAGCGTACAGGCGGGTCTGATCTTCTTCGGCGCAGTGCAACTCCCACCCTAGATCGCCGGTAAAGCTGACGCGGATGGCCAGACAGGTGACACCTGCAACCTCGATTGTGGCCGAGCGCATAAAGCGGAACGCCTCGTTCGACAGGTCTGCATTGGTCAGCCGCTGCAGCAGGTCACGCGCTTTCGGACCGGCGACGTTGAACCCTGCTATGCGGTCGGTGGCGACTTCGAAGGTTGTGTCCTTTGGCAGGTCGATCATGTTGAAAAAGCGTTGATGATAGCGCTCGGCCATGCCCGATCCGATCATCATGTATTCGTCATCGGCCACCTTGGTTATGGTGAAATCTCCAGCCACGCCGCCACGGACAGAGATCAGCGGCGTCAGGCAAGACCGCCCGATCACGGTCGGTACGCGGTTGGCGACCAAGCGATCCAGCCAATCTTGCGCACCGGGTCCTTTGATGATGTAGTTCGCAAAATTCGATATGTCGATGACGCCCACATTCTCCCGCAGCATCTGTACCTCACGTCCCACCGGCTCCCACCAGTTCTGGCGTGTGAAGCCGTTGGTTTCCTGCACGCCGGGCTGATCGGCGAACCATAGGGGATGCTCCCAGCCGCAGTTCAGACCAAAGACACAGCCCATGTCTTTCTGCATTTCAAAGGCAGGGCGGACTCGGGCGGGGCGACCTGCACTACGCTCCTCGTTCGGGAAGTGGATGGCAAAACGGTGGGTATACTGGTCCTCAACCCGTGCCTTGGTGAATTTTTTGTCGGCCCAGTCGCCGAAGCGGGCCAGATCCCATGCAAACATGTCGTATTGCGGCTCGCCCTCGATCATCCACTGCGCCGCCAGCAGGCCCAGACCACCCGATTGCGAGAAACCCGGGATCAGTCCGCCGCAGAGGAAATAGTTCTTCAGTTCGGGCACCGGACCCCACAAGGCGCTGGAGTCCGGAGACCAGATCATCGGCCCGTTGATCACCCGTTTGACCCCTGCGGTGGCGGCAACTGGCACACGTTCGGTAGCGCGGATCACGTTTTCCATGATCCGATCCAAATCGTCGGGGAACAGGTCATGGGCAAAGTCCAGCGGCGTGCCGTCCTCGGCCCAGAACTTCATGTCCTTCTCATAGGCCCCGATCAGCAATCCGTTGCCTTCCTGACGGAAATAGTACTCGCCATCCCGGTCTGCAATTGACGGAAGGCGACGGCCCAGATTAGCAACTTCTTCGATGGATTCAGTCACGAAATACTGGTGCTCGGTCGGTTGCAACGGCAGAGTCAGCCCCGCCAGCGCCGCAACTTCGCGGCCCCAAAGACCAGCGGCATTCACCACCCATTGCGTGTGAATATCGCCCTTTGCGGTACGCACGATCCAAGACCCGTCGGGTTGCTGATCCGTACCTAGTACCGGACAGAACCGTTCTATGGTTGCTCCCATGGCGCGGGCACCGGCAGCATAGGCGTGGGGCACGCCCGAGGGATCCACATTGCCGCCATCGGGTTCATACATGATGCAGCGGATATCGTCGAACTGCGCCAGCGGGTGCAGTTCCTTGGCCTGCTCGCGACTGACCTCGTGGAAGTTCAAACCATAGAATTTAGCCTTGGCTTCCTGTAGGCGCAGCTGATGCTCGCGTTCTTCGGTTTGCGCTAAATAGAGCGAGCCGGGCTGGAACACGCCGCAGCTCTGACCGGTTTCCTGTTCCAGCTCTTTATATAGATTCATCGTATAGTGCTGGATGCGGGTGATATTGTTGTTGTCATGCAGCCCATGAATGTTGGCCGCCGCGTGCCAGGTCGAGCCGCTGGTCAGTTCGTCCCGCTCTAGCAGGACCACATCGGTCCAACCCAACTTGGCGAGATGATACAGAATTGAACAGCCGGCTAGGCCACCGCCGATTACAACCGCTTGTGCATGCGTTTTCATGTGCTTCCCCTCTCAAATGCCTCAGGCGGCGATGGTTTTCATTGCACCCAGAAACTGGGCCACTTCGGCGACGCTGTTGTAGTGGCACATCGAAACACGCACGCAGCTGTCCATGCCAAGCGGTGTCAAGATGTTGCCCGAGTAGTGATCGGCCTTGCGCAAATGCGTACGGATGCCTTGTTCGTTCAGTTGCTTGACCACATCGACCGACGGCACGCCCTCGACCTGCAGTGACACCAGCCCCTCGCGTGCAGGGTTATCGACACCGCCCAGAATGGTCACCTTCTCCATCTCGGCCAGCCCAGGCAGGTTGCCGGTTCCGCGGATCATCGCATCAGTCAGCGCTTTTTCCTGCTCATGGATCGCCTCTCCGGCAGCGACGAATTTTGCGCGCCGGTCGGTGGCGTCGCTGACCTGTGCGCCCAGCCATTCGAAATAGCTGATTACGTCAGACATTGTAGCGTAAGAGCCGGTATCACGCGTCCCCATTTCCCAATTGTCGGCGGGGCCGTCGATCAAGCTGTTATGTGGCAGCTTGGTCAGCCGGTCAGAAATCCAGGCCACCCCGTAACCATGGCGCGAGAACACCTTGTAAGGCGAGATCACATAGCCATCGACATCATAGGCGGTTAGGTCGATCCGGCCATGCGCGGCGTGCTGGATACCGTCGATTATGATGAAGCAATTGGGCGCAACGGCGCGGATCTCGGCAGCCACAGCCGCTACATCCACGCCCATACCGGTCACCGGCGAGGTGTGCACGATAGTCGCAACCTTTGTGTCCGGCGTTACCTGCGCCGCATAAGCATCTGCTGTGACGGTGCCTGTGGCGTCGTCATGGACCACCAGAACATGATCTTGCCCGGCCACCCCGGCCCAACGCGCGCAAGCGCTTCGGGTCGCGGGATGTTCCAGCGTTGTGCCAAGTACCCGACCGGTGGCGGTGCCCAGACAGGCGTTCATGATCAATCGAAACAGCAGCTCGGTCCCGCTTTCGCCGACAAAGAACTGGCCACCGGGGGCGTTCATGAACACGGCCATATCTTCTTTGGCCTTGTTGATTACCCGCACCAGTTCGTGACTTCCCGGGTTGTCGCGGCCCTGATTGTCAGGGATCGCAGCATAAGCCTGCGAGGTGCCCACAACCGAATTCAGCGTCAGCGCCCCACCCGCGTTTTCAAAGAAAATACGCGGTCCCTGCTGCGGGCAGTGGTCAACCTGCGCAAATCGGGCACGGATTTGTTCAAGCAATTCTGGAGTGATCTTGGTCATCGGGAACCATTCCTGCGAAAATGTCATTCTGGCAAGATATATGCGCCCTTTTGCAAAACTACTCACAAAAAAACTTGGGGCATTGTGGGTGGAAATTGAGACCATCGAGCCAAGAGAGCTCAGCCACAAGAACAATATGGTTCGCGAATTTCAATTTCGTCGGCCCGATCACACCCTCACGCATGCCTTCGCTCGGTTGCGAAACCGCTAGTCAGGCCGACGGTTTGTAACCTGAGCGTTGTTCTAGAGACATCGCTTTGCAAAAGAAGTTTGAACTAATGCAGAACGGCCTGGATCCTACGAAGCTACTTATTGCAACTGTCTTGGACACCAATCGCAGTGGCCATGCAGTTTTAGTTTATCGCTCGAGTGAAGGCGATTTGATTCTGGACAATGTCACCAACAGGATCAAATCTTGGAAGGAAACGAGGTATCTTTTCCTACGAATACAGGACCCAAATCACCCTGATCGTTGGGTACAGGTTTCTAGCGGCTAAAGACAATGTGGCGCGCCCTAGAGACGCGCCACAATAAAATTTTGGTCCTGCGACTACTGGTTGTTTCGCGGCAACCCAAGTTTAGGACACTGCTTCAAACTTTGGTCAAGCTTTCGCAGCGTTGTACAAACGCGGAGTCACCAGACCTGTACTGTTCAAACCGCGCATTGCCTTGGCTGCCGCAAGCACTGCCAGATCAGCAATCGGCTCAATGACGATTACCAGCATATAAGCGCCGCCAAAGGACAGAACCGACGCCATGGTTTCTGCGCCGAAACCCTGGCCGTAGAAGGCCCAGAACCCAACCCATGCGACTACTCCTCCCTGATACGTCGCACTTAGGGCAAGAGCTTGGCCATATTTGAGGTCAACATATGCTGTGCCGGGTGCGATGATGCGGCTGGCCAGTGCCTGTAGCGCAAATAGCGGCACCAGCAGAGTGGTCAGGTTGATGAAGTACTGCGGAAGATCGAACGGGGCAAAAAACACACCCTGAATCAGGAGACCAGCTGCCAATCCAAAAGCCGCGGGTGCAGCACCGAGAAGCAGAAACAGCGTCGACCCCAGGATGAAGTGGACTTCAGAGACACCAACCGGGAAATGCGGCAGGACTTCGAAGAAAAGGAAAACCCCAACGGTGGCGAGCACCGAGCGCATAACAAAAGATGCAGGTCCATTCGCACGCAATGTGGAAAACGTTTCTTTCGCTGCGTAAGTAGCCGCACCTGCGGCGGTAACATAGGAAAGCGCGATTTTGGCACCATTCACGATGCCCGGTTCGATATGCATGTTTTTTCTCCCTACCGCCTCACCCGGCGGCTTGTCAGGTTGAATCGACCGTAAGGCCGACAGGTTCAGTCTGGGCATAGCCCGGCGCTTTACGGCAGGTCTCCTGACTCGCGGGTGCTCGCTCCGCCAACCTTCCCGGTTCCATTACGAACCAGTGGTGTCTTGGCATCGCTCTCCGCTCACAGTTGCGGGGGCAGTTACGGAATTGGCGCCATTGAAAACACCGAACCGTATTCCCTTTTAATCCTTTTGGCTTCCGCCATCAGGAACCGAAAACAATTCACCGCTACAATGGCGGCTTCGCCTGTGTCAATTGTCTTTGCGACCTATTCCAATGTAAACTCGACCGAAGCAGGATTCACGCAACCGGTCACTTGATCGACAGGGTAAACCAAGCGTTACCTGAAACCTCTTGAAGCTCTAGCTGCTAGAGGCTTTAAGAATCGGATTAATTCGCGATAGTGCGATCCAAATACGTTAAACTTGTGAACCAGGACGAGACCTATGCTTACAAGGCGCCATTTCATTCAATCCACCACAGCGCTGTTCTCGGCGTCTGCGGCCAGTCCATTGATCGCCAAAACCTGGCCAACCGCATCGCAGAAGACCTATTGGGACAGTCAGGTCACGCCAATTGGTTACGATCCAATGACCTCAAATCCGTGGGGTGTTCATGACCGTTTTTTACCAAGACGCGTCGCGGCAAATGATGGTTTGGTTCCAGGTGACATCCATGTGGATGCCGTCGCGCGCTATCTCTATCATATCGAAGAAGGCGGGACCGCAATGCGCTATGGCGTAGCGATCGCGCGCGGGAACCTTTACGAGCCCGGCACCTATGTTATCCGCCGAAAGGTCGAATGGCCACACTGGACACCAACCGCTTCAATGATCGAGCGCAACCCCGAATACGCGGAATTCCGGAATGGCATGGAGCCCGGGCCGAATAATGCTCTCGGCTCTCGTGCCCTTTATCTATACGTTGGAGACCGAGACACATATCTCAGAATTCACGGCACGCCTGAGCCAAGAAGCATCGGCGGTCGCGCAAGTTCTGGATGTGTGCGAATGATCATGGCTCATATCAATGACCTCTACCCAAACGTGAAAACCGGCTCGACCGCTTTCCTATACTCTGCCGAAGATAGCGTCACAGCCCGCTCATGAATATTGGGCAGCGTACAAGGACGTCGCTGCCCTCATTTCGATCAGGCGTCGCGCGCAATGCAGATCGGAGCGCCATTCGTCGCGCGCAATGGTACCAATGTCGTCTCGACGGGTCCGCTGTGCTCATACCAAAAGCAATTATCTTCTGGCAAAAGGCGTGCCGTGGTCAAATCCTGCGCCGGCCCTGCCAGCGCTACGACCGAATCTGGCACGTTGCCTGGTTCAAGTGCCTTGCTTTTGGCTCCGGTGAACTGGGCTGAGCAACCAGCCGTAATCGAGACTAACGTGATGGTAATTGCGATCCGTTTCTGCATTGATCTGTTCCAAATTTTTTGCGTCATCTGCAATTAGATTGCATCCACACGGCCGGCCCGCAAGACGAAATGAACTAACAATATCGCAGGCAAAGAACCCGGATGAAAAAAATATAAAAGGTATTGAAGCTCTAGTTACTGTAGGAACTATTTACAAAGGACCATAGAGATTCTTGAGGTCCAATCATGTCATCCGATACCCATAGCCACGACCATGGCCACGAAAACAAACATGGTCACCACGCATGCGGTAGTGGCGGGTGTGGCGACATCGCCCCCGCCGGTCCAATTCCTGAAGGTGGTAGAAGCTTTCAGGTCTCTGGCCTTGATTGCGCCGAAGAGGTGGCGATCCTGAACCGTGTCGTCGGCCCGAAAGCAGGTGGTGAAGAGCATCTCGCATTTGATGTGATCAACGGTCGGATGACGCTTCTTGAAAGTGCTTCCAAGTTATCTGACGAAGATGTCATGCTGCTGGTTGCGAGTACTGGTATGACCGCCAAACCATGGGATGACGGAAATGCCGCCCAGGACCAGGCGGCGCATATTGCACGTCAGCGGCGGTTCACCACTCTTAGCGGAGGGTTTTGGGCAGCAGGTTTTGGCTGGCACATTTTCGAAACCGGCATGGGCGGTGCGCTCGGGCTGTTCTCGGGACATGGTGAGGTTCCGATGCCTTTGCCCGAGGCAGCTTTGTTCGCAGTCGCGATCTTGTTTGGCGTCTGGCTGGTGTCCCCTAAGGCCTGGTCTTCGGCGCGTCGACTTTCGCCTGATATGAACCTTTTGATGGTTGTTGCCGTCGCCGGTGCCATCGCTCTGGGTGAGTTTTTTGAAGCGGCAACTGTAGCATTTTTCTTTTCGCTCTCTCTTTATCTGGAAAGCTGGAGTGTCGGACGTGCTCGGAACGCGGTGTCCGCGCTGCTTGATCTGGCCCCCCCGACGGTTCGGCTGGTTCGTGCTGACGGTTCTGAGGCAACGGTCCCGGCGGCGGATGTCTTTGTCGGTGACACCTTCATCGTTCGAGGTGGGGATCGCATTCCACTTGACGGAGAAGTCATCGAAGGGGCCGGTGCCGTTGACCAGGCTCCAATCACGGGTGAAAGCGCGCTGATTCCCAAAGAGCTGGGTGATGAGGTCTATGCCGGCACAATCAATGGTGAAGGCACCCTCAAAATACGTGCGACGAAAACAGCGTCAGACACCGTGCTTGCCAAGATCATCCGGATGGTCGGTGATGCTCATGCGCGCCGCGCGCCGGTTGAGCAGTGGGTTACAAAATTTGCGCGGATCTATACGCCCATCGTTATGGTCGTCGCAGTGGCCATCGCCCTGATCCCGCCGCTTGCATTTGGCGCATCGTGGGGCTTCTGGTTTTACAATGCGCTTGTTCTGCTGGTTATCGCCTGCCCCTGTGCGCTCGTAATTTCCACACCGGTTTCAATCGTTGCGGCTTTGACCGCTTCGGCCCGGGCTGGGGTTCTGATTAAGGGCGGCGCATATATCGAGGCCCCCGGGCGTACCACCGCACTAGCCATGGACAAGACAGGCACGATCACCATGGGTGAGCCTGAAGTGGCCAATGTCTATCCGCTGGGCGCCGCATCCGAGCAGGAGCTGTTAGCGAGCGCTGCCAGCCTCGAGGTTCGGTCTTCACACCCGCTGGCCCGCGCCATTTTGACCCGGGCAGAACAGACCGACATTTCGATATCGGCGGCTGAAGACATCCGAACCGTTCCCGGTCGTGGTCTGGAAGGCCGTACCGAGCGTGGAGATATCTGGCTTGGCTCTGACCGCTTCGCTGTCGAGAAAGGCTTTGGCGCGTCCATCCCTGCCGAGTTGCGCAACCAAATCGAGAGCGCGGGAAGCACACTTGTTGTTGTCGGGGATGAGAACGGGTTAACCGGTTTGCTTGAGCTGCGGGACCGCATTCGCCCCGAAGCCCGAAGCATCGTTGCCCGGCTTCATGCGCAGGGCGTGAAGTCAATCATCATGCTGACTGGTGACAACGAACAAACAGCGAGAGCGGTAGCAGCCGAAGTCGGCATCGACGAAGTTCGGGCCCAACTTCTGCCGGAGGACAAAGTCGCTGCGATTGAGGAACTGGCAGAACAGCACGAGATGGTTGCGATGATCGGCGATGGCGTCAACGACGCGCCTGCGATGGCTCGGGCACATTATGCAGTTGCGATGGGTGCAGTTGGATCTGATGCTGCTATTGAGACTGCAGACATTGCTCTGATGACTGATGACATCGGCAAAGTACCCTGGCTGATCGATCATTCACGTCGAACCATGTCGATCATCCGTCAGAACATCGGGTTCTCACTTGCGACCAAAGCACTGTTTGTGACCCTTACCGGTTTTGGATTGGCATCAATGTGGGGAGCAATCGCCGCAGATGTCGGAGTGTCCTTGCTGGTCGTAGCCAATGCCTTACGGCTTCTGAAAGCTCCGGAAGATCACACCGCCCAGACTGCGGCAAATACCCTTGGCTCGCAGGGAATAGGCGCTGCGACCACATAAGAGGGGAAGCCGGACTTCAAGGTGTCCGGCTTTCGCCTCGCTTACTGGCGCGTTACATCAAGCGCACAACTGTGATCGAAAGGAAAAACGCCACCAGGCCAAAAGCGATGGCATATCCTGCGGCGTACTGAAGAATATCAAGGCTGTTGCCATTCCGGCGCTTTGCCAGGACCCTACCCCAAACGGCGCCAACCAAGGCACCCGTGATTGCCATCATCTTACATCCTCTGATTTTGTTCATTTGCGGTGCAGTTCACTTCAGGCGTTCAAACCGTCAAACTGATAGCCGCGCGTCTGAAGGCGTTCTGAAAGAACTCTCACGAGTTAGCTTCGCGTTTCTTGGCAGTGAGATCGCCCAGCTGCTTCTCAAGCTGTGCCCGTGCACTACTTAATCGCTTTTGCGCTGCTTCGTTTTCTACCTTGTCATTCGCAGCGGCAGCAAGTCGATCGTCAGATAGCGGGTCTGTCGGGCGCCCGTCGACCAATACTTCATAATGAAGATTTGGGCCGGTCGCGGTGCCGGTCGACCCGACACGACCAACCACCTGGCCCGCCTCCACGCGCTGACCTTTGGTCAGACCATCGGCGGTTGCGCTAAGATGCGTGTATCGCGTGACCGTGTCCGATCCATGAGCGATTTCGACCACACGCCCATACCCCCCGCGCCAACCAATATAAGACACGCGGCCCGGGGCCGTCGCATGCACCGGAGTACCACGTGCGGCAGCAAAATCGACACCTGTATGCATCCGAACATTTCCGTAGACCGGATGTTTTCGCCGACCAAAGACTGAACTCAGGCGCGCGCCCTCGACTGGCTGCGAGAAGACGCGAAGAAGCTCACCATCGACATAGATTGTGGCGCGGCCATTTTCGGCATCTGGCCATGCTATTTCATAAAGTTGGTCATCAACCTCCAGCGCCGCAAAAATGAGTTCTGGCTGGCCTGTTCTCTCGCCATCGATGCTCTTTTCGCGCCAGAGAAGACGGAGAGCTTCACCACCTGTCAGATCCCTCCGAAAATCCACTGTCCCGCTCAGCATCTGCGCCAGATCCACCGCAAAACGAACCGGGATCTTTGCGCTACTCAACGCATTTGAAATCGAAGTTTCGATCTCTGTTTTGCGGGCCAGAATGACGGTGTCGGGTTCTGGCGAGACCACGCGCGTGGACAACGTTTCGCTGAGTAGCACCTCGATTCTTACACCATCTTCCACCGCAAGCTCCACGCTCTGCGGTTGATCCGCTGCGGTTGTAACGACTGTTATCGAGTGGCCCGGGCGCAAACGCTGCAAATCATATTCAGCGCCAAGCGCAAGTGCGATTTCGGCCCGATCGGTTGCGTTGATCCCGGCTTTAGACAGCAAACTGTCGAGCGTGTCACCCAACGCAAGTTCGCGTGTCCATGTCCGTGAAGGTGGTTCAACAGGTGGCAAAGGTTCCTCTGCCTGAATGGGTTCCGGTTGAGCAGGTCGAAACGAAACGGGGCTTGGAGCGAGTTCTGCTGATGGTACGTTCAGCAACGGAGCCGATGTGATCTGCGGTTCCGCAGGAAGCTTGGGCACCGGAAAGACCGTGGGCGCAGGCGCCGTCACTTCAGACCTGTTCGAGGCAATGAACACGATCGAAGCAATTGAGACGCTGCTGATCGCGATTGCCGAGGTTGCTAGAAACCGTGCGTTCATAATGTTTTATCCGCTCCACTTTTCAAAGCACGACGGATCTTGGGCACAGCGAATTCTCTCTGCTCATGATAGTCGATGGTGCTGACAAATTCGCCTGTGGGGCTAAACAGAAATACACTTGCAGTGTGATTCATTGTGTAGTCGCCATCTTCCATTGGAACTTTTTCATAAGTGGCGCGAAAATCGTCTGCGGCCTGAGCGATTTGGCCCGAAACGCCGACCCACCCTCGGACAGCGGGATGAAAGTAGCTGACATAGTCGGCCATAGATTCGACTGTGTCTCTTTCAGGGTCTACGGTTATGAACACGACGTTCAATTCATCCGCGTCATTGCTCAGATCATCCAGCCAGAGGGAAATATCCGAAAGTGTCGTCGGGCAAACATCCGGGCAGTAGGTAAAGCCGAAGAACACCATTGTTGCACGTCCGACGAGCGATTGCGGGGTGACGGTGGTCCCTTCGTGATCAACCATGCGAAAGTTCATATCTGACAACGCAAGGGGACGAAGGCGATCAGATTGAGCCGCTCCCGGCCCATCCACTTGCCACCATCCGGCAAAGAGTGTCAGCCCGATTGCACCAAGTCCAGCAGCCCCGAATGTGAGAACGCGTCGCCGCTGCATCAGTTCTCGGGGCCTCGCGCAGCAATACCAAATATCGGCACGTTGACGGTCTTTTCTGTACCATCAGCAAAGATCAGAGTCAGCGCAAAACTCTCGCCTTCAGTCATAGGGCGTTGCAGCCGCATGAGCATAGCGTGGAGCCCGCCCGGCTCAAGCGCTACGGAACCACCCGGCGCAATTTCCAGCTCGCCAGCTGGTGCCATGGAACTGACGCCCTCTGCATTGGTCGATGTCTGATGGATCTCGGGCATCATCGCAAGATCGGTGCGGATAGACGTCAGCGTGACGGCCTCATTGCCGGTGTTGCTGATCGTCATGTAAGCGACGCCAGGTCGGTTGGTGCCAATTGAAGCGCGCGACCAGGCATCTTCAACGACAACATCGCCGCCCCCTGCCAGTGCAGGTGCCGATAGAATGGCAGTGGTGCCGAATGCGGCAAGCACACCTGCCAGAAGTGTATTTTTTGCAGTGAGTCTCATAGTACCTCTCGCTACTGCTCAGCTTTGCAGTGCTGCAACTTCTGCAGCGACCAGGCGTCTCAATTCAGCCTCACCAAACGGATCCAGAGCTTTGCCATTGACGAAGAATGTCGGAGTTTGCCTTATACCGACCGCTTCGACATCAGCGCGATCCTGATTGAGAACACCAACTGTCTGGGGCGCAAGCATTTGTGCCTGCGCTGCCTCGGCATCCAGTCCCGCCGCTGCTGCAATTCGAATAATAAGACCAGGCTCAGGCGCACCATGCGCGGCCCATTTGGGCTGCTCTCGCAGCACGGCTTCCAGGACCGGTTCAAAGACCCCCTGCATGCGTGCCGCTTCAAGCACGCGGATCGCCTCCTCTGAGCCTTCGCCATGGAAAGGGGTGTACCGGATCACAACGCGCACGGCGTCTCCATGCTGAGCCATTATGTCCTTCACGACCGGATGAAAGGCACGGCAGGCTTCACAAGCCGGATCGAAAAATTCGACGATTGTAACCGGTGCGTCCTTTGGGCCGAGAACAGGCGAGTAGGAACGGATAAGTGTTTCAGCGATTTCGGGTGCAACAGGCTCGGTATTGCCTGAAGCAGCCGGACGGTTCACGTACCAGGAAGCGGCTCCGAATCCGGCACCACCGAATGCGAGAACGGACAAAATCAGGCCACGTCTGTTCATACTTGTTTCTCCTTGAGTGAAAGGGCGCACAGAACGCCGATTAGCGCGAATGAAACGAGCGCCATCAGCGGAATCGGGATGCCCAAAACAGTTTGATTTGCGTCCGTGCAGGACGGACCACTGGCCGAGCATGGTTGGATTTTTTCGGGGATTAGACCAGCATACAGGCCCATGTGCCACAAGGCGACAGCAGCGCCCCCCAATGCCAGTGCTATCCCATATCGGCCCACGTTCTGGTCCTGCCACCACAGGCCAAGCCCCAGTACGATCGCCAATGGGAACATGAACGCACGCTGGAACCAGCACAGCACACAGGGCGTCTGCCCCAGGATCTCTCCAATGAACAGAACAGAAAGAGAAGCAACCAAGGCAATCGCCCAGGCCAGGCCGAGAAGTGTATCTTTGAAAAACCGGGTCATGGTGCTCAGAGTCTCTGTTTCAGATCCGCAAGAATTTCTTCGGCAGGCGTGCCATATGACCAGGACTGGACGAATCCAGCGTCCTTGTTGAACAGAAACAGATGAGAGGTATGCCCCATCGTATATCCATCCGGCGCAGTGGCTTGTTCGATCCGTTCGTAGAATATCGGGAAGGTCTTGGACGTTTGCGCAATTTGTTCTGGCGTGCCTGTAAGCCCAATGATCCCCGCATCGAAAAGTGGTACATACTCGGCCAGGACGGCCGGAGTGTCGCGCTCGGGGTCGATGGATATGAAGATAGGTTGCACTTGGGTTGATTGATTTCCCAGACCTTCCTGCACTGCTGCCACCTCGGACAGTGTTGTAGGGCAAACGTCGGGGCAGTTGGTGAAACCGAAAAACACCAACATCCACTTGCCTGCAAAGTCGTTCTGGGTACGGACAACACCAGAGTGATCTGTCAGTTCGAACCTGGCTTCGAACGGAACAGACCCCTCCTCAATCCGCGCAGGTCTATATTCTGACCACAGCATCAAATAGGCAAATGCCGCCGTTGCGACACCAGCCAGTACCCATAAGATTTTTTGAAATACGGTCAGTTTCAAAGTTAGCCGTCCGCCTGTGATTCTTGGTTCAGAACGGCATGTACACCCTCTACCTGCTAGAGGTTCAAAGGGGATTTTGAGCCTGCGGCTGGGTGTCACAGGTCCACCGGCTGGAAGGTTCTATTGTGCGGCGTCAACCCGAGCCTACATAAGCTGTAGCTTTGTAAGGAGACCCAGATGCTGACGATCGGAACGCTTGGAAAAAAGACCGGAACCAAGGTTCAGACGATCCGCTACTACGAGCAGATCGGACTTATGCCGGAACCGGGGCGCACCGAAGGTGGCCAGCGGCGTTATGGCCATACCGAACTGGATCGCCTGGCTTTTATCCGTCACGCCCGCCAATTGGGGTTTTCGCTTGAGGCGATACGCGAACTGCTTGATTTGTCCGACGATCCGGATCGCCCATGTCATGAAGCCGACAGTATTGCGCGCCGACAACTCAAACAAATTGAGCAAAGAATGGCGCGGCTAGAAGCGTTGCGAACCGAGCTGGAGCGCATGGTGCATGAATGCAGTGGCGGCAACGCCTCGGATTGTCGTGTACTCGAAGTTCTACGCGATCATTCCGAATGTCTTACTGATCACGAAGACATCGGCGCGTAACCCTGGGCAGCGTTGTTGCGAACTGGAAATAGCCTCTTGAAGCTACAGTCACTGTAGCAATTACAAGTCTTTCTGAGTTGATTCGACGAGAGACCAAATGCTGAACCGAGACCCGTTGTTAACCGCCACACCTCTGCTTGATTTTGAAACACCCGCAATTTCTGGGCTCATAACGGAACGGCGCTGGCCCGATCTGCCTATCGGGGATCGAATTGGCGCTATTTATGATTTCGTTCGTAACGAGATTGCCTTTGGTTACAACCGTGCAGACGATATCCCGGCATCAGAGGTGCTCGCCAACGGCTATGGGCAATGCAATACCAAGGGTACGCTTTTGATGGCACTATTTCGCGGCAGCGGTATCCGATGCCGTTTACATGGCTTTACGATCCACAAAGAGTTGCAGAGGGGTGTGGTCCCCGAACTGATTTATCCGCTGGCGCCAGAAGAAATCTTGCATTCGTGGGTCGAAGTCGAAGTAGACGGTCGTTGGGTCAACCTCGAAGGATTTATTCTGGATCAGCCATACCTGGAGGCCTTGCAGCATAACTTTGCAGAAACAGAAAGCCTGTGCGGTTATGGGGCGGGTACCCGTTGTTTGAGCACCCCTCAGGTCGAATGGGAAGGTCGTGACACGTACATTCAGAAAACCGGAATCGTGAAGGATTTTGGCGTTTTTGATAGTCCGGATGCGTTCTATGCTGATCATGCGCAAAGTTTCGGCAGCATTCGGGGTTGGCTTTATCGCTTCATATTCCGTCACTGGATGAACGCACGCGTTCGATCCCTCCGCAATGGGAAGCTGAAGGCTCGAATGGCGGCCACGCATACACACGGAAATACATAGTGGGGCCTCAACTGAAGCGCTTTTGCAAGGCCGTATTCAGTGCCTCTGACAATAAAACCAAAACGATGATTGCCAACGTCACGGTCGCAGCCTTTTCATACTGAAACGACCGTACGTAGGTTTGTACATACAACCCGATGCCACCGGCACCGACAATGCCCAGTATCAGGCTTTCGCGCAGATTTAGCTCAAACCGAAATACGGTATCGCGCATGATCACAGGCGCCATCTGCGGCCAGATTGCCCAACGCAACTGTTGAATTCTGTTGGCCCCTGCGCTTTCAAGCGCCGCCACAGGAGCGGTGGCAACATTGTCGATGGCTTCTGCATAGAACTTTGCCAACATGCCGGTCGCGTGAAATGTGATTGCCAGTATACCGGGAAGCGGGCCCAACCCAACAGCGCCCACCATTAGCATAGCGACCAGGATCAGTGGGATCGACCGGATAACCGCAAGCAAGGCACGGACGGGACGCCAGATCGCTGTTGGTACCATAGTTTCAGAAGCCAAAACGGCCAGTCCCGCCGACAGGATCACGGCAAACAATGTTCCCAGAATGGCGATCCTCAGAGTCTCCGCCAGCCCGGTCAGAACCTCGCGCCAAACGGACAGGTCAGGTGGGATCATGCGCCCCAAAAACTCTGCCAGACGGGGTCCCGCGCCTGGCAGCTTGCCCAATCCCATATCCCCGCTGGTCAGCGACCACAGGATCGCCAGTACCAGTATGATCCAAATGACGGATCGACCCATCAACTGACTACCCGCAGCCCCGATGTGACACCGGCACCGTGATACAGTTCATCGATGTCCCCGCTGGTCAACTGAGCCGACGGTTTGTCGAACAATACCACGCCATCTCGCAGGCCTATGATGCGCTCAGCAAAGCGGCGTGACAGGTCGGGCTGATGCGAGCTGTAAATGACGCCGATTTCGCGACTACGTGCAGAGCTGGTGATCAAGCTCAGAATGCGTTCGGCGTGAGCAGGGTCCAAATTGCTGACGGGCTCATCCGCAAGGATCAACTCGGGTTCTTGTGCCAGACATCTGGCAATCGCAACGCGCTGCCGTTGTCCACCCGACAACTGATCGGCACGGCGGCTTGCCAGATCGGACAGCCCCGTATCCTGAAGCGCTCGTGTCACGCACATATGGTCCTCTTCCCGAAACCGACCCCAGAGTGAGGACCAGATATTCATCCGGCCCATCCGACCGTTCATCACATTCTGATAAACACTCTGCCGATCAACCAATGCGAATTCCTGGAAGACAAAGCCAGTATTGGCACGGTCCTCGCGGGATGGAATCCCAGTTGCCAAATGTGGCTTGCCCAGCACCTGTGCCTCGCCCTGCCATCCACTCAAACGACCATCCAACAACGCCAGCAACGTTGATTTGCCCGCACCCGAAGGACCGAGTAGCGCGACGCTTTCACCGGGCTGCACCGACAGCGAAACATCTGAAAGAGCTGCCGCACTGGCAAAGTGCTGCGATACCGCGTTGAGTGAAACTATAGGGTTCATTTCAGAAACCCATAGCGCCGCGCAGTCTCGCGCACGCCTTCGTAAACCGAAGGATCAGCAGGAAGATACCCGTCCGGGCCATAGAGGTAAGCCAGCAGGTGACGGTTCTCACTCTCGTTGAGGCGCAGCATGGTTTTAATGAACTTCGCCTGCAGCCCGGCGTCCAGATCAGGGCGGGCAATGATTGCGTGGCTGGGAATTTGTTCTGATTCCGCCAGCACCTTGACCTCGGCCTGCTGATCCGGAGTCAGATAGAGATCTGCATACTGGCTCGCGCCCGCAGCATCGACCAGCCCATTGGCCATGGCCTGCATCGCTTGCTGATATCCGCCAGCAAAGAATTTTTGCCCGAAAAAGCTGTCGGCATCGCCCGTGCCCGAGAACAGCCCGGCGCTCACAAACAGATCAAGGGGATAGATGTAACCGGATTCCGAGACCGGATCGGAAAAGGCGATGTCACGTCCCCGGAGATCTGCCAGCGTTTCGATTCCGCTGTCACGCCGCACGAAGACCCGGCCCGAATAGCTGGGTTGCCCGCGATAAACCTCGGACAATAGCGGTACGGCGCCGATCTGGTCTTCGGCCAACACAAAGGGCAACGCTCCCATGAACGAGATATCGGCATCACCGTTGCGCAGCGCCTCAACGGCAGCAGCGTGGTCGAACGTGACAAACCCCGTGACCGGGACGCCCATCTGCTCTGAAAGCCAGCCGGTGATGACGTTGATGTCACCCAACAGCTTTTCGGGGTTCTCCTGCGGGATGAAGGCCAGCTTCAGCCCCCGGTCAGTTGCAGCCATTACGGGCAGGGCTGCAGATGCGGCTGCAGCGACCAGAAAATTGCGGCGCGACAACATCAGAACATCCTCTCGTCAATTTCGGCCTGCATGGCCTTGAACAGTTCCCACTGGCGGGTGGCTTCGGTCCAGTTACCTTCGGCGCTGGCATCGCCAACCGCTCGCAGGATCGCGGCGAATTCGTAGATTTCGGGCTTGGCGTTCTGATTGACCATGACACTGGCATCCGCGGCCAGATCAGGAGCTACTGTGTCGATCAGAACCGCTATGTTTTCGGCATCCTGCATCGGCAGCAGGGTATCGAGCGTGCTGGCGAATGTTGTCAGCTCCTCCCAGGACAAGCGGAATACGCTGTTGCGACCCTCGAATACTTGATAGGGGTCTTCACCGTCTCCGACAGCTTCGACATAGGCCGTCAGATCTGCGCGCTGTGCTTCGTCCAACCCCAAATTTTTGGTGTCATTGAACCAGTCAACAACGCTGGCCAGCGTCGGCAGCGATCCGTCATGCATGTAAGGTGCAGTGAAATTGACGTTGCGCAGTGTCGGGGTTTCGAACGCGGTAGCCGTGCCGCCGGGGAATGGTGGTTCCGCGCTGCCGATGTCGTAGGTCAGACCATCGCGGAACTGACGGTCAGGCGTGTGACACGAAGCGCAGGATTTGTCACCAAGTCCGGCAAATTTGGTGTTGAACAGCACCTCCCCGCGCTTGGCGGCATCTGACGCCAGATCGGTCAGCTTGCCGGACCGGTCGATCTTTGGGTTGGGAAGAAAGTCGAACTGTTTGACATAGGCTTCCAGCGCATCCAGTTGGAACGGTGTTGGTTCCTTTCCGGCGAATTCAGTCACAATCACATTTCGGATGAAGCGACGTAGGCTGGGTTCGCGCCCGTCGCGGCCATAAGGTGCGGTAAAGCGGATGCCACGCATAGAAGGCGTGTCCAAGTGATCATCGGTCCGGTCATTGAACATTGGATTGAAGAACGAACCGTCCACATCCATCCCACCCGGATGGGATGACAGGCCCGGTATGAAGAAATCCCGGTTCACGTCGGAGCGGTTGTGGCAGGTCGAGCAGGCGATGCCTAACTCGCGCGCCGGGCCGCCGAAGATTTCAGGGCTGTCGAACAGCATATCGCCATAGGCCACCAGCGGTAGATTGGCTTCATCCTCACCCGCCTCTTCAAACTGAAGAACCAGCCGCGGCAGCTGCGCCTGATCTCCGATGTTCGACCCTGGCGGCAGCGTGGCGGGCATGGTGATTTGTTCGCCGGAAAGCACAACTGTTTCAGGCAGCGGTGTTAACTTGTCGCGTTGGGCATACTCGGATGGCAGATAGTTGGCACGAATATAGGCAGCGACAATGGCCTGAGCTTCCGCAAATTGGTCGGCATCCACCGTTTGTGCACCATTGCCCAGTACTCCTGCGCTGCCAAGGGTAGAGTTCAGAACCAGCCATGCCCGGCCCAGATCGCGAGCCGCCGACGCATCCGCAGCCTTGATACCATCTTCGAATGCGCGGAACAGAGCTGCCGCTTGTGCAACCTCGCGTGCCGCTTCAGGCTGACCCAACGCGGTCTTTGCGACATCCAGATGGCGCAGGATTCCCTCAGCAATGGCAATTGTGCTTGCTTCGAACAGCGCCTGGAGATCTTCGGCTTGCATAGCTTGGTTGATCGCAAGCGCCTCTTTGTCGGAAACGCGTGACAATGGAGCGACCTGAATGTCACTGACAGGTGCGGGCGAGGTCCAACTCCTCTCAATTTCATCCCAGGGAACCGGGGTTAGATTTCCCATGAACAAGGTCAGTCGATACGCGGCAGCGCGCGGAGCCCAAGGAGATTCTTCAATCGCCGTGGCATCGGCGATCACTGGCAATGCGCAAAGAAGTGTGGACGCTATTAGATATTTCATAGCTCTGTCTATTAAAATTAGCCTTGTCTAATTTATTGATGAAGGCATGCTCATTGTCAAGTTCGGCTTTCAGGTGCATACACTAGTGACTGGATTAACGACCTAATCGTGAGCCGATGACTGAAACGACACCGCAAGATTCAGATCGTAGTATTGATACCCAGGCGAGTGGATTTGAGGCTGTGCGACAGGCCCACCAAAGCGAAATGGTTGAAGACTACGTTGAACTTATTGCAGAGTTGATCCATCAGAATGGCTCGGCGCGCCCGGTCGAAATAGCAGAGCGGTTGGGCGTAACCCAACCTACGGTTTCGAAGAATTTGGCCCGTTTGAAACGAGAAGGTTTCATAGAACAAATTCCCTACCGCTCACTTCAACTGACCGATGCCGGGCGTCAATTGGCGGAAGCTTGTAGAAGGCGTCACCGGATTGTCGTGGAGTTCCTGATCGCCTTGGGCGTTTCACCGGAAGTCGCAGAGCATGATGCTGAAGGCATTGAGCATCATGTAAGCGAAGAAACTCTTGCAGTTTTTAAAGGATTCGTTGGGCGGACTGAGGAAACAAAGTAGAAGCTGGAAACTTCAATTTTACTGGCGAAATTTGGTATATCTAATTTCAAATAGACAGAGATTGTCTTAAGCTAAAGCTAGATAGTGACACTATCTGAGGGTGTGTGGCCCGGCGCGAAACAACGTGGTACCAGAAGATTGATACAGATGCCGACGCAGAGAACGCAAAGTAAATGAACCCTCAAAAAACAAGAAGCCAATTCGGTAGTCGATCTGGCCCAATTAAGAATCGGCGTTAAGATTTCCAGCGACAAAAAGCCCGACTACAGCAACTACCCTCAAACTGAACAGACGAACAAATTCTGTCGCAAACTCCATCCCCACCTGTCAGATCGAACGCAGTTCTGCTAACGTGGGCTGGAATATGACAGCAGCAGGCCGTGACGATCTCAATTAAGGGTGCGCATTTTTCGAAAGACGTGATTTTGCACGCGGTTTTCTTCTACCTACGCTGCGGTGTTTCATACCGTGACCTGGAGGAAATCATTGCGGAACGCGGCGTTAATCTGGATCTTGCAACACTGAACCGCTGGTTCAGTCAATATGCTGGTCTCATTTCGGACACAGCGCGTTATAGAAAGCATCCGTCGACGTTTGTGGCGAATGGATGAAACATATGTGCGGGCCAAAGGGAAATGGATATATCTTTATCGAGCGATCGATAAACACGGCAAGACCCTTGATTTCATGCTGTCCGAGCACCGGAACAAAGCTGCTGCGACGAGGTTTTTTGCCCGCGCACTTGAGGTGAACGGTCCACCGCGCAAGATCGTTATCGACAGTAGTTTTACCAACATGGCCGGCATCAAGGCAGTTAGTAATATACTCAAGAGCTTCAGTTGTCCAATCCCGATTGAGATGGTCAAGCGCAAATACCTCAATACCATCATTGAACAAGATCACCACTTCATCAAACGAAGGATCAGATTCATGCTGGGCTTCAAATCTTTCGCTTCGGCAGCATCTGCCTTGGCAGGTATAGAATTGGTCAAAATGATCCGCAAAGCTCAATTCACGCCCGGACTCTGTCCATTTCAGCAATTTATCCAGCTGGCGGGATAACCCGGGACCAAGCGCCACGTGGGTCTTACCGGTGTCGCTGGCGCCGAGAGCGATGACGTTCTCGCAGCGGTCGATCCATTCGCAGAGCGCCAGTTCCAGCACCTGCATCTTGTTGAGGCTCGGGATCGCGGAGAAGTCAAAGCTGTCGAGACTATTGGTCGCTGGGAACCGAGCCGCCTTGATCCGGCACTCAATCATCCGCCTTTCCCGGTCAAATAGTTCGAGCTCGATCAGCCGGGCCAGGAACTGAACATAGTCGCGGCCCTCGGAGGAACACTGCCGAGCCCGTTTGTCGTATTCCCGCAGGATGGTCGGCAGCTTCAGTTTTTTTAGTTGATGGTTCAGCAGGACCTGTGGCGTCTCCGTCATGTCGAAGCAACTGTTGTCAGGCACATGTAGCTGGCCAGAGATGTCGTCGCCACCTTGGCCTGCGGCAGGTACGGATAGACATTCAGATCGAGCCTCGGCGGCCGCCGCTCCACTTGACACAGCACCGGTTGTTTCACGGCATCAAACTGATCACCCCATCTGGATAGCCGTATTCACTGCAGCATGAATCTCCTCCATTTCGAAGCTTTCGAGCAGCCGTAGGACCTGCACGTATTCGCGCCTTCCGGCTTTCAGCATGCGTGTCTCCATAATCTTATTGAGAGCATCGAACCTTGGGAAGCTCCCATCCGGCTAGCGGAGCTGCCTGTTCGAAAACGGTTATGTTCTTCTCGATCAGCGGCAAGTAATGAACCGGATCGAAGACCATGTCCTCACGGTCGTAACTGCGAATTTGTCGCGCGATGACCTCACCACCACATCCGATCACCACCCGGTCAACATAGCCACGGATCCAGACATCTCTATGCCCGTAGGCGCCGGAAAGTAATAATCATTGGTTTTGTAACGTACCAACGCGAGCGAATTGACCCGGCCTGTTGCCTAGTTACAGGCTTCGAAGGGCGTGGTCGTTAAGGCAGCCATCACGTCCAGGTCATGCTGAAGCCGCTCGCCAATCGTCGCGGTATGCCCGCGCTTCTTATCCGCCTGTCGTTTTGGCACTGCCTCTCAAGCCTGTCGTTGAAGGCATCCCAGGTTGGAAAGTTCGGGATCGGCACCATGAAATTGCGCCGGGAATAACCACCAGCCCTTCGACGGATCCCTTGTCGTTGCCCATACCAGGACGCCCCGTTGCGGACCTGGATCACGTAGTGGGACAGCATTTCGCTTAACAGCCGCGCACGCCTGCGAGTTCCGTCGGGCTCGATCTTTGCTACAAGGCACCGGTCGTTATCGTAAAGGATCGACCGCGGAACGGCCCCGAAGAACCTAAAGGCACGGACGTGCCCGTCCATCCAGGCCTCGGCAGCCGCCGCAGGATAGGCGCGGATGTAGCAGGCATCGCTTTACGGCAGATCCAAGGCAATGAAGTGAGCCTTCTGCTCAATGCCACCGATCACCACCATTGCTTCGCCGAAATTGGCCTTAGCATAGCCGGATGCATGGTCAAGCGGTAAGAACATCTCGCGATGCTGTCGACCATGCTCCCGAACATAGTCCTTGATGATGGTGTAACCACCCTCATCCCGCTACTGTTCGAAGATCCGCTTGACCATATGCCGCTGTTTGCGCGGTCGCTGCCGATCCTCCGACAACCATTGATATTGGAAAATGCACGCCTTTCAAAGTGATCGTCACAGTTTGCTCCTGTCACGTCCCAGCCCGCGTTAACAGGGCTGCGTTCGATCTGACAAGTGGGAGCAGAGTTTACGACAGAACCACCGCCTGTTCAGCCCAGGAAACTTGCGAAGAAGAATGCCGCCGAAATCACATTCTCTTACTGCATGAAACTGCAGACCGACAGAATTAATAATAGTAGTTATTAGTACATTTTGCGCACTACTCACACACGATGCTCTCTATTGTCGATCATTCAACCGATCGCCGCGCTTTCTCTGGCAAGCCACGGCACGTTCATACCAATCATTGATAGGTACTCACCGCCACACCGTTGTATGCTCAAGTGCTATGAATATGTTACCGCACGCCAAGATAGTTCTCCTGATGAAAAGCAGCGGCGGTGCGCACGAAGATTGAGGCCGTGGCGTGGTCCCTGCCCTATCCCATAGACTGTGCATCAGTTCCGCCGTGACAAACTAAATAATTTGCAGATCACCTGCCCCAGTTTAACATCAATGCGGCGCGACGCCTTATATTAATTAACTGGACTTGATGTCATCGCCTCTGCTCGGAATGCAGCCGTCCGAAGCACAAAACAAGCGTTTGAGTCCGGGTGGTACGATCAAATGGTTCAGATGACCTCGTGAGGTTCTGACTCAAACAGCTGTCCAGTTTGTGCAAAAAAACGGCGCTGAAATTAACCAGCGCCGCGCTTCGGATCTATCTCGCTAAGCCGGTCTTACCCGTGGGTAAGATCGTCTTCTTCTCGCAGATCCTCGATCAAAGTGGCCACAGCACGTTCTAATTTAGCCCTATCGACACGGGTAAAGTCGAGATCATAGCGAAGTTCGATCCTTCCGCTGGATGCAGAACATTTTGCAATCCCTGCCCTGCCCCTTACCTGAAACGTTGTCTTCGCGCGGCGTGGTTTACCTACGGCTTCAGCCTTTGGCTTAGCGGCGGTCGCATTTTCGATTGTGAGAAAATCGCGAAGAATGGCCACTTCGCGCACGCTGTCGCGATTTGGTTCACTCACCAAAGCCGCACTGACTTGTCGGATCAATCCAGGATCAGAGTCGAGCTTTCGTTTGAGTTCAACGCCCACATTCCGTGGAATGTCGTTTGGGTGCATAAGAACCTTTTCCAACATGGCCAGCAAACTCGCAAACGCCCGTATATAGCTGCGCTTGGTATAGCTTGCAGATTTAAACAAGGTTGAAACCGCTTTGTCGACATCCGGACAATCATTGGCGGGGTCTTGCGCATAGGCACGCGCAAGCGCGCCCATTTCCGCAAACGAGATATCCTTTCGGATCAGGTTTTCATCGACCATGCGACGATAGCTATCATCCAGCTCTGCAACGTCAGAAACACCGGCCGGAATCGTCGCAAATCGCGCGTCGCCAGTTTCCTCAAGTAATGCGCGAAATGCCGATAATCTGCGCATTCCTTGAATTAACTCAAAGCGTCCATCGTTGCGACGCTCGACCCGGATCGGGTTCGAAAGACCCACATCCTGAATAGAAGCCTTCAACTCATCCAACTCAGGATCAGGGCCAGGCTTGCGGTCGCGCGTCAGGCGCTCGGTAACAACATCCGCCAATGCGATCTGTTCAGTAACATACCCTTCTGAACGTAGTCGTACAAGCTCGTGCGCTAACCTGTCATTTTCGACTCTGATTGCATCTTCGGTAGTTTGCTGGTCGCGTAGCGCATTAGCGTTCTCGGAGATTGCAGTAGCCATTGGTCCGCGCCTTTTCTCAAGCGCTTTATCCGGAACCTTGCCAACCGGGATTTCTTCCATCGCTGGCATATCGATATCGAACATTCTGCGTTTTCGGCTCATACGTCATCCTCCAGCTTGTCCCAGGCCGATAGCATGACGCCCCGGAATTCATCATAAACATTATCAAATGTCGAACGCGCGCGACGCCAAGTTTCCCTCGTCATCTCACGGTAATCCATCTCATAAACTGAACTCAGGAACCGACCAGATTGCTCGACCGCACGCGTCATCTCGACCGGGTGCTCGGCGAGGTGCTCACCAAAGACTTTGCGGAATGCGTCATACATCGCTGTGTGCAGTGGGTTCCCCGGTTCGTAGCGCGTAAGCAAAAACCGAATTTCGCAGAATGTCTTGGGTAAACCAATCTTACCCGTGGGTAAGGTCTTGTCGAAACCATAGGCCAGATCTTCGAGGGCTTCAGCCAACTGTCCAATGAATGAGGTGGTTGAATCGTATTCCCAGTATCCGGGCCCCGACGGGATATACAACATGTCTGCTGCGAACACCGCATTCATCGATTGGTATCCTATCGCAGGCGGGCAATCGAACAGGATCAGGTCATAAGCATCATTCGGTATTTGATCCAGATAGCGGGACACAGCTGCAAAAAAAGACCACTCAGGATTCAGGTGCCGATATTGTGCTGATGCGAATTCGACGAAAGCAGCGTTGGCGCAAGAAGGGATCGCATCAATCGTTGACCATGAGGTCTGCTTGATAAAATCAGAAATGCGCAGTTCGCCGAGGCCCATATCCGTTATAGAAGGTGGTAATTCTCGGCGGGGCAGGGCGGTTCCTGACTCCGCAGCCGCAGGGCGGTTATTCATGCGCTCGGTTTCACGGATTAGATCCCGCGCCATGATACCCCAGACGGTGAAATCTTCAGCAACATCGGTCAGACCCATCGAATGGCTGAGCGTCGCCTGAGGGTCAAAATCCACCACTAATACTCGGTAGCCGTCCAGAGCAGCGGCGTGCGCAAGATGCAACGCCACGGTCGACTTGCCGGCCCCCCCTTTGAAATTGGCAACAGCGGCCCGAACCGCCCGCTTGCCCGCAGGGCGTGGAGGAGTGAGCGCTTTGCGATTAACCTTAAGCCGCCGCCTGAGCTCATTTACCTCTTCCAGACTAAACCAACGCTGCCGCCCATCAGGCTCGACCTCGCCTCCCGGCAATGAAGGATCGGCGGCCAGCTTTCCTCGGAAAGTCGATTGGTTCACCTTAAAGATCAGTTCGGACACCTCCCAGCTTGAGAACCGCCTTAGCGTCTTCTCCATCTCAGGGCTGAAAGTCTGCTGGCGAATCCAGCCCTGCAATTTCAGGGACTGGGTGCGCAATGCATTCAGGTCTTCGTGCGTGTACATGCCTCAGTTCTCATTCTTCTGGACGTTATTTTTCTCTCTTTTGTTATTTACGCCCGATTTGCATATTTGGCAAAAGAAAATATTGTAAGGTTGTGATGTTACCCACGGGTAAGAAAATATGGCCGTATCTAGTGCTGACCGATTCGGAACGCTGCTGCTCTCTGCAATCGTCCTTACTTCGGATATCCTGCCAGATTTAGGGGGACACATCTCAAGCAAATACGGCATATAGGGGGACATTGTTGCTCCATAAGGGGACACCCAATATGTCCCCCATCACCATAACTTCACCTATTTCTTCTATTTTTTGATAGCTAATAGCACCTATCAAATAGCGTGATCTCAACGAACTCTTGACAGAATCGAAGTAT
Source organism: Ruegeria sp. B11 (assembly GCF_056539785.1). NCBI lineage: Bacteria > Pseudomonadati > Pseudomonadota > Alphaproteobacteria > Rhodobacterales > Roseobacteraceae > Ruegeria > Ruegeria sp. B11. The sequence goes on along the minus strand of NZ_JBQFVO010000002.1, from coordinate 645,418 downwards.
TGGACGCTAATCAGTGAACAATCACGAAAAGCGTTGGGAAACGGCGCGATTACGGCGGGATCAACCCGCATGAGGCAAAAAAGAGCGGTGAGGAAACGGATGCGGGTGGCGAAACCGGTCGGGCGAAATGCGCCTGCACTGAAGTACGATATCTTGTCGGCGCTCGCCGTTCACGCCTTATCAGGTGACAAGCATCGTCATCGCAGTGTTCTTCGCATCATGACATTAATTACCACGCGCTATAACTGGCGCTCCAATGAACTGTCGATCGGCCGGGAAGAGATCGCTCGGTTGTGGTCCGTGAACGAACGCACAGTTAAACGTGAGATGGCTAAGCTGCGCAGCGCAGGCTGGATTGCGGTCAAACGACCCGCCGCTCGGGGTCGGGTTGCGGTTTATGAACTCGACCTCAAGCAGATCATGCTGGACACAATGGAAGCCTGGCCCGTGATCGGAACGGATTTCCAGGAACGAATGCAGCAGAAGCCAGAGCGCGATACCAATGTTGTGCCATTTCAGTCAAAGCCATCGATCCCGCCGCCGCAGGGTGAAGACGTTTGGGCACAGGTTCAATCGATCCTACATGAGCGTGACCCAGAACTTTGGTCCAGTTGGTTCAAGCATCTGAACGAAGCCGAAAGGGCAGGGGGCCTGGCGACTCTGATTGCACCAACGCGTTTTATGGCGGATTACATTGCACAGAAATGGTCGGGGAGGGTTTTGGCCGCTTATTCACGTGTAGACCCTTCGGTTCGAACAATTCGCATTGAAGCGGCAGAATAGGGCGCGGGCTTGCTCAACTGGCAACAGGCGACTATCTAGCGGAAACTGTTTATGAGCGCGTCAGATGTGACATAGCTCGATCCTGATCACAGTGGACATGTGCATTGCAAAAGATCAAATCAAAATTTGCGGCCGTATTGAGTGATTCCGTCCTGTGGCGACTGCTCTCCGAAAATATGCGCGAGCAAGCGGTCCCTTATACAATCGCGATCATCGCGATGGTATTTGTTGCGGCAACCACTGCAGGTATCGCCTTTATCATGCGTGATGTGGTGGATTCGCTGTTTGACAGTGAAAACTCAGCCAAGATTTTCGGCGTTTCGATGGCTGTATTCTCGATCTTCCTGGTCAAAGGGATTGCGACTTACGTCCAGATTGTGGCTCTGACCCGTGCCGGTAACCGGATCGTCTCGAAACAGCAGATCAAGCTTTACGACAAACTTTTGCGGCAAGGGGTGTCATTCTTCAATTTGACCGAAAGCTCGGATCTGTTGTTGAAGGTGACACAAACCGCCCAGGCTGCGCGCACGGTGATCGAGATCATGGTGACCACGGCGGTGCGCGATATGCTTACATTGATTGGTCTTTTGGCCGTGATGTTCTACCAGCAACCGATCTTGTCTTTGTTTACGCTTATCGTCGGCCCTTTGGCGATCTTGGGTGTTCGCATGCTGCTTCGCAAAGTGCGAGAGATTGCGGATATGGAGCTGCAATCGATGGGCGCGATCATGAAGGTCATTCAAGAAACCTCGGCTGGTATACGTGTGGTCAAGTCCTTCGGATTGGAAGAGCGCATGGCCCTCGAAATGAATTCGGCGGTGAAAAGCGTTGAGAAGCGCCGCAACAAGCTTGCGCGTTTGCAAGCTGCGACGAGCCCGCTGACGGATATCCTGGCCGGGTTTGCAATTGCCTCGGTCATCGGGTTGAGCGCTGGTAAGCTGTTTGGCGCTGCAGCGTCCACTCCGGGTGAACTGATGTCGTTCGTGACCGCTGTGATGATGGCCTATGAGCCCGCGAAGCGCCTGACGAAGGTGCGGGTGAAGATGGAGCTGGGTCTGCGCCGGGTGCAGATGTTGTTCAATATGTTGGACGAGCCTGAAACTCTGCCGGAAGAGGCCAATCCCAAAAGCCTGCCTGATGGTCCGCGAGAGGTGGTGTTCGACGCCGTCACTTTCGGCTACCGTCGTCGCGATCCGATCCTGAAAGGGCTTTCGTTGACGTTCGAAGCTGGCAAGACCACCGCTCTGGTTGGTCTGTCCGGCGGCGGCAAGTCGACCATTTTGAATTTGGCCCTGCGCCTTTATGACCCGAGCAGTGGTTCGGTATCGATCGATGGTCAGGATATCAAGTACGCCTCGTTCAAATCACTGCGCCAGAACATGTCGTTCGTCGGGCAAGAGACGTTTCTGTTTTCGGCCTCAATCGCCGACAACATCCGTTTTGGCCGTGAGGGTGCCTCGCAAGACGACGTGATCGAGGCTGCCAAGGCCGCGAATGCCTATGACTTCATCATGTCGCTTGAGAAAGGCTTTGACACTCTGGTTGGTGAAAATGGTGCCTTCCTGTCCGGTGGTCAAAAACAGCGCCTTGCGATCGCGCGCGCGCTTCTGCGCGACAGCCCGATCCTGCTGCTGGACGAACCAACTAGTGCGCTGGACTCGCGGTCGGAACATCTGGTTCAGGAAGCCTTGGGCCGCCTGACCGAAGGGCGTACGACAATCATCGTGGCTCACAGGCTTTCAACCATCATGCATGCGGACAAGATCGTGGTGATTGAGGCTGGTGAAGTTCTTGAGCAGGGCAGCGCCCAACAGTTGCTGAAGAAACCGGGGCCATTCAAAACCCTGTATGACCATCAGTACTCGAACGCCGTCAATGCCGAATGATCCCGACGTGATCCAACGGCCTGACATTACACCGGCGCGTTCGTCCCTGAGCGCGTCAGTGATCATCCCGACCTATCAAAGCTGGGACCAATTGCAGCTTTGTCTGGATGGGCTCGCCTCTCAGACACTGAACACAAACCAGTTCGAGATACTTGCAGTCAACAATGACCCGACCGACCCCATGCCCAACGGGTTTCGCCTGCCCGCCAACGCCCGCATTCTAAGTGAGGCAAAACCCGGCTCATACGCAGCGCGCAACCGAGGAATCGAAGAAGCCGCCTCGGAGCTGCTGTTTTTCACCGACTCCGATTGTCAGCCTGACCCGCTCTATCTAGAGGCCGGGTTGAAAATAGCCGAAGACCACCCCGAGGTTAATCGCTTTGGCGGCAATGTTGTGCTGATCCCGAACGGGCAGGATTGGAAGACGACCGAACTCTATGATGTTCATTTGGGGTTAGAGCAAAAAAAATGGGTGGAACGGGGGCGCGCGGTTACGGCCAATCTGATCGTACGGCGGGAGCTTATGGATCGCATCGGTCGGTTCAACGACACGGTGTTGTCCGGCGGGGACATGGAATGGAATGATCGTGCTCAATCTGCGGGCGAAGCGATTGTGTTTGCCGAAGACGCCATCGTTCGTCATCCGGCGCGCGACAGTCTTGAGGATCACATCACCAAAGCCCGTCGTATTGAGGGGGCTAGGCTACGCCGCAATGCCAAGCGCGGCATCGTAAATTACATCCCGCCTGTGCAGAAATTGATCCCTTCCTTCAAGACGTTAACAAATCTTCTGAGGAATCAGGATCTGTCAACCAAACAGGCTTTTGGTGTGTGGGGCGTTCACTATGTGATCCGCGTTGCAAAAATTACGGAAACCATTCGGCTTCTCTGGCTGCGGAGGCCTGACCAGCGGAAGTAGTGGCCACTGGCAATGATAAACCACTTTCAGACCATGACGCTACGCGGTCTGGTTCGGCTTAATTCAAGTTGATCCTTACCGTAGGACTCTTGGACAAGTGACTGCGGCACACTCTGTGTTCGCCGCTCGACCAACTAGCTTTGTTTAACATGGCGCTCTGGAAATCAATGTACTCTAGCTTTGAGCTTTTTCATCACAGCTGGTGGCACGATTAAAGTCGATCTCCGCGTTCGCGTATACTTATGGTCAGTACTTTGTTCATATCCGATCACGCTGATCCAGGTACCGATTGCACAGGGCGTTGACCGTTGTGTGCAGGATGATGGTAAGTACCGCCAACACGATCAGAGCGGCGAACATCAGGTCCGTTTTGGCACGTCCATTGGCCAGCAACATCAGATATCCCAGCCCACGCGACGCTCCGACCCATTCACCAATGACGGCACCGATGGGAGCATAGACAGCAGCCAGACGCAGGCCGCTGGCAAATCCGGGCAGAGCAGATGGAATACGGATGTGCCACATTACTCGGGCGGGCGACGCCCCCATGACCCGAGCCAGATCCAGCCAGTCGCGATTACTGCGCATCAGTGCATCAAAGAAAGACGAAGTGACCGGGAAATAAATGATCAGCAGAGCCATAGCGATCTTAGCCTCGAGCCCGAAGCCAAGCCACAGGGTCAGAATCGGTGCGAGGGCAAAGACGGGGATGGTCTGGGAAAACACCAAAATCGGTCGCACCAGCGCGCGTGCTAGCGGTGAGGCGGCAAGGCCGATGGCCGACAGCCCGCCCAGCACTGCGCCAAGGGCCAGCCCGATCAGCACTTCGGTCGCGGTGACCAGCCCATGCTCCAGCAGAAGGTTGCGGCTGTTCCAAATGGTTTCGGAAACCAGCGCTGGCGGAGGCAAGATAAAACGCGGCAAGCCGGTGGCCCAGACCACCAGTTGCCAAAGCGACACTGCCACTGCGACTGCAGCGATTCCTGCGGACCAACCTGTCATCGGGCAACCGGGAATCCTGCCCATGCGGCATCGAAAAAGGCGCGCTCTAGGGCCACGGCTTTTTCGAAGGTGGCGGCAACCTCGGTTTGCGCCTGGTCCGAAAGGGTCGGCCAGATCGCATCCAATTGCTCACGCAGATAGGCCACCACACTTTCGAACCCGTCGCCGGAGTGCAGGGTGATCCATTCACCCAGCCAGAACGGCAGATTATCGGCGCGGTTTTCGACCGGGCTAGCCCAATCCAGATAGACCCATTCCGCGACCACCAACACCGCCAGCATCCGCTCATAACGCCCTGATGCACGAGCCTCGTCCATCAGGGCTTGAAACGCCAGTGTTTCGGGTGCGGCTTCGCTTGCCTGCGGCACATCCAGCGCGCTGAATGCACGCAAAAAATAGGTGTTCTCCGGCCCGCAGATCTGACCTAGAAACTGTGCGCCCGGCACAGCATCGGCGAGGTTGGGTGCATGCGCCACTGCTGAGGCCAGCAGCCGCACAAAGCCTTCCACGAAAAGGTAATCCTGCTGTAAATAGCCAGCCATTTTGTCGTGATCGAGCATTCCGGTTGCCAGCGCATTGGTAAAGTCATGTGTCGTGGCCGCTGTCCAGTTGTCCTGGTTCAGCGCCCTGAGAGTTTCGCTTGCGCTCATCTGTTCGTCCTGAGTTGTTGAAGCAGCGCGGCCTGGATGCCCAGCACACCCGGATCATCAACAGGGCGCGGGATGCTGCCCATTGGAGTTTCGACCGGGTGCAGCCCGTCGCGCGTCATGATCATGATGTTCTGCCCCAGCCGCGCCACTTCGGCCGGGTCATGGGTGATAAGCAGCACCGTACGTCCCTTCAGCAGATGTGCGGTGAGGTCCTGCATATGCACCCGAGTCAGGGCATCAAGGGCTGAAAATGGTTCGTCCAGCAACACAATGGGGCGGTCTTCCATCAGGGTTCGGGCCAAGGCCACGCGCTGTCTTTGCCCACCGGAGAGCTTTCCCGGTTTCTTGCCCAGATGTGTGCCTAGCCCAACTTGCTCCAGTACCTGCTCGGCCCGGCCCCGATCGAATTTCTCGCCGCGCAATCGTGCCCCTATTGCCACATTGTCGAGCGCTGATAGCCAAGGCAGCAACAAATCACTCTGCGCCATTAAGGCCACCCGCCCGGCCAGCGCGCCACCGTCCGAGGCCCAGATTTCACCGTCCAAAGAAACATGGTCTCCCAGTCCGGCCAGCAGCTTGAGCACTGTGGATTTGCCCACACCACTGGCCCCCAGAAGACAGGTCCACCGCCCTGCATCAAGTCGCAGATCAATGCCGCGCGCGATGGATGTGTCGCCAATCGACAGTGATCCGCGCAGATATAGGGCGGGGGCCGGGCTCATGGCTGCGATGCCATGCCCCAAAAGCCGACCTCAAGCTCGGTCGCCTTGTGGAAGCGGTCGCAAAGATTTGCCCAACGTGGGCAGTTTTGCGGGTCATCCCCGATGCGCCGCGCTACCACGCCATCGATCAGCGCGCCAACATCGCAGCAGACCTGTTGGTAATCTTCCCCGCCATAAGTGTTGATCCAATCGGCATAGGTTTCCGACGTCTTTGTCGCCGAAAGCTCCGCCCCGATCACACCATAGCCCATGACGCAGGGGGCCAGTGTGGCCAGCAGATCAAGCATATCCCCTGAATGCCCGGCATCCAGCACATAGCGTGTATAGGCAAGATTAGCCTGACGCTCTTGCGTTGCAATAAGTTCTTCCTCGGAAATCCCAGCCTTGGCACAGATGCCGATATGCAGGGCAAGCTCGCCATTGATCAGTGCATTCACGGTCCCCGCGGCGAGGCGCATATCCGCGACGGTCTCGGCCTTGGTCACCACCAGCGCCCAAGCGCGGGCGAAATGGATCAGAAAGACATAATCCTGCTTGAGATAGTGCAGAAACGCTGCGCGCGGGAGGGTTCCATCACCCATGCCCCGCACGAATTCGTGGCGGGTATAGGCAGGCCAGGTTTCCCCGGCCGCCGCTCGCCACGCCTCAAATGAGGTACCGTAGTTCATTGTGCCCCCAGATCGACCGCGATTTTCGATACTGGGCGGGTGCCCTCGACCAGGCCGCTTCTGGCCAGAAATTCCTCGAAGCGGATATAGCGGCCTTCGTCCAGCGCCTCAGGACGCAAGGCAAAGCGGGGTAGGGTGTCGACCCAGGCCTTTGCATTCAGCTCGTCGTCCAGCTCTTCCGCGTAGCTTTTGAAAACCTCCCAGCTTTCATCCGGGTTGTTGACGATGTATTGCGTGGCCAGCTCGGTGGCGCGCAGGAAGCGGCGCACCTTGTCCTTGTCCATCAGCTCGGGGTTGGCGACATAGATCAGCTCGTCATATGTCGGCACGCCTTCTTCTTCGACATAGAAGCATCGGCCTTCGATGCCTTCGATTTCCATCTGGTTCAGCTCAAAATTGCGATAGGCACCGATCACCGCATCGACCTGTCCGGACATGACCGACGGGCTGAGCGAGAAGTTGACGTTGATCATTTCGATCTCGTTCAGCGCGACACCGTGCTTGCCCAGCATGGCACTCAGCACCGCTTCTTCTACGCCGGCAACTGAGAACCCGATCTTGCCGCCCTTTAGCTGGCTGATTTCCTGGATTGGGCCGTCCTTCAGCGTCAAAAGGCAGCTGAGTGGTGTCGCCACTAACGTGCCGACACGCATCAGCGGCAGACCTTCGGCTACCTGTAGGTGCTGGTTTGGTTGGTAGCTCACGGCGATGTCACCCTGCCCAGCGGCCACCAGTTTCGGTGGGGCCGAGGGATCAGCAGGCGGCACAATCTCGACCTCAAGATTCTGGTCTGCGAAATAACCCTTTTGCTGCGCCACGATGATCGGACCGTGATCAGGGTTCACGAACCAATCCAGCAGCAGAGTCATCTTGTCTTGTGCCAGCGCCGGTGTAGCCATCAGCATCGCCGCTACGGTCAGAAAATGTTTCAATTCGGTTTCCTCGTTTCAGTTGTTGTCACCTAGGGCCAGAAGTTTGATTTCGGGCCCGTTTTTCGTGGAAATCCGCATCGCCGCCTGCCAGGCCCGAAGACCGGAACGGCAGGCAAGGATGAGGCGTCTGTTGTTTTGCAAAAGGGGGTCACGCGGATCGATTTCATCGACACTGAGGCGCTGAGCCCCGGCCAGCTCCGGGCCAGTTTCATCTGCGGCGCGTAGGTCGATTACCAGATCGTCGGCCCGAAGCATCTCTTGCGCTATGAAGTCCGGCTCTGGTGCGGGATCCGGCGCGCCGTCAAAGCGAAAACCGCCAAAGCGCATGCTGGTGGCCTCATAGGTCACCAGACGCCCCATTGGCGTAAGGTCCCCGCTCAGCACCGCAACCGCGATCTGCGCTTGCAGACTGCCGATCATACCCACCGTCGGGCCAAGCACGCCATCGGCGTCACAGGAACCCAGCCTTGCAGGCAGATCCGGGAACAGCGCGCGCAGACCCGGAGCCTTGTGGCAGAAGCCCCCGACATAGCCCTCCGAGCCCACCACGCTGGCGCTGATCAGCGGCAAATCGGCATCAAGGCAAACATCCGAGGCCACATAGCTGGCGGCAAAACTGTCGGCACAATCCAGCACCAGATTGATGCCCTGACAAAGTTGCGAGGCATTGGCCGGATCAAAGCGGGTTTCGACCGGTTCGATCCGCACCTCATCATTCAGCGCCATCATTTCACGTGCTGCCACCTGCACTTTGGATTGCCCTATGTCGCGTTCACGGAACAGCGTTTGGCGGTGCAGGTTCGACAGGCTGATCTTGTCAGCATCAACCAAACGGATACGTCCCACACCGGCCCCGACCAGATATTGCAGCACTGGTGCGGCAAGCCCTCCTGCGCCAATCACCAGTACATGCGCGGTGCGCAGGTTTTCCTGCCCCGACGCGCCAAAGCCAAGTACAGCAATCTGGCGTGCATAGCGGCTCATAGGCAGATCCTTAGCCATTCGCGTACACGGGCTTCTGGGTCGTCCTTCAAGGTGATGTCGGTCACGGCGGACACGATGTCGGCCCCGGCGGCGAACGCACCCTGCGCGCGCTCGACCGACATGCCACCTATCGCCACAAGCGGAATAGGTCCGATCCGCGCCTTCCAGTCGGTCAGCTTTTCGACACCCTGCTGGTGCCATTTCATCTTTTTAAGAATGGTCGGATGAACGGGCCCGAGTGCCACATAGTCAGGCCGCAAAGCCAGCGCACGCTTAAGCTCTGCTTCGTCATGGGTTGAGACTCCAAGTTTCAATCCAGCAGCTCGGATCGCGTCAAGGTCAGCGGTATCCAGATCTTCCTGCCCTAGGTGCACCCAGTCGCAGTCTAGCTCAATCGCCAGTTCCCAATAGTCATTGACCACCAACAGAGCGCCGTGGTCGCGGCACAAATCCCGCGCCTCCGCCAACTGCGCGCGCACCGCATCCAGGGGATGTTCCTTGATGCGCAGCTGCACCAACCGCACCCCGAGCGGCAGCATTCGGCGCAGCCATGAGATGTCATCGAAGATCGGGTAGAACGACGGCAAGATCACAACATGGCCTTTCCAAAAACAGGGGTCGAGGGCGCGGCCATGTCGCGTGGTTCCATCGCATCGGCACCGAATGCCAAAGCCCCCGCTTCGACCGCGCGCGCAAACGCTTCGGCCATCGCCGCCGGATCACCTGCCTTAGCGACCGCCGTGTTCAGCAGCACCGCGTCATAGCCGATTTCGATGGCCTGTGCCGCCTGCGACGGCAGACCCAGCCCTGCATCGACCACCAGAGGCACCTCGGGGAAATGAGCCCGGACCGAGCGCAGGCCGTAGAGATTATTCAGCCCCAATCCGGTGCCGATCGGCGCACCCCAGGGCATCAGTACCCGGCAGCCTGCCTCGATCAGTTTCTCGCACAGCACCAGATCTTCGGTGCAATAGGGGAAGACGTCGAACCCATCGTCGGCAAGGATGCGCGCCGCCTCCACAAGGCCGAACGGGTCGGGCTGCAGAGTGTCGGCATGGCCGATCACCTCAAGCTTGATCCAGTTGGTCTCGAAAAGTTCGCGCGCCATCTGCGCCGTAGTGACCGCTTCGCGTACTGAGTAGCACCCGGCGGTATTTGGCAACACCTCGACACCCAAATTACGGATCAGAGACCAGAAATCCTGCCCGGCCCTTTCACCACCCGCCTCGCGACGCAGCGACACCGTGGCAATGCCTGCGCCCGAACGTCGAAACGCATCGGCGAGCACTGCGGGCGACGGATACTGCGCGGTGCCCAACATCAGGCGCGACGCTATTTCCTTGCCGTAGAATTCCGGCATGTCAGCCCCCCTGCCGCGGCGAAACCAGCTCGATCCGGTCCCCATCGGAAAGCATGTGCGCCGCACGTGTTGATGCCGGAACGAACACCTCGTTCACCGCCGTGGCCAGTTTGTCGTTGCCTTTGCCAAGTTCGATCAGAAGATCGGCAAGGCTGGGGCCCTTGGCCTCGGTGACCTCACCATTCACCATCAGTTTCATGTGGTTCTCCCCAGCGTTTCATACGCGCTTTTCGTGCCTTCGCAGTTCTCGTACCAAAGCGCGGGCTGCGTGCCGCAGGTCACCAGATCTGCCACCATCCCCGCCAACGCCGGAGCAAGCAGATAGCCATGCCGGAACAGCCCGTTCACCATGATGCGATCTTCGAAATGGCGGATGCGCGGCTGATTGTCCGCAAAGGCCGGGCGGGCATCGACGCCAATTTCCAGCAGCTCGGCCTCACCAAATGCCGGGTGCAGCGCATAGGCCGCATTCATTAGTTCCATCACGGATCGCAGGCTTGCGCGGGTGCGCTGCCCACTTTCGATCTGGGTTGCGCCCAACATGAATACGCCATCGCCGCGCGGTACAATGTAGAGCGGGAAACGAGGATGCAGCAGCCGCACGGGACGCGACAGCGACACATCCGGGCAGCGCACGATGAGCATCTCACCCTTTACCCCGCGCAAATCGCTCAGCCGATCCTGCGCGGCCAGACCACGGCAGTCGATGACCTGACCCAGCGTTTCGCTTGTGGTCAGAAACTCAACGCCCGAGGCCACCAGCTGCGCATGCAACCCGGTCAACATCGGGCGGGGATTGAGATGCGCTTCACTCGCGATGAACAACGCCTTGCCGAATTGCTCGGCCAGATGTGGCTCATGGAGGGCGATGCCCTCACGGTCCAGCCATTCCACGCCTTCGGCGCGCCGTGCAAACGTCGTCAGCTCGCTCTGATCCCGGCCCAGAGCGACAACCATGGTACCGTTCCGGTTCACATCCTGACCGAACTGCGCCCCCTGCTTTTGCCACCAATCCGCTGCTTTACGCCCGTGTTCCACAACGGGCTGTTCGGCGACTGCGCCCTCGCATTCTGGTGCCAACATGCCACCGGCCCACCAGCTGCAGGAATGCGTATTCACGGGACCTGCCGGGTCGATCATCCGTACGGAAACACCGCGTGACACCAGCTCGGCTGCAACGCAAAGCCCGGCAACCCCTGCACCCAGTATGGTGACAGCGCTCATGCCCACATCTCGTGAAAATGATGCACCGGGCCGTGTCCTTGTCCAATCTCCAACCCGTCGGCACGTTTTATTGCAGCGTGCAGCCAGCCATGCGCTCGCCGCACCGCAGTCTCAAGATCCATGCCCTGAGCAAGGCAGCCCGCAATTGCTGCGGAATAACTGCAGCCAGTACCATGCGTGTTGCGGGTCGCGATCCGCGGTGCCCCCAGCGTGACAACGAACCCTGACTTTGCCAGCACATCAAGGCACTCAATGCCATCGGCATGGCCGCCCTTGATTAGAACCGCCTTAGGACCTAGCGCTAGCAACGGCGCAACCAGTCCGGCACTGTCGCCCTTATGGGTTTGTCCCAGCAGCTTATCCGCCTCGGGCAGGTTCGGTGTCAGCAGGTCAGCGCGCGGCAGAAGATACCGCTTCAGCGCGGCAATCGCTTGATCTTCAAGCAGGGCGACCCCGGATTTCGCCACCATGACGGGGTCTAGGACGACAGGTCCGGAAAAACCTTCCGTTGCACGGGCCACTGTTTCAACCAATGATGGCGTGCCCAGCATTCCGATCTTGATGGCGTCTATGCGGATGTCGTCTAGGACCGCCTTGATCTGAGCCGCGACCACATTGTCGGGTACCGGATGTACTGCGGTCACGTCACAGGTATTCTGCGCGGTTATCGCGGTGACCACGCTGCAACCGAACACGCCCATTGCGCCGAATGATTTGAGATCCGCCTGAATTCCCGCGCCGCCCCCACTGTCGGAACCGGCAATCGTCAATGCAGTCGCAACCATGGCACATCCTTCGTTGTCATGGTCAGGATGTGCGTGGAAAGACCCAGAGCCTGCGAAGTGACACGAGTTGTGACACGGGGCGCCCGGTATGCCTGTTTCCTCCGCCGGTCCTAACCGGGTCAGGTTCAATGGGTTTGCATGTCTGCATCTCAGCCCCGAGGGGCACCCCAACAGATGGTTACCGATTATTGATGAGATCAGGTCTCGTCAACAGTTTTGTTGCACACCGTATGATGGGTGCGGCTTCGCTTTGAGCTTTGCAGTTAACTCGGGGTGTCGCCGGTGTCGCAAAATGGTGGTGTTTCCAGATGCTATGACCGGAAAACGGCACAATAAGACAGGGACATACAGCGCCGACATCGTGGTCGTTGACCCAGCCCCGCGATCCGAGATTGAAGGCAGAAACAGTTCTTTGAGGTCCTGTCACAAGTTCCCGTCCGCAGATGCACATAGTTGCAACGAATAAATTGCTATGGGCAAATTCAGGTCACAAGTCGGCTAAACGTTTCATTTCAGGGCGCTCAACTGCCTTGGCCAATTCGCATAGTTCGAAAATGCTCGTCTCAATGACGCGGTTCAGCCAAGATCTCGTGTGCAGGTCCAAACAACCCTCCAGGACAAATCGTCCAGCCGTAGAAAACCCGCGTTCGAAAGAATCCTTTTACAGGCCCGGACACCTTTGTGCCCATAAATGAGGCGATGGAATTCAATAACAATGGCTCGAATGCCCGACAGGTCCGCATTCCTCAAGAAATCCAGTTCCGCCCCCTCAATATCCATCACAAGAACCGTCGGAGCGAACTCTCGTTTCACCGCTTCGAAGTCCGCTTTAGCTACGCGCACTGATGTTGTTGATTCACCTTCATTATCAAAAACTGAAGACCCTAGATATGAAGCGTCAATATGAAACGGAATAGAGTCGGGATCCTTTGGATTGGCGCTTAGTATCGCATTCCGGACTTCGATCCGGTCTGAAAGCCCATTTAGGGCATGTAAACGACGGATGTGTGGAATTAGATTTGGATTGGCTTCAAAACTGAGAATAGCCTCTGGTTTGTTCTCGAGCGCGACAACACCACTCACGATACCCAGCCCGGCGCCCATTTCCAGAATACGATCCTCAGGTTGAACGACGCTCAAAGCGCCATCCATTTCCCAGCTTTCATAATTGTCCTGCTCGATCAGATTTATAATCGTTTCGTCCAGAAATGGCGATGAAGGTATCTTCAATCCACGGTACTGGATCGCAACATCAGGGTTCGTTTCGGTCATTCTTGCTCCATTCCAAGGATGAGCGGTCGGTAGAGCATGTTTTGCATAAGGTCAGACTATTTGCATCAAACATCATGTCGGTAATCTCGCATAGAGGTCCGACATATTCATCTTCAGAACATCGTTGAACCACTCAACCGACAAGTCAAACTCGTGGTCAGGATAATAGGAATCCAAACCCCGGAAAGGGCGGACCTGCACATCATCGAGAAGACCATGACCCCTTAGTCTTTCTTCGGTGTCCTTGTCGTATTTTCGGATAATGTCATGAAGCTCTTGAACAGCATTCAAAGAAGATGAATTTTTCAGGAATTGGACCTGTTCATAGCGGAAATCGTTGCTGCCCTTAGGTGATTCATATGTTCCCATATCATGATATCTCAGCAATTTGAGCATCCAGTGAATTTCGGTCAGTCCGTCAAAGTGACAAATGACCGATTGTTGAGAAACATGTCGCTTGATGTTGCCTCTCCACCGCTGTGGCGCATGAACACCTAACTTGATGTTCTTCCCCGTTCGGGTGGCGCTTTTTCCGAAACGATGCGCACAAAATCCTCTGTCGCTGTATTTGAGTCGTTCTTCTCCGAATAAGCTTCGGGCGACATAGCCGCGGGTGTGCTTAGGCTTCAGCATAAGACCACCAAAAAGTCCGGGTGTGGTGTCCTCGGTTGAAAACACACGCTCGCCATTAGGAATTGAAATCGTATCAACATCCGAGGGCAGGTCAGCAAGCTCTTGTGCAAAATCATCGGCTTGCAGATACTCGTCCGCATCGAGGAAAAGCATCCAATCGACTTTTGCTTCTCGATAGGCTTTTGTCGCTATCAGCCTTTGGCGTCTGAAACTGTTTTCTGGATAAGCACAGTCCCAGTTTCTTCGAAAAAACGTGTCATCCATCACTTCAACGCGACAGTTCGGTATCTGAGCCAGAAGTTGCCGCGCTTTCGGATCATCACCATCCAGAAAGATAAAGATCTCTTGCGCGCCGAGTGACGCATAATAGGAAGCAAATATAGCCACCAGCTCTGGCGGCTCTTTGACCATGGTAACGACACCCCAGGTGGCCATTTTCAAAGGATTCCTGTGTTTGGGAAGGGCCAAAATCGCTGATTGCACGTCTTTAGAGTCACCGGCTTCCTCTATTGCCCAGTAAGTCTGGATTTGTGGCAACCTTGATCGGTGAATTTTCCGCCTTAAGCAAGAGCATCCTGAGGTCTTATTGGACGATCCGATTTAAGACAGTTTGGGTGATCTTACGACCTTTGTCGGGGAGGACTGAGAAAACTGGACCAAAGTTGAAGTAACCAAACAATTACTGCTTATTGCGAGCCCCTAAAGTTTGATCGTTACCGCTCGTTCTTTTTCGCGAAACACAAAGGTGCGAGAATTCTGACTAACGGACCTGCGCTACAGACAGTTCATATTGGACGGTTGGGTCACCATCACAATTGCGCTTGTATCGGGATCATTAAACCAGTGGATCGAATACCGGAGCCATGCTAATGCGGAGCAAGCGAAAAATATAACGGGCATTGATCCAGCATGGAAATTTCTCCAGTAATTTCATCGTTTTGGCATGGATCCAGTCTGACTTTTTTCGAGCAACTCTGCCTCAAAAGCTTTGTGGATCACGGCCATAAGGTCAAGTTGTACTCTTTGAAAGAAATCACGAACACACCACCGGGCGTTGAAAATGCGGATGCACGTATTTTTTTGCCTGACCACCTGAAAATATGGCGAAACGAAAAGCGAAACAGCGCTTATGCCCCGTTGTCGGATTTTTTCAGGATCAACATGCTTCGGGAATCCGACGAAATCTGGATGGATTGCGATATGTTGTGTATGCAGCCGATCCCCGACATTCCGTATATTTTCGCAAAAGAGAAACGCTATTTTAACAATGCGGCTCTCCGGCTGCCGCACAGTTCTCCAACATTGCAGGGTATGCATGACTTTATGAACGGGTCCGAGATCGTGATCCCCAATGACTGGCCGTGGAAAAAAAATATTGATGTTTCCATCGGCAAGTCCAATGAAGACGGCTCTTTCTCGGTACCGTTGGAAAACCTGTCGCAGCTGCCATTTTATACGTTCGGGCCTCAGGCTATCTCTTATTTTTTGGGCAAAAACGGTGAAGTTAAACACGCCCTGCCACCCGAGTCATTCTATTCCCAAGAACCTACGGCCATGCGCTTGAATTATTTCCGGCCGCGGTTTTCCCGCATATCGCTCGATGAAAACGCGTTGGGGGTTCATCACATTGGCGGCTCAAGCATGCGCAAGAAATACAATATGGATGGTGGGTTTCCTTTGCCGCATCCCAACAGCCAGGTCGCCAAGCTATGCAAGAAACATGACATCGATCCCTCTAAGGCGATGCCACAGGATGTGCTGAAGTCTGTTGACCAAGATTAAAATGTCTGGGCAAGTCAGAAGCGCCAGTATGTGTCCAAGTTTCGGACGATCGGAATCAAAAACACTAGGCGTCATCTGCTAACACCGTAGTGCCAAGTTGTTCGGCAGACAGTTCCCCAACCGGCCACTGTATTGAGTACAACGTGCAACAACTTGGCAATCAAAGTAATGGCGGTCGCTTCAGGCAAGGATGATAAACTGCGACACTCTCAACATATTCGATTGTCTTCCTACGGACAGAGCCTTTACTTTTTCTGGCGTAGAAATTTCACTACGATTACTTGCAGCGGCGCAGGTACGGCCATATCAGAATACTGGGGTGAATAGGGCCGAATGTTATGAAGCCCGAACACAGATCTTGGATTAATCTGGGGTCCAGTTTATGGGATAGGCGAATGTCAAAGAAGCTGGCTACAGATCACAAGGATATTCGCCGATCATCTATCCCGGCCTTTAACACCAGAAGACCGACTAAAAGCATGTCTTTGTCGACCCGGTCGCTCTGACCGGGTGTGAACAAAGATGTCTACGCTTAACGATAATGATCTGAACCAACCTCCTCAGCCTGATCAAGGATGGTCACGTGAACTTGTTGCACTTGAGCGGGCTATTGTGGTTCCGCCCGCAGTCTCCGATACGGTGCAGGAAGCCGGTGTTCTGACTGAAGACCGGGAATATTGCGCGCATGGGGCGCTTTGGCGGGGAAAGCGTGCCATGACCACCCAACCGGTATCGCCAACAGACCCTTTGCCGCAATTGTCGGGTCGCTGGCTTTATGCCGGGCTGTTATGGGTACACTTTGGTCATTTCCTGGCTGAAAGCACCGCACGTCTTTGGCCGCTGCCGGCAATCGCGAAGGATATTGATGGGGTCCTCTTTACCCCCAAGCGACCCGCCAATGGGGGTGAAACACGCCCCATGCAGCATAGTTTTTTTGCGCTTCTGGGTATTGATCTGCCAATCAAAGTGGTGACCGAGCCAACTCAGGTAGAACATCTGCAGGTGCCCGGTCAGGGGTTTGGGCTGGGCCCGATTGTGGCGGGAACGCCTGAATATCGTGCCTTGATCCATCAAAATTTTGGCGCCGACGTTCCCCCTGATGGACCGGAGCGGCTTTATATCTCGCGCGCAGGTCTTGGAATACGGCGGGGTGGCGTTATCGGAGAAGAGTTTCTCGAAGAGAATTTGCGCCAGAACGGTTACGAGATTTTCTATCCGGAACAACACCCGATGGAAAAGCAGATCGCGCGTTACAAAGCCGCCCGTCAGATCGTTGCACTAGACGGGTCGGCACTGCATCTTTTTGCTCTGGTAGGCCGTCCAGATCAGCAGGTTGCAATGATCCCGCGCCGCACTTCTTCGGTGCATCACAATATCTCAGCTCAGCTAGCGGCCTTTTGCGGGCAAGAGCCTTTTGTCGCCAATGCCATTCGCACTGATTGGGTATTGGCTTCGCGCGGTCGCCCCAACCGCCATTCACTTGGAGAGCTTGACATGTCCAGATTGCATAAAATGCTTGCCGATGCAGGATTTGTCTCACCTGATCTGGCCTGGGAAGAAATGTTCTGGCGGCAGCGGCGGCGAACCATCCGAAAACTGGAAAAAGCCCTTGGCGACCAGCTGGTTCCCATCCATCAAGAGCCCGCTGACTAATGCAGCTAATCCTGGATATACGCGACACAGCTCGGGATCAGGCGCGCCAAGCCAATGGGGTTGCGTCTGTTTTGAGTATCGATAATGCGGATTTGCAGCAGCAACTGGTTACGTTTGCGCAGATTACACGGCGAAGACGTGCAAAGGCCGAGCCGCCCGATTTTTTGCCCGCACTCGCCAGTGCGATTGCTAATGAGCGACCGCGGTTCATGCTTTTGGCCATGCCAGGGCTAGCAGAAAACCTCACCACGGAAGTCTCTGTTGGTCGAGTCCACGAAGTTTTGGGGCAATTGGCGGCCGACATCCTGATTTTGACTGATCTTGATTCAGGATCTGATCGCGCCAGAATTTGGGCCACACAATTTGGTGCCGATGCGATAGTTAACCGGATTGAATGGCCAGATGATCTGACTGCGCAGCCTCCTGCATTCTCTACCCTGGCCTCCTCTGCAAAAGAAGAATCCACTCTAAAAGAAGTGCCGCCATTTGCCCGTCGCTTCTTGCCGCGCAATGACCTGACAAGTTTTGACGAAAGTCGACCCATGGGTGACACGGTGCCGGTGGACCTCAGGCCGCCAGAGGGTACCAGCGGCACGGTGCTGATCGGTTGCATGAAAAACGAAGGCCCTTTCCTATTGGAATGGATTGCATACCACCAATCGATCGGTGTGCATCACTTTGTTATCTATACCAATGGCTGCGAGGATGGCACGGATCTGATGCTGGATGCGCTGGCCAAAACCGGTCTGGTCACGCATGTCGACAACAACAAATGGAAGGGCAATTCCCCGCAACAGTGGGCTCTGAACCAGTCTGCAAAGCTCAAGGTGGTCAAACGTGCCGATTGGGTTATCCATATTGATGTGGATGAGTTTATCAACATCCGCTTTGGTAACGGGACACTGCCGGAACTTTATAAGCGCCTGCCCGAGGGGGTCAGCAATATTGCCATGACCTGGCGGCAATTTGGGTCGGCCGGGATAAAGACCTACGAGGACAGGCCGGTCATTGCGCAATTTGACCGATGCGCTCCGTCATATCTGCCCAAACCGCATACCGCTTGGGGCTTCAAGACCGCCACCAGGAATATTCGTGCCTATCGTAAACTAAGCTGTCACCGGCCAAATAAGCTGAAAGAAGCAAAAGCCGAACAGGTGCTATGGGTCAATGGATCGGGTCAGGATATCACGCACAAAGTGGCAAAGAATGGCTGGAGGTCCGATATCAAGACCATCGGCTATGAGCTGGTCCAGCTAAACCACTACGCACTAAGATCTGCGCAGTCTTTCTTGGTCAAGCGCCAGCGTGGACGGGCCCTGCATGTGGATCGCACTGTCGGGCGCAACTATTGGATACGGATGGATTGGAACCAGTATCAGGACGTCACTATCCAACGCAACCTGGCCAGATTGTCAGTGGCGATGGAAGCGTTGCTAGCCATTCCCCAGATTGCGCAGCTACACGAAAAAGCTGTTGCCTGGCACCAAGCTAAGATTGAGTTTTTGATGGATGAGCTCGAGTTTCGCAACCTTTATGACGAGATCACCGGCATCGAACTTGAGGATTTGCAACGGATCCGCGCCATCATAGATGCGGATATGCATAGCTGACAATGGAATACCCCATTTGATTTGAACCACCGTTATGATTGAAAAGCGGAGGATCGAGAATTTCGATCAAGAGACACGAGGCAGAGGAAATAGATCAGAAACTGCGACAAGTTGATGTGCTTGTTGGTTAGGGAATGATGCGTGCAGATGCGATCTGCGAGGTTCGCATAACGGAACAAACCTACTACCGGTGGCGTAAGCAATATGGTGGGATGGGAGCCGATCAACGAAAGGAACTCAAGCGTTTGCAGAAGGAGAATGAGCTTCTGCAGAAGGCCGTTTCTGACTGACGACAAGCCCTTTGTTCCAAACTGGCAAAGTGCGCGAATGGCAGGTAAGTGTAGCGTTTCTATGACTTACCATCCGATCCACCATGTCCGCACACACCGTCAAGCCGGCGTTGACAAGGGACTATATCACGAGTTGCTGTGTCGCCTCTGAAGTCTGCTACGAACCCAAAGCAACCGTCGATTTGGCGTCTATTCTTTTTGAGTTCGGCCCGTCGCGAACCTAATAATCCAGGCGCTCAATGCCAGGTAACGAATGGCGGTTGATCGGACAAAGCATCCTTTCACTGGAAGTAGCCCAATGGCAGTCATATGTTCATTGCGTCAGCTTTTAGATGAAAAACACACATTTTAACACCGCTTCAGTCTATTTTCAGTACAAGAAGCCAATCTATGCCAATTTTCGTGTGGAGTTCCTCACAATCAGTTCAGCCTGAAGAAGTTTCGATTTAGGAACGGCTTGGTTTTCCAACCACTCAACTATCGCTGCGGCAGTGGCTTCACCCATCCGTGTGACGGGCAAATGCACGGTCGTGATTTCAGGAAAGGTGCAGGATGAAGAGGGCAGATCGTCGATGCCAACAATTGACATTTCATGAGGCACTTTTACCCGCTTTCTTTGCAATTCAAAAAGAGAGCCCATCGCCAAGACATCGGAAAAACAGAGAATTGCAGAAAAGGCCGTGTCCCCTGCAAGAAGATTCTGTGTTGCGACGCAGCCACCTTTTATTGAAATTTCCGTTTCGTACATTTGCAGGGTGTGGTTCACATCCGGATTCTTCAAACCATCAAGCCGTGCCAGCGTCCTATCGTTGTTTTTTGTTGGCCCGTGAATCACGGCAATATTTCTATGCCCAGCAGACAGAAGAAAACTGAGAGCGGTGCAAGAAGCGCCGGCGTTATCATAACCGATGGTCGGAAAATGGTGGTCCCTTTCATAGTAGGAGGTGGCGATCACGGGGAGGCGTGTCCGTTCGATGATCTTTTCGAAGTCTTGACTGTGTGTGATGCCGGAAACAATCAGTGCTTCTGCACCAATATCAACCAGACCTTGCGCTTTATTCGTTTCTATGTCCGGGTCGCCATTGGTAGTTGCGACTACGAGTGACAAACCATTTAGTGCCAAACCTTTTTCAAGCGCCGCTAGAAATTTTGAGAATATTGCGTTGTCCAAAGTTGGAACCATGGCCCCAACGACTCGGGTTCTCCCGGAATTGATCGCACGGGCTGCAGCACTTGGTACAAAATGCAGCTTCGAAATAACATCAAGCACACGTCGGCGTGTGTCTTCAGACACGGTTTTCGGAGAATTCAGTACGCGCGACACCGTCGCAACAGAAACATCTGCTGCCTTGGCAACATCCCGAAGGTTCGCGCGCTTCTTATTTTTCTGCTCGGTCAATTCCTTTGAATTCCTTGGATATCCTCGATCTCGCGACAGTTAACTTGACACATGTAACTAGTTTCATCAAGATAATGTAACTAGTTACAATAAGCGACTCACTTTGGAATACGATGCGCGATTATTCGATACTACATGAGTTCAGCAATAGCGGTTACATGACGCCTGGACGCTTTTACCCAGGGTTTCAGAAGCCGTCGCACGGAAAAACATATACGCTAGGTCCGCGCGAAGTACTGAATGTTATCATGCGACCAGGTGATCTTCTGTCGGTGACAGGCAATTGGCCTAAAAACCAACTGCAAGTCATTGCTTTTGACGAAGTGGGCGGAGATGCGCTTGTGTCGCTAGCGCTTATTAAAGCAGGAGTTTTGGATTTCTCCAAAGTAGATGGCGAAAAACTGATCAATTGGATTGCAGCTCAGGGAGGTAAACCAGAATCCGAGATTGGTATCGCTTACCTTCCTGAAAACGATGATCTGATCGTTCTAAAAGCCAGTGCTACAATTTCTGCTTGGATCATGCGGGCTATGGATCGTGATCAACTGGCAACCGGGTCCAGAGGCGGATCAGTCAGTATCTCTCATCAAATGGCAAATGCCAGTAGTTCGATATTGCCCGAACCCCTGGGTGATGTGCGAAAAGAATTCACCGTAAAGCGCGGCACTGGATTGTCATATGAAGTTAAGCAAGGCGAAATAGTCCAAATCATTGATGTCGAGGGCCAACAATGCTCGGACTTTATCGCAATGCGAGCAGATAAACTCGAAAAAGGTGAGGAATGGCTGATCGACAGTACCGCAACTCGGTCTTTGGTCCGGCGCGCTTATCCTGGCCCTGGTATGCTCGACAAGTTTTTCGATAGTGACATGAACCCGCTTCTAAATGTCGTTCATGACACTTGCGGACGACACGATACTTACGGGTTGGCTTGCACCGCACGGGGATACGCTGAGCGAGGTTTTCCAGGCCATGTCAACTGTTCTGACAACATTTCTGAAACACTGGCGCAATATGGAGTTAGACGCCGCGCGGCCTGGCCTGCAGTTAATTTCTTCTGGAATACTTGGATTGATCAAAATTCCCACGAACTGCTGGTAGATGAAAGCTATTCGCGCCCAGGCGATTACGTCGCAATGCGGGCAATGGAAGACTTGGTATGCGCTTCCACGGCGTGCCCAGACGACATTGACCCGATAAATGGCTGGAATCCCACAGATGTGCACGTGCGGATCTACCATCCAGACACACCGATCCGCCGTGCGGTCGCCTACCGGGAAAAGGAAGATGCCCCCATGTCCATTAGTCAGGAATCGGCTTTTCACGAACGTCTGGAGCCACTGACCCAACATTTTGCGCCTGCACGGGACTTGTGGGCACCTGTTAGTTTTCCGTCATATGGAACATTGGGCGAGTACTGGGCCTGCAGAGAAGCGGTAACTTTGCAGGACATGAGCGGGTTGCGCAAATTCGACATCATTGGGCCAGACGCTGAGAAATTGTTGCAGCTTGCAACGACACGCAATGTTGCCAAGCTACCGGTGTGGCGCGGGGCTTATACGCTGATGTGTGATGATACCGGCGCGGTAATAGATGACGGCACTTTGTTCCGGCTCGCAAATGACCTGTTCCGCTGGTGTTGTGGCACCGAAGAGAGCGGACGAGCATTGCAGTCCTTGGCGGAGGAACGCGGGTTTCAGGTGCGAATCCATGATCTGCGGAATTCGCTGCCAAACCTGGCGTTGCAAGGGCCTAATTCCCGAAATGTACTGCGTAAAATCGTTTTCACGCAACCACATGTGCCCTCCCTTGAGCAGCTAAAATGGTTTGGCTGTACTGTTGCCCGACTAAATGGTCGCGAAGGGGCGCCTTTTATGCTGTCCCGCTCTGGCTACACTGGGGAGCTTGGATACGAGATTTTCTGCTCAAAGGCCGATGCTGTCGCCCTTTGGGACGCAATCATGGAGGCGGGTGAAGATTTCGGGATTACCCCGATGGGGTCAGCCGCCCTGGAGATCATCAGGATCGAAGCGGGCTTGGCGGCTGCAAATGCCGAATTTGCGCCAGGCATCGACGCATTCGAGGCCGGTCTGGGCTTTGCTGTTGATCTGACCAAAGCTGAGTTCATCGGCAAGGCAGCACTGGAGCGTAACAGGCAGAGCCCACGACAAGTCCTCAAGGGTTTAGTTTTAGAATCCGACGATATTCCCATGCATGGAGATGCGGTATTTGCAAAAGAAAGACAGGTCGGGGTGATTACCTCTGCAACCAAGTCTCCTTTGCTTGAGCACGGTATCGCGATCGCACGCCTTTCGGTGGAACACTCGAAAACTGAAAATAGGCTGGAAATCGGGCAGCTTGACGGGCGCATGAAACGCCTTGGTGCGAAAGTCACAGAAATTCCATTCATAGACCCGCAACGAAAGCGGGCGCGCGCATAAGAATTCAACTTACCAGCAGGAGAGTTACTATGAATATAAGCATGAAATCCCTGACAGTGTCAGTCTCGCTGGGCCTCTTGGCCCTGCCCGCCGCTGCGGCTGAAGAGGTAAAAATCGGAGTCCCATCCTGGACTGGTGCTCAGGCAATCGCACATCTTCTAGGCGCGGTTGTCGAGATGAGGATCGGAGGCACAGTCGAGTATGTACCCGGCAATAACGCTACGATTTTCCAGGCGATGGACCAAGGTAAGGGCGACATCGATGTTCACCCTGATGTTTGGCTACCTAATCAACAAAGTTTTACTCAAAAATACGTAGATGACGCGGGCACGGTCACCTTGTCGTCCAACCCTTACGAAGGTAATCAAGGTTTCTGTGTATCCAAGGACTTTGGTGAAGCGAACAACATCACCGATATTGCCGATCTGGGTCGTCCTGATGTTGCCGCACTGATGGATAGCGACGGCAATGGCCGTGGTGAAATGTGGATCGGTGCTCCAGGCTGGGCTTCAGCAAATGTAAACGAAGTCAAGGTGCGCGACTACGGCTTGTTGGACTTTATCGAACCGGTCCGTGCCGAAGAAAGCGTTAAAACAGCGCGTATCAAGGATAGCATCGCCAAGGGCGAGGGCTATGCATTCTATTGCTATAAACCTCATGCAGTTTGGTACATGTTTGACGTGGAAATGCTGTCGGAGCCCACATTTGACCCCGAAAAATATGTGATGGTGCAGCCGTCGGATGATCCCGATTGGTATGAAAAGTCGACAGTTGCCACCAAGGACGCGCTTAAGAACGTGCAGATCGCATGGTCCAACTCGCTGGTTGACCGTTCGCCGGCTATTGCTGAGTTTTTTGCCAACTTTCAGTTAACAGCTGATGATGTTTCAGCCTTTGCCTTCGAAATCAGCGCCAATGGCCGCGACCCGGCGGACGTAGCAAGAGAATGGGTCGAAGCGAACCCCGAGCGTGTGGATGGTTGGCTGGGTCTTTGAACCCAAGCTGAAGAAATGACCATGGTGGCAGTTCCATTTCGCTGCCACCCTGAGCCAACTAGGCCCATTCCGAGGCCGCTGGGGGACGCATGGGTGACGATACAGTTATTAAAATATCGAATGTCTGGAAGATTTTTGGAGCGAAACCCGAAGTCGCATTGCAGGCAATCCGTGAGCGTGGGCTGAGCAAAGCTGAGGTACTAGCTGAATTCAACTGTGTTGTCGGCGTGGCTGATGTCAGCCTTTCTGTGAACCGCGGTGAGATATTCTGTATCATGGGCCTGTCTGGCAGCGGCAAGTCCACGTTGGTGCGCCACTTCAATCGGCTTCTGGAACCTACCGGTGGCAAGATTGAGATCGAAGGAACCGACGTTATGGCACTGGGGCCGCAAGAGCTTCAGCAGTTCCGTAACAACAAAATCGGTATGGTGTTTCAGAACTTCGCTCTAATGCCGCACCGTTCGGTTTTGGACAACGTCGCCTTACCGCTGGAAATCAGACAAGTCAGCAAAAATGAACGTATGCGACAGGCTGCCGCCATACTGGACATCGTCGAGTTGGGGGCCTGGGGATCGAAATTCGCACACGAGTTGTCCGGTGGAATGCAGCAGCGCGTGGGTTTGGCGCGCGCATTGGCTGCGAACCCGGATGTGCTGTTGATGGATGAGCCGTTCTCGGCGCTCGATCCGCTCATTCGACGACAATTGCAGGATGAATTTATTCGGCTCAGTAAGATTTTGAAGAAGACTACCATCTTCATTACGCACGATCTGGACGAAGCGGTGCGTATCGGCAATAGAATTGCGATCATGCGCGACGGCAAAGTGGTTCAGATCGGCACTGCCGAAGACATCGTTATGAACCCTGCCGACGATTACGTGGCAGACTTCGTAGCGGGTATCTCGCGCCTCAAAGTGGTGCGCGCGCACGCAGTGATGCAACCAATTTCAGACTATGTAGCCACCCATGGCCCGTTGGACGCAGATGCACCGCGCGTCAATGAGGCGGAAAATCTTAGCACTCTGATCAATTTGGCGATTGACCACAGCAGCGCCATCCTGGTGGAGGACGGCGGCAGGGATGTGGGTTTGATTACCCGCGCCGATTTGCTGCGCACAGTAATCGAGGGGACGGAAGTATCATGAGCACATCCGACGCGAACCCTGATGGCGTAAACCCCCTGGAAGATACCGAAAGCGAAGCTGCTCTGGCCTATGCTGAAGAGCGGCGCGAGAACATTCGCACATTTGTACGTACTAACCCCGATTATTACATCAAAAACTTTGACAAGATCGGCGCGTCCGCTCGCTTTACGGCGACCTTCAATCTGATGGCCGGGATTTTCGGTCCAATCTGGTTCGGAGCGCGTGGCTTGTGGTCTTGGGCACTCCCATTCCTGATCATCGAAACACTCGCCTATGTTCAGATTGCCCGCGGTCTTTTTGGAGACCTCGCAGCCGACGCGATGGCTCGTATCGCTTCAATTGAAGGAACATTGGAGTTGCGTCGTCAGCAATTGGCTGCTGCGATCGAAGCAAATTCCGACAAGATTGATGTCTACCAGCGTACTGTCGAATCTCTTGAGGCCAATATCGGCGGTATACGAGCCGAAGCCGAAGCATTGGCCGCCCAAGGCCCCGCGATCATATTGTCGGGCCTTATTATTCTGTTGGTCATAAAAGCGGTGCAATCGGTTGTGGCAAACTGGGCGCTTGAGGCACGGTTTTCAGAATGGATTTCGGATCGTTCGATACGTTCAGCTATGCCTGTTTCAGAGATCGTGTTCAGCACAATTTTCATGGCGTTAATCGTAACAGCGGCAATGTTGCACTACAGCTTCCCCGGGCGTTTTTCATTGCTCAGTCACTTTCCAACAGATCCCGATATCCGTTTGACCGGCATCACTTGGGTGGAAGATTTCATCGCATTTTGTGTCCGCAACAGTGAAGCTTTTTTTGATGGGCTGACGATTGGCATCCGCGCGTTGCTCGATGCCTTGGAGGTCATACTTGTCCAGACTCCTTGGATTGTAATTGCATGCCTGATCATTCTGCTAACATGGCTAACGGCAGGTATCAGCACGGCCATCTATTCAGGAGCCTTCCTTGCCTATATGGGCCTTTTGGGCTTCTGGGAGGCGGCAATGACGACACTTGCTTTGCTAGGCACTGCTGCTTGTCTCTCAATCGTGATAGGCATTCCACTTGGAATGTTCGCCGCACGGCGCCCGCGTTTTTATGCTTTCATCCAACCAATTATGGATTTCATGCAAACCATGCCGGCGTTTGTCTTCATGGTGCCTGTGATCGCGTTTTTTGGCGTCGGCAAGCCCGCAGCCGTTATTGTCACGATGATTTTCGGCGGTACTCCTGTGGTACGCCTGACCGTACTGGGCCTGCGCGGCGTGCCTGAAAGCGTGCGCGAAGCGGCAATTAGTTTTGGCGCAAACAAATGGTACTTGCTCACAAAGGTCGATCTGCCCCTGGCTAGCCCCTCGATCCGGGCAGGAATCAACCAAACCATCATGCTGTCGCTCGCCATGGTCGTGGTAGCTTCGTTGATTGGCGCCAAGGGTCTGGGCGAAGACGTGCTTGAGGCGCTGCAATACGCCAATGTCGGGCAGGGAATCCTTGCAGGTTTTGCCATCCTATTTTGCGCCATGATACTTGACCGAATTGTGCAGGGACAGCGAAAGTGAGGCCGCTTGTCCTAGTCCATGGTTTCATGGGTGGAGGCGCGCAATGGGCACCGCAACAGCACCAACTTTCAGAAACCCAAAAGCTGATCACGATCGACTTGCCTGGGTTCGGACAGAATGCAGGCTTACCTAGCATCGACACGATCGGCGGATTTGCTGATTGGGTCCTGGAACATCTATTCCACCTTGGCGTCGAACAATTCAACCTCTTGGGACATTCGATGGGCGGAATGATCGCGCAGGAAATGATACATCGTGCCCCGCAACGGATAGGTGGGTTGATCCTTTACTCCACTGGCGCGGTTGGCATCCTGCCCGACCGTTTCGAGACAATCGAGGAAAGCAAACGGCGTGCCCAAACCGAGGGTTTCCAGGAAACAGCTCGCCGCATCGCTGCGACATGGTTCTTGGATGGCCGGTCTGCTGAAGCTTACTCAGACTGCGCTGAGATTGCAGCGCAATGTACACCGGATGCCATGCTCAAGGGGCTGGACGCAATGCGCGCTTGGCGCGCCGATGATTATCTCTCTGCCATCAAAGCTAACTCTCTGGTGATCTGGGGTGACATGGACCGCACGTATTCGTGGACACAGACCAAACAACTTTGGACGTCGATCAATCAGGCTGAGCTTTCCGTCGTTCCCGGCTGCGCCCACGCGGTACATCTGGAAAAACCCGATATCTTCAATGTTGTGCTGTCGGATTTCTTACGCCGGACTTAAAAAGATGCTTGTGCAGATAGCGTTGCCGATTTTAGCGTCTCTGCGGCGTAGAAGATATTGCACACCCGATCTTAAATGGCCGATATATCAGATTGGAGGAGTTGCCATCGCAGATGCAGCGAATGGCCGATACTAAGGGCTAAATCGCAGCAATGGCAACCATAGGTGAATGGTAATAACGGTCCGTTAATGTGTGAACCCAATAGAGGGCTTCAAGATCGGAAGCCGATTCTATTTGGGCACTCGTCCAAACTGACTGGACACGCAACGGGGATCACATGTGCGTTTCAAGATCATAGTCGATCCAGGCGAAACCGCGAGTGCGGGAGAGGTGTTTCTTATTCGCCCGCAGCGACGGCCTCGCCTGTCGAAAATAGCGCGGCAAGCATCGCCTCACTTCCAGCCAGCGCGCCCTTGCGCACGGTCGCAAGAACAAGTTTCCGAGCCGACGATTGTGGGGGACAAATACTTTTGACGTCGTCAGACCGGTACCGCAAAACATCGGGGACAGGCAGAAGCGTAAATCCCAGGCCTGCCGAAACACATTCCATAATCGCTTCAAGGTTATCAAGGACAATGGTTTCGGAATCCTTCGGTCTTTTGTGCTTAAGCATCTCTCCAGCAATGAGTTTTCCGATCCCGGTGTCGGGCATAAAATGAAAGAAGGGCTGCGCATTCAATAAACCCGCGAGGCCGTCTTTCAGCAATTTCTTATGGGCTGCAAAGGCAAAGGGTTCCTCTCGAAGCACCTCTTCCGCAAGCGTGTCAGGAACACCTTCTGCATCTGTAAGAAGGGCGGCATCAAGCTGACCGCTTACAACCTTTTCTTGTAGAACCTTGGACAGGCCGGTTTCGAATGAGAAGGTCGCTTGCGGTGCTTGACGTTTTGCGTTGTTCAGGAAGTTCGGCAGCAAGCGAACGGCAGCAGTTGTGACAAATCCTATTCGGAAATGCCCGACAAGCGTGTCTGTCGGGCGACAGATTTTGAGAAGGCTGTCTTCGTGCTGCAGGAGCGGGATCGATGCCTCGACGACGCTCCGGCCGATTGGCGTAAGTCGCGGTGGTCGTACGGTACGGTCAAAGAGGTCGACGCCAAGCTCCACCTCAAGCGCCTTCATCTGCATTGAAAGTGCAGACAATGTCATGTTTTGCTGCTCGGCCGCTTTCGCAAAGGAGCCGACATTCGAGACCCGTATGAGGGTTCTGAGAGAACGTGTCTGCATAAGTTAAGGTATATTGGATTAGATATCCATTTTTATTCGATTGTGTTGTATTACTGCAAGCGTATTCTGTTAAGAAACAGAGACGAGGGACACGCATGCCGCATCCGCTTGTGAACGTTGCGAAAGAACTGGCCCCAGAATTTGAGAAACGTGCCGCAGATTGGGACAGATCGCGCAGGTATTGCTGGCAGAATGTTGGCGAATTGGCCGATGCTGGCATCATGGGTATGACCATTGCAAAGAAATATGGTGGGCAGGGCGCGAGTTTTCTGGACGTCACCATGGTGGTCGAAGAGATCGCGAAAGCCTGCACCCTGACCGCCCGCATCGTTGTCGAGGGCAACATGGGCGGCATCAGTGCGGTCATGGGGTACGGCAATGATGAGCAGAAGGCTTTTTGTGCTCAGCATGTCCTGGCAGGAGATAAGCCTGCGATCTGCATAACCGAACCTGACTCGGGAAGTGCCGCGACCGAAATGCAGACTACCGCGCGGAAACAGGGTCGCACATACATCCTCAACGGGTCCAAGCATTGGATCACTGGTGGAGGGGTCTCGAAGCTGTACCTGATCTTTGCCCGCGTGCTCGATGAGGCAGGCGTCGATCAGGGGATTGGCGGTTTCATTCTGTTTGCCGACCCGATGTCAGGAGATACGCCCAAGGGGTTCACCGTGGTGGGTCGCGAATACACGATGGGCCTTTGCGGTATGCCCGAAGCAGAATTGCGGTTCGAGAATGTCGAGATCAACGAGAAATGGCTGGTCAAACCGCCTTCAGGATTGAAGCGTGGCTTTGCCGACCTGATGAACGCTTACAATTCGCAACGCGTCGGTGCGGGAGCAGTTGCTATGGGTGTTGCGGCAGGGGCACTTGAACATGCAAAACGCTACCTCGTTCAACGTGAACAGTTCGGGCGCCCGCTTGCAGAATTCCAGGGGCTTCAATGGATGCTGGCCGATATGGACACGCAAGTTCATGCAGCCAGGCTGCTGCTCCAAGAAGCGGCACGATCGCGTGGCCCAAACGGCAGTCAGTATCCCGATATGACCATGGCCGCCCGCGCCAAGCTTTTTGCGTCCGAGATGGCTATTAAGGTGGTCAGCGATGCGCTGCAGATGTTCGGCGCGCGCGGCTACAGCGATCGTGAACCTCTGGAGCGGATGTATCGCGATGTGCGCATGTTCACTATCGGCGGCGGGACCGCACAGATTCTCCGGACCCAAATCGCCGGAAATATTCTAGGCATTAAAACACCACAGACGCGGGACGGATATACGCGCCTTGCCGACATGGAGCGTTACGCGGCTGAATAGAAGACCCTATAAAAATTGAAAAAGGACTTTCGGGCCGCCGACTTTCTTGTGCCGCAGCCCTACGCGTCTGCGTGCCGTCACGCCTTCGGCATGCTCGGCCGACGGTTTTTTCGCGTTAATCTAGTTGCCTAGTTAGCCAACTTAGCTGCGCAAGAAAGGCGCTGTATTCATGCGCCAGAGAAGTTTGCGACCGAGCCAGCGAAACAAATGCAATTTTACGCTGCGTAAAATGGCGGGGCTATTTTTCGACAATAGTAAACTTCCTAAATGAGATTTGCCTAGGCAGGCAAGTTTAGCGTGTACGCCAAGCAATTACTTCGATTCCCGAAAGGAAAGCTGCGATGAAAAAGTTCATTTTTGTTGCTCTCATCAGTCTTACCGCATGCACTCAGTACCCGATGCAGAAGCCACTGATGGTTGACGGAACCAGGAATGCGAGCTTCTACACAGATGAGGCTGAATGCCGATTGATGGCCGCGAGTTTCAATCCTGGGCAGCGTAAAATGGATGCTACGTTCGGCGCTATTGATGGCGCGGTTACTGGTTGGGTTGTTGGCGAGAAGGAAGATGTCATCGGAGGTGCGATCGCAGGTGGCATAGTCGGATCTGTGCGCGGCCAGTACAATGACGAAATGGCGCGGCGTCATGTGCTTGTGAACTGCATGCAGGTGCGTGGTCACGGTGTGGTGGGCTAGTAATGGCTGCAGATTACTCAGTGGTTTATCGAAAGGGGCCTTGGCCTTGACTCAAAAAAGGGCCCGAACAGAGTTCGTAATTTGGGGTAAATTCTGACCAGAGAAGGAGTGCTCTGATGCCGAATAAACGTTTCAGTTGTAACAGTTAAAGAAACCTGCCTGATTGGGTGGGTGAACAGTGTCGCGCAGATCTTCCAAAGATGCGTCTCGATTGCCTTGCATGTTGGCGCATCGAATTGACATATCCCACCCAGAAGCGCGCTTCTTTCAGGCTACAGGTGATCAACTTCCGCATGTTGAGCACCGATGAGCAAAGTGTTTTGCAATGCCGAAACTATGTAAAAGGCCGTCCCAAAAAAACGCCAACTCTGACAAACCATCCCAGATATGGACCGGCAGCGACCGTTGGCCCGCTTGCGTGAAAGCTAGAAAATCGAACGACGATCTGATGATATAAAGTCAGCCATCTGACGTGGTTTACTTATTGCTGCGTACAAGGGTGATGCGATTCCAGATAACTGTGAAACCCACCGATGAATAGGTGTGCGGAAACTGGATAAGCCGGTCAAGAATCTGACAAACCAGCCTTCTGGAGGCTGGCCAACAGGTTCTCCTTAAAAGTGGCGTCAAGTTGCCAAATGGCAAGTATATCCGATGCAACAGATGAAAAATCTGGGCGTAGAACCAACAAGCTGCGTAGAGCCGCCTGGGCCTGTTCCCCATTTCCCAGTTTGCTGTGTAGCGCGGCCTGCCATAGATGGGTCCAGAAGAAACTTGGCATATCGATTTGTTCCAATTGTGCCAGCGCCGCTTCATAGTCGCCCCGGTCGAACTCGTAAAAAACCCGCGGAAACAGATACCACTGAGGATGCACAGGGTTCAGAGCGATTGCCCGGTCTACAGTAGCAAGTCCTTTGTCCCATTCGCCACTGAACGCCAGACGCATCCCGTAATGGGCCAGAATGTCGGTGTCATTCGGATTCAGGTCAATCGCCCGTTGCCCGGCCTCTCGGAACCCGGCAAAATCACCGAGCACGAACCGCATATTGGCCATCATCAGATGTCCCGCCGCCAGATTTGGGTCGATCTCGACCGCCCGGCGTGCTGCGGCATCGGCTGCGGCCAGAATCTGTTCGCGATTTCCGCCCAGCCCAAAACGTATCTGTTGCAGATACAGGTTCGACAGCACCGCCCAGGCCTCGGCATAATCCGGAGCCTTCTCGAGCGCGTTCAGGATGCAGGATTTGATTTCGGCATGGCGATCCAGATTGATGGTTACCTGATAGCTGTAATAACCAAGCACACAGTCAAAAGCATCGCGATTGTTGGGTGGAATTCTATCGGCATCTCGCATCGCGCCAAGCGTCAGTAGCCCGTATTTCCCGGCCAGTTTACCCATTACATCTCGGATAATGCTGTCCTGTACCGCATAGATCTCCTTGGAGGTATCGCTGACCTCATAGCTTTGCGACCAGATATATCTTCGGTCTTTCAGATCAATGAGGCGTGCGGACAGGCGCAAGGTGTCACCCCTGTCCATCACATTGCCTTCCAGCGCGAAATCCGCGTTGAATTCTGTACGCAAGCTTGCCGTATCAATCTCGGTTTCACCAGAATGCAGTGTGCTGCCAAGGGGCAAGACCCAGATGTCCCGGAACAGGATCAACTCGGTCGTCAACTGCCGGGTAAGACCATCGGCGAGGTACTCGGGGCCCTCTCCCAGAGTTTCAAAGGGCAGTACAGCCACGACGGGCCCTTTGGGCAAGCTGTGATTTGCCTGTTCCTCTGGCGTCCCTGAACGGGTCAATCCCCAGATTAGCCCAAACAATGCCAGGCCAAAGGCGACAGCCAGTCCAATCCCAGCGCGTCGTCGTCCGCTGAACCCGGCATTTGGCCGGGCGTCAGCAGGTGCCTGATCAGGGCTGGGCAGTGAAGATTTTGCGAACCGCGGCGCGTATCCTCCTTTGGGTATGGTGAGACGTATCGGATCGCCCCGACCGGGCCCGGCATAGTAGGTGTCAATCTCCTGCCGTAGTCGCCGCGCCTCAAGTCGGACAATCGGATCGACCTGCTGGTCGAAGCTTTCGTCGCGGTCAAAGACGGACATGGCAATCGACACGCCTTTGATCTGATCTGAACGACCGTCCAGATATTCCTCGATGATATAGTTCAGAAATGCGCGGCGTTTGGGGCTGGCGGTGAAATCCGGATGATCCAGGATACGTTGCATCTGTACCCGAATTTCGCGCTCGGTAGTATCCACTTCAATATCCCTCTGCCTCGGGAAAACCAAGGAAAACCATTATGTTGGCCTCGTTGATACATGCGTTTTTCGACAGGTGGCAACATGTTTGCACTTCTCGGGAAAAATTCTGCGGATAAGAGGGCCGCACTGCTGGTCGTACAGGCAGGCACCCGGCTTCCAAAAGATCGCGCATCTCGGCACTTCTGGACGTCAATGCACCGGCGGGACGAATTTCAACCTCGTGGTTCGTCCCGTCAGACCTCCTGCGCTGCGACCTCTTTTGAAGCGTTCATGATAGGAACCGATTATATATGCCACGCCGAACCACCTTACTCTTGACCGTCACCTTTTTGACGCTGACCTCAGGTCTTGCCGTCGCGCAGGATGATAGTCCTCAGCACTTTGACCCGAAGGGCAAGTTGCCCTCGGATTACACGATCGAATTCCAGCAAACCCAACGCAATAACCTGCCGTTCGATGACGAGCGTGACTTTGAAGAAAGCCGCAAGGGGCTAATTGCGGTTCCAGAATACCGCCAGATCAAAACCGAGGATGGCACCGTCGCCTGGGACATCGGCAGCTATGACTATCTGCTCGAGGGCAAAGAGTTCGACTCGATCCACCCGTCGTTGCAGCGTCAGGCGATCCTGAACATGAATTTCGGCCTGTACGAGATTCTCGACGACAGCATCTATCAGGTGCGTGGCTTCGATCTGTCCAACATCACTTTTATTCGTGGCGATACCGGCTGGATCATCTTTGACCCGCTGGCCTCCAAGGAAACTGCCGCTGCAGCGCTGAAGCTGCTAAACGACACCGTGGGCGAACTTCCTGTCAAGGCGGTTGTCTATTCGCATTCCCACGCCGACCATTATGGCGGTGTGCGCGGGGTGATCACCGATGAGGACGTGGCAAACGGCGTGGAGGTGATCGCGCCCGAAGGTTTCATGGAATATGCGGTTTCCGAAAACGTCTATGCGGGCAACGTGATGAACCGCCGTCTGTTTTTCCAATACGGCGTATTGCTGCCACGCAGCCCGTTCGGCCATGTGGATCAGTCCATCGGCAAAAACATCTCGGCTGGCACCACGGGCCTGATCGAACCGACCCGCTATGTCTCGGACGCGTATGAAGAGATCATCGTAGACGGCGTGCGTATGATCTTCCAGAATACACCGGGTACTGAAGCACCTGCTGAGATGAATACTTATTTCCCCGACCTCAAGGCATTCTGGGCGGCGGAAAACATCACTGGGACAATTCACAACATCTATACCTTGCGTGGCGCACTGGTGCGCGATGCGCTGAGCTGGTCCAAGCATGTCAATGACGCGCTGTACAAGTTTGGGCAGGATGCCGAGTTGATGTTCGCCTCTCACTCTTGGCCCCGTTACGGAAATGAGCGCATTCAAGAAGTGATGCGTGCGCAGCGTGACACTTACGCCAATCTTAACAACGGGGTGTTGAATCTGGCCAACAAGGGCGTGACCATCAATCAGATTCACAACGTCTATGACGTGCCGGAAAGCCTGCAGCAGCAATGGGCCGCGCGCAGCTATCATGGCTCGGTCGAGCATAACAGCCGGGCGGTGATAAACCGTTATCTGGGCTACTGGGATGCCAACCCCACCACGCTCACACCTCTGTCGCCAGAAGACAGCGCGCCGCTGTTTATCGAGATGATGGGCGGCGCCGAACCGATCCTGTCGAAAGGGCAGGAATTGGTCGACACCGGCAAATACCTTGAAGCGACCGAGATTCTGAACAAACTGGTCTACGCCGAACCACAGAACCAGGCCGCCAAGGACCTGTTGGCCGACGCGTTCGAGCAGATCGGGTATCAGAAGGAAAGCCCTTCGGTCCGCAACTCGTTCCTTGGTGCGGCGTTCGAACTGCGCAACGGTATTCCGCAGGGCGCTACCATCGAGACCACCGGTCCCGATACGATAAAGGCGATGCAGACCACGATGTGGCTCGACTTTCTGGCCATTCGCGTCAATAGCGCCAAAGCCACCGATATGGAGTTCACCATCAACCTGTCGATCCCCGACCGGGACGAGAACATCGTTGTCGAGATGAGCAATGCCACTCTGACTCATATCGTCGACCAGGTGGCGGAAGACGCCGATCTTTCGATCAGTCTGAGCCGCACGGACTTGGAAAAGGTCATGACCGGTGAGCGCAGATTGACCGAGATGCTCGCTGATGGCACCGCGCAGTCTGAGGGCAACGCCGAGATCGTAGCGCAACTGGCTTCGACCCTGGATCAATTCGATTTGGGTTTCGAGTTGATGCCCGGCACCGGTGCGCAGGATTTGACACCACCCGCCAATGATTTTGCCCAGCCCGGGTTAGCAAACTCGAGTGGCGGCTGAGGCGGGACCGTCCGATTGAAAGCTGGCTCAGGGTTTTGCTGCCCTGGGCCTCTCTCTTTCTGACTATTGGACCGGGAGAAGTTTTCGACCAGTAGTGCTGGTATCGGAGCAGCAGAATGCCCCGCCCGAACGACTGCTGGATTGTTACCGCCGTGCGTGGACTCTTTCATCCGTGGTGTCAATGCGGGATCAGAATCTTCAGCCTAAGAAAGCCAAAGCGCATGACGCAAAAATCAAACTGGGATGTTCTGAAACTTGCAATTTGTGAACATCAGCCAAGATATCAAACTACCTAGAGGTCCCGATCCGTAGATTTCAATTCACTCCTGGACCCCGTCCCGTACAACGATTCAAAGAACTGGCTGCTTAGCGCCGCGGGTCGGATGGGTATCTTCGAACTGGAGGAAGCTTCACA
Source organism: Ruegeria sp. B11 (assembly GCF_056539785.1). NCBI lineage: Bacteria > Pseudomonadati > Pseudomonadota > Alphaproteobacteria > Rhodobacterales > Roseobacteraceae > Ruegeria > Ruegeria sp. B11. The sequence continues at coordinate 609,742 of NZ_JBQFVO010000002.1, read as the reverse complement.
ACCCAACTGTCGAATGTGAAGTGGTCAGACCTTAGCTGCGATATGCTATGATCGCTTCCAAATTTCGATAAGACACTGTGTGTCGCAAATCGAAGTATTTAGTGTAATCATTAATGTCTTTGCGGAAACGGCAGCCTTCAAAAAGATCATACGTAAGACCGTTCTGAGAACTACCTTAGCGAAACGAATACCTCAACGGGCTGTTTGGTCAGCCCGAACCCATATCTTGCGACACTTCTCAAGTCGTGAGACGAAACTGTATTTCAGGTTCATTGGACCGAAAGTAGTAACCTGATGTTAGAACAGTGGGACGATTAACTGGGCCAGAAATGCTTGTTCTCTGAAGAAGCACCCGTCACACTGTATTTTTCTTCAAGCCAAGGTACTAAATTTGGGTTAGAACGCACATTCTAACCAACGCTTCGCGACATTCTACAAACAGGAAATTCCTTGCCAAGTGGACTAGCCCCTGCCGAACTGATCGCAATCCTAATCGCCGTGACTGATGATCAGCCGCGTGTCATGACCTTGCGTGGCGGTAACGCGCTACCTTCGGGACCGTTCGAATCTTCACACCGCAGCTTACAAAGCGGCTTGCGGGCCTGGATTGAGGCGCAGACCGGCCATCCGGTGGGATATCTTGAACAGCTTTATACCTTTGCAGACAGGGATCGCGATCCACGCTCGGGTTATGCCGACAACTCTCAGCGTATCTCGATCAGCTATCTCGGTCTGGTGCGGGAGCAGGATACTACCGGTGCTGGACGTCCGGCATGGCGTAGCTGGTATCAGTACTTCCCATGGGAGGATCATCGTGATCGCAGCCCAGAAGAGCTACCGCAAATTATCAAACGTATCTCAGCTTGGGCAGGAAGTGATCCGCTAAAACTGCAGCGTGTGGACTATCTGTTTGGTTTGAATGGGAAGACTTGGAACGAAGAACTGGTTTTGCAACGTTATGAGCTGATGTACGAAGCAGGGCTTGTTGACACTCCTGAATTCGGTCGTCACATGGAAGCGGACAACCGTCGCATTCTCGCCACCGGCATATCTCGCTTGCGGGCCAAGATAAAATACTCTCCGGTGGTGTTCGAGCTCATGCCCGAAAGCTTCACCTTGCTGCAGTTACAGCGCACAGTCGAAGCGCTGTCTGGTCTACACCTGCACAAACCCAATTTTCGCCGCCAGATTGATCAGCAGGAATTGATTGAAGATACCGGCGAAATGTCCAGCGGCACCGGTGGTCGCCCGGCGCGCCTGTTCCGATATAGGCCGGCCATTCTAGAGGCTCGCATGCTGTCGGGCGTCAGATTACCTCTCTCCCGGTCCTGAACCTCGCTTGACATAATCTCGAATCGAGAATAAGCATGGCCTCAATATACTCGATTCGAGTATAAATGGAGAAGCCAATGAAAGATTTTCGCCTTCCAGACCTCTACGACCGGGTAAAGCAGATCATCCCGCAACCCGAATGGATGCTGTTTGAAGATGATCTGGAAGCCATCCTTGATCTCAAGCGTGAGAGGAATGCGGTCATCCTCGCCCACAATTACCAAACGCCGGAGATCTTCCACGGAGTTGCCGATATCGTGGGCGACAGCCTTGCGCTTGCGCGCGAAGCTGTGAAGGTTGATGCCGATGTCATTGTGTTGGCTGGTGTGCATTTTATGGCGGAAACTGCCAAGCTGCTGAACCCGGAAAAGACGGTACTGATCCCAGATTTGGGGGCGGGGTGTTCACTGGCAGATTCCATCACACCCGAGGATATTGCGCTTCTGCGCGAAGCCCATCCCGGCGTTCCGGTGATCACATATGTAAACACTTCGGCAGCGGTGAAGGCGGCATCGGATATCTGCTGCACGTCGGGCAACGCAGTAAAGGTGGTGGAATCCCTCGGAGTGCCGCGCGTGTTGATGATCCCGGACGAGTATCTCGCCAAGAACGTCGCCAAAGAGACCGATGTCGAATTGATCGCATGGCATGGACATTGCGAGGTGCACGAACTGTTTACTCCAGCCGATATACGTGAAATGCGCGAAGCGTGGCCGGGTGTTACGGTCCTGGCCCATCCTGAATGCCCGCCCGAAGTGGTTGCCGAAGCAGATTTTTCTGGCTCTACCGCAGTCATGTCGGATTTCGTCGGTGATAAAAAACCGACGCGGGTTTGCCTGCTGACCGAATGCTCGATGAGCGACAACGTGGCGCTGAACCATCCTGAGGTGGAATTCGTGCGCCCCTGTAACCTGTGTCCACATATGAAGCGCATTAGTCTGCGCAACATTCGCAGCGCATTGGAACTGGGCCATCACGAAGTCACCGTCGATCCGGCCATCGCCGAAGATGCGCGCCGCGCGGTAGAACGGATGCTGGCAGTGAAATGATCGGGCTCGAAGGGCTTCATGGTCGAACTGCCATCATCGGTGGCGGCATCGCCGGGCTGACGGCTGCGCTGGAACTGGCTCCACAACCCGTAGTACTAATCACCCGTGCAGGGCTGGGCCAGGAATGTTCCAGCGCTTGGGCTCAAGGAGGGGTTGCCGCCGAACTAGGCGCGGATGGTGATCCTGCGCAACACTTGGTCGATACTTTGCGGGCCGGCGACGGGTTGTGCGATGAAACCGTGGCGTCGGCCATTCTCTGCGAAGCGCAAAAGGCGATCACTGGTTTAGAGAAACATGGCGTTCGTTTCGATAGAACCGCCGACGGCAGATATGCCTTGGGGCGCGAGGCCGCGCATTCCCGCCGCCGCATACTGCATGCAGGCGGCGACCGCACCGGAGCCGAAATCGCATCGGCCCTTGCGCGTGCTGTGTTGCAATGCCAGTCGATCACTTGCTTGACCGGAGTCGAAGCCCGACGGGTGTTGACGCTAGACGGACACGTCACAGGCGTTCATCTGCAAAAAGATGCCCAAGCAGAGGTACTGCGCACATCTCAGGTCGTTATGGCGACAGGCGGTTGCGGCGGTTTGTTTGGTGTCAGCACCAACCCTTCAGGTAATTTCGGCCAGGGTGTCATGATGGCCGCCCGTGCCGGGGCAGCCTTGCGCGATATGGAATTTGTCCAGTTTCATCCCACAGCGCTGGATGCCAAGCAGACACCACTGGCATTGGTCAGTGAAGCCGTCCGGGGCGAAGGCGCAATTCTGATTGACCAAACCGGCAAGCGCTTCATGTCGCATATTCCGGGGGCTGAACTGGCCCCGCGCGACGTGGTGGCTCGTGCCGTGCATCAGGTCATATTGGAAGGTGGGCGAGTGTTTCTTGATGCTCGTGCCGCGCTTGGTGCCGAATTTGTCCAGCGGTTCCCTGGCATCCATGCATTGTGCGCAGCAAGCGGAATTGATCCGGCGCGCGATCCCATACCGATACTTCCGGCTGCGCATTACCACATGGGCGGTATCGCCGTTGATGAGTATGGAAGAAGCACTCTGTCAGGCCTTTGGGCCATAGGTGAATGCGCGGCCACTGGCCTGCATGGTGCCAATCGCCTTGCTAGCAATTCACTGCTGGAGGCGGTGGTGATGGGATGCCGCGCCGCAAATGATGTTGCCAAGGCAGAAATGAGAAACCTGTCATTTGTGCCTACAGTTACCGCTCTGCCTCGTTCTGACCCTAGCTCTGTCCGGCCTTTGGCTACAAAATTTCTGGGTTTGATCCGCGACGAGGTGGGATTGCGTCAAGTCATTTCAAAGTTATCTCCGTTGGTCGAAACCGCTGCCTGCGCTTCTGACCCGGCACTAGTCGCGCTTTCGATCGCGGTCTTTGCCGATCTGCGCCGAGAATCGCGTGGCGGACATTACCGAAGTGACTTCCCTAATCCTGAGGCGAACGCGCAATCTCTTTTGATGACTCTGACCGAAGTACTTGCTCATGCGAGTTTGAACAGTCAGGAACCCTTTTTGAGGACTGCTTGAGAAATGACTATCATGCCCCTAGCCCCGTTGCCCCGAACGATGCTGGAGCCGGTGATCCGCCGCGCACTTGATGAAGATTTGGGCCTCGCCGGAGATGTCACCTCTTCGGCTGTTATTCCTTCGGATCATGTTTCCGAAGTTGTGGCTTGCGCGCGTCAATCCGGATGTATTTCCGGTCTGGATTGTGCTGAATTGGCTTGTGAGCTGATAGATCCGGCGATCAAAGTAATCCGTCATGTCGAGGATGGTGGGACAGTCGCGCCCGGCACAGTGATCGCTACCTTCAAAGGGCCGTCGCGCAGTCTGCTGATTGCCGAACGTACGGCGCTCAACTTCTTGGGTCATCTATCGGGTATTGCAAGTGTGACTGCCGATATGGTTCGCCGCGTCGAAGGCACGCGTGCTGCCATCGTCTGTACCCGAAAAACAACGCCCGGTTTGCGGGCTTTAGAGAAATACGCTGTGCGATCAGGCGGCGGCATGAACCATCGCTACTCCCTAAGTGACGCGGTGCTGATCAAGGACAACCACATCGCTATAGCCGGGGGTGTCCGCCCAGCCTTGACGCGGGCCAAAGAGACAGTCGGTCATATGGTCAAGGTCGAGATCGAGGTCGACACGCTGGAGCAGCTGGCCGAAGTTCTGAAAATCGGTGTTGATGCGGTGCTTCTGGATAACATGGATCCAAGAACCTTAAGCGAAGCTATAGGCATGATTGATGGTCAAGCCATTGCCGAAGCTTCAGGCGGGATAACCCCAGATAATGTGCGGGCTGTGGCGAACACCGGTGTTAATTTGATTTCTATGGGCTGGATCACCCACAGTGCACACTGCCTCGATATTGGTCTGGATTTTGTGCTCTAACAGCACCAAGAGTAAACCAACAGTTACGACGCTCATTGCCCAAATTGTCGAAATCAACGGCCTTTCCAAAAGATTGCCAACGGCAAGAGCATCGCGCGTACCATAGGAATCAAGGCAATCAAAAGGTGCGCGGCGGCGCAGCCTGCCTGTTCAATCTTGTCACTCCGTTAGCCAGCTAAGCTGGGCAAGTTTTAAGTCGCATTCATTCGTCAGAGAGTTGGCGACCGAACCTTTCGTTCTCGCCCACACTCGATTTCTTATGCTGCTTAAATAAGCAGGCCATGACATCTCAATTCGGAGAAACCGCATCGTCGGCGTCATTGCCTCCGGACGTTTTACCCTCATGGCCGAAGAAAGTCGGATCAGTCTCAAAATCAGGCGCAAGGAACTCGGACATCTGGTCAGGGCTGTCTGTTTCTATATTATATATCAATAATTTATCCGGTTGGTCCTTAAAAAATTCGGGCACCTCCTGATGATGCCGGTCCCATTCTTCTGACCAATGATCAATTACCTGATCAACCGACTCGAAATTCATACCCTTACGATAACGCTCGGCATAAAACCCATTGCCATGGTTTCGGCGACTTGCGATCCACCTGTCTTTGTCTCGAGTGTTCAATATGAAATAGGAATTGGGATAATATGCCGCGAGTTGACGAAAATAACGGCAACCTTCAATCACGCGTGAGCCGCTCACCATCTGCATGTCGGTGTAGCCGACCCAACGGTCAATGCCATTGAGCGGCGCATAGCCATACTTAAGATTGTTAGCGAGCGCGCGGGCAAGATTGCCACGCTTGAAGTGAACCGTCGGAATGCCGTTGTTATCTAGAAAGGCGGAAATCGACCTTGTGCCGCACTTGTTGAAACCGACCTGAAATATCCGCCGCGTACGTCCTGCATGGGTAGACAGATATTCAGGATGGGTTTTTGATGATTGCGGCACGAAGTAAGGCTCCTACTCGGACTCTGCGGCGGCTTTCTGGTTCGCGCGCATGGCAACTGAAATAAGCTGACGGGCCGTATGCTCCGTCAGAGGTGTGGTTTGGCCAGCCATCATCAGGCGAGCAAAAAACGCGCGTTCAGGTTCTGACTCCAAAAGTTCCTTAAATCGCTTGTGCCGCCATTCGCAGGCCTTGTCATGTAGCTTCTTCAGTGTGGCATCTGATTTTAGCTCGGTAACCCGAGCAGCCCGTGCCGATTGGTAGTGGGAAATAGAGACGTCCTGATCGCTGTTAAAGTTGTAATCGACCCAATAATCCATGCCGATTTTCTCTTTGAAATGCACCCCACGTCCACGCGCACGTTTGAGCAGAAAGGAGTCCATCGCGCCCAAAGCATAATGGTTAAGCTGAACCCTCATGGTCGTATCTTGGGTATAGTTGGAAAATACCCGCTGGCGGCGATGATCGCCACCAAGCAAACGGCCTGATCCATCATACCAGCGCGCCTCATCCACGCGGGTCTGATCAGGCGAAATTGGCCGATGAATGCCTGGTTTACGGTAAATCCCGTTGTTGCGATAAAGCGTTTTGAACATCGAGGCGCGCCACGGCCAAAGGATGGGTTTGGGGGCGCACGAAGTGAACTGTTGGGTCACCGGCGCATCTTCAAAATAAACGATCCCTGCATTTCCGAATAGCCGCCAGGTGAGCGTGATCGCATCCGCCTCGGGGAGGCTATGGATGAGCGCGTTTAATGAGCCGTCGCCAATATGGATATTTACAAACTCATCAATATCGAGCGCCAATATCCAGTCTGCTTCTTTCAATAGAGGATGTTTGGCGGCTTGTTTCATAGCCTGCCACTGTACGCTCTTATCAGGCTTGGCTTCATGGCTGATATGAGTGATTTGCCCCATCTCTTCGAGTCGGTGCAACATCAGATCGGTGCCATCCGCGCAATCATTTGAGAAGATCAGAAAATCAGTGAATCCAACCATCTGATGATGGGCGAGCCATTCCAACAGGAACGCGCCTTCATCTTTGACCGTCAGGATCGCTAGCTTTCGTGTCATTCTATTCCTTTGATCCGACGCTTCAGTCTGGTCATCTGCCAGACCGCATGTCATGTGGTGCTCATTGAGAATAACGGTTTTGCGGATGTTCTGAACTGCGAATTTCGCGTAGGAACGAAAAAAGTACGGCGCGGCATCATGTTGCCAACTTGGGCGATTTCCAACTCGGTGGTAGGTGGATCTAAAAGGCTGAGAGTGAACCGGATAGATGCACTTATTGTTCAATTAGCCGTCTTAGCCCGACAGCTCCGTTTGCAAGTGCAGATCGGCGGTAAGACTTCAGTGCTACCTGCAGATCGCCGAGTTCTGCATCACTCGCCCCTGAAATGCGGGTCAGGCTTGCCTCCAACCCATTGTCAGCAATCAGCATTGGTGGTCGGTAACAGGCCTCTGACCAGCGGTCCATGACGATCGGCACACAGAATCCACCCGAAGAGGACAGGGCAGATGTGATCTTGATCCGTTGATATTGTTCATAGTCAAATGGCATGAGCGGATGTATCACCTGAGCGCCCGCCAGTGCGTTAAAATACGCGGCATGCCCCACCTGCCCGCTGTCGTCCAAAGGCACGCACGTAAAACGCGCGTCAAGCTTTCGGTCCTGGATCTCACTTTCAACCTTGGCGCGATCTCCGCCTCCTGACGGCAGAATGAAATGTAGATTCTGAAAGGCGTCCGGTCGATTGCCAAGAAGATCCAGCAGGCCAGGGTAATCACGTGTCCGCATGTTAACGTTGCCGGGGATCACGACCTGACGCGGCTGGCCCAACTTTGGTTCCGGATCATCGATCCAATAAAACGGCTCCAACGTCGCGATCCTGTCCATATGGGCTTTGCCCACCCGGCTGATCCATTCAGCCGTGACATGTGCACTCAGGCTGATGTAGCGCGCATTTGGCATCTGAAGCGTCTCGCGCAGGGGTGCCATATGGTTGAACTGATCCAGATTATGCAGGACCATGATCAATGGCTTCTTCACTCCATGCGCCCAGCTTGCCGCTTTTGGACGACTCAAAGAGGCCATCAGGACGAAGTCATGTTCGGCCGCTTCAATTGCAGCCATAGTAGACTTGATATGTTTTGGTGCATCCGCAGCCCGGTAATCCGGTGTGCTCAAAGGCACATACTCAACATCAAATTCCAATCCCGGCACCAAGGCCATGATATCTCCGCGCAGCTTTAAGATCCGGCGATGCAGAAAGATTCGTGGTCGGTACCCGTTGGCATTACAGGCGGCCACCAAGCTGGGGATGACTTCTTCATGGCGCGGTTCAAATTGTACAATTGCACAGCGCTTCATAGTTTCTTCCTGTTGCCTGGGTTGCCTCGGGCCCTCGTTTTCGGTTTGACCCTGTGGAAGTTGTCTATCGATAGCTACACTTGCCGTCTACATCCAACGCCGAACAGGCCGGATCTCAGACCAGTTTGTTTGAGCGGAGGTATCCGGTGTGATGGTATTTCCCAGCGTTGCGGTTTCGTTCACTATTCCGATAAAAAGCGGGTTTTAGCAGATCATCACAATCTGGGTCTGTAACTCCGCGGGTCTCGCGTAGATGACTGGCGTGTGATTTAGGGAATAAGGGCTCAAGACGCGCTTTATGTGCGCCAGCCAACCAATATAAGTCAGACATCTTCACCGCTCGATTTCGAACCGTGAATCGCGCTAGCAAGGTCCGTTCGCTGGGTCGGGATTTGCTGCAGGGTTGCTCTATCAAAGCTTGGTCGTAATGGGCTTGGGTTTCTGCCGAACAGAAGCGGTTTAAGCCCTATCTTCTGTAGGTTTGAAGCGAATGATGACGCAGCATTGTCAAAACGTGAAGCGAGAAGTTTCCAATCTCTTAGTTTACAAGCGGGATATCAATGCAGTTTCTGCACCTGCTATGTCGATTGCGAGCTGCGATGCGGGTGGGAAATCAATGGGTTCTGGTTTTGGGTCCACGTGTTTCGATGCGGCGTTTGCCTGCGATGTTGTAGTAGGGGATCTGGTCCAGATCGCAGAGAAAGGTGCCTGGAGCGGCAACGGCTTTCACGTCGCTTGCGATGGGTTGGAAATCCGCCCGGAAATGTGTGGTGCTTTTGACACAGATCACTGAATAGGATGTGGGATTCAGGCCGATATGGGTGAAATGAGCGCGGTCTAGGCATTGGTTGCGCACACTGGTGACGACCAAGTCTATCTTCGCGCCAGACTCTATCATCCTCAGAGCGGCCGTTTTGCCAAGCGTCGCGATGCCGCCTCCGTACATCTCACCTGAGTATCGGCAGATGCCATCTCCGATGGCCAGAACTTCGAACTTTGCCTCAACGGGGTGGAGCCCGGGCAGACCTGATTTTCCGCCGATGGCCAGGTTCAGTTTTGCGCCTTGGCCTGCACGATGCGCTTTCTCTGCGCTTTCGGCGTCGTGGAAGAGACCCATCAAAACCTCCTGCGCTTCCCCCTCGATCAAAGCGGCCAGAAGTCCGGTGGTATCGGATGTGCCGCCTGCGCCTGCGTTGTCCTGTACATCCGCTAACACGAGCGGTTTGTCGCGATGCGAACGACAGGCCAGAACGGCTTCGTCCAACGACAACATAGAGCAGTCCACATCAGGTTCGCGGGCCAGAAAAAGGTCGACTATTTGATCTACTGCGGCGGTCGCTTGCGCGGCACTGGTCGCGTAGGCAACGCAGGACGGACCAGTATCGGGATAATCTGCCGCTGTAAAACCCAGTGCGATTTCTGCATAGACATGGGCCTGTTCGAACCGGGTGGGCAACTGATAAATCTCATCAAACGGTGCGGCCCAGGTGTATTGCGCATGCAATGGGATCAGATAGGGCACCTGCCGGAAGGCTTTGTGCAGCTTTTCTCCTGCCAGTAGCCTTTGCAGAACCGGTACGCATCGTGCACCGGTTTCGCCCATATCGAGGTGCGGGTACGTGCGGAAAATTGCCAGATAGTCCGCCTGCGAGATCATCTGGTCAGAGATATTGGCATGCAGGTCCAGGCTCGCCACGACCGGAACGTCCTGCCCTACCAGATCACGTACTCGGCGCAACAGTTCTCCCTCACCATCGGCAAGGCTTTCAGTCACCATGGCACCGTGCAGGTCGAGATACACTCCGTCCAGCGGTCCCGCGCCGCGAAGGCCATCCAAGATCATAGTACATATCTTCTCGAACGCGTGATCCGTGACATGAGCGCTAGGTTCTGCCGCACACCACAGGATTGGGAAAAGCTCGAAACCTGCCTGGTTCGCGGCGGAAGAAAACCCGGCGATGGGTAGGTTCATGCCTTTGGTGTCTGCGATGACACGCGCGCCATGCAACATTTCGGGCCAGGAATCTGCCATCTCGAACTCGGGCAGACCCGCTTTGGTCGCTCCGAAGCAGTTGGTTTCGTGTTGAAATCCGGCAATGGCAATGCGTTTCGCTGTCATTCTAAAACTCCAGTTCTTTTCTGGATTTGGTGGCGCCAAACACAATCTGTCCTCGCCGGATGGTTGCAACAATTGATGTGTCGAGCAGCCGTTCAGGATCATCTAGGGGATTGCGAGAAAGGATGGCGAAATCTGCCAGTTTTCCGGGCTCAATCGAACCGCGCTGATCTTCTTTAAACACTTGCCACGCCGCATCGATGGTTTGTGCCCGTAGCGCAGACAGTACGCTGACCTTTTCCTTTTCACCCAGTTGCCGGCCGGATGCAGTCAGTCGATTCACCGCGCAATGCGCCAGATGGATGGGCCGCGTTGGCGTAACCGACGCGTCATTGTGGATCGTATAGCGTACACCGTATCGTTCCGCAGTTGCGGCTGGCGAAATCCGTTCAGCGCGTTCCGGGCCGAGGAAGGTATCGTAGTGTCGGTCCCCCCAGAAATGCACATGTGCTGAAAAGAAGCTGACAGTTATTCCAAGCCGCGCCATGCGGTCCAGTTGATCGTCGCGCAGAACCTGGCCGTGGATGATGGTATGGCGGTGATCGTCTCGCGGATGCGCTAACAAGGCCTTGTCCACCGCATCGATGAACATCTCGGCCCCGGCATCCCCGTTGCAATGGCAGTGGATCTGAAACCCCATAGCGTGTAGGCGGAGAACCTCGGTATCCATGTCGACCTGCGTGGCATAGATCATGCCACAGGGGTGATCGGGGTCCAGCGACTTGTAGTAGGGCGCAGACAGATAGGCAGTCTGCAATTGGAATGCGCCATCGGTAAACAGCTTGCGCGCACCCAGCGTAAAATGTGGGTTTCCGGGCCAGTTATCGTCGATCCAGCCCTGGCTCAGAGCCGGTTCCAGATCGGCAATTGGCAACAATTCCAAATCAATGCCGGGATCCTGATCGGCAGGAAGGCTGGTAAAGTGGTCGAGCATAACCTGCGATGCCCAAGCGTTCTGTGCATAAGTTACTCCGTGGGACAAATACTCATCACGGCAGGCGTTGAACCCTTGCCAGAACCTGTCCCGGTCGATCAGAAAATCAGTGTCGCCCATTTCGCCCATGGCCGACAGCCCTTCGACCAGCCCCGTCAGGGCGCCGGTATCGGGGTCGCGGCCATAACGCCCTCCGGCCGGGTCCGGGGTGTCGCGATTGACGCCATGCAGCTTCAGCGCCATCGAATTGGCCACGCCATTGTGACCCGAAGCATGCAGAACCCAGATTGGATGCGCCGTTGAGACATCATCCAGTTCGGCCCGGGTAGGCATGCGGCCTTCTGAAATGGCGGTGTTGTCGAACAAAACGCCCATCACCCAATCGCCCTCGGGCGTCTCTTCGGCTCGGCAGCGCAGCTTTTCCAAAGCTTGCGCCATATCCATACACACGCCGCGTGGAGGTGATGCAAGATCAACCCGAAACAGCTGGATGAAGCCGGGATCTGGGAAGTGGCCGTGCGAGTCGATGAAGGCTGGGATCAGGGTCTGGCCAGCTAGGTCATATACACCCGCATCGGATGACATCCGCCGACGCAGCGTTGCTTCGTCCCCCACCGCAATGATGACATCGTCCCGCACCAACACCGCCTCGGGTCGGGAATTGTCGGCGTCCATCGTCAGGATGGGACCGCCGAAATAGAGTGTTTCCCTCATCCTTTAGTGACCCGGAGCAGGCGCACCCGACAAGGGTGCGAGACAGCGCAGCCCGTGGCCCGCCGCAACCTCCCATTGCGGTGTCTGTGTGCAGATGTCTTTGGCAAACGGGCATCTTTCGCGGAACTCACAGCCCGACGGACGTTGCAAGAGGCTGGGCGGCTCACCTTTGAGCGCGATCCGTTCAAGGCGCGCATCGGGGTCCGGCTCGGGGTTGGCGCTGAGCAGGCAGCGGGTATAGGGGTGGCGCGGATCGTCGAAGATCGCCTCTGTCGTGCCTTCCTCGACCAGTCGACCCAGATACATAATGCCCATGCGGTCTGCCACGTGGCGCACCACGTTCAGGTTGTGGGTGATGATCACCATCGCCAGGCCCAGGCGTTCCCGCAGGTCATTGAGTAGGTTCAGCAGCTCACCCTGTACCGAGACATCCAGCCCCGCCGTTGGTTCATCCGCCAGGATCAGTTTCGGCTCCAGCGCCAAAGCGCGGGCAACACCAACCCGTCGTGCCTGGCCACCGGACAATTGATAGGGGTAGCGGTCCGCGAAATGCACCGGCAGGTTCACCATTTCCAGCAGACGCTTGGCTTCGGCATCCAGATCGCGATCTTTCATGCCCTGAATGCGATAGGGTTCCGTGATCAGGCTTCGAATTGTCAGGCGTGGTGACAAGCTGCCCACAGGGTCCTGAAACATCATCGCCATGTCTTTGCGCAGCGGACGCATTACCCGTTCCGGCGCGCCTCGTATCTCTTGCGTGTCAAACACGACCGAACCGGCCTGCGCCGGGGCCAGGCCCGCAATCGCACGGATGACAGTTGTCTTGCCCGAACCGCTTTCGCCGACAAGCGCATAGGTTTCGCCAGCTTCGACCTCAAAGCTGACGCCCGCCAGCACGTTGACCGGGCCATAGCTGGTTTGCAGGTCTTGGACATTCAGCAGGCTCATGTCACGGCCTCCTCATGGTTCAGCCAGCAGGCGGCGTGATGCCCTTCTTTCAGACGATCCAAGGGCGGAACGTCCGTTGCGCAGCGTGGCATCGCCTGATCGCAGCGGTCGCGGAAAATACAGCCGCCGGGCAGGTTGGCCAGATCGGGCACTTCGCCCGGAATAGTTGGCAGAACCCGCGCGCGTTCCTTGATATGGCCGGGATCGCAATCAATCAGACGGCGTGTGTAAGGGTGCTTGGGATTGTGAAAAATCTCGCGCACCTCGCCGCTTTCGACCACGGCGCCTGCGTACATTACCACTACGCGATCACAGAGTTCCGCGATCACACCCAGATGGTGCGAGATGAACAGGATGGCGCAATCGAACTCGCGCTGCAGCTCTTGCAAGCGCTCAATGATTTGCACCTCAAGCGTGGCGTCCAGCGCGGTGGTCGGCTCATCCGCGATCAGCAGGTCGGGTTCTGAAATCAACGCCATGGCAATGGCGATCCGCTGTCGCATTCCGCCAGAAAACTCGTGCGGAAACTGCTTTAAGCGCGCTTCAGGGTCCGGAATTCCAACAGCCCCCAGCATCTTTGCCGCATTGGCCAGTTTTACCTGCCTGCTTGTCTTTGATCGATGCTGAATATCGACCATCTGCTGGCCAATGGTTAGAACCGGATTGTGGGTCTGCATCGGGTCCTGAAAGATGATTGAGATATCGGCCCCGCGCAGATCACGCATCCTGCGTTCAGGCACTTGCAACAGATCCTGCCCCTTAAAGCGTATTTCGCCTTGCCGGAACCGCGTATTCGGTGCGGTCAGCCGCAGGATCGACGAGATCAAGGTTGATTTTCCGCAACCAGACTCACCGACAATACCCACGATCTCACCTTTGCGGATGTCAAAGGTGAGATCCCGCAATGCCTTGAGATCTCCGCGTGCCGTTTCATAATCGACGCTGAGGTTCTCGATTTCCAGAAGAGTTTCGGTCATCGCTGTTTCCTCAGTTTGGGATCAACCACGTCGCGCAGCGATTCCCCTAAAAACGTAAAGCCCAGGGTTGCCAGAATGATCGGCAGACCGCCGCCCACCACCAGCCAAGGTGTCTGTCGGATCAGGGAATACCCGTCCTTCAGAAGTGCGCCCCAACTGGGGGTTGGGGGCTTCACGCCAAGCCCGAGAAAGGACAGCCCCGCCTCAAGCGCGATTACCGTCGGGATGTCCATAGCAGCCAGGACGGCCAAAACCCCCACGATATTTGGTAGCATGTGCACACCCAAGATGCGGGCCATGCTGGCCCCCATCGACCGCTCGGCCAGAATGAACTCGGAGTTGCGCAACGTCAGGGTCTGCGTTCGCGCCACACGGCCATAGGTTGGGATCGAAGTCGCCATCACCACGAACACAACCGTTTGCAAACTGGGACCGACCAGGGCCACAACGGCCAGCGCGAACATCACGGTTGGGAAGGATCGGATGGTGTCAAAGAACAACATCAACAGGTTGTCGAGCCATTTTGGCCCATACCCCGCAATCATTCCCAAGGTTAGGCCAATTGCCATAGCACCAAAGACGGCAGGCAAGGCGACTTTCAACGCAACCTGACCGCCGGCAATCACGCGGGAAAACGTATCGCGGCCAAGTTGGTCCGTACCCAGAAGGTGCTCGGCAGACGGGCCTTGCAACCGGGCTTTGATATCCATGGCCACAGGATCATAGGGCACAATCCAATAGGCGAAAATCGCACAGAAGACGATGGTGCCGACAATGACCAAACCAATCAGACCCAGAGGGTCGCGGGCGACGCCGACAATGATCTGACCAAGTTCAGAACGAGATTTTTCCATTTCGGCTTTCCTCAATGCGCTTGTCTAGCGCGTGGGTCGAGCCACGCATTGATCAGGTCCGCCAGTGCGGTCGACACGACGAACAAACCGGTTGAGATCAGAACCGAGCCCATGACAATCGGGTAATTGCGGGTGGTTATGCTGTCGATCACCAGCTTGCCCAGACCCGGGCGCGCGAACACTATTTCGGCGAATACGGCCGAGCTCAGCAGGAAACCCATGCCGACGCCGATCACCGTGACAACCGGAAGAATGGCGATACGCAAGGCATAAACCATCACCACGCGGCGCTCTGCGATACCGAAGGCTCGTGCGGTCCGAACGTGGTTTTCGCCTAAGACTTCCAACATCGAGGCGCGCACCAACCGCGCGATGTAGCCCACCCAGCTTAGCCCGATGGCAAAGGCGGGCAAAACGAGGTGATCAATGCGACCCCAGAAGCCTTCGCCCGCGCCGATGGCTGGAAACCACTGAAGATGCACGGCAAAGACCAATAGCGACAGAAGTGCTACGACAAAGGCGGGTGCTGCAACAAAACTGACCGAAATCGCCGCCGCAATTCGGTCGATCAGAGTGTTCGGATGGGCGGCGGCATATGCCCCAAGCGCAATTCCCAAGGTGGCGGACCACAGGATCGACGCAAAGATCAGTTCCAGAGTGTAGGGTAGCTGCTGAAACACGATATCTGTCACGGATCGGCCCGAGAATACGTCGATTCCCAGATCGCCACGGACCAGGTTTCCATAGAATATGACCAGCTGTTTCCAGATTGGTTGATCCAGCGCCAACGCAGCGGTGAGCTGGGCCTGAAGCTCAGGTGTTGCGCGTGGCCCCAACATGATCTGGACCGGGTCCCCGGGGACGGCGCGGATCATCAGGAACATGACGGTAACCGCCACGAACAGGATAAGCAGCGCTAGCCCGAAGCGGCGGGTTGCAAACTTCAACATGAAAAGCTGGCTCCTTGTGGATGGGTGGCGAGCTGTTTTGTCCGGCGGGCGTCAAACCCCGCCGGACATAGCCGACCTTGGGGAGGTCAGGTCGCCTTGCCGAAATACCGCAGCAGTGCCAGACCGTCGGGTCTTAGCGCGGGGGTGACACGAGCCGAATGAATCACCGGTGTCGCCTCGTGGGTGATAAAGCGGTAGGCACCACTTTCTTCCATCAGATCCTGCGCCCGCTGATACATCTCAGCGCGTTTGGCCACATCCGCTTCCTTGAATGCCGAGTTGTGAATTTCGTCAAATTCAGCGTTGCTGAACCGCTCCCAGTTCCAGATGCCGACCTGTTCGGTGGTGAACCAAGCCGTCGCATAATATGGATCGGGGGTCATCGAGAAGCGGTTCAGAACCAGTTGCAGGTTCTCGTTGTCTCCGCTTGCCCAGAATGCACCGGATTCCAGTACGTTGACTTCGACCGTGATCCCGATCTGCGCCAGAGTTGCCTGAATGATCTGAGCCGTCGTTGTGAAAGTGGTCTTGTTCAGCGTGTCCAGCGTAAGCGTCACATTGGTCTCGCCAGATTCCGCCAGCAATTGCGCCGCTTTCTCGAAGTTTGCCGCCGGAGGGACCAGAGATTGTGGGCGGTGGCCCGCAAGGCCAGGTGCGATGATGCCTGTCGAGGGTTCAGCGGCTCCAAAATAGGCCGCCTCTAGGATGCTTGGTACGTCGACTGCATGTTGAATCGCCTGACGCAGTTTTGGGTTCTGAAGCTTGGGGTGATCCAGATTCATGCCCAACCAGACATAGAACAGTGAGGGTTTCTCGACCAAAGATCCGCCGTTCGGAACACCGGCCCGATAGCGTTCAACCGATCCCAGCGAAACCCGAGTCATGTCCAGTTCGCCCGCCTCAAAGGCGATCTCGGCGGTGTTTTCGTCGTCGATCGGCAGGATTTCGATTGTGTCCCATGTTGGTGCGTCACCCTTCCAATCCGGGTTGCGCTTAAGCACGGTTTTTTCTTTGGGTGACCAGCTGTCCCGCAGATAAGGGCCGGATTCAGCGACCGGATCAGCCCCGATGCGGCCCCCTGCGGCCTCGACCGCAGCTTTCGAGACGATGTTGCCGGTTATGTAGGGCAGGGCGATCGACCAAATCGGAGCAAACGGCTCGTTCAGAACGATGGTACCTTCGCGTTCGCTGCTCACTTCGACATGGCTGAACGGACCCAAATCGGGCTTGTTCGGGCTTTCGGTCGCATCGTCCACGATGCGCTCCATGCTGAATTTCACGTCTTCAGCGGTCATCGCACCGAAGCCATTGGTGAAACCGATATCATCGCGTAGGGCGAACTTGATATGGGTCGGGTCAACCTGCTCGATCATCGCCGCCGCATCCAGCTGCCAACCCCATTCCTCGCCGGGCTTGTATTGGATCAACTTGTTGTAAATCGAGGCATGCACTTCTTCTTCGACAACACCGACGGAATGTGCGGGGTCCATGTTCTGGGCATCACCATAGGCGCGCACCCGCAACACCCCGTCATCAGCGGCGAAGGCGCGATTGGCCCAGCTTGCAGGCAGCGCGGATGCCGCCCCAAGCGCAGTTGCCCCTTTCAAGAAGCCCCTGCGCCCGACATTTGCTTTTGTCCATTCGATTTTCATGATGTTCTCCCTTGGGTCAGATCGTTTACAGAAGCCTGCGCGGGATGGTTTTGTTCCATTCCTTTGTCAGAACTTCTGTTTTGTCCGCGCCTTCGGTGGCGCGCAGTTTTCGATGCAGATAGAAATTCTCGACGTCACAGGTCATCGCGTTTTCGGTGCTGATCTCGACCTGCCATTCGTCCCTCTCAAACGTGAAACGCCAGCCCGCCTTGAATTGCGCGGTCGCTGGGTCATCGGGATGGATCGCATAGCGCATGGCGACGTGGCTTCCGACGATCAGGCCGTGGCCGGGGTCCTGTGCTTTGCCGTAGTCGTCGAATGTCTCAAGTACGACGGTTCCGTCCGCTTCGATGCGCCGTTCGGATCGGCCCGACGGCGCGCGCAGCTCGGTGCTTTGCAACGTCGGATAATCCTGCGCTGGTCCGGGATGTGCAGGATCAGCTTCCTCAGACATCGTCCGAACCGGCAAATACAGCGCCGAACCTTGCAGTTGTAACGTCACCTCTGCCGCTTCTGGCGCGGGCCAAACGATAGGCCAGTAAGCGGTAGACAGCGCAAGACGCAGGATATGACCGGGTTTCACGCGATGCGCGCACTCATTTAGTGCGATTTCCGCACTGTAGACCTGACCGGGAACCAACGCTTCAGGGGTCTCGTGGCTCTTGTAGTGCGTCAGGTTCAGCGCCCGATAGGTGATCCGCTGAGAAACCCCATCCGGGGCGACATCACACAACCGCGCTATCAGTTGGACTACCGGTCTGTCCACGGTGAAGGACAGTTTCAGTCGCGCCCGTCCAAGCAGTTCAAGCGGTTTGTCCAGCGGTGCCGTATCGAAACAAAGCGACAGTGCGTCATCGGCTGCTTGATCTTCGGCCAACTCATTGTCGATCCGCATGCCCGGGCAGAAATACCCGCCAGCCTGTCCGATATGGGCTGGATTCGATACGGTTGTCTCGGCCGTAATGGCGACGTCGGAGAACCCACCCAATCCCAAATGCCAGACTTCATCACTGACATTGGGCGACGGCCATTCTGTCTCGGCGATCCAGCGGCCCTGCCTGGGTTTGTTCTTTTTGCTCGGGCCAAAATGATCCTGCATATAGGTTCGGTAGGCGGGCAGGTCTTCGGCGCCATTCTGCTGCCCCTTCAGCCAGCGATCAAACCAGCCGATCACCTCGGAATGGAAATCCCCTGCCTCCAGTTTCGAGATATGCGGATAGCGGTGCTCCCACGGTCCGATCAGCGCCTTTGACGGCACGGCCAGATTTGCTGCCAGCGCTGGCGGAGCGTTGACATATGCATCCGACCAACCCGTTATCGCAAGAACCGGAGCTTGAATCGCCGACCAATCCTCGCAAACCGAGCCATGTTTCCAGAACGCGCTGCGCGTTGGATGACGCAGCCAATCGGCTGCTGAGAATGGTACATTCTCAAGTCGGGCAAGCCAGACTTCTCGCCAATCAGATCGCAGCTCGGGGTCTGCGGGCCGTGTCAAATAGGCGAACATCTGACTGCCCCAGTTAATATTGTCGCTTAACAGGCAGCCGCCCATGAAATGTATGTCATCGGCGTACCGATCCACGGTCGAGGCAACACTGACCACCGCCTTGAGCTCGGGCGGATGGCGAAAGGCCAGCTGCAGCCCATTGAATCCTCCCCAGGAGATACCGATCATCCCAATGTTTCCGTCGCACCAGATTTGTGCGGCGATCCAACTCAGAACGGCTTCACCATCGCGGAGTTCCTGTTCCGAATACTCGTCGTCGAACTGCCCCTCGCTATCACCGGTTCCGGCAATGTCGACGCGGATGCAGGCGTATCCTGCCTCGGCAAATACTGGATGAGTGGTTGCATCTCGCGGCGCAGTTCCATCCCGCTTGCGATAGGGGAGGTATTCCAGAATGGCGGGTGACGGCCCGGTTTCGGGCAACCAAATTCGTGCAGCCAGTTTCCGACCATCCGGCAGTGGGATCCAGGTGTTTTCGATGATTTTTGTGGACATTCGGAGCGAGGTCCCGTTGTTGCGTTTGGTACAGCCAACCCGCATTCCGAAAATTATTGAACTGAGCTACTTTACGCGCTTTTATTCAATCTTTAGCATTATAGCGTCAAAACGCGAAAGAAATGACGCTTATGTCCGAAAGTTTTTCCGCAAATTTACGGTCTTTGTGCGCCGAGCGAGGCAATATCTCGCAAGTCTGTCGAGAAATCGGCCTGAACAGGCAGCAGTTTAATCGCTACCTCAACGGCGAAAGCTTGCCATCAGCCCACAACCTGCGCCGTATCGCTCGGTATTTCGATCTGCCTGAGGCGCAGCTTTTTGCGCCTCGGACAGATTTTGAAGAAACTTTGAAAGACTCGATCGTCCGTCGGAAAGAAACTCCTGCCAGCTTGTTTGTTAAGCCGTACAGTGATCAGGTGAAGAATCTCAGACGCTATGTGGGCTTCTATCATTCTTTCTTTTGCACCCCGTCTTGGCAGGGGCGCATTTTTTGTTCTCTGATCCGACTTAAGGAGGTGGATGGCGTCGTGACGATCCGCTCGCACGAAAACGCCACGTCCCCGGACAAAAGCGTTCGGCAGATTTCGCGCTACGAAGGGCTGGTTGCCCTGCGCGGTAACAGGATCTTCGCCACCGAACATGAATGCGGCAAGGAAGGAAGCATTGCGCAGACCATCCTTTATTCCGCACATCGCCAACAGCTAAAATACTTGCGTGGCATGACAATGGGTGTGGCTTGGCGGCCGTTTCCACACCCTTATGCGGCGAAAACAATCTGGAAACGGCTTGATGAGCGCATTACCGCCCGTGAAGCGCTCACTGCCTGCGGTGTCTATTCAGAACAGAGTAAATCAATCGACCTGGCGGTCCGAAAGTACCTTTTGGGATCAGGCGATGCCCATTTTTCAGCGATACCAACAGAACTTGCCAATTGAGTGATGCATTTTGAAATCGCCGTTTAGTGGCGCCATTTTCGCACGGGGCGGATCCTGTTTGTGACTCAGAACCTTGTGATGACCGTCGCACCGATTGAGGTAAACTTATCCATCCCTATCAAGGCCTTGGGTGCGTCTTCCAGGCTGATTTTTTCCCCCACCAACCGCGCCGGATCCAACTTGCCATTTTTAATCATGTCGAGCATCGCGCCATAGCGATGCGCCTGCATCCCGTGCGAACCAAGCAATTCGATCTCTTGTCCTACGATCTTTGGCATGGGTACTGCTGGCGAAGCGTGATCACCCAGCATCAGACCGACCTGAATGTGCTTGCCGCGCGGACGCAGGCAGAGGATCGAGTTGGTCATAGTGACGGGATGACCCAAAGCGTCGATTGACACATGGGAGCCGCCTTTGGTGATTTCGCGGATCGCTTCGGGAACATCAGCATCTGTACCGTTAATGGTCGCAACTGCACCCAGTTCTTGCGCAAGTTCGAGTCTGGCTTCGTCTAGATCAACCCCGATGACATTGGCCCCGACGGCGGCAGCAATCATAACGGCTGACAGACCGACCCCACCGCAGCCATGTACGGCAACCCATTGACCGGCCGAGACCCTTCCTTGATCGACGACCGCGCGGAATGAAGTGGCAAACCTGCAGCCAAGGCTGGCGGCGGTTGCAAATTCCATGGTTTCAGGCAGCGCGACCAAATTAAGGTCAGCCTGATGAATTGGCACATATTCCGCGAAACTGCCCCAATGGGTAAAGCCGGGTTGCTCTTGATACAGACAGACTTGTTGATGCCCTGCGTGACATTCGCTGCACGTTCCGCAGCCGCAGACGAAAGGCACGGTTACCTTGTCGCCAACTTTCCAGTTCTTTACATCCCGTCCGACGGCTTCGACCACGCCAGCCAACTCATGACCGGGTATGTGAGGCAGCTCGATATCACTGTCATGCCCCATCCACCCGTGCCAATCGCTGCGACAAACGCCAGTGGCTTCGACCTTCAGAACAACGCCATGAGTATCGGGTGCAGGGTCGTCGACTATGACAACCTTGGGGGTTTGTTGGAACTTCTCGAACAGGACAGCCCTCATAGTGTGCTCTTTCATTTTTTCGAAAAGTTGTGTGAACCTAAACCAACTCAGCCGAACTGATCCAGCCTTAGGGATGAACCCAAGTTGTGGCATTTTAGCACTATTTTAACCAAATCCAGTTTTAGACAAATTTAAGAAATCCACTCTCCTTAAACTTGCGCATATCTTTCTTTAGGTGGTGATGGGGAAATTCCCAAAAGCAATGTGTTGCTTTTGGGTGCAGCTCTTCTTTGCCTTCTGTGCTGGTGAATTGGGTTGTAGGGTCTCAAGGTGTCAAAGTTTTCAAACCTGCTGTTTGCGCTTTCTATTTTTCTATTTAATTCAACACCTTTGTTTGCCGCGCCGACTGCAGATTCAATTGTTGGAGACACTGTTAACAACCCTGTGACTGGTCTGGATACGACAGTCACTGCACTGATCGTGGATCCCGCTTCAACACCTACAGCCGGGACGACGGCTTTTGTTGAGACGGCGGATGGCTATGTGTTTCTCGTCAAAGATGCCGGCGATACAATTTACAACTCCGACAATCCCCCACTGGCATTTGAGATTGTATCCATAACGGGAACAACGGCTCAGATCAGTAATTCTGGTGCGACCGGAACGGCCAGCTTGTCCACTCAGCTGACCCTGTCTCAGTACAACAGCAACTTCAACAGTTCGGGTACTCCTGGCTCTGTCACCCCGCCGGTGAACGTCTCCGGACCCAACGGTGTGAGCCAGGTCGTTTACGGGCGAGATGGCAGCAATGGGCGCGATGGTGCGCTTGTTGTGCCACCAAGTTCAGGCGGAAACGGTGCCGATGGCCCAACCCAGACACAAACCCTGAGCGGGAATGTCAACGCAACCAGCAATGTCGGTTGGCAAGTGGGTAGCGTTGGCGGTGACGGTGGTCAGGGCGGCGACTCGTATCTGAGCTTTTGGGACGGGCGCGATGGCGGCGACGGCGGGGAAGGCGGCACGGTTAACGCAACACAATCCTCCAGCAGCACGATCCAGACATCGGGCGACGGCTATGACGGTATATTTGCCTTCAGCCGCAGCGGCGAGGCTGGTGATGGCGGCAGCGGCTTCGCGGCTCCGGGTGGGGGCACCGGTGGCCACTCGGCAGATGGTGGCGATGTAACAGTTACGCAGCGGGGTGACATTTCTACGTCCGGCGACTCGGCTGATGGCATCTATGCGCTGAGCGTTTCGAACAATGGCGGTAATGGTGGGTCACAATGGGGGCTGGTTGGCTCGTCCGGTAACGGAGGCTATGGCGGTAGCGGTGGCACCGTAACGGTAAACACGGCCTCAAGCGGTAGCATCTTGACGACCGGCGACTACGCGAACGGGATTTACGCCCAATCCATCGGCGGTTCGGGGGGGTCAGCGGGGACAAGTGGCAACTTGTTGGTTTCGCTCATTGGCGGGGCCGATAATGGCGGAAATGGAGGCAGGGTTAACGTCTCGCACGGTGGCGCGATTGAAACACAAGGTGATTTCGCGCGCGGTATTGTTGCCCAGTCCATCGGCGGCGGCGGTGGTTCGGGCGGAACTGCAGGCGGCCTGGTATCACTTTCTCTTGGTGGTGTGGGCTCGAACGGCGGTAGCGGGGACTCGGTGAATGTCACTGTGCAAGGTTCGGGAAGCATCCTGACTTCGGGCATTGGGGCTGACGGTGTCATGGCGCAATCCATCGGCGGCAGCGGCGGAACCGGTGCAAACTCCTATGGGCTTGTTGCGATTGGTGGCACAGGATCTCGGGGCGGAACGGGCGCTGCGGTAAGCGTCAGCAACTACGGGCGTATTGTAACCGAAGACGACAACGCCCGCGGGATTATCGCGCAATCCATCGGCGGCGGTGGCGGTGATGGTGGCTCGTCCGGTGGAATGGTCTCGGTCGGTGGCAATGGCAGCGGCGGTGGCAGCGGGTCCACTGTGACGATCGTGAATGACGGGATCATCACCACCTCGGGTGATGATGCGATGGGTATTCTGGCCCAGTCGATCGGTGGCGGTGGCGGCAATGGTGGTTCGTCCGGTTCGGTAGGTGCGTTTGTCGGGGTAGCCATCGGTGGTGATGGCGGGGCCGGAGGGACCGGTGGCAATGTCAACGTAACCTTATCCAACACCGATGGCAGCCAGCCGTCGGCTATCCGGACTTCGGGCGCGCGCTCGGCAGGTGTATTTGCACAATCCGTCGGCGGCGGTGGCGGCAACGGTGGCGGAGCGGTCTCGGTTGCGGTTGGCGCATTTGGCGCGGCATCGGTCTCGGTTGGTGGGTCCGCTGGCAATGGTGGCAACGGTGGGACGGTCACGCTTAGCGGCAGCGGTTCAGCTTCTGTACAAACCGGTGGTGACGACTCGGTTGGGGTGATGCTGCAATCTGTTGGCGGTGGTGGCGGCAATGGTGGCTATGCCGTATCTGTCGCAGCGTCAGGCGGCCCGGTATCGGGTTCGCTGGCTGTTGGGGTTGGCGGTGACGGTGGTACGGGCGGCACGGGTGGTCCGGTCACGGTTGGCCAGTTCGATGGTAGTGGCGTCGCAACGGCAGCTGGGTTTGAAGGCACTCTCGTCACGACCGGAAACCGATCGACAGGCATGCTGTTCCAGTCCGTCGGCGGGGGTGGTGGCAATGGTGGTTTGGCGGTCGCTGCGACCGGTGGCGCCTCGGCACTATTTTCAGGCAACGTATCAGTTGGAATTGGCGGCAAGGCCGGCAGTGCGGGCAATGGTGGACTTGTTCAGGTCTATACCAATGCTGACGTGACCACGACTGGCACAAGCTCCAGCGCGATCATCGCCCAATCCGTGGGTGGCGGTGGCGGTAATGGTGGTGGAAGCATCGCGGCCGGTATCAGCGCAAGCGGAGGCGCTGCGGTCGGGATCAACGTCGGTGTCGGCGGAGATGGTGGTGGTGCCGGTATCGGTGGCAACGTCACTTTGCGTGCCGGTGGGACCTCAATCGAAACCAGTGGCGCATTCTCCAGCGGTGTCGTTGCGCAATCCGTTGGCGGCGGCGGTGGTAATGGTGGTTATGCCATCGGTGCCAGTGCCGATATTGCGGGCGGCGCTGCCGGGTCCATCAGTGTAGGCCTCGGCGGTAAAGCTGGCGGTGGAGGTGCGGGCGGTACAGTGACGGCCCAAGTTGATGCGGATGTCACAACCCGTGGGGACGATGCCGGTGCGGTCGTGGTGCAATCCATCGGCGGTGGCGGTGGCAATGGCGGCTTCAGCGTCGCTGCTGGCTTGGCGGCCGGCGGTGGCGGTGCCGGAACGATTGGAGTCGGACTTGGCGGCGACGGAGGCAGCGGCGGCATAGGCGGTACGGTAACCGGCGTGCGCGTCAACGGCGACGTTCGGACCGAAGGTGCACGCTCGACGGCTGTCGTTATTCAATCCATCGGCGGTGGCGGTGGTAATGGTGGTTTCAATGTCACCGCCGGAGTGGCAGCGGCAGGAGCCGGTGCTGGGTCAATTGGCGTCGGGCTCGGCGGCAACGGCGATACAGGCGGCAATGGCGGCGTGGTTGAAGGCCAGGTTGCAGGAAACGTCACAACAGTGTCCGAAGGTTCAGGCGGCGTAGTTTTCCAATCCATCGGCGGCGGTGGTGGCAATGGTGGCTTCAACGTGACGGCCGGTGTTGCTGGTGCGGGGGCAGGTGGCGGTGCCGTCACCGTAGGCCTTGGTGGCGACGGCTCAGGAGGTGGAATCGGTCAATCGGTGACCGGTCGAGTCACAGGCACCGTAAGCACCGGTGGCGCGGACTCAACTGCCGTTCTGGCACAGTCCGTTGGCGGCGGCGGTGGCAATGGTGCTTTTAATGTTAGCGCGTCACTTGCAGGGGCTGGGGTTGCGAGCGGTGCAGTTTCAGTTGGCCTTGGCGGCGACGGAGGTACGGGCTCGACGGGTGGCACAGTCAATCTGACGACCACAAATACGATTGTAACTGTCGGGGACCGTTCTTCAGGCGTCGTCGCCCAATCCATCGGCGGTGGTGGCGGCAATGGTGGGTTTAATATCTCGGGGACCGGGGCCGGTGCAGGTACTGCAAGCGGTGCGGTCAGTGTCGGGCTTGGTGGAACGGGCGCAGGTGGCGGTAATGGCGGGTCGGTTACGCTAAGATCCAGTGGGACAATTCTGACGCAAGGTGACTCGGCGACAGCCTTCCTCGCGCAGTCCATCGGCGGTGGCGGAGGTAACGGCGGGTTTAACGTCAGCGCATCGGTTCAGGGATCGGGCACTGCAGGGGCTGGCGTCTCGGTCGGATTGGGTGGCAACGGCGGCGGTGGCGGCGATGGCAGCACGGTCGATGCTACATCGAATAATGCGGTTGAAACGCAGGGGGATCAGTCCTCGGGCGTCGTAGCGCAATCCATCGGTGGCGGAGGCGGCAATGGTGGGTTCAACGTAGCCCCGGTTCTGTCGGGCGCAGGTACAGCCAGTGGTGCGGTGAGTGTAGGACTGGGTGGTTCAGGTGATACCGGCGGCAATGGCGGCATTGTCACGCTGACGTCGAATGGCACCATCCTGACGGATGGCTTCGCCTCTAGCGGGTTTGTTGCGCAGTCGCTTGGCGGTGGCGGTGGTAACGGCGGGTTCAATGTCTCGCCCACCGTGTCCGGGGCTGGAACGGGTGCGGGATCGGTTTCGGTTGGTCTGGGCGGCTCAGGGTCCGCCGGGGGTGACGGCAGTTTGGTGACGGCCAGCACAACAGCTAATGTGGTGACCCGAGGGGATGCTTCGGTGGGTGTCCTCGCGCAGTCCGTTGGTGGCGGCGGTGGTAATGGTGGCTTCAATGTCTCACCGGCTTTGGCTGGGGCCGGTACCGGATCGGGCGCGATCAGCGTTGGCCTGGGTGGGTCCGGTGGCAGTGGCGGCACGGGGGGTGTTGTTGGCCTGACGGTTGCCAATAGTGTTCAAACCGAAGGTGCGCAGTCCAGCGCAGTTGTGGCGCAATCAATCGGCGGCGGCGGCGGCAATGGCGGGTTCAACGTTTCTGCTTCCGTCGGTGGCGCAGGTACGGGTTCTGGCGCTGCGGCAGTTGGCTTGGGCGGTCGCGGAACTGGTGGCGGTGACGCCTCGGCGGTCACGGCGAATGTAACCGGGAATCTGATCACGCAAGGTGAAACCTCCAGCGGTCTCTTGGCACAATCTGTCGGCGGTGGCGGCGGTAATGGTGGCATGAACGTCTCGGTTGCAGTGGCCGCGGCGGGCACTGGCTCGGGTGGGGCATCCGTGGGTCTTGGTGGCGCGTCCGGTACCGGCGGCAACGGAGGCACAGTTGAAGCCACATTGAACGGAAACGTCTCGACACAAGGCGATGAATCCGGCGGGGTGATCGTGCAAAGCCTTGGCGGCGGTGGTGGCAATGGAGGCATGAATGTTTCCGCCACAGTCACTGTCGCAGGAACCGGCAGCGGTGGTGCGTCTGTTGGTCTTGGTGGCAGCGGTGGCGACGGGGGCGACGCGGATACGGCCGAAGGCACGGTCGTTGGCAGTGTTACCACTACCGGTGACAATTCTGGCGGCGTCTTGGTGCAATCTGCTGCGGGTGGCGGCGGCAATGGCGGGCTGAACGTATCAGCAGCCGTGAACATCTCGGGGACCGGGGGTGGCGCCGTCGGGGTTGGCATCGGTGGCTCGGGTGGCGATGGCGGTGCTGCGAGCGCGGCGACGGGGTCGGTCACCGGCGATGTCACTACAAGTGGTGAGAACGCGACGGGCGTTCTGGTCCAATCCGTTGGCGGCGGCGGCGGTAATGGCGGCGTCAACATTTCGGGCGCTCTGAGCATCGCACGCACTGGATCGGGTGCGGCAGGTATCGGCGTGGGCGGCTTCGGCGGCAGTGGCGGGACCAGCGGGGTAGTCGACAACATGTTCTCTGGCAATGTGAGCACCTCGGGTCCGCGGTCGGCTGGTATTATCGCACAAAGCCTTGGCGGAGGTGGCGGCAATGGCGCCACAAACATTTCCGGGGCCATTTCTGTAGCCAGCAACTATTCCGGGGGTTTGGGGATCGGCGTCGGCGGCTTTGGCGGGGACGGTGGTGCGGCAGATAACGTCACGCAGCGGGTCACCGGAGATGTCATGACAACCGGTGATGACTCGGTCGGCATTCTGACGCAAAGCCTCGGCGGCGGTGGTGGCAACGGCGGCACCAACATCTCGGCAGCGTTGTCTCTGTCCCGATCAGCCAATGCGTCGGTCGGCATCGGTGTGGGCGGCTTTGGCGGCGGCGGCGCTGATGCCGGAGCGTTGGTGCAATCGACAATCACCGGCGGAGTGACCACGACCGGCGATCGCAGCACCGGGATCCTGACACAGAGCCTTGGCGGCGGTGGTGGCAACGGCGGCACTAATATCTCGGCCTCGTTGGGTATCAGCCAGGAAAATGGCGGCTCGGTCAGTTTGGGCGTTGGCGGCTTCGGTGGCGGGGCGGGTAACGCTGGTGAAGTGAACAGCACATTGCGCTCAAGAACGGACAGCAGTGGCACAACTTCGGTGGTAACCACTGGCGTAGACAGTATTGGTGTCATAGCCCAGTCGGTCGGCGGCGGCGGCGGTAACGGCGGTCTGAACGTTTCTGGCGCTGTCAATCTCACCGGCAAATCCGGTGCAGCGGTTGCCCTGGGACTTGGTGGCTTTGGTGGCGGTGGTGGCAATGCCGATGCGGTCACGTTGGATGTTCAAAGCGATGTAGTGACGGCGGGTGACGGGTCGCATGGTCTGTTTGCGCAAAGCCTTGGTGGCGGTGGCGGTACCGGGGGCGTGAATATTTCGGGCACTCTGGCGCTGACTAAACCATCGGGGTCGGACACGATCTTTTCGGTTTCAGCGGGTGTTGGCGGCTTTGGCGGGGCCGGTGGTGATGCAAGCGATGTCGATCTGGACTATACCGGCAATGTACAGGCCGTACCGATGGTCGAGCAATCGGATGGCACTTTCGCCGTTGATGAAAGCAAAGGGGCCAGTGGCATCATTGCCCAGTCGCTTGGTGGCGGTGGCGGTGACGGCGGCACGAACGTCTCGGGCGGCCTCGCGATAAGCGGCAAACCCGGTGCGGGTCAGACGGACAGCAGTAAATCCTATGCGGTTGTCGTGGGCGTTGGAGGTTTTGGCGGCGGCGGTGGAGATGCCGGAAATGTTGATGTGAACATTGGCGCGGGCAGTACGATCACAGCTCACGGCACTGGCCAATCCGGCCTGCTGGCCCAATCCGTTGGTGGCGGCGGTGGCAACGGTGGTCTGAACGTGTCAGGCGGGATCGTATCCGACAGCTCTCTGATCGTGGGCGTCGGTGGTTTCGCAGGCGATGGCGGTCAGGCCGGAGACGTCACGGTCACCTCGCAAGCGGATATTACGGTTACAACGAACCCGGACGATATCTCGATCCCCAACACAACGACGTTCGAAGACAAATTGCGCGATTTCCTGGGCGACTCGATCGTTGATGAGACCGAGGAATTGGCGTCGAACTTCGGGTTGGAACGCCTGTTCATCGACATGGGTGTCTTCAACGAAGAAAAGCCGGATACTGACGGTTCGGCGGGTCTACTGGCGCAGTCCATCGGCGGCGGCGGCGGCAATGGCGGTCTGAATGTCTCGGGTGGAATTGCGCTCAGCAAAGATGGCAAGATCCCTTCGGTTACGTTTGGCGTCGGAGGCTTTGGCGGTGACGGCAATGTCTCGGGCAATGTGGGCGTCAATCATGCGGGAACTGTGTCAGTCGCCGGCAACTGGAAACATGGAGTTTTGGCCCAGTCGATCGCAGGCGGCGGTGGCAACGGTGCTTTGAATGTGACCGGGCAGCTGAACTATGGCGACTCCAACAACTCGGACGGCAAAACGGATCTGAGCATTGTGGGCGGCCTTGGCGGCCACGGAGGTACTGGTGCGGATGCGGGTGACGTGTCGGTCACTCAGACCGGCAACATCGCAACAAATGGCTATCACGCGCGCGGAATCTTTGCCCAGAGCATCGGTGGCGGCGGTGGTACCGGCGGCATTAATGCGACCTTTGTTGGTACCAAGGACAGCTCACCTATCGCGATGGGGATCGGCGGCTTTGGCGGCGGTGGCGGCGATGCGGGTGACGTGACCGTCGCGCGTGGCACAGCGGCCCTTGCTGCGGGGACAATCACGACCGATGGCGTTGGATCGCACGGTATCGAGGCGTCGAGCATTGGCGGCGGCGGCGGCGATGCGGGGATCAACGCAGTTGTGGGTATCAGCAAGACCACCGGCAACCAAAGCAACGGCGGCACAGGCGATTCATCCGATCGTAAGACACCGACCAATACCGGCGTCGATGACTCGGTCATCGCCAACTACAACGCGGTTTTGGATGAGCTTGAAGGCAAGGTGAACCCTGCAGATTCCTCTGGCAATAAAACCGGTGTGTCAGCGGTGGTTGCCATCGGTGGCGATGCAGGTACGGCAGGGGACGGTGGCGAGGTCGATGTTGATCACTATGGTGATATCGTCACCTTGCAAGATGGCAGCCACGGTGTTTTTGGGCAATCCATCGGTGGTGGCGGCGGCAACGCCGCCTTGAACCTCGGCATGACCTATGAGCTTGCCTCCGACGCGACCAACAAAGGCTTTGGCTTGGCCATTGGCGGTGGCACGGGTGAGGGCGGCATCGGTGGTTCGGTGGATGTGCGCAATACAGGCGACATCGCGACCTCGGGCGCAGATTCCCATGGTCTGTTTGCGCAGTCCGTTGGCGGCGGCGGCGGCAATGCTGGCTACAACTCGGCATCGACGTCGGTTGATGGTGGCAATGTAAACATCCAGATCGGCCGCACGGGTGGAACCGGGGGCAGCGGCGGGGACGTCTTTGCCAGCTCGAACGGCGCGATCAGCACGACGGGCAACCGGTCTTATGGCTTCTTTGCACAGTCCATCGGCAATGGCGGGGGTAACTCGTCATCAACTTCGGTCAGCATCGGCACCCCGAAATCCGGCGACAGCAAAGGCAACAAAGCCAGCCTGTCAGTCGGGCTTGAAGGCGGTACGGGTGGTGCAGCAGGCGATGTGACTTCTGTAGTGGCGGGCACCGTCGTCACGCAGGGCGATGACGCACATGGCGTATTTGCGCAGTCAGTTGGCGGCGGCGGAGGCAATGGCGGTAAGGCCAGCAACTCGGCTGGCAAGGGCACGTCAATTGCCTTGTCCATCGGTGGCACTGGTGGCACCGGAGGCGTTGGTGGCACGGTGGACGTGACCAACACTGCCCAGATCGCAACGTTCGGAGATCGTTCGATTGGGCTGATGGCGCAATCCATCGGTGGCGCAGGCGGAACTGGCGGCATGGTACAGGCCGGACAATCGAACCTCGATACCATCAAAGCTGTGGTCAACCCGTCCACAGTCGGCACCACAGCATCGATCAACATAGGCGGTACCGGTGGGGACGGTATGACCTCGGACATCGTGACCGTAGTGAGCGACGGAATAATCAGCACCGCAGGCACCATGGCCCATGGTATCTTTGCGCAGTCCGTCGGAGGAGGCGGCGGCATGGGTGGTGTCGTGGAAAACCGCATCATCAGCCTTCGTAAAGAGATTGGAAACACCGCGACCTTGTCCATCGGCGGCAACGGCGGCTCGGGTGCGATGTCGGCGGCGGTATCTGTGACCAACCGGGACGTGATCCTGACCACGGGCGACAAGTCGGTGGGTATCTACGCGCAATCGGTCGGCGGTGGCGGTGGTGATGCACAGCAGGTTCGAAACATTATTCTGGGCCGGTCCTCGGAGGGGTCTACGACAAACGCGATCCTTATTGGTGGCACCGGCGGCACCGGTGGTTCTGGCAGTACAACCACTGTTGTGAACGAAGCCGATGGTACGATCGTGACCAGCGGAGCCGAAAGCCACGGTATCTTCGCGCAGTCTGTCGGCGGTGGCGGCGGCAATGGCGGATCGACAATCTCGGTCGATGGTCGCTATGGCGGGGCCGAGGCGAGCACTCGGCGGGCGTTGCAGTTTGGCCTGGGTGGCTCGGGTGGTTCCGGTGGAACCGGAGGCAACGTGGCCGTCACAAATGCGGGTACGATCATCACCATTGGTGCAGGTGCGCATGGCATCTTTGCTCAATCCGTTGGTGGCGGCGGCGGCAATGGTGGGAGTTCGATTACAGGGACGCTGCGGCTAAAGACTGGGGACAGCAGCTCTCCGACCGCGCAGTTGAACATCGGTGGTTCGGGTGGCAGTGGCAATGCTGCCGGAAACTCGGTTGTCACCAATACCGGCGACATCCGCGTTGATGGCGAAGGGGCCTACGGTATCTTCGCGCAATCCGTTGGTGGCGGTGGTGGCAATGGTGGATTGGCCGTTGCGATGGATGTGAATGACCTCAAAAACACAATGACCGGCCGGTCATACTCGAAGATCGCCATTGGCGGTTCTGGTGGCGACGGGGCGGATGGTGGAGATGTCACGGTCAACCATACCGGTACCATTGTCGTGAACGCTGAAAACGGGTTCGGTATCTATGCCCAATCCGTAGGTGGCGGCGGCGGTAATGCGGGATATTCGGTATCGTCGCCCTTGGTCTCGGCGCTGGACTACACGATCTCTCATGTGTTGGGCGCGCGAGAAGGGACCACCGGATCGGTGGGAACCGCGACTGTCAATTCAACCGGTGACATTCTGGTGAATGGTGCAGGCAGCGAGGCCATCTTCGCACAATCCGTCAATGGCGGCGGCGGCAACTCCGAAACATCGGTCGACTTTACGACCGCGACGGCAAGCGCGGGTGGAACCAGCACTGTTTATATCAGTGACATCTCGCTGGGCGGTGATGATGTTTCGGGCACGGCGGGCAGCCAGGTTGCCCAGTCGCACGTCGGTAACATAGCGACCACCAGTGACCGCTCGACAGGTCTGATGCTGCAGAGTGTTGGCGGCGGTGGTGGCACATCGGCCAACAACATCAGCCTTCAGGATGGCGACGGTATCGAGATTGATGCGCGCCTGGGCGCGATTGATACGAATGATGCAGCAGGTGGCGATGTGTTCGGCAGCCGGACTGGCGATGTCGGCACTGATGGTGCGTTTTCCTCGGCAGGTACGGCGCAATCTATTGGCGGCGGCGGCGGTAAGCTGGTGCTCAACAGCACGGGCCCGGCTGATACCAACAGGTTTGCTTCGGTAATCCTGGGGTCCGATCCAAGCTTCCGCAACAGTGGCGGTGATATCGATCTTGATCTGAATGGAGATGTCTTCACCAGCGGTGACCGGTCCTTTGGCCAAAGCGTTCAAAGCATCGGCGCGGGTGGTGGTGAAGCTGTCGTTGCTGGTCTTGGAGGCGTCGATGTGACCCTCGGGGCTCAGGACGATTCAACTGGAGATGGCGGCAACGTCGATTTCACCAATACCGGTGACGTAAACACAAGTGGTACCGGATCGCATGCGTTCGTGATCCAGAGCATCGGCGGCGGCGGTGGTCTTGTCACGACAGACCTGGACCCCAACCAGGTGACCGTAAAACTGTCAGCAGCGAATGGCGGGGACGGCGGGGACATTCTGTTCTTGCAAACTGGTAACACGGTCACCAGTGGAGAGAACGCGATCGGTGTCGCCGCGCAGTCGTTGGGTGGCGGCGGCGGCATCGTCGATTCCATATTCCGGGGTGCCGCAGGTGGCGCCGGGTCGGGCGGTGCTATCGACATGACCCTGACCGGCAATGTCTTGTCGGTCGGCGACGGTGGCATTGGTGTCTTTGCACAATCCGAAGGCCGTGACGGTGCAGACACCATTATGCTTGGGTTCGATGGTGTTGTCATGGGCGGCACCGGGCAAGCGAACTCGGTTGCCTCGATCATTGTCGAAGGAGGTACCGACAACACGCTGACCCTATCAGAAGACACGGTGCTGATCGCGGGCAATAACCAACTGGTGAACGGCGGCGATGGCAATGAACAAATCACGCTGTCCGGACGCGCGCTTGGGAACCTGAACCTTGGTGACGGGACGAATGGCCTGACCGTGGAAGATGGTGCAACCTTCTATGCATTGGATACCGTGAATCTGGGCGACGCCGGGCTCATGCAGGTGGATGGCAACTTGGTTCTGGGCGCAAATTGGGGCGTCGACGGAGGCCTGACGGCTTCTGTTCAAGCGGATGATTTTTCCTTCACCGAAAATGTCAGCCAGACCACGAACGTGACCGGAAGTCTGGCCTTTGGCGGCACTGCGACTTCAACGTTCGACGTGTATTTCCGAACCACTGGCATATCGGGTGGAGACAGCGATCTTATCAATGTCACCGGGGATGCCACCATTGGTGGTACATTGGTGCCGCGGTTGAACACGCTCGAACGCGCATTGCCGCTTGTCATCATCAATCCCGATGGAACGGCCGCAGATGCTGGCACGACCATCCAGGACACTGTGGTTCTTGATTACTCCATTGGTTTGAACGGGGCGACGTCGGACGGCAGTTCGATCGATCTGGTGATCACACCAGACTATTCGACGCCTAGGATGAACTCCAACCAGACCGCGATCGGTGACTATATCAATGATGTCCTGAACGGGCGGGGAACGTCCGAACAGGGCGAGCTTTTGGCGCTGATCGGGAACATGCAATCCGAGGCCGATGTGATCGCGGCCATTGAGAGCTTGTCGACAGCGGACTACGCCGCAGATGCGGTGGATGCGTATTTTGGCACGCGGGTATTCGCGGATACGCTGCAAAACTGCGAACGCTACACCAATTATCAAGCCGGGGATGATCCGCGTAACTGTATCTGGTTTACCGGCGGCCGCTATTTCTTCGACCGCGAGCAGACCGGGATTTACAACGATCTGAACGTCAATAACACCAATTGGTCGGCGGGTGTCCGTCTACCGGTGGGGGATGAGTTGTATGCAGGGTTTGCCCTGGGCTACGACCAGATCAGCCTGCAGAACGGATCGCAATACAATGCATCTGGCGATCGGTTCAATCTGGGTGCATCGCTGACCAAATACACAGGCGCGTGGGAGTTTGCGGCCATGCTGTCGGCAGGTTGGTCAAACTACGATACAAGCCGTGCAGGTGGGATCCGGGGCGTTTTGCCCAATGGCACAATTGTGGACACCGTTGGTGTCAGCGAGATCAAGCACAAGATGAACCACCAGAACCTGCGGCTCAGCCTGGCGTATGATCAAAGACTTGGCGCTGGTGGAGCGTACCTGCGCCCCGAACTGGCCATCGATGCGACGCGGTTGGCGACGGAAAGCAATGGCGATGCCACTTTGTCAGGTATCGTCTTGCAGGACGACAACGAGATGATCTATTCGCTGACGCCGTCGATTGAGATCGGGACCGAGCAGATCCTGAGCGCCTCGCAGAAACTGCGTGCGAGCCTGCGCGCCGGTGCCATCCTCTCGTCTGACGACACGGTGTCGGTAACCGCTGGCTTCAGTGGGGCCAGCGCCGCCGACGGAGGGTTCGTGAATACCAGCTATATCGGTGACGCCCACGGCGTCGTGTCCGCGCGGTTGGGATTGTTTGCTTTGGATGACAGCAGCTTTATCAACCTGAGCCTGGACCATATGTTTGGAGACTCAACCGAAGCCCTGCAGGTTGGCATTGGCCTTGGGATACAATTCTAGTTTATGAGGAACAGCAGTATGAAAACTTGGATCTACGCTTTGGTGGCGTCGTTCGGTTTGACAACTCAACTTGGCGCACAGGAAAACGAAGCGCCATTGTGGTCGGTCAACTGCAGCAATCAGGTCAACGGAACTGAATTGATTTGTGAAATGACCCAGACCATTATCTTAACCGAGAACAATCAAAGGCTTGCCTCGATTGCGTTCGTCAAACCTGCCGGCAGAGACGAGATCGAAGCGGTGCTGACACTGCCATTTGGCCTGCTGTTCTCTGAAGGGCTGATTGCTAAAGTGGATGATGCCGAGATCGCGCGGCTGGATTTTCTAACCTGCGAAGCACAGGGTTGTTTTGCCCGTTCTCCTGTTTCTCAGGACTGGATGTCAAAGATGCGCGCTGGCAATCTGTTGAGTATTGAAAGCGTAAACCGGGTCGGCGATCCGATTTCCTTTGGTTTCGATCTGGCGGGATTTAGCAGAATATCCGATATGCTGCCGTAATTGCCTGGCCTTCCTTCCAGAAGGCCGCACAGGCCTTCTTGGTTAGCAACGCGTAGAAGGGTCTGACCAGAGCGTTCATTTTGTGATTGCACTCGCAACGAGCGGAGGCTGCGGCGTAGGGCTATGTGATGGCTTTGGATTTCCGAGATGCGAGCGTTCGCGCCGACTAGTTCTCAGAGACACTCCCGGTCGGCGATGTCGAGGGTGCGGTCCAGAATCGCCAGCCCTGTAATCAGGTCGTCTTCACTGATGTTGAGCGGTGGGGTCAGGCGGATCACGTTCGAGAAGAATGACAGGTAGAGGCCTTCGTTCATCGCAAAGCTCATCATCTCGCTCATGGGTCTGGCGTCTTCGCCTTTGGCGGCAAATGGCACCAGCGGTTCGCGGGTGTCGCGGTTCTTGACCAGTTCGATGCCATTGAACATGCCCTTGCCGCGAATATCCCCGATCGAGGGGTGTTTCTTTGCCAGCTTGTGCAGCTCTGCGCGCATCTTTTCCCCCATCGCGGTGGCATGGGCCAGCGTGCCTTCTTCCTGCATGGCTCGGATCGCGGCAATGCCAGATGCGCAGGCCAGCGGATGGCCGGCATAAGTCAGGCCTCCGGGCAATGGGTAATCGCGCAGCCAGTCATGCAGCTCGGTACTGACGGACATGGTGCCAAGCGGCACGTAACCCGAGTTGATGCCCTTGGCCGAACAAATGATGTCCGGCTGAACACCCCAGTGATCGACGGCGAACCATTTTCCCGTCCGGCCAAACCCGGCCATGACTTCATCCGCGATCAGTAGGATGCCGTATTTTTCGCAGGTTGCCTTGATCGACTGCAGATATCCGTCGGGTGGCACGATGATCCCGTTTGTGCCGACAATAGGTTCCAGAATGACAGCGGCCACGGTGTTAGGGTTTTCATACATCAGGATTTCTTCCAGATGCGGCCCGCCTTGGGCGACCGGGCACTGGGCCGGGTCTTTGTGGCCAGTTGGTAACCGATAGACGTAAGGATCAAGCATCCGCACGATGCCCGGCATATCGGCGCGGGTCAGATGGTGGCGCGGGTCGCCGGTCAGCGATAGCGTGCCACCGGTTGCCCCGTGGTAGGAACGGTAGCGGGCAATGATCTTTGTCCGACCGGTGTAATGCCGCGCCAAACGGATCGCGGTTTCATTGGCGGCGGACCCTCCTGTTGTAAAAAAGGTTGATGAGATGTTGGCAGGCGTGATCTCGGTCATGATTGCCGCGAGTTCTGATCGAACATCCGAGCCCATGGCCGGGCCGATATAACAAAGCTTGTCCGCCTGATCCTTAATCGCTTGTACGATCTTGGGGTGCTGATGACCCATATTGGCGTTCACAAGTTGGCTTTGGAAATCGAGGTAGCGTTTACCTTCGCTGTCCCAGAACCAACTGCCCTGAGCACCTGTTATGACGCGCGGGCGGCTGCCCTGTTTCGACCAGCTTTGCAGATAATGATCCGCATGCATGTCTTTGACCCATTCGGGATCATGGGAGGGGTAGGCGTTGCTGAAGTCTTCCATAACAGGCCTCTTGGCGTGCGGGGTTGGGATCAATCGATGATGGTTACTGGCTGGCCCAAAGCGTCTGCATCAGGCCTGACGCCAAGGCCGGGGCCTTCGGGTGGGGCGATGCGACCGTTCCGGCGGCTAGGTGCATTCGGATCGAGACATGGTTTGACATAGTGGGACAGATCGCATGTATTCATGATGCCGTGCGCTGGGGTTGAGGCCGCAAGATGCAGCGAGGCGGCCGTCGTAACATCGCTGCCCCAGGTATCCTCGATGCACATCTGCGTGCCAAGCGACAGGCAGAGATCGCGGATTTGACGCATCGTCGAAAGGCCGCCCATCTTCGACAGTTTCAGCGCAGCAGCATCCATGCAGCCAGCGCGGTGTCCTGCCAGAACCGAATGAATGTCACAGGCGCTTTCGTCCAGCTTCATCGGCAGACCAGTCGCGGCGCGGACCTGGGCGCATTCCTCAATCGTGGCGCAGGGTTGTTCCAGCATTATGTCCAGATGCGAGACAGCGCGGCCAACTCGTGTAGCGGTCAGCGTATCTGACCCGCAATTCCAGTCTCCATAAACCAACGGGCCATCACCTACAGCCTCGCGCACCTGAATCAAACGAGCAACGTCGGCTTCCCAGTTGTTGTCCGCGCCCAGCTTCACCTGAAACTGTCGCATGCCCTGATCAAAGGCATCGCGCGCCATGCGCGCCATTTCATCCGGCGCGATACAGGTGATCGAGTGATACAGCGGCAAATCCGCGACCGCCCGCCCACCAAGCAAAGTGTAAAGCGGTAGGTCGGCTGCCTGTGCGGTCAGATCCCAAAGCGCTGTATCGATCGCTGACTTGGCGTAGCCATGCCCGATCAGATGCTTATTAAGGCGCTCCATCAGCGCTTCGGGACCAACCGGGTTAGCGCCGATGACAACGGGTGCCATCTCTTCAAGCGCTGGAGCCACGCCCTTGGCATAGGCGGGTAAATAATGCGGGATCGGACAAACCTCTCCCCAGCCCGATGCGCCGGTGTCGGTATCCAGGCGGACGACCACGGAAACCGTCGTATCGCAGGTCTTGCCCTCGGCCATGTAATAGGTGTCATGCGAGGTCAGCGGGACTTCCCAGGCGGTGATGCGAGTAATCTTCATCAGGCGGTTTCCATCAGGCGCAGGATTCGTAGGTTGCGACAGGTGGGCCAAGGCTGTCAAAGTCCGGCGTCACCCCAAGCCCCGGAGTATCTGTGGCATAGAGTTTACCGTCCCTTACTGTGGGGCCGCCAATCCCGGTGTTTCGTGTGTTGTAGTTCATCAGATCGGTCGAGTTGATCAGCATCTCTTGGGGTGTTGAGGCCGCAAAATGGGCAACTGCGGCGGTGGTGATCTGACCGCCCCACGTGTCCTCGGAGACAACCGGAATACCGTGATCAATCAGGAAATCACGCACCCGGCGGGCTTTGGACAGGCCGCCCAGGTTAGAAATCTTCAAGCAACAAATTTCGGCACCCCGATCGTTCACGATGCGTCGGGCCATTTCAATCCCGGTGACGCATTCATCCAGTTTCATTGGTTGCTCGGCTACGCGGCGCACCTGCTGGCACTCGTGGTAACTGTGGCAGGGTTGTTCGAGGATAAAGTTCAGATCGCGGGTTGCGCGGGCCACACGGATAGCGTTGTCAACGCGCCAACCCTGATTGGCATCTGCCATAGCCTTTTCACCGGGTTTCAGCAGGGGCACGCCTTCGCGGATACGGTCGATATCGGTCACCCAGTCGCCACCTACCTTGATCTGGAACTGCCGGTATCCCGCTGCGCGGTGCTGCTCCATCTCGGCGATGGTTTCTTCCAAGACAGGCTTTTGCGGCACAACCCGGTACATCGGCGCACCATCGGTGAGTTTGCCGCCCATCAGCATCCAAACAGGTTGTCCGGTGGACCGTCCCAGAATATCCCAACACGCTGCATCAAAGGGCGCTTTGGCGTAGCCGTGACCTTGGACCGTGCCATCCATCAACCGTTCGATCTTGGACAGCTGGCGGGGATCTTCCCCCAGCAAGCGCGGGGCGACGAGGCGGGCAAAGGCCTCGACGCCTTCGGAATGGGCGATCATGTAGTTCTCGCCGCATGGGGCAAACTCGCCGCAGCCCTGTAGACCCGCATCCGTGTCGATCACCACTACCGAAGACATCGACGTTGTGATCGCGTTGCCCGCGCCCCAGCCGTATGATCCGCCGACATAGGGCAGGGGGGTTTTGAACACACGGATACGGGTTATCTTCATGGCGTCACCATAGGGCTTCCGCGATGGCCGATGCTCTGGTTTTCAGATCACGCCAGTTCACGAACTGCGTCCGTGCGTGGGCGTTCGGATTTCGGATCATAGGCTGCTTCGCCGAGGACACGCCCTTTGCGGGGTACACCAGCGATAACTACTTCGATCTCTGTGCCCGGAACATTCACGTGTGGCTTGACGTAAGCAAAGGCGAGGATTTTGCCGACGCTGTGGCCATAGGCGACCGAGGCTGTTGCACCGACAACCTCGCCTTTGATCCGAATAGCCTCGCCCCCATGACCATCTTCGACCCCATCCGGTTCGATCTCCAAATAGGCGCAAATCCAAGGCATCTCGCCCGCCTCAGACTGAGCGGCACTGGCGCGCGTTGCTTCGACACCCAGATACTCTTTGTCCAGCTTGAAGAACCGGCTGACATTGGCCTCTGGAAGCGTGACCTCGTTGGTCAGTTCTCCAGCACCGGGGAATGCTTTTTCCATGCGCAGGCTGTTCATCGCAAACGAGCCGTAGTTTTCGATGCCAAATTCCTCGCCGGCAGCCCACAGTGCGTTGTAGACGTCAACGCAGGTTTCATCCGGCATATGGAATTCCCAACCCAACTCGCCCGCATAGGACATGCGAAAGGCCCAGACCTTGTGCCCCGCGATGGTGATTTCCTGAGCCGACAGCCAGCGGAACCCGGCGTTGGACAGGTCCGCGTCGGTGCATCTGGCCAGTACCTCGCGGGATTTTGGCCCGTTCAGGGACAAAGCCGACCAATCTTCAGAGAGCGTTTTGACAAAGACGGTCTCTCCCGCGAGGTTCTGGTTCAAGTGATCGACAAGGCGCTGTTCAAAGAACGCCGCGCAGACCAGATAATAGCGGTCTTCCGCCATGCGAACGATGGTCGTCTCAAGCTCGATACGGCCCCGGCGGTTCAGAAAGTGGGTCAAGGTGATCGAGCCATCTTTCTGTGGCATCTTGTTGGCCGTCAGACGGTCAAGATAGGCATAGGCATCGGGGCCTGAAACTTCGACTTTGGTGAACGCGGTCACGTCCATGATACCAACACGCTCACGCACGGCTTGGCATTCCAGCGCAACCATGTCGAAGACTTCGTTGCGGCGGAACGAATAGTGGTCACGCTGTTCAACACCATTGCGCGCGAACCATCGCGGGCGCTCGTGGCCAAAAACCTCTTCATAGACCGCGCCCTTTTCCTTGAGGATTTCATACAGCGGCGAGGGTTTGATCGGACGCCCTTCAAGACGATTGAAATGCGGAAAGGGGATCTCGTGCCGCAGCTTGTAATCCTCATGCGCCTTGATGACCTGCCAGTCTTTCTTGGCATAGCTGCCAAAGCGGCGCGGATCATAGTCACGCATGTTGATATCGGCAGCACCGTGTACCATCCATTTGGCCAGTTCACGGGTCAGACCAGGCCCCCAACCGATGCCGATCTGCGTGCCACAGCAGCACCAGTAATTCTTGACGCCGGGTGCGGGGCCGACCATCGGGTTGCCATCTGGCGGGTGGCTGATTGCACCATGAACTTCGCGGGTGATGCCCAGTTCAGAAAAGATCGGCATCCGTTCCAATGAGTTTTCCAGCCAAGGCATGACACGGTCATAATCCGCCTCGAACAGCCAGTTTTCGTACTCCCATGGGCATTCATCATGCCAGACAGAGTTCGAGTTCTCCTTTTCATAGATCCCGATCAGGCCCTTTTTCTGTTCCATGCGGATATAGCCCGAAACCATCTTGTCATCGCGGATCACCGGCAGCTCGGTCTTCAGGTCTCTGAATTCAGGCACATCTTCAGTGACAAAATAATGATGGGTCATCGAGGTCATGGGTAATTGCAGGTTCGACCATTCGCCCATCTGACGGGCATAGGTGCCGCCTGCATTAACGACGTGTTCGCAGGTGATGGTGCCTTGTTCGGTTTCCACCACCCATTCACCTGCATCGTTCTGGGTGATGTTGGTCGCGCGACAGTGGCGGAAAATCTTCACACCTTTCTGACGGGCCCCAGCTGCCATCGCCATAGTCACGTTCGAAGGATCAACGTGACCGTCATCTGGCGTATAAAGCGCACCAATGACACCGTCGAGGTTATAGTAGGGGTGTTTGTCAGCTATGAAGTCAGGCCCTACCAACTCGATATTGAACCCCAGCGCTCGGCCAACTGATAATGTGTGGCGAAGCCAGTCCATCTCATCCTCGGTATAGGCCAGACGGAATGAACCGCAGCCATGCCATGTAACCGCCTGACCGGTTTCTTCCTCAAGTGTCTTGGAATAAAGGCCAATGTTATAGTCGACCATTTTGCCCAGCCCGTAGGAACTGGTGGAGTGAGTAATCTGACCAGCGGCATGCCAGGTGGAGCCCGAAGTTAACTCGGCCTTTTCCAACAGCACCGTGTCTTCGCCCCAACCTTCATGGCCCAGGTGATAGGCCAGTCCGCAACCCATGACGCCACCGCCGACAATGACGACCTTTGCGCGTGCAGGCAGTTCCTTTTTAGACATCGCAACTTCCTGTTTCCGAGACATGGAATTCTGTGGACTTCCTATTGCTACATATGTACCACTGTCAATTAAAAATGGCACAAATGTACATACCGAGGTAAGCAATGTGCGGTACAGATGTTTCAAGTGGTATTCTGACGCGTACGGATGTTACGAATCCTGACGCGATCTTTTTGACTGAAACACCAGCCCGGCTTGTATCAGGAGAAAAAATATGACTGTCCTGCCAACCCACTCGCTCGAGGCCCGGTACTATACGGATCCTGACATATTCGACAAAGAGATGAACGGCCTGTTGTGCAGAACTTGGCAATACGCTGGTCATGCGGCAGATATCCCAAATGTAGGCGATTACTTTGCGTTCGAAATCGCTGGTCAGAACCTTTTTGCCATTCGCGGACGCGACAATCTTGTCAGGACTTTCTACAACGTGTGCCAGCATCGTGCGCATGAAATGGTGACCGGAACCGGAAATACCCGTGTAGTGGTCTGTCCCTATCATCAGTGGACCTATGAGCTGACTGGCGGCCTGCGGTCTGGACCGAACATCAAGAAAGTTCCCGGTTTTGATCGCGCGAAAATCTGTCTGACCGAAGTACGGACCGAAGACTTCCTCGGGTTCATCTTTGTCAATTTGGACGATAACGCGGCAACGATGGACGAATGGTATCCCGGCGTCCGGGACGAGTTGTCTGAGTTCGTGCCGAACACTAACGCTCTGGCCCCCTTAGAGTGGGTGGAAATTCCCGAAAACTGCAATTGGAAGGTTTCGATCGAGAATTACTCGGAATGCTATCACTGCCCAACTAATCACCCGACCTTTGCCGAAGGCGTGATCAAACCGGAAACCTATGACATTCAGCCCGATGTGTCGGGAGGTTACGTGCTGCGTCACACGACCGAGTGCCAAAGCCTCGAAAAGATGACCTATCCGATTGAT
The DNA here is from genome assembly GCF_056539785.1 of Ruegeria sp. B11. Taxonomy (NCBI): domain Bacteria; kingdom Pseudomonadati; phylum Pseudomonadota; class Alphaproteobacteria; order Rhodobacterales; family Roseobacteraceae; genus Ruegeria; species Ruegeria sp. B11. Next base: position 567,104 of record NZ_JBQFVO010000002.1, on the reverse strand, counting down.
CTGGAAAGCAACAAGCACGCGGGCGACTATCAAAGCTGGTTCCTGTGGCCGATGTTCTCGTTCCAATGCTATCCGGGAAATGTTCTGAACACCTATCATTGGCGGGCAAATACAGTGGACAGCTGTACCGTCTGGCGCGGGTGGTACACAGAAGGCGGTCATGAAAGCGACGTGATCCGTGGCCTTGCCACTCAGGATCGCGAAACGACTGTGGCCGAGGATATTCGGTTAGTGGAATCCGTTCACCGCGGCCTGAAATCCAAAGGGTACAAACCGGGACCGCTGGTGCTTGATCCGGCCTGTGGCGTCATGAGCGAGCATTCCGTTGCGAAGCTTCAACAATGGATGCGCGAGGCGATTGAATAACGTTACGTGCTGTGGATGGGCCAGATAAGACATCACCGAAGCCAACGCTGTGCCAAAGGGCACACCCGACCAGAACGACGCGATCGAGCCCCTTGCCTTCGGTGGTGGGGTTGGTTGTAAGTCAGGGACGGCGGCTTTAGCGGAATATCGAGCCAGGACCGACTAAGTTGCAGATCGGTCGTTTCACCTGAGGAGAGAATGATGGACGACAACCTGTTTGAACATGGCCTGAAGCAGCGCAAGTCGACGCTGGGCGCCGAGTATGTTGAGAAGAACCTGGCAGCGGCGGATGATTTTACCCGCTCATTCCAAGAGAACATGACTGCTTGGTGCTGGGGCTTCGGCTGGGGGGATGACACGATCGATCACAAGACCCGTTCGATGATGAACCTCGCTATGATTGGGGCACTCGGCAAGATGCATGAATGGGAAATCCACTGTAACGGCGCGTTGAACAATGGTGTCACCAAAGAGGAAATCCGATCAATCATTCATGTGATCGGCATTTATTGTGGCGTCCCGCAGTCTCTTGAATGCTTCCGTGTCGCTCGCAAAGTCCTGACCGAACGTGGGCTGCTGGACTGATCTGATCCCTTCGCGAGATCTTCAGAAGGAACGACACAATCAGCGAGATTGCGCGTCTGCAGTTCGCGCGGTCTGCTGACACCTGCCTAAGCCGGGTCTGGCACCTCACCTTGCCAATGGTCCCCCATCGCGACGATGCATGAAGTGCCGTTGGCGTAGTTCTGAACGATCATCCAGTCTCCGCTTGTGCGTTTGACCCAAACCTCCAGCATCGTTTCGGGATCGCGCAAACCCATGCCCTGACGTTCGGCCCCCAGAACCTGTTTCAGTGTCTGTGCCATCCGCGCGCTGTCATCACAGCTGACATCCGCCATTTTAGACTGCGCAGTAGAAGGCACCACAAGGCATAGAAGAAGAAGGCTGGCATGAAGACGGGTCATAGGTGAAGGTTAGTTCTTTCTGCGCTCAAGCGTAACAGTTTTATGACGCCCTGTGGATAAAACTCGCGCAGAGTCCTGCGAGAAACGCCACACACTGCAGAACCAGGCAATCATCGCGCCTGTCACAAATCTTTCGCGTAGATGTAAACGAAACGATTCAAAAGCGTCACGAAGCTTTTGATTTGACGTTCTATCCGCCTCGCAACGATGGGGGCGATATGCTGAGAATTGAAAAGCTGACCAAAAAGTTTGGTGACAAACGGGCCGTGGATTCGGCGAATATTGTTGTCGACAAGCCAACCATGATCGGGATTATAGGCAGCTCCGGGGCTGGAAAATCCACGCTTTTGCGCATGGTCAACCGTCTGAGCGATGCAACGACCGGCACAATTACTTTTGAAGGCGAAGAGATCTCTGCGCTTCGCGGTGCTGCCAAACGCGAATGGCAATCGCGCTGTGCGATGATCTTCCAGCAGTTCAATCTTGTACCGCGCATGGATGTCGTCTCGAACGTTTTGCATGGCACGCTGAACAGGCAATCGACCTTTTCGACGATGTTCAACCTGTACCCGCGGTCGGATATTCATAAGGCGATTGAAATTCTGGATCGGCTAGGCATTGCCGAGCAAGCACCCAAACGAGCCGAAGCCTTATCAGGCGGCCAGCAGCAACGCGTCGCCATCGCCCGCGCGCTGATGCAGGACCCGAAGATCATTCTGGCGGATGAGCCGATTGCCTCGCTGGACCCAATGAATGCACAGGTTGTGATGCAGTCGCTGCGGGCCATTCACGAAGAAGACGGCCGAATGGTCATTGCTAATCTGCACACGTTGGATACCGCGCGTCGCTACTGCGACCGGGTCATCGGAATGCGTGATGGTCGGATTGTGTTCGACGGCACCCCTGCGCAGCTGACCACGGGCGTAGCGCGCGACATCTACGGTGCAGGCGCGGACTTTTCCGAGGCCGCAACCTCGACCGAGATCGAAACACTGGACAGGCCCGAGGTCCGCGAAGCGGAAGCCTACGTCTGAGCCATTTCCCCCCCGCGTCCGTCGCGGGCCACCTTCATCTAACCGAACGGAGAAAATGATGAAAAAGACCCTCGCACTGTCGTTTGCCGCCACGACTGTATTGAGCACTGCTGCTCTTGCCGAAGAAATCACCGAGTTTCGCATTGGCATCCTCGGTGGTGAAAATGCCCAGGACCGCATGAACTCGTACCAGTGTCTTGCAGACTATACCTCTGAGGCGTTAGGCGTTGAGACCAAGCTATTCGCCCCGGCGGACTACAACGGTGTGATACAGGGCCTGTTGGGCGGTACACTCGACATGGCATGGCTGGGTGCCTCTTCTTACGCGGCCACCTATCTGCAAGACCCCGAAGCAGTTGAGCCCGTTCTGATCAAGGTCAATGTGGATGGTTCAATCGGGTATCACTCGATTGGGTTCGCCCGCAAGGATAGTGGCGTCACCTCACTGGACGACATGAAAGGCAGAGTGTTTGGGTTTGGAGATCCGAACTCGACCTCAGGTTATCTGATCCCGTCGATCGAAATCCCGCAATACAAAGAAGGTATCACCATGGAGTCGGGTGAGTATTTCGGTGAGGTCAAATTCACTGGTGGCCACGAGCAGACGATCGTCGCTGTGAATAATGGCGACATTGATGGTGGTGTGACCTGGGCCGATGGTCAGGGCAACTGGGAAGATGGATACAATTCTGGTGCCCTGCGCAAAGCGGTTGACGCAGGTCTTGTCGACATGAACGACATGGTCCAGATCTGGAAATCGAACGTTATCCCCGAAGGCCCTGTGGTTCTGCGCAAGGCGTTGCCTGCCGATGTCCGTGCGACCATGACAGATCTTGTCGATGGCCTGCACGAGCGTGACCCCGATTGCGCTTATGGTGTGGCGGCAGGCGAGACGCTGGGTTTCCAGCCGGTATCGCATGACACCTACATCTCGATTGTTGAGGCCCGCAAAGCCAAAATCGGTGGCTAACGCGCGCACATGACGTTTCCGGCAACCCATTGGGGTTGCCGGTCTTTATTCATTCGGGGCTCGGGATGGCAGATTTATCAATCGGTGCGGCGCCAGGCGGCGTTGAGACCATTCAATCCAGCTATATGGCACAAGTTCACAAGCGCAGGCTTTATGGCGGGCTGACGCTGCTGATCTTTGTGGTCCTGATGGTATCAGGTTTCAACATTGCGGATTCCCGAAACGCGGGTGGGTTCTGGGACGGATTGCATCAGATCGGTGATTACCCGGCGGATGTGCTGTCTGAAGCTTGGGAAAAGCGGGCCGATCTGCCTGGCCTGATCGTGAAGTACATCCCTGCACTGGTTGAGACGGTGAACATTGCCGCAGTTTCCACGTTGATCGGGGCCATCGGTGGTCTGATCCTGTCGCTTCTTGGCACACGCGGGCTGGCGAAATGGCCGGGTCTAATCCCGGTCTTCCGGCGTATCTCGGATGTTATGCGCGCAGTGCCGGAAATCGTTATCGCGCTTGTGCTGATCTTTGTCCTTGGCGGCGGGCCGGTGCCGGCGATGATCGCCATCTCAATCCACACCGCTGGGGCGCTTGGCAAAATGTTCTCGGAAGTGTCCGAAAACGCGGATCTGAAACCGGTTGAGGGGTTGGCTTCGACCGGGGCGACTTGGTCGAAACAGATGATGCTGGGTATCCTGCCACAGGTCGCGCCAAACTATATCAGCTACACGTTGCTGCGATTTGAGATCAATATTCGCGCTTCTGCCATCCTGGGCTTCGTCGGCGCGGGAGGGTTGGGTTACGAACTGCGCAATGCCATGGCTTGGGGTCCGGGTCGTTTTGACGAGGCCGGCGCGATTTTCATCCTGCTATTCAGCACCATCGTATTCTTCGATCAGGTGTCCAGCCGCTACCGCAACCGTCTGACCGAAGGGCAGGGCCAATGACCACAATTGATTGGAACTTCGGGCTGGACGGGGCCAAGCTTGACGCCGAAAAGCTATTTCAGCGTAAACGATTGATCGGTTTTAGCATCCCTGTCGTGATCCTCGTTTATCTCACCTACATCTTCTTTGCCTTCGACCTGCCGGGCCTTGCGCAACGTGCCAATCTGGACAACGCCGTTACACTGGCTTCTGATAGCTGGTCACACAAAGTGCATGTCACACGCAATAATCAGAGCGGTGAAGTGACCTATGCTGTTGAGGGCGAGCGTAAGGGCACTTATCCCGAGGGTAAACGTCCCGACTGGGTATCGGGTGAAGAGGTGACGACGATCGATCTGGGCCGCAATCATATCGTGCGGTTCCTGTCTGACAACCGGACCGAGATTGAAATACCCGACTTCCAGCTGATCGAAGTGCAGGCCAAGGGACGCCGCCTGACGACAAATCTGCCCTCTGAACTGCCCGACTGGATTTCCGCATCTGAACGGCGTGTTGGCGTCACAACGCCTGAGGGCCGGATCACCATGACGGGCGCTCGGACTGAAGTGTTCAACTATTTCCCGGGTTGGGAGCTGTTCTGGTTCACGCTTGACAGTCCCTACCACGGCCATGGGATTGGAGAGATCCTGTTTGGCGCGCAGATCGATCCAAGCCGTTCGAATATCGCAGGCGCAATCTCTGACTGGTGGAACAACGCGATGTGGCGGCATAAGGATGTGGCCTGGGCCATCGGAGAAACGATCCTGATGGCATTTCTGGGTACGATGGGTGCCGCGATGATCGCGCTGCCATTGGCCTTTCTCGCCGCCAAACGGTTTTCGCCGATCATGTTGCTTCGCGCCGCAACGCGCCGTCTTTTCGACTTTGTGCGCGGTGTGGACGCATTGATCTGGACTGTGGTTCTGGCTCGGGCCTTTGGCCCCGGACCATTGACCGGCGCGTTGGCGATTCTGATTACCGACACGGGCACGTTTGGCAAAATCTTCTCGGAGGCGTTGGAAAACGTTGATCAGAAACAGATCGAGGGGGTGTCCTCGACCGGGGCTAAACCGCTACAGCGATACCGGTTCGGGGTGATCCCGCAGGTTGTTCCCGTGCTGCTGGCCCAGATTCTATATTTCCTCGAGTCCAATACACGTTCGGCAACGATCATCGGTGCGATCACCGGTGGCGGCATCGGACTGATGCTGACGCAAGCCATCCAGACGCAGAAAGATTGGGAAGAGGTCGCCTATTACATTGTCCTGATCATCATCATGGTGATGTTCATGGATTGGGCCTCGGGCTGGTTGCGCGGCAAGCTGATCGGGCGGAAAGACTGATGGCGCGGCTTTCAGCGGAACAGCCCTGCATTCACCCCGAATGTGAGATTACCGAAAGCACGTTCGGGGCCTATGTTGAAATCGGCAAGGGCAGTCGCGTCGTACATACAAAAATGGGCGACTACAGCTATTGCGATCGTTATGCCGACATCGCCAACGCGAAGGTCGGTAAGTTCGCCAACATCGCCGCGTTTTCGCGGATCGGCGCGACTGATCACCCGCTGCACACGGCGTCCTGTCACCATTTCCTGTATCGCTCGAACGATTATTGGGACGATGCGGATCGGGACGAGGTGTTTTTCAGTCACCGCAAATCCCGAATTGTCCATATCGGGAACGATACATGGATTGGCGCAGGCGCGATGATAAAGCCCGAGGTCACACTGGGTGACGGGGCTGTTGTGGCTGCGGGTGCCTTGGTGACGAAGGATGTAGACCCCTACACAATTGTTGCCGGTACACCTGCAAGACCCTTGCGACTGCGTCAGCCACGACACATCGCCGATCGGTTGATCGCATTGGCCTGGTGGAATTGGTCTCATGACAAGTTGCGGTTGGCGCTCGACGATTTCCGTGCTCTGACGGCTGATGCGTTTCTGGAGAAATACGAGCCTTAACTCTCAAGGGTCAGTGTCACCCGATCTCCAACAAACCAGGTTCGGCCAAATTCAACCGGTTGTCCCTTTTCGTCCACATTCACCCCGGATGATCTGAGAAGCGGGTCCCCTTCAGAGACCTGCAGATGTAGCGCTTGGGTGGCCGTCGCGCGCGTGGCCGTCAGCCGGGTTGAGGCCCGAGTATAGTCAGTGACGCCCGACCTGTTTAACGCCTCGGTAACGCTGCTGGTCTCTTGCAGCGCAGCAGTGATGCCAGGCAGGCGCTCAAGGGGAAACATGCTTTCAAACACGGCAATCGGGTGCCCGTCCGCCAATGAGAGGCCGTGATACGCACAGATCTGATCACCGGGTGAAACGGTCAGTGCGGTGGCCTCGCCCTCGGTCGCTGCCCGTTCTTCAACATGAAGCACCCTCTTTTCTGGTCTGCGACCAGCAGCGATGAGGTTTTCATGGAATCGCACCCGCGAGCCGATGGGGTAATCGGTGGGCGTGGCTGCCACAAAAGCGCCCGCGCCCCGGCGCGTTCGGATTAGGCCCTCATCCACAAGGGCCGAGATGCCGTGACGCACCGTATGGCGGTTCACACCGAACCGCTCTGCCAGTGCCGCTTCGGTTGGCAGCTTATCACCCGGGCCATAGCGCCCTTCGGCCATATCGCTGCGAAGTGCGTCGGCGATGGCCTTCCAGATCGGGGTTTTGGTGGGAGTGTCACGCAAGTTTCACAAAATTCCTCTGTCTGACGGCGGCAAATATGATAAGATGTGTATAGTTGTATAGTATATGGAAAAGTTGTCGAGATGAAAGACACTTTTGATGAAAACGCGGACCGGAAGGCTTGGATGAGCCTGCTGGCCAAAGCGCCGGAGGGACGCGTGGCCGCCCTGTTGGATGCAGCGATGCCTCGCCCCGGCTTCACATGGCTGCGTGCTCCTGAGATTGGCAGCACCATGGTTCGGGCTCGCGCAGGTGGGACTGGTGCGCCGTTCAATCTGGGCGAAATGACGGTAACACGCTGTGCGCTGACTCTGGGAGCGGGCGAAGTCGGACATGCCTATATACAAGGCCGTCGGAAAGAAGATGCCGAAGTCGCCGCGCTAGTTGATGCACTGATGCAGACAGATGTGTCTGATCTGTTGCGCACAAAAGTGCTGACCCCTTTGCGAGATGAGCTGACCAATGCAAAGGCCGCGCGTGCCGCCAAAGCCGCAGCCACTAAGGTTGATTTCTTCACCATGGTACGAGGAGAGGATTGATGCAGTCAGAAGCCCTGATCGGCGGTTTCAAGGATCCCGCGATCCAATCTGCCCACGCCTTTCGCAGCGTGATGGAAGCAATGGCGCGTCCCGGTACCGTGCAAGAGATTTCTGGCGCAGTTCCTCCGGCCCCAATGTCACCAGCAGCGGGTGCGGTGTTGTTGACGCTTTGCGACACTGAGACGCCGGTTTATCTGGCAGGTGCGCTGGATTGCGACGCCGTACGCAGCTGGCTTGCATTCCACACCGGCGCACCGCTGACCGGCCCGTCGCATTGTATGTTTGCCATTGGTGCGTGGTCGGATCTTGGACCATTGAACGCATACCCGATCGGGACGTCCGAATATCCGGATCGCTCTGCCACGTTGATCGTGGAATGCCCCGAACTCATCGCTTCAGGGGCGACTCTGACAGGTCCGGGCATCAAGGATAAAGCCGCGCTTTCATTGTCCGAGCTTGAGGCGTTTCAGCAAAATCAGATGCTATTTCCCCTAGGGCTCGACTTCATCTTCACGAATAGCAGCCGCCTAGCGGCTTTGCCAAGAACGACCGAGGTGTCCTGATGTATGTCGCAGTAAAAGGCGGTGAGCGCGCGATTGAGAACGCCCACGCCTGGCTTGCCGAAGAACGCCGTGGTGATACCGATGTGGCGGAACTGAGCATCGCGCAAATCCGCGAACAGCTTAGCCTGGCGGTCAATCGTGTCATGGCCGAAGGCTCGTTGTTCGATCCTGATCTGGCCGCACTTTCGATCAAGCAAGCACGAGGCGATCTGATTGAGGCCATCTTCTTAATCCGCGCCTATCGAACCACGTTGCCACGCTTTGGCGCATCCGCGCCTGTTGATACCGCGGCAATGGCTTGCGACCGGCGCATTTCGGCAACCTTCAAGGATTTGCCGGGCGGGCAGGTGCTTGGGCCGACCTTCGACTACACTCATCGCTTACTGGATTTCAAACTGGCTGCTGATGGTGAGGTGCCCAAAGCCCCAGCGCGCGAAGCTGAACTGGGTGAAGTGCCGCATGTCACGGATTTCCTCAATCGCGAAGGCCTGATCGAGGAAGCGCCGCATGACGATACGCCGCCACCTGATCTGACCCGCGAGCCGATTGAAATGCCCGCCGATCGCGCCCTGCGCCTTCAGGCGCTGACCCGCGCGGATGAAGGTTTCACCCTCGGTCTGGCGTATTCCACACAGCGCGGATACGCGCGCAATCACGCCTTTGTTGGAGAGCTTCGGATCGGGTCCGTTCCGGTGGAAATGGAGATCCCTGAGCTCGGCTTTGCCATCGAAATCGGTGAGGTCGTTCTGACCGAATGTGAAACGGTTAACCAGTTCAAGGGCTCCAAAACCGAGCCGCCGCAATTCACCCGAGGTTATGGGCTTGTGTTTGGTCAGACGGAACGCAAGGCGATCTCGATGGCTTTGGTCGACCGTGCGCTGCGGTGGGAAGAACTGGGTGAGGATAATGTTGGCGCACCTGCTCAGGATGCCGAGTTTGTTCTCTATCACGCGGACAACATTCAAGCGACGGGGTTTCTAGAGCATATCAAGCTGCCGCATTACGTCGACTTCCAGTCTGAACTGGAACTGGTGCGCAAACTACGCCGCGAGGCTGGCGCGAATCAGGTGCAGGAGGCTGCGGAATGAACGCCTATAACTTTGCTTATCTGGACGAGCAGACCAAGCGGATGATCCGCCGTGCAATTCTGAAAAGTCTGGCGATCCCGGGCTATCAGGTGCCGTTTGCCTCGCGCGAAATGCCCATGCCGTATGGCTGGGGTACGGGCGGTGTGCAGGTCTCGGCCGCTGTGTTGACCCCGGATGACGCGTTCAAGGTGATCGATCAGGGCTCGGACGATACCACAAACGCGGTCTCGATCCGCACCTTCTTTGAGCGCACTGCGGGGGTTGAAACAACCACAACGACAAGCGACGCCTCCGTGATTCAGACTCGCCACCGGATTCCCGAGGAGCCGCTGCAAGAAGGTCAGATCCTTGTCTATCAGGTGCCTATCCCCGAGCCGTTGCGCTTTCTGGAACCGCGAGAGAGCGAAACCCGCAAGATGCACAGCCTTGAGGAATACGGGCTGATGCATGTGAAGCTGTACGAAGATATCAGTCGTCATGGGCATATCGCGACGTCGTATGCTTACCCGGTGAAGGTCGAAGGCCGCTATGTAATGGACCCGTCGCCAATCCCGAAATTCGATAACCCAAAGCTTGGTGATATGGCTGCGATCCAGCTGTTCGGAGCTGGGCGTGAACAACGGATCTACGCGCTGCCACCCTACACGCAGGTTGTCTCACTGGATTTTGAGGATCATCCGTTTGAGGCGTCCAAGGCCGACCAAGCCTGCGGCTTGTGCGGTGCCGAAGACAGCTATCTGGACGAGGTAATCATCGATGACGCGGGTGGGCGGATGTTCGTCTGCTCGGATACCGACTATTGCGAGGCGCGCCAGGCGGCGGGTCACAAAGGAAAGGACGCCGCATGACACCTTTGCTGTCTGTTCGGGACATCACAAAGCGCTATGGCCCAAACATTGGCTGTGCTGATGTGTCATTCGACCTCTATCCCGGCGAGGTCATGGGGATCGTTGGCGAAAGCGGGTCAGGTAAGTCGACACTGCTGAATTGCATGGCCGGGCATCTGACCCCGGATGCCGGAGAGGTTGTGTTCGACACCCGCGCAAAAGGTCCGCAGGACACGGTAACGATGTCCGAGCCCGAGCGCCGGATGCTGAGCCGTACCGATTGGGCCTTTGTCCACCAACATGCACGCGACGGGTTGCGCATGGGCGTCAGTGCCGGTGGGAATGTAGGTGAACGGCTGATGGCCGTTGGAGAGCGTCACTATGGCGACATACGTGACAAGGCCACGGATTGGCTGCAACGAGTGGAGATCGATGCCTCCCGTGTGGATGATCGCCCGACGACCTTTTCGGGCGGGATGCAGCAGCGCCTGCAGATTGCACGAAACCTCGTGACCGGTCCTCGGCTGGTGTTTATGGATGAGCCAACGGGCGGTTTGGACGTGTCCGTTCAGGCGCGGTTGCTCGACTTGTTGCGCGGGTTAGTTCGCGACATGGGCTTGTCGGCGATCATCGTCACTCATGATCTGGCCGTGGTGCGCCTGCTGGCAGATCGGTTGATGGTGATGAAATCGGGCCGCGTGGTCGAGGCAGGCCTGACCGATCAAGTGCTGGATGACCCGCAACACGCCTATAGCCAACTTCTTGTCAGTTCCGTTTTGCAGGTGTGAGCAATGATTGAGCTTAATAACGTCTCAAAGACTTTCACCCTCCATAATCAAGGCGCGGCCGTGATTGAGGTTTTGAATGATGTATCCTTCTCGGTCTCTCCGGGCGAATGCGTAGCGCTGACGGGCGCGTCTGGAGCGGGCAAGTCCACCCTCATGCGTATGATCTATGGCAACTATCTGGCCCGAAGCGGAGAAATTCGCATCGGTGATGTGGATATCGTGCAGGCAGAGCCTCGGACAGTTATCGCCCTGCGCCGCGAGGTTCTGGGTTATGTCAGCCAGTTTCTTCGCGTGGTTCCGCGCGTGCCCACCGTCGATGTGGTGGCCGAGCCGCTGCGGGCTGTGGGCATTTCCGCTGCTGACGCGAAGGCGCGGGCTGAAGCTCTGTTGCGGCAACTGAACATTCCTGAGCGGCTCTGGACCCTTTCACCGACTACCTTCTCGGGTGGTGAACAGCAGCGTGTCAACATCGCACGCGGGTTCGCCCATTCTTATCCCGCGATGCTGTTGGATGAGCCGACTGCCAGTCTGGATGCGGCCAATCGCGAGGTTGTTCTAAGGCTCATCGAAGAGGCAAAGGCGCGTGGTACTGCAATCATCGGCATCTTTCACGACGAAGCGGCTAGGGCGCGCGTTTGTGATCGCGAAATCGACGCCAGTCAGTTTTCGCCCGAGGTCGCGGCATGACCCGGGGTCGCCTCATCGCTGTGGTTGGCCCGTCGGGGGCTGGCAAAGACAGTGTGATGCTAGGGCTTTGTGACTTGTTGCCCGATTTGCATTTGGTGCGCCGCGTCATCACCCGTGCACCAGAGTTGGGCGGGGAAGACTATGACGCCGTCGAACTCGCCGAATTTGAAGAAATGGCGGTGAATGGTGCCTTTGCGGTGCATTGGGTTGCTCATGGGCTTTGCTACGGGATACCGGTTGCTGTCAAAGATCGGCTGAGTGATGGCGCAGATTGTCTGGCAAATTTCTCCCGTAAAGCTCTGCTCGAGGCCGCAGAAAAATTCCCACGCTTCATTGTCCTGAATATCACCGCGAAGCCGGAAACTCTTGCTCGGCGTTTGGCGACTCGCGGCCGAGAAAGCGATAGTGAGATTGCAAATCGGCTTGCTCAGGCAGAAAAACCCTTGCCCGATGGGTTGGACATTATCACCATTTCCAACGATGGCCCACTGGCCGAGACGGTTGCGCGCGCCGCAGGGGTCCTTCAACCAGCGAGCGCGTACCGATGAATAAGCTCGAAACGCCCATCAATGCGCTCGCCGCACAAGGCAATTTGGTCGATGACGAAGGGCTCGGGCAAGGCTGGCAAATGGCGGCGCAGCGCCTCGGTCCATACAGGAATATCACCATTCGGCAGCCGACCTGTCAGCGTCATGTGAAACCGAAACTCGTCCATCACATAGGGATAACCCCACTCGATCAACAGTGCGTCCTGACGTTGGCTCAGCCTTGCACCGCGCCGCCGCTCAAGTTCAGCCTCGTTGGTTGGGGCGCGAAACGGGTCAAGCTCACGTACACAGGCCGCAGCAATTCTTTGCAAGCCGCTAACATCGCCCTGTGGGGTCAAGGCGAGAAACCGGCCCAGCCTCGTCAGACTCAGCCCTTCACAGCTCGAAGGCGCCAGGCCAGCGGCCATCTCAGACGCCGCCGCTTTCAGGGCTTCAAGCGAATAACCTCCGGCCAGTTGAAAGGGTGGTTTCAGCGTTCCGTGAAAGCCGTATTTGCGCGGTGTCATCGTAACGTCATGCAAATCGGGCAGATCGGGCTGAGGCACTTCGCAGCCCTGCACGACATCCCATCCCAGCCAGCGCGCGCCGAACTGTTCCAATGGTCCTTCGGGCGGCACGTAGTAGATTGCAAATCGAGAGTATGACATGAATTCCCCTTTTCCCGCGCCCTCTTTGGCAAAGGCTTGTGACAGCGATATGTCAGATAATCTGTGCCTTGCGAATGCCCAGCTTGTTATGCCCGATCGGGTAGTAACCGGTTCGGTGACAATCGAACAGGGCGTCATTTCCGAGATCACCGAAGGGGATCATGTTCCGACCGGCGCAGTCGATTGTGCAGGTGATTACATCCTTCCGGGACTGGTCGAGCTGCACACCGACAATATCGAACGTCATATCGAGCCTCGCCCGGAAGTGGACTGGCCTCATCTTCCGGCCCTGATCGCGCATGATAGCGAGCTGGCCTCGACCGGAATCACAACCGTGTTCGACGCCATGCGAGTAGGTTCCATTCACAGCGGCAAGGGCCGTTACATCGATTATGCCCGCAAACTGGCGGACGAACTGTTGTCGGCGCGCGCCGCAGGCTATTTCAAGATCAGCCATTTCCTTCACCTGCGGGCCGAGATCTGCTCGGAGACACTGCTTGAGGAATTGGCGACCTTCGGGCCGGAAGACAGGGTTGGCATTGTCAGTCTGATGGACCACACGCCGGGTCAACGCCAATTCAGCGATCTGAGTGCATTGAAGACCTATGTCGCCAAAAAGCGCGGTATGACCGACGCCGATTTCGTTGCACATGTCGAGAACCTGCGTGGTCTGCAGCAGCGTTTCGGAGAAAAGCACGAAGCCGGTGCAGTGATCGAGGCCGCCCGTCTTGGCGCCGCGCTTGCCAGCCATGACGATACCACGGCGCAGCATGTCGAAAAATCGTCCGAAAATGGTGTGGCTTTCGCCGAGTTCCCAACCACGTTCGAGGCGGCCGAGGCCTGCCGTACCCGCAACATCGCCGTCATGATGGGTGCCCCGAATCTGATCCGTGGCGGCTCGCATTCCGGCAATGTCGCGGCTGAAGATCTTGCAAAGGCCGATCTTCTGGAAATTGTGTCTTCCGACTATGTGCCTTCTGCGCTACTGCTGTCGGCTTTTCATCTTGCCAGTGTTTGGGACGACCTGCCACGTGCTGTGGCCACGGTTACACGTAATCCTGCAATGGCTGTCGGTCTTGATGACCGTGGCATCCTGAATGTAGGTCTGCGCGGTGACGTTCTGCGTGTGCGTCGCATGGGTCAAACACCAGTTTTGCGCGGTGTCTGGAGCCAAGGCAACAAGGTTGGATGAGTTGTGATTGGTTGAATCAAACTTGCCGAACAGAACATGGCTGGCGGCCGAAAGCTCGCGGATTATCAGATGGGATCTGCGCCCTTGCTCCGCTTGATTTTTCTGGACCCGCATCTTGATAAACTGATGTCGTGCCAGAACATTAAACTCGTAAAGAATATGGTTACTTTTTTACCGCACTTTCTCCTGTAACGCAAAATGCGGGCAACAAGTTCCACGATTAACTGACTGGAAATTTGTTGCTTATCTCAGAGTTGAAATCAGGAGCTTTGGCGGGATGAGGGCATGGTTGTCGGTTGTGATAGCCACTATTATTTTGGCGGGCTGCAGTCAGGATTTACAGGGAACCAAGTCCTTTGATCCCGGGGCGACACCAGCCCCCGCTCCCTTATCGGGGGGGAATAATCTGAAGGGAAATGTCGCACGCACTGAATTCGCTGAGTTGGTGCGAAGGTCTGTCGCGACATCGCCCACTACCGCAGCCGGAGCCGCCAGCGTTCTGGCTTCGAAATCCCGCATTGATGCCGAGCAAGGCGCGTTCCTGCCGCAGATCGAGGCCGAGACATCCCTGACGTCCGATGGGGATACAGTACCGATCCTGCGGCTTAGCCAGATCATCTATGATGGTGGCAAAGTCTCGGGTCGTGTGGGTTTGCGTCAGATTGAAGCCCGGCAGACCTGGTTAAACGAATTGTCTGAGCTGAGCGCGCTGAGCTTCGAGGCCATCGAAACCATAATTGATCTGGATCGAAATCGCCGCCTCGAAGAACAAGCCCAGCAGAATCTGGATCGTACGGACGTTTTGGTCAGCGACCTCCAGTCCCGCTTTGATGCCGGGGCCGGGTCGGTGGCAGATTTGCTGGCGGGGCAGGGGCGGAAGTCTAACGCCGAGACAGAATTAGCGCAGGCTCAGACGGATGTGGAACTGGCGACGGCAACATGGGTCGAAGTCTTCGGAACGCGACCCGACATAATTCCGACCATCCCCCCCGCACCCATTCTGGCAGCGGCCACCTCGCAGCAAATGGTTGCACGCAGCCCGCGTCTGCGTACTCAGGTCGCCTTCAGTCAAGTGCGTGCGCAAGAGGTTGTGGTTGCTGAACGAGCGACCCGCCCAACACTCTCTGCGATTCTTGAGACAGATTTCGACCAGGGTAGTATCGACGACGGTGTGCAGGCCCGATTGGGTGTAACGGTCCCGATTTACCAAGGGGGATCCGCGCGCGCCAATGTCGAAACCGCAAGGGCGAATCTTCAACAAAGCCGGGCTGATGAAGAAGAATTGCGGCGCGAGTTGCAACGTAATCTCTCCCAGGCCTTGGAAGAGACCAATTCAATCCAGCGACGGCTCGCCACAGCCCGGCGCGCTGTCGAGATCAATGAGCAAGCGCTGGATGCAGCTCGTGGACAGTTTGATATCGGGCGCAGCACGCTGGTACAGATATTGGATGCGTTGCGCGAGTTGAATCTTGCGCAGGTTCGGGTGATCCAGCTTGAGGCCCAGGCACGTCGTGCAGAATATGCCGTGCTGGCGGTCACGGGCGATATCCTGGACGCGTTGGGTGTTGCACAGCCGACCGATCCAACCTTGTGATATCCGTCATGAACCCGACTGCGACTAACCCGCTGAATACGCACCTCCGACTTCTGACAGAGCATTTGGGTCTTGGGTTGTCCGAGGTGGATATCTTTCGGGTGTTCTAGGGCAATGAAGTCGCCTAGGCGGTCAGCGCAGTGGAAACGGTGGGCTAAAGGCGGGTTTCGGGAAAGCGCGGTTGCTGAAACTGGAGCCGAACTTGTTTCTGGTCCTGGCGTTTGATGCAGCTGTGCAATCTTTCGCGTTTCTGGATCGAGAAGACACCAACGCTTTCTTGTGATCGATGCCAGCAGCGGATTCAGCGATCCTCAGATCTGGCGGCGACAGGAAACACGACTGCGCAAGACACGCTGGATATTGCGCGCATAATGCTCGCGCCGTTCGGACGAGGACCGCTCTGCCCCGCAAGGCCAATGGTTTTGGTCTGCGTTTAGCGATCTGCGCGTGGTCTACATTCAGAATATGTTGGCGGCGTTGGTGATAAGTGTGCTTGGGCCGACGACGTCGCTGTTCACCATGGTCGTTCATGACCCCATTCTGCCAAACGAAGTGGTTGATAGCTTGCTGGCTCTGGTCGTCGGGGTTGGCCTTGCACTGTTGTTCGATTTCCTGATCAAGAACCTGCGGACACGGTTCATCGATACAGCGGGAAAATGGGCGGACCTGAAGATCACCGAACGGCTGTTCAATCAGTTGATGGTGCTTATAATGAAAGCCCGGGGCGGGCAGAATGGACGCATGGCCTCGATCCTTCAGGACTTTGAAGTCGTGAGGGATTTCTTTACGTCTGCCTCGCTGGTTGCTTTGGTCGATCTGCCCTTCCCGTTCGTATTCGTGGCGTGATCTAGGCGATTGGCAGGCCGCGACAGGCGATTGCGATCGCGTCGCGCGCGAGACTTGAGGCTCAGATATCCGGACAAGAATTTGATCTTCCCGACCGTACAGGTGTGGAGGCGGCGTTTCTGGAGGAATAGATTGGCGTGATCCAACCTCTGGTCGAGCGCGGCATCGAAAGTCCGCTGGCGATGATTGACTTGCGCCGGCAGCTTAGCCGCCAAATTGGACAGCTTAGAGAGGCCGGTAGCCGAATACTGATGACTTTGTTGGAACGATGAGCGGAGAACTCTGTCTGATTTCAGCCTGGCCAGAACCAACTCCCAACCAGGCTGTTGATTGAGTCAAAGGCACTCAGACAGTGTTTTGGCCAGATTGCGGATGAGTTGCGGGTACAGATTTACTCCGGGTTCCAGATCAGATCCCAGCGGGTCCATGATGCCGGTTTTAGCTTCGGTGCCGTCGAGAACGGTTGCGACAATTCCGGGGTTGAACTGGGGTTCAGCCATGACACAATCCACACCTTCGTCGCGGATACGCCCCTGAATTTCGGCGATCCTTGCCGGGCTTGGATCGGTCGCATCGCTGAGGGAAATTGCACCCGAGGCCGGGAAGCCAAAGGCATCTTCGAAATATTGATAGGCATCGTGGAACACGATGAAGCTGCCACCTTTGACCGGCGCCAGCGTTTCGGCCACTTCCGCAGACAAAGCAGCCATTTCTTCACGCGCAGCTGCCGCATTTGCAAAATAAGCACCTGCGTTGTCTGGGTCAGCCGAAGAAAGCTGCGCCGCGATCGTTTTCAGCCAGATTTCTGCGTTGACCGGAGAGAGCCAGGCGTGCGGATCATGTTCGCCATGCGCGTGGCCCTCATGGTCGTCATGTCCGGCGTGGTCCTCATGATCATCGTGGTCATGCTCATCCGCATGCTCTTCGTCATGATTATGATCATCATGCTCTTTGTCCTCGGCATGATCCTCGTGATCGTGGTCATCGTCTTTTGCATGATCGTCGTGGTCGTCGTGATCATGACCATCATCCTCAGCATGGTCGTGATCGTCATGATTGTCATCCCCATGATCTTCGTCGTCGCCATGGTCATGCGCTTCGAACAAAGCACTTTCACGGAAATCGAGCAGAACCGTTCCGTCCGACTCAAGCAACACCGTAACAGTCGCCCCGTCGCTGAGCGTCTCGACAGCGCCTTCCATCCACGGGGTCAGGTCCTCGCCAATCCAGAATACCAGATCTGCCTCTTGCAGTGCGGCTGCTTCTGACGGACGAAGTTTGTATTCGTGTGGCGAGGCACCGGGCTGCACTATCAATTCAGGCGTTCCTACCCCCTCCATCACCCGGGCCACGAGTGAGTGAACGGGTGCGATGTCAACCGCAACCTTGGGTGCATCCGCCATGGCGGTTCCGCCCATCAATGCAGCGGTAATCGATAGTGGGAGCAGCTTTCTGGACATCAGACCCTCTGTGTGATTTTATAACGTTACGAGCGGCATATATGATATGGTATAACATGACAAGTGAGATGCACTCCATTTCGGTTGGTGAAGATGCGCCGGTAGGATTTCAGGAGCATGATCACAAGAATTGCGTCGAAACGGCGTTGGCCACAGCGGATGCTCGGTGCAGGGAAGAAGGGTTGCGGCTAACCCCTGTGCGGCGAAAAGTTCTTGAAATGCTGTTGCAAGATCACAAGTCGCTTGGGGCTTACGCTATACTTGATCGTTTGCGCGAAGCCGGTTTTGGCTCGCAGCCGCCGGTGGCTTATCGCGCGCTGGATTTTCTGGTCCAGTACGGGTTCGTCCATAAGATTGAACGTTTGAACGCCTTTGTGGCCTGCTCTCATCCCGGAGAGGTCCATTCCCCGGCCTTCATGATCTGCAGAAAATGCGACGCTGTCGCCGAAGCTCAGTCGGCACCGTCCAATGGCGTCCTCGGCGCAGCCGCGCGCGCGGCGGGTTTCGAAATCGAGCGAACCGTTGTAGAAGCCGAGGGACTCTGCCCAGACTGCACCGAGAAGGCGTAGACATGACCCTGATCACCGTTGAAAATCTCAGCGTGCGTTATGGCGCGAATACCGTTCTGCGCCATGTCGGCATGACGATTGAGGCTGGTGAAATCGTGACGATCGTTGGTCCAAACGGATCGGGAAAGACCAGCCTGTTGCGTGCCGTCATTGGCGCGACCAAGCCTGCGGAAGGTAAGGTTACACTGAAGCCTGGGCTAAAAATCGGGTATGTCCCCCAAAAACTGCACATTGATCCGACCCTGCCGATATCAGTCGAAAGATTCATGCGTCTGACGGATCGTGTCTCTAGGCTTCAATGTACAGAAGCGCTTGAAACTGCTGGGGTGCCGGATCTGCTAAAGCGCCAAATGTCGCAATTGTCAGGCGGACAGTTTCAGCGCGTTTTGCTGGCGCGAGCGTTGATCAATCGGCCCGACGTTCTGCTTTTGGACGAAGCCACTCAGGGTCTCGACCAACCGGGGTCGGCGGCGTTTTATCGTCAGATCGAGGAGGTCCGGCGTGAAACCGGATGCGCCATACTGATGATCAGCCATGAATTGCACGTGGTCATGAGCGCGTCGGACAGGGTGATCTGTCTCAATGGTCATGTGTGCTGCCAAGGGTCCCCCGCAGTCGTAGCTTCGGCCCCGGAATATCGGGCCCTGTTCGGAACGGGTACCGGAGGCGCACTGGCCCTCTATCGCCATGATCACGACCATGATCACGATCACGATCACTGTGAAACCTCTCAGGAAGCCGCAGAATAATGCTGGATGATTTCATGACGCGCGCGACGTTTGCAGGTGTTGGCGTTGCTTTTGCTGCGGCACCACTGGGGTGTTTTGTTGTCTGGCGTCGAATGGCCTATTTCGGGGATGCCACCGCCCATGCGGCAATCCTGGGTGTCGCTTTGTCGCTGACGTTTCAGTTGTCCGTCTTTACTGGGGCGCTAGCTGTTGCACTTGCGATGGCACTTACCGTGACACTGTTGTCCGGACGTGGTTACGCGATGGATACACTGCTGGGCGTTCTAGCACATTCTGCACTTGCCTTCGGTCTAGTCGCCGTATCTTTCCTGTCCGGTGTTCGCATCGACCTGATGGCCTATCTCTTCGGTGATATTCTGGCCGTGTCACGCACCGATCTGGTTGTGATCTGGGGGGGCGCAGCGCTTGTCGTGGCCCTGATCGTATGGCGCTGGTCGCAGCTATTGACAGCGACCATGAATGAAGAGCTGGCCTATGCCAGCGGCTTTGACCCCAAGCGAGAGCAGTTGATCCTGACGCTGTCTCTGGCAGTTACAGTGGCCGTGGCGATAAAGGTCGTAGGTGTTCTACTGATTGCTGCAATGCTGATCATCCCGGCGGCGGCTGCGCGCAGTTTGGCCAGATCTCCGGAAGCGATGGCTTTGATTGCGGCGGCGATTGGTGCATTTTCCGCAATCGCCGGGCTACGGGCTGCTTACATATTTGATACGCCTGCAGGGCCATCCATTGTTTGTGTTGCTGCAGTAGTGTTCGCGTGTTTCAGCCTGATCGGATGGCAAACGCGGCGTGGAGCCTAGGGCATCTGCAAAGATCAATGCGGTCGCGTCGACACGGTCACGAATTCAATTTCGTCTGACAGGATGACCCGTACCCCATGTGGGAGCTTGGCGTCGAAGCTGAGCGTGTCACCTTCTGACATCTGGAACTCTTCGGTCCCACAGCCATAGATGGCGCTGCCTTCAATCATGTAGATGAAGACGTAGCCTTCGTGCTGATAGTTAGGCAACTTGCGTTGGTCTTGTTTTGAGATGCGGATGCGTGCGGATTGGAATGACCCGCTAGGCCCGCTGTGTTTGCCGAGCAGTAGATAGTCATGGGCATGGTCTGGTGTGATACGCCGCGACGGCAACCCGGTTCCCGCCTGAACGTGATGCACATCCGAGGTCGTGTCGGTATGGCTGAACAGCGCCATCAGAGAGACAGATAGTGCATCTGCCAACGCGTGTAAGGTACTAAGGGACGGCGAAACATGACCATTTTCGATTCGGCTGATCATGGGCGCGGAAACCTTTGACTGCGCAGCAAGTTCGGTCACCGTGAGCTGACGTTCCTGTCGCAAACGCTGCAGGGTTCGCCCGATCTCAAGTTCTGGTTCTGTTTTCTTGTCCTGCATCGGGCCGCTTTGACATTCCTTCTTCCAGTTAAAGTAGCTGTGGCCTGAATTGCAGGATAGTAAAAGTGTGTTCTGACAAAAAACAAGCTTAGCTGAGCGATTGGCGCAAAACTGCGCCAATGCGATGAAGGCAGCGGTGTTTTGAACTTATTTTCCTTTCCAGACCGGATCACGCTTTTCAGCGAAGGCCTTTGCGCCTTCAAGCTGATCCTCGCTGGAATAGAGGATATCGACGGTGCGCAGCTGGCGCTTGGTGATGCGGTTCATGGCGTCCTGAAATTTGCTGTCTTCAGCTTCGCGCACGACCTCTTTGATTGCAGCATAAACCAGCGGAGGACCCGAGGCGAGCAGACGCGCCAATTCCCAGGCACGATCCAACAGTTGATCGGCAGGCAGGACTTCATTGACCAAGCCCCAACGCTGACCTTCTTCGGCATCGAACCAGCGTCCAGTCAGCAATAGCTCCATCGCGATGTGGTAGGGAATGCGTTTGGGTAGCTTGACGCTCGCCGCATCTGCAACGGTTCCGGATCGAATCTCAGGTAGGGCAAAAGTTGCGTGTTCAGCGGCCAGGATCATATCGGCGGAAATCGCAAGCTCGAGTCCGCCACCACAGGCAATACCATTGATGGCCGCGATGACCGGTTTGTTCAGATCGCGTAACTCCTGCAAACCGCCAAAGCCACCGACACCATAATCTCCATCTACGGCATCGCCTTCGGCGGCTGCCTTCAGGTCCCAGCCAGGGCAAAAGAATTTATCACCTGCTCCGGTCAAGATCGCGACGCGCAGTTCGGGATCATCGCGAAACTCGGCAAATACCTGCCCCATGATGCGGCTGGTAGCTAGATCGATTGCATTGGCTTTTGGCCGATCCAGCGTCACTTCGAGAATTGCGCCGTCACGGCGGGTCTTGATCGGGTCCATTTCTCAGGCCTTTCTGATGAGCGCATCCACCGCCACCGCCCGGGTGGGCGTGCAGAGAAGCGGGTTGATTTCGACCTCGCCGAGCGTTTCGGCATTTTGCATTACATAGTCTTGAACGGCCTGAATGGCGGCAACGATTTCATCCATATCAGCCGCTGGTTGGCCGCGATAGCCTGACAGCAGCGGCGCGACTTTCAACTCGCCCAGTGCCGCGCGAATACTGCTGGACGTTGCCGGGATCAAAAGCGAGGTGGTGTCGCGCAGTATTTCGGTCAGGACACCTCCGGCACCCAGAGTCAGCACAAAGCCGTGGGCAGGATCCCGCACGACGCCGACGAGTATTTCTGCCACCGCACCTGTGATCATCTCTTCGATCAGAATCTCTTCGGTTCCAATATCCGCTGCCACACCCGCCACATCGGCAGCCTGTACCCCCAGCCGTACAGCGGAATGTTCAGACTTGTGGGCAAGGCCGACACCTTTGACGGCAAAGGGCGCTTCCATCTCGCGCGTCGCGCTTAGGGCTTCTTCGGCGCCTCGGACAGACCTGTTCTGAGGAATGCGCAAACCATGCGCGGCCAGAGCCTGCTTCGCCTCGGCTTCGGTCAGCGTCTGCGTCGCATCTAATGTGCCCGGCAGGCAGATTGGCGTGTCCGAAGGCGCGGCGACTTGAGCCGCCGCGCGTGTAGCGGCAAGCGCTTCACGAAGGCCAATGAAGGGAACTACACCGCCTTCTACCAGGGATTGCGCAGTGTTTTCAGGGAACAATTCGGGCAGTGTAGAAACCACTGCGAAGCGCGCGCCCGTTTCTGCCCGCACCTTTAGTGCCGTGCGTGTCGCGGCAGCCCAATCCGTTGGATCGGTGGTCGGGTAGTCGACGATCGAGAAGGTCATATCCAGGTCGTCGCCTGTCATCCCGGCCCAAGCTTTCGCCATCGCATCTTCATCGCGCCAGATATAGGTGTGGTAATCGAGTGGATTGCTTAGTGCGACCATCGGACCAAGCGCATCGCGCAATCGGGTTTGCTTGTCTCTGGACAGTTCTGGAAATCTGAGGTCAGTGCCGATCGCCATATCTGCGATCAGGCTGGCCTCGCCGCCCGAGCAGCTGATCGAAGCAATGTTGCCCCCCGGCAAAGGCCCATAACAATGCAACAATTTCAGGGTTTCCAGAAACTCGGGCAGCGAGGACAGGCGCGGGATGCCCAGCCGGTTTAGCAAAGCCTGCGCACCCGCATCGCTCCCTGCCAGTGAGGCGGTATGAGAAACTGTTGCTGCTTGCGCCTGTTCGGATGCACCCACCTTAAGTGCGATCAGAGGCACGCCTTTCCGATGTGCCTTGGCAGCAAGGGCCTCCCATTCGCGGATATCCTTGAAGCCCTCGATATGTAAACCGACGGCAGTGACCCGTGGATCATCGATCAGCGACATCGCGATCTCAGCCTGACTGGTCTGCGCCATGTTCCCGCAAGTCACCATATAGGCAATCGGCAGAGCTCGTTTCTGCATAGTCAGGTTGATCGAGATGTTGGAGCTCTGGGTCAGAATGGCAACGCCTCGATCTACTCGAGCAGCTCCATGCTGATCGGGCCACAATAGCGCACCATCAAGCGCATTGATAAAGCCATAGCAGTTTGGCCCAAGAATGGGCATGCTGCCTGCTGCATTGATCAACTCTGATTGCAGATCTCCTCCTGCCTGATCCTCGGCTGCAGCTTCCGAGAAGCCAGAGGCAAAGCAAACTGCGCCGCCGCTGCCCATGTCTGACAGAACCTGAACGGCCTCAACAGTGGCGTGACGGTTGATGCCAACAAAGGCCGCGTCCGGGGACGATGGCAGGTCTTCAATCCGTGCGTAGGCCTTGTGCCCGGCAATTTCATCCGCCTTGGGATGGACAGGCCAGATTTTCCCTGCGTAGCCCATGCGTTCCGACTGCAGGATAACCTGCTGGCACCACGCGCCGCCGCCGATCACCGCGATGGATTCCGGGCGTAGAAGACGGGAGATATCCTTGCTCATTCGGTCCTCAGGCACCAAGGGGCCGCAGCAGATCACGACTGATGATATGCCGCTGGATTTCACTCGTACCATCCCAAATACGTTCTACACGCGCATCCCGCCAGAACCGTTCGATCGGGAAGTCATCCATCAGACCCATGCCACCATAGATTTGCAACGTCGTATCCGTGACCTTTGCCAGCATTTCCGAAGCATAAAGCTTGGCCGAGGCAATCTCGCGATTTGAGGGCAAGTCCTGATCCAGTCGCCATGCGGCCGCGAGCGTCAGCCAGTCAGCAGCGTCGATCTCGGTGATCATGTCGGCGATCTGAAAGCCGACACCCTGAAACTTACCGATCGGCTGGCCGAATTGCTTGCGCTCAGCCGCGTAGTTCAGCGCATAATCAAAACAGCGCCGCGCGCGCCCGACCGAAAAAGCAGCAACCGTCAGGCGCGTTGCATAGAGCCACTCGTTCATCACGGCGAAACCGCCATCGACCTCGCCCAGAACCTGTGTGTCAGGCAGGCGGCAATTGTCAAAATACAGGATATAGTTCTTGTAGCCTTTGTGGCTGACTGAATTGTACCCCTCGCGCACTTCAAAACCCGGCGTACCACGATCTACGAGGAATGTAGTGATCCGCTTTTTAGGGCCTTTGGGAGTTTCATCCACACCTGTTGCGATGAATACGATGAAGAAATCCGCGTGCTCCGCGCCCGAGATGAAGTGTTTCGAACCGTTGACGACCCAGTCTCCTCCATCGCGTACGGCCTGACATTTCATGCCCCGAACATCTGAACCCGCGTCAGGTTCGGTCATAGCCAGAGCATCCATCTTTTCGCCACGCACGGCAGGCAACAAATAGCGTTCACGTTGGTCGGCGTTGCAGGCCATCAGGATATTCTGCGGGCGACCGAAGAAATGGGTCAATGCCATCGAACCTCGGCCGAGCTCGCGTTCGACAAGAGTGAAATCAAGATGCGAGAGACCTGCGCCACCAACTTCTTCGGGGAAGTTACAGGCATAAAACCCCAGTTCGATGCATTTCCGCTTGATTTCGTCTCCCAGCTCTTGCGGCACCTGTCCGGTGCGTTCGACCTCAGCTTCGTGGGGGTAAATCTCGTTCTCAACAAAGCTCCGCACTGTTGAGACGATCATTTCCTGTTCTTCGGTTAAGCCAAATTGCATGACGCGTTCCCCTGATGTCTGATTGGCAATGAAACGTAATTGCCTGACACGATGACATGCAGTAATCGTACGATATCATGCCGAGTTAGAAAAATTTGACCCAGATCTATAACTTTTTGCTGTTCGACGGGTTCTCGAACCTTTGCCTCGCCAACATGGTTGAGCCATTGCGCGCGGCGAACACTTTGGCGGGGCAGGATCTCTATGCCTGGCAGTTTTATTCACCCCATGGTGCGCCAGTCCAAAGTTCCAGCGGGTTGCAGGTCGCGCCTCATGGAGCGATGGGCATTGAGGCGGGTGATGCTTTGGTTGTCATGCCGTCTTATGGGTATCTGGAACACTCGGTTCCCGATACTCATCGCGCTTTGCGCAGGGCCGCAACCCGTCATCGCAAACTGGCTGGTCTGGACACAGGGAGTTGGTTGCTCGCGCGCGCGGGACTGTTGGAAGGGCATCGCGCGACCATTCACTGGGATGAACTTTTCCGGTTCGAAGAAACTTTTACCGATGTCGAGGTCGTGCAGGAACGTTTTGTGATCGACCGGAACCGGATCACCTGTTCGGGCGCGATGGCTGCTTATGATCTGGCGACTGCGCTGATTCTTGCGGATCACGGGCCGCTGTTGTCGATGGAGGTGGCACATCTTCTGATGAATCGTGGTGAACCAAGTGCTGCTTCACCACAGATGAAATCCGAAGACAGGCTGGTGAATCGGGTGCTGGGCGTCATGCAGGGCACGTTGGATGCGCCAGTAATGATAAAGGATATCGCTCGTCAGCTCGGGTGCTCTCAAAAGAAGATTGAGACCCGGGTTTTGTCCGAGCTGGGTGTAACACCGCAGGCGCTCTATCGTCGCCTGCGTCTGAATTTGGCGCGTAAACTTGCGGTCGAGACTCAGCAGTCCGTGGCCGAGATCGCCAGCCGCTGCGGGTATGAGAACCCAAGCGCAATGACGCGGGCGTTCCGGATGCAATTCGGGCAGACACCAACAGCCTATCGAAACGGGGAGTAACTTTGGGATTAGCCTCGCACGCGTGAGAGGTCCGGGTCATACGGGGATGGCGCAATCACCTCGGCCGCGATCAATTCTCCGCACAGGTCAAGCTGCATTCGGCTGCCGGGTTCGGAAAATTCCGGAATCACAAAGCCGTAAGCAAGGTTTAGCCCTGTTCTGTGGCCCCAGTCACCTGACGTGATTGTGCCAATAACCATGTCGTCCGACATCAGGGAGGCTCCACCATGCGCCGGTGCTTTGGTTGCATCGATTTTCAGGCTTACCAGTTTCTTTTGAGGCCCGTTCTCAAGGCGTCTCTGCAACGCGTTTCGGCCAATGAAATCGCCTTTGGTCAATTTTACGAACCGATCCAAACCGGTCTCAAATGGGTCGAACTCTGTGAGCAGATCGGCTTTCCAGTGCAAGAACCCTTTCTCCATCCGCATGGACTCGACGGCGCGAGCACCAAATAATTTCAAGCCATGCGTCTCGCCAGCTTTTCTGAACGCCAGATAGGCCGCGTATAGTGAGGCGTTCGGGACATGTATCTCGTAGGCCAGTTCCCCTGAGTAGCTGATATTCAATACAGTTGCTGGCGCGAACCCGACAAAACACTCGCGAACTGACAGCCAGGGAAAGGCTTCTCGCGACCAGTCTCCTCGAGCACAAGCGGACAGCACGTCGCGCGATTTGGGTCCGGCCAGCACTAATATTGTCTGATCATTGGTGAGTGAGCGGATTTGCACATCTTCGCCATCATGCAGATGCGCCTTTAGCCAGTCCATATCATGGTATTCGCTGGCGGCGGCGGACCCGTACCAGACCCGTGCCGGGCCGCGATCACTCGCGGGAAGGTTGGCGATGGTGGCCTCGGCTTTGACCATCCCGTGGTGGTTCAGCAGATAACCAAGGCCGACCCGCCCGTCGCGTTTTGTCACCGCGCCGCACATCATCCGATCCAGAAACCGATGCCGATCGGTTCCAGTGATTTCCAGCCGGTTGAAGCCGTTCACTTCGGCCAGTCCGACATTTTCTTGAAGGTTTCTGATTTCCGCTGCCACGACGTCAAAGGTCTCATCAAAACTGAAACTCAGCGTTGGGTGAAAATCTGGTGCAGGCTTGATGTAGTCGACCCGCTCCCAACCGTTGACCACTGTAAATTCAGCCCCTTCTGCTGCGAGGATCGGGGTCAGCGGTGTGGTTTTGGCGGGGCGACCGGCAGGCCGGTGTTCGTGCGGGAAATGAAAGCGGAATTCATTCTGGTAATCTTCGATGGCTTTCAGCGCGGTCAGCTCCACATTTGTGTGGCCGGTAAACCGACGCGGATCAAGGCACCACGTGTCATAACAGGCCTCGCCGTGAAGGATCTGTTGGGCCAGCAGCCAGCCATGGCCACCCCCTTCGCCCAAACCCGCGCGCAGACCGATGATGCAGAAAGCATTGCGCTTTCCGGGGATTGGCCCGACCAAAGGTGCGCCGTCAATTGTGTAGGTGATCGGACCATTCACCACTGTATGAATACCGACATCCATCAGTGCAGGCATGCGTGCGAAGGCACCTTCCAGCACATCCGTCACGCGGTCCAGATCGTCAGGGCACAGCGCGTTCACAAAATTCGGATCGATCCCGTCCATGCCCCAGGTTTTGCAATCCTGCTCGTAGAAGCCGACCAGCAAGCCGTTCTTCTCCTGCCGACAATAATAGTCGCTGATCGGACAGCGCAGCAGGGGCATCCGATGGCCTGCGTCGCGGATCGCTTCGATTTCTTCTGTCAGAAAATACTGATGCTCCATCGAAGCGACAGGGTGGTGCACGCCCATCATCGCGCCCACTTCGTTGACCCGATAACCACAAGCGTTAACTACGATATCGCAATCAATATCGCCGTGTTCCGTGCGAACCGTCCAGGTATCGTCCTTGTGCTGTGTCAGTCCTGTGACCGGAGTATTGCGATAAACCTCGGCCCCGGCTTTGCGCGCACGGCGCGCCAGAGCTTGGCACAGTTGAGCCGGATCGATGTCGCCATCTAACGGATCCCATAGCCCACCGAGAAGGTTGTCGGTGGAAATCAACGGGTGCCGGCGGGCGCATTCCTCTGCATCTATGACCTCGAAATGCACATCCATTCCGCGCGCCATAGACGCAAAATGGTGGTACCCCTGCATCTGCTCAGGCGTATTTGCAAGCCGGATGCCGCCGTCACCGTGATGGTAGTTGATAGGATAGTCCGGATCCTCGGCCAGTTCCTTGTACAGGTTGATCGAGTGGGTCTTCAGACCAACCATGGTCTGGTTCATGCCAAAATTGGTCACCTGCGCGGCCGAATGCCAAGTTGTGCCGCTGGTCAACTCATCGCGCTCGACCAGCACCACATCGGACCAACCTTCACGGGTCAAGTGATACAGAGTCGAGCAGCCGGCGATACCGCCGCCAATGACGACCACTTTAGTGCGCGATTTCATCAAGGACCCTCCGGTACGTAGTTTTTGGGGATTAGCCTGTTCTGTCAGTTGGTTCACAAGCGGCTGGATATTGTTACGTAAAAAATCGAAAATAAAAGCTCATTAACTCGTAGTAATTCGAATGCGGTTGAAATTGGCTTTAGACGTTTAGTTGAATTGATCAACCTGATGCGGTTGGAGGATCACAAATGGCTGCGCCGCAGGCGAAAAGGTCCGGTCGAAAAGGACGTATCGCACAGCGGGCTGAAAAGCCTGCGCTCGACCCCTGTCCGCCAGGTCAACCGGGAGGCGCTTACAAACCCTTGACTGGGGTTGAGCTTGAGCGGATTTACAACACGGCTCTGGATCTTCTTGAGAAGCTGGGGATCGGTGAGGTGCCGGATCGCTTGCGTTCTGATTTGTTGGCGGTTGGGGCGCAAGATAGCGGGGAGGGGAGGATACTTTTTTCGCCTCAACTTGTGGAACAGGCGATTGATCAGGCCGCCAAGACCTTCGTTCTGCACGGGCGTGATCCAGCCCGATCCATCGAAGTTGGCGGTAATCGCGTCTATTTCGGAACCGGAGGGGCGGCGGTTCAGACGCTTGATCTGCGCAGTGGTCGCTATCGGCCTTCAACCTTGCAGGACTTGCATGATTTCACGCGTCTTCAAGATGTCTTGCCAAATGTCAGCTGGTTCACCCGCTGTTGCGTTGCAACCGATCTGGAGGAAACCTTCGATCTGGATGTGAACACCGTCTATGCGCTGTTGAAGAATACCTCCAAGCCCACCGCGACGTCTTTTACATTGGCGCAGCACGTTGCGCCAATTGTTGAGATATTGGATATCGCAGCCGGGGGACCCGGTGAATTCGCAAAACGCCCGTTCATGAAAGCACATATAAGCCCGGTGATCTCGCCGATGCGCTACGGCGAAGACGCAGTGGATGTGGTCTACGCCTGCATCGAACACAATATTCCGATTTCTTGCATCACCGCTGCTCAGGCCGGCGCGACTGCACCAGCGACCTTGGCTGGTTTTCTGGCGCAGTCATTGGCAGAAACTCTTGCGAGTCTGGTAATGGTCCACGCGATCCAGCCCGGGTTTCCTATGGTCTTTTCGAATTGGCCACTGGTGATTGACCTTCGGACCGGCGCGTTCTCAGGTGGCAGCGGAGAGACGGCTGTCCTGAATGCAGCATCTGCACAATTATCAAATTGGCTTGGGCTGCCTTCAGGTGTGGCCTGTTCGATGTCTGATGCCAAGGCGATCGACGCTCAATACGGGATGGAAAAGGGACTGACCTCAATGGCGGCAGCGCTGGCAGGTGGTAATCTGATCTATGAAAGCTCGGGCATGACGGCCTCGTTGCTGGGTGCAAGTTTTGAGGCGTTCGTGCTGGATGATGAGATGCACTCGTACACCTACCGCGCTTTGAGGGGGATAGAGGTGACACACGAGAATCTGGGCTTTGACGCAATCTGCGAAGCAGTTCTGGGCGAGGGCCATTTTCTGGGTGGTCAGCATACTTTTGCGGCCATGGAACGGGATTACTTTTATCCCTCACTCGCAGACAGGGACGAGCCGCGAACCTGGGCAGAAAACGGAGCGCAAGATGCCTGGAGCCGCGCGCGACATCGGGCGCAAGAAATTTTGCAGACCCATACGCCAAGATACCTGTCAGACGAACAGGATCGGCAAATCCGAGATCGCTTCAACATTCTTTGAAGGCTGATCCAGTGCTATTCGATAAGTTTGAAACTATCCGTCAGCCACGGGATATCATCGCGCAGTGGGGAAATGATGCGGTCATTGATCAATGATCGGGTTTTGGCATCCACAAGCTCAATCACTGATCTTGAACAATCCGGCGTCGCGACCAGCGCCAGTGTGCGTGCAAAGCTCTTGCCCGGAAATGGGTGCATGCACAGCCTTGATTGGAACCGCTTTGCCCGAGAATACAGCAGCGGCGTCGTGATGGTCCAACCCGCACCGGAGGACACCATCGACATCAGCGTCTGATTGTTGCTGCATTCAAACCTGTGAGAGGACGAAATCCCCATCCGGCGTAATTGGGACTCGATCTGGCGCGCGATGATCAGATTGCCGGAATATCGTAGAAACGGCAATTTGGTTCGTCCCTCAACAATGTCTTGCAAAGACTTGTCATTCACCGCAGGCAAAACGATCACAAATGGATCGCGCAGAAGGGGGCGATCCTGCAGATCGCGCATACGTTCGCTAGGAGTAGTGGAAATCCCCAGATCCAACTGCCTGTCGCGCAGCATGTCGATAATCGCGTGGCTGGAATCTGTATGGTACATGAAATCGCAGGCAGGCATGTTCGTAAACAAGTAGACTGCCAGTTCCGGAATGATGTCGCTGTCGAAATCCTCGATCGTGCCGAAACGCAGATAACTGGCCTCGGTAATACTGCCCGCAGATGCCTCTGCCTTGGCCTTTCGGATCAGGTGCAGCGCATCGTCGATATTGCGCAGGAAGACCCGGCCCTTCGGGGTCAGAACCATGGGTCTACGGGTGTGGTTGAACAGCTCAACGCCCAGATGGTCTTCGAGATTGCGCAGGTGATGGGAAACGGTGCTGATCGTCAGCCCTGTTTCCTTGGCAGCCGCCTGTAGCGAGCCCTTTTGCGCACATATCTGAAACAGTTCCAGCCATTTGAGACTGAGGTCTTTGGGAGCAGACTGACGCGGCATTCCGGTGCTTTCGTGAGATCAGGGCATTCCCGGCAAATCTACGCAGATAATGAGAGCTTTGATATCAGAATCTTGGAATTCTGGCTCAATTGCCGAGCACTCAGGTCTCAGAGCTTTCCAAAAAGCCGCGCGCGGTCTGTGCAGCATCCGCGATATGGCTTTCGACTGCTTTTCGGGCTTTGGCAGGATCTCTACTGAGGATGGCATCATGGATGGCAGTCATGTGGCTCATCCCAGAACGCTCTCGATTCCGCGCTGCGAGGGTCAAGGCCCGCAGGCGGCTGATCCGGCCGTTCAGACGTTGCACGACCTCCCAGGCGATGCTGTGCCCAGCCTGTAGAAAAATCAGTTCATAGAAGCGAGTTGTGGCCTGTAGCAGATTTGACCATTCGGTGTCATTCTGCGCCCCGCCCACTGCTTTCAATGCCTTGCCCAGATCCTTTGCGAAACCTGTCTCATGCGCTTGTGCACAGGCGGCGGCGGCTGAGCCTTCTAGCTGTAAGCGGATGTCATAGATTTGCCGCGCTTGGTCCCAGCTGAGGGTCGAGACGATTGGCCCGCGGTTGGGGATAATCTCAACCAAACCTTCGGCTTCCAGAAACCGGATCGTCTCGCGGATGACGGTGCGGCTGACACCAAGCTGATCGCAAAGCGGGCGTTCAACAAGCCGCTCACCGGGGGCAAAATGCCCGGCGATGATCGCTTCGCGCAGGCGTGCTTGCACGATATCCCGCAAGGTTTGCGGTGCTTTTTCGATCTTTTGAAGGGTGGAGTCGGTGTTCATCATCGACGCTTTCATATCTGTGGTACGGATCCGGAACAAGTATGATTGACATATCGTAATATGGTATACCATATTCTCGACCAAAGGCTTGCCAAAGGAATCACCATGTCCGCCGAAATTCGAAAAACGCTTCTGCATGTCGAAGACACTCTGATCGAGGGTGGTAAGTTGGCGGACACTCCGCTGAAGCTAATTGCCGCAATGGCTGTCATTCGGAACCCGTGGGCTGGTCAGGGATTTGTCGAGGATCTTGGCCCTGCAATCCGCGAGTGCGCCCCTGGACTGGGGGAGTTGCTGACCAAAATGATTTTGGATGCTTCAGGTGGCGGCGACCGGGTCGAAGCCTATGGAAAATCCGCGATTGTGGGCTTGAACGGAGAGGTCGAGCATGCGTCGGCCCTGATCCACACGCTGCATTTTGGCAATCATTATCGCAAAGCAGTCGGCGCGAAATCCTACCTTTCCTTCTGCAATACGCGCGGCCCTGCCAATGCGCCGCTGCTGATCCCCTTGATGGACAAACATGATGGGGGTCGTCGCTCTCACTACCTTACGATCCAGACTTCGGTCGTAGATGCACCTGCGGCAGATGAGATTCTGATTGCACTGGGTGCATCGATTGGAGGGCGGCCGCACCACCGGATCGGGGATCGCTATCAGGACATCGAGGAACTTGGTCATGACGTTGACAACCCTGCAGCTGTCTAACTCGGGCCGATCAGTCGCGTTCAGAGAGGCGGGCGAAGGGCAACCGGTCTTTATGATCCATGGCGTTGGCATGCAATCTGCGGCCTGGGGCCCTCAGTTTGACACGCTGAGCCAGCATTGCCGTATAATTGCGGTTGATCTGCCGGGGCATGGAGGCAGTGACCGTCTGCCATCTGGAAGCCAATTGCCGGATTTTGTCGGCTGGATGCATGATGTTGTCGACGCATTGAATCTGGCTCCGGTCGCAATCATCGGGCATTCAATGGGGGCACTGATTGCCGCCGGCTTTGCGGCAGAGTACCCCGATATCACTAGCCGTGTTGCTATGTTGAACGGCGTCTTCTGTCGCGATGCCTCAGCCCGCGCCGCAGTCATCCAACGGGCCGCTGACATCAGCGCGGGTCGAGTTGATCTGGAAACGCCGTTGTCGCGCTGGTTTGGTGACAGTCCGGGTGATCTGGCTGCCCGTGCGCAGGTGGCGTCGTGGCTTGGGTCTGTGGACCAAAGAGGCTACGCCACCGCCTATTCCGCTTTTGCGCGGGGCGATGCCACTTACGCCAGCAAGATGAATCTGATTTCGTGCCCGTTTCTGGCGCTCACCGGCGACGGAGACTCGAACTCAACCCCGGCTATGTCACAAGCTATGGCCGCAGCAGTTCAAAACGGTCGGGCCGTTGTGATCCAAGGCCACCGACATATGGTGAACTTGACAGCACCCGATGAAGTAACAGCGCATCTGGTTGAATGGCTCGGCCAGCCCGCCGAAGAAAGGATTGCGCAATGACCTCGATCGATCCCCGCACGCTGCGAAATGCATTTGGAGCGTACATGACGGGCGTCACCGTGGTTACTTCGCATGATACCCAAGGTAACCCGATCGGGTTTACTGCGAACTCGTTCACATCCGTCTCACTAGACCCGCCGCTTGTGCTGGTATGTCTCGCCAACAGTTCAAAGAACTATGACGCATTGATTGCCGCCGACGGGTTTGCCGTCAATATCCTGTCAGAGACACAGATCGAGGTATCCAATACCTTTGCCCGGCCCGTCGAAGACCGGTTTGCCAGCGTCGAGTGGCGGCGTGGACCTGCGGGATCGCCGTTGATCGATGGGTCGTCGGCCTGGTTTGACTGCGCTATGCACAAAACCGTCGAAGCGGGGGATCATGTGATCCTGATCGGCGAGGTCAAAGCCTTCGACAATACTCCGGCACCCGGTCTCGGATATGTCAGGGGGGCCTATGTAACGCCATCAACAGCGGCTGGCGCCTTGATGCAGGACACCGGCCTGATCGTCTCAGCCTTGATCGAACGCGCAGGTGAGGTTCTGTTGATCGATGCCGGTGACGGCGCGCTTGCACCGCCTGAGGTGGCGGTTGGATCAGAGGGCGTTTCGGCTGCATTGGACAAGCTAATCGATGCCACCGGGCTGACCGCAGAGCCGGGCTTTGTTTATTCGGTTTACGAAGATGCAGAGAAAAAGCGTCAACACATCGCGTTTCTGTGTCAGGCCGCAGATGGTGAGCCGAAGAAAGGTAATTTCGTCCCGCTGGATATCGTATCCTTTGGCACTGTAACCGACTCGGCGACCCGAACCATGCTGGAACGATTGTCCGAGGAATCCCGTCTGGGAGATTTTGGCATTTACTACGGAAACAAGAACAGCGGCGAGGTTCGCCCGATTACACGAGGAGGTCACTGACATGCGGTTTTCGCTTTTCGTTCATATGGAACGCACCTCTCCCGATCAGGACCAGCAGGAGCTGTATGAAAACTTCATAGAACTGGCCAAGATCGCTGATGCGGGCGGCATGCATGCGGTCTGGACCGGCGAACATCACGGGATGGATTTCACCATCTCGCCGAACCCGTTCCTGAATATCGTCGATCTGGCACGCCAGACCAACAATGTGCGTCTGGGAACCGGAACCGTTATCGCTCCGTTCTGGCATCCGATCCGGCTGGCCGGAGAGGCCGCAATGACGGACATGATCACGAATGGCCGTTTGGATCTGGGCATCGCGCGTGGCGCCTACAGCTATGAATACGAGCGGATGGTGCCGGGGCTGGACGCCTGGGAGGCAGGCCAGCGTATGCGCGAGCTTGTTCCGGCAGTACGGGGTCTTTGGGAGGGCGATCATGCGCTGGACGGAGAGTTTCATTCTTTCCCGGCAACCACATCTTCGCCCAAGCCTCTGCAACAAAACGGTCCACCGATCTGGGTTGCCGCGCGCGATCCCAACAGTCATGAGTTTGCGGTATCGAACGGTTGTCACGTGCAGGTCACCCCTTTGTGGCAGGGCGACGAAGAGATCACCCG
This sequence comes from Ruegeria sp. B11, assembly GCF_056539785.1. Classification (NCBI taxonomy): domain Bacteria; kingdom Pseudomonadati; phylum Pseudomonadota; class Alphaproteobacteria; order Rhodobacterales; family Roseobacteraceae; genus Ruegeria; species Ruegeria sp. B11. The sequence continues at coordinate 532,608 of NZ_JBQFVO010000002.1, read as the reverse complement.
GCTGATGGATACGTTCAACGCAGCCTGCGCCAAATTCCATGACGTCCCGCGCCCCGAAATCATGCTGTTGAACCACACCTACATCGCCTCGGACGAGGCGGATGCCCGTCGCGCGGCGGAAGAGATCAATCGCTTTTATTGCTATTTCGGCGCGTGGTTCAAAAACGAACGCCCAGTGTCGCAGGGACTGATCCAGGCGCTGAGCGATGACGACATCGCTAACCATCCCTTCTATTCGCCCGAGGCGATGATCCGGGACAACGTGATCGCCACGCCCGACAAAGCAATCGAACGCATCAAGGGCTATAGCGATCTTGGATATGATGAGTATTCTTTCTGGATCGACAGTGGGATGAGCTTTGAGCGCAAGAAAGCCTCGCTAGAGCGGTTCATCGCGGACGTCATGCCCGCCTTCGCCTAAGGAGAGAAAATGCGGCAGTTTCAGCACTATATCGGCGGCACGTTTTCGGATGGGACCGCGCAGTTCGACAGCCTTGATCCCGCGACGGGCACCGTTTGGGCGAAAATGCCTGAGGCCCGAACACATGATGTGAACGCCGCGGTTGAGGCTGCGTGTTCAGCGCTGAATGCCCCCGAATGGGCGACCATGACAGCAACGGCTCGTGGTAAACTGTTGTACCGGTTGGCCGATCTGGTCGCCGAAAATGCTCAGACCTTAGCCGAGCTTGAAACGCGCGATACCGGCAAGATCATTCGCGAAACCTCTGCTCAGATCGCCTATGTCGCGGACTACTACCGTTACTATGCCGGATTGGCGGACAAAATCGAAGGGGCGCACCTGCCGATCGACAAGCCCGACATGGAGGTTTGGCTGCGCCGCGAACCAGTTGGTGTGGTGGCCGCCATAGTGCCGTGGAATTCGCAACTGTTCCTGTCTGCGGTCAAGATTGGCCCGGCGCTTGCCGCCGGTTGCACAGTCGTTCTGAAAGCATCCGAAGATGGTCCGGCCCCGATGCTGGAATTCGCGCGTATTTTCGATCAGGCAGGCTTCCCGCCCGGAGTTCTGAACGTCATCACCGGCTTCGGGCCGGAATGCGGCGCCGTTCTGACCAGTCACCCGGATGTCGATCATGTTGCCTTTACAGGCGGCCCGGAAACCGCGCGCCATATCGTGCGCAACTCGGCTGAAAACCTCGCTTCGACTTCGTTGGAACTGGGCGGAAAATCCCCGTTCATCGTGTTCGAAGATGCCGATATCGAAAGTGCTGTGAACGCGCAGGTCTCGGGGATCTTTGCTGCGACCGGGCAAAGCTGCGTGGCGGGATCGCGATTGGTAATCTCTGACAAGATCAAAGATGAGTTTCTGGCCCGGCTCACCGAAAAAGCGGGTGAGATCGTGATCGGGGCGCCCGATGACCTAAAGACCGAGGTTGGCCCGCTGTGCACTCAGGCTCAGCTTGTGACTGCTGCAGATCTGGTTGCTGCTTCCGTCTCGGCAGGGGCTACCGTGATAGCGGGTGGGCAACCTTTGGACCGTGAGGGGCACTATTTTCCACCGACAATCATTGATTGTACGGACGCGCCTGATGCGCCCTGTCTGACGCGCGAAGCCTTTGGTCCGATCCTCTCGGTCGTCAGTTTCGGGACCGAAGCGGAGGCGGTACAAATAGCCAACAACACCGCGTTTGGGCTGGCGTCGGGTGTCTTTACCAAAGACTTGACCCGCGCACATCGAATGATCCGCAGAATTCGGGCTGGCATTGTCTGGGTTAACACATATCGCGCGGTCAGCCCGATTGCTCCATTCGGAGGTCATGGACTGTCGGGCCACGGGCGCGAAGGGGGCCTGCAGGCGGCGCTTGATTACACACGGGTCAAATCGGTCTGGTTGCGCACAAGCGACGATCCGATCCCCGATCCGTTCGTGATGCGGTGAATCTGACCAATCAACAGGATCCTTGGGCCAGATTTAGCACACTTTAGACAATCGCATCTCTGCCGCGCGTGCGTGGCCTTCCATGCCTTCCATCCGACTGATCCTAGCAGTGCGTTCAGCAAGCTCGTGCGAGGCTTGCGCTGTGCAGCGCTGCCAAGTCACCGTTTTGGTGAATTTATGCACTGACAGACCGCCGGTATATCGGGCCGCTCCGCTTGTTGGCAAAACATGATTTGGCCCGGACGTCTTGTCGCCGAAGGGCACTGTTGTTTCGGCACCCAGAAACAGCGATCCATAGGTGGTCAGTTGGTCCAGCCACCAATCCAGGTCCTCGGCGATCACCTGCAGATGTTCGGGCGCGTAGTTGTTGGCGACCCTGGCAGCCTCGTCGCGGCTGTCGCAAAGAATGATCTCGGCCCGGTCGCGCCATGCCGTGCGCGCTGCACTAGCGTTCGGCTCGGGAAGACTTTCGATCAGGGCATCGGCGCGTGCGATAACGCCCTGGGCCAGAGCTTTATCAGTGCTGACCAGCCAGACAGGGCTATCGACGCCGTGCTCGGCTTGGCTCACCAAATCCCAGGCGACGGTCTCGATCGATGCTGTGTGATCGGCAATGACCAAGGTATCGGTTGGACCTGCAAACATGTCGATGCCAACCTTACCAAACAGCATCCGTTTCGCCTCGGCGACATAGGAGTTTCCCGGACCGACAAGAATATCAGCTGGCCGCGCACCAAAAAAGCCATGGGCCATCGCAGCAATCCCCTGAACTCCGCCCAGATTCAGGATCAGATCTGCACCGCTAAGGTCCATCGCATAAACTATTGCATCAGGGATGCCCGCACCGGGACGCGGTGGCGAGACCGCCGTGATGTGGGACACCCCAGCCACCTTTGCCGTGGTAATCGTCATCAACGCACTTGCGATATGGCTATACCGACCACCAGGAACGTAACATCCCGCGCTCGAGATCGGGATCTGTTTCTGACCTGCGATCAGGCCGGGCATCACCTCGAGCTCACATTCGCTCACCGTGGTCATCTGCGCTTCGGCAAATCGACGGATATTGGCATGGGCAAAGCGGATGTCGTCTTTGACCTGTTCAGGCACGCGGTCACATGCGGCTTTGCGCGCTTCATCAGTCAACACGAACTCTCCCGTCCAGCCATCGAGCGTTCCGGCATAGCGCCGAACGGCCTCTTCGCCCTCGCGCTCGATATTGGAGAGCATGATTGCGACGATATCGCGGATATCCGAATTTTCTGCATCGGGGCGGGGCAGGGCGGTTTTCAGATAAGAGACGGCCATGGGAAACCTCAACGCGTCAGAGAGTGGGAGTGGATAGCGCCCGCCAGAATATCGACGGTGTCGATGATCGGAACGCTTTTGGGCAAGTCGCGGGTGAGCAGAGAGAATTCGGAGCAGGCCACAAACAAAAGCGCGGCACCCCTGCCCGAAAGGGCGTTAGCAGCGTCGGAAAGTGTGCTGAGCGCAACGTTGGTTGGCCCTTCAGATTTGATGTGGCGGATCGTGCCGAGCATCCTATCTTCATCCTCGGGCCAGATTGCGGTAAATCCAGCGCGGTTCAGGGGGGCGTCAAAAATTCCGACCTTTCGCAGCGCTGGTGAGGCAAGAATTCCGACCTGGCTGCCCGAAGGCAGGTGCTGCACCGCTTGATCCACGGACAGGTCTACCATGTTCAGAAAGGGGATCGAGACGGCGTCCTCTATCTGCGCCGCATAGTGGTGTGCGGTGTTACACGGCATCGCGAGCGCGGTTGCCCCTGATTGCTCCAATCCTCTCGCCATATCGGCCAGAACCGGCCCGGGATCAGACCCGTTGCCCTCGATCAGGTGCGCGATGCGGGAAGGCACCTGTGGGTTCATGTCAATCAGTAGTGGCAGGTGATCGGCATCATCCGCCGCCTGTACCGTGGATAACACGCGCTGCTGCAACAGAATTGTCGCCTCGGGGCCCATTCCGCCCAATATGCCGGTGACGCGGGGTTTCATGCGAAGACCTGCTTGCTGGAACTTATCACCGTGATTTACAGATTGACCCAGCGGTCGGTGTGATCGAAAGCGAAATCATAACCGAACAGGCCAACCGAGCCTCCGGTATGCAAGAACACCACACGCTCATCCTTGAACGAGCCCTTGCGCGCCAGATCGATCAAACCGGCGGCCCCTTTGGCGGAATAGACCGGGTCGAGCAGAATGCCTTCCAGTTCGGCAAACATGCGGATCGCCTCAATGCCGCTTTCGGTCGGCAAGCCGTAGCCGTCGCCTACATAGTCGGTATTGGCCATCACATCCTCGCGCCGCACCACGTCCGGGCTACCCAATTTCTCGGCCGTGTTGCAGGCTAGATCATAGACCATCTGCTCTTGCTTGGGCTGCGGTGCGCGGGTGCCAATGCCAAGAACCGGAATGCCCGTATTCATGGCGCAAAGCCCGGTGACCAGCCCGGCTTGCGTGCCCGAGGAGCCCGTCGCATGCACCACTCGATCGATTTTGAGACCGGCGTTATTGGCCTGGCTCACAAGCTCTAGCGCGCAGTTCACATAGCCAAGCGCTCCGGTCGGGTTCGAACCTCCGCCCGGAATGACATAGACGTTGTGACCTTCTTCACGCTTCTTCGCGGCCGAACGCTCCATCTCGGCGGGCATGTCGTGGCCGCCGGGAAACTTCTCGGTGGTTGCGCCGTGCAGATGATCCAGCAGGACGTTGCCATTGTTGTTGTAGTTGGCGTTGTTATAGCTGGTGCGGTCTTCCAGTAGGATATGACATTTCAAACCCAGCCGGGCAGCGAATGCAGCGGTTTGACGCGCATGGTTCGATTGCGTTGCCCCTTGTGTCATCACCATGTCTGCGCCTTGTTCGAGCGCTTCGCCGAACAGAAACTCTAGTTTGCGGGTCTTGTTGCCACCCGTCGACATGCCGGTGCAGTCGTCTCGCTTGATCCAAAGATCGATTCCCAGAGCCTCGGACATACGATCCATCCGTTCAAGCGGTGTTGGCAGATGGGCAAGAAAAACACGGGGAAAACGGGAAAGATGCATCAAGCTGTCCTGATCTGGGCCCGGCACATGGTTCAAGACCGGTAGGTCTTGCCAACATGGGCCGCTGGGTAGGTTTCTGGGTTTAGAATGCCGCCTGTAGTCAAGCCGCAAGGTCAGGCCTAATCACAGCGGATGGGGCGCGTCGGTCAAGCGCACTGTACCCGGTTTCGAAAAAGCCGGAAAATAACTTCGATATTGCGCTTAGATTACCTGGCAGCTCATTCGGGGGGTGCGGGAATGGTTCGAAAGTCGTCATTCAACCACGGAAACCGCGAATTCATAGGCTCGGTCACATGACGACGGATCAGGTTTTGCAGGGTGTTGTGTATCAGTCGGGTGGTTGTCGACGGATAGATATTGGTCGTGAACAACGATACGGTACGCGCAAAGCTTTTGCCCGGGAAAGGTAATGCGCGTGCATCTTTGTGGAATCGCCGTGCGCGATAGTAGCTGGCGGCAGTCGTGATCGTCCAACCACTGCCCCCGGCGACAAGTCCGATAATTGACTGATTGCATTCAAGTTCGAACCGGTTGGGTAGGTTAATCTTGCTGCGGGTTAGCTGAATTTCGATGAGTCTGCCTATGGTGTGATCACGCGAATATCGTAAAAGCGGAAGCGGACTGTCTGATTTGGTCAGTTCCTCGACCGGTCCGTCATATGCAGGCGGAAGAATGACGATAAACGGATCTCGAAGTAGCGGGAATTCGATTAACCCCTCAAAGTGCTCAGGAGGTCGGGTCGCAACCCCTGCATCCAGCTTTTGAGACTGCAGTTTGTCAAGAATCTCATGGCTGGGGCGGGTAAAGTGGCGAAAATTGCACCGCGGCAGGCTTGCAGAGAGATGACGGAAGAGTTCTGGCGCGACCCGGCTGTCAAAATCGTCAATCAGGCCCAGACGCAAATCTGTTGCATGTTGCCAACTGCCCGAGCGAAGCTCGGCCTCGCCCCGTTTCAAGGCGATCAGGCCGTCATGCACATGTCGTGAGAACACCGTGCCTGCGGGTGTCAGACCCATGGGTCTGCGGCTGTGGTCCACCAAATCCACATCCAGCGCCTTTTCAAGACTGCGCAAATGATTGGAGACCGTACTGATTGACAAACCGGTTTCAGCTGACACCTTTTGGATTGAACCCAACTTGGAAATAAGTTGGAAGACCTCCAGCCACCTGAGACTGAGTGCTTTCTTTGTCATCGGATGCTCCCAAACCAGCGAACTATCAGTAAAAAGCGAAACAAAGTTTCGCTTTTTACGCAACCAGTATTTTGATTTACTAATTCAATGCGTAAGGACTATGGTTTTTCTACTGTTCCAGAGTTCGGACGTTTCAAGAGCCGACAAGTGGAACCAGCAGGGAGAAAATAGTCAAAATGATCAAGAAATATCTGCTCACAACAGCATATGCCGGGATTGCGGCCGTCACCGCTTCACAAGCCGCCGCGCTTGATGAACTGACGGTTGCATATTTCCTCGAATGGCCGATGCCGTTCCAGTATGCGAAAGCAAACGGAACCTACGAAGAAGAACTGGGCGTCAAGATCAACTGGGTGTCCTTCGACACTGGCACCGCCATGTCAGCTGCGATGGCCTCGGGTGATGTACAGATCGCGGTCAGCCAAGGTGTACCACCGTTTGTGGTAACCACTTCGGCCGGTCAGGATATCCAGATCGTCGATGTGGCGGTCAGCTATTCAGACAACGACAACTGCGTTGTTGCCGAAGCGCTTGAAATCGACAAGGGCAACGCGGGTGAACTGAACGGCAAGAAGGTCGGTGTTCCGATCGGTACAGCTGCGCATTACGGTTTCCTGTCGCAAATGTCTCACTTTGGTGTCGACATCGGTTCAATGGAAATTGTTGACATGGCTCCTGCCGATGGCGCCGCGGCGTTTGCCCAGGGCAACCTCGACATGGTTTGCGGCTGGGGTGGCGCGCTTCGTCGTATGACCGAGCATGGCAACATTCTGCTGACCGGTGCTGAAAAAGAAGAGATCGGTATTCTGGTGTTCGACGTCACTAGCGCTCCGGCAAGCTTCATCGAAGAAGAGCCCGAGCTTCTGTCGAAGTTCCTTAAGGTTACCGCAGATGCCAACGCCAAGTGGAACGCAGGCGACAGCAAAGATGAAATGCTGCCGGTGATTGCAAAGGATGCTGGTATGGATCCTGCAGACGCTGAAGCCACAATCGCGACTTTCACCTTCCCGTCAGTTGAAGACCAGCTGTCCGAGAAGTGGCTGGGCGGTGGCGCGCAAGACTTCATGCAGGGTGTTGCAAACGTGTTCGTGTCGGCAGGCAGCATCGAATCCGCTCTGGATTCGTATGATGGTGCCGTTAATGCAGGCCCGCTGACAGCTGCGAATAACTAATCACGCAGGACATTTCATGCGACCGGCCCCGGTTTCGGGCCGGTCGACAGCTATGAAAGCAGGAAGGAGGCAGGATGCCTGAACTGGACATCGTAGAATTGTCCATGCGCTTTGACTTACCCAACGGCTCCTCAGTACAGGCCCTACAAGATGTTTCACTCAGCCTTAAAGAGGGTGAGCTGATGTCTGTCCTTGGCCCGTCGGGCTGTGGTAAAACGACGTTGCTGAACATCGTTGCAGGATTTCTGGCGCCGACATCTGGCAAGATTGAACTGAACGGCCATCTGGTCAAAGGCCCTGATGCTGAACGCGGGATGGTGTTTCAGAAGGGCGCGTTGTTCGAATGGATGAACGTGCGGGAAAATGTCGAGTTTGGCCCGCGTATGAAAGGCATGCCCAAAGCCGAGCGTGACCAGATTTCCGACCATCTGCTTGAGGTCGTGGGGCTGCAGGATTTCAAGGACAAGGCGGTTTATGAACTATCGGGTGGGATGCAGCAGCGTGTTGCGTTGGCGCGGTGCCTGGCAAACGAGCCGGACGTCATCCTGATGGACGAACCGCTGGGTGCTTTGGATGCGCTGACCCGTGAGAAAATGCAGGGCCTTGTCCTGAAGCTTTGGAAAGAAACGGGCAAGACGATCATCCTGATCACCCACTCGGTCGAAGAGGCCTTGTTGCTGGGTGAGCGTTTGATTGTCATGGCCCCCAGACCGGGGCGCATTCACCGCGAATACAATCTGCCTTTTGCTGAACGCGGTGTGAATGCCGATCTGCGTGATGTGAAGAAATCCGAAGGTTTTGCGGAAAAGCGCGATGAGATCCTCTCGATGATCTGGGAGATGGAAGAAGAAATTATGGGTCGGACGGAGCAGGCATCATGATTGTACTTCTCTTCTATATCGGCCTGTTCGGTGGCGCGTTTTTCATCGTCTACGCGTTACGCCGCGGTTTGCAATCGCGTCAGGATTTCACAAGCTTGAAAACTGTGACTTTCGGCGACGAAAGTGCCGTACGAGCGGATAGGGCTGCATCGATAATCTCAGTTCTCGTGATCTTTGTAATCTGGGCGGCTTTCACCGGCTCGAAGTTGTTTCCGATCCATGTGCCGGGCCCATTTGTAGGTGATACGCAATTCACCTATACGCTCGAAAACGCGGATGGCAGCACGGATGAAGCCACGATTTTTGTTCGCGTTCCAGCCTTCGGTGAGGAAGCAGAGAAATTCGAGGTCGAGCCCGGCAGCGGATTTGCCAAAGACGATGCGGTTGCTGCTGCTGCGGGCCGCTCATCGACGATCCTGTTCGACAAGAACGATGATGCCAAACGTAATGAGGGTGCAAAGATCGTCGCGATCAACGGCACACCTATAGGTGAAGGCCAAAAGGTTGATACAGGCGATGGTACCGTAACGCTGACCGGGAAAGGGGCGATCAGTTTCACCCCCAAACAGGGCTTGCAGATGAACCCCATCTGGCTTCCAGCCCCTGAAACCGTTGTGGCCCGGTTCTTTGAGATTGCGAATGAAGGCTACCAGAACTTCTCGCTTTGGGAGCACCTGGGCTGGTCGCTGTTGCGCGTGATTGCTGGGTTTATCGCAGGTGCGCTTGTGGGGATTCCGCTGGGTTATGCAATGGGCCTATCCGGTTGGTTCCGCGGCTGGTTCGATCCGATTGTCGAGTTCATGCGACCGGTGCCGCCACTTGCGCTGATCCCACTGGTGATCATCTGGTTCGGCATCTGGGAGACCGGCAAGATCGTTCTGCTGTTCCTTGCGGCCCTTTGGATCATGACCATCGCCGCGCGGGCTGGTGTGTCCGGTGTGAACATCTCGAAAATCCACGCAGCGTATTCTCTGGGGGCGTCGAAATGGCAGATCATGCGCCATGTGATCGTGCCCAACTCGCTGCCCGAGATTTTCACCGGTGCACGTGTGGCCATGGGTGTCTGTTGGGGAACTGTTGTTGCGGCTGAACTGGTTGCCGCACAAAAGGGCGCCGGCATGATGATCATCGCCGCATCCAAATTCCAGCTGACCGACATTGTCATTATGGGGATCGTCCTGATCGGGGTGATCGGATATGGAATCGATATCCTGATGCGCAAGGCCGAGAACTGGCTGGTGCCATGGAAAGGCCGCAGCTGATCGGTCTTTCCGATACTGTGGTAACAAAGCGGCCCCCGAGCAATCTCGGGGGCCTTTTGTTTCAGCTGCGATTAAGAACGCGGCGTTGGACCTTGCTGCTGTCTTAGCTTGAACACGGCATCGGTCTGTATACCTTCAGAGCTCCTGTGCCCAAGGCGGGTTTGCCCCCGCTCGGGATACGGTGACGGCAGCGACCTTTGCACCGTATTCAAGCGCGTCGCGAAGACTGCTTGTGGGCAAAGTGCGCAAGGCGGGCTTGTTGAGATGACCGGTTTGGCTCAGCGCGGCCAGCACACCTGCGTTGAACGTATCGCCAGCACCAACAGTATCCACAACCTTAACTTTCTGGACGGGTACGGATACGTCCGTTCCATCAGAAAGATAGCCTGTCGCGCCATCCCCCCCTTTGGTCACGATTGCGATCGCTGGTCCTGCACGAAGCAGCAGTGGAATTTTCTCGGCATGGCTTTCGGGGCCCGGTATAATCCAATCAAGGTCTTCATCGGAAACTTTAATGATGTCGGTCTTTGCGATCATACGGTTCAAGCGGGTCCGGTATCGCGTCTGATCCTTGATAAAGCTGGGTCGAATATTGGGGTCCAGCATTACGGCACGATCCGCGCCATGACGATCAAGTGTGGCCGCGTAGGCATCGGCACAGGGTTCGCAAGCCAGGCTGATCCCTCCGAAATACAGTGCGGAAACGCCCGGTAGTTGATCCGGCATGTCTTCGGGCCGCAGCATCCGGCCCGCCGTATTCTCATCGACAAAACTGTATGTGGCGTGCCCATCCCGCAACTGCACGAATGCAAGTGTCGTAGGACGGTCCGAGCGGATAACGTGCGAGGTCGCGACATGGCTGATCTGCAAGGCGGCGATCAACTGCTCTCCGAACATGTCGGTAGATAGCCCTGACAGCAGCCCCGTTTGTATGCCCAGACGACCCAGTGCAATCGCGGTGTTGAAGATTGCACCACCGGAATGTGGGACAAACCCTTTGCCGCCAGAAACCGTTGGTTCGGCGATCATATCGATCAGAGCTTCTCCACAGCACAGGATCATTCTGCTATCCCTCGGCCTGCTTGAAAATGCGCGGCCAAATTACCGTGCCAAGGCATTCTTACAGAAATTGTTAGCGCCAACAATGCCAAACTCATCCTGTTCTGACACATACAGGTTCATCGATTGCCGCAATTCATCGAACCGACCTCCTGCGTTGAAGGCACGCAGAAAATCCTGACCAAACAGCCAGCGGTTCTTTTCGGCCACCCCGCCAACAAGAAACACACCTCCGGAGGGGATAAGAGCAACAGCAAGATCGCCCATTATGGCGCCCAGATGCTCGGTGAACATTCGAGCCGCCTTAACAGCGCAGGCATCCGAGCCGTCCTGAGCATCCTGCAGAATGTCTTTTGCCGAACGTATCATGCCGTTGGGCTGACCTTCGGCCATTCCGATCGCCTGATAGAGAACCGGTAGGCCAGTTCCGCTCAGGAACATCTCGGCCTCGATGGTGAGCGTATCGTCAAAAAAGCACTCGGGTATGATCTTGCGCGCTGCGCGGAAAACCTCGACCTCGTCAAGATGGCGCGGGGACAATCCAACATGGCCGCCCTCGCCGGAAACGGTGTGAAAATGTCCTTCGGAGTAGAGCAGGGCGCCCACGCCCAGCCCGGTTCCCGGCCCGACAACTAGCCGTGTCCCCAGTGGTGGAGCGGGTGAGCCCTGCAATACCTCAACATCATTCTCGGTAATCTCGGCGACTGACCATGCGGCAGCCGTGAAATCATTGATGACATAGGTATGGTGCGCGCCGGTTGCTCGGGCCAGAGCGTCTTCGGAAAGATCAAGATTGGCATTGGTCAGGCGAATGGTGCCGTTCTGGACCGGCCCCGCCCCGGCAGCAACGACCGCGCGCGGTCTTGTTCCGACCTCGTCGCACAAGCTGTGTAATGCGTCTTGCAGGTCGCTTACGGAGCCGGTGGGGTGTTTGCGAAGATCGGTCAGCGCCCCCTCGGTTACGACGCCCAATCTTGTATTTGTGCCGCCGATATCAGCCACCAGATTCCAATGTGCGTGTAACCCTCCCTTGGGTCTAACCCATGAGGCCGGCTGGGCGTCACTTGTTTGGATTGTCTGCAACGCCTCGACGTCGGTCCCGGACTGAACGAAAATGCCGTGTACCAAGGTGTCGGATTCAAGCGCGTCATGTACGCGCGCCAGCGAATGCACAAAGTCATGACCCGCATCGGCGGCTACGGTCACGAATGAAGGCAGCGATTGCTCATGTGTTGTGCGCATGAGTATGTCTATGTCAGCGCCCTCTTTCACGACTACGCTGCACCAATCAATCGGCTCGGCGATGATGGAAAAATCATCCCGCCAATTTTCGGGAAAGTGGCAGGCCAATCGATCCAGCAAAGACTGCGGGTATTGCCCGTTGGTTATCGTATCAAGGATGAGCGGATCGACCTCTACACCCAGATTGGCCATCCCATAGCTCCGCATTTCCTGACGCGCCGCGCCCTGTGCAAGCAATTGATGGTGCAGGCTGCGGGCATTAGTGCGAGGGTCGCGTTCGATTCCGACGGACGGGTTCAAGGTAGAGATGTTGAATATCCGATCACCCATCCGAGCGACGACTGCCTCAGAAAACGCTGCAAAATAGTCGGCCATTACTCGATTGCGCCACCCGCCGATATCCTCCAGCGCTGGGGGGATATCGTTGTGATCCAGCACGATGCATGGCCGAATGCTGTGTGCCAAAAGCTGATCAATTCGCTGCTCGCTCTGATCCAATGCGCGTGCATCAGAAATGCGACCGTCTGGCATGATGTGCTGCCAACGGACTGTAAAGCGGTGCATGTCTAGCCCAGTTGCCGGTTCTGCAGGGGAAGCCGCACCAAACAGAAAGCCATTGGGAAAGTCAGAACGGGTATATTTCATTGTCGCAACCTGTTGGAGCCATGACCAGCGTCTCGCCATCTAACAGGTTATGTTAGCGGTATCTAGATTAACGTTTATATGAACCGCGCGTCCTGAACAGGACATCACATCCCTCGACCTGCTGGCCGTCCCATGTCACTGAATGCGCATTATAGTTGATCAGCACTTCGTGCGACTGCGTCTCGCGCCGCCGCAGCCCTTTGGGCATCGGATGGAGCGCCAGATCCGTTTTCTGGGCCGCCATGGCTATGACGCGATCCCAAAGGGCCTCATCGGGGAACCCCGCCAAATACCAAAGACCGGCACCGCCATGCAACGCCGCAGTGCCATCTACGAAAGAAAGCAATTTTTGCGCGGAGCCTGACAAGCGCTCAACCCAATGTTCCGCAGCACCACCCCCTTCGACAATACGGGTTGCGCCGGGTGGCAAAGTTTCGATCAGATCGACATGGCTGCTGAGGCCATCAAGACCTGGGCGCCCCGAATCAGGGATCTGAAAATCTTCGGTGATTGCCCCGCTGCGCGGTCCCAGAACGGCAAGATCACATCCTTGTAGTAGCCTTTGTTCAAGATCGCCTAGGGCAGCCAGGCCCGGTGCTAGGATCAGATTATAGTGCTCCTTGCCGACCTCGTTCTGAGGCACGAAATCCACCGACAACCCAGCGCGCCGCAACGCGCGGTAGGCAGAGAATACGAGCCGGAAATAATCGAACCCCGCGCCCTGAGGCTGCGTTGTCCAGGCCCAGTCAGATGCATAATCGAAGACGATCGCAACCTGCGCATGGATAGGCTGAACCGTGCCTATCGCGGCCAGATCATCGGCGGTCTGACGCGCCTCGGCCAAACCGGGTGCTTCGTCGCCATGCGGGGTAAGTAGACCGGCATGCATCTGTTCCTGCCCGAACGGTGCTTGCCGCCAGCGGAAATAGCTGACCACTTCGGCCCCATGGGCCACCGCCTCAAGCGACCAGAGACGCACCATGCCGGGCAGGGGTGCCGGGTTGTAGGGGGCCCAGTTCACTGGACCGGGTTGCTGTTCCATGATCCACCAACGGCCTCGACCGACGGCGCGGTATAGGTCGTGGTGAAAGGCCTGCATGTCCGGATCACCCTGCTGCAGAAATGCAGTCTTGTGCGGCTCGTCCACTTCCAACCTATCCGACAGGAAGCCAATCGGATAGCTGTCCCACGTCGCGATGTCCAAATCCCTGCCTACATCGAAATGATCGAATTCCAGCACACGCCCCATGTAATTGTGCAGCAATGGTTGATCCGTTAGCGGCCGCAGCGCATCGACCTGGGCCTTGTTGAACGCCATCACTTGATCCGAACTGAACCTGCGAAACGCCAAGACGTGTGCCGGGTTGGGCTCGGTCACGGTCTGGTTCGGCAGCTCGATCTGATCAAAGCTGTTATATTCCATCGACCAGAACACATTTCCCCAGGCATCGTTCAACGCGTCGATCGAGTTGTATCGGTTCGCCAGCCAGCGGTGAAAAGCATACAGCGCCGCAGCACTATAGCTGAGCGTCGTATCGTGACAGCCATATTCGTTATCGATTTGCCAAGCAGCGATATGCGGGTTGCGGCCATAGCGCTGACCCATGATCTTCGTGATCCGCTTGCATTCGTCGATATAGCCGGTGTGACTAAAGCAATAATGTCTGCGTGAGCCGAACTTGCGTAGATTGCCATCAGCATCCACAGCCAGCATGCCGGGATGCTTGTCCAGCATCCATCGCGGAGGTGTTGCCGTCGGGGTGCCCAGCACAATCTTCAGCCCAGCCGCACCCAAGGTTTCAATCGCGCGATCCAACCAGTCGAATTGCAGGTCTCCAGCAGTGGGTTCCATTCGGCTCCAGGCGAATTCGCCGATCCTGACCCATTTCAAGCCAGTCTCGACCATGCGCGCGGCGTCCTGAGCCCAGTTCTCTTCGGGCCAGTGTTCAGGGTAATAGCAAACGCCAAGTTCCGGCTTCATAGTGTAACTCTGTGTTCAGCTTGACCTTGCGCCACATTTGGCGCGGTGAGTGTCATGCCATTCGTCGGCGTTCTTGCAAGGGTGTCCGCGTCCAGCCCTTGGCGGGCGGTGGTGCAGAACAGTGTAGTCAGGTTATCACCACCAAAACTCGGGCACGAAGTGTGTTTGGCATCGAAGACGACAGCTTTCAGGAACTGACCGCTGGGCGTATAGGCTGCGACCCGGCTGGCACCCCATTGGGCGATCCAGATGTTTCCGGAGCGATCAACCACAGCGCCGTCCGGGTTCAGATCTTCGCTGCGCAGGTCAAGGAAGACCGCCGCTTTGCCTATGGGCCAGCCTGTCTGCGCGTCCAGTTCCCAACGCATGACCAGCTTGGTGGCGGTATCGCTGTAATAGGCGCAGGATTGGTCCGGCGCAAAGCAGATTGCATTTGAGATGGTGATATCTCGGACCAATGGCCGTAGCTCGCCATTCCAATAGCGATAGATCGAACCTGCGCCTACTTCTGCCTGTTTGCCCATGGTGCCAATCCAGAACCCGCCCCAAGGATCGGCGCGCCCATCATTGGATCGAGTCACCGGATTGTCGACCTCAAGCGGGGCGATCAAATCTTTGGCTCGACTCTCAAGCCCAAATCGCCACAGGCCGGTTTCCGACGCGATCAGCAAAGTGTCACGGTCTACCCATCCTGCGGCTGAGACATGTTCATCGAACGCCCAGCTACGCGCTTGTTCATTTTCTCGCGTCATCAGTCGTTTGCCGATGATATCGAACCAGAAAAGCTGTTGCCGTTCAGGGTGCCACAATGGCCCCTCGCCCAATTCGCAGGGGCGGTCGTCATAGACCTGACTCATCCAACGGCCTCATCATAGGCAGCAACGATTTGCCGGGCACGGTTTGCTATTTCTCCAACTGACATTCCGGGCTTATAGAGCGCAGATCCAATTCCGAAGCCGTCGGCGCTGGCCTCGATCCAGGCTCCAAAGTTCTCGGGGCCCGCACCGCCCACCGCAAAGACCTGAGCACCCGGCGGCAAAACAGGGCGTAGCGCAGCCAACCCTGCAAGACCGGCAAGCGAACCGGGGAAAAGTTTTAACCCTGTAGCCCCAGCCTGGAGCGCTGCGAAGGCCTCGGTCGGCGTGAACACACCCGGCCAGCTTTGCAGCCCAAGCGCGACAGAGCGTTGGATTACGGACACATCGCAATTCGGCGAAACGATCAATCTACCTCCGACATCAGCAATCGCGTCAACTTGATCAGGGGTTAATACAGTGCCTGCTCCGATAAGCGCGCGGTCCCCGATCTCCGAGGCGAGAACTCGGATACTTTCCAGCGGATCGGGAGAATTCAGCGGAACCTCAATCCGGTCTATGCCCGCTTCCAACAGGGTGTGACCGACCGGTAGCGCCTCGTCAGGGTTCAGCCCACGCAGGATGGCGATGATGGGGCGGCTCATGCGGTTTGCCTCGTTAATGTTCGGGCCTGCGACAGACCCGCAAGTGTTGCGATTGTGGCGTCTGCGGTTTCGACCATGGCACCTTGTTGTCGCAGGGCGGTCGCGTAGGCCTTGGTCAGACTTTCCGAGCCGATGATCGCCAATTGTTGGCCCAGCCAATAGGGCCGCGATGCGGCAAGCTCGGCGCCAATCAGGAACCCTGAAAGACGGGCGCGCGCAACGCTCTTGCTTTGACCGTGCAGCAAATCAGCAGCCCGTAGCCCGAATAGGCGCGCTGCCAGCTGCTCGGGTTTCGACAGCATGTCGGCAACCGCTTCGGTAAAACTCACGTCGTCCCAGCCCTCGTCAATTGAATGCTGCAGAACGGATTGCCCGCGCAGCAGATCAAACAACTCGCCGGTCATGAAGGTTCGGAAACTGACCACCTCTCCGGCACTGATCTGGGCCCATTTTGTATGCGTCCCGGGTAGGCAAATCACACCGTCCCAATTCTGATGCGTGCTGAGGAACCCCGCAATCTGCGTCTCTTCCCCGCGCATCACATCGGGGGGGCTGTTCTGTCTCAGCCCAGGAACGACGAAGGCCCGAATACGCGGATCGGTGTTTGGAACGCGAAAGGGTACGACCGGAATAGGCTCGGATGGAACCGCAGAATACGGGGCCTCGACCCAACCCTGTCGTGCCCCAACCATTCCGCAGGCGATCACATCTACCGGTTGCCCGGGCAGCCAATCTTCGATCAAAGCTAGCAGGGCTGCCTGAAAACCTCCGCCGGCTGTGCGGGACATACCATCTGACGACGCGGCCTGTGCCAAAACGCTATCACCTTGCATGGCCCATGCCCGCAGATGAGATGTTCCCCAGTCAACAGCGATCCACTCGACATTCATAGCGTCACCCCGTTCCTACCACGCCGCCGTCAACCACCATGCACTGCCCGGTCATTGCACGGCTTGCGCTTGAAGCCAGAAACAGGGTTGGTGCGATCATGTCTTCGGGCGTCAGATGCTCTTTCAGGCTCTGGCGATCCATATGCGCAGCCAGATCTTCGGGTGTGGCCCACATGTCCAGCTGTTTCTGTGTCAGAACCCATCCCGGTGCCAGCGCGTTGACGCGAATTTTATGTGGCCCAAGTTCACGCGCCAACGAGCGTGTCATGCCGGTGATTGCCGCATTTGAACTTGTATAGATTGGATAACCTGCGTTCCCCATCAGGTAACTGATCGAACTGAAATTGATGATCGAACCGCCTTTGTCCTTCATCTGTCGCGCGGCTTCCTGACAGGCAAAATAGTAGGCCTTTAGGTTGACTTCGATCATCCAGTCCCAGAACTCGGTTGTAGTTTCTTCAAGTGAGTGCCGCTTGTCATTCGCGGCGTTGTTGACCAGCACTTTAATCGAGCCATGGGCTTCAGCTGCTTTGGCCATGGTGGCGTGCAACAGCTCGGTATCAGTCATGTCACCCTGTAGGAACAAGGGGGCGCGGCCGTGCTTGTCACGCATCTGTTCGACAAATTCACCGGCATCTGACCGACCGATAAAGGCAACTTTAGCCCCTTGGGCCATGAACCCGTCAGTCAACGCTGCACCAACGCCCGAACCGCCGCCGGTGATATAAACAGAGGCTCCGTTGAGGTCTTGAAATGTAGCAGGTTGATCCATCAGTGGCTCTCTCTCGTCACTAGGCGCG
Organism: Ruegeria sp. B11; assembly: GCF_056539785.1. Lineage (NCBI taxonomy): Bacteria > Pseudomonadati > Pseudomonadota > Alphaproteobacteria > Rhodobacterales > Roseobacteraceae > Ruegeria > Ruegeria sp. B11. The sequence continues at coordinate 515,066 of NZ_JBQFVO010000002.1, read as the reverse complement.
TGTCTTTGCCCACAAGGAAATCAAGGTCCGCGCCGCGATCAGCCTGCAACACGTGGTCGATATAAAGCTTCGCATACCCGCGCGAGTAATGCGGATCGTCCGGTTGCCACAGGGCGCGGCGGGCGTCCAGTTCCTTTTCGTCGACCAGCAGCTGCAGCTCGCCCTTGTTGGCGGACACGCGAATACGGTCACCGGTTTTGACCAACGCCAACGTACCACCGGCCTGAGCCTCAGGGCTGACATGCAGGATAACTGTCCCGAATGCAGTACCAGACATACGCGCGTCCGAGATCCGGATCATGTCGCGTACGCCGTCTTTGACCAGCTTGGCCGGGATCGGCATGTTCCCAACCTCGGGCATCCCTGGATAGCCCTTGGGCCCACAACCTTTGAGGACCAGAATGGTCTCAGGTGTAACTGGTAGGTCGTCGCGGTCGATATTGGCTTTCAGATCTTCGATGCTTTCAAAAACGTATGCTTCGGCCTCGGTTTCCAGCAGTGCATCTGTGGCCGCCGAAGGCTTCACGATTGCCCCGTTGGGCGCAAGATTGCCGCGCAGAACCCGCAGGCCTGCGGCGGGTTTTACCGGATCGTCAAATGGGCGGATGACGTCTGTGTTGAAACACTCAGCCCCTTCACAGTGGGCCGAGATGTCCTTGTTCAGAACTGTTCTTGCCGGGCGCAGGAAAGGTTTGAGTTCGCTCAGAACCACTGGCACACCGCCTGCATAACAGAAATCCTCCATCAGGTATTTGCCAGAAGGCATGCAATTGACCAGCAGGGGGATTTCCGATCCGATTTCAAAGTCTTTCAACGTCAGGTCGACACCCACGCGACCTGCAAGTGCCAACAGGTGGACCACTGCGTTTGTCGATCCTCCGACGGCTGCATTGGCGAGGATGGCATTCTCAAACGCCTCCCTGGTCAGGATATCTGATGGCTTGAGGTCCTCGTCCACCATCTCGACAATGCGCTTGCCGGTCAGATGCGCCAGTGCCATGCGGCGGGCATCAACGGCAGGCAGGGCGGCGTTGGTGGGCAGCGACATGCCCATCGCCTCAACCAATGAGGCCATGGTACTAGCGGTGCCCATAGTCATGCACACGCCCGCGCTACGCGACATGCCTGATTCAGCGTTCATGAAATCCTGAAGTGTCATTTCTCCGGCACGAACAGCCTCGGAAAACTTCCAGACATCTGTGCCCGAGCCGATATCCTGACCCCGGTATTTGCCGTTCAGCATCGGGCCAGAGCTAACCACGATGGACGGCAAATCGACCGAGGCTGCACCCATCAGCTGCCCCGGGGTGGTCTTGTCGCATCCACCCAGCAGGACAACGCCGTCGATACCATAGGCGCGGATCGATTCCTCGACATCCATCGCCAGCAGGTTGCGAAACAGCATGGCGGTGGGTTTCATCTGGGTCTCGCCCAGCGACATAACGGGGAATTCCACTGGAAAGCCGCCGGCCTCCCACACGCCCCGTTTCACGCCTTCGGCCAGATCACGAAGGCCCGAATTGCAGGGCGTCAGTTCCGACCATGTGTTACAGATGCCGATGATGGCGCGCCCGTCAAAAGCGTGATCCGGAAAGCCCTGGTTTTTCATCCAGGACCGGTGAATGAACCCGTCCTTATCGAGTTTTCCGTACCAATGCTGTGAACGGCGTTTCTTGGTCATTATTGGCTCTGTCTGTCTGGCGTTGGAATTGAGTGTTTTTTGAGAAGACGAAGATCAAGCTGCGCGGGCAGGACGGCACCAATCTGGCAGCCAATCGCCATGGGCAGAAAGCAGATCGGTGACGAGGCTGCGAATTTGGCGCAGATCCAGCTCGGCCGCAGTATGGGGATCCATCATTGCGGCGTGATAGATGTATTCGGGGTTTTCTTCGGTCAGCGCGCGAACCGTTAGCTCTTGTACGTTGATCTGGGTCCGCATCAACGCGATCAGTTGTGGCGGGATATCCGTGACCACGGAAGGTTGGACGCCATTCGAGTCAACCAGACACGGCGTTTCAACCGCTGCACCTAGGGGTAGTTGCGGAATCTGACCCGTATTTGGCAGGTTGCCGTAAGCTGTGTACGGCGTGTCTGTCACGATTGCGTTCATAAGGTCGGCGGCGAATTCATGGCTTCGGGTTACTTCAATGTTCCGACCATCTGTCAGGGTCTTGGCCTGTTCCTTCCAATTGGCCACCTGCTCGACACAGCGGGTCGGGTATTCGTCCAGCGGTATGCTGAACTGTTCGATCAGGTCATTGCGACCGTCTTTGATGAACCAAGGAACGTATTCTGCAAAATGCTCGGAACTTTCGGTGCAGAAGTATCCAAGATGGTCCATCACTTCGTACCGGACTTTGTTTGGACAGCGCGGCATTAGCAGCGGAGGCTTGGGTAAATGCCCGGCGCGATAGCCCTGACGCAAAGCCGGATAAAGATCGCGGCCTTCATGCTCGAGCTTGAGGAAGAACGCGACGTGATTGATGCCGGCAACTTTGTAGCGAAAGTCCGCCTTGGGCAGGTCTAGATCATGCGCCAGTTCTTCGACCGTGTTCTGGACAGAATGGCACAGGCCGACATGTTTCAGATTAGGGAAGCGCTCAGCCAGAGACCAGGTGTTGATGGCCATCGGATTCACGTATTGCAGCAGCGTTGCGTTGGGGCACAACTGCATCATGTCCTGCGCGACGCCCCACAGAACGGGCACAGTGCGCAGGCCGCGCATAATGCCACCAACACCCAGCGTATCGGCGATAGTCTGACGCAGGCCATATTGTTTTGGGATTTCAAAATCTGTCACCGTGCAAGGCTCATACCCGCCAACCTGAAAGGCAGTGATCACGAAATCTGCGCCGTCCAGCGCCGCGCGACGATCCGTGTGGGTTGAGACGGTTGCACCCGTGCCGACTGAGCGGATCATGGCCTTGGCCACAGCTTCGCTTTCGGCCAAGCGCACCGGATCGATATCCATCAGCGCAAAGTGGCTGTCTGCAAGGGCAGGGGTGAGCAGGGCGTCGCCCACGATGTTCTGCATGAAGATCGTGGAACCTGCACCTACAAAGGTGATCTTGGTCATGAGGTAAACCTCTGGTTTGACGTTATTTTACGGCACCGAGGGTCAGGCCCGCGATGAAGTGTTTCTGCATCAGGAAGAACATGGCAACCGGCGGCAGGGCTGCCACTATAGAACCGGCACTCATCAACTGATAAGCAGCGCGAAATTGCGCGTTAAAGCTGGTGATCCCGGCTGTCACGGGCTGGCTTTCGGCCCCTTGGGTCAGGACAACAGCCCAGAAATAGTCGTTCCAGATGAAGGTGAAAATCAGGACACTGAGTGCGGCGATGGCCGGTTTCATCAGTGGTAGAACGACGTACCAGAAGATTCGCCATTCGCTAATGCCCTCGACCCGTGCGGCCTCGATCAGTTCGAATGGCAGGGCGCGGATGAAGTTGCGCATGAAGAGCGTGCAGAACCCGGTCTGGAAGGCGATGTGGAATAACACAAGCCCTGTTTTAGTGTTGTAAAGGCCCAACTCCAGCGTGAGATCGCGCACAGGGACCATCAGGATCTGGAAGGGTACGAAATTGCCCGCCACAAACATGAAGAAGATCCAGAGGTTCGATTTGAATTTGTAGATCCCCAGCGCGAAGCCTGTCATGCAACTGAGTGCAACGGCCCCGATTACCGTTGGTACGGTGATCAGGAACGAGTTCATCAAGTAACGTGGCATATCCGAATTGAAAAAGACCTGACCATAGTTGAACGCGCCCTCAAAACTGGACGGCATCCCCCAGTAATTCGCATTGGTGAAGTCTGCGGCAGGTTTGACCGAGAAAAGCGCGACCGCCAAAAGGGGCCCCAGCCATAGTAGCAGTGCCAGAGGCAACATCGCCTGATAGGTGATCTGCGCTGCGCGGGGTTGTTTTTCGATCGGTTTGGGAAACATCTCAGTGCCCCCTTTCTTCGCGGTACATCGACCACAGGAAGTAGGCGATGAAGCAGAGCATAATCAGGAACAGGATCACAGCGATAGCTGCGCCATATCCCATGCGGAAGCCGTATTCGGACAGCGCGACCTCGAACATGTAGTAGGCCAGCACGCGGGACGAGCCAAAAGGACCGCCCTGTGTCATGATCGAGATCAGGTCAAAGCTGCGCAGCGCGCCGATGATTGTCACAACGAATGCGATGAAGGTTGCCGGGCGCAGCTGCGGCAGAATAATGTGCCACAGCATTCGCCCACCTTTTGCGCCGTCCAGACGCCCGGCTTCGATCTGTTCGGGGTCGACCGCGTTCAGGCCGGTGAGGTAGAGGATCATGCAATAGGCCGTTTGTGGCCATAGACCTGCGAAGATGATGCCATAGGTTACGAAGCGCTCATCCCCCAGCACGTTCAGTGGACCGAGGCCAAAGAGGCTTAGGAATTCGTTTAGAAGGCCAAAGGTTGGATCGTAGAACCATGTGAATACTAGCCCAACGACGACCTGAGAGATGACGAAGGGAAAGAAGAACAAAGACTTGTAGAGGCGGATGCCCCAGACCGTCTGGTTCAGGAACAGTGCAATAAACAAGCCTGCAGGGATTGCGGCCAGATACAGGATCAGCCAGATCAGGTTGTTCTTGAGCGAGATGTAGAAAGCGTCGCGGTCCACCCATTCCCAATACAGATCTTCATAGTTGCGAAAGCCGACATATTCAGCTGCACCTAAACCGTCCCATTCATAAAGAGACAGATTGAAAGACTGAAAGACCGGGATGATCACATAGACCATGAAGAACAACAGACCCGGAGCCAAAAACAGCCAGGGCGCGATGCGCTGTTGGTTTCTGTGGAACCAGCTTTCTTGCTCGGGGGCGTCAACGGCAGCGGTCATGGGCATCTCGGATCTGGTGGGTGAAGGCGGGCTGAAGCCCGCCCTACTATTGTGCAAGGTGTAGGCCGGGCTTCAGCCCGACCCTGGACAAGATTTAGTTGTCGTAGATGCGCTCGCGCGCACGTTCCAGCTTGGCCAGAATCTTGTCAGCGTTGTCCGGCTTGACCATGAATTCCTGGAAGCCTTCCATCGACACTTTTGCCATTTCCGCTGGTGCGTCGCGGTCCCAGAACTGTGCAACACCGCCGGGGCTGTTAGACGATAGCATGACAAAGCCCTGCTGCAGGAACTTGTCGTCGTCCACTGCGGATTGCGCGTTCACAGGCAACTGGCCGAGGTTTGCACCGTTGTTGATTTCGGTCTGTTCGTCCGCAGAGACTGCGAAACGCAGGAACTCACGCGCGGCTTCCTTGTTCGAGGCATTGGCCGGGATATGGAACGTATCGGTCGGCGCGTCTTCGGCCAGTTCAACATCGGGGTTGATGGCGACAAACTGATAGAAGTCCAACTGATCGTCGGTCAGGCCTGCTTCACGCAGCGGAGCCACAGCGAAGTTACCCATCAGATAGGCGGCGGCCTCACCGTTGACCATAAAGGGCAGGGCTTCTTGCCAGCTATAGGTCTGGTGGTTGTCAATGAATGCGCCCATGTCGATCAGCTGTTTCCAGTTGGCGAAGGTCTGCTTAACCCGGTCGTCTTCCCAGCTGATCTCGCCATTTGCGAGTTGATTGTGGAAGTCGAACCCGTTGGTGCGCATGTTCAGGTAGTCAAACCAGCCACCTGCTGTCCACAGGAACTTGGTGCCGATGGTATAACAGGCGCGTCCGGAATCGACGATCTTCTGGCAATTGGCCAGTTCTTCTTCCCAAGTGGTCGGCTCGGTCAGACCCAGCTCATCAAAGATGTCTTTGCGGTAATAAACGCCCCATTGATAATAGGTGTACGGAACGCCCCACTGTTTGCCATCAATGGTCATCGCACCTTTGGTCGACGCCAGATTGTCGGCGATTTCAGGTTCAGCCCACAGGTCCGAGACGTCTTCGAAAAGACCCGCTTCAACATAAGGCTTCATCCGGTTGGCTGCATACCAGGTGGCAACGTCTGGCGTGTCAGCCGTCAGGAAGTTGCGAATCTGGGTCTTGTAGGCCTCACGGTCGATCACGGTGGTTTCGATTTCCAGACCGGGATGTTCGGCCGCGAATCGCTCGATCATCGCTTCCATCGTCGCGCGCGGCGCCGGGTTGGACGTATCGAGGAAGATTCGCAGCTCGCCGGTCAGCTCTGCCGCGACGGGCGCAGCAAGTGCCACACTGGCAGCCAAAGCAGCCGCTGTGCGCTTGAACATGGAATGCATAGTTTCCTCCCTTAAGCTTCCATATTGGTCTCAAATATTGAAACCTTGTTTTATATATTGAAAACTACACATCGACTCGGCTACTCTTGTCAAGACCCTCGTGCCCAAAGCCGAGGGAAAGTGGAGGAGAACAGGCACCCGTGGCAGGTGACGGAACAATAGGAAAAGCATGTGACGTGCTGGAACAAGTCGCGGCCTTCGAACGCCCGGTGCGGTTCGGGGAATTGCTGGAACGCAGTGAATTTCCCAAGGCGACGCTATACCGTTTTCTGCAGTCGCTAACCAATCAGGGCATGCTGCATTACGAACCGGAACGGCAGACTTATTCGCCAGGTATGCGATTGGTGCGACTGGCGCATTCGGCATGGACGCATAGCTCATTAGCTCCAATTGCGCGGCCTTTCCTGGACGCTCTCAGCGCCGAGACAGGGGAGACCGTGCACTTGGCGCAACTTGATTCCGGGCAGGTGCTTTATGTGGATAAGCGCAACGCGCAACGACCAATTGAGATGTATTCCGAGGCCGGCAAGGTCGGCCCGGCCTATTGCACAGGCGTTGGCAAAGCGATGATGGCCTATTTGGACGAGGCACAGTTGGAAAAGACGATCTCGCAACAAAGCTTTCATCGGTTCACTGACAAGACCTTGGCCTCGGATAAGGCATTGCGGGCTGATCTCGTTAAGATCCGCAGCCGTGGTTACGCAGTTGATGATGAAGAGCATGAGCCCGGCATCATCTGCATTGCCTGCCCGATTCTGACTGACGGGGGCCGCATGTTGGGGGCCCTATCGGTGACAGGATCGACTGGGCGAATGGATTTCGAGCAATTGCAATCTTGGGTGCCGCGCGTCCGGCGCGTCGCTGAACAGATCGGCACAGAAGCACAGGCGTGGCGGTTCCCCGAGGGCCAACAGAATAGGATGCAAGCAACATGACAGGTGTAACCCTGAAAGGCGCGATCAAACGGTATGGCCAGACGCAGGTCATTCACGGGATTGATCTGCAGATTGAAGATGGTGAGTTTTGCGTGTTCGTGGGCCCCTCGGGCTGCGGTAAGTCCACGCTGTTGAGGATGATCGCGGGTTTGGAAGAAACCTCGGACGGGGAAATCCATATCGGCGCACGTGAAGTCACGCATGTGGATCCTGCCAAACGCGGAGTGGCGATGGTTTTTCAAACCTATGCGCTCTATCCCCATATGACCGTGGCCGAGAACATGGGATTTGGTCTGCGGATGAACGGTGTTGCCAAGGCCGAGATCGATCAGAAGGTTCAGGAAGCGTCAAATATTCTGAAGCTCGACCAATATCTGAAACGCAAACCCAAAGCGTTGTCCGGCGGTCAGCGTCAGCGGGTCGCGATCGGGCGTGCCATTGTGCGCGGCCCCGAGGTGTTCCTGTTCGACGAACCGCTCTCGAATCTGGATGCAGAACTTCGCGTGGAAATGCGGGTTGAAATTGCGCGGCTTCATCAGGAAATCGGCGCGACGATGATCTATGTTACGCACGATCAGGTTGAGGCGATGACCATGGCCGACAAGATTGTGGTATTACGTGACGGTCGGATTGAGCAAGTGGGAGCCCCCATGGACCTGTATCGCGACCCCGACAATAAGTTCGTGGCGGGTTTCATCGGGTCTCCTGCAATGAACTTCCTTGAGTGCGATGTCGTGGACGGCATGGTGCGGCACCCAGCACTTACTGATGATGTCCCGGTCACCGAGAGCGTTCCCAAAGGAGCGACGAAAGTAACATTGGGTATTCGCCCCGAGCATATTCAGGTGGATCGAAACGGTGACACCTGCACAGTTGATCTGACCGAAGCGCTCGGTGGTGTTTCATATTCTTATCTGCTGACGCCAAATGGCGATAAGCTGATTGTGGAAGAACGGGAAGACCAACGCAGTACGAAGGGTGACCGCATCGGGCTTTCGGTTCGTCCTGAGCGTGCGATGCTGTTCGATCCCGAGACGGGTCAGCGGCTGCGATAAGGCTTGCCAGACCGGATCTGTTTTGCATGACTGCGCATTATCCATCGGCTTTCCGGAGGCTTTATGCGCAGTTCCAAAACCATCCATGTAATCTCGGCCCATGCTGAAGGCGAAGTGGGCGACGTTATCGTCGGTGGTGTCGCTCCGCCTCCGGGAGAGACGATATGGGACCAAAGGACCTTTATCGCTGAAGACCAGACATTGCGGGATTTCATGCTGAATGAACCTCGCGGCGGTGTCTTTCGCCATGTGAATCTGTTGGTTCCACCAAAAAAAACCGAGGCCGATGCAGCGTTCATCATCATGGAACCGGAAGACACGCCACCGATGTCAGGCTCCAACTCGATTTGTGTCTCAACGGTTCTGTTGGACAGTGGCATTCTTCCGATGCACGAGCCTGAAACCCATCTGACATTGGAAGCCCCAGGAGGGTTGATCCGCGTCCGCGCCGAATGCCGAAATGGCAAGGCCGAACGTATCTTTGTGCATAATGTGCCAAGTTTCGTCGACAAGCTGGATGCCCGGATCGAGGTTGAGGGCATCGGGACGTTGCGCGTGGATACCGCGTTTGGTGGCGACAGTTTTGCAATTGTCCATGCCGCCGATTTGGGTTTCGAGCTAACCCCTGATGAAGGAGCTGATCTTGCAAGGACTGGCGCGCGTATCACCGATGCCGCCAATGAGCAGCTAGGCTTCGATCACCCCACTAAAGACTGGAGTCACATTTCGTTTTGCCAGATTGCAGGCCCGCTCGATCGTCAGGGCGATATTCTCATCGGACGAAATACTGTCGCCATCAAACCGGGTAAGCTGGATCGTTCACCTTGTGGCACCGGTGCTTCAGCCCGGATGGCGGTTTTGCTGGCCAAGGGAGAAATGACGATGACCGATCGCTACCACGCGCGTTCAGTCATCAACAGTGAATTTCGCTGCCGTATCGTAGAGCGGCATGATCTGAACGGCCGCGTGGCGATCACCCCGGAAATCTCGGGGCGAGGCTGGATTACGGGTACGCACCAGCACATGCTCGACCCCGATGACCCATGGCCTGGCGGCTATCGCCTAAGCGACACTTGGGGGGCATAAGCCGGGGCCAAATTCGACCCCGTACTTTTCTTAGGTTTCAGCCTTCGAGACTGAACATCAATCGTGCGGTCACCGGTACGGTGCGGGTGATGCTGGGTAGTTGTGCCAACTCCATCAGCTTGTCTACGCCTGCCGAAACGCCCGCATCCTCGGTGCTGATGAACACCATGTCGTTGGTTGAAACCATGACGGCATCTTCGGCCACACGCAGGACAAACATATCGGTGTAGAATTCCACCTCGGTCCCCGCCAGAGCCAGCTTCGCATCCACCTCAATCGTATTACTGGCACCCACATCCAGCTTCGACACTTGGTCCATATCAATATTCGCGCTCAAGGTTGCGGTCGCGGCTTTGCGAAACACATACTCGATCATCCGTTCGTTACGGATGTCGATATTCGTTTCGACCGACGACAGATCGATATCGATACTAACCTTGCCATCTTCGCTGACATGACCCGAAAGGTCGGTGAAAGAATTGACCTCTCCAACATCATCGATCTTGACCGTTCCATAAGCCAGATGAGACGCATCCGGGTTTAGTGTCCAATCTGCAGCCAGACCCGGGCCTGCAATAATAGCCGACGCAATCGTGATTGTTTTGAACAGAAGTTTCATTTCTTTCCTCCAGGATCTATGACAGTTCTGACCAAGCGGGCCCGGTCCCATGTCAAAGCAAACACACACAGGTCGCGTTTTATTCGATGAGTGTTGAGATGAGCACCGAACAAGCCGTGCGCGGCGCAATCCAGACCCACTCGAAACGGGTCTGGCGGTTTGGGCTGGCTTTGTCGGGTGCGTCGGACGTTGCGGATGATCTGTTGCAGGCGACGGCATTGCGTGCGTTGGAGAAGCACCACCAGGTCACCTCGTATGAACGGCTGGACAGTTGGCTGATGACGATCTGCCGTTCAATCTGGCTGAACGAGATACGGGCGCGATCCGTAAGAAAGGCGCAGGCGCTTTCAGTCACGCCCGAGGCGGAATTAGTCGCGACAGGGCCTGATTCAGAAACGAATATTTTCGCCGCTCAGGTGTTTACTCAAGTGATGCAGCTGCCAGAGGCGCAACGTGAAACGGTGATGCTTGTGTTTGTCGAAGGCTACAGCTACCGCGAAGCTGCGGATATGCTGGACGTACCCATCGGCACAATCATGAGCCGGCTTTCCAATGCCCGGCAGAAACTGAAAACCGTTATGCAGCACGATGCGGCTGACACCGTGCAACGGAGTGGCAAATGAAGTTTTCCGACGAAACACTTCTGGCCTATCTGGAAGGCAGCCTCGATGAGGCCGAAGCCCGCGCCATCGAAGACGCGGTGGCCGAGGATTCTGCACTCGAACACCGTCTCATGGCGCTCGACCCATTTGCCCAGGTTGTGCAGCAGGCTTTTGAAGGCATTCCAACTGAGGCGCCTTCGATCGATCTGCCCATTCCGAGCGCTCAACAATCCAATGCCGGACCGCTCCGTTTGCTGGCGGTCGCAGCCTCAGTTGCTGTTATTGCTGCGTCTGCAACATTCTGGGCCACGCGACCACAGGCATTGGGCTGGGCGGAGCAGGCTGCGATCTATCAATCGCTTTATTCACCGGACACGATTGCCGATCTGGACAATTCTCAGCAAACGCTGGACGCGCAGTTTGTTCAGGCCGAGGCTCAGTTGGGTCGTTCACTGAACCGGGACGTGTTGGAAACTCTGCCGGGCCTTGATCTGAAACGTGCTCAGGTACTGTCGTTCAAAGGTAAACCTTTGGTGCAGGTGGTCTTTGCTGACGCCCAGGGTAATCCGGTGGCGTTTTGTGTGATCCGGCAAGGCGCGGGAGCACCGGTCAAGGATGTGAACCTTGCGGTGCTCAGTGGTCTTGCGACAGCGACATGGGCGAATGATGGCTACGGCTATATGCTGTTGGGTGGAGATGCGCAAACAGACCTGAGTGGAGAACTAAGTGTTTTGACCGAGGCGTTCTCAGGCTGAGCGACAAGAATCCGCAAAACCACTTGTGAACCGCGGTAAATGCCCGAAGAATACCCGACATGAAGCCGAACCCTCAGATACCGGACCCGGATGATGAGGCCTTGGAAGAAGGGCCGCGCAGCATCTATGACGCCGATCCGCCGGAAGACGACGATTTGTGGTTCCTTCCGCCCGACGGCGAAGAAGACCCGGGAGAATTTCTGCCCTCTGTACCGAGACCGGACCAGCGTTTGCTGTTTGACCCAAGGGACTGGAGTGCGGCCCAATCCGAGTTATCAGCTGAACTTGCCGATCTGGCCGTGACATTTGGAGCTCTGGATGAACGTTTGCGCGCGGGTCCCAAGGGGTGGGGTCACCGTCTGGCCCTGATGGAGGTCTCGGATCTGGGCTGGTGGACGGGCGATCGGATCAGCGTCGACCGCCTTGCGCTTTGGACCGGTTTGCGGATCGGAGCAACCGGTGATGATGTGCAGGCTTTGTATCGGGCGGGATGGGCAGTGAGGCGGCTGTCGTCGGGTGCTGCGCCATCAGAGGGCGGCTGGGATGCGGGGCTGACCGCTTTTCTAGACCGTCAGGCCCAAGGTTTCGAAGATACACCCGAAGCAGTGATTGATCTGGCGGAAACCATGCGAAATGTCGCCGGTTTGCACCCGGTTACCCAGGCCGCCATCGGATTTCACGCGTGGCGCGCGTTGTCTCCTGGCATAGGACAGGATACCGAGGCCGCGGTCATCGCGGCCCGTCATGCCTCCGCGATGGGTCGAGGTGGCGCATTGTTCATGCCGCTTTCTCTGTCGGGCCCAGGTGCATTGCGGGGGGCAGGATCGTTGGACGAGAAACTTTCGGCCTGGATTCAGGGGGCAGGTCAGGCCTCACTTGCGGCTTTGCTGCATTTGGACCGGATCAGCGCTTGGGAAGAGCGCGCCCGCGACGCCATTTCGGACCTAAGCGGTCGAACCCCACCCGTGCTGATTGATGCATTAACGGCTTGGCCGATGGTTTCCGCCCCGCTGGCCGAAGAATTGACCCATGCCTCGCGTGCAGCGGCACAGCGAAATCTGGACAAATTCAGCGATAGGGGGCTGATCCGCGAAGTAACCGGGCAGGGTCGATATCGCGTATGGACGGCGGCCTTGTAACTGGCATTGATCTGTCGCTTTCACAAAGAGTGAAATGATAGGGTTGTTAGCTGGGTTCCTGGTATCGATCTTGGTACAGGATAAGACAGATCTTTGCGTGTTGTCTGGATCGGTCAGAAACCAATTTGCAAGAACGATAACCGTCCGGGCGATGGCCCGAACGGTCTTTATTCAGTACCAACGTCCGACTGCGATCACTGTTGGCGCTATACTGGTAGCGTCCAAGGATGGAGCCATCACCTGATACGTCGCTTGAGTTTCTGAAGGTGCGTCAAACCCCATAAATCGGCCAATACCGCCGCCGTTCCCGCTGAGAGCGGGAGAACTGCTGTCAGCAAAGGCAATAGGGAAATCCCAATTGGCGGTACCGCTGGCGAACATACTACCAGTTGCGGTCGTGCAGGCCACAGCACTTAGAACGGCGGTGCAAATCTGGGTTCCGTCAGCAAAGCGCGTGTAGTCACCATTTGCATTGCTGCCCCTCTCGATCACCGCTCCGCTGGGTACGCCGCTGCTTTCGGATACGGTGCCCAGCACATTGCCCGGTCCGTACCCGTAATCTGCCCGCATCAGGCGACCCGAGGTGGTGTCATCGGCGCTGCTTTGCACAGCCGCTCCGCTGGCTGTTCCGGTTGTGGCGTCAAACCGCAAAGCATCGACCCAGCTTCCGCCATCCTGCGAGACCTTGATTGAAAAATTTGTATCGCCGGATAGGCCCATTTCGGCATGGCCGGTCCAGTTCGATTGAAACAGCAGCGAGGCAGTATCACCGGCACCAGCCTTGTTGATCTTGAGTTGGTGGCCAGCGCCCTCATGCGTCAACAAGGTGGCAGGGCTACGTACGGCCAGACGGTTTGTGCTGTCTGATCCGGTTGCGATGCCGATCCCGGAAAGGTTCTGTGTATTGACCGGCGGGTCGATCCACGCCGACCCGTCCCAGACTTTCAACAGCCCTGCATTTTGATCCCAAGCCCGCCAGCCCATGTCGGGCGTCAAGAAATGCCACCCGTTGTCCAACCAAGCCGCCAGTTTTCCATCCTGTCCGGACCATGCCCCGGTCGGAGACGTGCCCAATGCATAGGTTTCACCCTGATCAGGAGCAGCTGGTGGGATCGTCGCGTTAACGGACGCAACGCTTAGCTGCACCACCAGATCTAGCGCAAGCAGCGCTTCGTTATGGGTCACATGTTTTTGGGCCTGCGCGGGTTGCAGATAGGGCAGATTTAGACGGGGAGAGTTCTGTGGCATGGGCATCCTCCTGTGGTGTCGGTCCGATGATGATTGCGCGCCACACTGCCGTGATGTGCGTAAATCCCGCCTGACCCAGCCGAACGCCCAGGTTTCGAATTTTTAAGATTTGGTCTCAGATATATGGAGACATCTGCCTTGCAGATGCCCCAAACTTGGATCAGTTCTTGAAATCAGATCTCAGTCACGCGCGTAGACATCTTCGTAGCGAATAATGTCATCTTCACCCAAATAGGTCCCGGTCTGCACCTCGATAAGAACCATTGGCACTTTGCCTGGGTTTACCATCCGGTGCACGGCCCCGAGCGGCACATAGACGGATTCATTCTCAGACACGAGCTGTACCTTGTCGTCAATAGTCACCTCGGCGGTGCCTTCCACGACAATCCAATGCTCGGACCGATGGTGATGCGATTGCAAGCTCAGCGAAGCGCCGGGATGGACGTGAATGCGTTTGACCTGAAACCGATCGCCGATGACGAGGCTTTCGAACCATCCCCAAGGGCGATGATCAACGGGCAATGCTTCCGCCTGCTTGGCGCCTTTTGCCTTCAATGCTGCGACGGCCTGCTTGACGTCTTGCGCCCGGTCCATGCTGGCGACCAAAACCGCGTCAGGCATAGCCACGGTGATTACGTTCTCTAACCCCATTGCAACAACTTCTTGCGCGGGCGATTCAGAACGCACCAGCACGTTGCGACAATCTATGGCGGTCACTTCGCCGGCAGTTGCAACGCCGTCCGTATCGGGGTTGCTCAGCTCTTGTACGGCAGACCAGCTGCCCACGTCTGACCACCCGGCGGCATAAGGGACAACGCTGAGATTGTCGGCCTTCTCCATAACCGCATAGTCGATAGAGATGTCCTGAACTGTCGCCCAGGCCTCGGGATCTAACCGCAGGAAGCCCAGATCACACTGCGCCTGTTCAACCGCCTTCTTAACGGGCGTTATTAGATCATGTGCATGCTGGCTGAACGCCTCAAGGATATCTCGGACCGCGAACAAAAAGATGCCCGAGTTCCAAAGATAACTCCCTTCAGCCACCATAGCCTTGGCGTTTTCAAGATCGGGTTTTTCAACGAACCGGTCAAGTTGCACAGAAGCGCCTGACGAGTCCGGTGCTTGGGCGAGCTTAAGGTAGCCATACCCGGTTTCGGGTCGGTCGGGTGTGATCCCAAACGTCACCAGATCTCCACGCTCGGCTATTGTGCGGACCCCTTCGGCGACGGCCGCATGAAAGGCCGCACTGTCTGGAATGACGTGATCCGACGCGGCTACCAGCATCATCCCGTCGGGATCAATGGATGAAAGGTGCAGGGCAGCTGCCAGCACCGCAGGTGCGGTATTGCGTCCTTCGGGTTCGATCAAGATCGGACCCGGATCGATCCCTATGGCCATCAACTGTTCAGGGACGACAAAGCGGAAAGCCTCGTTGGTCAGGATCAGAGGTTTGGCGTAAGGCGTGTCGGTCGGGCCTTTCAACCGCTCGGCACATTGCTGCAGCAGGCTGGTTTCACCAATCAGCGGAACAAACTGTTTGGGGTAGCTTTTACGCGACAATGGCCAAAGCCGAGCACCTGACCCGCCACATAGAATTACAGGATAGACTGTGCTCATAATGTCTGCCCCTTCTGAACCATAAAGCTTAAATTACTGAATTGAATACAGAATGGCTGACACGGCTAGGCCTACTGCGCGGCCCGATCAGAGGCCACGACTTCATGCAGATATTGGTTTAGGTCGTCGCGCAGATCATCGCGAGCCAATGCGAACGAGACCGTTGCCTGCAGAAAGCCAGCCTTTGAACCACAATCGAACCGCTGTCCGTCAAACTTGTAGCCAAAGACAGGGACACCATTGCCAATATCCTCAGCAATTGCGTCGGTCAGTTGGATTTCGCCACCACTTCCCTTCTTTTTCTGGTTCAGATTGTATAGAACCGAAGGACCCAAGATGTAACGACCGATCACCGCAAGATTGGATGGCGCGTCCTCTGGTCTCGGTTTTTCCACCATTCCTTTGGCACGGACAACCGTTCCAACATTCTGGCCGGTATCCAGAATACCGTAGGAGCTGGTTTTTTCGTTGGGAACTTCCATTGCGGCGACCATGTTGCCGCCGGTTTCCTCATAGGCTTCGACCATCTGCTGTAGGCAGGGTTTGTCGGCGGCAATCACATCGTCGGGCAGCATCACGGCAAAGGGTTCATCCCCGATCAGTCGACGGGCGCACCAGACCGCATGCCCCAATCCCAAAGCCTTGTGTTGACGGATATAGGCAATCGCTCCGCTTTCCATATTGGTTGCGTTCAAGACTTCAAGCAGTTCGTCTTTGCCCTTAGACTTGAGGTCCTGCTCCAGCACGAGATTGTGATCGAAATAGTCCTCAAGTGCTGATTTTCCGCGCGATGTCACGAAGATGAATTCAGTGATCCCGGCCGCACGCGCTTCGTCGATGGCATATTGGACCAGCGGACGATCAACCAATGTCATGATTTCCTTTGGCACCGACTTTGTCGCCGGAAGAAACCGAGTGCCCATTCCCGCTACGGGAAATATCGCCTTGGTGACTTTGCGTACCATATTACCTCACTAATTCTATATATTGCCGACGACTCTCGGTGATGCCGGAGCCCCCACATATAATCTAAAATCCTACCAATCAATCACACCCGGCTGGTCTGCTACGGGTTCGCTGGAATCTGCCATTAACTTAAGGGCAGAGTCAAAACGAAACACGACCGAAAGCGGGATCACCGAACCAATCCACTAATCACTTGTTCTATGAAGTAAAAAACGCGCCCCTTAGATCGGGGCGCGTAAGATTATGCATTGGCCATAATCGCCTCAAGCGGATCGTGTTCGGCGACGAAGTGATCCGGGGCAATCTCACTGAGTTGAGGTACATAGTCGGTCTCACCCATAGACAATCTGCTGGGCAAAAAGCGCAAAGCTGCTTTCGGATCCATGGGAGAAGGCAATTCTCCCGGTAGTTTAAGCCTTTGGCGGCTGCGCTCGACATCCGGATCAGGGATCGGAACCGCCGAAATCAGGGACTGAGTGTAAGGATGTTTCGGTTCGGAACAGATCACTTCACCATCGCCCAATTCAACGATGCGGCCCAGATATAGAACCATGATCCGGTTCGAAACCGCGCGTACCACAGACAAATCGTGGCTGATGAAGATCATCGATAGGCCAAACTCTTGTTGCAGTTCACGCAACAATCCTACGATCTGGGCTTGAATGGACACATCCAGCGCAGAGACTGCCTCGTCACAGATAATCAGTTTTGGTTTGTTGATCATGGCACGCGCGATTCCAACACGCTGGTTTTGCCCCCCGGACAGCTCGTGCGGATACCGGTTGATCATGTTGGCCTTCAAGCCAACACGCTCCATCATCTCTGCGACCAGCTCTTTGCGTTCCCGCTCGGTCAGATCCGGGCGATAGGTTTTCAGCGGTTCTGCGATCGAGGCCGAGATCGTCATCCGTGGATCAAGGCTCGCCAGCGGGTCCTGAAACACGATCTGCAAGTCCTTGCGGTACTTGTTCAACTCGGCCCGTTTCAGCCCGACGATCGGATGCCCCAGCCAGCTGACATTGCCCGCGCTGGGTTCGATCAGTTGCAGCACAGCCCGGGCCAGCGTGGATTTGCCACAGCCGGATTCTCCAACAACACCTAGGGTCTCGCCCTTTCGGATGTCGAAACTCACGCCATCAACGGCTTTCAGCGGTACCTTGTGCCCAAAAAGACCTCCCGAGACATGGATGGGGAAATGAACCTTGACGTCATCCACTTTCAGTAGCGGTTCTCCCGTCTGCGTAAGAGCTTTCGGAGCATCGCCCGCATCAATTCGCGGCATAGCCTCAAGTAGCGTTCGGGTATAATCATGCTGAGGAGAACGAAAGACTTCGCGCGTGTCACCGGCCTCCACAAACTCACCCATACGCATGACTTGAATATTGTCGCACATGCGCGCAACAACACCCATGTCATGGGTGATCAGAGCTATGGCCGTACCTTCATCCTTTTGCAACCGTACCATCAGGTCCAAAATGTCGGCCTGAACGGTCACATCCAACGCAGTAGTCGGCTCATCCGCGATCAAAAGTTTGGGATTACACAGCATCGACATGGCGATCATCACACGCTGACGCATGCCACCAGACAATTCATGTGGATATTGATCCAGCCGCCGTTTCGCTTCAGGGATGCGAACGCGATTCAGCCAGTCAAGGCAACGTTGGCGGGCAGCCGAGCCTTGCAAACCTTCGTGAACCTGTAGCACTTCGCGCATCTGCTGGCCGACCCGCAGATGTGGGGTCAGGGCGGTCAGCGGATCCTGAAAAATCATGCCGACGTCTGAGCCACGAATCTTGTTGATTTTGTTCACAGGTAGATTCAGGATCTCCTGACCATTCAGCAAAGCAGAACCAGACGCATGGCCAGCGGAGGGCAACAGCCCCATCGCTGCCATGAACGTCTGGCTTTTGCCCGAGCCACTTTCGCCGACGATGCCCAGACATTCGCCGGGATTGATGTCGAAACTGATGCCTTTTACAGCTTCAACCACGCCGTCAGGTGTATCAAATCGGACGCTCAGGTCCTTCACGGAAAACAGACTCATATCAGCGATCCTTCGGGTCCAGAGCGTCGCGCAGCCCGTCACCGATGAAGAACATGGTGATGATGATGGCGACATAAAAAGTAAGTGGGAACATCAGCTGCCAGAGCGTACCATACGCCATGGTGCCAGCCCCTTCGGCGATCAGGCGGCCCAACGATGTGTAGGGTTCTGAGATTCCGAGGCCGAGGAACGAGATGAAGCTTTCCGTCAGGATCATCTCGGGCACCAGTAACGAAGCGTACACGATCACAACGCCCAACAGGTTGGGCAGAATGTGACGGTACATGATGGTAAATTCGCTGACACCGGCGGCGCGCGCGGCTTCGATAAACTCGCGGTTCTTGAGGGTCAGGGTTTGCCCCCGGACAATCCGCGCCATCGTCAGCCAACCGACCGCGCCCAATGCGATGAACAGCATAAAGAAGGACCGTCCCGCCACGACTAGCAGCAGAATGATGATCAGTGTTGCCGGAATTGCAAGCAGGATATCCACGAACCGCATCATGGCGCTGTCGGTGCGCCCGCCGATATATCCGGCGGTGATGCCATAGCAGGTGCCGACGATCAGAGCGGTCGCGGCCCCGATCAAACCGACCAGCAGCGATGTGGTGGTGGCCTGAATGACGCGGCTGTATAGGTCGCGCCCCAAATCATCGACGCCAAAATAGTGTCCGGTTTCCATGGACGGCATACCCATGCCGCGCACGTCCCCCATGACGTTCCAGTCGATCTCTTCATTGTTCCAGACTGCGAAGTAAGGGCCAACAATCGTGAACAACACGATCAGACCCAGAATGAAAACGCTGGCCATAGCGGCCTTGTTGCGGACAAAACGTATCCGTGCGTCCTGCCAAAGCGAGCGCCCCTGAATGACCGTGTAATCAGTGATTTCCTCGGCCAGATGGGCGGCTTTTTGTGATTTTCCAAGCATTGCCTGCCCCTCAGTATCGGATTTTTGGATCGAACCAGGCATAAGCCAGGTCGGTCAGAAGGTTCACAACCACGGTCAACGCGCCGTAAAGAATGGTGACCCCTAGCAGCACAGCATAGTCGCGAGACAAAGCCGAGCCGACATAGGCCTGCCCCAGACCACCGGTT
Organism: Ruegeria sp. B11; assembly: GCF_056539785.1. NCBI lineage: Bacteria > Pseudomonadati > Pseudomonadota > Alphaproteobacteria > Rhodobacterales > Roseobacteraceae > Ruegeria > Ruegeria sp. B11. The sequence continues at coordinate 495,670 of NZ_JBQFVO010000002.1, read as the reverse complement.
GAGAAATAGATGTCGACAAAAACCGAACCGGTCAGAACGTAGACAAAAACCGGCCCGAGGTACGAGACAACGGGAAGCAATGTCGGCTTAAGCGCATGGCGCCAGATCACGGTTCTTGTCGGCAATCCCTTGGCCCGTGCAGTTCGAATGAAGTTCGAGTTCAGAACCTCCAGCATCGATGAACGCGTAATCCTTGCGATCGATCCCATGTAGGAGGTCGCCAACGCAATCACCGGCATCACCAGATACTGCCATTGACCGCCATGCCAGCCGCCACCCGGCAGCCACCCCAGCCACAGGGTAAAGGTCAGGATCAGGATCGGCCCCATGATGAAGTTAGGAAGCGCCTGAGCGGCGATACCCAGACCCACCGCAAAGTAGTCAATCCAGCTATTGTGTTTGATTGCAGCGGCAATTCCCAGCGCGACGCCAACGGATGTTGCCACCAGAAAGGACAACGAACCATAGGTTAGCGAAATCGGGAAACCCTGCGCGATGATGTCGTTCACATCCCGATCCTTGAATTTGAAGGACGGTCCGAAATCAAAATGCACCACGATGTTGTACAGATAGTCCCAAAGCTGTTTCCACAGCGGTTGGTCCAATCCATAACGCGCCTCGATATTGGCCAGAACCTGCGGCGGCAATGGCCGTTCCGAGGTGAATGGCCCGCCAGGCGCGATGTGCATGAGGAAAAAGCAGGCGACGATCAATAACAGGATCGTCGGAATAGCGACCAGCAGCCGCTTTAAACTGTAGGCAAGCATTTCATGCCCCCGTGTTTATTGGCCCTGCCCCGGATGTCTCCGGGGCAGGGCGTGGTTCAAAGACGATTATTCAGCGAGCTTGTAGAGGTTTTTCGAGTACCAGTTCTGCTCGACGTTGTTCACCGGCCAGTTGCCTACATCGCTGTCCATCATATAGACGCCTGCGTAGTGATAGATCGGGATCACAGGCGTTTCTTGGGCGATGATGCGTTCAACTTCGGTGTAAAGCGGAGCCGGATCGTCCGAGGTTTTGGCCTCGGCCAGCAGCTCATCAACGCGCGCGTTGGCATATTTGCCGTCATTATAGCCCGAGTCCGACTGCAGTAGGTCCAGGAAGGTTGACGCCTCGTTGTAGTCTCCGCACCAAGCACCACGTGCCAGCTCAAAGTTTTGGTTGCCGCGCTCCTCGAGGAAGACTTTCCACTCCATATTTGCCAGTTCGGCGTTCACGCCAAGCTTCTGCTTCCACATCTGGCTCAGCGCAACGGCGACCTTCTTGTGGTTTTCCGCGGTGTTATAAACCATCTGGAAGCTCAGAGGGTTGTCAGGCCCATAACCTGCTTCTGCTAGAAGCTCCTTCGCCAACTCGTCGCGTTCGGCTTGGGACATGGATGCCATTTCAACGGCCGGTACGGTGAAGCCTGCGGTTGCTTCGGGGGCGAAAGTGTAGGCTTCGGGCTGACCGCCTGCCATCACTTTTTCGGTGATAATCGCACGATCAACGGCCAGTGACAGGGCTTGGCGGACGTTCGGGTCCTTGAAAGCCTCGGGGCCACCATCAGATAGGTTGAAGGTGTAATAATAGTTGCACAGGCGTGGGAAGCTGATGGCTTCTACAGGGTGCTCTTCCTTCAGACGTGGGTACTGGCCGGCTGGAATTTCGGTGCGGTCCAGTTCGCCAGCCAAATAGCGGGTCAGGGCGACGTTTTCATCATTGATGACCAGCGCCACGACCTTGTCGATGATGGTGTTATCGTTGTCCCAATAGGCGGTGTTGCGTTCACGTACCGAGCGTTCCTGCGGCAGGTGCTCGGTCAGAACATAAGCGCCGTTCGAGACGATGTTTTCCGGTTTGGTCCAGGCGTCACCAAATTCTTCGATCACTTTCTGCGGTGCCGGGAAGGTTGTCGAATGTGTGGTCATCTGCGGGAAATAGGGCAGGGGGGCGCTCAGGCGGACTTCCAGCGTTTTGTCGTCGATGGCTTTGACACCCAACTCATCTACCGGTTTTTCGCCCGCGATGATCTCGGCAGCGTTTTCGATCGACATCAGTTCCATGAACCAAGCATAGGGCGACGACAGTTCGGGATCGACGGCGCGCTTCCAGGCATACACAAAGTCACCTGCGGTCACCGGATCACCATTCGACCACTTCGCTTCATCGCGCAGGGTAAAGGTGTAAACGTCCTTGGTATCGTTGACCGAGAATTCGGTGGCGACACCAGGAACCAGGTTACCGTCCTCATCCTGATTCATCAGGCCTTCAAACAGATCGCGAACAATTTCTGCACCCGACACATCTTCTACGACTTGCGGGTCGACCGAGCTGTGTTCATCGAGAATCCGATAGGTGAAGGTCTGATCGTCGGCCAGGGCTTCTCCGGTTTCGGGATGTGTACCGGCAGCAATTGCAGCACCGGTAATGATGGTCGAGGACAACAGTCCTGCCAAAGAGGTTCTGATTATTTTGTTCATGTGTTTACTCCCATTTAGTATGGTTTCGAACGTCCAAACCGCATTCGCGGTGGGCGCTTGTCTGCCATTTTGTCTCCGGCAATTGTCTGGACTTTACCTTGATCTAGATCGTGCCAAGATCGATAATTTCGGCATTCATGCATCAGGCAATGTCGGAGATCCGAATGCGAAAGCTATCTTTCACTGCCCATGAACCTGTCAGTTTTGAAGCAAAGGTAAAGGGTTTTGCGGTGGGTGAAGACCACAAAGGCTGATTAGAACCGCAGCCGGCGGAGGTGTTAAAATTTTATTTTGAAACGCTTCGTGGCAGTGACATTTTCGTGAAGCTCAACATATCACCGTGGGTGAATGTGTTCGCAGTGATGCTCGTAAATGGCGAATCAGTACGCTGCTACGGCTTCAGAACGGCCTTCAATGAGGCATCGGGGAAGCAGGTTGGTGTGCTTCCAGAAGCCTCTTGCCAGCGCCCGATCGAGCGTCGGGTTTTGTATCCGGGCAGGCCATCGACGCCACCGACGTCATGACCCTGTTGAACAAGCACCTGCTGCATGCTGGCGACATCTGAACGATAGAGATTGCCGACATCGCCCCAACGACCCCGAAAATCGCCAACTCCGTATTGGATGCGATCACCGACATGTCCCACAAACAGCGCATAAAGGTCGCTGGTGTTATAGTCTTTGAGGACATAGAAATTGGGCGTTACGATAAAGGCCGGACCGCTACGACCGGCAGGCATCATAAGATAGCCCTCGGCATCAAGTTCATGTGCAGGAAAAGGTTTGCCGGAAACGCGATTTACGCCCATGGCGACCCAATCGCGGATCAACCGCCCCTGATCAGGGCCCTCCAACGCGCAAGAAACGGTCGTGGGTAGGATAACTTCGAACCCCCAGTCGCGGCCTGTCACCCATCCGTGCTCGTCAAGATACGCGCCGATCGATGCAATCGTGTCCGAGGCTGAGCCCCAGATATCAGTTCGGCCATCGCCATCGCCATCGCGCGCGTAAGTCAGAAAATTTGTGGGCATGAACTGAGGCTGCCCCAAGGCACCCGCCCAACTGCTTTTCAGTGCGTGGCCTTGGCCGTGACCGGATTCAGCGATCTGTAGCGCAGCAATCAGTTCAGCCGTGAAATACTCGGCACGCGTACTCATAAACCCTTTGGTGCCCAGCACCTGAAACGCATTATGGCGGATCGGGACTTGTCCGTATCCGCTTTCGCGGCCCCAGATGGCCAGTATGATACGGACGGGTACACCGGTTTCTGCCTCGACACGCGCCAGTGTACCCGCATGGCGCCTAGCCATCTTGCGACCGACGGAGGTGGCACCCTGAACTGATCCGGCATTAAAATAACGACCAGGTGAGCCGAACTCGGCCTGCCGTTGTTGCTTGGGTGTCTTTTTAGAGCTGCCCGGCGGAACCAAGTCAGGAAGGTCCCAGTTTAGTGTTACCCCGTCAAAGGCACTTTGGAATGTGCGTTTCGAAACGCCCTTTGCTTTTGCCTGAGGCCATATGGCTTGTTGCAGCCAGTTCTGGAACTGACGTTCAACCTCAGCGCGATCTTGCGCTGCCGAGGGGGCGGCAAGACAAACCAGGGAGACTATAGCAAGAACCAAACGCATATGATTGGTCTCGCGCGCGCTTGACCTCATGTCAACAGCGGCGCCGCAGGGTGATTTTGGAAAAGTTCTTGAGAAAATCCGTGACTCTGCCGATAGTTGCCGGGAAACCCCGCCGCAAGAGGATCATCAGGTGTGACCTTGTCTCGGATACATTCAGTCGCTGTGCCAGCCTTGGTGATCTTTGTTGCTCTGTTGTTGACGGCTGAGTCTGCCGGGGCGAGTGATAGCTTCATGGACCCCCAAGGCCCGATTGCAGCGGTGCAAAAGACACACCTTTTGCGCGCGACGGCTCTTATCCTGATCGCTGTGATACCGGTTCTGGCTCTGGTGCCGCTGATTGCCCTGCGTTATCGCCGACGTAAGGGTGGAAATGCTGCATACACGCCGCATTGGGATTTTTCGGCGAAGCTTGAATTTGTGATGTGGGGCGTCCCGGTCGTGATCGTGATGATCCTGTCTTTCTATCTCTGGAAAGCGACACATCGTCTTGACCCTTATTCGGCCCCTTTTGGAGAAGAGCCTGCCCTAAATGTGCAGGTGGTTGGCCTCGATTGGAAATGGCTGTTCATCTATCCAGATCATGGCATCGCAACGGTGGGAGAACTGGGCATACCGATCAAACAGCAAGTTGCGATGACGCTGACCACAGACACGGTGATGCAGTCGTTCATGATCCCGGCGCTGGCGGGGCAAATCTATGCCATGCCGGGGATGACGACTCGGCTACACCTGGTGGCAGACTCGCCTGAAACGATGCAAGGCGAGAACACACAGTATAATGGCCGAGGATTCACAAAGCAGAAATTCCTGGCGCAAGCCATGCAGCCCGAGGATTTTCAGGCATGGGTCGCCAGCGTAAAAGCGCATGGCATACCGTTGACCGAAAGCACTTATCGGACGTTGGCGATGCGTACGGATCGGGATGAGGTGCAGGCGGCATTGGGCACCGAACTCATGCCGCTGAATGCGCTTTATTTCACGCTGGAAGAGGGCGACCTATTCCATTCGATCCTGCGTCGTTATCACAGCGGCGAGCCTCTGCAGTTGGATCAGCAACCCGGAACGGCTGAATACGGGCAGGAGGCAAGCCAATGACAAATGCCGAGACCGGTTTCTTCGGTCGCCTGGGCTGGGATGCCTTTCCCATCGCTGGACTGATCCAGAACCCTGGCGCAAATGAGATCATTGCAAACGCTGCTGCTGCTATTGTGATCGTGGGCGTAGTGGTAGTGATTGGCATCCTGACGTGGTTCCGGTTGTGGGGTCCGCTCTGGCGCGATTGGCTGACCAGCGCTGATCACAAGAAGATCGGCATCATGTACATTGTCTTCGCCATCGTCATGCTGGCGCGGGGCGTCTTGGAAGGCGTGGTGATGCGGGCCCAACAGGCGGCGGGACCGGGGGACGGATTCCTGGAACCCGAGCATTTCGCGGAACTGTTTAGCACTCATGGCACCATAATGGTGTTCTTCGTCGCGGTACCTTTTGTCTTTGGCGTCGCTAATTACATAATTCCGCTCATGATAGGCGCGCGCGACGTGGCCTTTCCGGTGATGAACCAGATCGGGCTTGGTCTGACCGTCTCGGCCGGGCTGATGCTGATGGTCTCGCTGGTGGTGGGCGAATTCTCAACAGGTGGTTGGACCGCCTATCCGCCCTATACCGGGGCCGCGTTCAATCCCGGCGTTGGGCCGGATTACTGGATCTGGGCCATCGTGGTCTCGGGCGTGGGCACAACACTGACTGGCATCAACTTTGCCGTCACGATCTACAAGCTGCGTGCGCCGGGGATGAAGTTCATGCGGTTGCCCATGTATTGCTGGACGATCATTTGCAGCTCGATCCTGATCATCTTTGCTATGCCGCCCCTAGGCGTTGCCGCGTTGCTGCTGGCCGCGGATCGCTATCTGGATTTTCACTTCTTCACCAATGACCTTGGCGGCAACATGATGAACTATGCCAACCTGTTCTGGCTGTTTGGCCACCCCGAGGTCTACCTGTTGGTCCTGCCTGCATATGGAATCTATTCTGAGGTCTTTGCCACCTTTTCGGCCAAGCGTCTCTATGGTTACAACTCACTGGTCATCGCAACAATGTCGATTGCGGTCATGTCCTTCACGGTTTGGTTGCATCATTTCTTCACCATGGGGCAAAGCGCTCTGATCAACGCGGTGTTCGGGATTGCCACGATGCTGATCGCCATTCCGACCGGGGTTAAGGTCTATGACTGGATGGCGACTCTGTACCGTGGGCGCATTCGATTCTCGGTCCCGATGCTTTATGGCCTTGCGTTCTTGATGTTGTTCGTCATCGGCGGCCTCAGCGGAGTGGTTCTTGCCAATCCAACCGTCGACTATCAGGTCCATAATACGCTGTTTCTGGTTGCGCATTTCCACAACGCGTTGCTACCCGGTGTGCTGTTCGGGTTGCTAGCCGGCTATAACTACTGGTTTCCCAAGGCCTTTGGGTTCCGTCTAAACGAGTTCTGGGGCCGCGTTTCGGTTTTCTGCTGGACGGTTGGGTTTCTGCTGACCTTCATGCCGCTCTACTTCGTTGGTCTGATGGGCATGCCCCGCCGGTCGTTCAGTTGGGAGGATCCCAGCTTTCACCCCTACATGATCACCGCCGCCATAGGATCGCTGGTGATTACTTGCGGGTTGCTTTCGATCCTGGTCCAATTGTGGGTCAGTATACGCGACCGAGAACAGACCCGCGCACCGGTCGGTGATCCTTGGGACGGGCGCACGCTGGAATGGTCGATCCCGTCTCCGCCGCCGCCCTACAACTTCGCTATTATTCCGCAGGTTAGTGACCGCGATGACTTTGCTGCAGCTAAGGAGCGCGGACAAGCCTATCCTGCACCCGCGGCCTACGAAGATATCGAGATGCCGCGCAACACCGGCATCGGGTTTATCCTCTGCGTGCTCAGTGGCATCTGGATGTTCTCTCTGGTCTGGTGGATCTGGTGGCTGGCAGCACTGATGACCATCGCGATGATCCTCGCCATTATCATCTGGAGTTTCGACACCAGCACCGAGGTCATCATCCCCGCCGAAGAGGTCCGCAAAGAACACGAGGCGTGGTTGGCGCTGGTCCACAGCAACGCCGCTGTGGATCGCGATCATGAAAGTACACCGGAAAATCGCGGCCTCGCCCGCCCGGATATGGAGGCCGTGACATGAGGCGCGCACCCAAGCACAGCTATCCGGGGATAAACCTCGGCGAGGACCACGCCAGCGCCCACAAGGCGACCGAGGTCGTCACTTTCGGCTTCTGGGTCTTCCTGATGAGCGATCTGGTCTATTTCGGCCTGATGTTCGCGATCTATATCACCATGATAGACGCGCAAGCCGGCGGTCTAGGCCCGCATGAGCTGTTCGACCTGAAAAGCATCTTTGCCCAGACTCTCATTCTGCTGACCAGCAGTTTGACCGTCGGGTTGGCGATGTTGGCGCTGAAATACAACCTGCCTCGGGCACGGATCGTGCTGTGGTTCGGAGTGACTCTGTTGCTGGGGCTCAGTTTTCTGGTTTTGGAAATCCGTGATTTCATGAACATGGCAGCCCAAGGCGGTATCCCACAGCGTAGCGGGTTTTTGTCGGCCTTCTATGGTCTCGTACCGCTCCACGGCTTGCATGTTGCAGCCGGGTGTCTGTGGCTAATCGTGCTGGGTATTCAGCTGCGTATGTCCGGGCTGACCGATCTGCTGATGTCGCGTATGGTGCGGTTGGCGCTATTCTGGCATTTCCTCGATCTTATCTGGATCGGCATAATAACCATCGTGTATTTCGGAGGGCTGGCCTATGGATAAACGATCCGAGATGCATCACCGCGAACGGCGGCGTTACGTGATTGGCTATGGTGGGTCACTGCTGCTCACGCTGGTGGTATTTGTGATCGCCTATCATTTCGGTATTGAAACACCAGGCGTCTATATGACCATCGGCCTTCTGGGGTTGGCACAACTGGTTGTTCAACTGATCTATTTTCTACACATCGACCGCCGCCGCAGCAGCCGAGAGGATCTGGACCTGGTTCTGTTCTCGACACTTGTTCTGCTGATTATCATCGGCGGGACAGTTTGGATTCTGGGCAATCTGGCCATGCGCATGCATATGCAGGTGATGTGAGGTCGCTCGATTAGGCACCGAAAAGGAAGCTGCTTATGAAGTCATTCAAGGCAATTGCCGCCGCTGGGATCCTGGTCACGATTGCTGTTGGATTGTTCCTTTTCTGGCGGCATGAAGAGCGGTATCCGTCAACAAAAGACGCCTATATCGGCGCGAATATCATCTATGTGGCCGCACAGGTGACCGGGCAGGTTTCAGACGTTGCAGTGGTCGAAAACCAGCCGGTCAATGCAGGCGATTTGCTGTTCTCGATTGATCCGACACAGTTCCAAGCCTCGGTCGATCAGGCCAAAGCTAATCTGGACAGTGCCATTCAGCAGGCTGACTCCTTCTCGAACCAGATCACTGCTGCACAGGCCGCTGTCGAAAGCGCCAACTCTTTCTACGAAACCGCGCAGAGCAATCTTGAACGCGCCCGAGCTTTGTTTTCGGACGGGGACCTCGCGCAGGCCTCGCTGGACCAAACTACATCCGAATTCGCACAGGCTTCGGCCCGGTTGACCACCAGCCGGTCCGAGCTTTCCGCGTTGCAAAGTGGCCTCGCGGCCCGGCAGGACAACGTTTTGTCCTCGCAGGCTGCGTTGGAAATCGCGCAGGCCGATCTTGTCTGGACCAAGGTCTATGCCGCAGCCGATGGCTGGATCTCAAATCTGACGCTGCGCCCGGGGTCGTCTGTCTCTGCCAATGCGCCGCAATTTTCCATTGTCGAGTCGTCTGACTGGTGGGTCGATGCAAATTTCAAGGAAACATCACTGCCACGCATCCGACCCGGTCAGCCGGTCACAGTGCAGGTGGATATGCTTCCAGACACGACCCTGACCGGCAAGGTTGCGTCGATCGGTCGAGGCTCGGGCGATACGTTTTCGTTGTTGCCGTCCGAAAACTCCAGCGGCAACTGGGTCAAGGTCACTCGACGGTTTGCGGTGCGGATCGAGCTTGATCCAACCGACGCCCCGCTGCGTGTTGGAGGCAGCAGCAAAGTTACGGTGGATACAACCGGAACCAGCCAATGACTGATGCCGGCCACATCAATCGCGTGATTGTCGTGGCCGTCGTGCTCAGCGCTATTCTCGAAGTTCTGGACAGTACCATCGTCAATGTTGCGTTGCCGCATATTCAGGCGGCTTTTGGGGCCACAACCGATCAGGCGACATGGATCTTAACCAGCTATATCGTCTCAGCCGTTGTGGTCATGCCGCTGACCGGGTTTGTCGCGCGTCGGGTCGGGCGGCGCAGGCTGATCCTGACTGCGGTCACGGGTTTTGCCACAATGTCTGTCATGTGCGGCCTGTCATGGAGTCTTCAGACTATCGTCGCGTTCCGCCTGGCGCAGGGGATGTTCGGCGCGTTCCTGATCCCGTTATCGCAGTCCATCCTGTTTGACGCCTTTCCGCGTGAAAAACGGGGACAGGCCATGGCGGTCTTTGGCTTGGGCGTGGTGGTCGCACCGGTGTTGGGCCCAACTGTAGGTGCAGTCCTGACTGAGTATTTTTCGTGGCGAATGGTGTTTTTCGTCAACCTTCCGGTCGCCGCCATGGCCCTGCTGCTTTTGGCGGGCGAGTTGCCGGACGACAAAACCGAAGAGGTGCGCATCGACTGGAAAGGCCTGGCGCTGCTGGCAGTTGGCATTGGATGCCTTCAATTCATTCTTGACCAAGGTGAGACCAAGGACTGGCTGTCATCGAGGATGATACAGCTGGCGCTGATCGCTTCGGTTCTTGGGGCGCTGGGGTTCATAGTCCATTCTCTGACATCCCGGCATTCTGTCGTTGATTTGCGCCTTTTTGCGGATCGCAACTTTGCCCTGTGCAACCTGGTGATAGCGGGGTTCGCGATCTCATTGTTTGGCGGGATCGCCATACTGCCAACCTTTGTGCAAAGCCTGCTCGATTACCCCGTGATCGAATCCGGTCATTTGTTCATACCGCGCGGGATCGCCGCAGGTGCATCGATGGTGCTGACCGGGGCCGTACTGGTCACCCGGTTTGATCCACGAGTTTTAGCCGGGTTGGGGATGCTGTTGACAGCAGTGGGGAATTTCATGTTGGGCACGCTCAACCTCGACGCCGGTTTCTGGCAACTGGCTTGGCCGGGCTTTGTCAGTGGTCTGGGGATGGGGCTGGTGTTTGTGCCGATGTCTATTCTGGCATTCGAGAGCATCAGTAAATCAAGGCAGGATGAGGCCTCGGGCCTATTCAACGTCACCAGGCAGCTTGGCTCTTCGGTAGGTATTTCATTGGTGGGGACTTGGGTCGTGCGAGGCCTGCAAACCAATACGGCAGTGCTCAGCCAGAATGTGACACCCTACAATCCTGCTGCACAGGCTTATCTTGCGCCGCTGGGGCTGACACCCGATAGCGCCCAGGGTGCCTCCATTCTGGGGCAAGAAATTTCTCGACAGGCCGAGATGATCTCGTACCTTACTGTATTCAACAATCTTGGACTGCTGGCGTTGGCCACGATCCCACTGTTGTTCTTCTGCCGCGCGCCCAGGCCCGATCAAAGGGCTGCAGCACCCGTTCACTAGCGCGTCAGAACAAGGCCCATCCATAGCGCGAACCAGCACAAGACGAGGCTGAGAACGATGTTACCGGCGGCAAATACGATCGTCCGTTCACGGTGCAATTGCAGCGATTGATAGGCGAAGCTTGAGAATGTGGTGAAGCCGCCGCAAAACCCGAATACAAGGCGTTTTTCCTCTTCGCCCATTTCCGCAGAGCCACCCAGATAACCAATCCAAAGACCCAGCAGAAGGCTGCCCAGAACATTCACGATCAGGGTCGAGTACGGCAGATCATGCGTCACCCGAAGCGCCAGCCAATGCCGCAGTACAGCCCCCAATCCTCCGCCCAATGCGAACATGGCATGTAGATACAAGGTCGTCATTCCGATGTTTCCCGGGAATGATGCCGCCGACCCAGCGCTTCCCCAAGAACCGCCGCCGTAAGACCAAATGCGATCTCCGCGCTTACGGCGATAATCACAAACCAATTCCCGGTTTCTGCCAGTCTTTCCAGCTCGGCGACGAATGAGGAAAACGTCGATAGCCCACCGCAAAATCCGACGGCCCCTAGATGCAGGACGTGGGCGTGGACACGATTTCGAATGGCATAGAGCCAACCTAGAACGAAACAGGCCGCAACATTGATGCCGAAAGTCGCGGTCAGGAACGGAGCGCCGGGGATCTCCAGCGAAAATAGCTCGCGCAGCAACGACCCTGCAGCACCCCCCACAAAGACGGCTGTATACATCAGGGCGCGATGCCCGAATACAGGCGCTGTTTTCGACACTGCGGTTGATCCTGCTCTGACCAGCGTTTCATTTTGCATACAGACTGCTTTTGCTTGGTTCAACCGGCCTCGCTAACCCAACCGTTATCTTTGTTTGATTAGCAAGGGCTTGCGCAAACAGGTCAATTTGTTCCACGTTCTGGATGAAGAGCAGGGTCATGGACCCAATACCCATTCAAGGTCACGCTGTCACAGCGCTACTCAGGGAGATAGGAAATGATTGTTCGCAGGCTTTACTATTTCCTCAGCTATGTCTGCTTGCCTTTGACTTTGCTTTGGGGTTTTTTCTGGCCACCCGCTCACTGGTTGCTGATCATACTGATCCCCTATGCGGTTGTCGGTCTCTACGATATGCTGACAACCAAGCATAATGTGCTGAACAACTACCCGGTACTGGGTCACTTCCGATATATGTTGGAGTTTGTCAGCCCTGAAATCCGGCAGTATTTCGTTGAAACCAATGAAAGCGGGCGGCCCTATAATCGGATCATCCGCAGTCTGGTCTATTCCCGCGCCAAGGGGCAGGTGGATACTCAGGCGTTCGGTACTCAGTACGATATCATGACGGTAGGTTATCACCGCGCTGATCACTCGCTATCCCCCAAGCACGTTGAAGAGAGCGAAGAACGGGTGATATTGGGCGGCCCTCAATGCGACAAACCCTACAATGCGTCGCGTCTGAACGTATCAGCAATGAGTTTCGGTGCACTCAGCGCCAACGCAATCCGTGCTTTGAATGGCGGTGCAAAAGATGGGGGTTTTGCGCATAACACGGGCGAAGGCGGACTGTCCCCCCACCATCTGGCAGAAGGTGGAGACATCATCTGGCAAATCGGAACAGGATATTTTGGATGCCGCACGCCTGATGGTGGGTTCGATAAGGACCTGTTTGCCGAAAAGGCCAAGAAAGATGTCGTCAAAGCGATCGAGATCAAATTGTCGCAAGGGGCGAAGCCGTCTCATGGCGGGGTCCTACCGGCAGCAAAGGTGGATGAAGAAATCGCCGAGATTCGTGGGGTTCCAGTACATCAGGATGTGATTTCCCCACCTATTCATTCGGCCTTTGATGGACCGACTGGATTGATGCATTTCGTTCAGCATCTGCGAGAGATGTCAGGTGGCAAGCCCGTAGGCTTCAAACTGTGCATCGGTCGTCGATCCGAGTTTATGGCGATTTGCAAAGCGATGTTGGAAACTGAGATTCTGCCTGACTTCATCACGGTGGACGGCGCGGAAGGGGGCACTGGCGCTGCCCCGGTCGAGTTCACCAACCGATTGGGGATGCCGCTCAACGAGGCACTGATATTTGTAAACAACTGTCTGCGCGGTATCGGGGTCCGCGACAAGGTGCGGGTGATCTGTTCGGGCAAAGTGGCCACTGGGTTCGATATGGTCGAGAAATTCGCTTTGGGTGCGGATATGTGTAACGCGGCGCGGGCGATGATGTTTGCGGTGGGGTGCATTCAGGCGCTGCATTGCAACACCAACAGGTGCCCTTCGGGGGTGGCGACGCAAGATCCGATCCGTGGGCGGGCGGTGAATGTGCCACAGAAAAGACAGCGCGTGCATCGGTTTCATGACGCGACGCTTGAAAGCTTCCGCGAGATATTAGGGGCTATGGGCAAAGCAAAAGTTTCCGACCTGCGCCCTGCCGACATCCGGCGCCGAAATGCGGATGAACGAGAGCGGTCTTATGCCGAGCTATACAGCTTTCTGGATGACGGCTCTCTGTTGGGCAAGACCATCCCTGAAGAGTTCGCCGCTGACTGGCAAGTCGCCTCAGCGAGCCAGTTCTAGCGACCGCTAGCTAGGTGTTGATCGCGGGTTATTGAGCGTATGCGTATGGATTTTGCGGATGCTCCATTCCACGGCATCCCGCATTGTCTTTCCCAAGGCGATATCAAAGGCCTCAACCAGTTCGGGTGTTTTATCGCTGGTCGCCAGCACTGCTTCCTGGAATGAGCTTGAAGCGATGATCTTGTCCTCATACTCATCGATAATCTTAATATTGATGCGCACTTCTACGCGGACCGTCTTCGTGTCTTCGGTTTCGCTGATGACGATGCCCTGAAATTCGCGCAGATCAGGCGCGATCACATAGTCCGCTCTCAGGCCTACGGTCGAACGTCCTACGGCCGCGACCTTGCCCGAATTTTCGTAGCTTTCGACCATCAGCGCCTGCACAATTAACGGCGCGCGATCCACCCATCGGGCCCGCGGCAGATACTGTACCTGAAGCAAGGTGGGCTGCACGGCGATCTGATCGGTGTTCACGGCCGCCGTCGCTGTGGGCTCTTCGACAACGATCTGTTTTTGGATTCGCGGCAGCGATGACGAGAACGTGCTTTTGGGTGTCAGCAAATACAAGTCATTGGGCTTAGAAGCCTGCCGCAGCGTGCCCAAGCCCGTGCAGCCCGTCAAAGCGGCCAAAACCAGAGTCAATATTAAGGGCCGTATCATTGACGAAACTCCGATGCTTGGGTGCCTAACAAAAAGCGGGCCGGGTCGCGTTCGACCTTGTCGACCAATCTATCCAGACTGATGACTAGACGCTGTGATTCCTCGATGAACCGGATGAACTGAGGCAACCCAACGCGCAAGAAGTCCGAAACCTGACGGCGGTTGTCCTGAACGATCCCGTCGATGGTTCCCAGCAGATCCGACGCCGATTGGGAGGCGCTGAGAACATCGTCGGAAATCTTGTCAATCTTTTCGGTGATATTCGAGACGGTTTCCGCAACCTGATTGGCCGCCTTACTCACATCTTCAGCGACAGGTGAGATATCCTCGTCCATCACGCGGTTTGCCGAGTCAAACGCCCTCTCTGCTGAATCGAGCGCCCCTTTGGCTGAATCCATAGTCGATGTAACCGATTCAAGGGTGGTGTTTGCATTCAGAACAGTCTCGCTGATTACCTCAAGCGTAACGCTGCCTTCATCTGACAGCCGAGTCAGCCTTTCGGCCAGGATTGACCCGCGTTCGATAAAGGGCCGGATATCTTCCTGAATCACGCTTTCAGCACTGGCAATGGCGTTATTTGCAGTCTCTAGCGTTGTTTTGGCGGATTCTGAGGTTTCTTTGATGCTCTTCAGCGTGTCCGTTCCTGTGCTCAACGTCGTCTCGGCCGTATTCGCCAACGTATCCAGTCTCTTGGTAAATTCTCCAACGTCTTTGGCCGCACCGCCCAAATCGGACGAGAGCGACTGGAAATCCGTCAGAGTTTTATCCAGCTTGCCCGACGCTTCTGCCAGATTGTTCAGGATATCCGACACCGCCTTTCGGTTTTTGTCATCAACAACCGAATTGAGGTTCTCCAACAGGGTGACCGCCTTTTCCAGAACCTCTGGCGCACCCTCAAGCAAGGATTGAATCGAACTGCGCTTGCTTGGGATGACACTATTCTGGGCCAGCCTTTCTGCGGTTGGGGACCCGCCGGAAAGCTCAACATAAGCAACCCCTGTCACACCCAGAGATTGCAACTGTGCGATGGTTTCTTTGGTAACAGGGATGTCGGCATCAACCTCAAGCCGCACTCGCACCTTTGACGGGTCATCTTTGTCCAAGTCCAAGGAAACCACCTGACCCACGGGCAAGCCGTTGTAATTTACGCCACCTGCAGCCGACAGGCCCGAGACATTGTCGAACAACACATCATAATAGGCGTATTGCCGGGTCACTTCGAATTTGGCGAGCCACAGAAAGAACCCGAAGGCACCAAGGATGCCCGCCAGGGTGAACGCACCGATCAGGATGTAATTCGCTCGGGTCTCCATCGCCTCTACCTGTCCTGCCCCTTCTGTTGTGCCGCACGGGCGCGGGGGCCTGTGAAATATTCCTGAACCCAAGGATGGTCGACCTTGGTCATCTCTTCTATCGGACCTTCAACCAGCACGCGTTTTTCCGCAAGTACCGCGACGCGATCACATATGGCATAAAGGCTGTCCAGATCATGCGTTACCATGAACACGGTCAGCCCCAACGTGTGCTGAAGTTCCCCGATCAGTTCATCATATGCGGCGGCCCCGATCGGGTCCAACCCGGCAGTTGGTTCGTCCAGAAAAACGATTTCGGGGTCCAGCGACAGGGCGCGGGCCAACGCAGCGCGTTTACGCATTCCGCCGGACAGTTCCGAGGGGAACTTGCTGCAACTTAGTTGAGGCAAGCCAACGAGACTGATCTTCAGCCCACCTAGTGCGGCCATCAATTTTTCACTGATACCCGTGTGCTCGCGCAGAGGCGCCATCACGTTCTGCAATACAGTCAGTGAGGAAAACAGCGCACCGTCCTGAAATGCCACGCCCCAGCTTCTTTCGATCCGCTGACGTTCTTCTTCGGGGCCATTAAGAACATCGACGCCAAGAACCTCAATACTTCCCGACTTGGGCTTGTTCAGCCCGACGATCGTACGCAAAAGCACGGACTTCCCAGTGCCCGATCCACCGACAACACCCAGCACTTCACCGCGCCAGACATCGAGGTTGAGGTTGTCGTGGACCACTTGCTCGCCGAACTGGTTGGTTAAATTGCGCACACGAATAACGGCCTCGCGTTTCGTGTCGGATTGGGGCTTGTCCTGAAGCGCGGCTCCATCCATGTCAGATCCCCAACTCTGAGAAGAAGATCGAAAACAGGGCGTCGATGGCGATGACCATAAAGATCGATTGCACGACCGAGGCCGTCGTCCGCTGACCAACGCTTTCGGATGAACCTTTGACCTGCATAGCCTGCCAGCAGGCAATGACACCGATCACCAGTGCAAAGAACGGTGCCTTGATCATCCCGACGGCAAGCTGTGCGACGCCGGTATTTTCCTTCAACCGGGTCAGGAACATGCCGGGGCTGACACCGAGGTCGATCCAACTCATCAACGCTCCGCCGATCAGGCCAGCCATATCGGCAACAAAGCCAAGAATGGGCAACATGATCAACAGCGCCAGAACACGGGGAATGACCAGAACTTCAATCGGATCCAACCCCAGGGTGCGCATCGCATCAATCTCTTCCTGCACCTTCATCGAGCCAATCGAAGCCGTAAAAGCCGAACCGGAGCGACCAGCGACGATGATCGCTGTCAGCAGGATACCAAGCTCACGCAGGATCGAGATGGAGATCAATTCGACAACAAAGATCTCAGCCCCGAACTGTTTCAACTGCGTCGCGCCCTGAAAGGCCAGAACGACGCCGATCAGGAAACCCATCAAGGACACAATCGGCAGCGCCTTGAAGCCGACTTGCTCCATCTGTGACACCAAGGCAGCACGACGCAGTCGCCATGGCATGATCAGAGTCCGGACCAATCGATGCAGAGTAAGGCCAAGAAAGCCGATGATTGATAATGTGTCCTGCCAGGCGCCAAAAGTTTTTTGCCCAATCCGGGCAACCCAATTCACAAAGCCATGCGGCGGCAGTTCTTCTCCTGTAACCTCGGATATGTTGTGCGATACTGTTTCGATCAATGACGAATGCGCAGGGGCCAACCCTTCGAGCTGGACCTGAGCGCCCTCGCTTCCCATCCGCTGCACCAGATTGGCGACTAGCCAGGCCCCTCCGGTATCCAGCGATTCCACCTGCGACATGTCCACAATGACATCTTGGCCGTTGGGCTTTTGGGCAGCAAAACCCGCTTCGACACGATCCAACGATTGAGTGCGCAGATCTCCGGCAAGGCGGATACAAACGCCGGTTGCGCTGGTCTCGGAAATAATCGTCGGCCGTGTCATAGCGGTATGTGATGGCAAACACCGGGTCGCTGCAATGGATTTGTTCGAACCCCTCAGGATTTTGCGCCCGCGCATTGCGGTAGAGCGACAGTGAAGCCCATGGTTCCGATTCTGGAGCAGGCAGAGCGGGCGAGCCATGCGTTTCGCGTGTTTGCATTGTGGCGCAGGCTCAGTCAGGGTGTTCTGAATGAGGGCGGACAAGCAGAACTATTAATATTCAGATAATTATAGACAAATGTCCTTTGTAAGGTATCGTGAGGCCGAAGTTTTCCTGTTGCGGTTGTGTGTTCGAACAGGCGGCTTGGTCGGGCAGCAAGTGGGCCAATTGGGCGCTTCTTCACCTTGTCTCCGGCTTTTGCCTCAAATGCCTGTCAGGCGCGGATTGAGAGGTGATTGATGGTCGATTGGCTGGTGCATATTCTTCAAAACTACCCTGAATTGGCGGTGTTCCTGTCCATCGGTATCGGCTTTCTCGTTGGTCCCTGGAAGCTGATGGGGTTCAGTCTGGGCACGGTCACGGCAACGTTGTTGGCGGCGGTGGTGATCGGGCAGGCCCAGATTGAAATCGACTCGGCGGTCAAATCGACTTTCTTCATCTTGTTCATCTTTGCTGTGGGCTACGGTGTCGGACCTCAGTTCATCCGCGGCCTGAAAGCAGACGGCGCGCGCGAGGTGTTCTTTGCGCTCAGCGTGCTCGCACTTTGCCTTGTAATCCCGATCATCGCAGCCAAGGTCGCTGGTCTGGAACTTGGCTATGCCGCGGGGCTTTATGCCGGATCGCAGACTATTTCAGCGGCGATCGGTGTTGCCACCGACCAAATCGGCCAGCTGGGCCTGTCGGCGGAACAGGCCAAAACCTATGCTAACCAGATTCCGATTGCCTATGCGGTGACCTATATTTACGGCACAATCGGGTCGGCCATCATTCTGGCCAAGATCGGCCCGCGTCTGATTGGCGTCGATCTGGTCGCGGCCTGTAAGGAATATGAGGCTAAACTGGGTGGCACGACGTCGGTCGAAACCGGTGATGGCATCGTCTCGGCATATCGCGCGATCGAGGCGCGGGCCTTTGAGATCCCAGAAGGTAGCGATCTGCTGGGGCAACCGGTCAAAAATCTGATGCCCGGTATCCGCATCTATGCCGAACGCCTGAGACGTGACGGGAAGATCATAGAGGTAGATGATAACACCGTATTGCAGGCCGGAGATGTTGTGATGTTCTCAGGCCGCCGCGCTGATCTGGTGGGTTTGCTTGAGACCAATCTTACAGAAGCTGACGCGCCTGATCTGCTGAGCATACCGTCAGAAAAACTGGATGTTCTGATCACCAGCAAAGAGGTTCATAACAAGACGCTTGAAGAGCTAAGCAAACTGTCGATCGCGCGGGGCATTTATGTCTCGAAACTGATGCGAAACATGCAGGATTTGCCGCTGCTACCCGGGACCGTCGTGCATCGTGGTGACATCGTCACAATTCAGGGCAGCAAGCGGCATGTCGAGGCCGCAGTTGCCCAGATTGGCTATGCCGACCGCCCGGTAGACACCACGGATCTGGCTTTTGTAGGCTGGGGGATTTTCATCGGCGGCATCATTGGAACACTGTCAGTCATGATGGGTGGTTTCCCGATCAGCCTTTCCACTACCGGAGGCGCGCTGCTGGCTGGGCTGGTGCTGGGTTGGCTGCGTACGGTGCACCCGACCTTTGGGCGCATCCCGGGTCCGGCGCTTTGGTTGATGAACACTCTGGGTCTGAACGTGTTTATCGCGGTGATAGGGATCACCGCTGGGCCGGGATTTGTCGCGGGACTGCAACAGGCCGGTATTGCGCTGCTGCTATGGGGAATCGTCGCGACCTCGCTACCAATGATCTTTGCAGTTTACGTCGGGCATTACGTGTTCAAATTCCACCCGGCCATTCTGTTTGGTGCCTGCGCAGGTGCGCGCACCACCACTGCCGCGTTGGGTATGATCCAGGAAGCCGCGCAAAGTCGCATCCCGGCGCTTGGCTACGGAATGCCGTATGCGATCGGAAATACACTATTGACCATCTTCGGGATGGTCGTTGTTTTGATCCTAAGCTGATTTGGAGAGGTTCACGTTATGGATAGAGTAGCGCTGCACGATTACGAAGCACTCAGCCCGTTTCAGATCAAGGATGAGCTGATCAAACTGGCCTCGGCCGAGGCGCGTAAGGCCAATAGCGCTTTCCTGAACGCGGGGCGCGGCAATCCTAACTGGGTTGCCACCCGTCCGCGTGAGGCGTTCTTTGCCCTTGGTCAATTTGCCATAACTGAATCCAAACGTGTGATGGATCACCCCGCTGGTTTAGGCGGAATGCCGGCGCAAAAAGGTTGCCATGGACGGCTGCAAAGCTGGGCGTCTGATAATTCCGAAACGCCGGGCGTCGATACGCTGCTTGAGCTCGCGGCGCATGCCATATCCGCGTTTGATTTCGATGCGGACGAGTTTGTGCATGAACTGACGGATTCGATCATCGGTGATAACTATCCGGTGCCTGACCGCATCCTGAAACACAATGCCACCATTGCCCATGAATACCTGATGTGGTCCATGTGCCGAGGTCACCGGCCTGACGCTCAGTTCGATCTGTTCGCAGTCGAAGGCGGCACGGCGGCGATGTGTTATATCTTCAAGTCTCTCAAAGCCAATCGGCTGCTGAACCCGGGTGATACGATCGCGTTGTGTACACCGATCTTCACCCCCTATCTGGAAATGCCAGAGCTTGAGGATTACAGCCTTGAATCCGTCCATGTGGAAACCGACGAGGAAGACGGCTTCCAACTGACGGATGCCGCAGTGGAAAAGCTGAAAGATCCCAAGGTAAAGGCGTTCTTTCTGGTCAACCCGGGCAATCCGTCTTCGGTTGCACTAAGCACCGCATCACTGCGCAAACTGGCGGATTTGGTGGAAAACCACCGTCCCGATCTGATCGTGTTGACGGATGATGTCTATGGCACCTTTGTGCATGATTTTACCTCGGTCATGGGCCATCTGCCACGCAACACGATCGGGGTGTATTCCTATTCCAAGTACTTTGGCTGCACCGGCTGGCGTCTTGGCGTGATTGCTGTCGCGCAAGACAACATCTTCGATCTGAAACTGGCGGATCACCCGGATGAGATCAAACAGGCCCTGGACAAGCGCTATGGCACGCTTAGCCTGACACCGCGCGACATTCGCTTTATCGACCGGCTTGTGGCCGATAGCCGCGATGTGGCCCTGAACCACACAGCAGGCTTGTCGCTGCCGCAGCAGGTGATGATGACGCTGTTTTCACTCAGTGAATTGGTCGACAGCAAGAAAATCTATCAGACCGCCTGCATGGAGCTGGTTCATCGCCGTTTCAAACTGCTGACCGAAGCGATGGGCATCGAGGTGCAGGCAGGTGAGCATTATGACGCCTATTACGGCATCATCGATTTCGAATACTGGTTGCGAAAATATGTCGGTGAAGATGTCGTGGCTTGGATCAAGCAGAATGTTCACCCATTGGATATTGCGTTCAAATTGGCGGAAGACTATGGGATCGTTCTGCTGAACGGCAGCGGATTTGATGCTCCGGACTGGTCGGCACGCGTGTCCTTTGCGAACCTGCCGGACGAGGCTTATTCGCAGATCGGAACAGCCGTTCGATCGGTGGCACGTGGCTATGTGCAAGCCTACCGCGCCGCGAACAATTTGCCGCTGCACGGATAGGTAAATCTCCCTACACCTGCGCCTGAACTGGTGATACCCATGGGCGCAGGGGAGGATGAATTTGGACATTTCCGAACAGCGCATCAAGGCGATGACCACGGCTGGCCTGAACCTGATCGGTCAGGCGCTGTCAATTTATGACAGCCAATTGCGTCTCGTGGTCAGCAACCTGCGGTTTCAGGAAATGTTCGACCTGCCAAACGAACTTGTCGAGCCGGGGGCTCTGTTTCGCGACACCATATATTTTCTCGCTAGCCGCGGGGAATACGGTTCGGTCGGCGATGTTGACGAGATGGTCGAGCTACGCGTTTCGCAGGCCCTCGCGTTCGAGCCGCATTATATGGAGCGGACCCGGCCCAATGGTCAGGTGATCTCGGTCGAAGGTGCACCTTTGCCCAATGGGGGTTGGGTGGCCGTCTATACCGACATAACTCGCACGAAGCGGGTAGAAGATTTGCTGCGTGCCCGTTCAGAAGAACTGTCTGACCAACTTCTGAGCCATGCCGAAGAGCTTTCTGCAACCAACCGCAAACTGGCCGCAACCATCACAGCGCTGGAAGAAGCCAAGCGTCAACTGACCGAGATCGAGGCCCGCACGCGGATGACGACCGAGATGATGCCGGCTCATATCGCGCATCTGGATGCCGATGGACGATACGATTACTCAAACCGCCGCCTCAGTTCGGTCATGCCCGGCCGTCCGTCTGACATTCTGGGCCTTCATATATCAAAGGCTTTGGGGTCATCTGCCTATGACCGGGTAAAGCCACATCTGGAACAGGCCTATGGAGGCCAACCTTCGGTTTTCGAGTTTACCGAAGATCAGGATTCACGCCGCATTCGGGTATCATTCACCCCGGACAAAGCGGGTGGCGTTTATGTCATGTCGGTGGATATCACCGAAGAAACTCAAGCCCGTGTCGCCCTTCAGCAAACGCGGCGCAGAGCCATGGCGGCGCAGATGACAAGCGGGCTTGCCCATGACTTTTCTAATTTGCTGACCATTATTCTGGGCATGCAGGCGCGATTAGAGAGGATGGATCTACCCAAGGAAGCCGATCAGCTAGTCACGGCTACGCAACAAACTGCCCGACGCGGGGGGCAACTGCTGAATCGCATCGCAGACATGACCGGCAATCGCACGCCTCAACCTCAGGCGACGGATATGCGCGGTTTACTTGAGGATTTGCGAATCCTTGCCACCCCGTCCTTGCCGCGGGGCATGGGGTTGTCGGTGGTCAATACTCTACCCGACAAGGTGCTGATGCTCGATCCCGGCATGGTTCAGGATGCACTGCTGAACCTGGTTCTGAATGCGCGGGATGCTTGCGGCACATCGGGCCAGATCACGATCACTGCGCATGCAATCGGGACAATATGGGTTGAGATCACGGTGTCGGACACTGGCCCGGGGTTTACCGGGGAAGCATTAAAGAAGGCGTTAAACCCATTCTTTTCCACCAAAGGCAGCGATGGCTCGGGGTTGGGACTTCCAATGGTCTACGACACGGTAAAGCTGGCGGGCGGTGACCTTAATTTGCGCAACACGCCTTCTGGTGCTTCGGTCGTGATACGTTTGCCCTACCGTCCTGCCCCGTCCGCGCAAGCGGGTCTCGTATTGTTGGTTGAAGACAGCGATGAACTGCGCAGTCAGTTCCGGGACATGCTGGTCGATTTGGGGTGTTCGGTGATCGAGGCAAGCTCGGTCGATGAAGCTTTGACCTTGACGTCGGAAATCGGTGATATCGCGCTGGTTCTATCAGATATTAAGCTGGAGGGCGAAGGCACTGGGATCGACATTGTCGACCGCCTGAATGGTGCGTTGCCCTGTATACTGATGACGTCGCTGCCGCTAAATGACCCGCTACATCATCAGGCATTGACCCGTGCACCTGTCCTAAGCAAACCATTTACATCGTCGCAATTGTCGGCGTTGATCCGAACCGAGGCCGCCTGAATGACACAACCTTTGGTGACCATTCTCGATGACGAACCTGAAATCCGCCGTATCCTAACGGAAGCGCTGGAAGATGCCGGGTTTCAGACTCAAACCTTTTCACGCGCCCGTGAGTTTGAAGCTTCGCTGAAAAGGGTCACTCCGGATCTGTGTTTGGTGGATTTATCATTGCCGGATACCGACGGTCTTGCACTTGTGCACAAACTTGCGCTTGAGCAAGGTGCTGCCGTCATCATCATTTCGGGCCGCGCTCAGGTACAGGACCGGGTAACGGGATTGGAGCTTGGCGCAGATGATTACATCACCAAACCATTTGATCCAGCCGAAGTAATTGCTCGGGTCCGCGCCCGGCTACGCTCTACTGGACCAGCAACGCCGAATTCAGACATAGCCGAATTCAATGGTTGGACCGCACAGTTTGATCGATATGTCTTGATCAATGCCGATGGCGTCGAGACACCTTTCAGTCATGCCGAAGGTGAGGTTCTGCGATTGTTTCTTGAAAGTCCCAAACGCCTGATCAGCCGCGCGCGCATGCAGGACATGTTGGGTGGCGGGGCAGGTGACAGCTTTGACCGCGCTATGGATGTTCGGATTTCCCGCTTGCGAACGAAGCTGGGCGAAGATCCCAAAAGCCCGCGCCTTATTAAAACGATATATGGTGCGGGATATATCTTTCTTGGTGACGTGACCTGGTCTTAGTCGTCGGTCCCCCCCCGACGCCTAAGATGTCTATCGGCTGGCGCTTTGCTATCTGCTGCCCATCTGTCGTTCTCTTCAATCGCGCAGCGCCTCGTCTTTTATCTTCAGAACAGGTTGGATCAGATAATCCAGAACTGACTTTCGGCCTGACAGAATATCGACCTGAGCGATCATTCCTGGGATGATTTCAACCGCTGTCCCACCCGCATCCAACATCGTGTCTGACGTCTGAATTTCGACGACGAAAACCTCTTCTTCACTTCGTTCCGAGCGAGTGATGGTGTCGGCACCGATGCGAACGATCTCACCATCCAGACTGCCGTACCGCGAAAAATCGTAGGCCGTGATCTTGATTTTGACCTTTTGCTCTGGGTGCAGGAAGGCGATGTCTTTGGGTCGAACATAGGCTTCCACCAACAATCGGTCGTCCAACGGAACAATCTCAATCAGTTCCTCACCGCTTCGGGCCATCCCGCCGATCGTCGTCCGGTGAATCCGGTTTACGACACCCCGTACGGGGGCCCGGATCAGCGCGCGAGACGCACGGTCACGCAAAGAGGGCAGGGCAGGTTGCAAGGCGGCAAGCTCTGCCGAAACCAAAGCCAGATCAGTTAGTGCGGCACTACGAAACCGACTGCGCGTCGCGCGGACCTTGTCACCCACTTCATCCAGCCCGGCCTTCAACCGGTTGATCATCGCCTCTGCTCTGACCTTGCGGCCTTTCCATTCCGCCTCGCTACGGCGCAGGGCCAAAAGGGTTGTTGCCGGTTCCATCTTCTGTTCGACCAATGGCACCATCATAGCGCGCTCATCGGCCAACACATTCAGGGTCTCGGTTGACGTGACCTGGTCAACCAATCCCTCTTCGTACTCGCGTTGCCGCTGTTCGCGCTGTCGAGAGAGAATTGCAATCTCCGCTTCAAGTTCTGCTTGCCGACCGTGGTACAGCGCAGTCTCCGACCGCACGACGTCTGGCGCGCCAGTCAGAAGATCGTCGTCGAACTCAAGCTCAGCCCCATCGATTTCGGCACGTAGTCGTTGTGCGCGGGCCATCAAACCAAAGGCACGCTGTTGCTCTTGGCTCAACTCTCGTTCGATCTGAGTAGTATTCAGCTCCATCAGCAATGTACCAGCCTCAACCACCAGACCCTCGCGCACGTGAACGGACCGCAAAACACCGGGTTCGGTCGCTTCGATCACCTGAATATCGCCGGATGGCACGATACGCCCATCTGCCCTCACGACATCGTCGAGTTCAGTTAAATGAGCCCAGGCGACGGCGCTTATCAAACAACTGAGTATCAGGAGCAGCAGCAATGATCCCCGCAGCGGTGACCCTCCACGCATTTCACGGGCGAGGCTTTTCAGATCAGGATGCCGCGACATTCAGATGCCTCCCGTGTTTGCGAACTGTCTGCGTCAGGATGTTTTTGGGTCCGTCCATCGCAATTTTGCCATCCTCAATCACTATGACCCGATCAACCAGTTCCAACAGGCTGGTTCGGTGCGTCACGATGATCATCGTGGTATCTGGCGTGGTCTTTTTAAGGCGGCGTATAATTTCGGATTCGGATTTGACGTCCATCGCGCTCGTAGGCTCATCCAGCAGCAGAACAGGAGGATGCCCGATAAGCGCCCGGGCCAATGCAATCGCCTGCCTTTGACCACCTGACAATCCTTCTCCTCGTTCGGCTACAGGCTGATCATAGCCCCGTGGGTGCCGCGCGATAAAATCTTCGACACCTGCAATGCGCCCTGCACGGATCAGTTCATCATCACGCGGGCGCACCGACCCGCTGGCAATGTTTTCCCGGACGGTACCGGAAAACAGCCAGATGTCTTGCAAGACTGAACCAATATTTCGCCGCAAGTCGCCGGGATCAATCTGGCGAATGTCCAGCCCGTCCAACATCACCGAACCCACACGCGGTTGGTAGAGGCCCAACAGCAGTCGCGCAATCGTACTCTTGCCCGACCCAATCTGGCCCAGGACAGCGACTTTTTCACCGGGTTCGATTGTAAATGAAACACCTTTCATCGCATCTTCCGTTTGATCAGGATATGCGAAATGAACATTGTTAAACGTTATCCGCCCGGAAAACTCGGATCTGCTGATCCAAGATTTGCCTTCAGGCCGCTCGTTGCTCGCCTGCATTAACGTGTCCAGATTGCGGTAGGCACTGCGTGCCTGATTGACACGTGTCAGGGTTTGCGCCAATTGTCCCAGCGGTGCCAGGGCACGGCCGGTCAGCATCACCGACGCAACAAGTGCCCCCATGCTCGTCTGGCCATCCGTGATCAGAAATACACCATAAAAGACGATAAGAACTTGCGCGGCCTGCTGAGTAAATCCAGTTAGGTTCAGGGCAAATTGAGTAACGGCCCTGCTGCGTGATCCGTAGTTTGACTGGCGTGCAATTGCACCTTCCCACCGCATTCGCATCTGCCGACTGGCGGCGGTTATCTTGATGGTTTCCAAGCCTGATACAGCCTCAACCAGAACAGATTGCTTGGATTGTCCGTCTGCAAAACTTTGTTCAGCAAGACGCGACAGGATCGGTTGAACAGCCAGTCCGCTGAGAAGAACGACTGGTACAGCGAGTGCCGGTACAAGCGCCAGCGGGCCGCCCACCATATAGATCGCGAATATGAATACCGCGATGAATGGCAAGTCTACGACAGCGACGAGTGTGGCAGAAGTAAAGAATTCACGCAAAGTTTCGAATTCGCGGATGGTACTGGCCATTGCACCCGTTGAGCCCGTTCGGGACGACATGCGAATATTCAGCACCTGGTCAAATACTCGCCGTCCCATGGACATGTCAGCATTCTGGCCGGCGCGATCTATGAACCCCGCGCGAAGGAGCTTCAGCGCGAAGTCAAAAAGAAGCGCCAACCCCACGCCAAGCGTCAAAGCAATCAGTGACTCGGTCGCCTCGTTGGGCAAGACCCGGTCGTAGACGATCATGATAAAGACTGAGGTCGTAAGTCCCAGAACGTTTGCCATCGCCGCAGCCAGCGCCACCTGAACGTAAGACCAGCGGTTTGCGGAAAGGGCCGACCAGAACCAATGACCCCGCTGATCCGCTTGATCTGCGTTAACCTCGTCGCGGTGCAAGGGTCGAAACAACAATGCATAGCCCGTGTAGACTTCGCCCACGCCGCTTTCGGGAACCTCTCCGATACCGTCATCCAAAGCGGGGTCGTAAAGCAATAGATCGCCATTGCGCGTGCGCCCGTGGTACACAACGGCGCGATCGCCTTCCAACAACAAGATCGCAGGTGCCAGCGATGCATCAAATGCCGACAGCTTTCGCGCACCAAACCCGACCTGCAGGCCTGCTCGTTGTGCCGCGTGCATCGCATCGCGCACGGTCAACTCACCTGTATCGCCAGATTGGCAGGCGTTCAGTGCTGCAACTGTCAATGGCCGCTCAAGTGTCGCCGCGACATTCAACAAGCAAGCTTCCAATTCGGTCAGAGTTGCACGATCAACATTCATAGCGACTTATCCAGCGTGTCCATCGTGAACCCCGGAAAACCCAGAATGGTCTCGGTTCGGATCGATGAGGTGTAATTGGCCAAAGCGAAGTTCTGTTCTGCCAGAATCAGCCGTTCCTGTAGCTGCATGTCGTTGCGTTTCGTACCCGACACTCGGGATCTCGCAGTCAATACATCCATTCTAGGTTCATGACCTTCCGATACCCGCCAGTAAGGGGGCGCTTCACTACTATTGGAGTTCGTCTGAACGGGCCGCGCTATCAACCCCAATAAGGCCTGAGCCAAGAATGCACCGCCAGCGGCATTCTGGTAAGCTTGGATTGTCCTTGTTTTGGACCCACTTCGTGCCACAATCGAACTGCTCTGAACAGCCTGTCGCACTTGTTGGTCAAAAGCGTTCTTTGAAAGCTGTTTTGATCGTGCTGTTGCGCTTGCTCCGGTCGTTCCTCGCGTTAAAGATGTCTCGACATCGGCTAGGTTGGGCGTTGAGGTGCAGACTGAAACTGACAGTAACCCCGCTGTTATGCCAAGGATTCCAAGCCCGAGCTTAACCCATTGCATGGATCGCGCCCTCCTTGCATTGTCCGCGCCGAACCTCTTCAGCAAGTGCAGTCATGAATCCGCCAAAGGTGTCGTTTTGTTCTGAACTCCTCGTGCCTGATTGGCTCTGTGCACTGGACAGCCAAACGCAATGCGACAGGGATACTTGATGAGCGTGAATCAACCGTAGCGCGCCGCTGGAAAGCAGGGCCAATTTATAAGACTCGGGCAATCGTTCCAGCAGAATTGGATCAACGCCCCAGTAACCCTCGGTCAAAGTGACGCCATTCTGTTCGTCCAGTGGTACAAGCAGACCCATTTCAGCGATCAAAGAGCAGACTTGGTCCGTTTTGTTTGCCGAGGCCAGGCGATTTTGCAGAAAGCGGCGCACACGGCAGAGATCCTGCGTCAAAAGTCCGTCCACTGTAAAAAATGGTTGGTCCTTAGGGTCATGTGTTACCAACCCTGAATCCTCGTCGACAAACAGACGTGACCGAGAGTCGCCCTTTTTTGAAGCTTCTGCCTGGAATGGAAAGCAACGCAACGCTGAGGGCACATAAGGCGCAAGCCAGCGACCGTTTTGGTCGACGAAAGGCGGTGCCATTTCCGGGATGACTGAGAATAGTGCGACGGGAGAAAAACCTGTTTGGTTTGACAGGAACACAATCGGAAAAGATGTGGCAATTTGCGGAACTTCTGAGATGACGATAGGACAGGCGTCCATCTCTGCAACAAATTGGTATGATGTGAACCGGCGCCAGAATCGATTCCTGTGCCGTACAAGGCTGACTGGGAAAAGGCCGTTCTCTGCCATGTGATCCTCTTGTTCTGAAGAGGCGAGGCTACATTTGTGCATCGCCCCAAGCTACGTGCGCCGTTTAGGCTGAAGTGCCAGTTGGGTCAGTGATCAGGATGTTGTCGTCGGACAAACTGCTCAGATTGGAAAGGCCTTCGAACTGTGCAAGCGCTTCGACCGACGCCGAATCTGGGCCAGAGTAGTCAACCTTGACCAGAATGCTGTCAGTGCCGTCCGTTGCCAGCAGATACATCTCATCACCTGATTGAGCACCATTCAGGTTTTCGGCTGCGCTGGTGATTGTATCCAGATCAAGGTCCGAAAGCGTGGTCTCCAGCCCGACGAACCCGGTGTTGGCACCAATTGTGCTGCCGGCCACCAAGGTCTCGACACCGGTCCCGTCGCCGCGAAGCGATGTGGTATTCAACCCCTGGAACATCAAGGCGTCAGAAACGCTGGCTGCTGGGCCCAGTGTGAAACCATTGATCGTATCAATGCCATTTGAAGATGGGTCAGCTTCGAAAACGATGACGTCTCGACCCGCCCCGGACACATCTATGGTGTCGTCGCCCTGGTTGCCGCGGATGACATCATCAACATCCGAGCCCGTAATGGTATCATTCCCACTGGTGCCGAGATGGAGCTGTGATGGCCCTCCGTCTGGAGTGGTCAACGTCAAGACGATGGGTTGGTTCGCGTCCTGAACTGTCATGGTAAATGTCACCACAGGCTGCGATAAATCCCCATAGCTCGTGGCCGCGCCTGCGAAACTGATTGCGGAACCTCCATTCGGGTTAGCCAGAAAGAGATTGAAGTCAGGGTTTTCTGTCTCGGAGCCGCTATCGTAGGTCGCCACCGAAGGATCGAACCCCAGCTCGGCGGTAAAGGCCAGACCGCTTGAGATATCGCGATCGGAATCTGCGTAGACCTCGAACGTCACTGTCGTTCCGCTGCGACCGGCTTCAACGATGGTGTAGGCCGCCGGAACATGAGCAATTGCCTGTTCGGACACCGGATCAGGATCGGGGCCGCCTGCGACAGTCGCCTGTGCCGCGAAATCGAGGGCGTCTCCCGCTTCAATCGAGGCAAAGCTTGCAGCAGGCGCGGACAGGGTCCAGCTCCCATCGGCCGCAACCGTCGCCGAACCAAGCGAGACCGAGTTAAGTGTAACATCGACCGCTTGTCCGGCTGACAGGCCTGCGGAACTGCCTGATACGGTCATTCCAGTGTTTTGTGCATCGCTCAGCGACACGGCACTATTAGCACCCACATCATCGATGTAGAGGATAGGTTTGAAATCCGTGGCCAACATGGTTGTCGCATCGGTTGCCGGGTTTCCTGCGGCGTCTTGAACCGATGCCGTGACCGCAAAATTGCCTCCATCGGCCAAACTGGCCAAATCCGCCGAAGGAATGCTTGTGCTCCACAAGCCACCAGAAACCACCGCACTGTAGGTCTGGCTATTAAGGCTAATCGTTACAATCTGCCCGTCCTCGGCATTTGTTGTCCCCGACACATTGAGGTCTGTTCCCTGTTCAACGATATCCAGAACCGATCCAACCGAAAGCGGGTTCAATGCAATTGTTGGTGCGCTGAGGTCGGTGCTGAAACTGGTCGTCGCAGCATTCGTGTTGCCAGCCGCATCCGTGATTGAGGCGTTCACGTCATACCTTTGCCCGTCCTGCAGGCCGCTCAAGTCTGCAGCCGCAGCTGTGAATGTCCAGATGCCACCGTTTACTATGGCGATTCCGCCGGTCAGAACCGCACCTCCGGATTGGATGATCTGTACCGAAACTTGCGTACCATTGGCCGCATCAGAAGTTCCCGAGACCACCAGATCCGTTGCTTGTTCGGTCAGGTTGACTACTGCTCCATCTGACAGTGATGATATGGCGAGCGACGGGGCGGAGAAGTCCGTGTCGAAGCTGTTGGTCGCCTGTATCGCCAGATTACCGGCGGCATCCGAGACATCCGCTGTCACGCTGATCGTAGCCCCATCGGGTAGCGCCGCCAAATCCGCCGAGGGGACACTCACCGACCACCCCCCGGTTGAGGCCTGTCCAGTGTAGGATTGGCCGTTCAGATTTACGGTGATTGTCTGACCATCTTCAGCGGATGTAGTGCCCGTAATGGTCAAGTCCGTACCACGTTCCGCAGCATTCAAAACCGCTCCGCCCGAAAAACTGTCGATACTCAGAGTTGGGGCGGTGACATCTTTGGATAAGTTGACGCTGGCTTGCGGGGCGACAAGGCCGTCCGCGTCCGTCACGTCGCCCGTGATATTGAAGTCTCCACCATCGGCAAGCGCTATGAGATCGGCGCTAGGGATTGTCACATTCCAACTGCCGCCCGAGACCGAGTCGGTATAAGTCCGCCCATCAAGGGTTACTGTTACCTGCTGCCCGTCGGTTACGTTCCCTGTTGCCCCGCTTACGACCAGGTCAGATCCGGTTTCGACCGCATTCAGGATAGCCCCGACCGACAAGGGAGTGATTGCAATTGATGGGCCCGTAAGATCGACCGGAACGGATACCGATATCGGTGTTGCCGAATTGCCTGCTGTGTCGCTGACGGCAACTGAAACGGATGCGGGCACACCGGTAGTCAAACCAGACAAATCGGCATTCGGGATCGTCACTGACCAACTGCCGCCCGATACAGAACCCGTGTAATCCTGACCGTCGAAAGATACATTGACCATCTGGCCGTTTTCAGCTGTGGTCGTGCCCGACAAGACAAGATCCCCAACGACATCGGCCAGATCTATTGAACCGCCACCCACTGGGATTAATGTCAGATCAGGCGCGGTCAGATCAGTTTCAAAACTTCCATTGGCCTGAGCTGCTGGGTTCCCTGCGCGATCCAATACATCAGCCGTCACCGTGACGCTTGACCCGTCTGGCAGCGTGGTAAGATCTGAAGCGGGCACCGAAACGCTCCAGCCGCCGCCCGAAACGGTGCCACTATAGGATTGCCCACCAATCGCTACCGTTACGGTCTGCCCATTCTCGGCATCCGTTGTGCCAGAGATTTCGAGATTTGTACCTTGTTCTGCAGCATTCATTACCGCACCCGCCGAGAATGTATCGATGGTCAGGACCGGCGGAATGGTATCAACGTCGAACCTTGCGGTTTCAGCCGATAGCTCCATCCCGCTACCATCCAGATGGCGCACAGAAACATCCGAGATCCCCTGAGGCAGGGCCGCTGCCTCGGCCTGCGTCAGTGAAACGCTCCAGCTTCCGTCGCCTGCAGGAGTGACTGATTTTGTCACCGATCCGATGGTAACTTCGACAGTCGTTGTTCCTTCCGGCGCTGTTGTTTGGCTGCTGAGATTGCTCAATGCGTTTGATTGCAGCTCAGCCAGGTTCAGGCTGGGCGGTCGAGGAGGTGAGGGGGTAACGGTGGGTTCGGCATCAGTTTCATCGTCGCTGTCTCCACCGCCGCCGCCTCCGCCACCGGCAGCTGCAGCACCGGCTATTCCCAACCCGCCCAAGGCCAGCCCGGCACCGCTTACGCCACCTGCGGTCGCTGCGGTCGCACCTGCGGCCTCTGCGGCTAGACCTAATTGTGCAATTTCGCCGACGACTTCATCTGCAACCATTATGGTGCCGTTTTCCAGAATCTGTACGTTCTCGGCAGAGACAACAATCGTCCGCCCATCTGTCAGTTTCAGCTGCACGTCGCCATTCGAAAGCAGCTTTGCCACCCGAACGCCCGGAATTGACTCAGCAAACTGATGAGACGCAAGCTGTTCATCGGTGGCCTGCGCAAGAGCTGGTAATGCGAATAGTGTCGAGCCAAGGCCACCAGCAACCCCGCGTCCTACCCATCGCTGAAGTTTTTTGTCGAACCATTTGCGGATATGGCGCGTACGTTGCGCATCGGGCCCGGCGTCCGTGGTCGATTTACTGGTCGAAACGGTATCTTTGGTCATTTTGCCCTCTCATTAGATGGACGCTGGTCGTTGCGTGATATGCTGTTTTCGGCCGATCTGGTCTGTGGTTTGATCTTCTGAGCCATTCGACCGCTGCGAAAAATTTGAGTTAATCTGGAACTGAAGTCCTTGTTTTCACCACATTTCTGTTCTGGTTCAGAACCGAACATCGTTTCATCCTGTATGTGTTGCCAGGGGTGGCAGGGGGTAACGGGCGATGATGCTTCAGTTCGAAAGAGTGGTGGCAACGGGGACCGCAGCGCTCGATTCAGGTATCGGCGATACGGCTTTAAAAACGTTTAACGGGGAAACGTATCTTTACAGCACGAGCGGATCCGGGGGAGGGCTCGTGTCTTGGCACCTTGTGGAGGGGGCTGGCCCACAAGAACAGGACCAACAATATTTCGATGCCTCGATTGCCCATCAGGTCGGGCGCAGCGGAACCCCGATTCATCTGGCGGGCAATAATCAACTGGTCCTCGATGTCGATACCGCCACAGGACTTGTGGGTTATGAACTAAACGCGGATGGCACTATCGGTGCCTTGCAAGAAACCGATGCCTTGACGGGCGGCGGAGATATCGCTGCAGCGGTTCAGGTGACGATTGGGGCTGGTGACTTGCTTGCGCTTGCGCATGAGGACACAGGCCAGATCGGCACCTATATTATCAATGGTGATGGATCGCTGAGCCCGGCGCATAGCATCAACGCGTCTGCCAGTACGCTTCAGACCCTGCAATCGGGGTCGAATCATTTCATTGTCGGCGCAGATGCAACCAGTGGAACAATCTCGGCATATTCGATCGATCAAGTCAGTGGCGTGCTCTCTGAGGTTGCCGGTAATGACGATATCCAGACGCTGGGCATCAGTTCTCCTACGGCGGTTGAGACAATTCAAGCCTATGGAAAGTCATGGATTGTTGTGGCCGGATCGCAAAGCAATTCGCTAAGCGTTATGGAATTGGACGCCAGCGGGCGGTTAAAGCCGACGGATCATATTCTGGACACCCTGCATACCCGGTTTGGGGCCGTACAGGATCTTTCAGTCCTTGAGGTTGATGGGCGGGTTTTCGTGGTGGCTGGGGGCGGGGATGATGGGATCACGCTGTTTACAATGACGCCGGACGGGCAGCTCATCCATATGGATAGTTTTGCAGATACCCTGGACAGTGGATTGCAAAATGTCCAAACGATCAGCGTTGCGCCTATGGGGGATGAGCTGCAGATATTTGTATCATCTCAACAGGATGCAGGGCTCACTCAGTTGAGCGTATCGATTGCCGACCTTGGAATTGTTGTCGAAGGCTTCGGTACAGTAACCGGTACCGCGCAGGACGACATGCTAAAAGGCGGTATACTGGACACTATTCTGGACGGCGGAGCAGGGGACGATATGCTGATTACGGGCACCAGTTCCACGACCATGACGGGTGGTGCTGGCGCGGACATCTTTGTGATCCGTCAAACAAGTGGCCCGACTTTGATCACGGACTTTCAGGCTGGCACCGATCGTTTGGATCTGACCGATTATCCTTTTCTGCGCACCCCAGCGCAGTTGGATTTCACTTCCACCGCTCAAGGCGCCCAAATCGCTTATCGCGACGAAACGATAGAACTTGTTTCAGCTAATGGCACGTCCCTGACAACTGAGCAGGTATTCGGCGCAGGGTTTGGTGGTCCCGATCACATTCCTGTCAATCTGGGTAGCGGGCCGGATAACAACTCATCAGACGGGGTAGCTGGTGGGTTCACGCTGAATTCGACGACTCCAAACGCAGCGTTGGGAAATGCTGAAATCCGGTTCACCCCAGACGGAGGGTCTGCAATTGTTGCGCAGGCAAATGCACAAGGTGAATTTGATCTGGATCTACCAGACGGCGCGTTTTCCGGCCAATTGGACATCATCAAATCGTATTCAACGGCAAGCAGCGAGATAACAGCGCTGGATGCATTGCAGGTTTTGCGCATGTCGGTTGGCCTTGATCCGACATGGGGTCCGGCAACGGCCGAAAATTACATTGCGGCCGATATCACCCGGGATGGATCGGTAAACGCGTTGGATGCGCTGGCAATTCTTCAGGTTGCGGTTGGCCAGCCTTCTGAGCACAACGCTGAGTGGGTTTTTCTGGATGCAAATGCGGATCTATCCGAAATTTCACGCAGCAACGTCACCTACGAAACCGGAGCAGAGGTCACAATAGTTGATAGTGATCTGTCGGTCGACATGACCTCAATACTGCTTGGCAATATCGAGGCAGTTTGAATGCGACTGCGTGACCGGTGCTATTCTCGAAACGCGCGGTAGAAGTAATCTGCCAATGGTTTGACCAGGTAAGAAAGCGGAGTGCGTTCATCAGTTTTGATCATGGCTTCGACAGGCATACCTGGCAACAGTTCCTGACCATTCAAACGGTCCAGTTGTCCTTCGTCAGGCACAACTTCAGCACGGTAGAAGGTAAAGCCGCTTGTCTCATCTGTGAATGAATCTGCTGATACATTGATCACACGGCCATTCAGCTCAGGCGTGTCGCGTTGATTGAATGCGGGAAAGCGCAGGGCGACTTCCTGCCCGCGATGTAACTGATCCACATGCAACGCATCCACCCGTGCTGCGACCAACAAGGGCGTATCCTGTGGCACTACATACATCATCGGCTCACCCGGCTGGATCACAGACTGGATGGCAAAAACCTGACTGTCGTAAACTGTGCCAGCGACGGGTGCACGGATGTCTAGACGCGACAAACGCTCGGAAAGGGAAAGACGACGTTCCGCCAGTTCTACAACGCGAGACTGCACATCCCGAAGCTCGGTGATGGCTTCTTCGCGCCGCGTGGCCTGTAATTCAACAATTTGAATCTCGGTCGTGGCGATCTGGCCTGTCAGTCGCGCAACTGTGGATTCGAGGCTGCCGATTTGCCCTGTTAGATTTGCCTCTTCCCGCTGCAATGCAGAAACGCGGCTGGCCTGTGTCAGGCCGCGATCAAGCAAACCTTGCTGATCTTCGAGCTCCGTTCTGATCAATTCGACCTGAGTATTCAGTGACGCCAATTGCGCCTGCGTCCCCTCAATCTCGTTCTGGATCTGTATCTTCTGTTTCCCAAGCTGGTCGATCTGCTGGGTCAGCGTTTCCAACCTGGCGTTGAACAGACGTTGTTGGCCTTCCAACAGATCGTCGTCGATCGATTCGCGGGCTTTGAGCTCTTGCAGATTTTGCTTTAACGTATCTGCGTTCGCACCATCCCGTTCAGCCTCTAGCCGGGTCTTTCGGGCAAGTAACTCAAATAGCTGAGATTCCACGATCGTTTGCTCCGAGGCCAAAAACGTATCGTCAAGCCGCAGCATCATGTCCCCACGCGCCACTGCGTCACCGTCACGTACGAATATCTCGCCTACAACGCCACCATCGGGGTGTTCGATGACCTGACGATTGCTCTGAACTTCGATCACACCTTGCGAGATAATAGCACCGGCCAGCTCAGTGCGGACGCTCCATAATCCCAGTCCCAGGATCAAAACTGCCAGAGCCAAAAGGCCGACAAAAGCGGGCGCTTTGATACTCCAAACGGGACGTGAACTCTTGTCTGCCATTATTCACCCACCTTGTTCAGGTGCCTTTTGATAACGTTGGCGTTTTGGACCATCGTGTTCAAAACTTCATCGCGCCCACCGGATTTGACGATCTGGCCTTTCTCGACAACGACAAGATCGTCGCATTCCGAGATCGCTTGAGGCCGGTGCGTCATGATAATCGTGGATTTGCCCGCGCTCTTGAGCTCGCGGACCGCATTGTTCAGGGCGAGGGTTCCGTCTGCATCTAGGGCCGAGTTTGGCTCATCCAGAATCAACAATACCGGATTACCATAGAGAGCGCGCGCCAATGCGATCCGCTGTTTCTGCCCACCGGAAAGCTGGCTGTCATTGCCCTCCAGGAAGGTATCGTATCCTTTCTCAAGTCCCAGAATCAGCTCATGTGCATTCGCTGTTTTCGCCGCTGCAACAACCGCTTCGGGATCAGGGGTTTGTGACATCCGGGCGATGTTTTCAGCAACCGTTCCGTTGAACAGCGTCACTTGCTGCGGTAGATATCCAATATGCCGCCCCAGATCGTCGGGTTCGTACTGATCGAGTGTCGCACCGGCCAAACGAATTTCCCCAGCGGCCGGTGGCCAAAGGCCCAACAACGCTTTGGCAAGCGTTGTTTTGCCTGACCCGCTTTTCCCGATCACACCCAGGGCCGTGCCAGGGCGCAACTCAAGAGATGCGTTCCGCACTGTCGGGATCTTCGCGCCCGGAGGGATCACCGTCAGTCCTTTTGCGACAAGATGCGCCTTGGGATCGGGCAGTTTGGTACGAGACGATTCAGGAGGCGTTGAATCAAGAAATGAGTTCAGGTTAATCCATGCCGTGCGCGCGCGTTCGATCATCGACCATTGACCCACCGCCATTTCGACCGGAGCCAAGGCGCGACCCAGAAGGATCGTACCTGCGATCATAGCACCGGGCGTCATCTCGTTGCGCAAAACCAGCAACGCGCCGAGCGCCAGCATAGCGGATTGCAGAAACAGTCGCAGAGACTTCGTCAGCGAGGTAAAACTGCCGGTCCAGTCGCTTGCAGATATGGATTGAGACAGCGCTTCGGTGCGCTGGTTCAACCAGCGTTTTGAGACATCTTCCTGCATGCCCTGAGATCTGACGACCTCGGCAGCTTGTCTGGCGTGTTCAGAGAAAGAATTTGCTTTGGCAGAGGCGATTTGAGCATCTGACACTTTGCGATGGGTCAACGCTTGGTTCAGCAGCGCGATAACAATCAGAAGCGTTCCACCTGCGACGGCCAACCAGCCAAGCAACGGATGGAACAGGAAGATTGCGGCCACAAAAATCGGCGTCCAAGGGATGTCCATAACCGCCAACAAAACGGGCGAGGCGCATAACGCGCGGATCGATTCCAGATCTCGCAATGCAGTCGCAGGTGCTGATCGAACCTGTGGGAACAATGCGCGTCGCATGGTCCCTTCAAACACGCGTTCATCGAGTGCTGATTGAAATCGCGCTCCGAACCGAGCCACGATTCGGCCGCGCGCATAGTCCAACATCGCCATCAGCGCATAAAGCAGCGCGACAAGCAAAAAAAGCGCTGATAAAGTCTCGACCGAGCGCGACCCAAGGACCCGATCATACACTTGCAGCATGAACAGCGGTCCGGTCAGCATAAGCAGATTGACAAAAACGCTGAAAATGAAGGCAAGCGCCAGGAAACTGTTCCCTTGGTTGCGCACCTTTCGCAGCTCATGACGCTGAGGCGGGGTGTTGCGGTTTTTCAAGCTCACGCGTTTTGGCCCTTGATTGCTCACAATTGGAACTCGTCAACAGCCAATCTTCCTGTACCCGAAGGCGGCCTGACATTTCCCGCAACTATATCTGCCTACCTGCACCGGAACAACGCGCGTTTCATGCGGCGCCAGTTGTTTAGGCGGTGTTCGTACCGATGAATTGATTGGAATGGCAGGAAAGTGCCGACATTTTTGCCTTGCGGGTCCAATTCTCAGCGCATTCATCCAGCGCTTAGGACACCGTCAAACCATTCAGAGTTTTGGTCCCGCGTAAGCGGTCATACGAGCGACAGCCGTTCCTAAGTACCATCCGCCAGATGTTCCGGCCCAGCTACGCAGAGCCGGTCGCAGTTTCATTTAAGCACGAACAATATTTTGCTCAGAGGTACGGTATTTACCGCGGGTGTCGATGAGGAGCTTCGCGTGTTTTTTGATCAACTCATAATCAAAGGCATCGTGATTGGTCGCCAGAATAACTGCATCCTGCTGCGACAGAACCTCAGGGGTAAGGGTCTCAGATGACAATTCGAAGAAGTGTTCCCGCATCGTGGGAAACTCGGGCACATGGGGGTCCGAGTAGCTGAGGTCTCCTCCATTGTCTCGGATCAGCTCCATCAAGGTGACAGAAGGGCTCTCTCGCATGTCGTCGACATTTTTTTTGTACGCAATGCCCAAAACCATGATTTTACTGCCACGAATCGCTTTGCTGCGATCATTCAGCGCATTGGCGAGTTTGCCAAACACATATTCCGGCATCGCCGTGTTCACTTCACCGGCCAATTCGATGAAGCGTGTGTTGATGCCGTATTCACGTGCTTTCCAGGTCAGGTAAAATGGATCGATAGGGATGCAGTGCCCTCCAAGTCCCGGACCCGGATAGTAAGGCGTAAACCCGAAGGGTTTGGTCGCGGCCGCGTCGATAACCTCAAAAATATCGATCCCCATGCGGTCAGCAACGATTTTCATCTCGTTCACGAGGCCAATGTTTACCGCCCGGTGGATATTTTCCAGAAGCTTTGTCATCTCGGCAGTCTCGGTCGAGCTTACCGGTACGAGCTTATCAATCGCGTGCTCATAAAGCGCGATACC
Source organism: Ruegeria sp. B11 (assembly GCF_056539785.1). NCBI lineage: Bacteria > Pseudomonadati > Pseudomonadota > Alphaproteobacteria > Rhodobacterales > Roseobacteraceae > Ruegeria > Ruegeria sp. B11. The sequence continues at coordinate 456,869 of NZ_JBQFVO010000002.1, read as the reverse complement.
CGCCTTCAGGCATGCCGCTGTATGTCCGCCGACCACTTTTGGTATTGTATTGGTCGTAAAATCCGGGTTGGCGGGGTCTTCGCGTTCGGGTGAGTAGACAGCAAAAAGATCCTCACCAACCTCAAGTCCATTTTTCTCAAGCCGAGGCAAAACTTCTTCTTTGGTTGTGCCTGGATAAGTCGTGCTTTCCAGCGCAATAACCTGACCCGGACGCAAATGATCTGATATTTGGTCACACGTATCGGTGACAAAGCTCAGATCTGGCTCGCGATATTTGTTGAGTGGAGTTGGTACACACAACATAATGCCATCCGCCTCAGCGATGCGCGAGAAATCTGTAGTGGCCTCGAATCCACTTTTTCGCGCCTCTGCAATGCGGTCATCGTCGATATGCTCAATTGAGCTGTGACCGGAGTTTAAATTCTGCACCTTTGTGGTATCCAGGTCGAAGCCAATCACCCGGTATCCAATTTCGGTATATCTGAGGGCCAGGGGTTGTCCGACATATCCCAGTCCAACAATCCCGATCACAGCCTGCTTCGCAGTAAGCTTTTGTAGCAGGTTGTTTAGTGATGTCTGTGTCATGATAAAATCGCTCTTTATCTAAGTCTGCGCAGGATAGTCAGAGGGGCCCCAAATACGAAGTCGCGTCTCTACTAGTTGCTTTGTTGAAAAAGGCAATGGGTATTTGGGTCGCAAACAGATTTGGCGATTGTAATCTCGCTAGGCACAGAAGCGATTGATTCCCCTATTGGGAAATGAACGGCAGTTGGGCTCAGTACTCATAGCCAATAGATGACGGTTGCGGCGAGCGCGATTGCCGATAGGAAGACTTTGGGGCAGCGATCGTATCGGGTTGCGACATGCCTCCAATTCTTGAGCCTGCCGAACATGATCTCGATCCGGGTGCGCCGCTATTATCTTCGCATGTCGTAATTGTCCGCAGTTATTCACTGGTTTCAACCGGGGGTACAGGCCCGTATCCCTTTGTCTTTCAACGCTTCTCGAAACCAATCAGCGTCACAACCTCGGCCCCCGAGCGGTAGTCGACATCTGGCAGGCTGCTCAGCAAAGCCCGCGCACCATCATGGTCGCTGACTTGACCGGCAGCAACAGAGAGGTTTAGCGGACGCATCTGGCTGTCGCAGATGGCGTGCAGCTTAGTATTCAAGCCGCGCTTCGTGCGATCGATCAGATCACCACACCCCCTTTTTGACGCCCAAACTGTACGCCGTTTGGTGGGTTTCAAGTAGGTCGCGTCGATCATAACAATCCTCTCCTCGCCGCGCTCAGCGGCCAAATCGTTCATCATCTGCGAAAAGATACCCTTACCGCTCCACCGTTACCAACGGTTGTACAGGGTCTTGTGTGGCCGTATTCCGAAGGCGCGCACCGCCAGCGTAACTCATTGCGGTTGATGAAAATAATTCCAGTTAGGACGCGCTAATCATCAACGCGGGGTTTGCCATGGAGCTTTGGGAGATAGGGCTCGAGACGTGCCATCCGCGCGTCGTTCAACCAGAAGAGATCAGACCTATTCACCATTCGTTTTGTGAACAGTGAATCAGGCAGCAAGGCGGAAATCAATGGGTCCTGAGCCTAGGCATTAGCAGAAGTACTAAACGAGTAGATTTCCCATCCACAGTCTTTCAGTAATGTTCCGTCGAAACTCGCGCAGTCGCCTGATATTGAATTTTGCCTTAGAGTTTTCTTGCGATGTAAAAATATGCAAAATACCTTTTTCGGATAAAATGGAGCTGCGCGATAGATTGAGGGATCTCAACATTTTTTTTGCATATTTACTCTTCAGATTTTCATTTTTTTGAAGATTGTTTCCGGAATAAGGGTGATGATCATCATGATCAGCCTCCAAATCGAACGAACATATATCACATTGCGTCCTTTGATCAGTGCGCGAGAAATGGCTTCTGCTACTTCTTCTGGCGCCGCAGTAAGACGTGCAGGCAGGTCCATGCCCTCTGTCATTCGCGTGGCCACAAAGCCTGGCAGAACCGTAAGAACATGGATATTCCGACGAGCCATGCGGTTACGCAGACCGGAAAGGAAGGCCGTGAATCCGGCTTTGGCCGAGCCGTAGACATAGTTGGTGGCACGCCCGCGCAAACCTGCAACAGAGCTGATACCAACGATTTTGCCCGAACCGCGTTGATCGAAGCGATTTGCCAAGACAGCCAGAATGCTGGCGGGCCCTTCATAGTTGGATCGCATGACTGTCACTGCAGCATCCACATCTTGTTCATTCTCTACTTGGTCACCCATCAGTCCGACAGCACAAACAGCGATCTGGGGGAGCTCGGGTAGATCGTCGACAAAACTTGCATGCGTTTCGAATGCGAGAGCGTCAAAGACGTGAAGAGTAACCGGCACATTATAACGCAAAAGCAAATCCTTCTGTGCCGTTTCCAAATGTGCGGGATCTCGCAGTGCGAGCTGTATTGGATGACCGCTTTTTGCGAATTCGTGGGCTATCGCAAGACCAATGTCGGATCGTGCCCCCAAGATTAGCACTGCACCTTTGCTCATAGTTTGAGCCTTTCTGATTGTTTTGAACGAAAACTGCTGCTTAGCCCGGCTTCATCGCGGCGGGCGGCGAAAGCAGCGGCGCGTGGATCAGAACGGTGCAAAGTATCGGCCGGCATTCGGCTGTCTTTAGCTAGATAGAACCGGCCGCCATGGTCCATCGTGATTTGGTCGAGCTGCGACATCAGCGAAAGCGTTCGCTGGTTTACCGGGAAATCCAGAGCCAATGTGTAGCCCAACATTGGGAAAGAAAATGCGCTGTCTTGCTGGCCGAACCGCTTTAGCACCGCCAAGAAAGATCCGGCCCCTGCGGCGGATGTGGCTTGAAGTAGCGCAGTTAGGCCGCGTTTGGAGTGCTCCAGAGGTAGCGCACATTGGAATTGCATTAGTCCTTTGCGCCCATAGATCTTGTTCCAGCCGAGGATAGCATCGAGTGGGTAGAAATAACTGTCCCAATCCACCAGTGTTTCGCCGCTTTCGCGAGAGCCATTCCAATAATAGAGCCCATTGAACCCTCGCACAGACAGTCTGTTTAACAGTCCTTGCGGAAAGTCGAACGGAATAGACAATTTCCTTTTCGTTGGAGTTTCGAAAGGATACCTCAACTTGTCCCCTGATAAATCGGCGCGCGTGGCGTGCTCCCCCAGCATCAAAAGAGAACGACCGAGTTTGTCATCCCGGCTTAGGCAGTCGATCCACGCTACCGAATATGTTGCGTCCTGAGTTGCTTCAAATGCATCAAGCGCTGCATCTAGATTTGGCAACGGTCGCAAGGTTTGACGTATCCAGGCGCTTTCGACTGGGCGTAGACGAAGAGCTGCGCGCAAGATGATACCCGTAAGCCCCATTCCACCGGTGGTCCAGTTGAACAAATCTGCATTTTCCTGCGGCGAACAGCGCTCTATCCTACCTGCTGGTGTGACGACATCAAGCCAGTCCACAAAAGCGCCAATACTGCCCTCTTTGTGGTGGTTCTTTCCATGCACGTCTGCAGCGATCATGCCTCCGAGCGTGACAAATTTCGTCCCCGGTGTCACAGAAGGAAACCAACCTCGTGGAAGGAATGTTGATATCACATCAGCCAGCAATACACCCGCCTCGGCGACTAGAATGCCAGCCGACGCATCAAATGAGAGCATCCGATTGAAATGACGCATCGAAACGGTCTTATTCGATCCAATGGCGCTGTCCCCATAGGCACGGCCATTTCCACGGGCAATGACGGCATGCTCGGATACCAATGCAGACAATTCCGCCTCGTTCCGCGGAGCCTCGGAAGTGCCCTGATAGACGGGAAATCTGCCCCATCCTTCAAGCGTCATGCTGGTTTCGCTCTCTGCGAGTCTGTGAAGACAAATCGGCGATCTAAATGGTATTTAACCACATAACCAATTGTCAGGCCGATGATCGCTCCGATTTCTCTCATCAAGTTGGATTTCCAGATCACCCAGAACGTGGTTTCTGTTGCCCAGAAAATCAATGTCGTGACAATTCCCATGGTGGTATAGAGAGTAAATTTCCGACTGTGCGCGCGGATGCTGCGTGATGTATCGGCGAAGATCCAGCGCTTGTCTAGGAAGTACTTGATTAGAAGCCCCACAAGCGTGCCGCAAAAGACAGCAGATGCAAATCCCCAGGTTGACGAATTGATCGACAGTACCAAGCGTTGCATTCCCAAATTGGCTATGGTCGCCAAGACTGCGAAGACCGTATACCGAAATACTAGGACCTCCACACTCACAATACTGTGCCTCCGATAACAAAGCTAACCATCAGGATAACGCAAATCTGGCTTGTGCGGTCACGTGCTGCAAAAACAACTGGATCATCGTGCATTTGTCCTCGATGCGTTAGCATCGCTATCCGTGATATCCAATAAAACAAGATGCCGCAAATCGCTCCCAAAACTAGGGGTTCGGAGTAGAGAACCATCACGGAAGGAGAATTGATATAGAGCGCCATCACCAATATCGAAACGTAGCCGGAGGCAACTGACATCATTGAGACTACAGGCAAATCTTCGACCTGGTACCCCCTGCCTTCAGCCTTCAACTTGCCACGTGCTGCATTGTCGATTAGTTCGGCCTGCCGCTTGACGGCAGCCAATGAAAAAAAGAAGAATGAAGAAAATACTAGGAGCCATACCGATAGCGGAATGCCTGTGGCCACAGCCCCTGCGGTGATCCTCATCGTATACAGGGCGGCCAGCGTACAAATATCGATGATCATACGGCGCTTCAGCGATAGCGAATATGCCGTTGTAATGATGAAGTACACTGCCATAACAAATACAAAGGGCCAACCTAGGAGCGTGGCAATTCCCGTTCCTGCCCCCATAAGCACCACGAGCATCAGCGCGCCATGCGAAATGGGTAACGCACCTGATGCAAACGGTCTTTCTCGTTTACGCGGATGGGCTCGATCTGCGCGTAGATCCAGAAGGTCGTTCGTCACATACACGCTTGATGCGATTAGTGAAAACGCAACGAAAGCCCCGAGGCTATGTAATATCGCAGAAGCCGAAAAATCATGTGCCGCAAAGGCTGGCAAGAAAACGAGAATATTCTTCAGCCATTGATGTGGCCGGATCGCCCGTAGGTAAGAGCTAAAGCTAGTTTGACTAGTTTGGAGGTGTTCAACACGCGTATCAATCGAGTCGACGACTTTGCGCAGAGACGGTGAGACATTCACCGTGACTGCTTGGCTGGAATGTTCCCAGATGGGCAAATCCGCTGTCGCATCACCCATATAGGCATAACGCCCCGAACCGAAATGCTCCTCCAAGAAAGCGGCCTTGTTAGCCCCTTTGAGGTTCTGCTTTCCATTTGAGCCATGTACTTCGTCGAAGATATTAAGATGCTTCGCGATGCAATCGGCAATTTTTTGATCGCTAGCAGTAACCAGGGCGGTTCGCCCTCCCGCTCTACGCCAACTCTCGATATATTCAATGACCTTCAAATCATAGGGGAGGGTTGACGAGTCGATATCTGCGCGCGCGGCCAGTTCGCGTTTTAGAGCTGATCTGCCCGCGCCCAACGCCTTTATTGCGCGAAACGGTGTGCGCCAGTTTGACGAGAAAGCTGCCCAGAAACTTTCGTGCAGCATATCTGATCTGAGCAGGGTGCCGTCGAGATCAACCACCAAGGTGTCTGGAGATGTGGTTTGCCGGTTTAACATAATACAGTCTTGCTCCAGACAGCATGAGGTTTCACGTTTGAAATCAACTCCTTGAAATCGGCAAAATATATTTGATTTAAGCCCGTGCAGCTATTTGCGATAATGAGGTGGGGGTGATTTAGATGCATTGCTAATCTCTGGCCAATTTGACGCTACAATGCGTAGGTGCCACTCGGGTTGCTTCTTCTGGCACCGGTTTATTGCAAAGCATCCGGTAGCTTCTTCTAGCTGGCAAAGTTACAAGCGCGTAGGCTCAGGTGTACTAATTTAACAAGTATCTTAGGCAATAATAAAATACTAGCAAGATAACTCCTCAAAGCTGTCTAAGTATCATTTGTGCGTCTAAGCTAAGCTCCCGCGGTGTCGCGAGAAACGTCGCATTTGACGCATGTATCAGCCAATAAAATTGGATCCGAAATCGGGCCCGAGTGAAGAATATGGCATATGGAAGCGCTACACCGACACAGAGTACCAGAAACAAGTACTCTATGCGTGGAAACGGGATTCGTCGTCGCATGGCCAAAAGGGCTGTTAGTGGTAGTATCAGGTTTATATAGCTGATAGCAGGATCGCCTCACGCGTATCAATTCTAGTGTCACGATGCATCGATTTTGTTAGCACTGTATATTTAGCAGCTCGGATAGCTGAGCTTTGATTTGAGCGGTCCTTTCGACGCTCTGTAGCCGATGGAAACTTAGGAACGAGAAAGGCATCTTCGCGCGGATGATGGCTGGGCTCGCTGCCGAACACTGCAAGCAAAAGACTGTTATGATCGTGCAATCCATCCGAAATTGCACCATACCGCGACGAGTATGGCTGCCAAAATGGGATGTGGTCGTCTGATTGGTCAAACCAAGGGCGGTATGAACACCAAGCTGCGTGCGATCTGCGATAGCTAGTGGCTACCGGTCAACCTGCTTGTCACCGCCGGACAATTCAGCGACGACGTTGGTGCACACTCGCTGCTTGGCAGCTTTCCTAATTCGAATGGCAGTTCGGGGATCGCGGCTACGATGCTGACTGGACCCGAGAAGCGTTGTGAGACGAGGGGGCACGTGCCTGCATTTCGGGTCGAAAGCAACGCAAGACCCCAGTCAAATATGCCAAAACGCAGATACGAGCGGTGAAACCGCATCGAGATCGTGTTCGGCGGGCTAAAGGGCTGCAGGCGCTTGGCGACGCGCTTCAAGCGCTGTCCAGAGGTCTGTCCCTTTACCATTGCTCTCGTGGCGGCCGTCATCTGTTGGTTATGAAGGTTGACCCTACTGTTAAGTTAATCTGAACCCGCGTCAGTAAATCAGTCACGAGATATCACGTGGAATTTATACTGGCCGTGTGTTAGCGCGGTTTTAGGCAATTATTTATTTGGAGCTACCGTGAAAATCGCAGTTGTAGTTGGCGCGCGCCCTCAGTTTATTAAATTGGCTCCGGTGAGCAGAGCACTTCGTTCCATGCCGGGAGTAACAGAGGTGCTGATTCACACAGGACAGCACTATGACGATTCGATGTCTAAGATTTTTTTCGACGAACTAGAAATTGCAAAACCCGACATCAACCTATCGGTGAACTCAGGCAGTCATGGTGCCATGACAGGACTGATGATGCAGAAACTTGAACCCGTCATTCAAGAACATGAACCAGATGCGCTCCTTGTTTTTGGAGATACGAATTCAACATTGGCTGGTGCATTGGTCGCCTCAAAACTTCATATCCCGGTGGCGCACGTAGAGGCCGGGCTGCGCTCATTTAATCGAAAGATGCCCGAAGAAACGAACCGAGTTCTAACGGATCACGTTTCCGACCTTCTGTTCACGACTTCCAGCGACGCTGTGGAAAATCTGCGAAGAGAAAGCATTTCGGAGAGCAAAATTTTTGAAGTCGGTGACGTGATGTTCGACGCAGCACTACACTTCGGTGAAAAGGCCAAGCAGAAATCAACAATTTTGGCTGACATTGGGTTAGACGCAAACGGATTCATACTTGCGACGATCCATAGAGCTGAAAATACGGATTCGCCAGAAACGTTAACAAACATTGTTGATGGTCTGGAGGCGGTTGCAAAACAACATCCGGTTGTCTTGCCATTGCATCCACGTACTGCCGCAAGGATAAAAGGAATCGGTCGTAAATTCGAACATGTCCAAACGATAGACCCAGTCGGTTACTTGGATATGGTCGCTCTAGAAAGCAATGCGGTGCTGGTTGCTACGGACTCTGGCGGAGTGCAGAAAGAAGCGTATTTCTACGGCGTCCCTTGCGTAACTCTTAGAACGGAAACAGAATGGGTTGAGCTTGTTGAAAGCGGCTGGAATCGTATCGTTTCGCCCATAGAAGGGGATATCGAGGATGGTATGCTAAGTGCGATAGGGACTAGCGGAAATCAGATAGAAATCTATGGTGATGGAACCGCTTCGCAACAAATCGCACAGATACTAGCCGCGCGAGTTTAAATACCTTCATAGAGCGCCGCCAACTTCTTGGCTTGCGCAGGCCAGCTGTAGGTCTCCCAAAGCTTCCTTCTGTTGTCGACGCTTAACGTAAAGCGTTCGGGATGGTCCAAGACATCCCGAATAGCTTCAGCAATGCTCTGAGGATTTGTTTCGTCCATTGCTCGTCCGAAACCGAGAGACTCTGCAAACCGACGCATTTCTGGAAGATCTGAAACACAAATTGGTACGCCAGCAAATGCTGCCTCAAAAAGCTTGTTGGGCATTGCGTAGCGGTGATTGAGCGATACGTCCTGAAACGGGCATATAGCGAGGTCTGCTGTACTAATTGCGACTGGTACATCTGGAGCTGCCACAGGTGGAAGCAAGGTAACGCGATCATCCACACCTAAGTCATGAGCGACACTCATGAACCACTTGTCGTTTCGGAGGTGCCGTGGGCCCATCGAAGCTAAGTTGACTTCGGGAAGATGAACCAAAGCCTCAAGAACTTTATCTAACCCACGATGTGACATTTGAATGCCACCAGTAAAAATAATCAAGGGCGCCCCGTCAGCAACGTTTGCCTGAGCACGGATAGAAAGCTGATCCAACGCCTTTTCTTTACGACTATCCATGTAATCGACATCTATCTCTGGAGCATTGAGGATAAGTGTCGGACTATCTTTGAAGCGTTTGGCATACAAATCTGCGATGGACGACGATACGGTGATCATATAATCGACGAAGGGGAGGCAATCGTCTTCTAGGTTTTCTGCAAAGTTCGATCCATTCGACGGATTCTTTGTAGCGCGCGCGGGCTCATACTCATGGGCGTCATAAACAAGTTTTGCGTTGAACTGCCTGGCAAGTACGACGCCTGCAGGGAGACAATATATATCATGAGCGTGGATGACATCAGGGACCTCATCAAATTTAAGGTGGCAAAGGTTTTCTGCGTAAATCAATGATTCCAACTGATAGAGTTTAAAGAAATTTTCTCTGACTTTTCGGGCCATCAACATAAATGACTTGAGGTTTTTCGGGCCTTTTCCAAATCCAAGTCCAAGCCGTGTTTTCCAAAGCAGCCGTTTGTGTACGAGTTTTCTAGCCCGCCTTTCATCACCGCCGAAGTTTTTGTAGTACATCGGGTCAAGCTTTTGGACGTCTTCGTCCGTCAGAAAGGTCTTCAACCAGGTTTTCAAAGAATTCAGCTGAATAGCGGATTCGACATACGGTACGACACGTTGCTCGACTTGAGCGGACGTGCGCTCCATAAACGAGAAACGTTCAAGCAATTTTTCAGTGATGTTCTCACAAGACTGCCAGTTGAATCGAGTGATCCGAATGCCATCGATGCTGTCTTCTTGCGGCAAGCCCCCTGGCCAGTCGCAGAAGATATGTACGTTATGACCCGCTACTTGAAGCGCGCGCGCTTCTTTGAGAACACGCGCATCCGCCGTTATCTCGTGGTAGGTAAGACAGAATACGGTTTTTTGAGATTTCGGGCGGGTGTCTGACATCGGTCGAAGATCAATCTAGCTCTGACAATTCCGAACCGCTCTAACAGAGGTTGATCGGGGTTTCCAGCTTGATTGGCGATGCTTGAAATGCCTTCCACTATTGACTTCCCAAAGAATTTCTTGGAAGCGCTGTAGCACAATTTGAGCACTTGGGACGCACCGAATGAGCAACTTTGCATTAATAGGAACCGCAGGATACATCGCGCCGCGCCACATGAAGGCGATAACGGATACCGGAAACACGTTGTTGGCTGCTCTGGACACAAGCGACTCCGTTGGAATTATCGATAGCCACTTCCCTGATGCACATTTTTTCACAGAGTTTGAGCGTTTTGATCGCTATGTTGACATGTTACGTTGCAGCGAAGCGGGCAAAATTGATTATGTCTCGATCTGCTCGCCGAATTACCTCCACGACAGCCACATGCGGTTTGCCCTTCGTTCAGGCGCCGATGCGATCTGTGAGAAGCCGCTGGTATTGAACCCAGAGGATATCGATGGCCTGGAAGCGATCGAACAGGCGACCGGACAGACCGTAAACACGATCCTGCAGTTGCGCGTACATCCCTCGATCATTGCTCTTAGGGACAAGATTCGAAACAGCCCCAAGGATACCAAGTACGAGGTCGATCTGACTTACATCACGTCCCGTGGACGTTGGTATCTGGAGAGCTGGAAAGGGGATGTCCGCAAATCTGGCGGTATTGCCACCAACATCGGCGTGCATTTCTTTGACATGCTGCACTTCCTCTTCGGAGACCTTCAGGCGAACCATGTGCATCTCAATGCCCCGACCAAGGCCGCGGGCTATCTTGAGTTTGAACACGCCCGGTGCCGTTGGTTCTTGTCGCTGGACGTAAATGACGTTCCTGCAGAGGCGCGAGAAACCGGAGCCAGAACCTATCGCTCCATCACTATTGATGGGGAAGAGATCGAATTCTCGGGCGGATTTGCCGACTTGCACACGCGAAGCTACGAAGAGATTCTGAACGGGAACGGGTTTGGATTGAATGAAAACCGGCCTGCTATTGCGATGGTCAGCCATATCCGCAATGCCTCGATCGAAGCAAGCAAAGGTGAGCAGCATCCGAAGCTGATGAGCAGCACGGTACTCTGATCAAACGGATCGTCTGCATGTTATCCCACCACCCATGACGTTTTGGGCACTGGGCAATACAGGGAAACGGTCCGCCCAGTTATTAGTACTGCGGTAATTCGTGCCAAACAGACCCGTTGTATTAAGTCTTTGCCGACGAATAAACATGGTCGAGCGGTGCCGGATTATGTATGGGAAACTGCAGAGGTACAGCTTGCAGAAATTCCTCAAGAACCAATAGGGCGTTTTAGCGATGCAATTTATTGACCTGGCGGAACAACAGAAACGTATCAAGGATCAGCTTGATGCTGGCATTGCCAATGTGTTGGCACATGGAAAGTACATTCTTGGCCCAGAAGTGGCTGAACTAGAGGCACGGCTGACTGCCTTTACGGGAGCTAAACATTGCATCACTTGCGCCAATGGAACGGATGCATTGCAAATTGCCTTGATGGCGCTTGAGGTCGGGCCGGGGGATGAGGTCGTCACGCCCGGATTTTCATATATCGCCACGGCTGAAGCCGTCAGATTGCTGGGCGCAAAGCCGGTTTATGTCGATATCGACCAGACTAGTTATAACCTTGATCCCAACAAGCTTGACGCTGCGATCACACCCCGGACAAAGGCAATTATACCGGTGTCGCTGTATGGCCAACCTGCTGATTTCGAACGAATTAACGAGGTAGCTGTGGCAAACGGCTTACCTGTCATCGAGGATGCTGCTCAGAGCTTTGGCGGATCTTTGCGTGGCAAACGGTCAGGAAACCTGTCAACGATTTCCTGCACCAGCTTTTTTCCATCGAAACCCCTTGGCTGCTACGGCGATGGTGGTGCTATCTTCACCTCGGACGATGATCTGAGCATCATTCTTCGCCAGATAGCCCGGCACGGGCAGGACCGGCGTTATCACCATATCAGGGTTGGCGTTAACAGCCGTCTGGACACATTGCAGGCTGCGATCCTGCTGTGCAAGCTGGATATTTTCGAGGATGAACTGGTCCTGCGAGACACCGTCGCGGACCGTTACAAAGTGCTACTGAAGGAAACCAATATCGCCGCTCCGACGCTGATGGAGGGGGCGACCAGCGCCTGGGCGCAGTACACGATACGCGTGGACAATCGTGAGGATGTGCAAGCTAAGCTCAAAGACGCCGGGGTTCCGACCGCTGTGCATTATCCACTGCCGTTGAACAAGCAACCAGCTGTTTCTGACCCAAATGCCGATTTGCCTGTTGGCGATCAGGCCGCCGCAACAGTGATTAGCCTGCCGATGCACCCGTATCTGCAGGAGAATTCGCAAGAGCAGATAATCGAGGCACTGAAAAAAGCGATCTGATCGCGCTGACGGTTTAATCGGTGCTGGGGCCGGCGAATTCAGGTTTAGGCAGGTTCGCAGGTTCTATTTACCGTAATATGCGCGATACCAGTCCACGAAGGCCTGTATGCCGTCCCTGATTTCGGTTTTTGGGCGATAACCGGTCAGGCGATGCAGCAGATCGGCATTGGCCCAAGTTGCAGGCACATCGCCCAACTGCATCTCCATATAGTTTCGGATCGCGGGTTTGCCGAGGCTTTCTTCGATGGCGTCGATGAAATCCAACAAACGCACTTTGTCTGAATTTCCAATGTTCACTATGCGATAGGGAGCGACCGGGCTCAGGCTGTCACCTTCGGCGATGTCTTCGGGGGCTTTGGGGCGAACAGGCACAACGTCGATCAGCAGAGAGATTGCGCGCACCAGGTCATCCACATAGGTGAAATCACGATACATGTCGCCGTGGTTGTAGATGTCTATCGGGCGGTCGTTGAGGATCGCGTCCGTGAATTTGAAGAACGCAAGGTCCGGGCGCCCCCAAGGACCGTAGACTGTGAAGAAGCGGAACATTGTTGTCGGAATATTCCAAAGATGGGCATAGGAGTGTCCCATCGCTTCATTTGCCTTTTTGGTGGCTGCGTACATAGTGAGTTGATGATCTGCTTTTTCGCACTCGTCGAAGGGCATGTCAGGATTTGCCCCGTAGATCGACGAAGTCGAAGCCATCAGCAGATGCCGCACTTTGTGCCGCCGCGCAGCTTCCATAACGTTGAACGTCCCGACAACATTGCTTTCGACATAGGCGCGCGGGTTTTCCAGGCTATATCGGACGCCAGCTTGCGCTGCGAGATGGATGATCACGTCCGGTTCAAAAGCATCAGCGATCTGGTCGAACTTGGCGGTATCTTCCAGCATCCCTTCATCGCACGAAAAATTTGGGTTCTCCAGCAACAGCGCATGTCGGCTCTGTTTGAGGCGGACATCGTAATAATCAGTCATCCCGTCAAAGCCATGAACCCGGCAACCGTTCTCAAGCAAAAGTTTGGCAAGATGGAACCCGATAAATCCGGCAGTACCTGTGATCAGAACCTTTTGCATGAGGTATTTCCTTGTTTCGGGGCATCGCGCGTGCGTTCGAAGGCACATATGACGCCAAGAGCCGAAGGGCTCAAGCGGTCATTTCTTGGCTGAGCGAGCATGCATCACTGGTGGTGTGCATTGCAATCTTCAACAAGCCTTCAACCGGGCCAAGGAAGCGAGTAGGTTTTGACATTCGTAAAGAACCTGATGGCCTCGATGACCCCTTCTTTGACACCATTGCCCGAATCCTTGATGCCGCCAAAGGGGGACATTTCGATACGGTATCCGGGTTGTTCCCAGATATTGCAGGTGCCCACGCTCAGCCCATTGATGTAGGCAATTGCGCGGTTCAGGTCATTGGTACATACCCCCGACGACAGGCCGTACACAGTAGAGTTCGAGATGCGCATGACCTCGTCATCGTCGTCGGGCACGCGAATGATGGGAATAATGGGGCCGAAAGTTTCCTCCATCACTAACGCAGAGTCGTGGGGAACGTCGTCGACCACGATCGGCGGCAGCAGCGCGCCCTGACGTCCGGGATGGTAAAGGACTTCTGCTCCCTCTTTCTGGGCCAAGTGAACACGATCTTCGAAAAGCTTGGCCGCATCCTCGTGGATCACACAACCCAGCTCGGTCTCAGGATCCTGCGGATCTCCGAATCTGATCTTTTTGGCCTTCTCCAGCACCAAAGGCACAAAGGTGTCCGCGACACTCTCTTGCACCAGTATTCGCTTGATCGCAGTGCAGCGTTGTCCCGAATTGCCGGTGGCCCCGGCTACGGCGATCGTTGCTGCCCTGTCTAGATCGGCATCGTTGAGGTCATTCAGAACAATCAGTGGATCATTACCTCCCAACTCCAGCGCCTGACGTTTGTAAACCGCCTTCTCTGCGATCATCTTGCCCACGCGAACACTACCGGTGAAGGTTATGATGTCGATGTTTTCATTGGTGATCATCTCATTCCCAATGTCCTGTGGCCAGCCAGTGACCACCTGAAACATCTCAGGCGGCAGGCCTGCCTCATAAAGGATATCGGCCAGCGTCAGGCAGGTCAGAGGCGTCAACTCGGTCGGTTTGCAGACCATGCAGTTATTGGTGGCGATCGACGGAGCAACCTTGTGGCTGACCATGTTGAGTGGATGGTTGAATGGAGTGATCGCGCTGATTGCGGTCACAGGCTCGCGCATCGTGAAAATCTTGCGGGCTTTACCATTTTGGGTCAGATCGCACGCAAAGATTTCGCCATCATCCTTCAGTGCCTCGGCCGCCGCAAATTGAAAGACATCCTGCGCGCGCTTGGTCTCGTAGATCGCGTGTTGATGGCAGATGCCAAGCTCAAGCACCAGCCATTTGGCGAGGTAATCGCGACGTTCACCAATCAGCTCTCCAGCCCGTTGCAGGATTTGGCTGCGTTCATAGCGAGTCAGTTCGGGCTTGTAGTGGGCCGCAATTTCGAAGGCGCGGCGCGCGTGTTCAGCCTGCCCAGCGGGCACATGGCCCACGACCTCATTGGTATAGGGGTAGTGAACCGGGATGGTCTCAGCGGTAATGATGATCTCGCCACCAATTCGCATCCCTTCATTACGGATTTCGGTGACTGCCATGGCAAGAACCATCCAATGAAATCGGACCGCGTACCGGTCTATTACTCTGAAAACACATCAAACGCCTTCAACGCCTTGGCGCTGTAGGCGTAAGACGGGCCGCCGCCCATATAGGTGGCCATTGCCAGCGCTTCGCACAGCTCTTCGCGGGTCGCACCCAGCCGCACCAATGAGCGGATATGGAAGCCGATGCAACTGTCGCAGCGCGTCGCGATGGCAATCCCCAACGCAATGAATTCCTTTGTTTTTTCACTCAGCGCACCATCTGTTTTGGCCGCCTTACCCATGATGCCGAAACCACGCACGGTTTCGGGCACTTCTTTCGAGATTGCACCAATATTGGCCTCGGTCTCGGCCATGAAGTCTTTCCAGTCCATCTTATGCTCCTTATCCGCGCTCATCTGCGCCCATCCGGCGCTCGAGCCAACGCACACCGGCGCTGATGATCAGTACCAGCACCAGATACTCGAAGATCAACAAGGTATAGATCTCAAGCGGGCGGTATTCCGTCACTACCAGCTCATTCGCACGGCGTGTCAGTTCTTGCATGCCGATGACGCTGGCGAATGCGCTCATCTTCACGATGTAGATGAACTGGTTGGCCAGCGGTGGCAGAATGCGCCGGATCGCTTGCGGCAGGATCACATAGCGCATGGTCTGAAAATAGTTCAGGCCAATCGTCTGCGCCGCCTCGCTTTGCCCTTTGGCGATAGATTGTATACCGGCACGGTAGATCTCGGCGGTAAAGGCGCTGTCCGATATCGCAAGGGTGATAATTGCGCCCCAGAAGGGATCGATTGGGATGTCCATACCCATCGACTGAAAGACAATCGGCAATCCGTAGAACACCCAAAACAGCATAGGCAACAGAGGGATCGAGCGAACGAACTCGACATATATGCGGTTTAACAGCCGCCAGCCGCGCTTTTCCGATAAACCGGGCAGGGCGACCAGCAGCCCGATGACAATCGACAAAATCGCCGCAATCAGCGAAATCTGAATGGTCGCACCCATGCCCGAAATCAGGAATTTTACATTGGTCCAGCCTGAAGCCGTGGTTGGGTCAATGACGTACCAACCCCAGGTCTGTGAGGACGAACAGCCCGTGATCAGCAAGAAAAGGGGAAGGAAGAGAAGTGTTTTTTTCATCGGACCCAACTCAATGCTGCAGAATTTGGCTCAGGAATTTCTGACACCGCTCAGACTTTGGATTGGTGAAGAAATGCTCGGGCTTACCTTGTTCGACAATCTCGCCTGCATCCATGAACACCATGTTGTCGGCCACTTTTCGGGCAAATCCCATCTCATGGGTCACCACAACCATGGTCATGCCTTCCTCGGCAAGTTCGACCATCACGTCGAGCACCTCGGAGATCATCTCAGGGTCGAGCGCCGAGGTGGGTTCGTCGAACAAAAGGACCCGGGGCTCCATGCAAAGCGAACGGGCAATTGCCACTCGCTGCTGCTGTCCACCCGAAAGCTGTATCGGGCGCTTGTCGGCCTGATCGGGTATATGAACACGTTCGAGGTAGTGGCGCGCTTTGTCCTCGGCTTCTTTTCGGCTCAACCCGCGGGCCTTGATGGGGCCAAGGGTCAGGTTTTCCAGCACTGTTAGATGCGGGAACAGATTGAATTGCTGGAACACCATGCCAACTTCTGACCGGATGGTGGCTGCAGATTTGGCATCATCGTTCAGTTCGACCCCATCGATGCGGATGGTGCCCTTTTGATGTTTCTCAAGCTGATTGATGCATCTTACGACCGTTGATTTACCCGATCCGGATGGGCCGCAGATCACAACCTTTTCACCACTGTTTACTGTCAGGTTGATGTTCTTGAGCACGTGAAATGTGCCAAACCACTTGTCTACGTCGACAAGCTCGATCGCTGCGTTTGGCATCTGCTGGCCCACTTGTGATTACTATGAGTTAATTAGTTGCTTGAGGTTATCTTTTTCTTTACGCTTAAATCAAGAAGCAATGTCGTGATGAAAAGACTAACGCCACCAACGGGAGAACCACATGAAACGTTTTGTTAAAGTCGCGGCTGCGGCTGCGCTCGGTCTTGTGATCAGCGGCGCTGCGCAAGCTCAGTCGGCTCTGAATGAGATTTTGGATGACGGCGTGCTGAAAGTGGGGACAACCGGTGACTGGAACCCGATGTCACTGCGCGATCCGGCGACTAACAGCTATAAAGGCTATGATATCGACATCATGAACGCGCTGGCCGCTGATCTGGGTGTTGAGGTCGAATATGTGCCCACCGACTGGAAAACATTGGTCAATGGTGTGGTAGCGGGGAAGTACCACATCACCGGTTCGGCTTCGATCTCACCTCCGCGCATGAAAGTTGCAGGGTTTTCCGACAGTTACATCGCGGTTGAGTTGTTTCCCTACACAACCAAGGAAAAGGTCGACAAATTTGATGGCTACGACTCGATCAACAAGCCAGACGTGAAGGTTGCTACTACCCTGGGCACCACCTTTGAAAAGCGCGTGCGCGAATGGTTCCCCGATGCGGATATCAAAGTGGTCGAAGCTCCTGCACGTGGTTTTCAGGAGGTCTTGGCCGGTCGTGCAGATGTGTTCATAACCTCGAATATCGAGGGATCGACCCTTGAAGCAAAGTTCCCGGTCGTCCGCGTCAAGAATGCCGGTCCACGTTCTCCTTCTCCCATCGCGATGCTGTTGCCGCAAAGCGATCAGGTCTGGATCAACTATGTGAACAACTGGATTGAAGTGAAAAAAGCCCAAGGCTTCTTTGACGAAAACCGGGAACGCTGGGGTCTCTGATCAGAGGCCCTAGTAACTGGAGCGCCTGCGAGAGTTTTCAAAGTCATGAAACTTGAGCACATGACATGGTACGAGGTTGACACTCGTATCAATGCTGGTGCGGCCGTGTTGCTGCCGGTTGGATCGACCGAGCAGCACGGCCCGATGGGTCGCATTGGCACCGACACGATTTGCGCCGAGGCTGTCGCGCTCGCTGCCGCCATGCAATGCGAGGGTATCGTCGCTCCGGCGCTGGCCTACACGCCAGCGCCTTTCAACGCGGGATTTCCCGGAACGGTGTCTATTTCAGCCGAAACCTTTCGCACCATCGCAGATGAGGTGATCCGGGGGCTCTTGGAGCAAGGTTTCGTTGGAGTGTTCATAGTGAATGGGCACGGGGCCAATCTGGCGCCTCTTCGGCAGATCGAAAGCGAAATTGCCGATGGTCAATTGCTGATCCGTAGCTGGTGGGAGCCGAACGCAGTGAATGTTCTGCGACAGCAGCTCTATGGAGATTGGGAAGGGATGCACGCCACCCCCTCGGAGATTGCCATAACCCAGTCTTTGCTTGGACCATTGCCTGCCAATCAGGCCGCTGAGCCGCCCCAGAAACTCAGCGCCGAATACATCCGGGATCACGCAGGGGATCGCCATGGTCCACCTGACGAGCATCGCGCGGACTTCCCGGATGGCCGCGTTGGATCGCATTCAGCTTTGGCCAATCCTCAGGATGGCGAGCGTCTGCTGGCGATAGCAGCTGCGGCTATCGCTGCCGAGTTCCGGGCATTCGAACAAGGCCTCTAGTCACGGAGCGCCTGCAACGGGTGTCGCGGCCCTATCCTGCTTCGACCCCAAGCCCGTCAGTCGACAGGTCATCGAGTTTCGGCATCAACCGTAACAGTTCTTGCGCGTATTCGGTTTTCGGACTGGCAAACAGATCGCTGGTGTCCTGAACCTCGACGATTTGTCCCTGTTTCATGACCGCAACTCGGTCACACATCTGGCGCACCACAGGTAGGTCGTGGCTGATGAACAGCATGGTCAGGCCCAGATGCTCTTGCAGGTCTTTCAGGATGTTCAAAATCTGCGCCTGGATTGAAACGTCGAGCGCGCTTGTGGGCTCATCGCAGATCAGGAACCGGGGTTGTGTCGCCAATGCGCGGGCAATCGAAATACGCTGGCGCTGACCGCCCGAGAACTCATGCGGATATTTCAGCCCGGCCTCTGACCCCAAACCCACTTGATCCAGCAATTCGTCCACGCGGCGCTTGACGTCGGCACCTTCCATCAGGCGGTGATGGCGGATCGGCTCAGCCACAATATCATCCACCCGCATACGCGGATTGAGAGACGAGTAGGGGTCCTGAAAGATCATCTGGATGTTCTTGCGGTACTCTTCCTGCACCGCACGATTGCTTAGATCGCTAACCAGTTGCCCGTCAAAGGTGATGGTGCCACCGTCCACTGGATAAAGCCCTGCGATCATACGCGCGACGGTGGACTTGCCCGATCCGGACTCGCCGACAACCCCAAAGACTTCGCCCGCGCGAATGTCAAAGCTGACGTTGTCGACAGCGGTGAAGTAGGTACGATCCCAAGGCAGTAATCCACGCTTTTGCAGGAATTTCTTGGTCAGGTCGCGGATTTCAAAGATCGGTTTGCTGGCGTCGTTATTCACCTTGGGCCAGTGGCGTGCCATATCCTCGATCGCGAAACGCGTTTCACGCCCGCCATAGCTGATCTGAGGGAAGCGATGCAGTTTCAGCGTCGGGCGTGGTACGGCGGCGATCAGGGACTTGGTGTATTCGTGTTGCGGCTGGCCCATCACCTGTGCCGTGGTGCCGCTTTCAACCACCTTGCCCGCATACATCACGGTCACGCGGTCAGTTGTATCGGCGATCACGCCCATATCATGGGTGATCAGGATGACACCCACCTGACGCTCTTGTGCCAGTTCCTTGATAAGGTCCAGAATCTGGGCCTGAACCGAAACATCCAAAGCTGTCGTGGGTTCATCGGCGATGATCACATCCGGTTCGGTGCAAAGTGCCAGAGCAATCACCACGCGTTGCCGCATGCCGCCCGAGAACTGGTGCGGGTACTGATCCAGCCGAGTATCCGGGTCTGGGATGCCAACGCGGTCGATCAAATCACGGGCGCGCATGCTTGCTTCGGCCTCGGATCCACCCAGATGGGCCTGGATCGTCTCGACCAGTTGTTCGCGCACTGTAAATAGCGGGTTCAGCGACGTAAGCGGGTCTTGAAAGATCATCGAGATCTTCTTGCCGCGCAGCCCGCGCATCGCCTCGGCATCGATGCCGCTGATCTTATCGCCGCCCAGCTTAATCTGGCCGCTGGCAATGCGACCTGGGCGTTCCAGAAGGCCCATCACGGCAGCGCCGATGGTGGATTTACCTGCCCCGGATTCGCCCACAAGCCCGTGGATTTCGCCGGGTTCTACAGAAAGGCTGGCGTGGTCCACTGCGGTAAATAGCTGGCGGCGGGTCGGGAATTCGACGGTGAGGTCTTGGATGGTCAGAAGGCTCATGAAATCACCGCAGTTTTGGGTTCAGCGCGTCGCGCAGCCAGTCGCCCAACAAGTTGACCGACAGGGCGAGGGCCAGAAGCGTGCATGCCGGGAAGAACAAAATCCACCATTCGCCCGAGAACAAGAAGCCTTGCCCGATCCGGATTAGTGTTCCCAGCGACGGCTGGGTCGGGGGAGCGCCCACACCCAGAAAACTCAATGTGGCTTCGGCAATTATCGCCAGCGCCAGCGAGATGGTGGCGATGACCAGAACCGGGCTAAGGACATTGGGTAGGATGTGACGGAACATGATCGGGAACGATCCACGCCCGATCAGGCGCGCGGCTTGTACATATTCCTTGTTTTTCTCAACCAGAGCAGCACCACGGACGACGCGTGCGAACTGCACCCAGTCCGACAACGCAATTGCGATGATGAGAACATAGATTGCCATCTCATCGCGGTATTCCGGCGGAGTGATCCCTTTGGCGATCCCAAAGATTAGCATCGCGACCAGAATGGCCGGGAACGTCAGCTGCACGTCTGCGATACGCATGATCAGCGTCTCGATCCAACCTCCGAAATACGCAGCGATCAGACCGAGGATCACGCCGATGATCAAGGCAAGAAGCACAGCAGAGGCACCTACGAACAATGAAATGCGCAACCCGTAGAGGATGGTCGAGAACACATCGCGCCCTTGGTCATCTGTGCCTAGTAAAAAGGT
This sequence comes from Ruegeria sp. B11, assembly GCF_056539785.1. NCBI lineage: Bacteria > Pseudomonadati > Pseudomonadota > Alphaproteobacteria > Rhodobacterales > Roseobacteraceae > Ruegeria > Ruegeria sp. B11. The sequence goes on along the minus strand of NZ_JBQFVO010000002.1, from coordinate 436,079 downwards.
CTCTTGCGTGAACGCATTGGGCGTACCTGGTGGTGTGAACCCGTTCATCAGGTTCAGTGTTGCTGGATCGAACGGGTTATATGGCGCGATCAGCGGGGCAAAGATCGCCGCCAGCACCAGAATGACCACGACCAAAGATGCGATCATGGCTACGGGAGAGTGCCGGAACGACCAAGCGAAATCGCTATCCCAGAACTTGGCCGTGCGCGATTTAGGCGCGACTTTCGGGGTTTCCATCGTTTCGGTCATGTGGCCCTCGCGTCGACACGCAGGCGCGGGTCAATGGCATAGTACAGAAGGTCGACAATCAGGTTGATTGTCACGAACATCACTGAGATCAGCATCAGATAGGCAGCCATAACGGGGATATCCACGAACTGGATCGCGTTGATGAACAGCAGTCCCACGCCCGGCCATTGGAACACCGTTTCGGTGATGATGGCAAAAGCGATGATCGACCCCAGCTGCAGGCCCGTGATGGTGATCACCGGCACAAGAGTGTTCTTCAGCGCGTGGCGGAAATTGATCACCCGGTCCGACAGCCCTCGGGCGCGGGCAAAGCGGACATAGTCGGCGCGCAGAACCTCCAGCATCTCGGACCGGACAAGCCGCATAATCAGTGTCATTTGATAGAGGCCCAGCGTGATTGCAGGCAATATCAACGCCTTGAGCCCCGAGGTCGTCAGAAACCCGGTGGACCAACTGCCAATCATAACGGTCTCGCCCCTCCCGAAACTGGGCAGTAGGTCAAGTTCAACCGAGAAAACATAGATCAGCAGGATACCTATGAGGAACGTCGGCAGCGAAACCCCGATCAAGGAAACAGTCATGATCACATTGGCAGCGATCCCTTGTCGTCGGATTGCAGTAAAGACACCGAGGGCAATGCCCATCGTGATCGCAAGAAAGCCGGACACAAAGGCCAATTCCAACGTCGCCGGAGCGCGCTCCACCAGGATGGTCGAGACCGGTCGCCCCTGGCGATAAGACACACCGAAATTGCCCTGAACAGCGCCTTGCAGGAACTTGGCGTATTGCACAACAAAGGGTTGGTCCAACCCAAGTTCGGTCCGTAGGCGGTCAATGTCGGCCTGCGTGCGCTCTTGCCCCAGCATGTTGTCGATCGGGTCGCCAACAAATCGGAACATCGAAAAGGCGACCAACCCCACGACCAACAGCACTATGACGGACTGGAACATCCGTCTGACGATATATGCGAACATATGTTTCCCTCGTAGATCGGTCTCTCTAGGCCGACCTTGACCAGATGGTCAAGAGAGTGCTGTCAACCCAACGCGACGTTGCCGCCGATCAATTCACATTCACCCAACGCAGCAGGAAGAAGTTGTCCGGACGCTGCGTGACCTCGACATTGCTGCGCGTGCCCCAAACCAACGGCTGGACATACATCGGCACATAAACGTGTTCGTCCTGATAGATTTGGGTAACCTCGTCCAGCATCGCCTGACGCTTGGCCTCATCCAGTTCTGACTGGATCATCGGCAACAGCTCATCGACACGTGCATTCGAGAAGCCGCCGAAGTTCCAGCTACCCAGCTTTTTCTCTTCGTTCGGGGTTGCGACAAGGAACCGGACCGGATGCTCGGCGTCGAACGTACCGGGGCTCCAGCCCAGCAGGTACATGTCGTAATTATCTTCGCGCAGTTCCGGCCAATAGTTCCGCACTGGCATCGCGTCCAGCTCGGCGGTGATCCCGATCTGAGCCAGCATACCAACGACGGCCTGACAGACGGCCTCGTCATTAAGATAGCGGTCATTGGGGCATTTCAGGCCAAATGAGAAACCATCTGCATATCCGGCCTCGGCCAGCAGGGACTTGGCAGCTTCCACATCAAACGCGGGGCGTCCGGCGTTGGCTTCGGAGAACCCGCTCATGGCTGGGCTGACGAGCTGCGATGCGGGCTCGGCATTTCCGCGCATGATCGTGGCCAGAATGGCGTCGACATTCACCGCTTGCGCAACTGCCTGCCGCACGCGCGCGTCACGGAACGGGTTGGGTTTGCCCGCATCGACTGTGTATTTCAGCGTGTCAGCCTCGTGGTCGAAGCCCAGCATGATCACACGCGCTTCAATGCCCTGGATGACATCGACCTCTGCGTTCTGCTGCAGCCGTGCGACGTCCTGAATGGGGACCGGGTTGATCATGTCCACATCGCCCGATAGAAGCGCCGCTACGGCCGTGGCAGGATTTTGGATCGGATTAAATTCTGCACGGGTGATGTTGTGTTCAACATCCCCCCACCAGCCTTCATAAGGTTCCAACACGGTCTTAAGACCCGGCTCGCGCTCGGTCACCTTGAACGCGCCGGTGCCGTTGGCGTTGATGGTGGCGTAGTTTCCGGTTTCTTTGTCGGGGACCACGGCGTCGTTGGCCTCAGTCCAGTCTTGATCCATGATCATCCAGTTGGCAATCGATGACGGAAACAGCGGGTTAGGTGCTGTGGTCATGATATCAACGGTGTAGTCATCAACTACAATGACGTCACTGACAGGAGCGAACCAACTGCGCGTGTCCGCCGCCTCACCCGAGGCGCGTTGGTAGCTGAACAGCACATCTTGCGCGTCAAAGCTGCTTCCGTCGTGAAAGGTCACGCCCTGACGCAGATTGAACCGCCATCCTTCGCCGTCGCCGATTGGCTCCCAACTGACAGCCAACGCGGGCTCAACGCTCATATCCTTACCGCGGCGGACCAGCCCTTCGTAGACGTTGTTCAGGAACCCGAGAACTGGGGCCGAGTTGACAGCGTGAGGGTCCATGGTCTGCGGATCGGTGGTCGAGGCCCACTTAAATTCGGCCGCCTGCGCGGCGCTTGCAAGCAACATGGTCAGGCCGATTGCACTGTTTCTGAGGATCATGGCGAAATCTCCCTGTTAGCGCTGAAACAATCCAGCTTTTTCGCTGCCACGTAAAGCCGTTCCTGCACCGAGATCACAGGTCCGTTACCGACGGCGCAAACAAGAACAGGGCGCGTTTCCGCGCCCTGCATACCATCACAGAGGATAGTTTAGTTCATCTCAAAGTATTTGATCTTCGGTGAATCTTCCGGCTCGACGATGGTGCCCACGCCCGATTTCATGCCCCAGTTCAACACCTGATGGTGGATCGGGATATAGAGCTGTTCATCCTGAACAACCTGCCAGATATCACCGATCTGCTGATCACGTGCGGGTAAATCAGTTTCAGAGGCAAGGGCCACGATTTTGGCATCCAGATCCGGGTTGGAGTAGCGTGTGCCATTCCACGAGCCGTACTTTTCGCCCTTCGAATGGACGAGGAAGTTGAAGATGTACTCCGAGTCATAAGTCGGAACACCCCAGCCCAGCATGTAGAAATCTGTTTCTAGGTTGTTGATCAACGGGAAGTGCTGGGCTTTCGGTTTGGCGTCCAGGTTAACTGTGACGCCGATCTGGGCCAGCATTCCAACCGCTGCCTGACAGATCGCCTCATCATTGATGTAGCGGTCATTCGGGCAGTTCAGGGTCAGCGAGAATCCATCAGGATAGCCTGCTTCGGCCATCAACGCCTTGGCCCCTTCGATATCGGTTGACGAGGACGCATCCATATCTGCATCCCAACCATTCACAAATGGAGGTGAGATCATGCCAGCAGGAGCAGACTGACCACGCATCACGACCTGTTTGATCGCATCACGATTGATCGCCTTTGACATCGCCTGTCGAACGCGGACATCAGCCAGCGGGTTCTTACCATCCACATTGTCCGAGGTCAGATCAGCATCGCCCATGTTCATGCCAAAGAAAATCACCCGGTTCTGCGGCGCGGTGCGTACGTCCAGACCATCGGTTCCGGCTACACGCTCGAGGTCCTGTACGGGCACGTCCTGAATGAAATCAACCTCACCCGACAGCAGCGCGGCAACACGGGTCGCGGCGTTCTGGATCGGGGTATAGATGATCTCGGTCACCTGCAGCGGGAACTCATCCTTGCCCCAATAGCCGTCATAGGCGGCCAGGACGGTTTTCACGTCGGGCTCGCGGCTGACCAGCTTGTAGGGACCGGTGCCATTGGCGTTCTTGGCCGCAAACGTGTCTTCGCCGCCCTCATAGTCCTGAACCTTGACGGCGTTGTTTGCCTCGGCCCAACCTTTGTCCATCATGAACATGTTGGTCAGATTGTTGGGCATGATCGGGTTCGGGCCGTCAGTTTCGATCTCGATCGTGAACTTGTCGGGCGCACGCACCTCTTTCACAGAGGCCAACAGTTCCTTGTAATCCGAATCCGGCGTCATTGCGCGGTTCAGCGAAAACACGACATCCTCGCTGTCGAACTCGGCTCCGTCGTGGAAGGTAACGCCCTCGCGCAGTTTGAACACCCAGACATTCGGATTTTCTTCCGATGGTGCCCATTCGGTCGCCAGCGATGGAACCAGTGCACCTGAGTGATCACGCATGACCAGCGTTTCCATGATCTGGTGCGCCATGGCCGAGGTCGGGCCTTCGTTTTGCGCATGCGGGTCCAGCGTCAGCGCATCACCTGCACGGGCCCATCGCAGCGTCTCCGCCGAAGCGCCCGCCGCGATCATCGCCGTTGCACTGGCGGCAAGCATCAGAGTTTTGAATGACATAAGTCGTCTCCCCAGTTTTTGTTGTGGCCGCATTTTCATACGGTTGACCGAATTTATCGGCCATCATGGGCCAGCATCATCCAGATCATGGTCCGAGTTGCAACACCCGAATGTTAGCGCCCTGCTTTTCTTTCTGTCTGCCGGGGCTTAGGTGAATGTAGGTCATGCAGAAACACGCCTCGTATTTAGCCCTATGACAGGGTTGCCGCCTAACGTTTATTGAAGGCGTCTCTAAGAGCGTCACCAAAGGCCCCGTTCTGGGTGCTCTGACCCCCATGGCTGCGCCGCTGTTCCCCTGGCTTGGGTGTTCGTGCCGGTTTGCCCTTGCCACGGAGTGCATTGCCCTCGCGTGCCGAAGCGCCACCGTCCTTGCGCATGGACAGCCCAATGCGCTTACGTGGAACGTCGACTTCGACCACCGTCACTTTGACAACTTGCCCGGTTTTGACCACCTCATGCGGGTCCTTCACGAACCGATCGGCCAGTTGGCTGACATGAACCAACCCGTCCTGATGCACGCCAATGTCGACAAACGCGCCGAAGGCGGCGACGTTGGTGACGGTACCCTCCAGCACCAACCCGGGCTTCAGGTCCGTGATTTCCTCAACCCCGTCCGTAAACGACGCTGTTTTGAAACTGGGTCGCGGGTCTCGGCCGGGCTTCTCCAATTCGGTGAAAATATCCCGAACCGTAGGCAAGCCGAAGGTTTCACTCACAAACTGCTCGGCGCGCAGGTTTTTCAGCGCGCCTTCATGCCCCATGATTTGGCGAATGTCGCGCCCACATGCTGCCACTACCTGACGGGCGACATCGTAAGCCTCGGGGTGAACCGAGGAGGCATCCAGAGGCTCTGAACCGTCACGAACTCGCAGGAAACCTGCACACTGCTCGAAGGCGCGCGGACCAAGGCGGGCCACCTTCAGCAAATCCTTGCGAGACGCAAAGGCACCATGAATATCTCGGTGCGTGACGATCGCCTCGGCCAATCCCGGTCCCAGACCCGAGACGTGAGAAAGCAAGGGGGCTGAAGCGGTATTCAGATCCACGCCCACAGCGTTCACCACATCTTCGATCACCGACTCCAGTGACTGTGACAAGCGGTGCTGATCCACATCGTGCTGATACTGGCCGACGCCGATGCTCTTGGGTTCTATCTTGACCAGTTCAGCCAAGGGATCCTGTAGCCGGCGGGCAATCGAGACCGCTCCACGTAGCGAGACGTCGAGGTCGGGAAATTCGCGCGCGGCAAGCTCGGATGCCGAGTAGACCGAGGCTCCAGCCTCGGAAACGACGACCTTGGTGGGCGCTTTGACGGTCTTGGGCAGAAGCGACAGCGTATCGGCCACCAAACGCTCAGTCTCGCGGCTGGCTGTGCCGTTGCCGATGGCAATAAGCTCGATTTTATGTGTAGTGATAAGGTTCAGGATTGCCGCTTGTGCACCACGCAGATCATTCTTGGGCTGAAACGGATATAGCGTATCCGTTGCAACCACCTTGCCGGTTGCATCCACCACGGCGGCTTTAACCCCGGTGCGAATGCCGGGATCCAACCCAAGCGTCGGACGTGCCCCCGCCGGAGCAGCGAATAGCAGATCCTTTAGGTTGCGCGAAAACACTTGAATTGCCTCGTCTTGTGCGCGGCTGCGCAGGTCGGCCATCAGCTCGACCATCATCGAAAGCGATAGCTTGACCCGCCATGTCCAGCCCGCGACCTTGCGTAGCCACTTGTCACCAGGAGTATCACCGCGCGTGTTCAGATGAGCCGCAACCATGGCCTCGGCCCGCGCGGCTCCCGCTTCGGGTTCGGGAGCAATGTCGAGCGTTACGATCCCTTCCTTCGAGGCGCGCAACAACGCCAGCGCTCGATGCGACGGGGTTTTCGACCAAAGCTCGGAATGATCAAAGTAATCGCTGAACTTGGCACCTTCCTGTTCCTTGCCCTCGACGACCTTTGCGCTCAGCAACGCCTCACGTTGCATGAAGTTTCGGAGCTCTCCCAGCAAAGCAGCGTTTTCGGTAAGCCGCTCTGTGATGATGTCCCGTGCACCATTCAGCGCGTCTTTGGTCGTGGGGACAGCCTCAATCAGATACCCTTCAGCCAGCCCTTCTGGTTCAGCCAACCGGCCCGACAGAATCGCATCGGCCAGCGGCTCCAGACCATTCTCGCGGGCAATCATCGCCTTGGTCCGGCGTTTGGGCTTGTACGGCAGATAAATGTCTTCCAACTGCGCCTTGGTTTCGGCTTGGGCGATCGATTTCACCAGATCGTCCGTCAGTTTCCCCTGATCCTTGATCGAGGACAGAATCGCCTCGCGCCGGGCCTCAAGCTCACGCAGATAATTCAGTCGCTCGGAAAGGGTGCGCAATTGGGTATCATCCAGCCCGCCGGTCACTTCCTTCCGATAACGGGCGACAAAGGGCACGGTCGCACCTTCATCCAACAACCTGACCGCGGCCCCAACCTGTTCCGCGCGGGCGTTAATCTCGGTGGCGATGGTGCGGGCGATACGGTCCAAAGGGGCCTCCTGACTTGCGGTTGGAAGATCGTCTTAGCCACCGGCACGCACAAGGGGAAGAGGCTGCGCTGCGAAAAGCACCTCTGCACAAAAAATGCACGACCCTTACGCGGTGATCTGCACCTGCCTAGGCCAGACAGAACCAACACAAACAAGGAGCAGTTAAATGGGACAGTTCATCGTGCGCGGTGTACCGACATCAGTTTTACAAGATAGTTGGTGGCTGGACACCCCTGATCGAGGCACAAACCGAGCCGATGGCTTAGCGGAACCCGGCAATCGCCACGCTTTTTTGGGTTTGGTGTTTCTGGTTGCGCTCGCCGATTTTCTGTTTTTCGACCATTCTCCTGGCCTTTCAATCGCACTCTTTACGTTGGCGGTTTCCGCTGTAGTGTTTGCCTTGCTGCGCCGCCGTGGTGGACTTGTCGGGCCAACCCTTCTTTTGCTGCTTAGCATTCTTCCGGTGGTGGAATATGTTCAAGCCCTGTCCGTAGCTTTCTTGCTGGGTGGATCGACCATTGCGCTGTGTTGGGCCGTGCTGGGCAATCATGAGGTCGCTTCGGTTCGCCGGTTTCTGTCTCTGTTTCCAATATTGGCGCTCAGACACGGGATAGAGGCGGTTCAGAAAGGTCATTCGGTTTCCCGCGTTGACGGGGTTACCCTTCGTGCACTGCGCAACTGGAGTTTCCCGATCGGAGGCGCACTGATCCTTGCTTCGCTGATGGTTGCGGCCAATCCGGTCTTGTCTGATTGGATCGATCGGATTTGGCGATTTGATATGCGGTTCGACCGACTGCTATTCTGGATCGGGGCGGCAATCACGATCTGGCCCTTTCTTGCGGTCACCTTGCGGCCTGACTTGCTTACCCCCCGATTTGGCCCCGGACGCAAGCGCCCATTGCCTGCCTTTGGCCTGAATGCCCAATCCGTTGCTAATGCGCTAATGGTGTTCAACTTGCTGCTGGCGGTGCAAACTGGGATGGACATGGTCTTTCTCTGGGGCAACGCCAAGTTGCCCGAGGGGATGACCTATGCTGAATATGCTCATCGCGGGGCATACCCACTCTTGGTCACAGCTTTGCTGGCGGGCGCATTTGCCTTGGCCGCGCGACCCTATCTGAACGAGCGGCAGGGGCTGACAAGATGGATGATGCTATGGCTGGCGCAGAATGTACTGCTGGTGATCTCATCGCTGATGCGCCTGTCGCTTTACGTTGATTTCTACGGGCTGACCTATTTGCGTGTTCATGCGGCAATCTGGATGGCGCTGGTTGCTGTGGGCTTGTGTCTGACCGGTTGGCAAATTTTACAGGGTAAATCGAACCGTTGGTTATTGCTGCGATCTGCGATCCTGGGGATTGGCGTGCTCTATGCATGCTGCTTCGTGAATTTTTCAGCCTTAATCGCCCGTTGGAATCTGGAAAATCCGATACGGTTTGATACCTACTACGCATGTCAGCTCAATGAGATGGCGGCGGCAGAGTTGCTGAAGGACAAACGGGTACGCGCTTGCGCAACCCCTCCGGTCGTCGACAATTGGAGGAATTGGGGCTTTCGCGCAGATCGGGTGATCCGTAATCTGGCCGTCGAACCCATGCCGGAGAAGGTAGATGAAAATCCTCGTCGTGGATGATGATCCACGCCTGCGAGAGCTGGTCTCGATCACGCTTGAGCGCGCGGGCTACCAGACGGTTACCGCCCGCGATGGCCAAATGGCGCTAACCCACGCGATGCGGGAAGCGCCTGATCTTGTCGTGCTGGATGTCGGCCTGCCTGAGATCGATGGGCTTGAGGTTTGCCGCCGCTTGCGGGCACGCTCGGACGTACCAATCTTGTTCCTGACCGCGCGTGATGACGAGATTGATCGCATTTTGGGCCTCGAGTTGGGAGCGGATGATTACGTGACCAAACCTTTCAGCCCCCGAGAGTTGGTTGCGCGGATCAAAGCCATCCTGAAACGCAGCAAACCGGGTGCTGCAGAGCTTCTCCTGCGGCATGGCCCGGTTGAAATGGATGTGTCGGCGCATTCGGTTCGGGTCGACGGCAATGCGCTTGCCTTAACCGCAACCGAGCTGTCGATTTTGCGTCGCCTGATGCAAACGCCCGCCGCCATCGTCTCGCGACCACAATTGGTTGATGCGATTTATGGCGCAGGCAGTCCGGTCTCGGATAGGACACTGGATAGTCATTTGCGGAACTTACGACGCAAGTTGGGGGATCAGGGCTGGGCCGGTGCCATCGAAACCGTGCATGGGATCGGATTGCGGATGGGTGCATGGCCGGGCTGAGACGCAAATGGCGCCCTTCGCTGGGTTTTGTTCTTGGCGGAGGTCTCGCGGGTACGCTCGCCCTGTCTCTGCTGGGTCTGATCGCGCTGCGGTATCTTGGACCTGAGATCGGGTTTCGAAACGCTGCGGGCTTGCTGGCGATCGTGATCGGATGTGCGACCGGAGTATTCGGATACCTTATGGTTCGGCTTCTGCTCCGCCCCATAACGTCGCTGGCGACCTATTCAGGGGCCATTGAACAAGGGCAACGCGCCGAGCCGCCCGATCACTACGGCACACAAGAACTGTCGCGCCTCGCCGGTTCGGTTCTGAGCATGGCGGATACACTGCAACGGCGCGAAGCTTCGATCCGCGTCTTTGCAGATCATGTCACGCATGAGTTGAAAACCCCTGTCACCGCGATCCGTGCGGCAGGAGAGTTGTTGGCCGAGGCCGAAACGCTCTCGGAGCAGGATCACGCATTGCTGCAACAGATATTGGGCGCAAGCGATCAGATGCAAACGCAGCTCAGCGCTCTTAACACGGTTGCACAGGCACGAGTGCCGGAACACCATGGGGAGGCAAGCCTGAACGATCTTGCCGATCAGTTAAGCGCTTCGTTTCCCGAACTGGACATCAGCATAGAAGGCGGCGATCAGGCATTGAACCTTGCAGCCTCTGGCCTGAAAATTGCCCTGCAACATCTTCTGGACAATGCACGCCGTCACGGGGCAAGGCAGGTGGTCCTGCACGCAGAACTCGGTCGATTGGTTGTCCAAGACGATGGTTCCGGCATATCCGACGGTAATCGGGACCGCATCTTCAACCCATTCTTCACAACCGCGCGCGAGAAGGGAGGGACCGGGATGGGCCTGACCATCGTTACAAACCTGTTGGGGGCACATGGCGGGCGGATTTTGCTGGTGCCTTCCAAGACCGGTGCGCGATTTGAGTTGGTGTTTCCGGGTGTGTGATATCACTCAATAGCCCAAACTAATTCGACCCGTGTCAATTTGCGCCGCTCAATACGATTGATCCCAAGCCAATCCTCATTTAAGGGAGGCCCTGTCAAATCAGAGTCACCCGTGGGGCCGTCATGTCCCCTTTGGGATTGGTGCCTATGTCACGGCGGCACATGCTCTTGGATCGCACGCCCCTGAAAGGCTTAAAAAAGGTAAGGGAATATGGCAGAAAAATCGAACTTCGACGTATTGTATACCATTGTAGACGAAGCGCCCGAGCTGGCGAGCGCCTCGTTCCTGCCCATTATCCGCAAGTTTGCGTCAGCAGCCGGTGTCAGCGTCGGAACCAAAGACATTTCGCTGGCCGGGCGTATTATCGCGACCTTCCCCGAAAAGCTGACAGACGAACAGCGTATTACTGATGATCTGGCTGCTTTAGGTGAGCTGGTGAAAACACCGGACGCAAATGTCATTAAACTGCCCAACATCTCGGCGTCGGTGCCCCAGCTGGTGGCAGCCATCGAAGAGCTGCAATCACAGGGTTATGACATTCCGAACTACCCCGAAGAGCCTTCGACGGACGACGAAAAGGCGATCCGTGCGCGTTATGACGCCATCAAGGGTTCGGCCGTGAACCCGGTCCTGCGCGAAGGCAACAGCGATCGCCGCGCAGCGCGCGCTGTGAAGAACTATGCCCAGAAGAACCCTCATTCGATGGGAGAGTGGAGCGCGGACAGCAAGACCAAAGTGTCTTCGATGCCGGGCAATGATTTTTACGCCAATGAGAAATCGGCAACGATCACTGCGGCGCAAGCCGGCGATGCCAAGATTGAGTTTGTGGGCAAAGATGGCAGCGTTACGGTACTGAAAGACGCTTGGCCACTGGCCGAAGGCACCGTGGCCGACGCAACATTCATGTCGGTCAAGGCGCTGTCGTCGTTCCTGACCGAAGCCATTGAGGACACCAAGAAAGACGGCACCATGTTCTCGCTGCACATGAAGGCGACGATGATGAAGGTCAGTGACCCGATTATCTTCGGCTATGCAGTCAAGGCGTGGCTTGCCCCCGTGTTCGAGAAATTCGGTGCAGAGCTGGACGCGCTGGGTGTAAACCCGAACTCGGGTCTGGGGGACCTGCTTGAGCGGGTTCAGGGCAACGCAGACATCGTCGCCGCAATCAATGCGATTAAAGGGGATCGTCCGTCGATGTATATGGTGGACTCGGACCGTGGCATCACCAACCTGCATGTCCCGTCTGATGTTATCATCGACGCCTCGATGCCCGCAGTGATCCGTGCTGGCGGCAAGGGTTGGGACGAAACCGGCGCCAAGGGCGATACTAACTGTGTGATCCCTGACCGTTGCTATGCACCGGTGTATGACGAGGCCATCAACTTCTTCAAAGCCAATGGTGCACTGAACCCAGCCACCGCAGGAGCCGTCGCCAACGTTGGATTGATGGCGCAGAAGGCCGAGGAGTACGGCTCGCACCCGACGACGTTTGAAGCGCCCGCAGATGGTACAATCCGTATCGTTCTGGCCAATGGCGAAACGCTGCATTCCCATGACGTCGAAAAGGGCGACATCTGGCGCGCCTGCACCGTCAAGAAGGCCCCGATCGAGAACTGGATCCAGCTGGCGATGGACCGTCAGCGCCTGACCGGGTCCGAGGCGATCTTTTGGCTGGATGCCAACCGCGCACATGACGCCGAGCTGATCAAGTATGTCAAACCAGCGCTTGAAGCTGCAGGCGTGGCCGACAAGTTCTTGACTATGGCCCCGCGTGAAGCAACCCGCCAGTCGCTGGAAACTATCACGGCGGGCAAGGACAGCATCGCCATCACCGGTAACGTATTGCGGGATTATCTGACCGACTTGTTCCCGATCCTCGAACTGGGGACGTCGGCCAAGATGCTATCAATCGTTAAACTGATGAATGGCGGCGGTCTGTTCGAAACCGGTGCAGGTGGTTCGGCGCCGAAACATGTTCAGCAACTGGTTGAAGAAAACCACTTGCGCTGGGACTCCATGGGTGAATTCTGTGCGCTCGGAGAATCCCTGAACTTCCTCGCTGACAGCAAGGGCAACGCCAAAGCGGGCGTCCTGGGCGCCGCTGCCGAGGCTGCCACGCAGGGAATTTTGGATAACAACAAGTCACCCAGCCGCAAAGTCGGCCAGCCGGATAACCGCGATAGCCACTACTGGTTCGCTCGTTACTGGGCCGAAGCTTTGGCGGGGCAATCCGATGATGCTGGGCTTGCCGCCGAGTTTGCACCGCTCGCGAAAGAGTTGGCGGACAAAGAAGAACAGATTTTGTCCGAGTTGGCGGCAGCGCAGGGCGCACCCGCCGATCTGGGTGGATACTACCACACTGATCCGGCCAAAGCGGCTGCGGTGATGCGGCCAAGTGCAACCCTGAATGCGATCATCGGATAAGCCAGGGTTGCATAAACGCCTAAAGAGAAACCGGTCCGAAGAGGGCCGGTTTTTTCGTGCCCTGAAAAAGAAAAAGGCCAGCCCCCATAGCCAGCCTCTTTCTGAGTGAGTGGCGGGGCTTACGCCTCACCGGTGCAGTTGAGTTCATCCTACGCTTATCGTTCACGCTGAATATTCGGGGATTCCCGTAGACGGCCGCCTTTTATGAGCGATTAAGGATAAAAATAATCATTATGTATGCGCAAATAAGACCAAATGCTGACTGCGCCACGTCTGAGGCCTAGTCAGTTGGCTTTGCCGTTGTCATTGAAGATACTGACCCACCGACAAAAAAAGGGCCAGTCCGAAGACCGGCCCCAAAGAAAGGTCATAACGACCGAGGGATTAGTTTGATGCTGCGTTCAGCTTTTCATTTTGTTCGCGCAGCGTGTCGGAAATAATCGCGTACCATTCGCCGGACTCGCGCATCTCGATCAAACCCTTGTTCATCATCGCGATGTACTCGCGCGCGAATGGATTGGTGCGGTGTGCAAGGAAGCTCATCGAAGACAGTGTCGAGACATACGGGTTCTCAACAATGTCCGCCGAGGTCAAACCCATGTCTTTCATTGTCGAGGCAAACAGATCAACTTCGAATGCAGCCACGTCTGCTGTACCGGTCAATACGGCATCGAGACATTCGCGGGCCGAATTGGGTTGGACCACGGTTGTGTTCTCGCGGTTGAGCCCTTGTTCTTCCAGCACCACCATGCTCCAGCCTGCCATGCGGCAAACGGTCGAGCCCTCAAGGTCGGAGAAATCTGTCGCCTTTGCGTATTCGCTTTCAGGCAAAGTGAAGAAACCACCGACAATGTCATATACCGGAACCGAAGCGACAAATTGGGTACACCGGGCTTCGGTCTCTGCAGACCACTCATAGGAGCGGTTGGTACAATCCGGTACAGTCCACGCGATCGAAATATCAAACGCACCCAGTGGCAACAGTGTGTCCAGATGCGAACTCCAGTCATCTACAAAGCTGACCGAGAAATCGCGGCTGTTACCAGCACGCTGAAGGCTTGTCGTCGCCAGACGGGTCATGATGCCACCGCCGCTCAGATCTTCAGTAGTGAACGGTTCCCAACCGTTGCCAGCGACCATCTTGATCGGAGGCGCGTAGACATTCGAGCGCTTGACGCTTGCAGCACGTTGTTCTTCTGCCGCGATCAGTTCTTGCGCGCTCTGACCGTTGGGCAGGCTGCCATCCTCACAGGGCAGCGCCAGTACCAGACCGGGGGTTAGCGAACCGGGATTGGTGATTGCGTTGCGGTTAGCGTTAAAGATCGGCTGATAGTTTGAGGTGCCGTAGGCGGCAATGGCGATGGTCGCCAATGTGTCACCATCCTGAACCGTATAGTTGGAGCAGGCCTCTTGAGCGGCGGCTGCACCTGCGCTCAGGGCGGTGAAGGCTGATGCCGACAGTACTGCTTTCTTCAATTTCTTGTTAAACATGTCCACTTCCTCCAGACTTTGTTTCGTTGGGCCAATCAAGGCCTTAGCCATTTTCCATTTGATAGCGCAGTGCGGTAGATACGATGTCGCGCCACTCGCCTGATTGCTGCATGATCGCCAGACCCTGGTTGAGCGTCTCAAGGATCGCTTCCCCATCCGGATTATCTTTGTGGGTCATGACGTTAAGCGACTTGATTGCCGCTAGGTTGGGGTTTTCGATGATCTGATGTTCGTAGCCCAGACGCCCGATTGCTTCGACCGCCAGATGCGCTTCGATCGCGACGATATCGGCTGTGCCATCCATGACCGCGCGAAAACAATCATCGGGTGAAACGGGGCGCATCAGCGTGATTGCAGGCTCGTAAAGACCAACTGCATCCATATGCGACAATGACCAACCTTCCGGCCTACAGATCGTTGTGCCCGCGAAATCTGCATAAGTCAGTGTCTCTTCGTAACCCGAACCGCTTTTTGCGAAGAACGTATCAACGACCTCGTAGAATGGGTTTGAGAAATTATAGGTTTCGCACCGTGAACGATCATTTTCCGACAACGTTGCGGCTTGTTCACAGTTCGGCCGCGACCAAGGGAATGTGGCGTCAAAGGCGAGAGTCGGCATCAATAGGTCCAGATGCGACGACCAGTCATTAACGAACTGAATCTTGTAGGACTGCTCGGGCGCGGCCCGCAGCATCGCGGTTTCAACCAAGTTGGTATAAAGCCCACGATTTGGCAGCGCTTCATCCGTGAACGGGGCGTAGTTACCACCCGTGATCAACAAAATCTGACGGTCACGAATTTCAGGGCTTTCGCCACCATCCGCGTTGCGGATCAATGCGGCACCTTCCGCACGCGCTGCTTCGATCTCTTTCTTGGCCGCAGCCTTGGCCGCGATTACGGCTTCTTCGCTGGTCTTTTTAGCTTCGGCCTCTGCAGCGGCCACGCGGGCTTCGGCCTCGGCAATGGCTTTTTCAGCCCGTTCCTCGGCAGCTTTGACCAGTTCCGAGGCCATTTCGGCAGCCATGCGGCCAGCTTCGGTATCCGGCAGTTGCGCCGCGCGCCCGATATCTTCAAGACAAGGGAAAGTCAGGACATCACCGACGCGAATGATATTGGGGTTCGACCCTATCGTTTCCCGGTTCGCATCATAGATGACCCGGTAATCTTCCGTCGCGTAGACGGCAATTGCCAGTTCCCGCAAGCTGTCACCGGGCTGGATTTCATAAGTCGAACACGCCTCTTGCGCCGATGCTGCACCTGTTGCAGCAGCAAGAGCGAGGGTGGATATGATAAGATGGTTTCGCATTTTGTCCTGTTTCACTGCCTGTCTAAGTCTGTGCCGGTTTGACCACGGCGATTGAAATGTTGTCCTGATCCGGGTCTGCCTTTGCATGCAGTGCTTGAAGCAGCGCATCAGCAATATCGCGAGCCGGGGAATGAATATGCGTGCGCACCAGCGTTTCGATCTCGGAATTGCCGAGATATTGCAGACCATCACTGCCAAGGATCAGTACATCTGCCGCAATCAGCGCTAATGGTTGTTCCGGACAATCCACTTTTGGAATCGCAGCCCCCATGATCACCGAAGTCAGTTGGTTACGATCCGGATGGCCTTGTGCCTCTTCCGCGCTCAGTAATCCTTGTGCGAGCTGTTCGTCGATCACCGGGGCCATCGAGTGATCTTCGTTGACCTGTGACAGGGCATCATTGCGGAACAGGTAAAGTGGACTGTCACCGATCGAGATCCAGAATACTCGTTGATCCAGCATCAACATGCCCAGAAGGGTGGAGCCCAGATTGACCTCGTTTTCCTCACTATGGCTCGCCATAGCGGCGTTGGCCTGCATTGCGGCCAACGGCAGAGCGTCGAGCAGTGCGCTCTCAGCAAGGTCGGGCCCATCCAACTGGGCATCCATCGCATCGCGCCAGGCTGAAATGACCAACTGCGAAGCGACTTCACCCGCTTCATGACCACCCATACCGTCGGCAATCACGACATAACCCGCGTCTGCCGCGTCAGAGACCCGCGCAGCAATCGCGTCTTCCTGCGAGTCGCGCTGACCCTGGTCCAGGATCAGGGCAATATCATATGCAGGGGTCGCCAGCATTAATCGGCATCCCGCCAGTCAAAGCCGTCATCACAGAAAGCGGTGAAGCGGATCGAGGTTTCGCTGATCCGGATCAGATCGCCGCTGGACAAGGCTATGGTGCTGAGCACAGGCTTGCCATTCAGGCGCACCAAGTTGGCCTTGCCGCCATGGCCCAGATAGCATTTCCGGTCCTCTGGGTCATATGCGATGACGGCGTGATTGCTGCGAGAGATCCCGGTGTCGCCGAAATCCAGCTGAATAGCCTGATCGTCATTCCGACCGATCTGCATCAATCCCTCGGTCAAGGTAATCGCGGCACCCCGACCCGGTCCGGCGGTCACGACCAGCCAGCCAACCGGGAATGTCTGTTCGGCCGCTTCTGTCTTTTCAACGGGCTCAGCTGTTTCCATCAGCTCCTGAACATGCGTGTCTGCACGCTCGAAACCCAAAAACGTCGTCTTCACACGAGAACGCCGATCTTCAGCCGGTGCAGGTGCAGGTGCGACCATGGCGGGTTCCGGGGTTACATCAACAGGCTCCGGTTCCGGTGTGGGTTCTCCGACGATTTCCACCTCGCCCGCAACTTCAGATACGACTTCAGGTTCGATGGCCTCTGGTTCTTCTACGGTGACTTCGGGTTCATCGTCCTGAACCTCGTCTTCCGCAGTCAGATGAAGCGTGACAATCTGTTCATCTTCTTCGACCTCTTGAACCTCGGCCACTTCTTCTTCGGTCGCCTGATCTTCGATCTGGTCTTCCGAAAACTCGGGCATCGGTTCTTCGGGGATCAGTTCGTCTGCTTCCTCGTAGCTGTCCGAGCTAACGTTTCCACCCGCAAGGGCCGCGCGCAGGGCGTTGAAATCCGCAATCGGAGCGGCGCTTTCTGTTTCGACCGCTTCCGCAACGGTTTCGGTTTCGGTTTCCACCGCATCTTCTTCTTTCGGTTTTCCGGCACCTTCTAGAAGCCGGCTCAGAGGGCTTTTGTATTTGAACATGGTGTCGTCACCTTCTTTGATTTCTGATGCGGGGTTTTACCCGCGGGACTGCTACAAACCGCTTCGCCGTAGGCGCAGGGCACTGATGAAGAGGAAACAGAGAAACATTTACGTCGCGACGGGTTGGTCCCCGACGGGGTGACGCGATGGGCGGCACCCCCAGCACACTGACCTGGCGATAGTCACATCAACTGGGCGATCACTCCTGCGTTAGTTGCATGACCGCAGTACTTTCAGCTCCGTTGCGCAGAATGCTTAGGCGCGCCTCGGGTTGGTTGTCGGAAACAAGTTGAGCAAGGATGCCGTCCAGACTCTCGGGCTCATTAATCGAGACACCAGTCTGTGTTTCGCGCAGCAGCACATCCCCCCGCTGCAAACTGCCAGCAACTTCTTCCGGAACAGATGCGACGACGGTTTGCCAACCTGCCTCGCCCGCATGAGCCACATCAAACGAATAACCGTTCAGAAGGCCAAAACTGCGGAAGGCGGGCAGGGCCAGCAATCCATTCTGCGCGCGCGTTTCGCCCAGACTGCGATAGCGCGCTGCTACACGGATATACCCGTCTGGATCGACCGAGAAATTATCTAGAACATACGATGCAAGCGTTGTGTCCGGACGAATAGGTTCACCATTCAGAGTAAAAATCGTAGCGCCCCGTTCGACCCAATCCCCGATCACCGACCTATCTTGACCGGCGTTCAATCCATTGATGGCAATGACACTCCCGGTCGAGCTGCGACGCTTGGACATCGTGAATGGAATCTCAATATCCCAGTGCCCAAATGCAACCTGGTTTTCGGCTAGATTTACCGGCGTCGCAGGTGCGATGGGTGTGATGTCTTCAACCGTAGGTTCCGTCACTTCAGGTTCCACTACTTCAGGTTCCACCAAAGCGATTTCTTCGGGTTGCTGCTCTGACACAATGGCGGCTTCCGGCACCTCATTAGCCTGCTCGACAGGTTGTTCCTGCGCCGCTTCTGGTTCTGACGCCAAAGCGACTTCGGCCTGTTGCGGCTCTGTTGTGGCTTCGGCGGTCTGCTCGACGGGTTCCGGAGCTGCTTCTGCGGGCACCGGAGTAGTCGGAGCCTCTGCAGTCACCGGAGTTGCCTCGGGCGATTTCTGATCGCCCGTCATTACGAAGTATCCACCTCCGGCCAGTGCCGCCAATACAATCGCGATACCCGCGATCATCTTGCCACTGCCGCCCGAGCCGCTTTTTACAACGGTGTCGACTGCAGCAACGGCCTCGTCCTGAGGTGCAAATTTAGCAAGAGTGTCTTCCGTTTTTTCCTCGTTCCCGAGGGCCAGATCAGAGTTCCCGGCCAGCAGCGCGGTCACGACGGCCTCCGCATTCTCGCTTTCGGCTTTGATCCGTTCTTTTTCGGCCTCTTCGTCTTTGCGATCCATGCCAACAATGACCGAAACAGGGCGATACGCGAAACTGTCGAACATCACACCGGGACCACGGAACATACGCAGCCAGTCCAATGCGGTTTGCACACGGTCAGTGGCGTGCACTTCCATTGCTTTGTCGATCGCCTCAAGGAACCCGTCAGGATAACCTTTGAATCGCCCTGTCAGCGGTTCATAAGGATCGTCTTGGCCGTTGTTGAACGCATTCAAACGTGTCTGGCCATCAATCGGTCGCTCGCCGCTGATCGCATGATACAGCGTTGCAGCCAGTACATAGAGGTCACTGCTGGGGCCCTGATCCGCGCCACGCACATAAAATTCGTGCGGCGAGTACCCGTCCTTAATCACGCGCAGCGTCAATAGCGCCGCTGACTTGTGTGCCGCCTGCTCGCGTGCTGCGCCAAAGTCGATCAGGATGGGTTCGCCATTCTCATCGATCAGGATATTGTCGGGTGAAATATCGCGATGTAGCATGCCGCTTTGGTGAATGAACGACACCGCAGACAGCATTTTTTCGGTGACCTGAACGATAAAGTCCGGTCCGCTCTTGTTTTCGGGTTTTTCGACATAATCCAGAAGATCGCATCCGCGGATCAGGTCCATCGCGATATAAGCGGTGTCGTTGTCCTCAAACACCTGATGCACGTCGACGATGTTGGGATGAACCAGCCGCGCATGGTTGCGTGCTTCCTGAATGAACAGGTCGATAATGGAGCGCAGGTCTTCTTTGTGGTCAGGGTTGGCAGGTTCGACCAGATCACCATTCCGCTGACAGAGCGCCCCCGGATAGCATTCCTTGATGACCACATCGCGATCCAGACTATCGCGCGCGAGATAGGTGATCCCAAACCCGCCGTTGCTTAGGAACCGGAGGATTTCATACTGTCCGCGCAGCAGCTTTGCGCCTGGCTGCAATACTTCGATCTGAGGTTCGTCGTGCGTTGCGCCGACCGCCTGGTTGTGGCTCATTTCTTCCCGCCCATTCTACTCGTTTATTGCGGCATAAATAACCAGGGCTTCAGCCCGCGAACTCACAACCAAACACAACCGCAGGACACTTAAGACGGTTAGACGTTTCAAATTTGACTTTATTGGGGCCGCCTGATGGCTTCACTATGGATCACAAAAAATGAAATCGCCTATATAGTCGGTCCAAACCTTCATTACACTATATGTTGTGTTTGCCTGATGGAAGAAATGGATTCTATACCGCCGAAATAGAGGCTTGGTCCACGAATTCGAAACAATATCGCGGCGATTCCGAACGCTTCGAATCGCTGCGATGCGGCTCAATTCAAGCGGGAAAAACTTATGTGCCGGTTCTTGGGGGCGCCGACGCAACAGAGCTGCCCGCCCAAGCCAGATTGTCGCTGAGCTGTGCGAGAATGCTTATTGCATCCTTCAGCGGTGCGTCCCCGGTTTCAAACTGCAGCAACAGCAACAGGTCAGTGGCCTTTTCAAACTCGGCCGGAATCCAGTCTGCTTTGGGATCGATTTCGGTACCAGATTCTAACCTTTCGGCAAAATCCTCGACGATTTCCTGACAGCTTTGCAGGAAGGCCGCCGGTTCAATATCTGAGCTTTCGCGCAGATCGTTGTAAATGCTGGCGATGGCCGCAAGCCAGTCTTCAAGGATTGGATTGTCCAGGGGGGGCAGGGCGGCCTCTAGGCTTGCCTGCACAGTATTGCCGTCGGCCTCAGCGCCATCTGTCGAAGCCGCACCAGTAAGGTTCTCCAGATAAGGCATAAACTCTTCAGCCAGATCTTTTTGGGCGGCCTCAAGATCATGGCGACGGTGATCAGAGGCAATGTGCAAAACCTGTTCTGCCAAGTTCTGCCCGCCACAGGTTTCCCACAAAGCAAAGTCGGGTTCAGGCTCTTGTTCCATGGCCCGTACCGCTACCGGGGTGCCGATGGTCACAACCGCGCGAAACAAATCGCCCTTCTCCTTGTTCAGGCGTGCGACTACCCGATCCAGAGCATCCCGCACCGGAGGCAAATCGGCATGTGTTACAGCCAACAAGCTGTTATTGCGCAGCTTTTGAGGGACCTGCGACCACAAATGGCGTTCGGTTTCACGCCAGGCGTTGGTGCCATTGGTGCACCAGATCGCACAATCCACATAGTCGAGCAAATTTAGAGTCTGTTTGTAGGTATCATCCAGTGCACCGGCACCGGGCAGATCAAACAGCGAAATCTCCTGCAGGGCAGGGGTGTTCAACCCGACCGAGATGAAATCGGGTTCGTCCGCCGCTGCCTTTTCCAGCGCTATACCCGAATAGACTTTGGGTTCCTTGTCCCACCAACCAACGGTTGTCTCAGGCGTATCAGCATAGGCCACGATCACCAGGGGCAATTTCAGATGCTGCGGCCCGGTGGGCAGAATGTCTGCCCCCGCCAGCATGTTGGCAAGGCTGGACTTTCCGGCTCCAAACTCCCCGGCAAAACCAATGGAAACCGCGTTCGAAAGCCGCTCGGCATGGGCCAGCGCGCGGGCGCGCATATCATCCAGCTCTGCCGATGAGGGAGCATTTTCGGTGGCGGTCAGGAAACGCTCTAGCTGGCGCACTTCCTTCTCGGTTCCGGGGAATTCAATCATTCTGCGGCCTCTGCCTGTCGAGTGTCCACTGGTGCAGTTCCGTGTACCGCCCCTAGTTCATCGCTGATGCGCCGCGCTTCGTCAACCGCACGTTGCGCTTCGGCGCGCGCGTTCGACCCATCGGGGCCTGCGCGATGTTCCAGATGCCCGGCCAGCAGCGCCATATAATGGTCAAGAACGGTTTTCATCCGTTCGATAAGGTCGCTTCTGGCGGTATCTACAAGATCGTCTCCGATCATCTCAAACTCTTGAACGATCATCCGTTCGGCGCGGTTCAACACACTGCGACGCGATATCAGTCGCGACAGCCATGTCACACGCAACTCAACCGTGATGCCACGCGTCAGTGCGCTTGTATTCGGACGGAACCAACGCACCGCGCTGGTATTCATGCGATTGTCCGCGGGTTCCTGCCATCCGGGCAGGGCGCGCAAAGCAGCATTGGTCTGCATATCGATTGCGTAAAGCTCACTAAGCATGCGCTGCCGCACCACCTGGGTCGCGCCCTGGACAAGCTCGCGCATTCGCTCACGCAGAGGCGTAAAGTTCAGCTCGGTATCTCCGTCTTTGGCCAGCAAAGGCGATTGCCCATCAGGGCCGCGCACAACGATCGAGACAGCCTCGGCGACGGTGTCATCCATAACACCTCGCAAATTGGCCAGTACATCGTCCATATCATTGGTGATGGCCTTGGATTTATCTTCAACTAGCGCGCGCAACTCAGAAAGCGTTTTGTTGTTTTCTTCGACATCCGCTGTGTCGGGACCATCCTTTTCTTCAATCGCACGAAGCCGCGCAGTGCTGCGCTCAAGCTCACCTTGGGCAAAACTGTTGAGGTGCTGCCACGCAATATTAAGCTGTTCTTGGCGCGGTCCTTCGGTCAGGGCTTTGGTCACATGACGGCGCAGATCGGGCAGGCCCGACGCGATCATCGCGGCAAATCGCAATACACCTTCGCGGCTGATGGGGCCGGGGCCTTGCTTGATCTCTTCGACGCCGTCAAGATATTGCTTCATCTGTTCGGGATGCGCCCGCAGCCACGCCAATATCTGATCATGGTCGATTCCGGTTTCATCCCCGGTCAGCGCATAATGGGCCCATTGGGCGCTGCCCATCAGAACGTCAATCTCCGAGTTGCCAAGCGCCTGTTCGAGCCCATCCAATACGTCAGTGCGCACCTTGCCGGCATCTTCGGCGCCACCACCCAATTCGTCCACGCGGTTGATGAAGACCACGATCTGACCAAGCTCTAGCGCTTGCATCAGGCGGAATAGCTTCAGATCGGCCCGCGACAACGCCTGATGCGCAGACAGCACGACGACGAAAAAGTCGGATTCCTTGAGATACTGGCGCGAGATCTCTTCACGGATCAGCAGCGGGTCATTGACACCGGGTGTGTCTGTGACTGTCACCGGATACGGAAAATGGCCAATGTCAAAATAGACCTCGGCCTTACGGGTGATGTCGCTGTAAAGGCCCCGATCTGAACCGGGGTCATACTGGTCTTCATCTGTCGGGTCATCCCCGGCGCAGACATAGCGCGCCAGGTCATCCGAGGTCAATTCATCCAGATCGTGATGCTCGCCAAGAAGGTGTTTGTAGCTTTCCCCCAAGCGTAGCTTGGCGCGGGTTTTCATTGCCTCGACCTGCTCTTCGATCATCTCGCGCTTGTAGCTGTCCTCTTCATCAGGGAACATGTTGCGTAACTCTTCACCTTCGGCGATCAGGGCCTGCCATTGGCGATTGTCAAAGAAATGAAACTCGGCGCCCGACGTCCGACCGGACGGATGACCGAAATGCATGTCGGTGATCACTGTCGTCCATGGGTTCACGTCCGAGGGCAGATATTCTGCGTGCCCGGTGAAACCGTTGATCAAGCGCGATTTTCCGGCCTTGATTTGACCTACGAATGCTATCGAAGGCTTGAGGTTCGACAAGTCGTCAACGATGCGCGAGATGAAGTGACGCGTTTCGTCATTGCTCGTCCCGTTCATGTCTTCTGCGATGCGAATAAGCTCGCGGCGATTTAACTCACTCATAAGATTTACCCTGGTAACTCGTATTTTGTTTAACTTTGCAAAGTGGACACTATTTGGCAGGAACGCGGTTATTCAACGGCGCTATTCAATGTTTTCCATAGGTTGACGACAGCGCCCAGCTTGCGGGCGTCATGAACGGCGGCGGCGGTTTCCTGACCGTCGCGCAAGATGGCGAGACCCGCGCCTTGTCCACCTGTCGGACGAATGACGATCAGCTGCGGATCAGTTAAAGCATCGGAACCATCGGCCTGCCATCCGGCCAGATCCCGGGTGAATCTGGTCAATATATCCGTGCCCGGATGTGTGTCTTGGCCCTGCGCACACAACCCATCAAATTGCATCTCGTCTTCAGTCGACCCGATCAGTATTCGACCTAATGCGAACCGATCCGCGCCCTCAAAGAATTTTCCGGCAATACTGGTGGCGCCTTGTGACGCAGTTTCTGGCTGAGCTTCCGGTTCTAAGGTCTGGTCGGAAACGATGGCCATGCGCGGCTCATCGGTTAGTTCAATCCGCGCGCAGGCCGCTTCGACCTCCGAAAAGGTAACCCCTACGTCATCAACCTCAAGCGCCGTATCCGGGCGCAGAGAAACCAACTCAAGCGGGCCGGGTGCCGTTGCAATTTCCGACACCACTTGCGCCAGTCGTTCGATCAGTTTTTCGCGTGCTTCGGTTTCAAAATCCGGGACAGGGCCCGAAGCACAGCGGAACACGTCGGTGACCCGAGAGCTGTTGACTTCGATAGCCAAAGTTGCCCCGTCAGCCGCCGTAAATTCCAAACGCCGAGGCAAGATCGTGCCCCGGATGGCCCCCAGCACCTCATTCCGGCGTAACAGTGCGCTGCTACCCGATAGGTAGATTGCAGGCGATAAGCGCGCGACCGAAGTCCGCCCGATCCCTTCGAGCATATCCAGTATTTCACTATCCATCATGCGTGACCCCCTCTGGTCCCGTCTACACCGCGGCCGCCACCGGCCCGAGGCTGAGATGTGATTTCGTAAGCGCCAGCCCGACATTCGCGCTGTCGCGGCAGATATAGCATACCACGTGATCAGGATATTCTGTTGTCCTGAGAAAGATGTGCAGCCGGTCGTTTGAGAACACCGCGATTTCCCCAAATCCGGGGTGTTCAGTATCGTCGATTTTTGCCGCACGCAGAAGTTCTTCGAATCCCTTCATACCGCGTCCCTGAAACAGATTAGCTACTGCAAGTGCGAGATTTTCGAGCGCATCAGCGCTGTCTTGGTCCGACGCGTCGACGCCCAATAACATGCCGGTCTCCATGTCGACATACCCGGCTGCGATGCAGTCGGGTATGGTTTCGATGGCCGAAGCCAGAGCAGATTCAATCGACATTCAGATGCCCACCTTCGGGTTTAATCTAAATCGCATGCCACTCCGCTCCGCCGTTTTTGCGAGCCTCAGAAACGGCGCGCGGTATGTCTTGATTCCGCTTAGCGTCATGTTCCAACGCAATCTGGTCAAACTCGGACAAGAATGCTGCAAAGGCGCTTTTCAGGCCATTTGCATCGTCAGGCAGGTTCTCACGCGCCACGATTTCACCCCACATTGCTGCAGCACTGAGTGGCGTTTCTATGAGGCGATCGCCCAAATCATCTGCCTTGTCATCGGCTGCATCTTCAATCTCTTCGGCAGCAGCTTCACCCACCATTGATACGACGCGGTTTGGAGCCAGCGCATTCGATTCGGGCTCCGGTTCATATTCGTCTGCCGAGTTTTCCGACTGTTCCGCCAACAGGGCCGTAATCGACGAAACCGATACTTCGATATCTGATGATTCTTCGGCGTCTTCTGACGGCTCTTGTTCGGTGTCCGCAGCTTCGACTGCTTCCGCTTCGTCCTCTTCTTCGCCCAAGACGATCAGTTCGGCATCTTCCTGCTCTTCCTCATCATCGTCATCCATGAAATCAAACTCATCCACGTCGGTGATGGGGTTTGCCAAGAGGTTCAAATCCAGCGGATCTTCCGTCTTGTCAGAGAACAAGGCACGTAAGTCTTCATCAGCAGGCTCCGCTTCGGTCGCCATTTCCGCGCGCATCCGCTCGGCTTCTTCTGCATCAATCCGCGCCTGTCCGGATTCCTCGGTGCGACGCTCCACGCGGGCAGGGCGTACCGGGAAACTTGTAACCACATCATTCTCGGCAGAGTCATCTTCCATCGGCGTGACAAGTTTCAGCGGTGCATCGCCAGAGGTTTTCTCGGGCCGCGATGGCTGAACTTTGGGTGCGTCTGACAGGGATTTGTCAATTTGATAGCGCGACAGCATATCCGCACGGCTGTCCATGATCTGCTCAGTGATCTCAAGGAAACTGTCGACCATCTTGCCGCCGCCGCTGCGTGACCACAACTCGGCGTCGCCGGTTTTGTCACGGGCCATGATGGCATCACGGGCCGAGAACAGGATCGTGCGATTGAACAAATGACCCGCTTCCCGATTTACACGGCGTAAGACCTTTTGACGGTCTTTCTGATTCAAGGCATCTGCGCGCGTCACCAATAGCAGCGACTTGTGCTGCAGACGTTCTGGCAGCGAAACCCAAGTGGCACGTTCAGTCTCCCGCCAAGCTTGGGTCGAGTGCGTGCACCACAACACACCATTGGCCTGGCCAACTGCGCGTTGCCAGACATCCGTCGAAATCTTCGGGTCCGAAATGCCGGGTGTGTCGATCAGGTCGACCGCCTCAAGAATGTCGGCTTCAAGGAAGATGCGAATGAACTGGGCGTCGTTGACACCAACCTGTTCAAGCTGATCCAATTCGATATTCTGCGTACTACCATCATGGCGTTTGATATAGGCGGGTCGATTGCCCCAGCTGAACCAGATCGGCGGCAGTTGCGTCGCTGTGACCTGCGTCGGCAGTGCCTGTTTGCGCAGCAGGAAATTCATCAACGTCGATTTGCCTGCACTGAATTCCCCCATGAGCGCAAACACAGGTTTGCGGCGGGACCACTGCTCGATGCGGTTCCAAGCCTTGGGAGAGACGAAGCGGGTTTGTGATTCTTTTACCATAACTCTTCTTATGCTGCTTCGTTACTAAGGTCTTTCAGGATATCGCCCAGAATATCGTCACGTGATTTCTGCGGCTTCTGCTCGGCCATCTGGGCCGCAGCCCTTTCAGGCGATTGCGAGATGCTGAGCAGCGTGTCCTTCTGTTCGGCAATAAAGTCGGTCAACGTGGCCCGCACGTTCTCTAAGACGGCGGCGATCTGGTTTTCCTCGATGTCTTTGGTGATCGAGTTCGCCTCCGACGCGATCAGTCGCGTATAGTCTGCGGCATAAGCTTCAAACCCTTTGCGGCGTTGCCACCAACGTCGCCACCATGTGCTCTGCAGGTCCAGTGCGATTGTGCGGCCAATCCCTAATGGCGGGGGTACACGCGGCACGATCGGGGCTTCGATGTTGAATTCACCTAAGTGGTTGCCCAGCAGCTTCTGATACAGTGCCTCGACATCCGCTGCAGCAGCCGAATACAGAGCACCGGCATCCTTACGCATGGATCGGGCAAAGCTGAAATATGCCGCCTTCTGCAAGGTGCGCAGACCTGCCGGATCATATTGCCATGTACCCTGCTCACCATTCTGTTCCAGATGTGAGATCAGAGAATCCGTCGCACGTTTGACAAAATTTGCTTCTGCAGACGCAAGTCGCTCTAATACCTTGTCGCGCAGCTTGGTTGTCAGTTCCGAGGCTTTCTTTTCGTACTCAGCCGAAACCTTTGCGATCGCTTCTTCGGGCGACGCACCGTCCAGATCCCGAACGATACCGTCAGAGTTAGACAGCGTCTTGGCCACTGCAGTAGCCCGGATCTGGCTGGCGATGTTGCGCGCCCGATGGCGAACGCGATCCAAAAGACGCGTTCCTGCACCCTCAGCGATACGCTCATTCATGGCGAGCAGCAGATCAGGCAATCCTGATAGCGCCCAGATCTTATCCAGCGATGCAGCCTGATCGCCAAATCCAGCCGCCAGGTAAAAGGTGTTCAACGCCTCGCGCGATTCCTCAGTTAGAATGTCCGGGTTTCCGGTCAGCGCAGCCTCGGCCCACAGAGCGCTGCCAAAAACAACGCTGGTGTTGGCGTCTATGTTGTTCTGTTTCAGTGTGTCTTGAATACGATCACGTATCTCAGGCACTTGATTGACCGGGTCTGACAATTCATCGATGCGGTTCACGAACAGGATGATCTGGCGGTTCTCGAACTGTGCGATGATCCGCATTAGCGCCATGTCCATCGTGGTCAGCGCCTGGCTGGCAGCCAAAACAACAACACACACCTCTGATCCACGCAGGCTGCGTAGGGTGATTTGTTCGCGTACCATAAAGGTATCGTTCACACCTGGGGTATCGCAGAGCTTGAGCGAGATCGGATATTGCGGGATATCCATGAACAACTCGGCCGATTTAGTCACATCGGCGAAACGGCCCGTCTTGGGGTCGATATCCGGGTCATCCTCATCCCCGAGGCAGACATATCGCTGAATCAGTTCATCGTCGAAATAATCATACTGGTGGCTCTGACCGAGAATCAGGTCAAAGTGCTTCCCAAGCCGCTCTTCTGATTTGGCCTTCATCTCGCCGATTTGACGGCGAATATCGTCCATCTCATCATCGGCACCGGCTCGATTGGCCAACTCGCCCAGACGACCGCCGCCAACCATCAGATTGTCCCATTCTTCCTGCTCGAAGAATGTGAATTTGGAACGGGTGTCGCCTTCTGTGCGGGTGTTGATGTTCAGCGTTGTAACCACCGAGGTCCACGGGTTCACATCCGAAGGCAAAAGATTTGGCCGCCCGGCCAATATGTTCACGATCGAGGATTTGCCGGCCTTCACCTGCCCGACCATCGTGACACTGGCGGTGAAATTCTCCATTTTGGTCTTGAGCGCAGCCAGCCGTGCGGAAGACCGCGCATCCGCCACCTCTGTCAGTTGGTCGATCTGTGTCGTCAACGAGGTCATTGCCTCTGTCATCTCAGACAGGGACTCGTTTCCGACAGACAGAAGGTGGTCGTTACGCGCCATGGTCAGCCTCCGGTACCAGTTGCAGCGATGTGGTTCCCTGCCCCGTCAGGCAGGCTTGCAAGCGTGTCGATTCGTGCGATCAGGTCCAGCGCGTTGCCGAGGATTGCGGCCTCGGTTCGCGGTGAAATCGATTCATATGCGAAAGAATCAGCCAGAACTTCGATTGAACTGAAGCCTTCACCATTTTCCAAACAAGCCACACGGCGTCCGGTCGGAAAATCATCTGTTTTGTTGGCAGGCAGCGGCATGCGGGCATTAGCCAGCAAGTAGCGATTGCCCGAATGCGTACGGAGAGCGACGCCGAATCCTGTGCCAGGGTGCTGACGGTTCAGGGTTTTCAGTTCGCCAATAAAGCTTTCACGCGCAAGGCTGACAGCGTCTTGCTCGGAAGCAACGGATTTGATCTGGTTGGTCACGACAGAGACCCTTGTTCTGGAGTTGAGCAGAAACTCGCACGGTGCCAGAAGGCAAAAAGACTCATTAACTCCTGCGCCCAATCAATTACGATTACCGCGGTGTTATTTTGACGCGAATAGGATATTTTGGCGTTTGAAATGTGGCACAATTATGATGGCGTCTCATAGAAAAACCTCAACCTATGAGAGTGTAAGCCACGACGTTGACGAGTTGTCCAAGTTTTTATGGCTTTGATTGCTTGTTAAAAAGTCCGAGGTTCCGTGGCGTCAAGGATTTACATGCTGCTTCTTACTTTTTTGAAATATATAGAAATAATTTCTATTTCTGTGATCGAAGGAACCTCTGATTGAAATTCGATACGAAACCACTCACCTCAAGTTACACTTTTTTGAAATGTGCCCCACACAAAGTAATCTCTGAGCGACTCAACGTATGCGAGTTTAAGATAAAGAGAAAAATTGCGATAAATGTTCGCTAAATGGAAACAAAAAGAAGGACCAGAAAACGGGCCTTCACACAGGTGAAATTACGACCAAAACCAGCACCTGAGCACTGTTCGTGCTGAAAAGACTGGCCAAACCGCATTCTCACTGTCCAAGGCACGTTCTTTAACATTTGGCACATGCGAGTTCTGGTTAAACTTACTTGGGCAAAAGATTGTTTCCAGCGAGACGATAATAAACTGCCCTCTCGCTTGATTTTACCTCTCGCACTCATTCAAAAGCTTTGCTATTCAGCGCGTCGTCGCGGTGCTTCGGCATCGGGTTGCGGGTGTGGCGAAATTGGTAGACGCACCAGATTTAGGTTCTGGCGCCGCAAGGCGTGGGGGTTCAAGTCCCTCCACCCGCACCAACACGACTTCTTACCATCAATGTGACTTATCGCTGGCGAACTTACGCAGTTCAAACGCCGTAGCGGGCCATAAACATGTCGACGGCCTGCAATGCGACCTCGTCGATTTCGTTCTGGTCAAATCGATTTTGGATACCGAACGCCGCGCGGCCCCATAGTCGGACTTTGCACAGTTCAGAAAACTGCTCGGCCGCGATGTTGACGTCTTCAACCGCCAACTCACCTTTGCTAACCGCCTTGGTCAAATATTCGGCCATCTGGCGTTGGCCGTTCCTCGGTCCTGCTTCATAAAACGCTTTACCAAGCTCGGGGAATCGGTCGCGTTCGGCCACACATATGCGAAAGACCTGTTGCGCGAAGTCCGAGACGAGAAAAGCCGTAAGCTGAGTGGCTGCTATCGTCAGCACCTCGCGGGCTGGCTTGGTCTCATCGATCATCGACAGGATGCGCTCGGACATCAGGCGACATTCGGTCTGGGCAACCTCGGTGAACAACAGTCGCTTGTCGGGGAAATAGCTGTATAGCGTTGCCTTCGAAACACCCGCCGCACGCGCGATGTCATCGACGCTTGCACCTTCAAACCCATCCGCCATGAAAACCTCTCGGGCCCCACGTAACACCTGGTCGAATTTACGGCCTGTACGCAGGATGGTGGCGGCTTGGGTCATGGTGTCTCCGGATTGCGATATCCTGCAACACTATAAACCGTTCGGTTCAGTTTCAACGCTTTTCACTCCGATAGCGGTTTTGGCACAACGTTACGGCTTCAATCGTACCGCCGACCGTGCGTCAACCTTGCGAGCCTGACCAGCCATGTTAACACGTTGCCATGGTCGAGATATTTCTGCGCACTCTCCCCTTTTTCGCAATCATCGGCCTGGGGTTCTGGGCCGGACGCAGCCGGTTTTTCCCTCCCGAGGCGACAGCATATCTAACCAAGTTCGTGTTTTTCTTTGCTTTGTCGGCTATGCTATTCCGGTTTGCCGCCACCCTGCCCTTTGCCGAAATTTTCAACGGTCGGCTGGTTCTCGGGTATCTGATCGGCACTGCTGGCGTCTATGCGCTGGCGACGGCTATCGCTTATCTCCGAGGGCTGGACATCCCCACCGCCGCGGTCGAGGCGCAATGTGCTGCTATTGGCAATGTTGGGTTTCTGGGCCTGCCCATGCTTGCGCTTTTATTCTCCGATGCTGCCATAGGTCCAGTGATGTTGGTGCTGACGGTTGATCTGGTTGTGTTTTCCTCATTGATCGTGATCCTGATCAACGGTGGCCGCGATGGTCGACTCAGCCTGGGGACGATGCGCCTGATCGGGATTGGCCTGCTGAGAAACCCCATGATCTTGTCAATCTCCGCCGGATTGATCTGGTCTGCGTTAGAGGTGCCTGTACCAGCCCCGCTTAATGATTTTCTGACAATTCTGGGCGGTGCGGCTACGCCGGGGGCGCTGTTTGCCATCGGGGCGTCACTGGCAGACAAATCGGCCGAGCGCATCCAGATCGCGGGCTGGTTGAGTTTTTGCAAACTGGTGCTGCATCCGTTTATCGTGGCACTTATGGTGATTTGGCTGATCCCGGTTGCCTCATTCCCTGCGATGGTCGCAATCGCGGCGGCGTCTTTACCAGTTGCAGGCAATGTTTACATGCTGGCTGCGCACTACGGTGTGGCCCCGCAACGGGCATCTGCTGCCATCCTGTTATCTACCATCGCCAGCATTCTGACCGTCCCGCTGGCGATAGGATGGGTCAGCGGATTCTGATCTTCACCTTTTCGAAAAATGAGCTTTCCAGAGGTGGCTGCACTTTACGCCGACGCTGCAGAGCGGTAGCCATGGCCCGGACACAACGTAAGGATCAGCTTGATGGAAACCCTTTCGGAAAATGCCTGTTTTGGTGGTGTGCAGGGCGTTTATCGCCATGCTTCCTCGGCCTGCAAATGTGATATGACATTTGGCCTTTTTCTTCCAGCCGAAGCCAAGGACGGCCCCGTTCCTGTTCTGTGGTATCTGTCGGGCCTGACCTGCACCCATGAAAATGCCATGACGAAGGCGGGTGCCCAGGGTTGGGCGGCCGAACAGGGCATTGCGCTGGTGTTCCCCGACACTTCACCACGCGGCGAAGGCGTGGCAGATCACGAAGACTATGACCTTGGCCAAGGCGCAGGGTTCTATGTCAATGCCACGCAAGGCCCTTGGACGCCTCACTTCAACATGTGGGATTATGTTGCCGAAGAGTTGCCGGCCCTTCTGGCCGAGAACTTTGCGATTGATCCTGATCGTCAGGCCATCACAGGACATTCGATGGGTGGGCATGGCGCATTGACGCTGGCGATGAACCTGCCCGGGCGTTACCGGTCTGTTTCGGCCTTCTCGCCGATCTCGAACCCAATGGGGGCGGATTGGGGCCGCAAGCAACTCAGCGCGTATCTGGGCGATGATGAGACCGCATGGGCCAAGCATGACGCGTCGGCGATGATGAAAAGCACAGGCTTTGACGGACCGATCCTGATCGACACCGGTGCAAACGATCAGTTTATGGATCTGTTGCGCCCGGAGGCACTGGCGCAGGCAATTGCCGAGCGTCGCCAGCAGGCCACCTATCGCCTGCAGCCCGGCTATGACCATTCCTACTATTTCGTGTCCACCTTTATGGAGGATCACATCACCTTCCACGCCGAAGCGCTGTATGGGGACTGAGGCATGAGCAAATATGACTATGACCTGATCATCATCGGCTCGGGCCCTTCAGGCCGAGCGGCGGCGATTCAGGCAGGCAAATTGCAGCGCCGGGTGCTGGTGATTGACCGCAAAGATCGTTTTGGTGGTGTCTCTGTTCATACCGGAACGATCCCATCGAAAACCTTGCGAGAGACGGTGCTGAACCTGTCAGGCTGGCGCGAGCGCAGTTTTTATGGGCGCTCCTACCGGGTCAAGGATCAGATCAGCGCAGAGGATCTGAAAGCACGGCTGCACATGACACTCGATCATGAGGTCGATGTGCTGGAGCATCAGTTCAACCGCAACCATGTTGAAACGCTGAACGGGTTGGCGACGTTCACGGGGCCACACGAGATCGAGGTGGCTACGGATGCAGGCGAATCCACGCGTCTGACAGCAGCCAAATTCCTGATCGCCACCGGCACCAAGACCTACCGGCCAGATTACGTGCCTTTCAATGGCAAAACTGTCGTCGATGGGGATGATTTCCTTGAGATGGAGGAAATCCCGCGTTCGCTCTGCGTGATCGGTGCGGGCGTGATCGGCGTTGAATATGCAACTATGTTCTCGGCGCTTGATGTCCGGGTGACGTTGATCGAACCGCGCGAGACGTTTCTGGATTTCATCGACAAGACACTGATCCACGATTTCACACATCAGATCCGTGAAAATGGCGTCGATCTGCGGTTGGGGGCAGCCGTCGAGAAAATAGAAGACGCCGGTAGCCATGTTGAGATCACGCTGGACAATGGGCGGCACGTCCGGGCCGAGATGCTGCTGTTTGCAGCCGGCCGGATGGGGGCGACCTCGGCGCTGAACTTGGACGCGGTTGGCATTGAAACGGATCATCGCAATCGTATCAGCGTGGACCGCAAGACCTATCAGACCTCGGTGCCGCATATCTATGCCACCGGAGACGTCATCGGGCATCCGTCGTTGGCCTCAACTTCGTTGCAACAAGGGCGGGTCGCGGCCTGTCATGCGCTGGAGACTCCAACCCTGCCGGAAAGCCCCTGGTATCCGTATGGGATCTACTCGGTCCCCGAAATCTCAACCTGCGGGATGTCCGAGGAAGAACTGCAGGAGCGTGGTATTCCCTACGAAGTGGGTGTGGCCCGGTTCCGCGAAACCTCGCGCGGGCACATCATGGGGTTGGAGCATGGCATGCTGAAGATGCTGTTCTCGCTCAAGACCCGCCGGGTCTTAGGGGTTCAGATTGTCGGCGAAGGCGCAACCGAGCTGATCCATATCGCGCAGGCGGTGCTGAACCTGAAAGGCACGGTGGACTACTTCGTGCAGAACACGTTCAACTATCCGACCCTTGCCGAAGCTTACAAAATCGCGGGGCTGGATGCCTTTAACCGGATGCCCATTCCGGACGAATTCAAGGTGCGCAAATCGACGCCAAAGGCAAAGTCAGCGCCAAAGGTCAAAGAGGCGTGACGACGCTATACATCGACGGGGATGCCTGCCCGGTCAAGGCCGAGGCTGAACGGGTGGCAACCCGGCACAAGGTGCCGATGGTTCTGGTCTCAAACGGAGGCCTACGCCCCTCCGCCAACCCGTTGGTGCAGGTAGTGATCGTCGCCTCGGGAGCAGATGAGGCGGATAAGTGGATTGCCGAACGCTGCGGCACCGGCGATATTGTCGTTACCTCTGATATACCGCTGGCCGCCAAGTGTATTGAAGCCGAAGCACGCGTGCTTCGGCCCAGTGGTGAGGCTTTCACCGCGGCCAATATCGGTCAGCAATTGGCAATGCGCGATCTGATGGCGGACCTTCGCGCGGCAAACCCGCTGGGGACAGGTGGCGGAGGAAAACCATTTGGCAAAGCCGACCGTTCGCGTTTTCTGGATGCGCTTGAGCGCGAGATACGCGCTGCCCTTCGCAGGTAGTGCTCCCGCCGGTCAGAGACGCATCAAAGATGCATATCCTTCCGTTGGGCTGGGCAGCGCGTGCCGCGCGGCGGTTGGCGCTTGCATCTCTGACCTGCGCTTGGTTCAGTCGGTGGTGATTGAACTGGTATGGGATTAAGTCATGGCCATTGAAGCCGTCATCTTTGACATCGGAAATGTGCTGATCGAGTGGCAGCCCGAGCGCTATTATGATCGGGTAATCGGCGAGGATCGTCGTCGCGCCATGTTTGACGAGGTCGATCTGCATGGGATGAATGATCTGGTAGATCAGGGCCATCATTTCACGGATACGATTTACAATTGGGCGGACAAGTACCCGGAATGGCGCGATGAAATCCGAATGTGGCATGACAACTGGATCGAACTGGCCGCGCCCGAGATCCCACATTCAGCGCGACTGCTGCGCGCGTTGCGGACCAAGAAGATCCCGGTCTTTGCCCTGACGAATTTTGGGGTTCAGAATTTTGACTATGCCACTACTGTTTATCCGTTTCTGAATGAGTTTGATCGTCAATATGTCTCGGGTCGGATGAAGACGGTCAAACCTCATATGCCAATTTACGAAATGGTTGAGGCCGATTGCGGCATCCCTCCCTCGGCGCTTTTGTTTGCAGATGACAGGATCGAGAATATCGAAACAGCAAGGGCGCGCGGATGGCAAACGCACCACTTCATCGATCCGCAGGGTTGGGCGGATCGATTGGTTTCTGAGGGGCTGCTGACCGCTGAAGAGGCCGCATAGCTCAGGCTGTCACGCCGGTTGGTGAGCGATTTTCGCGGATGGGCAGGTGAATGATGGCGCTGAACGCTCCGATAGCGACGCCGATCCACCAAACCATGGTGTAATCACCGAATTGGTCGTACATGCGCCCGCCTAACCAGATGCCCAGAAAACTGCCGATCTGATGGCTCAGGAATACGATCCCGTAGAGCGTGCCCATGTACCGCAGGCCATAGAGATGTGCGACAAGGCCAGATGTTAGCGGTACGGTCGCCAACCAGAGCGACCCCATCACAAGCGAGAATGCGATCACGGACAAGGGCGTGATTGGGAACACGATGAAGGCACCTGCGGCAAGCGTTCGGCCGGTGTAAACCGCCGCGAGCAGGTACTTCTTCGGAAAGTGATTTCCAGCCCATCCGGCTAAAAGGGTTCCGCCGATATTGGCCAACCCAATCAACGAAATCGCAATCGCCCCCAAGGCTGAAGTTGTGGTGATCCCCATCGAATGTAAGAGGCCTCCGGGTTGGATCGGGCCGCACATCTCGGTGACGAAGGCGGGGAAATGGGCTGTGACAAAGCCCAGTTGATAGCCACAACTGAAAAAGCCGATCGCAATCAGCGAATAAGACGGGTCGCGGAATGCCTTGGACAGGATCTGCCCCATACTCTCTTCTAGCTCCGTCCTGCTGACGGGCTGAGGCGCGCGCATGAATGGCAATGTCAGGATCAATGCAAGGATAGCCACCGCAAAGATCAGAAACACTTGCTGCCAGGGTAAGAAAGTCAGCAACCACTCTGCTGTGGGTGCGCCAATGACTTGCCCGAAACTGCCCGCTGCGGTGACAATCGCCAATGACATCGAGCGGTTCGCATCCGATGAGGCACGACCTACGACCGCAAGGACCACGCCAAACCCCGTCCCAGCGATCCCGAAACCCACGAGCCAGGCATACATCTGATGTTCAAACGGGGTAACGGACCATGCCGTCAGGACCATTCCCGCCGTATAGGTCAGAGCGCCCAGAACGATGGCGCGCCGATCACCTATCTTTTCCGCAATGGCGCCAAAGATCGGCTGGCCGATCCCCCAAGCCAGGTTTTGTATGGCGATCGCCATCGAAAAATCGCTGCGTAGCCAGCCGAACTCATCTGCAATCGGTATCTGGAACACACCAAAAGAGGCGCGTACGGCAAAACTGACTGTAATTACGATGCAGCCGACGATCAGGATCGGGTTCAGCAAACGGGTGGATTGCGACATTAAGGCTCCGAAGATTGGTTCCAGCAGACGTTAGCGGTACAACTCGGCGCGTCAATTCAGGAGTTTTGTGACGCCAGTTCAGCAAAATTGATGTGTCTGGAAAAAAGGTTTCTTTTCAACACTCGAAGCGATCGGTATGGCTCAACTCATGACGGATCTAATTTCACACTATGAAGATCTTATTGCTGATGGGACACTGACCCGGGACGACGCGCAAGAGGCTGTGCTGCCCAGGTTTGAGCGCATTCGGGCAGCCTTGGCCGAACCGGTTAAACGTGGATTATTCCGCAAAGCGCCGCCTCCACCCAAGGGTTTGTATCTTTGGGGAAGTGTTGGGCGCGGCAAGTCGATGTTGATGGACATGTTTGTCGAGACATTGGGTGAAATCCCAGTTCGACGGGTGCATTTTCATGCGTTCATGCAGGAAATCCATACCGGTCTGCACAAGGCGCGTGAAGACGGCGTTGAGGACGCGCTGGTCCCTGTGGCCGATGCAGTCATCAAATCGGCGCGGGTGCTGGCCTTTGATGAGATGCAGATCATCGATATCACCGACGCGATGATCGTGGGGCGGTTGTTTGATCTGCTCTACAAGGGTGGTGTCGTTATCGTTACGACTTCGAACAGACATCCGGATGATCTATATAAGGATGGGTTGAACCGGCAGCTTTTTCTGCCTTTCATACAGCACATCAAAGAGCAACTGGAAGTGTGGGAGTTGGTTTCACCCACGGATTACCGGCAGAACCGACTTGAAGGCTCGCCGGTTTACTTCACCCCCATTGGGCCCGAAGCGCGGGAGAAGATTCGTGGGGTTTGGAATGATCTGTCGGGTGGACCGGCAGAAGAGCTGGCCCTTCAGGTGAAGGGTCGCGAAGTTGTCCTGCCCGCCTTTCGCAACGGCGTGGCGCGGGCCTCGTTCTATGATCTGTGCGGGCGAATGCTGGGCCCGGGGGACTATCTGGCCATCGCAGAAGCGCTGAAGGTGCTGGTGCTTGAGGACATCCCGCGTTTGTCACGCAACAATTTCAATGAGGCCAAGCGCTTCGTCATCCTGATCGACGCGCTCTATGAAGCGAAGGTCCGGCTGATCTGTTCTGCCGCCGCGGAGCCCGAGATGCTCTATGTCGAAGGGGAAGGCACGTTTGAATTTGAGCGTACGGCCTCGCGCCTGCGCGAGATGCAGGACAAGGATTGGGGTAAATAGGGGGTGCTGCCCTGGCGCAGGATTTTTTTCATCAGGCGTTTTCTCTAAGGATGTTTCCCGCAAGATAAAGCGACCCGCAGATCAGAATGCGTGCATCAGGGGTTTGAGCGGTGATCGCGGCGAGCGCGTCTGTGACGCTGTCTGCTGTAGTGGCGGTCAGATTCACCTTAGCAGCAGCGGTGGCGGTTTCGTCCGCGCTCAGTGTATTCTGCTCACCCGGGATCGATACGGCCGTCAGGCTGTCTGCCCTTTGGGCCAATGGCGCGAGATAACCGGTGACATCTTTGGTATTCAACATACCACAAATCAAATGCGTGGGACGTTCTGGTAGTGACGCTAAAACCTCGGCCAAAGCAGTGCCTGCAGCCGCGTTGTGACCGCCATCCAACCACAACTCAGCTTGAGGGGCCTGCTCAACCAGAGGACCGATTTTTAGTCGCTGCATGCGCGCGGGCCATTCGGCCTTGGCCACAGCGGCCTCGTAGGCATCATCGCCCATTTGCAGGTGGCGCAACGCAGCCAGAGCCGCGCCTGCATTTTCGATCTGATGAGCACCCAGTAGGTTTGGCATAGGCAGATCGCGCAAACCGGTTTCGTCCTGATAAATAAGGCGACCGTTCTCAGTATGAACATGCCAGTGCTGCCCGTGGACCAATAGCGGAGCGCCCAGACGGGCTGCGGTATATTCGATGACTTCCAGCGCCTCATCCTGCTGCGGGCCGACGATGCAGGGAACGCCCGGCTTGATGATTCCGGCTTTTTCAGCGGCGATCTTGCCCAAAGTGTCGCCCAGGAACTGCTCATGGTCGATCGAGACGGGGGTGATGACCGTCAACTCGGGCCGTTCAATCACGTTGGTGGCGTCCAGCCGCCCGCCCAGCCCGACTTCGAGCAGCGTATAGTCAGCTTTGGTGCGGGAAAATGCCAGCAGCGCGGCGCAGGTGGTGATCTCAAAATAGGTGATGTTTTCACCACCATTGGCGGCGTAACACTCATCCAACACTGCGGTGAGGTCGGGCTCGGAAATCAGCTCACCTGCCAGCCGGATTCGTTCATGAAACCGGGCTAGATGGGGTGAGGTATAGGCATGGACCGCTCGCCCTGCGCCTTCAAGACCCGCCCGGATCATGGCTTGGGTCGAGCCCTTGCCATTGGTTCCAGCGATATGAATGACCGGAGGCAGCTTAACCTGAGGATTGTCTAGTGCCGCCAGCAAACGCCATACCCTATCCAAGGTCAGGTCGATGATCTTGGGGTGCAGCGCCATCATCCGGTCTAGGATGGCATCCGAAGATGGGGAGGTCATTTTTCGACCGCGTCCTCGGTGGGTGCCTCGGTTGGGGCTTCTTCCGGCTCGGGCGCAGGAAGGTCGCCTTTGACCGCAGGGGGCTGCTTCATCAGCATTCGGGTGATGGTGATCAGCTCATCCCGCATCTCGGTGCGTTTGGTCACTCGGTCGAGCATCCCGTGATCCAGCAGATATTCAGCGCGCTGGAATCCTTCGGGCAGTTTCTCACGAATGGTTTGTTCGATCACACGGGGTCCGGCAAAACAAATCAGGGCATTGGGTTCCGAAATATGAACGTCACCCAGCATCGCATATGAGGCTGTGACGCCGCCTGTAGTCGGGTGGGTCAGGACGACAATATAGGGCAGGTTTGCTTCTTTGAGCATCTCTACGGCGACCGTCGTACGCGGCATTTGCATCAGGCTCAGAATACCTTCCTGCATCCGCGCACCGCCCGCTGCAGAAAATAGGATCAGGGGCCGCTGTAGCCTAACAGCCTCCTGTGCTGCAGCAATGATGGCATTGCCTACATACATGCCCATCGATCCGCCCATGAACGAAAAATCCTGCGCGGCAGCCACGATCGGGGTACGGCCGATTTCGCCAACGGCGACCAGCATCGCTTCTTTCTCGCCGGTCTTTTTCTGGGCCGCCTTCATACGGTCAGGGTATTTTTTCTGATCCCGAAACTGCAGGGGATCGTCTTTCGGTGCCGGGACATCAACCTCGGAAAAAATACCGCCATCAAACAGATGTTGGAACCGATCGCGCGGCGTGATTGCCATGTGATGGTCGCACTGGGTGCAGACATTCTGGTTTTCCGCCAATTCGCGGTGGAACAGCATGGTTCCACACTCATCACACTTGTGCCAAAGGTTTTCGGGCACTTCGCGGCGCGAGAAGATCGAATTGATCCGGGGGCGGACGTAGTTTGTGATCCAGTTCATGTCGGAACCTTGATAATGCGGCGTTGACGTCAAATAAGACGCAATGCCGGGAAATGCAATCAGCGCCTGAGGACCAATCTTGCGGTGAGCCACCCCACGATCATCAGCGCAAAGTCGACTAGCAACCAAGGTCGCAACGCTTCGGCGTCCGATGCCTCATAAGGAAGATGGAACAAGGCCAGGCCACCAAGGTTGTCGGGAAGCGAAATGACAAGCAGAGCCGCGATGTTATTGAAAAAATGCAGCGCAATGGCGGGGCCCAGCGTACCCGCTCGCGCGGTCAGATCGGCGGTCAAAAGCCCAAATGTCAGCGCCCAGATGGCAATCAAGACCGCATTGTCTCCGACCGTCGCGGGGCTGTAGTGGCCAGCTGCGAACAAGATTGATGGCAGACCCATCCAGATCAGCGGAGACCGAAACCGTGCGGCGAGGCCCTGTTGCATATAGCCTCGGAACAGGATTTCCTCGGCGCTGGTCTGAATCAGCACCGCAACAGCGGATAAGGGAAGCAGCAAAAGCCATTTGGTTAACGCGAGATTCGCCACCAATGGTGCACCAAGGTCATAGGGGGGGAGTATGAATATGACTGCACCCAGCAGAAGCAATGCGCGAACAACGCGCCAAAACTGCCAGATTGCGATGGATTGTTCGCCCAGGACCGAGGCAAGTGACCGGTGCTGAAATAATCGTGCCCCCAACGCCACGCCAATAGTGACAAAAATAAAGCTGGAGAGCACAATAAGGAGCGCTGTTGGCGACGATCCATTCAAGAATGTGACCGCCGACCCTGATGAGCCAAGACTGGCAACGATTGCGAACAAGATTGCATTGAGCGTGACCACAACCACTGAGACCAGCGCAAGACCAGCCAACAAGCGCCATATCTCGGGATATCTGCGGGCGGCACCTAGTAATTGCTGATGACTTGAATAGGTACCCCGCCTTTCGTTAGTGCTCATCGGATTGCTCAGCACTTACAGAAGGCAGGTCATCCCCAATTGGAGTGTTGGGGTCACGCAACCGCTCGGACACCGTGGACAAATATCCGGCCACGGTTTCAAGCAACCTCATCGCAACGCCCGCGTCACTTTCAATCACAGCACGCAATTCCTCCGCGCCGATCCGCAGGAACGAGCAATCCGTGAGGGCTACCAAATCCAATTGTCGCGGCTCATTGGTGATAATCGCAAGATCGCCGATAAGGCGCCCGGGTTCTACTATCGAGAGCGAACGCATTTCACCGTGTTCATTCAGCCAATTCAGGCTCGCCGAACCCGAAATACACAAATACGCCGCATCGGGAGCCTGGCCACGTGCGAAAATGGTTTGACCTGCCGCGACCTCGTACCATTGGGCCGAAAACGCCAGAAGACGCTGGTTGCGCCCATCGACTCGTGAAAACAACTCGGTAGAAGAAATGATCTTGAGTTTCCGGCTCAGGTCGTCCGTCCCGGTATCTTCGGCATCGGTGGACACGCGCGAGACACCATCGATGCGACCGTCCTTTATTTCAACAAACAAATCATAGGCTTCCGGATGGGCAAAATGATCCTCCATAAAGATCATAATCGAGTCGGGTAATAACTCGCGCAGCTTCAGACGGGTCCGCAGGCGGCTTTCAGAGTCGTGGCTGGCCAGTGCCTTGTCGAGTATCAGGATATCGGGGCGTTTGATCCCGGCACGAGAAAAGGCAGCACGCTCCTGAAACACTGTCGGAAGGTTATTCCCACCTAACCCGGACGGCAGGTCGTAGATGATCGCGGCGGCCCTTCGGCGCAGCCCGGCCTCGTTCAGAACCTCCGCGACCAGATCTTCGATCTCTTCTGCATGAGCACCAGCCATGATGGATACCCGACCATACAGAGCGTTTTCCATTGCTGTCAGGCGGGGAACGTAGACGTCCGGTGACACCGGCACGAACATCGCACCCATAGCGCCCCGCAGCCGTTCGGCCTGACTGTGACGAATGGAAAGGATTTTGTCCTTGTACTCCTCAGGGAAACTCGGGCCGATTTGTTCAGCGGTCAGCATGAATGGGACGGTCAACAGCAGCGCACGTTCCTGATCGCCGATGGCTTCCTCGCCCTTGGTTTTGCGGCGCTCTTCGATATCGAGCAGACGGTGGTACATGTCTTTTGACATGCCAAGCCGCAAGAACAATGGGTGATCGGCCCCATCTCGCCCGAAAGTCTGGTTTAGGGTTTCCAGAACGGCCTGAGCGATGCTGAGCGCGTCATCATCAAGGCCATTGCCCGTAAGCAACGACAGAAACCGGTGGTCCCCCGCCAGAATGTCCGGTGCGATATCATGCGTCGGTGAAGCGAACAGCAGGTTCCCGCCCAAGGGCACGGCGGGATTGAACTGGTCAGGATCGAACCGATAGACATACTTGTCCAACCCGCGCTCTTGCAGGCGTGTCGCAACGGTATCTCGCAGATCGACTATTTCTTTCGCCAGTACCGGGTGTACTTCCGGGTCGAACTGAGAGCGCAAAGTGCGCCGGAACATAAATTCATCAATGCCCATCGCTTCGACAAGCTGGAACCACCAATCACGAATATCCTCGATGTCATCAAGACCCGCGAGGCTTGGGTCGATCCATTCATCGGACAGTGAATCGGGTGGGTTCCCGGCGCGCACGGCTTCGATCTGGCGGCGTGAGGGGGCCTGCAATGCACCACTTTCGTGTTGAGGATGCGTGCGCAGCGGCATTAGCAGGTTATCACCCAATGTTCCGTCGAACAGGTAAGGGCGTGAATAGGCATAGCCGATCCGCGCCGCAATCACCGCCTGATGCAGGCTGTTGAGGTTGTGGCCAGCCATCAGAACCTCGCCTTGAACCGGCAGCACTTCGCGCGTCAGCAACTGCGCAAGCGCACTGCGTTCCGAAGCGTGTTTCGACTGAATCGCAACCCGAGCGCCTTGGGGAATGGTAAGATCAATATCCTCAAGGATGGTCTTGCCGTCATCATCACGAACGGTCACGTTGCGCAGTTCGATATCGCCGGTCAGGTGCGGGATTGCCTCGGGGACGCCCTCAAACAACTGTTCGGGTATCATATTCGATGGGGCAAACCGTTCGGTCACAATTTCCCAGCGCAGTGACATGTCCTGTACTTGGTTGTAGTAGGTCAGAAGATCCTTCCAAGGGCCGCTGAGGTCTTTATATGCACCCAACGCGGCGACCAATGCGCCTACTGTCACCTCGCCCGTGATCGCCAGATAGCCGCCTACTGAATAGAACAGGAAGGGTGTCATCTGAGTGATCAGATTGTTGAGGAACTTCATGAAGAACTTCTTGTTGTAGATCTTAAAGCGGATCTCGAACAAGGTTCCTAGCCGATGGCTGAATTGCGCCAGACGATAGCGCCAGCCGCCATTGGTGCGCAGATCGCTGATACCAGCAGCACTTTCGCCAATCTCAGAGCTCAGCCGCCGGACCTCCTGAATGCGATCCTTGTTTAGAAGGTTGATCTGACGCTGCAATTTGGGAATCAGCCAGGCCTGCAAAGGGATCAATGCAATACTGGCCAGACCAAACCACACGCTTTGCATGAAAAGAAACGTGACGATCGTCATCATCTGGCCGAACTGAAAAACGGGCTGCGCGATGGCATCTCCCATCAACCCGCCCATGGGTTCGGCCTCGGACGTGATCATCGATACCAGTTCACCTTGGCTGGTGGTGGCGAAATAGGATTTGGGAAAGCGCATCGAGCGGCTGATCAAGGTAAAGCGAAGGCGACGCAACATCCGCTCGGCGAGAATGCCTTTCATGGTATTGATGCGCATTTTCATCACGCCACTGGCGATGACAGTTGCCAAAAAGGCAAAGCACAGAATCAGCAGGTACTGCACCTGTGTCACGGTGATACCGAGTACTGTCACGGTGTCTGCGGGCGCACCAATCGCGTCGTTGATGATCTGCTTGGGAAGCTCCAACGAAGCGTAAAGGAACGGAAATGACAGAACGGTCAGCAATAGTAGGACCAATTGCTGTTTTTTCGAATGCTTCCATATGAATGAAAATAGGGTGGGTTCCATTCCCCTGCCTCATGATGAGCCTGCATGATCCGGGACAAATGCCGATTGCCCGAGCGCCGACGGTAAGCCTCGGCCCGAGCTATTGCAAGAATGGCGGCTCTTTGCGACGCAGAAACCAGCTGGATAGGAGATCACATTTAGGATTCGGGAAGATTTATCCGCTAATCAAGTAAGACTGGTTTGTCCCCTGCCCCGACTTTGACTAAAGAGAGGCTGTCTTGAAAGATGGGGCGATGGGCAGGTTACTGGATCGATATATTCAACTAAAGGCTCTGGGGCGCTGGCAGCGTGCCGCGCAGCAGTCTGACCACCTCGCACTGCCTGAGCTTCGCCGCCAACGTGATGACGCCCGGCGGTTGCGCGGCAAACTTGAACAAGCAATTCAAAAAGCTGATGCTCGCCTGATCCAACCCTTGATTGGGGC
This sequence comes from Ruegeria sp. B11, assembly GCF_056539785.1. Classification (NCBI taxonomy): domain Bacteria; kingdom Pseudomonadati; phylum Pseudomonadota; class Alphaproteobacteria; order Rhodobacterales; family Roseobacteraceae; genus Ruegeria; species Ruegeria sp. B11. The sequence goes on along the minus strand of NZ_JBQFVO010000002.1, from coordinate 391,827 downwards.
GACGCAGTTTCCAAAACCCCTGGGAACGGATTGGTCGTGGCGACCGGACCTGTGGCGGACGCCACTGATCCGCAAAGGTATAGCCTCGGCCCCGCGCAAGGCGCGGATGGATGGGCAGGTCATCCTGTTTCACGATTGCAGCCAGGTCGAGATCGGGCTGCAGCAAATCCGAAATCGGCGAGACAAGGATTTGGCGCCTTTCAGTCTGGCCGTTGAGGTATTTGATTTTCAGGGATCTTTCCTGTCGCTTTCCATTGATCTGCCCACGGATGCCGCCATAAATCTGTCCCGCCAGCATCTGATGCGGGTCGACACTCTGGTTGAGTGCGAGCGTTCTACTGTTGTCTTCGCCCGCCTGAACATTCAGCATGGCCCTAATACCGAGCAGGTTCTGCGCGAACTTGATCTTTCAATACCTGCGGCGACTGTAGATTTTGATCTGGCCCATCTGAACGTGAATGAGCGTCGAATTGAAAAACTCTGGCTGGATCTGATCATTGATCAACCCGCGATGAACCGTGTGGTGTTTCGTGACCTGACATTCTGCCGTTACCACCGGGCCGATCTGTAAAGGGTACTCAATGTCTCATACCACCCTGACACCAATCCGCTTCGAAAACGGCCTGTGGGAAGGCCATTTGACCAGCGAAAGCCCCCCTCAGATCAAGGTGCTGTTTCTTGGTGAGCCTTTGACTGATGTGGAGTTGGAACCAGCAAAAGATGGCTGGGCCTTGCGCATCCCAGTGCCGCCCGCCGCCCTGTCGGAAGGTGTCCATACTGTCGTGATTCACGATGGAACAACAGGCCATAAGCTGGGGGATTTCACCATCATCGCCGGTTCACCCGCCGCAGATGATCTGAGGGCCGAAGTCGCTTTGTTGCGCGCCGAGTTGGACATGTTAAAGCGCGCGTTCCGCCGCTCTCAGGCATCTCAAAGCGAAACCTGACCACAGTACCGATAGGATTGTCCCTATCTTTTCAGGTCCATACGTGCATCATTGGATTGGCCTATGGATCGCAACAGCATCATAAAGGTCATCGCGCTGATGGTGACGGGTTTCGGGATCGGGATCGATTTTACCGGTGCCCTGATGCTGGTCCCGGCAATCGAAAACAGCTTTGACGCCGACATCACCAGCACCCAGTGGGTTCTGAATATTTACGCTCTGTTCTTTGCAATGACGATGGTGGCCGGAGGTCGCCTGGGTGACATGTATGGTCATCGCAAGATGATGATCATCGGTCTTTCGATCTTTCTGTTTGCGTCGGTTTTATGCTTTGTCTCACCCGGTTTGGACTACCTGATCGGCGCACGCGCCTTGCAGGGGATCGGGGCGGGATGCGTGTGGCCCTGCACGCTTGCATTTGGAGCCACCAAAGTGTCGAAAGAAGAACACCGCGCATTGGTGATGGGGCTGATACTGGCGGGTGTCACCACGGGTAATGTCTTTGGACCGATGATTAGCGGCGCGGTGGTCAATCTGGGTGATTGGCGGTTGTTTTTCCTCGCCAATGTGGTGTTTTCCAGCATTTCGATGACGACTGCGATCCTGCTGATGGAGCGTGAGACCGAGCATAAGAAAGGTGAACACATCGACTTTGCCGGGATGGGTATCCTGTCTTTTGCAGTTTTGCTCTTGCTTTACGGTTTGGACGTTGGTGCCGATTGGGGCTGGACTTCGCTGCCGCTTTTGCTGCTGTTTTTTGTCAGCGCCGTTTTGTTCTTCCTGTTTCCGAAAGTCGAAAAGAGGGTCAAGGAACCCTTGCTAATGCCTCAGTTGATGCAGAACCGAGAGTTTCTGATTACCTTGGGTCTGAATATGTTCAACGTCTCGGCAGCTTTTGTCGGGCTGCTTTATTTTCCGCAGTATATGCAAAAAGTCTTGGGATGGTCTGTGTTCCAATCGGCGCTGGGTTTGGCACCGCTGACGGTGTTGCTAGCGGTCGGATCAATCGTCTCGGGTACGCTGTATAACGATTTTGGGCCCAAGCGACTGCTGTTTTGGGGGTATATTTGCGCCACAGTCGGGGCGGCAAGCGTTGTCATCATGCCTTCCGGGACCGGATATTTTCAGATTCTGCCCGGAATGGCGCTGATTGGTTTGGGCGCAACGCTGACGGTCGGGCCTTCGGGAACAGCCGCTGTATGCGCGGTCAAGCCGGAACGCGCCGGACTGGTTGGCGGCCTGAGTTTCATGACCCATCTTGTCTATGGGGCAATCGCGGTCGCCTGTGCGACGGCGGTCATGTATGTGACAAGCCTGTCCAGCCTGAAAACCCGATTGACCGCGTCAGGCATCAACATGTCCGAGGCTGATCAGAAAGCGATCAATGGTGGAACGCTGAACACAGACTCGGCAAAAGCAGTGCTTGAAAAGTTGAATTCAGGTGAAACTGAAAAGGTTCAGGCCGCCATTGCGGCGGCCTTTGATACCGGAATGAATATGGCTTTTGTATTCGCCACGATCTCAGTCGCTGCTGGAATCGTCCTAGCGCTGATGCTGGATGAGAAAAAGCTGCACAAGGTCGAAGGGTAACCCGTACAGGTGTAAGTATGGGGCCGCTGGTGGCGGCCCCTACCCTTTATTGTGACGGTCCAGTCGGATTGAATGCGGACAGGCCTTTGAGGATATCGATGGCATATGCCAGTTGATAATCCTCTTCGCGCAGCTCTGCGGTGGCTTCAGCTTTGGCGCGATCCTCTTCAATCTGGCGAATCTCGTCCTCGCTGAGGCTGTCATTATTCAGGCTGCCGCGCAGATCGGCCTCGGACCGGGTGCGGGTGTTTGTATCTTCCTCTTCCTCGTCAACCGGGTTGTTGCGTGGTTGTTCGACGATGATGTCCGGGCTGACGCCAAGCGCCTGAATCGAACGACCCGAGGGCGTGTAGTAGCGAGAGGTTGTCAGACGCATAGCCCCGTCACCCCGAAGCGGCATGACCGTCTGCACCGATCCCTTGCCGAAGCTCTTAGTACCAACCACGATGGCGCGATTGTGATCCTGCAAGGCGCCCGCGACAATTTCCGACGCCGAGGCCGAACCACCGTTGATCAGCACAACGATGGGCTTGCCTCCGGTCAGATCGCCGGGTGTTGCGTTGAATCGCTCACCATCTTCGAGATTGCGACCCCGGGTCGAGACGATTTCGCCCTCATCCAGGAACGCGTCAGAGACCTTAATGGCCTGTGTCAATAGCCCGCCCGGATTGTTACGCAGATCCAGAACGATGCCATTGACGTTTTCGATGCCTCCGGCCTCTTCGATCTGTTCTTCCAGTCCTTCCTTGAGGTTCGGATAGGTTTGGTCATTGAAGGTCGTGACACGCAACACGACACTTGTACCTTCGGTACGTGCACGAACTGCGGTCAGCTTGATCGTGTCGCGAACGATCGTCACGTCGAATGGCTCCTGCTCGCCTTCACGCACGACTGTGATCACGATTTCCGATCCCACCGGGCCGCGCATCAGGTCCACGGCTTTATCCAGCGTCAGCCCCAAAATACTCTCGCCATCCACATGGGTGATGAAATCGCCCGCTTCGATACCAGCAGCATCCGCTGGGGTGTCATCGATGGGCGATACAACTTTGACAAAGCCTTCTTCCTGCGTGACTTCGATACCGAGCCCGCCAAACTCGCCACGTGTCTGCACGCGCATCTGCTCGGCATCATCAGGCGACAGGTAGCTGGAATGTGGGTCTAGCGAGGTCAGCATCCCGTCAATCGCAGCCTCGATCAGCTCGTCGGTTTCTACCTCTTCGACATACTGGGCGCGAATACGTTCGAAAATGTCACCGAACAGATCAAGTTGTTCGTAAACACTTGCCTTGTTCTCGGCCTCTTGCGCAAGCAGAGGGCCTGCGATCTGTGTTGTTGCGACTATCCCTGCCACGGTGCCGGCCAGTCCGGCCATCACAAATTTCTTCATACTCGTTTATCCATCCTTGTCCGTCCGGAACCATGATTCCGGGTCCACTGGGCTGTTATCCTGTCTTACTTCTATATAGAGCGTTTCTGACCAGTCAGTTCCAGTGCCATCACCGCTTGTTGACATAATAGCGCCGATTTCCGGAGTTTCACCCGGCATCAAACCTACCGGAGTACCCTCGGGTATCACTTCCCCGGTCAGACCATATACCTCTTGCAGACCTGAGAACACGAATAGCAATCCGGGCTGGGGTTCAAGGATCACAAGATTCCCGAGATCCAGCAAGGGCCCGCGGTAACGGATCGTGGCAGCCGTTGGCGCGGTGACCAATGCGCGGGGTCGCGTGCCCAGCACCAGCCCGGGGCGCGTTACCCCCGCTGCGTCCGTTTCGCCCGCCCAGTGCAGCATGACCCCTTGTGCGGGCAAGGCGATTTGACCTTTCCGGCCCGAGACATCTGCATTTGTATCTTCAATCTCACCATCGGTGATCTCGGATAACCCACTGGCAAACCCATCCAGCGTTTCGGTCGAGGATATCAGGATCGCTGTACGCACAGGATCTTCTACGAAACGGCGAGGCAGATCGGTCCGGTCCGCTATCGCCTCACTAAGCTGCGTGCGGGCATCCTGAACACCCTCCAACCCTTCGGTCAGCGTATTGGCAGCGTTTTGTTGAAGCTGTCGCAGCGTCTGTACCTCTTGCAATTCGTTTGCAAGCGCCTGAGCCTGCGCGTTCAACCCAGGCGTGACTTCGGACAACATCATACCAGTGCGCGCGGCCCCAAGTGGGCCGGACGGGTGCAGCATAAGTACCGGAGGCGCGGTGGTTTCGATCGTCTGCAGAACACCTAACAGCTGCGCCACCTCCTGCTCTTGTACCTGCAATTCTGCAGTCAATTGCGCCTCGCGCAAGGCCGCGCGGCGCAGGCCGTCGCGCATGGCGCTCAGACCAGCCTCGTAGGCTTTTATGGTTTCGGTCAGAGCTTTGACCCGGTCGCGGGCAGATTCGGCCTCAGTCAACGCGATCGAGGCTTGCTCCAGCATCTCGGCCGCTTCTAGTGCCGCCTTTGACGGGCTGGTTTGGGCGACGACAGGGGTGGCCCAAACCAGCGCTGCAGCAACGATCGGGTGCAATCTCATGTCAGCAAGCTTTCCCCTGTCATTTCAACGGGTTTAGGCAATTCCATAAGCTGCAACAAAGTTGGAGCAAGATCGGCCAAGCGCCCATCGCGCAGGCTTGCCCATTCGGGGCCGCCGACCAGAACAACAGGCACGGGATTCAGCGTATGCGCCGTATGTGGACCGCCCGTTTCCGGATCGACCATCATTTCACAATTACCGTGATCTGCGGTCACAATCATCGCACCCCCGACCTGCTTCAGCGCTGCAACCACCTGCCCCAGACCTTGATCAACAGCTTCACAGGCTTCAATCGCAGCTTGCAGATCACCGGTATGACCAACCATATCTGGATTGGCGTAGTTGGTGACGATCAGATCATATCCGCCGTGGATCGCCTCGACGAACTTTTCTGTCACTTCGGCCGAGGACATCTCGGGCTGCAAATCATATGTCGCCACTTTGGGCGATTTGGGCATGAAGCGATCCTCGCCACCCTCGGGCTGCTCTTTGCCACCGTTCAGGAAGAAAGTGACATGAGGGTACTTCTCGGTTTCGGCCAGCCGGAACTGGCGCAGGCCTTGCTTGGCAACCCATTCGCCCAGCGTGTTCACGATATCCCGCTTGGGAAATACGGTCGTCATATAATCGTTATGGCCATCGGAATACTCAACCATGCCCAGTAACGCCGACAACTGCGGGCGCGGACCGGAGTCGAACTCGGCAAAACCGGGCTCCCCAATTGCCCGCAGGATTTCTCGGGCACGGTCGGCGCGGAAGTTCAGGCAAAAGAACCCGTCACCGTCCTTAATACCGGAATAACCAGCAAGAACCGTGGGCGCGATAAACTCGTCGGTTTCGGATTGGGCGTAGGCATGGTCGACGGCCTCATGGGCCGAGGCCACGGTGCGCCCCTGACCTTTGACTATTGCGTCATAGGCCTCGGAGACGCGTTCCCAGCGATTATCGCGGTCCATGGCAAAGTAGCGCCCACAGACGGTGACGACCTTTGCGCCATCGGGCAACCGGTCTTCGAGTTCGGCGATGTAGATAAAGGCCGATTTCGGGGCCACATCGCGCCCGTCGGTGATCGCATGTAGCGCCACAGGCACACCCGCATCGGTAGCCGCTTTGGCGGCAGCTACGATGTGATCCAGGTGCCCGTGCACGCCCCCATCCGATACCAGCCCCATCAGATGCGCTGTCCCGCCTGCAGCTTTCACCTTAGCGATGAAGCTCTGCAGCGCCTCATTGTGAAAGAAAGAACCGTCTTCTATGGCTAGGTCAATCTGCCCCAGATCCATCGCAACCACGCGCCCAGCCCCGATATTGGTGTGACCAACCTCGGAATTACCCATCTGACCACTAGGTAGACCCACATCCGGCCCGTGCGTTATCAGTTGCGCATGAGGACCTTCAGCCATGAGAGCATCAAAGGTTGGCGTATTTGCCAGATAAGGCGCATTGGCCTTGGTGTCGTCGGATAGGCCCCAACCATCAAGGATACAAAGGACAACGGGCTTTGGGGCGGTCATGAAAGCTCTCCGATTGAGGCGGCGTTGCTGTCTTCTACCCCCTGCCCGCTCAAGGTTGAACCGTCATTAGGGCCGCGAATGAAGAATTAATCTGTCTTGTAGTCCCCAAAGGGTCGCGCTTTGCGGTTGCGGTATTTAACGGTCAGCTCAAGCGGCATCTCGTTTTCGTCGTAAATACCGATCACCACGCCTGTTCCTCGGCTTGATCCACGCATGTTTAGCAGTTGTTCTTCCGACCGGGTCGTGCGCTGCGACTGGCGCCGCGTCCAGGTGAACAGGTAATCATACATCTCGGCGATGATGTCTGCATGTTCATCGCTTTCGCCCAGGTCCGTCAGCTCGCTCGGATCATTCTCTAGATCAAACAAAAGCGGGCGATAGCCCCCTTCACAATGGATCAGCTTCCATTTCTCGTTTGCAACCATGAACATGACCGCATCCCGAACCGAGGCGTTCAGTGTCTGCGCAATGGGGGATGCGGAGTAGTCGTACTCACAAATCACCACATCGCGCGGAGTGCTTTCGGCCTGACCGTGCAGGATGGGCAGCAATGAATGCCCCTCCAAAATGTGCCCTGCAGGTTCACCGCCTGCGATGTCTAAAAACGTAGGCGCTAGATCGATGGATTCGACCAATGCATCGCATGTGGTGCCGCGCGTGGCATCAGCCTCGGGCGATGGATCATAGATGATCAGCGGCATTTTGGTCGAGGCGTCATGGAAGAAGGTCTTCTCTCCCATCCAGTGATCGCCCAGAAAATCCCCGTGGTCCGAGGTCAGCACGATCATCGTGTCCTGCATTCGTCCGGTCTGTTCCATCCAGTCAAACAGCCGCCCCATTTGGTCGTCAGCCTGCTTGATCAGGCCCATATAGGCTGGAATCACGGCCTCGCGTACATCCTGACGCGAGAAGGTCTGGCCGATTTTCGTATCTATGAACGCTTTCAGCACCGGATGAGCGTTCTGCCGTTCAGCTTCGGACCGAATGACAGGCAGAACGTGTTCGGGACCATACATCGAGGCGTAGGGTTCTGGCACAATATAGGGCCAATGCGGTTTGATATAGCTGAGGTGGCAGCACCACGGCCCCTCATGGTTTTCAATGAACTCCATGCCGCGAGAGGTGAGATAAGGCGTTTCGCTGTCTTCCTCGGCGATATTCGCGGCCTCTGACGAATTCTTCAGGAACCAACCCGAAAGCACATTGCCCTCTTCATCCAGCCCCGAATTGGCGAAGTCGTGCCAGGGGTTGTCACTCTCATAGCCTTTGTCTTTCAGATACTCGTTGTACCTTTTGGCGCCATCCGGGTCATAAAACCCATCCGGCCCTTCGGGGCGCATCCCGTCATCGCGCTCAAAGACATCAAACCCGCATTCAGCGACGCGTGCCCCGATCAGGCTGTCGGGCTCAAGCCCCAAACGAGCCATACCCTCGGCGTCTGCGCGCATATGAGTCTTGCCAACCAACCAGCAATCCATCCCTGCCTTGCGCAAGTGATCGCCCATGGTGACCTCACCAACTTTCAGCGGGATTCCGTTCCATGACGCGCCGTGCGAATGCACATAGCGGCCGGTATAGGTCGACATACGGGAACTGCCGCAGATCGGAGACTGGATGTAGGCCCGCGTGAACCGCACACCCATCGAGGCGAGACGGTCAATATTTGGCGTATGCAGATGTGGATGCCCGTAGCAGCTGAGATAGTCCCAGCGCAATTGGTCGAACATGATGAAGAGGACGTTCTTGGCTTTGTTCATGCCAAGAGGGTTATCCTAGCCTTCCATCTGTTGCAGCATCTTTTTCGCACGCTTGCACTGCAACTGGTCGCGCAGAGGGCTGTCGGGATCGATATCCTTTTGGCAGACCACACATTTATCGGCACCCGAGATCGCGTTCAGGCCACCGCAGCTGCCTTTGATGGTTTTGCCCATCAACATCACACCCAGCGCCATGCCAACCATGACGATCAGCAACAGGAAAAAGGCCAGAATAAAGGTGCTCATAGCGGTTCCTACCGGTCAGTTGGTCCCCAGCGCATCCTTGAAGGCGCTGCTTTGTACGGTGATATAGGCTTCTTCTCCGCTTGTCACATCCCGAGAGATGAAGAACACGGCAAGTTTATGCTCTTCGGCCAGTTCCAGACCCTTTTCCAGACCCAATGCTAGCATCGCCGTTGCCCACGCATCCGCCATCATGGCGTTGTCTGCTAAAACAGTAACCGAAGTGGTGCGATGAGTAATCGGGCGGCCCGTCGTCGGGTCAATGATATGCGAATAGCGCACCCCGTCCTGTTCGAAGAAGTTCTTGTAATCACCCGAGGTCGCCATTCCCAGATTGTCGAGCGGCACGATCAACTGGATTGATTGCGCGCCAGTCTCGGGTTTTTCGATCCCGATCCGCCAGCTTTCGCCTTTGTCATTCGCGCCCATGGTCACCAGATCACCACCGATCTCGACCATATAGTTCTCGATCCCGGCCTCGCGCAGCTGTGCGGCAACCGCATCGATGCCATAGCCTTTGGCGATCGCAGACAGGTTGATCCCGACTCCGGCATCTGACTTGGCCATAGTGCCCGCTCCGCGATCCAAGTCTAACAGCCGCGCTTGCCCCACTTGCCCAAGCGCTGTCGCGATCTCGTCATCTGCCGGAATTGGGTCTTCAGGTTTTCGCGGTCCAAACCCCCACAATTCGATCAGCGGACCAAGGGTAACATCAAACGTACCACCGGATTTCTCGTGAACCTCATTTGCGGCCTCGATGACGAAGGCAAATTCGTCTGACACTTGCATGGGGTCCGTGCTGCCTGAGGCCGAGAAGGTCGAGACCTCGGAATTCGGGTCCCAGTTGGACATCTTGGCATTGACCTGCGCCAGGGTCTCCTGAACCGCTTGCCCCAGCGCTGCTTCGTCTAAATCATCGCCGATTGCGGTGATATTGAACGTGGTTCCCATCGTCTCGCCAGACAGGCGCACCACATCCGGTTCTTTGCCAAACAAACAGGCCGAAACAGTCAAAAGTAAGGCCAGTGCGATCAGTGGGCGCATGGTGCAATCTCCCGGGAGTGTTCTTGCCCGGCATATGCCAGTGAGCCTGTTCAGAGTCAAACCGGCCTCAAATCTTGAGCGGCAAAAACGCCAATGTGAAAAGTCCGATTGCTGCCGGGATGCCAAACAGCCAAGCGCGCTTTTGCCAACCTTCCGGTTGCTGTTTCCAAACCATGCGAAAATTATGGCCGCAGACCACCACGATAAAGAATATCAGCGCGGCAACTGGTGGCGTCAGATACAGGTTGCTCACAAGCAATTTCCTTTTGAAGTGGCCAAGTTACGCCGGTTTTCGAAATTGCACCCTATACAGGGCCGGTCCCTGCGGTAAGGTAGGTTGTAAGGACAATACCGGTGAAAGAGGAAACCGCCCATGGCCCCAAGCTCTTACCAGCCTCCGATACGCGGCGACAAGGCCGCGGCGACAACCCGCAGTCAATCAGTTGAGACCAATCTGTCGCATACCCAGACAACGGTTGCGAAACTGATGGAAGGTAAAGGGGATGCCGTTTTTTCGGTGCGGCCCAACGACACGATTCACTCGGTCGTGGATATCTTGCGCGAAAAACGCATCGGGGCTGTTGTTGTGACAGATCAGAATGGTGCCCTGCAGGGTATCCTTTCCGAACGTGATATCGTGCGCCGCATGGCGGAAACGCCCGGCCAGACCCTACCCCAATCCGTGGCTGATCTTATGACGACTGAGGTAAAAACCTGCAGCCCCGAAGATTATCTGAACGACGTGCTGAAAACCATGACCGAAGGCCGGTTCCGGCATATGCCCGTACTGAGTGATGGAAATCTGCGCGGGGTGATCACCATTGGCGATGTGGTTCATTTCCGCTTGAAAGAACTGGAATATGAAGCACTTAGAATGAAGCAAATGATCGTAGGCTAGCGACTTACACCGATACGCGCGCGATTCCGGTGTGCGCGGTCGAGATAAATCGGACAGAACCAGGCGAGATTTCCGCAGCCGTCAACTGATCGGTGATGAACGCACCTGTATCAATCGAAATGACATCATGCTCGACCCGAGCTTCGTCGACGATGGTATGGCCATGCACCACCCATTGCTCGTCTTTCCGGCGTTTCTTGCGGAACTGAGGATGCCCCCAAAGGCAAGTTCTGTCCTGTTGCCGATCGACCGGCTGCGAAGGATCAAGCGCGGCATGAACAACCGTTACATTCCCGCTCGTCCAGGTCAGCGGCCGATCATGCAGCCAGTCCAAAAGCGGTTGTCCCATCGCTTGCTGCAGTTGTTCGGCAACGGCTTGCGGGTTGGACTGGTCAATATCAGCAAGCCCAAACGAAGCCAAAGTCTGAGCACCGCCATTATACAGCCAGACACGCTCCATCCGTGTTGGATCAGACAAAAACCCAAGCAGCATATCTTCGTGATTGCCTTTCAGGCAGATCGCCCGGGTTTCAGGGTTCGTGTCGAGGTGGTGTAGCTGACGCAACACCTGCGCGCTGTATCCGCCCCGGTCAACATAGTCGCCTACAAACACCACCGGACAGTCGTTATCCAGCGCAGGTAGGAGCCGTTGTAAAAGATCCAACCTCCCATGTATGTCTCCGATTGCGTAGAATTTTTCTGTAGGCGCCAATGAATACAGATTCACCGGCTGATCAGACGGTGTTTGAGATGCGATAAGCCTTTTGATCCATCCGGTTAACATAAGACCTGCTGCCTAATGCGGAAAAATATGGAGCAGCATTCGCCAAATGCAGACGTTGATATTGGCAGCCTGCCCAACATCAGACCTAAAAATGAAAATGGTCGGTCCCAAGGGTTGGAACCGACCGATGCTGTTTATCCGCCGAAATCATCGAGCATGATGTCTTCGCGGTCCACGCCCAGATCCAGCAGCATGTTGATGACCGACTGGTTCATGATTGGCGGACCACACATGTAGTATTCGCAATCCTCGGGTGCGGGGTGGTTCTTCAGATATTCCTCGAACAAAACGTTGTGGATAAAGCCAGTGTAGCCTTTCCAGTCATCCTCGGGCTGGGCGTCCGACAACGCAACGTGCCATTCGAAATTGTCGAATTCCTTGGCCAGCGTGTCGAAGTCTTCGACAAAGAACATCTCTTTCTTCGACCGCGCGCCGTACCAGAAGCTGATCTTGCGGTTGCGGTTTTCAAGGCGTTTGAGCTGGTCAAAGATATGGCTGCGCATTGGGGCCATACCAGCACCACCACCGATGAAGACCATCTCTTTTTCTGTCTCGCGAGCAAAAAACTCGCCAAAGGGACCTGAGATTGTGACCTTGTCGCCCGGTTTCAGGTTGAAAATATACGACGACATCTGACCCGGAGGGATACCTTCGGACCCAGGAGGGGGCGAAGCCACGCGGACGTTCAGCATGATCATGCCTTTTTCATCCGGATAGTTTGCCATGGAATAGGCGCGTTCGATCGGTTCGGCGACGACGGATTTGTACTGCCATAGATTGAAGCGATCCCAATCCTCGCGGTATTCTTCTTCTACGTCGAAATCCGTATAGGCGAGCTGGTGTGCAGGCGCTTCGATTTGGATGTAACCACCAGCGCGGAAGTTCACGTCCTCACCTTCCGGGAGGTCCAATGTCAGAGCCTTGATGAAGGTCGCTACGTTCTCGTTCGAACGCACCGTGCATTCCCATTTTTTGACGCCGAAGACCTCTTCGGGAACTTCGATGTCCATATCCTGCTTGACTGCAACCTGACAGGATAGCCGGTCACCACAAGACGCCTCGCGCTTGGTGATGTGGCTTTCCTCGGTCGGCAGGATCGAGCCACCGCCGGAATGCACGCGCACGCGACATTGCGCGCAGGTGCCACCACCACCACAAGCGGAGGGTACGAATAGCTTCTCTGCCGCAAGCGTCTGCAGCAGCTTGCCACCCGCCGGGACCGAGATTGTTTTCTCACCATTGATGGTGATGTTCACGTTACCGGTTGAAACCAGCTTGGACCGCGCCGCCATGATGATGGCAACCAGACCAAGAACGATAACGGTGAAAAGGGCTACACCTAAGCCAAAGGTTTCCATTCCGCCCTCCTTACAGTTTCACGCCCGAGAAGGACATGAAGGCCATCGCCATCAGTCCAGCGGTGATGAAAGTGATGCCCAGGCCTTGCAGACCATCGGGAATGTCCGAATACTTCAGCTTTTCCCGAACACCCGCCATCGCAGTAATCGCCAGAGCCCAGCCAAAGCCAGAGGACAGACCGTAAGTCGCCGCTTCGGCAAAATTGTAGTCGCGTTCCACCATGAACAGTGAACCACCCAAAATGGCGCAGTTTACAGTGATCAGCGGCAGGAAAATCCCAAGCGCGTTGTAGAGCGGGGGGAAGTACTTATCCAGCACCATCTCTAGGATCTGAACCATCGCTGCGATCACGCCGATATACGAGATCAGTCCAAGGAAAGTCAGGTCCACATCCGGGAAACCTGCCCAAGCCAGCGCACCTGGTTTCAGCAGATAGTTCAGCAGCAGATTATTCGCCGGCACGGTGATGGCCTGCACCACCATGACCGAGATGCCCAGACCCAGCGCAGTTGAAATCTTCTTCGAAACAGCGATGAAGGTACACATCCCCAGAAAGAAGCTGAGCGCAAGGTTTTCGACAAAGATGGCCTTTACGGCCAGTGAAATCAGACCTTCCATCAGTGGGCCTCTACCTGCTGGATTTTGTATTCACGCTCTTCCACCTGGTTCGGCTTCCATGTGCGGAAGGCCCAGATGATCAGACCGATGATGAAGAAAGCCGACGGCGGCAGCAGCAGCATGCCGTTGGGCACATACCAGCCGCCGTTGTTGACGGTCTCCAGAATGGTGACACCGAACAGTGACCCGGCGCCAAACAGCTCACGAATGAAGCCGACCAGCAGCAGGATCAGACCATAGCCCATGCCGTTGCCCATGCCGTCGATAAAGGACGCGACCGGGGGGTTCTTCATGGCAAAGGCCTCGGCCCGGCCCATCACGATACAGTTGGTGATGATCAGGCCGACAAAGACCGAAAGGGTTTTCGAAATCTCAAACGCATAAGCCTTGAGGATCTGGTCCACCAGGATCACCAGCGAGGCGATGATCACCATCTGCACGATGATCCGGATTGAGCCGGGGATCTGGTTGCGCAGGCACGAGATGAAGAAAGACGAGAACGAGGTCACGAAGATCACCGCCAGCGCCATCACCATAGACACCTGCAGTGACGAGGTCACCGCCAGCGCCGAACAGATGCCCAGCACCTGCAGCGTGATCGGGTTGTTGTCGACAAGCGGGTCGACCAGCATCTCTTTCTTGGTCTGAGACATCAGAGCTCTCCTGCTTGCAGTTTGGCCAGGAACGGGGCGTAGCCCGCGTCGCCCATCCAGAATTTCACCAGGTTATCGACACCAACCGACGTCAGCGTGGCACCAGCCAGCGCATCGACATAGAAATCGGGGCCTGCCGCAGGCTGCGACTTGGCAACGGTGATTTGCAGATCGCCTGCATCATCGCGCAGCTTTTTGCCATTCCACAGCGCCTTCCAGCGAGGATTGTCCACCTCGGCGCCAAGGCCCGGTGTCTCACCGTGCTGATAGAACTGCAGGCCGTAGATATCGTTGCCGTTGTTTTCCAGCGCGATGAAACCATAAAGCGTGGACCAGAGGCCATAACCGTGCAGCGGCAGGATTACCTTATCAAGCGCGCCTGCATCATCACGCAGCAGATAAATCACGCGGTACTTGGACTTGCGCCCGATCCCAGCCGGGTCATCGTCCAAAGCGACGCTCAGTTCTGGATCGCTGGCAGCAGCGATATCATCAAAGGTGGTCGCGTCGAACTGATCGTCAACGAATTCACCTGTAGACAATTCCAGTACATGCGGCTCAAAGGCAGCGAATGCCTCGGTCACATCAATGCCTGGTTCGTAGATGCCGGCAACTTGCAGAACGTTGACTTGCTTATCCTTCAAACGGTTGATTTCCTGCACCGGGCGCAGGCTGACCGCAGCAGCAGACACGACCATCGAGGCTACAAGGCAGACGGCAACGGCAACAAAGATAGTCTTGCCAACCGAATCTGGCGAAGCAGCCAGAAACTTGGCAATCGCTCCCTTGGGTTCATTGGATTGCGTATCAGACATGGCGACGCGCCCTCCGTTTGATGTTTGCCTGGACGACGAAATAGTCGATCAGCGGCGCAAAAACGTTTCCGAACAAGATTGCCAGCATCATACCTTCTGGGAAAGCGGGGTTAATGACGCGGATCATCACAACCATGATACCAATCAGCGCGCCATAGATGTAGCGGCCCATATTGGTGTGACTGGCCGAAACGGGCTCAGTTACCATGAACGCCAGACCAAAGGCGTAGCCCCCAAGAACGATATGCCAGTACCAAGGCATCGCGAACATCGGATTTGTGTCCGATCCGATCAGATTCAGCAGAAGCGTGAAGCCTATGGTGCCCGCAAGACAGCCCACAATCAGGCGATAATTGGCAATCTTGGTCGTCAGCAGGAAGGCCAGGCCGATCATGCAAGCCAGCGTCGATGTCTCTCCAAAGCTACCCTGAATTTGCCCGAAGAACGCATTGGCCCAGGTGATCCCGTCGGCGGCCAGTGCCTGAACGCCTTCAGCAGCGGAGATGCCCAATGCAGTCGCACCGGAAAATCCATCCACCGGGGTCCAGACTGAATCCCCCGACATTTGCGCGGGATAGGCGAAATATAGGAAAGCGCGTCCGACCAGCGCTGGGTTGAGGAAGTTCTTGCCCGTGCCGCCAAATACTTCCTTACCGATCACGACACCGAAAATGATGCCTAACGCGACCTGCCACAATGGCGCTGTCGCAGGCATAATCAGTGTGTAAAGCATCGAGGTTACTAGAAAACCCTCGTTGACCTCATGGCCGCGCACAGTGGCGAAGATGACCTCAAAAATACCGCCCGCAACCAGTGTGGTAATGTAGATCGGAAGGAAATACATCAATCCATGCATCACATTGGCGAAAATGCTGTCAGGGTTCAGCGAGATGCCGAACACCTGCAGGATCGCAATCCGCCAGCCTGTTGCCGAATCCGTTCCCAACGTAGCAATGGCCGAGTTTGCCTGATAGCCAGTGTTATACATCCCCCAGAGGATTGCGGGGATCGTAGCAATCACGACATAGGTCATGATCCGCTTCATATCCACGTAAGAGCGCGCATGCGGCGCGACGGTCGTGACGGTTTTCGGAGTGTAGATAAAACTTTCCACCATCTCGTAGATGGGGAAATATTTTTCGTACTTGCCGCCCTTGGTAAAGTTCGGCTCGATCCGATCGAAGAAGCTGCGCAAACCCATGTGGATCAGCCCTCCTTTTCAATCTTGGTGAGGCAGTCGCGCAGCGCCAGCCCATATTCATATTTCGCAGGGCAGGCAAAGCCCACAAGGCCCAGGTCTTCTTCGTCCAGTTCCAGTGCACCCAGCGCCTGCGCGGTGTCGGTGTCCATCACCAATAGCGCCCGCAGCAATTGCGTCGGCAGATAATCCTGGGGCATAAGCTCTTCGAATACACCCGTCGGCACCATCGCGCGGCGACCACCATTCAGGTTAGACGTGAATGAATAGAGCTTCTTGGCAAAAGCCGATCCCAAAACAGGCTGTACCGCATATTTCGAAGGCATAGGAAGAATCCAGCCCAGTGTGTGCTGATCATGATCTTCGCGAATAATGCTGATCTGGCGCGCAAAACGGCCCAGATAGGCGGTCGGACCATCGGCATGCTGCCCCGACAAGATCGACCCCGAGATGATCCGCGCGATCCCGTCGACGTTCACTTCATCCCGGGTCAGGTCATCCGTCGACGCGCCCATCACGGTGCGGATCAGGCGCGGCTGGCGCGCGCCCGGTCCAGACAAAGCAATCACGATGTTTGAATCCAGATGACCGGTCTGCATCAGACGACCGATCGCGATCACGTCCTGGTAGCCAATGGTCCAAACCTGCTTGTCCCCTCCCAGCGGCTCAAGGAAGTGAATATGAGTTCCAGCAAGGCCCGAGGGGTGTGGGCCGGAAAACGCAGCCGCTTCGATACCTGGCAGATCGGAACCGGGGATGGATGCCCCCTCTTGCTGGCACAGATAAGTCTTGCCGTTGGTCAGGTTTGAGACAGCTGCGAGACCAGCCGCAAATGCCTCGCCCGCATCCGCAATAACCAATGCCGCATCACCTGCCAGTGGATCGCTGTCCATGGCTGTCACGAAGATTGCTGTAGGCTTGGAGCCTGGTTCGGGCATCTTTGAATAAGGACGTGTCCGGAAAGAAGTCCACAGCCCGGCCGCGCAGAGCTTAGCCGTGACACCTTCGGCAGTCTCGGCATCGCCGGTGCCCGAGAAATCTATGCCGGCGTCATTGGCATCCGAAACCTCGATCACCACGCTCTGCAATACACGTCGCGCCCCGCGATTAATTGCCACGACTTTGCCAGTCAGCGGCGCGACCATCATCGCGTCGGGCGCATCCTTGTGGCAGAACAACGGCGTTCCTCGCTGGACCGCGTCGCCCTCTTGCACCAGCATCTTGGGCTTTAATCCGATATAATCACTGCCCAGAACGGCAACCGACGAGAATTCAGGCCCCGGCTGGATTTTCTGTTCGGGCGCGCCTTCAACCGGCAAATCCAACCCTTTTTTTAGTTTGAAAGTTTGCATGTTGCTACGTTCTTCCAAGCCTTTGTCCTGCGCCTGCTGCGCGCCATCTTACAATGATGCCAGGAAATAACACGAAATTTCCCGTCTGTCCGGTCGCGAAAGCGCCATTATCCGACCAGAATCCGCAGGCGTATTTCCGATCACGGCTCCTTTACGCGGGGATGAGTGCAAACGCAAACCTGTTACCGCCCAAAATCGAAAAGGAATGTCACATTCTTTTGAGCTTACGGTCGTTCAGAACAATTTGCCCATTTAATTTGCGTGTCGCACAGGCTGATCAACCGGTGTAAGCAACCACAATGGACAACAATGATAAATTCGAGATTTTTCTGATTGCCACTCCAGGGCTCGAAACGCCTTTGTGTGCCGAGGTCATCGAGCGCGGATTCTCAGGCGCCAGGATCGTTCCAGGTGGTGTTGTGTGCCGTGGCGATTGGCCGGAAGTCTGGCGCGCCAATCTGGAATTGCGCGGTGCCAACAAGGTTCTGGTGCGACTGGGCAGTTTCCCCGCCGTGCATTTGGCGCAATTGGACAAGCGCGCCCGAAAATTTCCGTGGGCGAGTTATCTCAGTCCAGACATTCCCGTGAAGGTCGAAGCAACCTGCCGCAAATCTCGTATCTATCATGCGGGAGCGGCGCGACAGCGCATCGAACAAGCCATATCCGAGGGGCTCGGCACCTCAGTCTCACCCGATGGCAAAGTCCGTGTGCTGCTAAGAATCGAAAAAGACATATGCACGATCTCCGTCGACACATCCGGCGAGCCCTTGCACAAGCGCGGTCATAAGCCTGCAGTCGCCAAGGCCCCGATGCGGGAAACAATGGCTTCGATGTTCCTGCGTGAGTGTGGGTTTGACGGGTCTGAACCGGTTCTGGACCCGATGTGTGGCTCTGGAACATTCGTTATCGAAGCGGCTGAAATTGCACTTGGTCTGCCCCCAGGCCGCTCACGTCAGTTCGCATTCGAAGATTTGGCAAGCTTCGATCCAGATGTCTGGCAAGATATGCGCGCCCAAACCGATCCGCCCGAAACAGAGCTCAGGTTCTATGGCTCAGATCGTAATGCAGGCGCGATTGAGGCTTCCCGCTCCAACGCCCAGCAAGCACATGTGGATCATGCCACCCGATTTCAGCACTGCTCGGTCAGTGACATCAAACCACCAGAAGGCCCAGCTGGGCTGGTCATCGTCAATCCGCCCTACGGGGCACGCATCGGTGATGAAAAGCGCCTGCGGTCGCTCTATGGCAGTTTAGGCAAGGTATTATCCAGTCGTTTCCAACGATGGCGTGTGGGCATCATCACCACCACACCCGGACTTGCCCGCGCAACGCGATTGCCAATGCTTCCCCCCGGCCCAATCGTTGATCACGGCGGAACAAAAATCCGACTGTATCGAACAAATCCGTTGCAGTAACTCAGCGAAATCGCAGATCAGGACAACGGTTTCAATCACCCCTCGAATCCAGCGACGACATATGTGTGTACGCCCAAAATCCCTCTTGCACATCAATATGACGAGGTATAGATCACGCGCCACGGTCGGAGTGTAGCTCAGCCTGGTAGAGCACTGTCTTCGGGAGGCAGGGGTCGGAGGTTCGAATCCTCTCACTCCGACCAAATAAAAAAGGCGCCCAAGGGCGCCTTTGCTGTTTGCAAGACAGTGATCCGAGGTTCATTGAACCTGAACGTTAATCGAACTCCAACGCATTGGCAGCTTTACGCAAGTGATCCGGGCTGTAGCGCGCATAGACGGACGCGGTAATACGTGAGTCTGAATGGCCGAGAAACTGGGCGATCTCATCCATCGAGGCGCCAGCCTCAGCCATATGAACTGCAGCTGTGTGCCGCAGCACATGCGGTGACACATCAGGTAGGTCCGCAGCGACTGCGGCCGCCTTGAAGCCTTTCTTGATCGACTTTATCGATCCTCCTGCCCATTCTACGACATAGTCAGACAAGGCCGCTTTCTGAGCGTTCAAAAGCACAGCATACAGGCTCTTTGTCATGGGGACGATGGCCCTGCCCTTCCTCTGTCCTTCGCCATTGCGGAGGTTGATCTGACGGCGATCGAAATCCACCCGATCCCATGTAAGTTCTAACACAGCCGTTACCCTAGCCGCCGTAGATAACATCAGCCAAATAGCGAGCTTGATGTGCGGTGCACATTCGACAGCCAAGAGCCGTGAAATCTCCTGACGCGTCAGAAATCTTTCCTTGGGAGCCGGTTTGCTGGGGCGCTCAATATAGGGTGCCCTATCAATGAGACCGGTTTTCTCAGCCCAATTCAAACAGGTCCTCAGTTTACTGAGCTGAGTCCAGATTGTGCCATCCTGGATACCTGCCTTCCGCCGATCGACGATGTAAGCTTTACAATCCTGCACGCTAATCTGATCCGGACGAAAGGCTCCAAACCAAGGCAGCACAGAACGGCCGGTGTATTTCATGCTTTCATGCGCCGGCCGACCCTCGACTGTTGCACTATACGCCTTCCAAATCGTCGCCACGGTCAGCTCATCCTTTCCTGCTGTCTGGGCAAGGAGGACATCACGAGCTTCGGCCTCCGCGCGTTCGAGGGTGTCCGCGTCAAGACGATACCGGCGTCTGCGTCCATCTTCCTCATACCAGACAACGACGAAGCGGTCGTTGAGCCGACCAATACTATATTCCTGCACTGCTCATATTCCTCAACCTTGTGTGCCGGGATGCGAAACTGGCGTTGAACTCTGAAATATCCGAGCTGGCCGGATTTGCAGAGCTGACGCACAGTCTCAGAACTGCAGCTCCAACGCTCTGCGAGAGTTTTGGGGGTATACGGCGGGGACAAATTGCGCTCCTTCATTTTGGTAAAACTTCTTACCCTATAGCGTTCTCGACGTGGGATGCGTTTGGGATTTCCAAAAATCTTCTAACCCATTGCTAAAAAACAAAAGAAAATTGCGTCTAGTGCACACGAAATTCGAACATCGGCATGGGAGAAACCGTTCCGCTGAACGATTAACCCCGTCTGATCCCGCTAAATACTCTTGTGATTTTCTGCCAATGAACGGGCAATAAACAGCAGGCTACTTGCATCTTCGTTGATAGCCTAAGGATTGATATTCAAGAACCGGGCTAAGCAGCAATTGAAATGTCGACCAATCATTCACGCTTGATCACGCTATTCTGCGCATAGTGTCTCTACTCCAAATCCACAGCGCCTGCATTGGGCAATTCCAGCACAGTTTTGCCGGACCGGACCCAAGACGCTAGGCAAGACAAGTTGTCAGCGAGCATTTTTTTCGCAAGTGCACATTCCCAGACGATCGCTACACGCCAGCCTAAGTCGAGCAGATCAACCTTCGCCCGGCCATCGCGCTCGACGTTTCTATCAAATTTTTCCTGCCAGAACTCGGTATTGCTCTTCGGGATCGTTGCGAACCGGCATCCGTGGTGTCGGTGCCAGTAACAACCGTGGACGAAGATCACCACTTGATGGCGGGCTAGGACGATGTCAGGGCTGCCCGGCAACTTGCGGACATCAAGGCGGAAGCGGAAGCCTTGTGCATGGAGAAATCGGCGGACCAGTAGTTCGGGTTTCGTATCCCTTCTTCTGTTCGCGGCCATCATCTTAGACCTGACATCCGGACTGACGATATCTGCCACGAAATTACCTCCTTTCCCATCTTTCCTTTTGCGATCATGTGGTCCAGTAATTGGAAAATGAAAGAGATATTCGGAATTGTCGATCTGTTCTCGGGGCCCGGCGGCCTTGGAGAGGGCTTTTGCGCCTATAGAAGCCATGGCTGCCGGCAGTTCGAAATTGACGTTTCCGTAGAGAAGGACCCGATAGCACACGCAACATTACGGTTGCGGGCTTTCCTGCGTCAGTTCGATGGGGGCTTCCCGCCCGAATACACTGACTTTATGAACCAAAGTGGCACTGAGCCGGACTGGGCGGACCTCTACCCGCGGGAATGGGCGCTGGCCGAACGGGAGACATTAAATCTCACGCTGGGGGACGCGGAAACCACCGTCGCACTGGACCAACGTATCGACGAAATACGAAAACGACGCGGTGATCGCATTGTGCTGATCGGTGGCCCGCCTTGCCAAGCCTATTCTCTCGCCGGCAGGGGCAGGAAGCCGAGTGATCTGGGTTACGTCGCGCATGATGAGAATCGCCATCTTCTCTACCAAGAATACATCAACGTGCTCAGGAAGCTGCGCCCGGCAGCTTTTGTGATGGAAAATGTCAAGGGCATGCTTTCGTCCAGCATCGAGAAGCGCAAGGTCTTTGACCTGGTGACCGACGACCTGAGGTCAGGTGGCGGTGCGGCGGAATATCAGTTGTTCCCATTGTCCGGGAGCGCGGACCGGCATGGACATGTGCAGCCGAAGGATTTCGTTGTCGCGGCGGAGGACCACGGCGTTCCGCAGGCGCGTCATCGGGTCATCATTGTCGGCCTAAGGCGTGACCTTATCTCGGGTATGGATGAGTTCGAAGCGCCTAGGCTGGACGGCGTTCCACGGCGAACCTCAGTTCGCGATGTCCTCTCTGAAATGCCACCCCTCCGAAGCGGGATAAGCACTCGGGGCGGATACGTAGATGATCTCATGGGTTGGAAGCGGACAGTCGCGCGAAGTGCGACGAAGATCGCCACCATGTCGCACGGTTTGGAAGGAGATTCCGCAGAAAAATTTGTGAGGGCTCTGGGTGCCGTTGACAGATTGCAAAAGATAACCGTCGAGAAACGCAAGGGCACGAAAGGCGGAACGCTGTTGCCGGAAACCTGCCCTGACGATCTGCGATCGTGGCTGGAGGACAGTCGCTTAACCCGCCTTTCACTTCATGAGACCCGAGGACACATGGTTAATGACATAGAGCGATATCTTTTTGCCTCTTCATGGGCCATGGCGACGGGTATTTCGCCGAAGGCACGGGATTTCCCGGATGAACTTGCCCCGAAGCATAACAATTGGAAATCGGGCAAGTTTAACGACCGATTCCGGGTGCAGCCGTGGGACCTTCCATCGTCCACGGTGACCTGTCACCTGTCGAAGGATGGGCACTATTTCATTCATCCCGACCCAGCTCAGTGTCGGAGCATGACCGTCCGCGAGGCGGCAAGGTTACAGACCTTCCCGGACAATTATCACTTCAAGGGGAACCGGACTCAGCAATATGTCCAAGTCGGCAACGCCGTGCCGCCGTTCCTCGCGCGGAAGATCGCGGCGGCGTTGCACCCAGTATTGGCAAAGGTTTTCGACGCGCCCGCGCAGCCTACCCGGGAATTAGGGAAAGTGACGATACCTGCATGACCGATCGGTTTGGTGACGGAGATGCCTCATATCACGAGGTTCGCCCGAACGCCGGGGCGCTGATCGAGAGCCTTCGAGACATCGGCTACACAATGTCGAGTGCGCTGGCTGACATCGTTGATAATTCGCTAACCGCCAAAGCGACCGAAATTTCGATCCGGGTTCACTCCGACCCGGAGGATGCCGCAATAGGCATCGTCGACAATGGGAACGGCATGTCGCGAGCGGAACTCCTCGAGGCGATGCGTCCGGGGTCCCGATCGCCCACGGAAACGCGGAATACCGAGGATCTGGGGCGGTTTGGGCTCGGTCTAAAGACAGCGTCATTCTCCCAGTGTCGTCGCTTGACGGTGGTGACCCGCTGTGAAGATACCGTTTCAGTGGCTATCTGGGATTTGGACCTTGTCGTCGCCCGAAATGCGTGGGTTGTCGAAACACGCGCGTCGGCTGAGACCATTCGCTTTGCCAACTTGCTGACAAACGACGGCACGCTCATCCTATGGGAGAAGCTCGACAGGGTCGGTTTGGAACTGGGAAGTCAGAACTTCTTACGTATAATGGACGAGGCTTCGAAGCACCTTGAGCTAGTGTTCCATCGTTTCATGAAATCCGAACATGGGCGAAAAGCCGTTTGCATCAACATGAACGGACGAAAACTGGTGCCTGTCGACCCGTTTGCGGAATGGCATGATGCGACGATCAGGCAGGCGGAGGACCGTCGGATCGCAGGCGGCACGGTCACGATCCAGCCGTTTATACTGCCGCACAGAAACAAGGTTTCCTCAGAAGCGGAATGGAAGAGAATGGGCCTTTCAGAAGGCCACATGAAGTCGCAGGGCTTCTACCTATACAGGAACAAGCGCCTGATCCGCCATGCGACTTGGTTCCGGATGGCGCCACAACACCGGTTGACCCAGCTCGCGCGCGTCCGGGTCGACATTGGAAATGAGAGCGACGCGGCTTGGAAGATCGATGTGCTCAAGGCCTCCGCATCACCACCGCCGGCGCTACGGGATTATCTCAGAAGACTGATCGAGGGTCTCGGCGGAAAGTCCAAGCGAGTTTATCGCAAGCGAGGCGCAAAGCTGACAGATGAGAATCCGCTTCCACTCTGGCAACGGACGAAGACAGACAATCGGATCAGCTATGCGTTGAATGGCGATCATCCTTCAATGGCGGCATTCGCAGATAGCCTGACGGAAGCGCAGGAGAACGCATTTGGAGAGATATTGCGGCTTATCGCGGCGGGATTGCCGATCGAGGCGCTCTATCACGACATGGCCGAGCACTTTTCGGATATCAAACAGGAAATTCTCGATGAGAACGAGCTTCGGTCAAGTGGCCGACAATTGATCGATCAGCTGAGGGAAATGGGACATGGAAACAAAGATATCGCAGCAATGTTGAAGGTTGTCCCGCCCTATGCGGGAAACGAGCAGATAATAACTGAACTACTCGAGCAAGAGAAACTAGCACCATGAACATCCTGACGCTGGACAATATCCGCGGTCTAGTCCGAGATTTTATGATCGAGGCTTACCGGACCCAAGAGGAATTGAGGACCGAGATCGAGAAATATGCTCCGCTCGCGCGTGACGAGGTGAAACGCGAGGATCTTGACGAACTCTACGATGAAATGCGTATTCGTCATGGCGTTCTCGTCGAAACGGGAGCGGCACTTGTGGCTCCGGGTTTCACGCCATGGTTCGACGCAAAGCGGCGTCAGAATACAGACTGGTTCTACTGGGAACGTTACCGGACACAGCTCGCACAATCCGGCTTTCCAGGACCGGTTCTTGAAGCCATGAACGAGAAAACCAACCGGGTCATCGAGCTCTGCGGCGATCCGCAAGGGGACGCTCCCTTTGATCGCCGCGGCATGGTGATGGGCGATGTGCAGGCCGGAAAGACTGGAAATTACACGGCGCTTGTCAGTAAAGCCGCCGATGTAGGCTATAAGGTAATCATCATTATCGCTGGGATTCATGAGAATCTGCGAAGTCAGACCCAGACGCGCATCGACGAAGGCCTAATTGGGCGAAATAGCGATGTCTCGAGGTTGGAGAACATCCGGGACGACGGCCGTGTGGGAGTCGGGTTGATCAATCCCTCTCGGGAACCGAGTGCCATGACTACGCGACAAGCGGATTTCCGGAAGGGACAGGCCGATCAGCGTATTCCGCTTGTGAACATGGAAAAGGAGCCAATCGTCTTCGTCATCAAGAAGAATGCCAGCGTCCTTAAGAACTTCCTAACTTGGCTGAAGGCATTCAACCTTTCCCACGGCGGTGAGACGATCAATCAACCCATGATCTTGATCGACGATGAGGCCGACAATGCCTCGATAAACGTCGCGAAAGGGCCGGAGGCAGTCTCGCGGATCAACGGCCAGATCCGCGCCCTATTAAATCTCTTCAGCAAAAGTTCCTATGTCGCATTTACCGCGACGCCTTTTGCCAACATCTTCATTGATCCTGACCTTCAGCACGAAAAGGCTGGACGCGACCTTTTCCCGGAACACTTCCTCATAGCGCTTGACCGACCCGGAAACTATTACGGTGCAGAAAAGGTCTTCCTAGGCGACCCCGAGGATGAAATTGAACGCCCGACACGCGACATCGAGGATAACGAACCGCATCTACCTTTGAAAATGCCTAAAGGACATCAAGTCCGTGATCTTCCCGAAAGCCTGATGACGGCTATCCGAACATTTATAGTTGTTGGCGCAATACGCGATCTCCGCAAGCAACGCGACAAGCATCATTCGATGCTGGTGAACGTTTCGCATTTGACGGCAGTTCAAACTGACGTTGCGAATCTCATCCGTCATCGCCTTAACGAGATCATTCGCCCGGCACTGAATCTGCATTGTTCGCTTTCAACTAAGGAAGCCGAGGCGAATGCCGAGGTGGCCGCTATGCGAAAGATCTTCGATGAGGAATACGCAAATGCAGAGGTGAAGTGGGACGACGTCCTGCCACTCCTTGATCGGGTTGCCGGACGGGCCGCGGTCTATGAGGTCAATAGCAAATCGGGCGAAAAGCTGGAGTATCCGGATATAAAGGACCCGGAAAACGATCAAGTCACCGCTATCGCGGTGGGAGGGTATTCTCTATCGCGTGGTCTGACGCTCGAAGGGTTGACCATCAGCTATTTCCTTAGAAATTCCAAGGCCTACGATACGCTTCTGCAAATGGCACGCTGGTTCGGCTACCGCCCCGGCTATGAGGATCTTTGCCGCATTTGGATCAAGGATGAGGCCCGGCGCTGGTATTCCCATATTGCTGAGGCTTCCGAAGAGCTGCGTCAGGATCTGCGTTACATGGCGGCATCAGGAGCAAGTCCGCGAGACTTCGGTCTGCGCGTTCAGCGTCATCCGTCGGCCTTGGAGGTAACGGCGCGCAACAAGGCAGGTAGCGGCCAAGAAGTCATTGTTGATGTCAGTTTATCGCGGAGCCGCATCGAGACTACCGTGATCCATGACAACCACCCCGGTGACGAAGCCGAAGAAAACCGGAAAGCGGCGATCCGACTTCATGATCGCCTTGCTGATCGTCCCTCAAGGATGGACGGCGAGAGCAGGGTTTTCGAGGCAGTCCCCTCGGATATCGTGAAGGACTACCTTCAGGATTTCCGAAATCATTCAGATGCCGAACGAACACAGACAGAACCGGTCATCCGATACATCGAGGAGCGAGAGGACGAAAATCTCGATAAATGGGACGTCGTCTTTGTAGGTAGTGAAAAGCCGGATGCTGCTACATGGCACGGTTTTGGCTACCCCATGCGCACGCAGCGCCGGACGCCGGCCTCCCGCGAGGACGGCAAGGTGGTCGCGACCAGTCGCCGCTTCTCCTCGCGCGGGGTGGTCCGGTTCGGTATGAACAAAGAAGTATTGGCCACCGTGCGCGAGGAAGCGAAGAATGAAAATACCAAGAACATCGCGGACAGCGCATATCTCGCCAAACGGTCGCGACCGATTCTCGCGGTTCATATCATTGCACTTCAGGACAAGGATACCGGGAAGTTGCTTGAAGAACCACCTGTGACGGCGTGGACCATCGGCTTCCCGACATCGAGTAAGAAGGGAAAGACTGTGAGTTATCAAGTTAATACGATCTGGTGGCAGCAGAACCGCGGCGAGATCGACGAGGAAGTTGGAGAGGCGCTTGACCGAGAAGAGTGACGATCCGTGGTCGGAAATTCCGACTTCGCCAGCCGGCACCCGTCTGAATGGGCGACTAGTAGCGGAAAGTAGACCTTGGGAGGTTTTTCGTGCGCTCGACCATCGCGGGCGGCGCATCTTATTTCTTGTTCACGAACCGGCCGCGACCTCTGGTATCGCTCTCCCGAAAATTGCCGGGCTGGATATCGAGGCACGGCTGCGCTCTGAAGACGACAAGGTAATTCTCTCGGTCGCCCTGGAAAGCCCGGACGACGCGGACATCTTCACGCGCCTTTCGGCTGACATCATCGAAACGGTCGCCAAGGCGGGTGACGAGTCGACAGCGGTCCAGTCTTTCATCGGAAGGATGTGGAAATGGCATGCGCTTTTGAAAGGCGCGCGGAAAACTTTGTTGAGCCGAGAAGCGCAACTCGGCTTGATTGGTGAGCTTTGGACGATCTTGAATGTCATTGTGCCAGTAAGGGGGTTGGACGCGGCAGTTGAAGGATGGCGAGGCTCGCAACGAGCCCCGAAGGACTTCGAGCTCTCCGATCTATGCATAGAATGCAAGGCGCGTGGTGCAGCCGCGCGCAACAAGATCCGGATCACGTCGGAACATCAACTAGCCGATGTGCCCGGTCACAGTTTGATCCTACTCGTTCACACCTTTGCCTCTGCAGCTGAGGATGACGTTGGCGCGATCGATCTGCACGAGATCGTTCGGCAAGTCCGAGCCACCATTGCTTCCGACGCCCCCCAGGTTTCGAAGACATTCGAAATGTCCCTCGAAGAAGCAGGCTACGACGGCACACACGAATACGAAATGAGGGTGCTACATCGCGCAGTAGACGCCTACATGGTCGAGCACGGCTTTCCGCGCATCGTGCCCGGTGTATACCCCAACGGCCCGATCGAGGTAGCCTACGACCTCCCGTTGGCGGACTTGGGTCCATTCCATTTGGGCGAAGCAGATTTCGCCCGTCTTATAGCGGGAGCATGACAACATGAGCGATGTCGATCAATATCCCGATATGCTACGAGAAGACGTCCGGCTTCTGTCCGAAGCAAACGGGACGTCGATGGAAGAGGCATTTTTCGCACGGGTTACCGATACGATAACCGGTTCAGGCGAGGTCGATACCCTAGAGTATTTTCACCATCGGGGCACACCGCAATCCGGTATCCGGGTGGACGGTTGGGGTGGCGACCCGCGCAAATCGAAGCAATTGACTCTTCTCGTTGTTGATCATGCTGACGATCCGAATGCGCCGACGTTGACTGGCACAGAATTGAACAACCAGTTCAAGCGGCCTCTCCGATATTTGAAGGCGGCCCTGGACGAGGATTGGCGAGATCGGCTCGAGGAGACATCGCCGGGATTCGAGTTAGCCGACATGATCGCAGCGCGTTGGTCAACGGTAAAGAAGATCCGGCTTCTCCTCCTCACCGACCGCAAACTCAGCAGCCGCGTCGATGGTCGTGAGATGACGGAGTTCTTAGAACGTCCGGTCAGTTACAGCGTTTGGGATGTGACCCGCCTCGAGCGTATCGAGAGTTCCGCGATGGGGCGCGAGGACATTATCGTGGAACTCGACCAGCATGGAGGCGCGATCCCTGTGCTTCCCGCTCATATGCCGGACTCCCCCTACGAGGCATATCTCGCCGCACTTCCCGGATCGGTTCTCGCCTCGATTTATGATCGATGGGAAGCTCGCCTTCTCGAACAGAACGTGCGCGTGTTTCTGCAAGCGCGCGGCAACGTAAACAAGGGCATTCGAAAGACGATCGAGGAAGATCCTTCC
Source organism: Ruegeria sp. B11 (assembly GCF_056539785.1). NCBI lineage: Bacteria > Pseudomonadati > Pseudomonadota > Alphaproteobacteria > Rhodobacterales > Roseobacteraceae > Ruegeria > Ruegeria sp. B11. The sequence continues at coordinate 363,259 of NZ_JBQFVO010000002.1, read as the reverse complement.
ATGTTTTTCGCCTACAATAACGGGATCACGGCGACAGCCGAGGCTGTCGAGATCGAACATCGCAACGGCGTCCCATTAATGACCCGCCTGACGAATCTGCAGATTGTGAATGGAGGGCAGACCAGCGCATCCATCCACGCCGCTCTACGCGCCGGGACAGATCTGTCAAAGACGTTTGTCCAGATGAAGTTGTCCATCGTCGATGCGGAAAAGGCCGAAAAGATCGTGCCGGACATTTCCCGATATGCAAACAGTCAAAATCGGATCGCGGCAGCGGACTTCTTTTCCAATCACCCCTTCCACGTCCGAATCGAGGAAATATCGCGCCGGCTCTACGCCCCTGCGAAAGACGGCAATTTCACGCAGAGCCGATGGTTCTATGAACGCGCGCGCGGCCAGTTCGCAGACCGCCGCTCCCGCCTGACACCGGCTCAGCGGCGTAAGTTCGACCTCGAACATCCTAGGGCACAGCTCTTCACTAAGACCGATCTCGCCAAGGCCGAAATGGCATGGCGTGGCCGCCCTGAAATCGTGAGCCTCGGCGCGCAGAAGAACTTCGCCCATTTCGCGCACGCGATCGGCAAGGAATGGGACAAGAGCGATGAGGCTTTCTCGGAAGAGTGGTTCCGCAACGCGGTATCGAAGTTGATTTTCTTTCGCAAGACCGAACGGATCGTCTCGGATGCAGCCGGTTCATGGTATACCGGTGGCCTCCGCGCGAACACGGTTTGCTACGCGATATCGAAGCTTGTCCGTGACATCGAACAGCAGAAACAGTCGATCGACTTAAAGAAGATCTGGAATGCACAGGACCTACCCGACCCGCTGATCGATATTCTCGATCAATACGGAGAAGCCATGCACATGCATCTCCTGTCTCCTCCGACTGGTGGCAGTAATCCGACGGAATGGGCCAAACGGAAGGCGTGTGTCGAGGCCGCGATGGAAATCGAACTCGATTTCCGCAGCGACATTTCGGACTTTCTGATAGGCACTGCGGAACGTCGCGAAAGAGCTTCGGAAGGCCGTCGCGATCAACGCATGGTTGACGGAATTCAAGCGCAGGCAACAGTTGCAGAAATTGGATCACATGAATGGGCTTCTTTGCGGGACTGGGCACGCAGTTCCAGCATGCGTCTCACTCCCACCGAGAATGGTATCCTAGAGGCGGCTACACAGCTTCGGCTGCGACCTTTGTCAGAAGCGCAGTCGGTCAAGGCGATGGCAGTTATGGAGCGGGCGCGAGAGCAGGGATACGCACCCTCAAGAAAATGACGAAATGTGCAACGCTTGGTAGTTGAATCGCCGGGACGTATTGTTCCCTAGTCAGATGGTGCATCAAAGAGGGCATGCTTCTTAACCGGACTGAGTTTGTCCCGAACAAGTTCCTTATTAGTTGTTCATTGACCCGTTGATTGTGGCGCGGGATTTGCCGAAACGCGTTTCAGATATTGCTAGGACAATTGTTAGTTTGGCCGGTTAGTTTCTTGTGGACGACCTCCGAGTTGCGCCCCTCAAACGACGCAAAGGCGAACCTAAACAGATTGTAGACGCGGATCTCTCATTCTTAGCAGCCTCCTTCCTTCCGATCGCGTTCTCCCTCGCGTGGCCTTCGGCCTCTCTCGGTCCGATGAGCACCTCCCTTCGGTCGGCGCTCAGCCAAGTCACTTTCCTAGCTATAGAGTTCTGATTGCTGGCAACTCGTTCCCTTCCTCCAAGCGATAGAAAAGCATTACGACCCAAGTGCAGGTCGCATTAAGATGGCTTGAAAAGGAAGTAGCTGGTCACCTGCAGCGTTGCAGACAGGCCCCTGGCGGTTACCTAGATGTTCATGAACTCCCGAAACACAACGAATTTTTCGAAGTGCGTCTCCTCTGCGTTCATTTTCGTAATATACCGGATAACTCCAGCAGATTCAATGCTCTGGCAGTCAAAAGACCCCTGACGCACTAGGCTCAGCCAATGCATATTCCCGATCTCGGGCAAGCGCTCGGTGCGAGCGGCTCGTGCGGAAGACTCGATGTCTGGATCCACTTGCACAATCATGTGCCAGTGGGGGTTCACATCCAACTTTTCCGGGAAGGCAAACCATACCAGTCGCTCGTCCGGGCGCTTGCCCCACTTTGGCCCATTAATCTCGCGGTTTACACGTGCATCCCACTCTTTCAGCAACACACGCATTTGCGTATACCCCAAGGGTTGGTAATTAGATGCCAGCGTGATGAAGTGGGTGAAATCGTAGTCGAGCAATTTGGTGCGCAGCTCCCGGCGCATGCGCTGATGCAGGGAATGGCACCTGCTGCGGCCATTTTCGTCCCAAACTGCCCAGTCCTTCATGTATTTGGCTCCTTGGATGATTTTGTTCTAGATAAAATTATAGCAAGCTCGTTCTCGGGATGCGTAACCTCAGACAAAAAGTTTCCACATCCCGAGGTGCCGGAACTGACCGAGCAATCGGGAAACTCGCCAGACCTACTGAAGGGCTTTCTAGAAAGCACATTAGGTTACCGTCTGCAGGCACAGGTAGCAATCGTCCCCATGGACCAGACAACTGTCATGCTTTCGCAATCAAATTGGGTCACCTGAATTTTGCCAATCACAGAATGATACATGCACGCTGAGCGTGTTCAGCGTTTGGTTTGTTGTTCCACAATGCCAAATCGCTAATGGGAGTTTTGGACCATCCAAACGCTGTGGCGCCAGAACCCATCCCCTTTATCATGCGCCGGGAAACCTAGGACATCGATATTGTTGGGCTCTGGCGAACGGTCTAAAGCGAAGCGCTGAACCATTCCTCACTCACTTGAGTGATCGGGCCCATTGTTTGCGAGTCAGCACCCATCAGACAGATCCAGCTGTTGCTGGTCTCCATTTTTTCAAACCCGAATTGCCCCTTCGACTCACGCTCTGGCCGACCACAACAGAGCCGATAACTATGGCTGCTCCTATAGACTGAGTGAGGCTAAGCGTTTGTCCCAAGTATACCCAGCCGAGCACGACAGCTGTTACAGGACTCATCATGCCGAGCATCGAGACTGCACTGGGCTCCAGGCGCGCAATGCCACGAAACCAAAGCGCATAGGTTGCTGCAGCACCGATCAACCCAAGCCAAATAAGGCCGGCGACATTTGTCGCGCTGAGCGCAGGTAGAGACGGCTCAAGGAACAGTGCGACTGGCAGCAGTATCAAACCACCGGCTGTTAATTGCCACGCTGTGAAACTCAGCGCCGAGACCGGAGGTTGCCATTTCCGGCTGAGAACAGTGCCAGCAGCCATTGACGCAGCTCCTCCCAAACCCGCTGCTATACCGATCCAATCAAGTTGTGCTTCTGGTCCGATCAGCAGCAGAGACACACCCATTACGCCAGTCGCTGCGGCGCCGAGCGCACTAAGTCGGATTGGGGTTCCCAACCATCCCCACGCCATCAAAATCACGATCATTGCTTGCAACGATCCCAGGGTGGCGGCCACACCACCGGGCAACCTATACGCAGCAACGAAGAGGAGCACCCAGAACAGAGCGAAATTGAGGCTGCCTAAAACGAAAACTCGACCGAGCCATTCGCGTGATGGAACACTGCGCGTCATTGCAAGCAGCAACAAGCCAGCAGGCAGAGCTCGTAACGCAGCCAGGGTAATCGGATAGCCAGCCGGGAGCGCTTCGGTAGTTACCAGATAAGTGCTTCCCCATACCGCTGGGGCGAGTGAGGTGAGTAGAATATCGGTTGAGCGTGACATGGTATGTCTCCCGGCTGAGGCGTTTGAGAATTTGAGTGAGACGTCAGAGGCGCGCGGGTTACGCTGCTTTCGCTTGGAGGTTTGATCCAACGAGGCACGCTGCAATACTTGCAACATGAGCGCCCTGGAACCGCGCTCCGGCTAGGTCGGTTTCAGTAGGTGTGCGGGAACCATCAGCACCGGCGATCGTTCCGGCACCATATGGTGCGCCGCCAATGATTTCTTCTGATGTAGTCTGGCCAGCAAATGTGTATGGCATTCCGGCAATCAGCATCCCAAAGTGTTGAAGAGGGACTTGCGTTGTCAGAAGGGTGGCCTCGTGCCCACCGTGTTGCGAACCTGTTGATGCAAAGACCGCCCCGACCTTACCAACCAGTGCGTTCCTTGCCCAAAGCCCTCCGGCCTGATCAAGGAAAGACTTCATTTGGCCAGCCATCATGCCAAATCGGGTCGGTGTTCCAATGATGATTGCATCATAGTTTTCCAGATCTGTCGGCAAGGCGGCAGGTGTATCATCTACGACATAGCCAGCCTGCTGGCGGACTTCCTCAGGGACAGTTTCGGGCACACGCCGAACGTCAACTTCGGTGCCGGGAACACTTCTGGCGCCTTCAGCTTCGGCATCGGCCAATGTGCGGACGTGGCCATAGCTTGAATAGTAGAGAACGAGAATACGTGACATAGGATACCTCTCAGGGCTGTGACTTGTTCCCTGAGAGAATGGAATTTGTTGCGCCGCCAATTAAGTCGCGCTCTTTGACATCACTCTTTACCTGTATTGAATAATGTCAGGACCTGAGAGCCAGACGCAGATGATCAAGAAAGGCTGTGACCTTTGCATCCATTCCCAAGCGAGATGCAGTAACGGCGAATACTTCCGGCGCGGGCAGTTCGTGGTCAGGAAGAACTCTCACCAAGGCCCCGCTAGCTTCAGGAGCATCAGAAACGAACTCGGGCAGAGTTCCGATGCCTTGCCCGGCTATCAGCAGATCACGCAAAACGAGGCTGTTACCAACCCTCACACGCGGATCAAGTTCCAATGATGTGACGCAGTTGGCAGCCGAGAGCTTCCAGCTCGTCAAATGATCAGCAAGCAAAAAGCCGATGATTGCGTGGTTTTTCAGATCCGCCGGCTGGGTCGGCGTCCCGCATCGCTCCAAATAGTCAGGAGACGCAAATATTCTTTGCCGCATCACGCCGATCCGTCGGGCAACAAGTGCCGAATCCGGCATGGCAGCACGGATACGTATCGATAGATCGAACCCGCCCTCGACCATATCGATCACCTTGTCGTCCATCGAAAGAGTAAATCGCAGATCGGGATAGGTTTCCAAGAACTCTGGAAGCATCGGTGCGATAACGGTTTGGCCGAAGGAACTTGACGCATTCACCCGAAGGTGCCCACGCATCGCTTTTGCACCTTCCCTGATGGTCTGTTCCGTTTTTTCGACAGCGTCGAGTATTCCAATTGCATCTTGGTAATAGAGACTGCCGGTGTCAGTCAGTGACATAGATCGGGTCGTTCTGGTGAGGAGGACGGTTCCCAGACTTTCTTCCAGAAGCTTGATTTCTCTGCTGAGAAGCGCAGGAGAAACACCAAGGTCTTCCGCCGCACGGGCAAAGCTGCCGCGTTCAACGATACGGCGAAAAGCTTGCATGACTGACAGTTTGTCCAAGTTATCACCCTTCGAAAAAGCTGCTTTTGATGTGTTACGCGATAGATCGGGTCTACGACATGCCCAAACTCACATTCTTTCAGGTCGAGCTGATCCAGTTCAATTCTGTTTGCGGAGCATCCATCACACCTGTGAACTTGAGCTCGGGAACAGTTTTCGGTTCTGAGAGCTCCTCCCTACAATCTCCCGTCACCAGCCTCCCTATTAGATTACCAGCTTTTAGGACGGACATAGCACTACTTGGCATATCTAGGCACAGTCAGCCTCTATACGGTGCAGCTCACTATTCACGACTAATCCCCCACTATTAGCAATCGTCGGTTTCTTCTCTCCGGAGTAGCTCAATACACTGCCTGGCATAGACCTGTGCTTACGCTCTCAATGTGGTTATCTCTCAGGAGCGTTGTGAGCAGGCCTGAGTTACGTCCGTTCACTTATGTGTGTGGGCAGTCTGGTCTGTGTTTCGTCGCTGTGCGCGCTTTTCTGGCCTGTTTTCGGATATGTGTTTTCTGAGAACCGTTGTTTTTATGGGTTTGTCTGGTTCAGTAGTTTACATTTTGGTCTGAAAAACCTGATTCCGGTCCAGATTTGTCAACTTAATGTAAACTTAGTGTAAACCTTTTGGCCTGATTTGAGGTGTTTTTAGGTCGAAAGGTTTACATTCCGTCGATCCCGGGAAGGCGAATGTAAACCTTTGTCAACCTTGTGCAGCCTCAGTTCAATCAGCGAGGGACCCGGCGAGGCAGGGTTCACCAGCCATTCCTCGCCGCAATCTCGGAAACCCATTCCATTTTTCTTTGTGAGGTCGACAAAGGCGCCTCAATAGCTGCACTCTCTGTAAGGTAGGTTCAGGATCTCTGCCGTTGCTCACGTCGCGCAGGAACCGCAACCAGGCGCGCTCATTCAATGTCAGGACATCTTTCTGGTCATACATGGCTCCTACCTCCCGAAGATAGTCTTGATCGCCGTCTCTGACCGGCTGGTCAGCCGAGGATCGGTGTTGTTGGAGGCCTTGCGTATTGCTTTCAGCCAGCCAAGTTCATTCGACGTGATAGGTTCTCCGAACACCTCGACGACTGCCTCGGCTGCAGTCAGGCCGATCGACTGCTCAATTGCGAGGCGCATAAGGTAGGCAGCGTCGCATTCCAGAGCTTTCGCCAAAGCCGGGACGCGATCCAATGCTACCTTGGAACCACCCTGCTTGATCATCGTGATCATGTTCGGGTTGACGTATCCCACCTGCGCCGCGATCTCGGCTTGGCTCTTGGTAGGTTTCAGTTCGAGCACCCTCCGTTCGACATACTTCGCCATCCGGGTGTCTCCATACGGTTTGTTTATCATCGCTATCCTCTCATAAGTGATGCAGCACGCGCTGCATGTCTTTGATATAGCGACGGTGAGAATGGGAAATTGCGGAGGGAAAAAATCAATCAACTAAAATGTTTAGCCGATTGGCAACGACTCATTCTAACTCGGCCCATCTATCCGGGCGGAAAAACAGCGGTCTTTTTCACTGTTCCATAGACAAAGCTGGTATCGATCGAAGCTATCCCACCGATCGGATGAATTCGGTGACGAATAAATTCCTCGTAGGCCTCGAGATCCGATACCAAAACCCGCAACTGATAGTCCATCGCCCCGGTCAACACGTGGCATTCAAGAACTTCATCAATCATCCGAACACGCTTTTCGAAGTTCTGAACGTCCGTTTTATTGTGTCGCTCTAACCGGATACGAACGAAGACGGTAATGGCCATCCCATACGCGGCAGCGTCAACGTCGGCGCTGTATCCCTTTATCACTCCGTTGGCTTCAAGGTTTTTGACCCGACGCAAACACGGTGAGGGAGACAGGTTCACTTCGTCGGCAAGATCCTGGTTCGTCATGCGCCCGTCCCGCTGCAGCGCTCGAATAATCTGCCTATCCTTAGCGTCCATTTCACCCTCTTTCTTGGCAGAATATGCCAATATCGCCGATCAAGTTGGCATATTTAGCAACCATTAGCTCAAAGTAAAGGCGCAAACTGGCTCCAACATGATTCAGGAGCTTGCAATGACTCGTTCAACCGGATTTGCCACCCGCGCCATTCACCACGCTTACTACCCACTGGAAAATGATGGTGCGCTGACACCACCGCTGCATTTGACGTCCACGTTTACCTTTGAAACCGCAGAGGCTGGTGGAGAGATGTTCGCCGGCGAGCGTGAAGGTCATATCTACAGCCGCATTTCGAACCCCACATGCGACCTTCTTGAACAACGCATTGCCGTGCTTGAGAGGGCCGAGGCCGGGTTAGCTCTATCAAGCGGCATGGGGGCGATCACGGCAGTGCTCTGGACGCTGCTGTCGCCAGGTGACGAAGTTATCGTGGACAAAACGCTCTATGGCTGCACCTTCGCCTTCATGCGCCACGGTTTGGCGAAATGGGGTGTTACGATCACGCATGTCGACATGACAGATCCTGAGAACTTGAAAGCGGCCGTTTCTGACAAAACCCGCGTTGTCTATTTCGAAACACCGGCCAATCCGAACATGCGCTTGGTGGACATCGCCGCCAGCGCAGAGATTGCGCATTCGGTCGGTGCGACGGTTGTCGTCGACAACACTTATGCCAGCCCGTATCTGACCCGCCCGATCGAGCATGGTGCAGATATCGTTCTGCACTCCGCTACCAAATACCTGGGCGGACATGGCGATGTTGTCGCCGGTCTGGTTGTCGGAACTGCCGAACAGATTGCTGAAATCCGCCTTGTTGGGATGAAGGACATGACAGGTGCAGTGATGGCTCCTTTCAACGCAATGTTGATCCTGCGAGGGCTGAAAACACTAAACCTACGTCTGGATCGTCACTGTGCGTCCGCCAAGGTCGCCGCGGAATTCCTCGAAGCGCACCCCGCCGTCGGTGAGGTTTATTTCCCCGGTCTTGAGAGTTTCGCCCAGCATGATGTCGCACAGCGCCAGATGTCCCAACCCGGCGCTATGATTGCATTTGAAATTAACTCCGGCCTGTCCGGTGGGATTGAGTTCATGAACCGCCTGAACATGATTCAGCGCGCTGTGTCCTTGGGCGACGCGGAAACACTGATCCAGCACCCTGCATCTATGACGCATTCGACGTATACCCCAGAAGAGCGGGCCGAGCATGGGATCAGCGATGGCCTGATCCGCCTGTCCGTCGGGCTGGAGGATGTCGAAGATATCCTTGCAGACCTAGAACAGGCTTTGCCCTACCCTGCTCGCAGCGCCGCCTGAACCCGGAGACCGCCATGCACATTGATCCCACCCAACTGAAGATCGTCGAACAGCGCCTGCTGTGGTTGTCTCATTGGATGATCCACCATGCCAACCATGTCCGACCAAAGGTGGATGGGATCAAGATCGGTGGCCATCAGGCTTCGTCTGCTTCGATGGTGTCGATTATGACCGCGCTCTATTTCTCGGCCTTGCGTCCAGAAGACCGGGTTGCAGTCAAACCCCATGCCTCGCCAGTTTTTCACGCGATGCAATATCTCATGGGCAATCAAACGCGCGAGAAGATGGAGAATTTTCGCGGGTTCGGGGGTGTGCAAAGTTATCCCAGCCGGACCAAGGATATCGACGATGTTGATTTCTCGACCGGGTCAGTGGGTCTGGGTGTCGCGATCACCTCGTTTGCCTCGATCATTCAGGATTACATCAGGGTCAAAAGCTGGGGCTCAGACGCCCCAATGGGACGTATGGTGGCCCTCGTGGGCGATGCCGAACTGGACGAAGGCAACGTTTACGAGGCGTTGCAGGAAGGCTGGAAGAACGACCTGCGAAACACGTGGTGGATCATCGATTACAACCGACAGTCACTGGACGGTATCGTCCGGGAAGGGCTGTTCGAACGGATCGAGAAAATCTTCGATGCGTTCAGCTGGGATGTCGTGCGTGTCAAATATGGGGTTCTGCAACGCGCGGCCTTTGAAGAGCCCGGCGGCAACCGCCTGCGTGACTGGATCGATGCGTGTCCAAACCAGGACTACTCCGCTTTGACTTTCATGGGTGGCGCGAATTGGCGGCAGCGCCTCTTGGACGATCTGGGGGATCAGGGAGATGTGACCGCTCTGATCGAACGGCGCACGGACGCGGAGCTCGCGGCCCTGATGGAGAATCTCGGCGGCAACTGCGTCGAGACCATGGCCCAGACATTTGCCGCCATCGATCATGATCGCCCAACGTGCTTCCTAGCCTACACCGTCAAAGGATGGGGCACCCCCATTGCGGGCCACAAGGACAATCACGGCGGGCTGATGAACAATAGCCAGTTTGCCGCGTGGCAGTCGCATATGGGTGTGCCGAAGGGCGAAGAATGGGAGCCGCTTGCAACAGTGCAGGACCCAGAAAAGCTCAAGGATTTCCTTGCAAATACGCCTTTCTTTGCCAAGGGTCCGCGCCGCTATTTTGATGGCAAGCTGGAAGTGCCGCCAATCGAAATCGACACCAGCCGCGAAATCTCGACCCAGATGGCGTTTGGCAAGATCCTTGACGATCTGTCCAAAGGCGACGGCCCAATGGCCGAACGCATAGTGACGACCTCCCCAGATGTGACAGGCACGACAAGCCTTGGTCTTTGGGTGAACAGGCGCAAGCTATTTGCCCGATCCGAACAATCCGACGCCTTCATAGAACACCGGATCCCTTCGACGGCGAAATGGGAATTCACGCCCGAAGGGCAGCATATCGAGCTTGGTATCGCCGAAATGAACCTCATGTTGCTTCTGGGAGCGGCGGGCCTGTCGCATTCCCTGTTCGGTAAGCGGCTGATCCCAATTGGCACCGTCTATGATCCATTTGTCAGCCGCGGCCTCGATGCGCTGAATTACGCCTGTTATCAGGACGCGCGCTTCATGCTGGTTGGCACACCATCGGGCGTTACATTGGCCCCCGAAGGTGGAGCGCACCAATCCGTTGGAACAACGCTGATCGGGATGAGCCAAGACGGGCTGGCCGCTTTCGAACCCGCCTTTGCCGACGAATTGGCAGTGATCATGGAGTGGGCCTTTGATTACATGCAGCGCGACGGCGAAGGACAGCCCGACGAACGCACATGGCTGCGCGATGAAACTGGAGGGTCTGTTTACCTGCGCCTGACCACCAACCCGATTGAACAGCCCGGCAAACGTGTCGACGATGAGTTCCGCCATGGCGCCATCGATGGGGCCTATTGGCTACGAAAACCCGGGCCCAATTGCGAAGTTGTAATTGCCTATCAAGGAGCAGTCGCGCCGGAGGCAATTAAGGCCGCCGGTATGATTGGCGAAGGCCGTCGCGACATTGGTGTGTTGGCCGTGACATCGGCAGATCGCCTGAATGCCGGATGGACCGCCGCTCAACGAGCACGTTCGCGTGGTAATCGAGCGGCACGCTCTCACATCGAAACCCTGATGTCCGACCTTCCGCCACACTGCAAGCTTGTCACCGTTATCGATGGTCATCCTGCAACTCTATCCTGGCTCGGGGCAGTGCTTGGACATCAGACTATTCCCATGGGCGTCGAGCATTTTGGTCAGACCGGAACAATCGGCGATCTATATCGCCACCACTGCATTGACGCAGACGCTATTCTGGAGAAAGTGAATGGGCTGACCCATGGCAGGGCTCTTCACCGTGCATAATTGGGCTGGACCTGGGCAATAATGTAGAGAACAAACTAGCACTGAGCATAGACCAAGAAAACTAGCGGACCATGTAGACAGTGCTCTTAGGTTCAATGAACCTGCCGAACCTGAACTTGGCTGGTTTGATTGGCGATAACGCCCGGAAAACAGGGCTCCTTTGACTAAAAATCAATAACTTGGCCCTCTGCACCGGTCTTCGGGAGGCAGGGGTCGGAGGTTCGAATCCTCTCACTCCGACCAATAAAATCAAGTGTCAAATGCAACGGTGTATTGCGTTTTGACAGTGGATATTACCTTTCTACTAACTAATGTTGCCTGCGGCGGTTTGAATTTCTGCTATTTCGAATTTTCAATAAAATGACCTGAACCAGTCTTGGGCAAACCGTCAAGATGCTCCGATGCAGCTCGTCGTTCATGTCACTCGCTACAAGCGCGTTGGCCGCGTTCACGCGAACTCATTAACCGCTGGGCAAACCTTGCTATTGCTATTGTACAAGGCATGCCCTGCCCGTGCATTTCTCGAAACTAGTGCCGTGATGTCTTAAGGCGCGCTTGACCAATATTGGGATCATGTTTCCCAAGGTGGATTTGAGCCAATCTCTGCGATCAGAAAATCCATGAATACCCGAACTTTGGGGGATAATACGTTGGACTTGGGATAGATAAGCCATAGTACATTGTCTTCCGTAGCCTCAAAATCTGGCAGAATTTGCATCAACCGGCCCGATTTCAGGTGATCATACACGCTCCACAGTGCGTTCAGGGATATTCCGGCGCCGGCCAGAGTGGCGCAGACCTGGCTTTGGCCGTCGTCTATGATCAATTGACCCTTAGCCATCGCTGGGTCAAATGCGGTTTTCTCACCTGCCTTACCCGTTAGCGTGCGCAATTGGCGATTTTGGAAAGCGATCAGGTGGTGGCTTTTCAGATCGGCAGGTGTTTTGGGTGTGCCGTATGTGTCAAGATAGTGCGGCGCGGCGCACAGTATGCGTCGGTCATCAGCCAATTTTCGGCCTTTCAGGCTGGTGTCGACAAGCGGCGCATTTCTTAGTGCAAGATCGTAACTCCCCTCGATAAGATCGAACTGCATATCCGACAGGCGCAAATCGAGCGTCAGATCGGGGTGCTGTTGAAGAAATTTCGGCAGGATTGGAGCAATGTAGAGCTGAGCAAAGGTGCTGGGCGCAGCGAAGCGCAATGTACCGCGGATGGTCGCTGTTTGTTTGCCCAACGCCGTAAGTGCCGCCTCTTCCTGCGCAATAATCTCTCGGGCGAAGGGCAGGAAATCGGCACCTTCAACAGACAGCGACACCTTGCGCGTTGTGCGATGTAACAGTTCGGAACCCAGGCTTTGCTCCAACTTGGCAAGCTTTGCGCTCGAGACAGCTGGAGCCATGCCCAAAGCGCGCCCCGCCGCACTGATGTTCAGCCTTTCTGCCGCCGCTACAAACAATCTCAGCGCGTCTGTATCAAGCCCCATTATATCGAAAACCCGAATTATCAATCCATGAATGGGCAGTTTATACGCAAATAGATTAGCGTTAAATCCCCTTCATGGATGCAATTCGGCATGGGAAGGAGACGCAGATGACGCGGACAGCCACTGTCAACTACCACGTTCACAAGCCCTGGCGGCAAGCCTTTGAACTAGATGCAGGCGGGATTGCTGGTAATTTGATTTCGCCCGAACTGGCCAGCACGGCTGTTGCATTGACAGATGCCCGCACCACGAGCAACACAGTTACATTCGCGTCTGATGCTGTTGAGTTCGCGCTGCTGGAAACGCAGATACAAGATTTTACCGGCGAGGTCTGGAAACCGACATACGATGCGGAGCTAACGGCAATGCTCTCGAACAAGTTAGGTGCGCGCGAGGTTGTGGTTTTTGATCACACGGTTCGGATAGATGACCCAGGAGCGACGCGCAAACCCGCGCGCAACGTCCACAGTGACTATAGCAAGGACGGAGCCGAACAGCGGCTTGTCGATCTTTTGGGTGCCGAGGCCGCAGCGGAGTGGGCGCGCGGTCACTATGCTTTTATTAATGTGTGGCGCCCTGTGAATCATCCTATCAACTCAGCACCCCTGGGCTTTGTTCGCCCGTCATCAGTTGAACCGTCTGACTGGATCTTACTGGACCTGATCTATCCCGACCGCAATGGGCAAATAATGGGGCTGGTAGGAAACCCCAGGCATGAATGGATTTATCAATCGAAGATGACGCCGGATGAGGTCGCGATCTTCAACATCTATGACAATCAAGGTGCTCCGTCGATCGCGCATAGTGCGCTTGATATGGTCGAAGATTCAAACGTCAACACCATTCGCAAAAGCATCGAGAGCCGCACATTGGTGCGCTATTAAAGGAGAGCCGGACATGTTGGATAAAATGCAGCCTGCTGATTTTGCCCAAATCAACGTGGCCTATAACCAGGTATTTCGACCGGGACGGCTAAGCGTTGGCCTTGTGTTGCCGCTCGAAGCATATGCAGTCGGTGCAGAGCCGACGCTTCGGGATCATCTGGAAGCGGCTCGGAAAGCGGAGAACCTCGGGTTTGCATCACTTTGGCTGCGCGACGTGCCATTCAACGTTCCAAGCTTTGGTGATGCAGGACAGATTTTCGATCCATTTGTCTATCTGGGTGCGCTTGCTGCGGTGACGGACCGAATTGCCCTTGGAACGGCGAGCGTGATCCTGCCATTGCGTCACCCCGCTCATGTAGCCAAGGCGGCGGCGAGCGCGGATGTGCTCTCGGGCGGACGGTTGCTCTTGGGTGTAGCCTCCGGGGACCGGCCTGAGGAGTATCCGGCTATGAACCAGAGCTATGATGACCGCGGGGCACGTTTCCGCGACAGCTTTGACTACATCCGCGCCGTTGGATTGGACTATCCCGAGCGTGAAAGTGCGCAGGGTACGCTGTCTGGCGGGATTGACCTGCTGCCAAAGCCGCATGGGACCCGCCTGCCGATGATTATTACGGGTGGTAGCCAGCAATCCCCCGATTGGGTGGCGCAGAACGGCGATGGTTGGATGACCTATCCGCGCAATGCGACTGCTCAAAGGCAGGTTATTGCGGACTATCGGAGGCGCGGGAAGGAAGCGGGCCAGCCAGACAAGCCTGTCATGCAATCCCTGTATATCGATGTCGTTGCCGATCACGCCGCACCACCGCGCCCGATCCATCTTGGGTTTCAGTCTGGCACCGATTTCCTGCGTAGCTATCTACGTGAAATAGAAACGCTTGGGGTCAATCACGTTGCACTGAACCTACGGTTCAATCAAGCGCCCATCGATACAACGCTCGAACACCTGGCGGATACCGTACTGCCCGACTTTTCCTAAAGGATCAGATCAATGACCAAGACTATACTCATTACAGGTTCAACCGACGGCATTGGTTTGCTCACGGCAAAGAAGCTGGCCGCCGATGGACACAAAGTACTTCTGCATGGACGCAGTACCTCCAAATTGGACAGCGCTGCCACCGACGTCGGCGGCTATGTCGAAACTTATACCGCTGATTTGAGCGATCTGTCCGCAGTGCGAGAACTGGCTGAAAGCGTAAAGGCCAAACATGACAAACTGGACGTGTTAATCAACAATGCAGGTGTGCTGAAAGCTCCGCAAACTGTGCTTGCGAATGGGCAGGACATCCGCTTTGTCGTCAACACACTCGCACCCTATTTGCTCACAGAATTGCTGATGCCCATCATTCCCGCCGACGGGCGCGTCGTGAACCTGTCATCGGCAGCGCAGGCCCCGGTGAATATAAATGCACTGGAGGGCAGTGTTCCGCTGGCTGATATGGAGGCTTATGCGCAAAGCAAGCTGGCGATCACCATCTGGACCCGGGAATGGGCCAAATCTCTGCCCGATGCACCCGTCATGGTCGCGGTAAATCCGGGATCGCTGTTGGCCTCAAAGATGGTGAAAGAAGGATTCGGCCTAGCCGGGAACGATATGAACATCGGCGCTGATATCCTGATTGACGCAGCATTGGGTGATCGGTTCGCTGATGCGTCAGGTGCCTATTTTGACAATGACAGCGGTGCCTTCGCGAATCCACATGCCGCAGCACTAGACAAAGCACATGTTGCCGACGTCATGAACTCGATCAGAGGTTTGATTAACCAGACCAACTGACCCGCGCTGCGCTAAATCCAGACGCGCTTCCAACTTTAACCTCCCTTACCCCTCGCGCGTGCCGCGTCGAGGCCCAAGAAAGGACTGTCTGATGAAATATGAGAGCTTTCAAACCTTTGACGTTGCTGTTGAAAACGGCATCGCAACAGTCACATTCAACTTTGGCACCGTAAACGTGCAAGGCCAGGAAATGCTGGCCGACCTCAACAGTCTGGCCATGCGGCTAGAGCGAGACCGCGAAACCAAGGTCGTGATCTTTCAATCCGCCAACCCGGAAATCTGGGTCTGCCACTACGATACCGAGCTGCTCAAGGATATGTCGACTGAGGCCGTATCCCGCGAGGACGCACAGCTTTTGGACCTTCAATCGGTCTGCGAGCGGATCAGCAAGGTGCCACAAGCCACCATCGCAAAGCTGGAAGGGTTCGCACGTGGTGGCGGACACGAGTTGGCGTTGGCGCTCGACATGCGATTTGCGGCGCGGGGTAAGTACAAGTTCATGCAGATGGAAGTTGGAATGGGCATCCTGCCTTGCGGCGGCGGTGCTTCGCGCATGGCACGTCAAACCGGCCTTGGAAAAGCGCTTGAGATCATCCTGAGCGCACAAGACTACGATGCGGATGATGCAGAACGTCTGGGCACCATAAACAAGGCTTTGGAGCCAGATGAGATTGGCCCGTATGTGACAGCGCTCGCCGAGCGGATCGCAAAATTCCCGGCAGAGTCGATCAATGCCTGCAAGCAGATGGTCTATGAATCCATTGACAAACCAATTGATGAAGCGCTGAAGGCCGAAGCCTATTGGCTGTATCAGGCCACAAGCAAAACCCCGGCGGTCAAACGGTTCACCATCGCGGATGAACAGGGTCTGGAACACGACATCGAAAACCAGCGCAAGTGGGGCGATCTGGTTATGCAGGTTCAGGATATCAACTGATCCGTCCTCCAACACAATGATCACGTCAGGCGTGCGCTGTTCAATGCCGCGCCTGACACTTCGTCAAAAAAAGGAATATCCCAATGAAAGCAATGGTTCTGAACGACTACGGACCCGATGCACCGTTCGAGCTTGTAGAAATGCTCGAACCGGTCGCAACGTCTGGGCATGTAGTCGTCAAAGTGGCCGCGACCAGCGTCAATACCGTCGATACAATGATCCGAAGCATGGGCGCGGATCTACCTCTGACCCCCAATTTGCCCGCGGTCCTTGGCATGGATTTTGCTGGCACAATCACAGCCGTTGGCGAAGGTGTTACAGGTTTTTCCATAGGCGATGAGGTGTATGGCTGCGCCGGTGGTTTGATGGACCTCCCTGGTTCGCTAGCCGAGTACATCAATGCGGATGCCCGCCTGATTGCACACAAACCCAAGACGCTGAGCATGCGAGAAGCCGCGGCGCTGCCTCTCGTGGGCATCACCGCCTACGAAGGATTGACGCGCGCCGGTGTCGGCGAAGGGCAGACCGTTCTGGTTCAAGGCGGTGCTGGTGGCGTTGGTCATGTTGCCGTTCAAGTTGCGCGCCACTTTGGCGCAACCGTTTCGGCAACAGGTCGCGGAGCAGATCAGTTAGCCCTGATCGAGGGTCTCGGTGCGCGCGCGTTGGATTTCACAACCCAAAAGGTCGAGGACTACGTGGCCGAACACACTGATGGCGTGGGCTTCGATGTGGTGTTTGATAGCGTGGGTGGGCCTAACATGACGAACTCGTTCGAAGCGGCCAAGCTCAATGGCCAAGTCGCCTCAACCGTCGCGATGGTCGAGATTGATCTGACACCTGTGCATTTCAAAGGTTTGTCTCTGCACGTCGTCTTCATGCTGATCCCGATGATGCATGATGTCGGGCGTCAATCCCATGGTGACATCTTGAAAACTCTGGCGGAAATGGCGGATGCGGGCCAACTCAAACCAATTGTTGACGAACAGAGGTTTGGGTGGACCAATGTCGATGCAGCCTATGAGCACCTGACAAACGGAGCGGCGGTCGGAAAAGTTGTTGTAGAGCTGTGAACGGAACCGGTCGGGATTGGTGCGTAGAGATATAATTGCGCACCATTCCAGTATGGCCTGATATTGATATCGACCGTCAGTACTCAGCCAAGCTGTATCCAAGTTGCAGCTCAGATTGCTATGAACTCAAAGCACTGGTCGGAGCTGACGCAGCACATGGATCCCCTCCGCTGCTGGCGATATTAACTGATACCGCCATTGCGGTTTCCAGTCCCAAGAACCTTTACTTCCAGCCAGTGGAAACCAAATGCGATCACGCCCGCGACGAGAATATAGAATACGGCCAACAGGATGAGCGGCTCGTAAATAATGAAAGTGTCGGAGCGCACACGTGAAGACACGGCGTAAATGTCGACGACAGTGATCGTCGCAACCAATGGAGTTGCTTTGAGCTGCAATATGGTTTCACCGCCCAATGTCGGCAGGACGTTGCGGATAGCCTGCGGCAACCAGATACGGCGAAACATGGTGAAACGTGGCATGCCAAATGCCTTGGCTGCCTCAAGCTGGCCCTTGGCGACCCCTTTGAAGGCACCGCGCATCACCTCTCCTTCGTAGCCGGCATAGGACAACGTCAGCGCCAGTACTGCATATGGCCAGGCCTGTCGCAAATAGGGCCACAACTCGGAAGAGCGTATCCAGGGGAACTGCGGAAACAAAGACCCAAGCCCATAATACAATAACCAGAGTTGCAGCAGCAGCGGTGTGCCACGGATGATAGTGCAAAATGCCTTGGCCGGGGCGGCAAGATACCAAGGCCCAACCGCCTGTGCCAATCCAAGAGGAACGGCGAGTAGGAAACCCAAAACTACGGTGACCACCAACAGCCAGATTGTCGTCCAAATGCCCTGAAGGGCGAGCGGCGCATATTTCGGGATCCAGTCCCACTGAAGAGAGACGGCGCACCAGACAACGATTCCAGCGAATATCAGCATCATCACAATGCGATGTGGTTGCATCAACGATCTGAAATCAATCATCTGCCCCCTCCCTTCAGAGAGGGTTGGCCGCGACGCGCCCATTTCTCAATCCGAGCGAAGATGCCGCCCGAACATAGCGTTACCATGAGATAAAGAAATCCCGCTGCCAGAAAGAAAGTAAAATAGGCGCGTGTACTGCTTGCAGCCTGGCGGGTTTCCAGTGTCAGCTCGTTGAAACCCACAACAGCGAGCAACGCGGTATCTTTGGTTGCAATCAGCCACAGGTTGGCAAGACCTGGCACGGCGAAGCTCATCATGGCCGGGATTGTCACGCGGCGCATGGTCATGAAGGCGGGCATACCGTAGGATTTGGCGGCTTCGATCTGACCGGGCGGAACCGCCTGAATTGCGCCGCGCAAAATCTCGGTCGCGTAAGCACCCTGGACAATACCCAGCACCCATATGCCTGCGCCAACACCACTGACCTCAACCCGACCCCCGCCCATTGCGGC
The DNA here is from genome assembly GCF_056539785.1 of Ruegeria sp. B11. NCBI lineage: Bacteria > Pseudomonadati > Pseudomonadota > Alphaproteobacteria > Rhodobacterales > Roseobacteraceae > Ruegeria > Ruegeria sp. B11. Next base: position 344,620 of record NZ_JBQFVO010000002.1, on the reverse strand, counting down.
GGAGATTTTGTTTATGATGTCAGATCCGACGTAATACAGGATCAGGATCAGGACCAGCTCGGGCACAGCCCGGATCACCGTCGTGTAGATGGCGAGAAGATCGCGCGTGACCTTCCCGCCATAGAGTTTGCCATAAGCTCCGAACAATCCGATCACGAGACCGAGGGCATAAGCGCCGAAAGCGATCTGCAATGAGTGGGCCAATCCGCGCAGCAGATTGGCCCCCCATCCCGGCGGCGAGAGCGACAAAAGCTCTGCGCTCTGCGCCAATCCAAGTGATTCCAACAGTCCGTTCACGGCAGCGGCTTAGTAAATGCTGGCCGAGAAATAGTTCGATGTGATCTTCTCGTGCGTGCCATCGGCAAGTATTGCGGCGATGCCTTTGTTCAGCGCCTCACGCAGGTCATCTTGCCCTTTGCGCACGCCAGCCCCAACGCCGCGTCCCAGAATAGCGGGATCATCTGCAACGGCGCCTTTAATTTCACAGCAAGCGCCCGCATCCGAGTTTACAAAGTCGGCCATTGCGATGCTGTCTGCTTGAGTTGCATCAATACGGCCTGCGAACAGGTCCTGATTGGCCTCATCCTGTGTCTGATAAACCCGCAGCTCAGCATCCTTAAAATATTCCTGCGCATAGGCCTGGTGGATGGTCGAAGCCTGAATGCCGACAACTTTACCCGCCAGCGACTCGGGTGTCGCTTCGATATCCATCGATTTGTCCGCAACGATTACAGCGGGTGTGTTGTAGTAAGGATCGCTGAAATCAATGGTTTTCAGCCGCTCCTCGGTGATCGACATAGAGGCCATGATGGCGTCGATTTGCTGCCCGGTCAGCGATGGGATGATACCATCCCAGGCTACAGGCGTTATAACACAGTCCAGTTCAGCAGCGGCACAGACAGCATTGATAACATCGATCTCCCATCCAACCCAGTTGCCTGAGCTGTCAAGCGAAGCGAATGGTGGATAAGGTTCAGCCGCGATACCGATCTTGACCTCTTCGGCACTGGCGACACCAACTGAAAGGATGGCGGCGGCAACTCCGGACGCAAGCAGTTTCTTAAGGTTCATTTTGTTACTCCCTTTTGGTTCATTAGTTTGTTTTGACTGGATCAGGCGACCGAGCTGAGGAACTGCTTCAACCGCTCTGATTTTGGATTACCGAAGACCTCGGCAGGTGGCCCCTGCTCTTCAATGCGGCCTTCGAAAAGATAGACAACGTGGCTGGCAACTTCGCGCGCAAATTTCATTTCATGGGTGACGAGCAGCATGGTGCGTCCTTCACCAGCGAGATCACGGATCACGTTCAAAACTTCGCCGACCAACTCGGGGTCCAGCGCCGATGTGGGCTCATCGAAAAGCATCACCGAAGGATCTACGGCAAGCGCACGGGCAATGGCGGCGCGTTGTTGCTGACCGCCAGATAGATAGGCCGGAAAGGTGTCGGCCTTGTCACCAAGCCCTACCCTTTTCAACAGGTCGTGCGCCCGCGAGATAGCCTCTGCCTTTGGCACCTTGAGGACATGTATCGGCACTTCAATCACGTTCTCCAAAAGCGTGCGATGAGTCCACAGATTGAACTGCTGAAAAACCATTGCCAGCCGCGTTCGGATACGCTCGATCTGGCGGCGGTTCGCGGGACTGCCATCGGCGTGCATTTCAACCAATTCACCGCCAATGGTGATTTTTCCCGAACTCGGCGTTTCCAAGAAGTTGATGCAGCGCAGCATGGTGGATTTGCCCGAACCTGATCCCCCGATGATTGCGACAACGTCCCCCTTGTTGGCAGTCAGGGAAACACCCTTCAGGACCTCTAGCGCACCAAAGGATTTGTGCAGGTCCTCAATCTTTATCGCCTCAACGGACGCAGTGGCTTCGAGTGTGGGTGATGCTGCTTCGGCTGTGTCCATATCCAACAATCTTCTGATTTCAGCTTGCAGTAAGCCTCGAATCTCGCAATTATGCAAGTGTATAATAACTCCATGCCATGGATGACACTGACGTGCAGGACGACAGCCGCAAATTTAAACGTGAGTCTGCTGAGTTTCGGCGCGAGGCGCTGATATTGGCGACTTTGGACCTGATCGCCGAGATGGGCGTCCGCGGTGCCACGGTGCGTGAGATTGCAGCCCGCGCGAACGTGACCCAAGGGTTGATCCGTCATTATTTCTCTTCAAAAGAAGAGTTGGTTCAGGCGGCGTATGAGCACCACATGAATACGCTAACCGATCAGACAGCAGCTTCGTCAGGAATGGGAAGCGCGGTATCTCAGTTGACCAACTTCGTTGACGCGTCGCTACGACCACCAATCGTTGATCCAAGCGCCGTGGCGTTGTGGGCCAGCTTTCTGAACAAGGTGCAACATGATTCAAAAATGCAGCGCATTCACCAGCAGACCTATAACTATTTCCGGGGTCACCTCGAGGAGCTGATCGTCGCCGCATTGCTGGAAACCGGACGTTCAGTTGCTGCAACGGAGGCAACGCAACTGGCCATTGCTTGCAACGCGGTAATCGACGGCCTTTGGATGGAAGGCGGTGCGCTTCCGGACGCGTTTTCCGAAGGGCAACTGGCGCGGATCGGCTTGGACTCCGTGAGCGCCATCCTGGGGATACCATTAAACAAAGAGGCGGAGCAGCCATGAAGACAACATCTGTGACTGAGCGTTTAGCGGGGTTGGGTGGTGCCAAATGGGGTGTGCACCTGAAAGCACGTGACCTTATCAAAGCCGGAGTGGATATCGTCGAAATGACGATTGGAGAACCGGATGTGCCCGTGCCAGCCGCATTGGTAGAAGCCACCGTAACCTCCTTGCGGGCACAACGGACAGGGTATTCCAACGGGCGCGGTGAAGCCGGACTGCTTGACGCGCTTGCTTCTCGCTATTCAGCCTCTCGTGGGCGGCCCTTCGGACCCGAGAACTTTTTGTGCTTTCCCGGGACGCAAACCGCCCTTTTCGCAGTGATGTCCGGGATTGCAGAGGCCGGAGACGAAGTTTTGGTTGGTGACCCGATGTACGCGACATACGAAGGAGTCGTGCGCGCATCCGGGGCGGATATCGTGCCTGTGCCGCTTCGGCCAGAGCAAGGGTTTCGCATGCAAGCCGAAGATATTGCTGCACGCATCACTCCACGCAGCCGCGCCATTCTTCTGACAACGCCACACAACCCGACAGGTGCAATTCTGACTACCACGGAAATTGCCGAAATCGGGCAGCTCGCCATGGCGCACGATTTATGGATCATCTCGGACGAGGTCTATGAAGAACTGATCTTTGACGAGGCCGAATTTGCTTCACCATTGGCTGACCCGAAACTGGCGGATCGTGTCATAGGTGTATCATCCATCTCGAAATCACATGCTGCCCCAGGGTTTCGTAGCGGTTGGTGTGTCGGACCAGCAGCGTTTTGTGAAGCGCTGCTGCCGTATTCCGAAACAATGCTCTTTGGCAATCAGCCCTTCATCGCGGACATGACCGAAAAGGCAATCCGCGACGGGTCCGAGGTTGCGCCCGGCATGGCCGCTCGTTTCTCTGGCCGCGCCACCCTGCTGGCTGATCGTCTTGAAGCAGAAACGGATCTGACGGTTCATCGCCCAGAGGCGGGAATGTTCGCCCTCATCAACGTTTCTGCCACCGGGTTTGATGGCGAAGCTTATGCGTGGGATCTGTTGCAGGCCGGGGTGGCTGTCATGCCAGGGTCCGCCTTTGGCGACGGTCTGAAAGACTGGGTCCGGGTCGCGCTGACGATTAGTGACGCCGATTTTGCCACAGCGGTTTCTCGCATCATTGATCACGCCAACAGCAAATCACGCGAGGTTGCATGAGCGGAATGACAATCGGTGAAGCTTTGGTTGCCAAGCTTCGCCAAAGAGATGTGACCTGCGTCTTCGGAATTCCGGGCGTTCACACGGTCGAACTTTACCGCGGTCTTGCGGCTTCGGGCATTCGTCATATCACGCCCAGGCATGAACAGGGTGCTGGTTTCATGGCTGATGGCTACGCGCGTGTTTCGGGGAAACCGGGTGTGACCTTTGTGATCACCGGCCCCGGATTGACCAACACCTTGACACCGATGGCGCAGGCGCGCGCTGATTCAATTCCGATGTTGGTGGTCTCTGGTGTCAATAAAACCGCTTCGCTTGGCAAGGGCTTAGGACATCTGCATGAATTGCCAGACCAACTGGGGCTGGCCAGAACAGTTGCGTTGGTGTCAGAACAAGTTCCCGACTCCAACGCTCTAGACCCGGTCTTGGACCGTGTTTTTCACGACCTTACCAACGGTCGCCCAGGGCCGGTGCATATAGAGGTCCCGTTGGATGTAGCAGCAGAAAAATATCAAAAAACACCAGTCGAGACGCTCGATCCAGCACCCCCGGTCAATCCAGATTTAATCTCACAAGCGGCAAGGCAACTGGCTAAAGCAAATCGAGTTGTCATTCTGGCGGGCGGTGGCGCGAAACAAGCTGAAACCGATTTACAGACATTGGCTGAAACCCTCGATGCCCCCGTCGTGCAAACCGTCAACGCACGGGGCATGATGCACGGACATCCACTGACCGTTCCTGCCAGCCCGAGCCTCAAAGCAGTACGCGAGCTGATAGAAAGCGCTGATTGCGTTCTGGCTTTGGGAACCGAATTGGGGCCAACCGACTATGACATGTACGCCACCGAGCAAATAGCAGGAAGGTCAGGCCTGATCCGGGTGGATCGCTGCAGCGATCAACTGGCGCGACATGAGGCAGCGCTAACCATTCAAGGTGACGTTAATTTGGTTGTACCGGCGCTGTTTGGGGCATTGTCCAATGAGGCAAAGCAAGACGACGGTGCCGAACGCGCCAGCAAAACACGCCGCGCCGCCTGGGAGGAAATTGGTCCGGGCTATCGCCATCAGGTCGAAATCCTGAACGCTATTCGCTCGGCAGTTCCGAATGCATTGATGGTCGGAGACTCAACCCAACCAATTTATGCCGGCAATCTTTTCTACGACCACGACCGGGCCGGAGGTTGGTTCAACGCAGCAACGGGATATGGCGCGCTCGGCTACGGGATACCCGCTGCCATCGGCGCGTCAATCGCCGATCCGACTGCAAGGGCGATCTGCATTGTCGGCGATGGAGGTGCACAGTTTTCATTGCCTGAAATCATGGCCGCAGCAGATGAAAACCTGCCGGTCACCTTCGTGATCTGGAACAATCATGGATACCAGGAAATTGCCGCGTCGATGCGGGATGTGGGTGTGACCGTCATAGGTTGTGATCCTTCGCCCCCGAATTTTTCTGCATCAGCCAAGTCTTTTGGCATTCCATTCACCAAGGTTCCGGCCGAACCACAGGCCGTCGCGCAGGCGTTGCGCGAAACTGTCGCTTTAGATGGGCCTGCAATGATCGAAGTCATCGCTCCGAAATGTGAACCTCAGAAAGATTGAAACATGTCAGACCCGACCTTTGAGTTCTCCCGCGCCATCACCCGCCGCCCGGCTGCGACCATTGCTGGCGGTTTGCGTGCAAAGGATATTGGAAACCCCGATTTCGAAGGGATGATGGCGGCACATAAGGCTTACGTGGCTGCACTGAAAAGCACCGGGTCTGAAGTGATCGAACTTGATCCCCTTGACGCGTTCCCCGACGCACAGTTTGTCGAAGATACGGCCCTTTGCCTGCCGCAAGGCGCTGTGCTGATGCGGCCAGGCGCACCATCGCGGATGGGTGAGGTGGCAGAAATGGCGCCAAATCTTCGCGCTTGCTACGAGACGGTTCTGGAAATCAACGGCCCCGGCCATATCGAGGGCGGAGATATTCTTGTAACCGGTCGCGAAATTTTGGTGGGCAGATCAGACCGCACTGACGCTGAAGGTGTCGCCGAGCTGTCTAAAATCACCTCCGCGTGGGGCCACAAACTGCGCGAAGTGTTTACACCGGAAGGCGTTTTGCACTTCAAGACAGATTGTTCACTGATGGATGCCGAAACAATCCTGTCTACCCGAAGACTTGATGCATCAGGCTGCTTTGAGGGCTACCGAGTGCTTCATGTTGCTGATGGGGAAGAAGCTGCTGCCAACGCGATCCGCTTCAACAATCTGGTGCTGATGGCTGCAGGCTTCTCACGCACAGCGGACATGTTGGATCGTGAAGGGTTTGAGATCGTAGAAATTGACAACACCGATTGCGCCAAGCTGGATGGCGGCATGTCATGTCTCTCGCTAAGATTTTGAAGGGTTATTCGTCAACCTTTGGTTATCGGCGGTCTTTTAGTTGGCTAATGAATATCAAGCTTTTTAACCGAAAGCTAATTTGCGATTGCCCTCCAAGGTACTAAAAATAGTAAGGATTTTGCGGCGAAGCTTGTATAAACTGCATTCTGAGCAAGATTGGCAGTACTCGATTGACGCTCCTTCCTTGTTCAATGAACGAGATACAAAAAAACGGGTGAACCTTGCATATCCTTTAGTGGGCACAGCGAATGAGCAATCTCTTCCAAAAGACAATCCTCAGCTAGCTCGAACGCTGGTTAGGTAAAACCGATAACGATGCGCCATACTTGACGCCAATTATGGATCTGATTGAATAGGAACACTAACTACCGCCTTCCTTCAGCATGGCCTGGTTGTCACTGGATGACATACCCCAAAGCCCGTTAATCATTGCAACCGTCAACCTGCTGGCCACGACCGAAACGATGTTAGTTTGGAGAACAAACGCATCAACAAGGTTCGGATGGATATTGGGTCCTGAAAGTCCACCCTTTCTATCAGCACTGACATTGGCTGCTATCCCGCGCGAAGCCCTTTTGGAAGTTTTTGAAACATAACCTCGCTAAGAAACTCCGCTCCAAATGGCGAACTAATCGCGGTTTCAATTGTTTCAATAATATCTCGGATCACTTGATTGACACGTTCGTCGTCAATTATCACCAGACGGGTCGGACGCTTCTAAAGGCGAACATCGTTCTTTTCGGGCGTAATTATGATACCAGCATCAACAAGGAAGCTACCGCTCGTTTCGAGGTTTGCCTTTATAGATTGGACCGAGAATATGACTGCCATCAACCATACTTAGAAAACTGAGCCGAACTGCATGTGATATCCATATGCCCGACAACAAACTCGCCTCAACCAATTGTAATCGCGTAACGACCTAAAGCTTCTGCTCCAACGGCGGTTAAGATAATAGAAAAGCGCATTTCCGACATTGGCGCGATTTGCCTTGTCAGTCACTTTTGGCTCCACAGCGGTCATCGGAGCAAATGCTGCATCCTGTGATTTTGTATTGCATCAACGCCGAGCTGTCGTTGTTGGCGGGCATGGCGGATCGGAACATCAGCCATGGAAACGCCAAACTTAACTGCTATACGCTCACTTCGTCCAGCCTGGAACGAAAGGCGTATTGCAGGTTAACAGCGCCCGCTGAAACCAAAACACGTTTGGGCGATCCAATTGCTCCACGAGCTCGCCGAAAATCATCGAGATCTAGCGCCCTTCAACATGGTAATCGATAGCAAGTTGCGCGGCTGCGATCTGATGAGGCTGAAGGTGGTCAATGTTAGATCATCGAGTCAGATCGATCGGCCGCAAAGCCAGCGCCTAAAGAACCCGTTCAATAAGAGAACCAAGGTCACTCAGATCTACAAGATGCGCCCAGCGTACGCGGTCTTCGCAATTCGTTACATAACCGTTGGCAGCACCGGAGCGATAAAGGCATCTTTGCGCCGAGTTTGATAGAGTTGGCTGCTGATTAACGGTGAGGAAATGAGCATGATGGTTGACGCAACATATCTCGGAGTCAGTCGCACGGCGTTCAGTCTTTCGATGATAAAGGGAGCGCGGGCGCCTGATTGGCAGAACCAAGGTCGAAATGAACACAAATCTGTACGCGATCTGCAACAGCCTCGAGAGCCAAATAAACCTGTTTGAGACCGCCGGGCAGGTCAGCGATCACTTCCGTGCGCTGGCATTGATGAGCAGCCTGCCGTTATGCGACGCGGCAGGATCATATAGCGGAAATCTGAGGCGAGTTTCTGCGAGTTCGGTGGGGTCATAAACTGTTTCAGATCGACCTTGTCGATCTCAGACCGTCTGTATAAAACTGGGGCTTTAGATAAGATTATCTCTGCCACATAATCTCGCTTGTTTTGGCGTTTTTCATTGCCCCAGCTATACTTTCGAATACCACGAACGGTACAACATCATGGGTAGCGGACATCCGGTCGATTGCCTTGCAGTTCAGACATGTTGTTGCCTTTGAAGTCTAGTCCCGTTTGAGCCTTCCTAAGGCTCTCTGGCGCATAAAAACTTGTAATAACTTAACCAACATCAGAAAAAGCGAAGCTGACCGGCGGGTATTGCCACTTCATAAACCGCCTCGTAATTTGATCTATGCCCAGCACATCAAGGGCTCAAAATATAGGAGAGTTTATGGATCTCGGAACTTACGATTATGCAGTAGTAGGCGCCGGGATTGTCGGAGTAGCTACCGCGCTGGAGCTTTCCAGACGAGCGCCCAAAGCGCGGATATTGCTAATCGAAAAAGAAGATGCTCCAGCACGTCACCAAACCGGCCGTAACAGCGGTGTGGTCCATACTGGTGCCTACTACAAGCCGGGCAGTAAAAAGGCGCGATTTTGTCGTGAAGGACTGCTTAGAACGAAGCACTATTGCGAGACAAAGGGCTTGAAGTACGAGACACGCGGGAAGCTCTTAGTCGCCACGAACGATCAAGAGAAAGCTCGACTTGGCGACCTGGCGGATCGCGCGCGCCAGAACGGCGTAACAGTTCAAGACCTGTCTTTGGCCGACCTAACTTCCTTGGAACCCAACGTAGCGGGGTGCGCCGCTGTTCGGCTACCAGACACCGCGATTGTAGACTACTCCCAAATAGCTCGGTCACTCCTTGAGGACTTCGTGGCTAATGGAGGGACATTTCTATATTCCACCCCTTTGGTAGGCATCGATAACAGTTATGGAAAAACCGCGCTCATCACACTAAAGGGTATGATCGGGTGTGAGCATCTTGTTGTTTGTGGAGGTTTGCAATCCGACCGTATAATTCGCATGGCGGGACTTGCGTGCGATGCCAAAGTCGTACCGTTTCGGGGGGAATATTATCGTCTTCCAAAACGAAAATCCAAACTGGTCAAGCATCTGATTTATCCTGTGCCTGACCCCAACCTACCGTTTCTAGGTATCCATTTGACGCCTATGATTGATGGATCGATCAATGTCGGTCCGAATGCCATCATATCATTGGCACGCGAAAGATACTCCAAGGTGTCATTCAGCTTAGCAGACTTTCGTGAAATGGCCTTGTTCGCAGGCTTTTGGCGATCTCTTGCCAAGCATCCTTGCGCCATAGCCAATGAAATTCGAAGCGCGGTGTCAAAGCGTTACTATCTCAAACAAGTTCAGAAATACTGTCCAAAAGTTGAATTGCGGGATTTGTGTCACTACGTGGCAGGCCATCGTGCCCAGATCGTTCATCCTGACGGGCGACTTGAAGACGATTTTCTGTTCAGATCTCAGGATCGTATGACGTTCGTATTAAATGCGCCTTCGCCGGCAGCAACAAGCGCTATGCCAATCGCTCAGGAAATATGCGAGCGAGTACTGAGCCAATAGCTAGCTGCAGATAAATCGATGGTCACCGCGCCAACAGAGGTTCCCGCTGTTGGCGTTGTAGTTGGTGCAAGTTTTTGATCGTAGAAATTGGTCGGGCGCGACAGCGTGCTTGAAAGGCCGGTTTGGGATGCTTCCAGAGTAATGGGCAGAAAGCGACTGGTTTTATTCAAAAACAAAGTGTTACGCGCGCAGAATGCAATGATCTGAACACGGCAAAAACGCCTTCCCGATTAGGCTTTGCGTGTTTGTTACGGTGCGGTAAAGATATTGACCCATTTGTGTATGTTCTGGGCGGTGGCAGTGAGGGTTAATTTTCAATTTGCGCCATACGGGCCACAAAATCGGAGCCGTCCTAACCCAAGTACGCGTTTGAAGTGAGCGAAGAGCGTTTCGTTCTTCTTCCGCAGCTTCATCGAGATATCCTACCGGCGGGTCTTTCAATTAGATGACCCTGCTGCACCATGTAACAGCCGGTTCTTTTTCTTGTACGGCTGAACAATGAGAACAAAAAGAAGGAGACTTTTATTTGTTCTTGAGAATTTACAGATAAAACTCAATTGCTTATAAGATGATCTTGGACAAGTTGACCGCATCAATTCACCCCGACGGGTCTGTTGGTTTCCTGCAAACTAGCCGCAGTGCCGTCCACAACATTCTAGGGAGTAATCCATGAGCAAGTGTTCAGATAACCTTAGAAATAGATGCTTGCCTAAGTGATCTTGGCGCATACTCTGACATCGCAACGGCGCCCTGTTACTGACAACAAACGAGTTGTAAACACGCGAGCAGGCAGGAACGCTTAGAAAAACCCATACTATTTCCAGCAAAACAAAAGTCGCTAGTCATCCCAGTTCAGTTCAAGCTCTTCGCGAAAGGCAAACCGTTTTAGGTGATCGGAAATCACTGTCTTCCAACTGTCCAAGTCATCGCGTGGCTGCGCCGAGGCGCGAACTTCCAGTGCTACTGGCGTCGCCTTTAGTTCGACGGCATTACCACTGTCAAAAAAAACGGTTCCAGTATTTACATCGAACTCGACCTGTCCCTTATGTGACCAATGTTTGCACAATTGCTGTAAGTACTTGCTGGCATTTTCTGTTGTCGCCGATCCGATTGCGTTCTGTCGCGGCAAAAGCGCGAGGCCGTTTTGCGCTTTGGCGCGCATGCTTTTTGCGAAAAGGGTGACGTCAATTTCAGTGGCCAGAAAGGTCACGCCGATCTCAAGGCACCTACGCTGCATTGCTGGGTCCAGTGTTAGGATACCCGCGGCTTTACCTGCCGCGACGATGCGGGTCAGCGCGTCTTCAATGGCCTCCACAACATCTGGATGCCCGGCGTTGCCGATATGACCCATGTCGGCGGCCAGATCTGCAGGTCCGATAAAAACTCCGTCTACTCCATCAATCGTCAGAATGTCGTCCAGAGCAGCCATGCCCGCGTTGTTCTCAACCTGTAGCAGCAGACAAATCTGCTCATCCGCCGTATCGAGGTAGTCCGGGATCTCGGCAAATTGCGAAGCTCGCGCAAGGGATGATCCCACACCTCGCACGCCGTGTGGGGGGTATTGCACCGCGCGTACCAGTTCGCGCGCCTGATCAGCGCTTTCGACCATCGGCACCAGAATACTCTGAACACCCGCATCGAGATATTGCTTGATCATCCATGTCTCACCAATCGGTAGACGTGCAACGGGCGCGCTGCCCGAACTTTCGATCACTCGCACCTGTTCAAGGGTCGAGCGCAGGTCGTTTGGTGCGTGTTCGCCATCGACCAACAACCAATCGAACCCTGCGGTCGCGGAAATTTCTGCTGCATATGCGTCGACCATTCCGATCCAGCACCCGACCTGAGGCTTTCCAGCCTTTAATGCGGCCTTAAAGGTGTTCTTTGGTGCGGGCATGTCGCTGCTCCTTTAGGCAAAATTGATGTCGACGGATCCGAACGATCCGAAATCGGCGTGGATTTCCGCACCCGATGGGCATTCGATTGGGCGAATGAAGCTGCCGGACAGGATTACGTGGCCGGGTTCAATGCTCTGGCCGTATTGCGCCATGCGACGGGCCAACCAGACCACACTTTCGACCGGATCATTCAATACGCCCGCACCCAGGCCAGTTTCCTCGATTTCGCCGTTGCGGAAGGTTAGGGCCCCTACCCATCGCAGGTCAAATGCATCCGCTGGGTGGCGTTCCGCCCCTAGTACAATGCCGGCATTTGCGGCGTTGTCGCTGATTGTGTCGAATACAGTGCGGGACTTTCCAGTCCCAGGGTCTGCCCGCTTAATACGAGTGTCGAGGATTTCAATGGACGGAGTAACATAGTTGGTCGCTTGCAAAACCTGATCGCGGGTCACATCTGCACCACCAATGGCATCTTTCATCACAAAGGCAATCTCGGCTTCGATCCGGGGCTGGATGAAACGACCAGCGGGAACGGTGTCTCCATTTCCGAAAGCCATGTTGTCAAACAGAATACCGCTGTCTGGAATATTAATGTTCAATGCATATTGCATCGCCTTCGAGGTCAGCCCGATCTTCCAGCCGATGACCTTGCGCCCTTCCGCCAGCTTGGCCCGATAGATGGCATTCTGCACTTCATATGCGTCATCCATCGCCATTTCGGGATACCGCAATGTCAGTAGACCGATCTGCTGTCGCGTCCTTTCCGCGTTCAGCAGATCGGCGGCAGCGCGCGCGTGGTCTTCCGGGGTCATATCTGCTCATCCTCGATGGTGTTGCTCAGGGTGCCTATACCTTCGACGGATACCTCAACCACATCGCCAGGGGCCAGGTATTTTGGCGGATCAAATCGTGCACCTGCGCCGGTTGGGGTGCCGGTGACGATTATATCGCCCGGTTGAAGCGTCATGAAGGTCGATATGTATTCAATCTCACGCCGGATCGGGAACATCATTCGGTTCAACGTATCGTCCTGCCGCAATTCACCATTCACATGGGTCTGAATGCGGGCGTCGTCCAGTTGGGCGGCATTGGTGAACGGGACCAGCCAAGGGCCGATGGCACCCGATTTGTCCCAGTTCTTGCCTTGCGTGACGTTGAACTTGGCGTGCCGAACCCAATCGCGGATTGTCCCTTCGTTGCACAGGGTCAAGGCTGCGATATGGCCATAAGCATCGTCCTGCGAAATCCGGCGGCCTGCTTTGCCGATCACGATGGCCACTTCACCCTCGTAATCCAGCGTGTGATTTTCGGGCGGGCGGATCAGAGGGCGATTATGGCCGGTAAATCCACTGGCGAAGCGCGGAAACAGCGACATGTATTTCGGCTGGGCACTGCCATCTTTGTATTCCGCGTTGCGATCTGGAAAGTTCACACCAACGCACAGAATGCGACGGACATCCGGCATCACCATCTCAAAGGTAAAATCCGTATGGGTTACCGGCTTTCCTTCGGCAGCCTCGGCCAATTGGCCAAACGCACCAGCGGCGACAACCTCGTAGAGGCTTTTGAACTCGGCAAATTCGCTGTTTAGTGCGACCGCGCCTTCATCAGTGATCGCACCAAAAAATGTTTCACCGTTGGCAGTGTAGGTTGCAATGCGCATCAGGCCTCCTCGGCGTTATGGAACCCGCCCATACTAAGATGTTTTAGATCAAGCATACTTTGCTTACGGTGCGATGATGGGAGACGCAGATAGGTCTGGCTCGTTTACATCCACACCGACAAAGGATGTGCCGTGTTCAAACCAACTGCGCGGCGCCGGAGCGCCCCAGAGCGTCTGACGCTGCGGGTCCTTCAGGTCCCATTTGATCGGCTCCAGATCGGGGTCAACGGTCTGATAATCCGAGCAATAAATCTCAATCCGGTGTCCGTCGGGATCGAGGATATACAGGAAGAAAGCATTCGAAATACCATGTCGCCCCGGGCCGCGTTCGATGTTGTCCACATAGCCGGTGGTGGCCATTAGATCGAGCAAATCGATGATGTTCAGCGGTGTTGGCACCCAGAAGGCCACGTGGTGCATCCGTGGGCCTTTGCCATTGGTGAAGGCCATATCATGCACCCCACCCTTGCGGTGCATCCACGCGGCCCACAGTTTCTTGCTGTCTTCGTCTTCCGTATACTCGGTCACGCGGAACCCGAAATCACTGTAGAATGCGACACTGTCATCGACATTGGTCGAGAAGCAGTTGAAGTGATCGATCCGCAGCGGTTTCACACCACGATAGAGCGCGTATTTCTGATGGATCGGCTCCAGGCGATCCATCTTGTGATAGAACTCCAGCGGTATGCCCATATTGTCCGAGGTTAACAGAGTCCGGCCCTGATAGGGGCGATCAACCCATGAGGTCGGTCGGCCTTTGGATATAAAATACGCCTCGGCCCGATCCAAATCATCCTCGTCGAATGTTTTGAAGCCCATGACCTCGACAGTCGCCGGCTGATCGGATTTCTGCAGGATCACACAGTGGTGTCCACGTTCTTCCATCGCGCGCAAATAGACGTGCGTGTCGCTTTCGTCCGAGACCTGAAGGCCAAGAACCTCTGAGTAGAATTTACGCGAAGCTGACAAATCGCTGACGTTCAGGCAAACATGGCTCAGCCGGATTGTGTTGAAGTCGGGATACAGGTTGGGGGCTGGAACGGGCATTTTAACCTCCTGTTATACGGGGAAGATGACGTTTGTCTGGCCGGTGCCGGAGCTTGGGAAATACTCAGTCACAATCTCGCATTTCTTGTCATAGGTATCCCACCCCAGCGCTCCGTAGAGCATCGACGTGTCATGCATCGAGCCTTCGCCGCAGCAGAAATTGGCATAGTCGCCCAGCATTTTCAGGAACGTGGCGTGGTCGCCGTTCTTCCACATCTCAAGCACATGCAAGTCCATCTGACGGTTGAATTCCGAGCTGATGGTGAAAGTGCCGTTATTGGCGGCATAATCCTTGTTCGCCCAGATCTTGTGCGACAACGAGCCTGACGCGACCAACAGCACCTTTTCATTGCTGGCCTCAACCGCTTCACGGATGGCTTCACCAATGACCCGGCTTTCGTCATGGCTATGCACCGTGGCCCAGGCCGCGACTGAGACGACTTTCATATCATGCTCGCGGCTCATGAAGCGCATCGGGACCAGCGTACCGTATTCCAGTTCGAGACTGTCCAAGTGATGCGCTAAAGTGTAGACGCCTTTGTCCGACGCGATCTTTGCGATGGCATCACCCATTTCAGGATTGCCCTCATAGGAATAGGGCAGGTCCTGGATGAACTGCGGGAACTCGTTCGACGTGAACAGACCTTCGAATTTTTCATTGGCGTTGATGTGGAACCCGGCATTGATCACCCAATGCGTGTCGCAGATGATCACCGTGGTCGCCCCCAGCGCTTTTGCACGGCGCGCGATCTCGCGGTGGCCATCAATGGCGGGCTGACGTTTGCCTTTAACCGGGCCTTCCTGCTCAGACATGAGCAGTGTCGGCACATGGGTCATTTTGGCGGCAAGAACGATTTCTCCCATAGTCTGCTCCTGGAGTTAAGGTTTTTCGCGCGATTGTCGTCTGAGGGGCCGCTATAGCTTGCCCAATTGCATGATCTTGTGCTGGCCTGTGGCAAAGCCGATATGCTTTTGTTCCATGTAGAACTCAAAGCTCCAGTCGCCGCCGTCGCGCCCGATGCCGGATGCTTTGACCCCGCCAAACGGTGTGGGCAGATGGCGCACGTTTTCCGAGTTCACCCAGATCATTCCGGCCTCAAGCTTGTCCGTGAAACGTAACGCGCGGGTCAGATCGTTGGTCCAGACATAGCCGGTCAGACCATATTGCGTGTCATTTGCGATCTGCAGCGCCTCCTCCTCAGTCGAGAACGGGATCACGGTCAGGACAGGGCCAAAGATTTCCTCGCGTGCGATGCGCATTTGATTGTTGGCGTTGGTAAACAGGGTGGGCCGTACGAAGTACCCCTCTTCGCCCACCTTGACGCCACCGGCCGCGACGGTCGCGCCGTCTTCCTTGGCGATGCCGAAGTATGAAGTGACCTTGTTGTAATGCTCTTCCGTTACAAGCGGGCCAATCTCGGTTGCAGGGTCCAACGGGTGGCCGACTTTGATATTGTTCACGCGCTCGATCAGCTTGGCTTCGAACTCTTCCTTGATTGTATCTTGTACCAGCAACCGCGAAGAAGACGTGCAACGTTCGCCGTTGATCGAATAGATCATGAAGATCACCGCATCCAGCGCGCGATCCATGTCGGCGTCGTCAAAGACGATGACCGGGTTCTTACCGCCCAACTCCAGATGCATCCGTTTCAGCGTATCTGCGCCTTGCTTGGTAATGATGCTGCCCGTACGGCTTTCACCGACAAAGGCAATGGCTTTGATCAATGGATGTTCGGTCAGCCGCTTACCTGCGTCTGGACCAAAACCGTTGACAGTGTTCAGCACACCCTTGGGCAGACCGGCTTCTTCCGCGATTTCTACCAATAGCCGCGCAGACAGCGGTGAATCTTCAGCCGGTTTGTGGACGACCGTACAGCCAGCGGCCAGTGCCGGAGCGATCTTCCATGTCGACAGCATGAACGGGGTGTTCCACGGCGTGATGACACCAACGGGCCCGATTGGGACGCGGGTGGTTATGTTCATCAGTGTCGGTGATTTCAGGTGTTGACCATCCCGCGCCTGAACCACCTGATCGGCAAAATAGCGAAAATTCTCAGCCCCTCGCAGGGCGGCTTTGGACATAAAGCGCAGGGTCTGGCCGGTATCCCAGCATTCGCACAGCGCGATCTCTTCGGCTCTTGCCTCAATGCCATCTGCAACTTTAAGCAATATCCCGCGGCGCTCCGTAGCGGGCATGTCGCGCCAGTCTGCAAAGGCATTATGCGCGGCCTGTGCTGCTGTATCGATATCTTCTGCAGTGCCATGGGCGACGTCGCAGATCACCGATTTATCCACCGGAGAGATCGACTGAAACACCCCTGCTGACCCATCTTGATCTTCTCCTGCGATCCGGTTCTTGATCCCGGTCTTCTTGAAACGGGCAAGGAAGCCATCAAGCCGTTCAATATTCTTGTGCAGGTCACTCATGGTCAGGCCTCCAGATGGTCGCGGATCGTGCCGGTTTTGGGGGAGAGGTCGGGATCGATGTCGCGCATCTCAAGCGACAGCGAGATGGAATGCTGCCTCATGGCGGATTCCAGATAGGTTCGGGCCGCCTCGAAGATGCGCTGCGTTGCGTCCTTCTTGATGGCCTGCGAACGACCGGCCCGCAGCCGGATCGAGATATCGATGAACCCATGCTTTGGATTTCCGTCTGCGATGGCATAGTGATCAACACGGATCGCTCGGACGCGAATGCCTGCTAGCGGAAAGGTGTCAACCTCAGCGGCCGTTGCACGGATGCAATCGCACAGACCGCCCATGTCGATCCTGTCTTCCAGATTCCCGGAATATTCGACGTGAAAATGCGGCATGATTCCTCCGTTATTAATTAACATGTTTAGCATTATAAGATTATGTCGTCAAGAAGTTGCGTTGTTAATCTTTGCATTTCCTAGGGCAGCACACTAGAAGGCGGTATGAACACTCAAAGCCATACCAAGAGCACCTCAAGGTCGCTTCCTATTGCATTATTGCGCGCCCGCGAAACGATCATGGCCCCCATCAGGGACATGCTGCAGGACATCCAGATATCCGAGCAAAAATGGCGCGTCCTGCGCGTACTGGATGAGCTTGGCGAGGTCGAGCAAAGCGCTATCGCCAAAGAAGCTTGTCTGTTGCTGCCCAGCCTGACGCGAATATTGCGCAGCATGGAAGCCGATGGGCAGGTCACACGTCGTCAGGACAGCCAGGATAAAAGGCGGACGATGGTGATGATTACAGATGCGGGTCGGCAGATTTTGAAAGACAACCTTCAAGCGTCATTGGCCATTTCAAATAGTATTGAGGCGCAGATGGGGCGAGAGAAGCTTGATGAGCTACTGGACCTACTTGAAGAGCTGCAGGCTGTTAAGGTTTGACCCCGCCAGTTGGCAAGCGGGGTCTGCGCGACGACTACAAACTCGACAATCCTGTATCCAGCGCTGACAGGATCTTGGCAACATCGTCGGATGTGACAATCAGAGGTGGGGAAATGATGATGTTGTTGCCAGATACGCGCACCATCACACCATCCTCATAAGCTGCCTTTTGCACCTGTATTGGCAGTTGTTTGGCAATCGGTGCTTTGGTTGCGCGGTCCGAGACCAGTTCCAGCGCGCACATAAGGCCCTCGCCCCCTCGGACGTCACCGATCACCTCGTGCTTTTCAGCCAGTTTCTTCAAGCCCTCGAACAGCTCATCCCCGCGTGCTGCAGCGTTTTCCCAAATCCGCAGACGATTGATTTCCGAAAGAGCTGCCAGTGCCGCCGCCGCGCCGACGGGGTGACCAGAATAGGTGTATCCCTGATCAACGGATGCCAAGCCGGTTGTGTCATTTTCAAATACCTCGGCAACTGCCCCCGAGATCATCGCGGCGCCAAACGGGAAATAGCCATTGGTGATCGCCTTGGCCGTCGTCATAATGTCAGGCTGGACGCCCCAATGTCTCGCTCCGCTTTCACTACCGGTTCGACCAAACGCCGTGATGATTTCGTCTGAAATCAGCAGAATACCGTTCTTCGAACAAACCTCACGCACCATGGGCATAAAGCTTTTGTGCGGCGGAATTACGCCGCCTGCGCCCAAAATCGGCTCCATGATGAAGGCGGCAACCGTGTTGGACCCCTGGAACGCAATCTCGGCTTCAAGCGCTTTGACGCAAAGCTGAGCCAGGCGTTCAGGGTCGGTTTCGTCAAACGGGTTGCGATAGGTCCAAGGCGCAGGCACATGAAAACAGCCTGGCATCATGGGTTCATACACGGCGCGGAACTTCTGATTGCCATTAACCGAAGCGGCAGCGAAATGGGTGCCGTGGTATCCCTGTTTGAGACTGATGAACTTGGTGCGACCGGCCTCACCCCGAACTTTGTGATACTGGCGCGCCAGCTTAAGTGCGATTTCCACCGAATCCGATCCGCCCGAGGTGAAAAAGGCGCGTGTCAGCCCATCAGGAGCAAAGAACTGTGCCAACTCGTAAGACAGCTCGATCGCCTTGTCGTTGCTCGTACCCCGGAAGGTCGAATAATACGGCAGCGCATTTAGTTGATCAGTGATCGCCTGTTTCACCGGATCGCAGGAATAGCCCAGATTAACGTTCCAAAGGCCACCCACGGCGTCGATGGCCTTGTGCCCGTCCACATCGATGATGCTAACCCCTTCCCCGCCGGTCAGAATGGTCGGAGGGTTGTTCCGGCTGTCGGCCGGGTGCGCCATCGGATGCCAGAAATGGCGGGCGTTGTTCTCCTTAAGAAAGTTGGAGTCTTTCATGTTGCGGTTCTCCGGGGGTTGTCCACTTTCGCTTATGGGTGGAACTCGGTTGGAAAGGCCTCGGGCATTTGGCCGCCGAAATTTGCGGTCAGATCGCGCGAGAGGGATTGAAGTGATTTCAGGATCAAGGGCAGGCGCTCATAAGTGGCTCTAATCTCGGGCACGGCGATCGAAATGGTTCCAAGGGCGATTTGATCGATGCCGAAGATTGGCGTTGCAAAACCAAAAACACCTTCTTCGTAGCTGCCGTTGCTGTTGGCCCAGCCAGCCCGCTGGATCAGGGCAACTTTTTCCTTGATCAGATCCGGGTCTGTCAGGGTGGATTCGGTGAAACGTACCTGCGCTTCCTGATCCAGACGATCCAGCAGGAAAGGTGGGCCAAAGCTGAGCATACATAGACCCGCCGCAGTCGCGTTGACCGGGATGATCTCGCTTGGATCAAGGCTGACGCGAACGCTGTGCTTGGTTGTCTCAACCACGATGGCGGTTTGCAGGCTGCCCTGTTCCAGCAGCGTTAGGTGCAGGCTTTCGCCAACCTCCTGCATGGCCAAGTGCATTTTTTGGCGCGCGCCTTCAAGGCCGGGTTTGGCAATCTCGCGCAGTGCCGCAAGCCGCAGCGCAGCTGGTCCGATGGTATAGGTCTTTGACTGCGGGTTTTGTTCGATCAACCCGAATTCTTCAAGCGCTCGTAGGTGACGCAGGGCTGTCGCCTTGTTCAATCCTGACAGGCGCGCGGCCTGACTCAGGCCGATTTCGGCCATCGTGTTTGAGAATAAGTCCAGCATTTTTAGCGCATTAAGTGCGGCACCCATGTGTTTTGCCTCCTTCCGTTGATGTTATCCTTGACAGAATGAACTTAACAAAGCAAGATTATTATTGTTAACTCGGTTCAAATAATGAACCATACACTGGGAGGTGTAAATGAAAAAGTTTATTGCGGCAGCCGTGATGGCCGCCTCGGCAACGGCCGCTTTGGCAGAATACCCCGAAAAGCCGGTATCCTTTGTGGTTCCTTGGCCTCCGGGTGATCTTGAAGATGTCCTGACCAGAATGATCGCAGATGAATTTCAGGCGATGTACGGGGTACCGGCAGCTGTTGTGAACAAGCCCGGCGGCGGTGGTGGTCCTTTCCCCGGCGCAGTCGAAGTCGCCACAGCACCGGCGGATGGCTATACGATCGGGTCGTTTGTGATTGGTGTTCCGGTCATCGGGCCCGAGATTGGTATTCCTGAATTGAACCCGAACCCGTTTGAACCGATCGGCATCTTCCTGACCTACCCGTTCGTAATCGCGTCGAGCAAAGACGCCCCGTTCCAAAGCTGGGATGAGTTGGTGGAACACGGCAAGTCAAACGACGTGGCACTCGGCCACTTTGGCTCGGTTCTGCCACCCACGCAGGTTACTTTTGCCGCCGCTGTCAGCAGCGGTTTCGACTTTGCCAGCGAAGCCGCGTTCGATGCGCTGGACTGCAACACCTTGGCGTCCGGTGACGTTGATGTCATCAACACCACGCTCCAGCTTATTCTGCCCTGTCTGGATGAAGTGAACGTGCTGGCCAGCATCGGCGGCGACCGGATCGCTCTGGTACCGGATACGCCGACAGTGGTTGAGCTTAACCCAGACCTGCCATTGGCGCTGTGGAACGGACTGTTTGTTCACAAAGACACGCCGCCCGAGGCTCGCGAAAAAATCACCGCCGCAGCCCAAAAAGCACTGCAATCGGACAAGGCTAAAAAGCTTGCCGAAGAAACCGGTGCGCTGATCTATTGGCAGGATCCCAATGCTTCGAATGCCCAGATCGAGCAAGATAAAGCGTCATTCGCCAAAATAGAAGAGATTCTAGGCGAGTAACACCCCGGATCGAGGCGCGGGCAGTGATTTCCGCGCCTTCTTCATAGGGCTGGGAGGATGAAATGATCGCAAGAACGCTTCAGGACATGTTCAAACGGTATCGCCGTCCGGGTGATATTGTGTTTGCCGTATTGTTCCTGGCTTTCTCGGTGTTTCTACTGTCTCAGCTTGGGGAGCAGACGCAGGTCGTCAAGCGGACCAAATGGTTTGCTCAACCCGGTCTGTGGCCCACCGTTGCCGTGTGGTGCATGGTCTTGTTCAGCTTTTTGCATTGGCTCAGCTCTGCCTTATCCGATCGGATCGATGGTCGTTGGGCCGAGGTCGGGTTTTGGGTCCGGTCTCTGGAATATGTGGCTTATTTCCTGATTTATGTCCTACTGGTGCCACAGCTTGGCTATCTGCCGTCCACCATGTTGTTCGCGGTGTTTCTGACCCTGCGTTCAGGGTTTCGAGGCTCGGGCGCGATCGGCATCGCAGCCCTGTTCGGCTTCGTCGTCACCATCGTGTTCCGAGCGTTTCTGCAAGTCAAAATCCCGGCAGGGGCTGTCTATGAATACCTTCCCGACTCGATCCGCGCCTTTGCGCTGACATATTTGTAGGGAGGCACGTATGGATACCCTTCTGTCCGGTGTTTCAATCCTGCTGCAATGGCAGGTCATCGTGGCCTTGTTCATCGGCTCGATCGGTGGTGTCATCATCGGCGCGCTGCCCGGTGTGGGCGCTGCCGTTGCCATCGCCATCCTGTTGCCCGCAACCTTTGCCTTTGAGCCCATCGTCGGTCTGACCTTGTTGTTGGGGATTTACGGATCATCCATGTATGGCGGCGCGATCCCGGCCATCCTGATCAACACGCCGGGAACAGCGGTCAATGCGCTGACTACCTATGATGGCTATCCCATGACCAAGCGCGGCCAAGGCCACAGGGCGTTATCGCTGGCCTATTCAGCCTCATTCTTCGGAGGTGTCTTTGCGATCATCTGCCTTATGGTGCTCTCGCCCGTGTTGGCCATGATCGCCCCGCATTTTGGCAGCCGAGAGATTTTTCTGGCCGCGTTGCTAGGTATTGTTCTGGTCGTTTTAGCCCATCGAGGACAGATCTTTGCAGCAGGTATGCTTGCTGCCTTTGGCGTCTTTTTGAACACGGTCGGACTGGAGCCCGTCAAATATACGCGCCGCTACACTTTCGATCAAAGCTGGCTGGCGTCAGGCGTTGACCTGATCGTGGTTGTGCTGGGTCTGTTTGCGCTCAGCCAGGCATTTCTTTTGCTGTTGGAAAAGAACCATGCACCAGAAGACACTCACGTCAGCGGTAATATCTTTGCCGGATTGAAGGAACTGTTGGGCCTGAAACGGATCGCTACCGTTTCTTCAAGCATCGGGGTATTTATGGGCATGGTGCCGGGAACAGGTGAGTTCACTTCGCAGTTTCTGTCCTACACCTATGCTCAGAAAAGCTCGAAAAATCCCGACAAATTCGGCGATGGCTCGCCCGAAGGGTTGGTGGCATCCGAAGCCGCGAACAACGCCGTGCCGGGGGCAGCGATGATCCCCCTACTCGCCCTCGGTATACCCGGCGAAGCGCTTACGGCGATGATGCTGTCGGTCTTCTATGTTCACAACGTGATCCCCGGCCCGCAACTGTTTGAGAACCAGATGGATTTCGTCATGGCCCTATATATGGCGCTGATCCTGCTGAATGTGATCGTTCTGGTCTTTCTGCTGTTTTCGACAAACCTGTTGTTAAAGATCATTCAGATTCCCACACGCTTCCTGGGTGTGATGATCCTGATCTTAGCCTTTGTCGGGGTTTATAGTTTACGCAACTCGATCACCGATTGCGCGATCGCTGCTGGGTTTGGTGTCTTTGGCCTAATCCTCAAACGGCTTGATCTGCCGATCGTCCCGATCATCCTGGGCATGGTATTGGGCGGAATCATGGAAACCAAGCTTCGCAGCGCAATGGCACGGGTCAAGACGCCACTGGACTTCATCGACCGGCCCATCGCAGCCATCCTGTTCTGCCTGATCGTGCTGATCCTGATCCTGCATTTCCGCACACTGTACTACGAGTTCAAAAACAAGCTGCGCCCCGAACCCCATGTCCCAGCCGTGGATTCCGACCACCCGAACCAACAAGGATAGCTTTCATGGAACAGTCTTCCATCAATGCCTTGCGCGTGCAGGAGATTGCCACACGCGGACACTTTATCAATGGCGATTTCCGTGCCGGTGAAACTGGCGCCCAGCATGAGGTGCTGTCGCCCATCGACGGCCAGCCTCTCGCTCAAATCGCCGAGGGCAGCCCGGCGGATGTGAATGCAGCGGTGCGCGCCGCGCGGACCGCGTTTGAGGATGGCCGGTGGTCGCGCATGGCCCCTGCAGGACGCAAGAAGGTTCTGCTGAAACTGGCGGATCTGATCGAATCCCGTGCGCTTGAGATCGCGGTGCTGGGCGTACGCGACAACGGAACCGAGATCAATATGGCCTATAAGGCCGAGGCGCTCTCGGCTGCGGCCACTTTCCGCTACTATGCCGAAGCCATCGACAAGATTTACGGGCAGATTGCCCCGACGAGCCACGATGTTCTTGGCCTCGTACATCATGCGCCTGTCGGAGTTGTCGGGGCGATTGTGCCTTGGAATTTCCCGTTGATGATCGGCAGTTGGAAAATCGCCCCTGCCCTTGCGGCGGGCAACTCCATCGTCTTGAAGCCTGCAGAAAGCGCATCGCTCAGCCTGCTTAAAATCGCTGAGCTGGCTGCCGAAGCCGGAGTTCCGGATGGCGTCTTCAACGTTGTGACCGGGCGTGGTTCGGTCGCGGGCGAAGCTTTGGCCTTGTCGATGGATGTGGACATCATGGTCTTTACGGGATCGGGCGCGACAGGTCGGCGACTGCTGGAATACTCGGCGCGGTCCAATTTGAAACGCTGCTATCTGGAATTGGGTGGCAAGTCTCCGAATATTGTTTTCGCTGACGCGCCTGATTTGGCGGAAGCTGCCAAAGTTTCGGCCGCGGGGATCTTCCGCAATTCCGGTCAGATCTGTATCGCGGGCTCGCGCCTGCTGGTGCAGCAGGACATCTACGAGGATTTTGTGGCCGAGATCACGCGCCACGCCGCAGCCCTTCGTGTTGGTGATCCGTTGGACCTGAACAGCCAGATCGGTGCAGTGCACAGCCTTTCAGAGCTGGAGGTCAACCTGGATTTTGTCTCAACAGCCGAGTCAGAGGGGGCTGAACTCCGCACAGGCGGTGACCGCATTCTGACCGAAACCGGCGGGTACTACATGTCCCCCACTGTCATGGCAGGTGTCAAAGAAACGGATCATCTGTTTCAGAACGAAGTCTTCGGCCCAGTCTTGGCCGTGACCCCGTTCAATGACGAAGCCGAGGCGATCCGGCTTGCCAATGCCACAGTCTATGGGCTCGCAGGCGCAGTCTGGACTTCGAACCTCAGTCGCGCGCATCGCATGGTGGCCGAAGTGCGGACCGGGGTCATGCATGTGAACACCTATGGCGGCTCGGACCTGACCGTTCCGCTTGGGGGCGTGGGTCAATCCGGGAACGGGCATGACAAATCTTTGCACGCGCTTGAGAAGTACTTTGAATTGAAAACCGCCTGGATAAAGCTCTGACTGCGGGGTGTCTGTACGACATGTCTTCACCGCTTTGTCTGGGGCCCATAGGTCGCATGAATAGGAGGAACCAATGACCACAAAGACAATCCTGCTGATTGGGACCTACGACACGAAAGAACCCGAGATGCGGTTCATCGAACAGGCGATCAAGGCGCAAGGCGCGGATGTATTGACGATGGATGTCTCTGTATTGGGCGACCCTTTGGAGCCAACCGATATCTCCAAGCACGACATCGCCCAAGCGGCTGGAATGACCATCGAAGATGTCATCGCACAAGGGGATGAGAACAGGGCCTTTCGCGTGATGTCAGACGGTGCCTCAAAGGCCGTTACCCAAGCCTATGCGGATGGGCGATTTGACGGGATGCTGGCGACCGGGGGCACTATGGGCACCGATCTGGCCCTGGACTGTGCTCAGGCCTTGCCCATGGGGGTGCCTAAATACATCGTGTCGACCGTCAGTTTTTCTCCGCTGATCCCGCCGCACCGACTGGCTCCGGACATTCAGATGATCCTGTGGGCCGGGGGGCTCTATGGTATGAATTCGATCTGCCAGTCTTCGCTTGCGCAAGCGGCCGGCGCTGTTGTTGGTGCCACAAAGGCTGCCACAATACCGGATCGCAGCAAACCGCTGATCGGGATGACCAGTCTTGGATCCTCGTGTTTGCGCTACATGAAAACGCTCAAACCAGCGCTGGAAGAGCGCGGGTTCGAGGTTGCCGTTTTTCATTCCACCGGAATGGGCGGCATGGCATTCGAAAAACTGGCGGGTGAAGGGGCGTTTGCCTGCGTCATGGACTTCTGCATGCAGGAATTCGGGAACCTGATGGCGGGTTCCGTGGTCTCCAGCGGTGAGGATCGCGTGACAAATGCCGGGCGTGTCGGCACGCCACAACTGGTTGCACCGGGTGCGTTGGATCTTTTGGATTTTGCCGGATGGCAGGACATCCCTGACCAGTATGCCGACCGCCCATTCCATGAACATAATCGCCTGATAAAAAGCTCGGTCTTCAATGGCGATGAACGCCGTGCATGGGTGCGGGAGCTTACCAACCGATTGGAGGCCTCAACTGGCCCGGTTCACTTTTTTCTGCCCGTTCACGGGGTCGAAGCCTGGGACAAGGAGGGTGAAGAGGCGTATAATCCCGAAGCCCTGGCCGAGATGATGGATGAGGCCCGTAAAGTCATGCCCGGGCGCGTTCCTATGACCGAAATAGACGCACATATCAACGATGCCGCGTTTTGCGATCATGTATTGGCCCAGTTCGACGAATGGGTCGCAGAAGGCGTGGTCGCAACATAAATTCAGGATTTACGCCCGTCTTTATGATATACACGCAGGTCAAACACAGCCTCGGTGGCGGTGAGGTCGGGCGCATTCTTCCACGTGCGGCCGACTTGCAGCTGGATGCATAACCTTCACCGCTTGGATACTTGTTAAAGACTATTTTTCGGCGGAACCGTGTCACCGGTTCAAGGTGGCCAAAGACCTGCGCAGTAAGTGAAGAATTGAACTCAACAAATGCCCAGGATTAGCGACCCGTTCCGCCGGTGACGTTGCCAATATTGAGCGGCAACCAAACCGTTGGACCCGCATTTAGACGATCGGTCCAACCCATGAAAGGAGCGAGGAAATGCTAACCACGATTGCGATTTGGTATCTGAACCCAGAAACCCGGTCCGAAGGTATTGCTGCACTCCGGCAGCTTGCTAGGGACGTCAAGAAAAACGAACCTGATACCTGGGGTTACCTTGTGCACTCAGGTGGCGCGGACTCGGTCCCGCCATGCGATGACGATAAGACTGTGTTCGTGGAAATATCCACGACAGTGACTTTGGGCAATCGATAAGAACCCAACGGGCGCGCATTACATGCCAGTTGATGGTGAAACAGCGAAACTAACGCATCGCCAGTCATCTCCCGTCAGCAATCGCTTTCAGAGACGCAAATGTGGGCACGCAAACGCAGACGCGAAGACCTAGGGTGTTTTCTGGACCGTGAATAGCTCAATCTCCGAGGGATTGGACTTGCAAAGGTCCAGACCCTATTAACCGCAATCAGCCGCCGCTCAGTCGTAAGCTGCCGTCACGATCATTTCGACCTTCAATACATCACGGGCGAGCTTGGATTCTCCGCAGGCGCGGGCGGGCGCGTGGCCTTCGGGCACCCAAGCGTCCCAAACGGCATTCATCTCGGCAAAGTCTGCCATATCCGCCAACCAGATTTCGCATTTTAGGATGCGGGTCTTGTCGCTGCCTGCCTTTTGCAAAAGATCCTCAACCTTGGCCAGAATGTCCTGCGTCTGATCTGCCACGGTCGGCGCGTCCGAAGTCTGACCGCACAGGTAGGCAACGCCGTTGTGTTTGACGATCCGGCTCATGCGCTGACCGGTTTCGATGCGGGTGATTGTCATAACTTGTACTTTCTCATTGTTGAATTTAGCAGTGATTTGAGCTGCCCACGGCACACGCGTTGAAATGCCAATGGGAGCCATAGATCAGAAGCCGGCATTCCGAGGCCGAGTTTCCTTCAAGTCAGATTGTCCGCCAGTTCATTTTGATATCCAAAAAGGGCCGGCAGCCCGCCGGTGTGCAGCAGAATGACCTTCTGACCCGGTTTAATCTTCTGGCTTTCAACCAGATGCATCAAACCGGCGAATGTCTTGGCGGAATAAACCGGGTCGAGGAAAACCCCTTCGGTCCGTGCCATTTTTTCCAGTGCGGCACGCGTTCTTGCGTTCACTTTGCCGTAACCTGGCGGCAATGCATCGTCATAGACATCGATCCGCGCCTGCAATAGAGCGGCATCAACATCCAGCAAGTTTGCAAGTTTCTGTAGAACGATCATCATGCGGGCGTGTTGCTTCTTGCGATCTCTACGCACGCATATTCCAAATACCGGGGCCGTGCTGCCTTCCAGTGCTAGACCGGTCAGCAAACCGCCATGCGTAGCACCACTGCCTGACGGCACAACCACCGCATCGAAATTGGGCATCTGGGCGCACAATTCCTGTCCGCCAACGACATAGCCCAACGCCCCAAGAGGTGGATGATTCAAGCCCAGATGAATGACGTATGGCGTGCGGCCTTGGGCCTTCAATTCGTCAGCACGCGCGTGCAATGCCGCGTCGGCCCCGGCTTCGTCTTCGCCCTCGGGATAGCTCATATGCTCGGCACCCAGAATCTGTGCCAAAAATACGTTCCCGGACCTGTAATACTCTTCGTCCATATTTGGGACACGCTCTTCTAATTGAAGCACGGATTGCATGCCCAGCTTAGCGGCCGCCGCAGCTGCAGATCGGACAAAATTGGACTGAACAGCACCGGTGATTAGAATGGTATCGGCACCTTGTTGCTGTGCATCGCCGAGGTAGAATTCGAGCTGCCGTGTTTTATTGCCGCCAAACACAAGCTCTGTCAGATCATCGCGCTTGAGCCAGAGATCGATCCCCAATTCCGCTGACAACCTGTCCAAAAGTTCCAGAGGTGTCGGGCCCGACATAAGCCGGGCGCGAGGAAATCTCTCCAGATTGTCGTTTCGTTGCATCGTGTACCTCCCGGGATTATGCAATCATATAGGCGCGCTGGAACAGGACACAGCAAGCGATGAAAGAAACCACGCGGATCGCGGCTATGACGACCGACTGCGGCAAGTAAGGGCCCCCTGCCCGTCCAAGCAGGCTGCCTACCAGCGTGATTATGACAAAGCCGAGCAGTTGCGGCCCGTATGTGATGGCCTGCGTTTCGGACAGGCTGTGCAACAGGAATGCAATGCCATAAGCCACCAGCGCGATGGGTTGCACCAGCTTGGCCACCTCTTTGGCTGAGCGGCCCTTTGCGATCAAACCAAACACCATAAGTGGGCCCGGTGTTGCCGCCCAGACGGTTGCAAGCCCGGACAGTCCTGTAATGGCTGAAAACCCAAAACGCCCGATTGTGCCGCGCAAGGGAAGCAGGGTGGTGATTAAGCCGATCAACAACAAGCAGGCCGTCAAGGCCAGAACAAACGCCTCGTTCAACAACGGATAAACAGTAAGACCGGCAACTACACCGACACAACATGCGATGATAGCATTAAGAATGAGTGGCTTGTTGTTCTTCAATACATGACGATCCGTCGCGACTACTGACACAAGGGTATTCAGCAACAGCAATATGGGAACTGCCGTCGAGGTGCCGAGCAGGATCATCATCGGGGGACCCGCGATGATACTGAAACCGATGCCCACGCCAACCTGCAGCATTGCCCCGAGGCAAATGGTGGCCATCAAAATAGACAGATCAATGGTCACATAGCACTCCTGCAGCTTTGGCATTGTTGCAAGACCTCAGATATCCTGAGGTTACGGCCATGGTCCATGTCATTCCTTCATTCGAATTGATTGGCACGCACTAACGCTGCCAGGGCATCAATCCAGAGTATAGCTCGCGGGCCGCTACGGAATGTGCCATTTGCGCAAGTGTCGTCAGATCATACACGGGTAGGCGCAGTTCTTCCTGAAGGCGCGATGCGTAGGGCGGCAGGTCTGTACACTCCAAAACCAGTGAGCGGATATCAGGGGCCGCAAGCATCAGGCTACGGGCTGCGTTCAGGACCTCGGCCTCGATCAGGTCTGTGTCCATACGGGTGCGGGTATTCCGCAAGATCACTTCTGCAAATTCACTAGTGTCCTCCAGTCCCTTCACCGCCACCGGAACACTGGCGGCACCGACGCCTTCAAAATGCCGGGCGGTCAAAGCAGACGCGTCTGCAGTCAAAACACCCACCGGAGCGTTCGCGCCGGTCATGTGATAAGCCAGCGGCACCTGGATCAGGCTGGAAGCAAACACCGGAACTGAAACCGCTGCAGCCAGTTCTTTTTGAAACAGCGCAAGAAAGCCACAGCTGCCGGTAATGGCGCGCACGCCTTCGGCCTCAAGCCGTTTGGCACCTTCGATGAAGGGTTCAAGCAATTCCGGCGTAGGGTTGTTCAGAAGTGTCGGGACAGTCACCCCGTCGATCATTTCATACAGAACCGGAAATGGCAGGCTGGACGGATTCTTGATATGGCCCGGTGGCTTTGGGAAATAGCTTTCAAGGCAAAGCACACCGATTGAGGCCCCGCAGATATTCTGGCCGCCTTGATAAATTGGCATTGTCTTCAGGTCCTTTTTTGATTTGAAAGTTCAAAACCGGGTTGGTGTATACGGTGCTAGATCGATATTCGGGATGCGATCCGAGACGATATCCGCAACTAGCTCGCCGGTTTTCGGGGCCATCATCAGCCCGTAATGAGAATGCCCGAACGCTGCATAGAGTCCCTCTTGGTCTTTTACTTGCCCGATTGCGGGCAAGCTGTCCGGGAATGACGGGCGCCGACCCATCCAAAACCGCGCCTCACCTGTATCAAGCTCGGGCATCATGGCCTTGGCCTGTTGGGACAGGATTTGCTTCTTCCGTGGGTCAGCGGGTGCATCGGCGCTGCCGAATTCAGCCGTACCGGCGACCCTAAGCCCCCCAAGCATCGAACTTGCGACCACCTTTGCATCCACATCCATGACCGAGTTGTTCAGTTCGACCGCAGGGGTTGGGAATTCGACATGATAGCCCCTTTCGGCCACGAGAGGCATAGGCAATCCCAATGGTTTCAACAGGTCGGCAGACCATACGCCTGCCGCAAGAACAACATGGCTGGCGGTTAGCGTATCCTGCGCAGTTGCAATCTGCCAACCACCCTCTTCTGCGGGGGTAAGCTTGGTGACTTCGGTTTGCACAATTTCAGCACCTTGCACTTGCGCCTTTTCGGCCAAAACCGCTCCCACGCGTCCCGGAGCGGTTACACGCGCTTGCCCTTTGATCACAATCGCACCTTTGAACGCTTCGGACATAGCGGGCTCCAATCGGCGCAGTTCGTCACCGTCGACGCGTTCCAGATCGCCGCCTTTTTCTCGGCGGATAAGATATCCAAGCCCGTCCAGATCAGCCTGTTCTGGTCGGCGAAAGGCGTGGATGTAATAGCTATCGGTGATCAGGTTCTCGTGCCCGGTACCATGTAAATGACGCCGGTACAGATCGACGGAGGGGCGACAAAGAACCTCCATCGCGTCCGAGACTTCGCGAACAGTTTTTTCTCCTGAGTTTCCGAGAAATCGTAACCCCCAAGGAATCATTTTGGGCCAGAAGCTGGGCCTAACTGACAGCGCGCTCTTTGGGTCAAGCAGCATTTTGGGCAGCATTTTCCAGATACCGGGCATTGCTTGCGGAATGATCGACCAAGGCGAAACCACACCAGCATTCCCGAACGAGGTTTCCTGACCCGGCTCACCTCGATCGATCAGCCGAACCTGAATGCCCCGTTCCTGCAGCGACAAAGCGCAACAGATGCCGACGATCCCTGCGCCGATGATGGTCACTTGTTCTGTCATCAATTCAGGCCGGAGATTGGCTGCGGCTGCGCGCGATCAACTGGGTGACGATGACGGGCGAGGCCACGGCCAGCGCGATCAAATCTGCCGTCAGGCTGGGCGCGACAAAGATAATCCCCGCAAGGGCCATCAGAATCCGCGCCGCAACATTCATCGGTTTCAGCCAGTAGCCCACAACCGCAGCCGATAGGGCGATGACCCCGGCGATACAGCTGGCGGCGGTGTAAGTGAACTCCCAGAAATTGAAGCCGGTTGAGGATACGAACAGCAGAACTGGCGCATATACGAAAGCCATCGGCGCAATCACCTTGCCCAATCCAAGAGTGAATGCCGACAGGCCAGTGCGGAACGGATTCGAGTTGGCAATTGCAGCAGCCGCGTAGGCTGACGTACAGACCGGTGGCGTGATCTCGGACACCACGCCGTAATAGAGCACGAACAGGTGGCTGGCGATGGGCGGCACGCCAAGCTGCGCCAGTGCAGGCTGTGCCACCGAGACCAGCATGATGTACAGCGCTGTGGTCGGGATACCCGCGCCCATCAGGATACAGACGATGGCGATGAAGACCAGTGAGATGAATAGCTGCAGGTCTTCCATGGCAAACAGCTGGAAGCTGCCGAAAGAGATCATGTTGTAGATATCTGACGCCAGATTGCCCGCGCCCTGTGTCACCATGAAGCCAATGCGAAAGCCGATGCCAGTGGTGTTGATCACTCCGACCACGATGCCAACCGCAGCCGCTGCGGCACCAACGGCCAGCGAGTACTTCACGCCCAGTTCGACCGCTTGCAGCATCTCGGGCACTTCAATCCGTTTCTGTGGATTCAGCGTGGCAATAACCGACAGGCCACAGAGGATTGCGGTCATCGTCAGGTCGAACCCGCCATCCGAGAATTTCCAGAGCACAAAAGCCAGGAAAGCCGCGGCATAGACCAGCGTTGGCGGCTGCTTGATCCGCGACATGCCCGCGATAACCGCCAGAGAAATACCGCAGAAAGCGGACATGAACGGCGTGTAGCCCGTAAACAGCACCACCAGCAGGCCGATCAGTGGCATGATATTGGCCCAGCCTTCCGCCCAGACGGCTTTGAGTTGCGGCAGTTGCTCTTTCGCCAGGCCCTTCAGGTTCAGCTTGCGTGCCATCAAGTGCACCACAGCGAAGACGCCGACATAGTGCAGAATTGCCGGGAAGATCGCTGCGATCACAATGGTGGTGTACGGAACCTCAAGGAACTCGGCCATGATGAAGGCTGCAGCGCCCATGATCGGCGGAGTGATTTGGCCACCAGCAGAAGACGCAGCCTCAACCCCGCCCGCAAAATGGCCAGGGTATCCGAGGCGCTTCATATTGGGGATAGTCAATGCTCCGGTCGATACGGTGTTGGCCACCGATGAGCCCGAGATCGTGCCAAAGAAAGCCGAGGACACCACTGATACCTTTGCCGGACCGCCAGTATAACGGCCCGCAAGTATAGTCGCGTTGTCGATGAACAGCTGCCCCAGACCGGTGCGCTGAGCGATGACCCCAAACAAAACAAAGTGGAATACGATGGTCGAAACCACCCAGAGCGTGACGCCGTAGATACCTTCCTGCGGGAAATACATCGACGAGACGAAGGTTTTGAAATTCACGCCTGGATGCTGCAGCAGGCCGGGGAAATACGGCCCCAGCAGGGCGTATGAGATGAAAACACAGATGATAAGGGGCAGTACCCAGCCCAGCGTGCGCCGCGCAATGTCCAGCACCAAAAGGATGATGACGACGCCCAGAAATACATCATAGTTGTTGGGGTTGCCCATCCGGAACGTTTGTTCCTCAATCCCAAGGAACGGAATGCCGCGCCAGGCAACGCCGACGTAAAGCGCGGCAATGATGCCAAGCGCCATGAAAACCAGATCATAGAGCGGGATGTTACCGATGCGGAACCGGCTGACCTTAAGTGCATATAGGCTTTTGGCCCCGACAATCGGGATTGTGGCGTAGACCAGAATGAACAGCAGGGCGAGATAGATGCCCATGTGCCAGTGGTCTGCGGGCAGGCCGAATCCGGCCGTGAAGAATTCGTAGAACGCTAAAATCAGGGCCACAACACGGAGAACTTTTCCAGCGGTGGGCGTCACCTGCCGGACGGCGGCACCTTCATCGAACTGTTCCTCGATGGCCGCTAGTTCCTCGGCTGTCAATTCGTGGTCATCAAGTTTCTGGGTCTCGGACATGATGGCCTCCCGATTTCGCATAGTTCCAGTGTGCGGTGCCCCACATAGGGGCACCGACGATACAGTTCAGTCTGTTACGTTTACTGAAGAAGTCCGGCCTCTTTGTAGAACTTCTCGGCACCCGGATGCAGCGGAACACCCAATGCCTCTACACCATCCAGCGCGGTATCGGGCGTGATCTGCTTACCCTTGGCATGGCCGTTGTCCAGTAGCTTGCGGGTGTTGTCGTTCCACAGGGCTTTGGTCAGCTGATAGACCAGATCTTCCGACAGATCCGAGGACACGACCAACATAGCACTGACCGCAGGGGTCTTGGTTTCCGCGTCTATGCCTTCATAGACACCACCCGGAATGGCCGAAGGGATATAGGCCGGAATGATCTCGTTGATCTTGGCCAGATCTTCATCGCTGAACGAATGCAGGTTCATGCCTTTGGTCGAGGACAGTTGCACCATCGCAGCAACTGGCCAGCCCGCAGCGTAGAAATAGGCGTCTAACTGACCGTCAGCCAAACGCTCGGCGCTTTGACTGTTGTTCAGTTCGGCTTCATCCATATTGTCGCGGTTTACACCCCAGGCGTCGAGCATCTGCAGAACAGCAACCTGCGTACCCGATCCAGCCTGTGCGATACCGACGCGCTTGCCTTCCAGATCACCCAGGTCGTTGATCGTCTGACCGGCGGGCAGCACGAGATGCAGGTCCTCGGGGAACAGATTTGCTACGATGCGAAGGTTAGGATGAGGTTTACCCTCGAACTTGCCTTCGCCCAGATACATTGAACGGGTCACATCGGCTGCGGCCAGACCGGCCTCAAGCTCACCATTCTGCACTGCGGCATTGTTGAACACCGACGCTGTCGTGGATTGCGCGATTGCGATCAGGCCCGGGACGCCACATTGGCCACCTTCTTCGCACGGGCGAGATCCCGGAGGGGCAGAAATTCCGTTGGCGATGGTGCCGCCGATGGGGAAGTAGGTTCCGCCTGCGCCACCGGTCCCGATGCGGAAGAATGTTGGATCCTGCGCCAGCGCAGGGGCGGCAAGCGCGCCTGCCAAGGCCAGTCCGGTCAAACATTTCACGAATTTCATAATCATCTCCGTTGTTGGATCGCTGGATTCGGTTTTCCCGAATTCGATCTTCTCAGCGTAGAGACGATTCGCATAAATGCAAATTTTTTATACTTCACAAAACTAAGGTTTTATTTATACATTAACCATGAACCTTATGCAGCTCACAGTGTTTCGCGAAGTGATGGAGACCGGCTCTATCTCGCAAACTGCCAAGAAACTGAATCGCACTCAGCCGGCGATTAGCCTTGCGTTGAAAAACCTGGAAAAAACGCTGGGACTGACCCTGTTTGAACGCAAGGGAAGACGCCTGGTTCCGGTTCCTGAAGCGCACTACCTTCTGGCCGAAACCACAGGCATTCTGGACCGTCTCGCCACCATCTCCAGCACAATGGAAGGGTTGATCAAAGGGCATGCAGGCAGCCTGAACATCGCAACGATGCCCGGACCGTCCGCCTTTTTGTTCCCGCGTTTTATCAGCCAGTCGGTCGGAGAAAACCCCGATATTCGCATCACTCTTTCCACCCGCAGTTCACCTCAGATTATGGAGCTTGCAGGGACCCAGAACATCGACTTCGGATTTGCTGATTTCGAACATTCAGCGGGCAAAGAACCGCAGTACTCTGCCGAACTAATCAAAGCAGATTGCTTCTGTGCCATTGACCGCACCCACCCACTTGCTTCGCGTAAGAGCCTGACACTGTCTGATCTGAACGATACGCCCATGGGCGGCTTGCATGCGTCACACCCATTCCAGCGCAAAATCCGGCAGGAATTCGAGGAGGTCGGTGCTGAGTACAATCCGACAGTGACCTGCCAGTATTTTCAGCCGCTCATCCCCTTCGTCAGCTCCGGGCAATGTTGCAGCATCGTTGATCCGCTGACCGTCGTGACCGAGCAAGAATTGAACCTGTCCGACGGAAAGGTCGCTTTTTTGCCATTCAAGAAACCGCTCAGATATGAATACGCGATCCTTGAACCCAACCACCGGCCGCCGTCTCAACTGGCTTTAAAGATCAAAGCTGGATGGAAAGCCGAGGTCTTAAAAATGTTGGAAGACGTGAAGGCGAATCCTCACACAGAATGGATTTTCCAGGCCGGGCGTGAGTAAAACTGATCGGCCCCAATGAGTTGATCTCTTGATCGCTCGAAGCGATTTACAGCGTCAAGTTGATTTGAGAAGAAAGACGGCTGGTCGCAATTCACGGATTTAGAGTAACGCAGTTTTCGGTCGACACCGATAACGCACCAACCATCGAGTATTCATACGAATTGTTTCAAAGGAGCGTTTCAACCGTTTCAGATGGCTCAACAATTACCCCTTTTGGACACAATTTTGTCCCAAAATAAAATGTAATTGCACTCAATAGTTATCAATGTGGCATGATCATGATGCTTGTCGTCCAAATACCGGCGCTTAACGAGGAGGAAACCCTTGCCGAAGCGATCGCGGCAATTCCCCGATCGATTCCTGGCGTCAGTAAAGTTGAAGTACTGGTCATCGACGACGGCTCCACCGATCGGACCGTTGAAGTCGCCTGGAACGCCAAAGCTGATCACGTTCTGGAAATGAGCAGCCATGTCGGCCTCGCCCGTGCGTTCAGTGCCGGCATCGAGTATGCACTTTCATTGGGCGCGGATGTGATCGTCAACACCGATGCAGACAATCAGTATTGCGCTGACGACATTCCGGCCCTGATTGATCCGATACTGAAGCGTAAGGCACAAATCGTGGTCGGCGCTCGCCCGATCAGAGAGATCGAGGGCTTCTCGCCGTTGAAGAAAACCCTTCAACGGCTGGGCAGTTGGGTCGTGCGACTGGCTAGCAAGTCAGAAATCCCTGATGCGCCCAGCGGATTTCGCGCCTATTCCCGAGATGCCGCTGCCCGACTCTGTGTTGTCAACACTTATACCTACACTCTGGAAACCATCATTCAGGCCGGACGCAAACATATCCCGATGACCTCGGTGCCTGTTCGGGTCAACAAGGTAACACGCCCGTCTCGTCTGTTCAGAGGTATCGGAGAGTATGTCACCCGCTCCGCAAGAACTATTCTGCGCGTTTTTGTGATCTATGCACCATTGAAGTTCTTCCTGACGCTTTCGGCAGTATTCGCCTTGCCTGGCTTAATCGGGGTTGGGCGATTTCTCTATTATTACGCGACAGACGGGGGGGCTGGGCATGTTCAGTCGCTGGTTCTGTCCGGTGTGCTGCTGGCAATGGCCACGATACTGTTCGCCGTTGGTATCCTGGCCGATCTTATCGCCACCAACCGTAGTCTGCTGGAAGACATCCGGGCCCGAGAGTTGCTGCGCGCGCCGATTAGACCTACTGAAGTAATTTCCCTCGACCCGGTCAGGGCGGTAGAGAATGGATAATCCGGCGCTAGGCGATCAGCGAAACGCCGGACTGGTAGGGGCTATCACTCTTGATCGAGTGGTACGTGCGAGCATTGTCGTTGTCTTCGTGTTTATGCTGGTGCTGGCGTATACTCATAATGTGAATTGGGACGAATTCTATTTCCTGTCACATGTCCATGCCTTCCTCGACGGTCGATTGGACCGTCCAATGCAGACCTTCTTCGTGCATGGTTTCACATGGCTCGATGCGCTGCCGGGTCATGAGATGGAACAGATATTTGCAGCCCGGCTTGTGATGGTTGCATGCGTCGGGCTGACCACAATTTCTGTGCACCGTATCGCCCTGTATTTTACCGAACAGCGATTTGCCGATATCGCTGCTCTGGGTTTCCTGACTTCAGGCTACGTTTTGGCCTATGGCGCCAGTTTCCGTGCCGATCCCATTGCTGCGGCGTTACTGACTTCTTCGATTGCAATCTTGCTGACCACGCGCCTGTCTGTCTGGCAAACACTGGCGGCAGCGCTTCTGAGCGCTCTGGCCGTACTGGTTACGATCAAATCGGCACTCTATCTGCCCGCATTTCTGGCCGTGCTGATATGGAGGATCGAAGATCGAATAGCGGTACGGCGCATCACTATCACGGGTATCTTGGCGGCTGGCATTTGCGTGTCATTCTACCTCTGGCATGCGTCTGGCCTTCGCGTCGCCGAAGGCAACCAGACGGCAAACAATGCAAAGGACGCGCTGAATACGACGCTGTTGAAAAGCGGCATATTCCCACGATCAACTGAATTCATGAGTTGGGCTATGCTCAGTCTCCCACAGATCATTCTTGTGGGGATCGGACTGTGTGCCGGTCGGAATGCTCGGCGGGTTCTGTTGATTGCGCTCTTTGCTGCACCGCTCCTCTCGGTGGTGATCTATCGCAATGCCTTTGTCTATTTTTACCCCTTCGCTACCCCACTCCTGATGGCAGCCGTCGCGATCGGAGCACAGAGGCTTGGATCATCACGACGCTCGGCACAACTGGTGATGGTGATGCTTGCGGGGCTTTTTGTCCAGGCAGCCCTAGCACTGCAAGATCGTGCAGGAAACCAACGCGCCACTATTGCGGAAATTCATCGCCTGTTCCCAGATCAGGTCGCCTATATTGATGACAGCCACATGATCGCAAGTTTCCCGAATCCTGGTTTCTTCATGTCAGGCTGGGGCGTTGCACGCTATCAGGCGGCGGGCCAGCCCGTATTTGCCAGAATCATCGCAGAACAGCAGCCACCTCTACTTATCGCCAACAAAACTGCTCTGACGCTGACGATGGACCCAAGTTCGGCCAATGGAGCCGAGCCTGTGCTGCTGCCTGAGGACCACAAGATACTACGCGAGTCATATGTGCACTATTCGGGATCGATCTGGCTTGCCGGAGGATCAGTGAAGCTGACCGACGAACCGGTTGAATTGGCACTTCCGTTCCCCGGACGATATCGGGTCGAAACCAGCCAGCCAGTACAGATTGATACAAGTGCCGTCGCATCTGGAGACATTCTTAGCATTGGCGCAGAGGCAGTAACAATCAACGGACCGAAAGGTGTTGCTGTCGGGCTGATCTGGGATACTGGTGTGGCTCCGGTCGCGCCAGAAAGCTTGGATCGAGAGGTTTATACCGGCTTCCGGATGCTTTCGCCATGAATACCGATATGCCTCTTTCCCCTCCGGTGGTCAGCACCACTCCGATACCATCTGAGCCCGGCAACAAGCGGGTGATTTTTTGGGGAACATATGATCTTAGCAAACCGCGTACTCGAATTCTCCGAACTGGATTGCAAGAGCTCGGCGTAGAAGTAATTGAAATCCACGCAGAGATTTGGCCCAAACACGCGGATAAAAGCCAGTTGAACATGGCTGTGATGATCCGAGTGTTGTTCAGCGCGCTCTTGGCCTATCCGCTTCTGATCCTGCATTATTTGCGTGCGCCTCGTCATGATTCAGTGATGGTTCCCTATCTTGGCGCGCTCGATACATTGGTGTTGTGGCCCTTTGCCCTGCTACGTCGGCGGCAGATCACCTGGGACATGTTCCTTTCGCTTTACGACACTGTCGTTAACGATCGAAGTATGGTTGGGGCCAAGTCACTGCCGGGCCGGATGCTTTGGGTCACTGAATGGCTGGCCTGCCGGGCAGCGCATCATGTCTTGCTCGATACGAAGGCGCATGCCGAGCATATTGCACGGATCTTCAATTTGCCTGAATCCAGGATTGGAGCAGTGCCGGTGGGAGCTGAGCCGGGATCCTTCCAGCGTCTGCCTCCTCCTGCGCGCCACGACGGTCCCACTAGAGTGTTGTTTTATGGACAGCTCATCCCGCTGCATGGGCTTAAAACGATATTGACGGCAGCTACCTCGGATCGAGGTCGCGATATCAATTGGCACCTGATTGGCACCGGGCAAGAGCGCCTATTGCTCGAGACAGCTCTGGTGGATGCGGAGCATAAGCATATCTCCTGGCAGAAGTGGGTTCCCTATGAGGAACTGACTGAGGCAATTTCAAATGCCGACATCTGCCTCGGCATTTTTGGCGCCTCAGGCAAGGCTGCGTCAGTGGTGCCGAACAAGGTTTATCAGGCGCTGTTGTCAGGGCGTTCAGTGATCACCCGGAGCTCACCTGCCATGATCGAAACATTTGGCAACGAAGCTCTCGGGGTGAAGCTTATCCCTCATTCAAATCCCGAAGCGCTGCTGGATGCCATCGCTGAATTGAGGCACGAGGGCTATCCGGTAATGCCTGAAGACAGACTGAAAATGGCCCAGCCGCATGAGATCGCGCGGACTCTTTGCGGATACTTGTTTCATTGTGCACCTCAAGCCGGATAAAACTGTGGTCGACATGACTGATACCGCCATTAATTCCGCAGAGCATAGTGCTTCTGCCATCTATCACAGGCACTTTGGCCCGGCCCTGCCGCAATCCAATTGGGTGCCCGCGCCGCGGTATCTTCTAAGGCGTGATCGGGTTATGCGGCATCTCAAAAATCTGAAGCCTTGCAGAGTGCTTGACATCGGGTGCGGACCGGCTGCGCTATTGTCAGAACTGGCAGAACAGGGTTTTGAAGCTTATGGCGTAGATCGTTCGCAGCAAGCCCTTGAACTGGCAGATAAGCTCAACACTCAAGCCAGCCCTATGACACTCTTGGCCGAGCTTGACCCGGATTGGAAAAACTCCTTCGACCTGATCATGTCATTTGAAGTGATTGAGCACTTGGAGCAAGATATTGAGGCCATGAGAGAATGGCAAACTTATCTGAAACCCGGTGGAACAATGATCTTGTCGACGCCTGCGCACCCATCCCGCTGGAATGCGGCCGACGTTTGGGCAGGGCATGTTCGACGCTACAGTAAAGAACTTTTAGTACATTCGGTTCAGGACGCCGGCTTCACCGTCGAAACTGTTGAGTGCTACGGTTTTCCTTTGGCCAATATTATGGAGTATTGGCGTGCTCGGGCCTATGGACAGATATTAGAAACCAACGCCAAATCTGGTAAAACAGCGAACGACCTTACCAACGAGAGCGGTAGCGATCGTTCCATTGAGCGGCGCTTCTGGCCTGTGTTTTCTTCCATACTCGCAGTCACGGTCATGCGGCTTTTTTTCCAGCTACAACGCCCGTTCCTTAACACCGAATTTGGAAATGGTTT
The DNA here is from genome assembly GCF_056539785.1 of Ruegeria sp. B11. Classification (NCBI taxonomy): domain Bacteria; kingdom Pseudomonadati; phylum Pseudomonadota; class Alphaproteobacteria; order Rhodobacterales; family Roseobacteraceae; genus Ruegeria; species Ruegeria sp. B11. The sequence goes on along the minus strand of NZ_JBQFVO010000002.1, from coordinate 304,428 downwards.
TCTTGTAGTGGCGCGCAAAACGTAAACACATGGCTACCGCCCTGCGCTATATCGGCACCGCTGCTGCCCTGATCTTCATCGGAATCATTCTGGTTCGACACGCAGGAGACATTGCAGTGCTCGACCTCGGGTCAGGCCGCGCCCGTTATGCACTGCTAGGTGGGTTTACCCTTTATGTGCTGTCGCAGCTCGTAGGTGCTGTGGCTTGGGGGGTGACGCTAAACATCTATGACGTTGCCCTAACGCGCACACGCGCTGAAAGTCAGTTAATGGTATCGCAGATCGGGAAATACATCCCCGGCAATGTTGCCCACCTTTTGGGACGTTTCGCCCTCGCACGGAGTGATGGAGTGCCATCCGCAATTATTGCGTCATCTCTTTTGCTCGAGATCGGTTTTCTGCTCGCCAGCGGTGCTCTGGTCGTCGGAATTGTGCTCCTGACCATGCCCGATCTTGTCGCCGCAGTAATTGCAGACCTTCCAGGATCCTGGCTCGATGGACAGATGACAATCATCTTCCTCGGAATTCTGGCCTGCATCATGATTGGCCAGATTGTGATCTGGCGCAAAGCGGGAAAACCGAAACTTACATTTTCAAAATGCCTGATCCTGTTGTTTCTGCATAGCTTCAACTTTTTGATGCTGGGTTTGTCACTTTGGTGTGTCGCACGGGCGATCTACCCTCAGGGTGGTGCCGGTATATTGCAATGCATCGCAATCTTTTCGACAGCCTGGGTCATCGGTTTTCTGATGCCGGGCGCACCCGGTGGTATCGGTATTCGAGATGGAATTATTGCTCTCGGACTTGGCCTTTTCACTGATCAGGGAGTCGGTCTAAGCGCTGCGATCGCGCATCGCGCGATCTCGGTTCTGGGGGATGTAGCTGTGTTTGGGCTTGGCGTAACCCTGCGCCGATATCTAAGCAGTGGTGAGCACGAAGCTGTATAGGTTTAAAAATTTGGATCGGGTCAGCCAGACAATTTGCAGCGGAGTCTATCGTATCTGAAGGTCGCCATGCGCTGTCTCAGGCGCTAGGGTGCCGTCTTCAATTCGTTTCCAAACATAGTGCGACTTCTGGTGCGTACTACATTCCTTGAGCGCACCCAGCATCGCCTAAAGCCAGGGTTGAGGTCGTTCAAGTTTGACCCAAACCTATCGTGAGTTTTCAGCAGGCAGCCGATCAATGTGCTTTTTCACAACATCGTTCGAGAGGGTCGCGTTCAGTCGCCACTCACCTAACGGGATGACCGGCTTGTTTGCGGCCTGTGCATCAGGTTCAAAAGTAACAACAATGGTTTCACGCTTGTCACTTTCATCAAGATCAAGCTGGATCATGAGCCGTGTAACGCCTGAATTCGGATTCTGCATCGCACATTCAGAATTGAATGCCGTTTCGCAAGGATTGGCTGAAAGTTGAGAGAAGGTGGCGTTTGGCGGCGACAGTATGCGTGCGGTTAGTTCTTTCCCATCCTGACGCAATGTGGCTTTGGAGCCATCAACTGTTAACTGCGCTTCGGTATGCATTGCCCACGCCACCCGCCCCCGTTGATCAGAGCTAATTTCATCCTGAACCAACACTGTCGTTCCGTCGACAAGAGCTATGCCTCGTCTGACCGTTCCCTTGGGCTTTCCATAGGCGTCTGAAAGATCGGCGATTGCAAAATCGAAACCCGGAAACTGCGCCAACTCCTCAACATAGGCCCGCCCCGTTTCGATTTGATTTGCCATGTCAAAGGTCAGTGTATTCTGCCCGATCGTGGCCGTTCGATAATAGTCAAAACGTTTGTCAGTAAAGTAGCCGGGCAATTGGTAATTTCCGAGCCCAAGATCCACCCCCCAACGTACACCGTCGCCTTCAAGCACAAAGGTGCCCGCATCAAGGTCATTGTGATGGCTGCTAAGCGGCCCAGCCTTGAGGCCGATATAGCTGGCCTTAGGGTCATTCCAACCAGACCGCATGGTTACGATCCCAAGCCCTCCAGACCAATAGGATGTTGATCGGGCAGTGATTGGTTCACTATTGCGTCGCTGCTGCCAGATCAGCTCGAATGCTGGATGGGAAGACCCCATTTTGCTATTCATCTTAAGGTCGTAGCCCGGACGATTGAACCGCGACGCCAGCCAGGTCAATACAACAAGGTCAGTGCTTGTATCGCTGTCTCCAAAGTTAAACAGCATGCCAGTTGGCCCAGATGCATGGATCAGGAACTCCCCAAAATCTTCCAACCCTACCATTTTAGAGAGATCAAAATCATGCCCGAGGACGGAAACAAGCGCATCAAACGCCACCGCCGCGTCCCGGGCGGACAAAGCCCCGTACATCGGTCCTTCTGGCCAAGCCCCATCCGGAGCGAACATTGCCAACCCATTTCTAAGTGAAACCTGCGCTTGCTCAATAATATGATCAGCCAGTTCCGGTTCTGTTTCTGACACAACCAGAGCGGCGACGATCATTCCTGCATTGCAAACGATGTTCCAGTTGAAGGAAGCAACGGGCCAGGCGATATCCGCAGTAGCCGTCCCATCAGGAAGCGACGCGGGAACAGACACTGGGTTCACCCAGTGTTGGGGGGCGATCCAACCCTTGTCATAATAATGCGTATCCAGATCGTAGATTTTGGCGGCTTCTTTCAACCCCTTCTCGACAAGTGCCGATCGAATGATTTGATGATCCTCTTCGTCCAGATTGTCACTAATCCAACTGTATCCGAGCGACACCGCCAATGTGACACGGCTTAATCCCAGAAAGTGTGCGGGCTGCCATGTCTCCAGTTCCGAAAATTGCAAGAGTTCGGTTCTGGCGCGATCGGCATAGCGACTGTCACCGGTCAATCGCCAAGCCAAAGCCAGTGTGGTGAGGCGTTCGACCGGACGTTGTCCAAATCCACGAAAAGCCTCGTGAAGCTGACCATCTCCATTCCGAACTGCCTCAACAATAGTAGGCGACTGCAAATGCGCTTCTGCACTCTCAATCAATGCCTGATAGTCAGCCGCGAACACCTGATCGGCTGCGCGCTGTGTTTCTATGCGCTGGACGATCTCATCCGTTAGAACGACTTGCGGCACTGAGTTTTGGGACAAAGCGCTTGTAGCGCAAAAACAAGCGAAGGACAAAACGAACAAAAAGAAGGCTTTAATCGGATTCACACTTCTAACGGTCGCGATCATGGACTTCTTCCGCATTGGAAACACCTGCAACCCGACTCTGCAGCGGTGGCCAAATTCTGTCAAAGACATCCGATTAGTTCGGCTTAGCAAATTGATATGCTAAACGCCCCGTCCGGCAGCCTATTGGAGTAGTGTTTAAGTAGAGCCGGAAGGACAAACGATAAGAAAGCCAGCCACGAGAACCTAGCGCAAGCGATCCGAGCATTAATATTATGGTCGCATGGCTTGATCACGGAACCGAACCGGAAACGAGGCCAGTGCCCATCGATTTTCATGTGTTTGTTTTCGTTCCCGGCCTAGCGCAGACCGGGAACCACTTATTGGAGTGCCTCAGGCGATGGACATGCCGAGCGCTTCAAGTTGGTCTGTCAGGGCGCTTTCTGCTTCGGCAACACTGTTCCAGTCATCAGCCGTCAGGTTGCCAAGATCCAGATCCTCGGCCTGAACATCCTGAAGTGTAACGGTATGGCCGCCATTTCCGATAACTTCAAAGATAAGATCGCCATCAATTTCGGTGACCGACACATCGCTTTCGCTCAAAGCGTTGAAATCGATGATATCTTCATCGGCATTAAAACCGATAATCTGGGTCTTTACCCCCCAGTTCCAGGTAAGCTCTGCCACATCCACTTCAGCGCCGAAGGTCACAACTCCTGGGGTTTGGCTGTTTCCGGGTTCGTTGGTTCCACTACCGATATCTGGTTGGGTCGATCCCCCTGTCAGATCTCCGACCCGTGTCTGATAACCGTCTGTCGTCGCCCCGACAGGAGCCTGTGGGGTCAGCAGTATGGTGCGAGCAACCAACGTCACATCGTTCTGGTCAAAGCCAAATGGTACCTCGAGATTGTCTTCCATCACCTGATCAAAATGGAATTCGACCAGACCCGGGATCAGGTCAGCCTTGGTCACGCCGGTCAGCGTGATGCTTTGTCCTGTCGGCAAGGATGAGATCACCAGACCATCGCTACTGTCCTCGACGCTAAGCCGCTCGCGGGTTCCGAAATACAGGAAGCTGATCTTCATCGTTGAAGGATCAAAGCCGTCAATAACTTCGTGCACGCCATATTCGTGGCTACGAACATAGACTGTGTCAGCATCGCGAGGTCCTACGCCCTGCTCCCAACTAAGAACGCCGCCCATATCCTGACGGAGGTGTTCGTTGCCGACCACACCAAAGCTGTCGATGGTCACGTCCTGGAAGGTGACACCTTGCACGATTTGCGCCGCGTCCGACCATGGGCTGTCGATAACAATCTCGCCGGCCTTGGATTTGGTGACGATCATGCCGTGAACCGACGTACCGCCAAAGTCCAACTCGTCCACACCGGGGCGGAATCCGGTTATGTCGTCAGCGTTGCTATCGGCCCGGTATTTCACCCCGCCCGTGTCTGCATTGCCGGTGATCGCGGGCGGGTTTGACCCGTCTGCATCATAACTGAGGTCATAGCCCTCTCCGTCTCCCGGCGAGACGATAACTTGCCCCAAAGCTGTGGACACTTCGTTCAACACCGTCTGATCCGTGATAGAGAAATTGCTGAGCGAAAGATCGGACAGGCCAAAGCCAGTGAATACGATCTGCTTGGTTACATTGCCCGAGGTCAGCTCAATTCTAACGGTCTGCCCCAGAGCGTCCCCACTCTCTTCGAAAATCGAGAAGTTATCAGTCCCAATGTCCGGTCCGATTTCAATGACATCTCCCATCGCGGGCAGGAAGCCTTCGACCGTCTGTGCCTCGCTGGCAAGGCCCAGCATGACGTGCATATGTTGGTGGCTATGGCCACCGCCACCACCATCTCCGCCACCATCGCCACCGCTGGTCGGCATTGAACCATCAGTGCCTATCAGCCCAAGCACTTCAGCTGCGGCGGTATTGTCCAGAATAGCGAAGTTTGCCGGGCTCAGCTCAGCAAGTGTCACACCGCTGAGGGTCGTGACCTGGTTATTGGACGGGATCGAGAACACAACCGCGCCATCAACCTCGGCAACCTCCAACGCGTCGGCACCGACCCATGCGATGAAGATCGTATCTGTCGTAGGGTCGAAATCCGGGATCGTTGCATTCGTGCCCCAAGCCCAGTTAATCACCACATCCGCAGTATCTTCTGTGGTGTCAGCAGTCCCGTTGCCGGTTGGTTCCGTGGGTTCCGGATGTATGACCGGTGGGACAACGGGCGGCGACGTATTCCCGTTATCGGTGCCGCCATTTGTATCCGTGGGCAAGACACCGTCGGTGTATACCTTGATAGCGTCTTCGATACTCGGCGCGTCATAACCGCCGAATTGCGAGACATACCGCAGGATCGAAGTACCGTATTCATCGGTGGATACACTTCCACCCTGAAGCAGAGCCAACGTACCCCATGCCCCCCGCAGGTGCGCGGCGGCCATTATGCCAGGAAGACTGAGCGTGACAGAGACGGCCTGGCCATTTTCCAGATAAGTGCGTGTCGTGCCGAGATAGTCGGACAGGCTCTCTCCCTGATAGCCCAGCCCGGTTTCGATGACTTGAAGATTGTAGCCAAACGCTTCTTGAATAGCGCGCTCTTGCGCTTCGGCGGTTGTGAACTCTGCCAGCGAATTCACCCCGTTCTTACCGGTCCATGTGCCATCCCAGGTGTTCGAAGCCGCGCCATTCCCATAATAGACATCATCGGTGTAATACCCGAGGTCAATTAACAGCGCCTCGCCGAACTGATATCCAACAAAACCAAGCGAGTTCATCGAGCGATAGGACATCGCGTCCCATTCATCACTGCTTAGATCAGACCAGCTGGAATAGCTTGGATAGAAGTCGGCAACGGCCCCTCCCGCCCATTGGTTCAGCTGCCAATCCTGAATGATTCCTGCGTCGTATCGATCTCGATCCCAACCAGATTCAAATGCACGCAAAGCGTCGCGAAATTCTTCATATGTTCCATTACTCATCTTGAAACAGACTCCCATCTTGTCGTTGTTTCAGCCCAAATATTTCGGCTTTACTAGCCCGATGAATTCAGGCCCAACTTGCGTAACAAGTCAGAAGTTCAGGACACGTTAAGAGTTCATTAACGAATTAATCTGAGCGGATGCGGGCCTATGCCAACCTTTTGATGCGCTAAAAAACGCTGTACGTCAGTGGGTTATAGCGGGGTTTGAGCAAAAGATCGGTGCAGTTGCGCGAGTCTTCGCCAAATTTGGAATGTCGCAATAATTAACTTTGCATTATTGCCAGATCGAACTGTTAAGAAAGCCTCAGCCGATCCAGACCGGCTGAAGCTTTTTTGGTAATCAGGCGATGATCAGAGACCCCAATCCTGTGATTGCTGAGCCGTCAGCTCGCTGATGTGCTGCATGACATCGAAATGCTCATCAACACCCTGTACGCTGATCACCTTTTGGCCATTTGCCGTGACCCAGTGAGTGCTGGAACGCCATTCGATCTGAAGTTGATCCAGAGACGAGATCCCGAACCCTTCCAGATCGATAACAATCGAGTCGTCAGCCTCAAAATCCCGGATCACCTGACCACCATACTGGCTGCCCGGGCCGGTGATGACAAAAGTATCGCTGCCTTCGCCACCGAACATATTGGCAAACCCGGCTTCTGAAGACTGGTCTGCATCAAGGATGATGACGTCGTCGCCGTCTCCACCATTTGCATTGGTGATCATCGCGCCTTTGCGGATCACGATGGTGTCATTGCCGTCGCCGCCGTTCAGAGTAGCGAACTGATTGAGCGCACCGCCAACAATGTAGTCATCACCAGCACCACCATTCAGGGTCAGTCCACCACTGCCGGTGTCGCCGATCATGTAGTCCCAACTATCGGTGCCATCTACGTTAACGAGCTCTTCGCCGACCTCGGCATCAATCCGGTTGCCATACTTCTCGAACCACTCCAGCGTGTTTGCACCAAAGGGCGGTTCGTAGACAACCTGATAGCCTTCTTCATCGTTGCCAACCAAGCTGCGCAGGTCGATGTATGACGGGTCAAATCCGTTCCCGTCATCGTCATAGCGCACGATGATCTCGTCTGTCAGCTTGTTGAACAGCACGATCTGGCCGTTTTCGATGCGGTGATCCAGATCAAACCAACCGGTCATCCCATAAGCGTCTAGATCGATCTCGATCCGATCGCCTTCATTGGCATCGAAATCGGTGATCGTGTTCTCGCCGCCGTTCAGAATGAAGGTGTCAGCTCCTCCGTTACCGGTCAGCACGTCTTTGCCATCACCCGAAGTGAAGACGTTATCGCCCTCGTCTCCGATGATCACATCAGCATGGTCGCTGCCATAGATGTTCTCGACGCTCCAGAGCAGATCATAGCCTTCCTTGTCGCGAATCTCGTCATTGAGATCGAACGGATTGGCGCTGTTGCCATGCCAGGCCCAGTAATACTCACCGCTGGCATCTTCCGCCTTGTTGTTCATGTCGACATAGATGCCGCTCAGGCTGTCACCATACCAGGCCGTGTCATTGCCTTCTCCACCATACAGCTTATTAAAGCCGCCACCGCCAGCCATGATATCGTCACCGCCAAAGCCGTAGAGAACATCATTGCCGTCATTGCGGATTTCGGCCTCGTTTCCGCCGTGGGTATCGCGCTCGGACGTATAGGCTTGCAGAACGTCGTTGTGGTTTGTTCCCAACTGACGATCCTCATCGTGAAAGCCGACCATCGAAACACCGCCGAACGCCCCGAATGTGACGAACTTGCTGGTTCCAAGACCTGCAAGGTCTTCACTGCTCAGGCCAAGGTCTATCTTTTGGCCCAAGCCATAATGCGCACCATCCGGCCCCGTGATCAGAGCGGTTTCTTTCAACCGTTGAATGAAGGCATCTGTGTTCTGCTGCGAGATACTTGTTGCGCCCGGAAAGATGTTCGACGCCTCATCCCAATAGAAGGTTGTAATCACCTTGAACTTGTTGTCGGCCGGATCAAGCGCGACCAGATCGAATGCCGCGCCATCGACGATCGATGCTTGCAGGTCCAGCGTTACTGGCCCCTCCACGTTGACTGGTACAATGATCTTGTCTTCAAGCGGGTTGAAGTCGAGGATCTCGACCAGAGACACCTTCGGCGGGTTGACGGTTTCGACAACCTGCTCCTCGGTCTTGAACATGTTCTTGATCCCGTCGATCAGGCCTCTGGCAAGGTTGATGAACAGCTTCGCGCCCGGCAGCATCTTGGCGAGTGCCAGATTACCTGCCTCTTCCAGCCACTCTTCGCCCAGACCATTCGATTGGTTATGGTTGGGATCATGAGTTGTTGGTTCAGGCACAGAGCCAATAACGAACGTGTCGGCCCCTTTTCCACCGTAAAGCGTGTCGGCAGAGGTTTCGTCGATATGCCCGGTAAACAGGACATCATAACCGTCACCGCCGACAAGAAGGTCGTTACCAGTACCACCGTACAGTTTGTCGCCTTCATTCCCGGCAATCAGGATGTCATCGCCTTCGCCGCCAACAAGGATGTTCTTGCCTCCGCCGCCAATGATCTTGTCGTTGCCGGATTCGCCGAACAGCTGATCATCACCTTCACCTCCATCGATGTAGTCGTGGCCACCGCCACCATAGATGACATCATTACCGCCATCACCGAACAACTGGTCGTTCCCACGGTAGGCGATGATGATGTCATCTCCGTCACCGCCCGAGATATTGTCCCGATGATGATAGTTGGAATAGTAATTCTTGATCGAGGTGCCGCCATCATAGTTATCCCAGTTTTCGGGGTTCCAACCTTGGATGACGTTATCCCCGTCATTCCCTTCGATACGGGTGTAAAGATATGTCCCCTTGCTTTGCCCACTTGAGAGACGGTGCATCAGGTTTTCAAAGCTCACCTCACCGCCTGCCATTTTGTATTCACCACGGGCTTTGACATCGCGGCCGACATAGGTGCCGCTGGTGTCATGCAGATGGGTCCCATATTTATCCCACCAACCGCTGTGGCCATCGCCAGGTGATTTACCACCGGTCCAGACGGGAATATCAGGTTTGTTGCTGGCCACAGTCTCGTCGTCCGAGGCTGAATCTTCCCAGACGTAGTCCTGCAGTTCGCTGCTTTCTTCCGACAGCAGACTAACCGGCGGGATCACGATAGGATCGTCATCCGTTTCACCAAGACCAACCGATATGTTGAGCGTGCTCGCCGAGTTGGGCTGGAATTTTGATTTGCGAACATGTTTCATGTCTTTCCTCCTGTTTCCTGGATGGTCGACACCCGAGGTTCGGGCCCATACGCATCACAGATCATAGGAAAGATGTGGTTTTTCAGGCTGTTGATCTCAACAGGCGAAAGTCAGTTAAGTTGTTACAAAGTATGACAAAAATGGAATTCACGGCCTGAGAAAACCAGCGATCCGGCTGGCGCCTGTTTCAGGCCCCAGCCGGTGAGTTTGGTTTTCCCTCTGTTTGCCCGGGCGTCCGTTTCAACAGGAACTAAGACGCCCGGATTTTGGTTGTGCAGCGATAGATGATCGCTGAGTTTTCGCCCCACTTAGGCAACCATATCGACAAAGAAGCTGTCGGTCGGAACGGGGGTTCCGCAGATGTCTTCGCCGCCTGCAGTCGGTACGATTTCGCACAGCGGCGGAGGCGCCATTTCCGTCAGGTCATACTCATCCTCCGGTACTTCGGTGCCGCATTTGGGCAGCGGCAGGATCGGGGGTACAGCGATGACGTCATCACCCTGATCCAGAACGATCGGATCAAAGGGCAGCGGGTTCACTGCAACCAGATCTTCACCGTCCTGAGGCACTTCGGTGCCGCAACGTGGATCAGGCATGATCGGGGAAACTGCGGTCACATCGTCACCTTCACCAGCAGGAACCGCACCATAAGGAAGCGGGGCTACTGCGATCAGGTCTTCACCATCCTGCGGAACCTCGGTACCACACCGGGGGTCAGGCATGATCGGGGAAACTGCGGTGACGTCGTCACCTTCACCGGCAGGAACCGCACCAAAAGGCAGCGGGTTCACGGCAACCAGATCTTCGATGGGATCGGCAACCAGCGGATCAATCGGCAACGGATTTACAGCCACCAGGTCTTCACCATCATTTGGCACCTCGGTTCCGCACTTTGGAAAAGGCTGAATTGGGGGCACGGCGATGACATCGTCGTTGGCTTTCTCGAAGCTCGTAGCGGTTACATGTTTCATTGTATTTCTCCTTGTTACACACTTTGTTTAGCACCCAAAAAATCTTAGAAACTTCCTCCTCGGGTATAACAAAAAGGTGGTTATCCGGCCCCTTCATTACAACGCGAAAAAGGGGGCTAAATTGTTACAAAGTATGACAAAAATAGGCTCTTAAGCGGGCATCATCTCTTTTCAGACAGGACGCGCTTCCAAGATGTGGACCAGCACCCGCTCAGGTACCACCTTCGCCCCTCCTCGCCTTCAGGATCGAAAAAACCAGCGCCATTTCTGGCGCTGGTTTTAGCTGTTTCTTCCTATTGGGCAGCTCACATCATGGGATCGATCAGACCTCCCGGAACGTGGTCCGGATTTGCTTACTGAGAGGATCAAGAAGGTACTGTAAAAGGGTCCGTTCGCCGGTTTCGATGAAGACGTCAGCCGGCATACCCGGCAGCAGGCTCAACTGGCGGTCAGACAAAAGTCCGACAGCCTCCTCGCTTAGAGCAACCCGCGCCTCGTAGTAGGGTAAGCCAGTCATCTGATCTGTTTTCAAATCAGCCGAGACAAACTCAACGTGCCCATCCAACCGAGGGGCAACATGTTGATCGAACGCCCCGATCATCACGCTCGCAGCCTGGCCCAAGGAGACATTGTTGATGTCCTGTGGCATGACACTAGCGGTCACCACCAACCCGTCATCCTCGGGCACGATCTGCATCAGCGTTTCGCCCGGAGACACTACGCCGCCGACTGTATGCACCCCCAATTCATGCACGATGCCATCCGCCGGAGCCCGAAGGTCAACCCGCGCCAGCTGCAACGCGGCCGCGCTCCGACGTTCTTTCAAGCCATCCAGTTCGACCTCCAGCGAGGAGATCTCGTTCATCACCTGCTCGCGGAAGGTCTTTTCCAGTTGCAGGATATGGATACGCGTCTCACTGATACGACCACGGGCGACTGCAATCCGAGAGGTCAGGCCGCCACTATTACCGACAAGACTGCTTCTTTGACGCTGCAAAGTCGTCACCCGGGTACCAGGCACTAAACCCTTTTCAAAGAGCTGCGTCAGACCCTCCAATTCGCTGTCGATCAGTTTGATCTCTTCTTCGGAAGCCTCGCGCTGCGCCTCCAGGCCCACAATTTCCTGCTCTGCCTGTTCGATTTTCTCTTCTAAGGCCGCGACCTCACCATCCTGCGACAGACGACGTGCTTCCATCACCACGCGCTGCGTTGCGAGTGCGCGGTCAATTTTGTCTTCGTCTTTCCGGGCCGCAAGCTCCTCGGACAGTACGAGATCGTCCAGACCATCGCGCTCGGCCGTCAGACGAACTAACTGCGCTTCAAGCGCCACGAGCCTGTCATCGACCAAGGCTTGGCTGCCTGACAACAGCTGATCATCAAGTGTCAGAACAACATCGCCAGCCTGAACCCTATCTCCGTTTTTGACGTGAATGGCGCCGACAATACCTCCGTCGGGATGTTGCACAGCTCTGAGGTCGGACGAGACCACCACACTACCAGCCGTCACGACCGCCCCGGACATCGGGGCTTTCATCGCCCAACCACCGAATCCTATGGCGAGCACAGCAATTGTGACCAGACCAAAGCCGATGGATCGGGCAGAACGATCCCTAAACCCTTCGGTCTTCGTGTTGGAATTCTTGTTGGTATTCATGACTTCCTCCATTCATTCTGTTTACAGCGCGGGACTGGGTCAGCCCGTGGCGGCAACGATTTCTGTTTGTTGGGGTTGTTCGACGGTCTTCTGTTCAGCGGCAGGCCGTGCAGCTCCGGCGGCGGCCTGATTGCGTTGACGCAACCGCTCCATCACTTCTGTTCGAGGACCAAAATCTCCAGCGCGACCGTCTTCCATGATCAGAATCTTGTCGACTGAACCCAGCACACTCGCCCGGTGCGCGATGACGATCACAATCGCCCCGCGTGCCTTGGCGGCGAGAATGGCATGGTTCAGTGCGGCCTCACCCACGGCATCCAGATTCGAGTTGGGCTCGTCCAGAACCACCAGAAATGGATCACCATAAAGCGCTCGTGCAAGGGCAACACGCTGTCGCTGACCACCGGACAAGGCCGCGCCACGCTCGCCAACCGAGGTGGCATAGCCGTCTTTGAAGCTAGCGATCAGTTCGTGAACACCCGCTGCCTTGGCGGCGGCAATCACCATCTCGTCCGTCGCCTCGGGATCAAAACGCGCGATGTTCTGGGCGATCGTTCCGTCAAAGAGCTCAACATCCTGCGGCAGAAAACCGATCTGGGGGCCAAGCTCCTCAGGCAGGTACTGGTCGATCGGCACACCGTCGAGGCTGATGCTGCCTTTGGCCGCCGACCATGCACCAACAAGTGTGCGCGCCAAGGTTGATTTTCCGCTGCCGGTCGTCCCAATCACAGCCAGTGCCTCGCCTGCTTTCATATCGAAACCAACACCTTTGAGAACAGCGGCAGTGGCCATCGGAGGGGCAGCGATCAGGCCGTCAACGGTCAGCGACTTCTGTGCCTTGGGCATGGAAATACGATGGTCAGCTTCGTCACCAGAAAGAGTTTGCTTCAGCTGAGCCCATGCTTGCCGGGCAGCAACCAGATTGCGCCAACTACCGACCAGAGTCTCGATAGGCTGCAAGCCACGGGACATGATGACCGATGCCGCAACGATTGAGCCAGCCGATATATGTCCATGGATGGCAAGATAAGCGGCGACCGCAAGAACGGCGGACTGAAGTGCCAGGCGGAACACCTTGGTAAAGCTACCAGACACTCCGACAGTAGTGGCCGCCTTAGCACTCGCACCAAGGTGGAGATCATTCACATCTTGCCAGGTTTTGCCCAGATTGGACTGCATCCCCATCGCACGAACCATTTCGGCATTCCGGCGGCTGGCTTCTGCCAGACGGTTGCGCTTGGCCGAATGCTCAGACTGAACGCACGCGGCAGCGCGGACTTTGATATCCGTAACGATGGCAATGGCAACCAATGCCAGCGCGCCAATTACACCGACCATACCCAGCCACATGTGCATGGCAAAAACCAATCCCAGATAGACCGGGATCCACGGCAGATCGAACAAAGCTCCGGCACCTTGGCCCGACAGGAAACCGCGAATTTTCTCGACATCCTGAATTGCCGCCGCCGGGTTGCCACCCGGACGGTTGCGCGACGGCTCGGACAAAGTGCAATCAAACGCTGTTCGGGTGAGCCTTTGTTCAAAGCGATGCCCCATGGCAACCAGCACACGGGTCCGCGCGCCGTCAATCAAGGCCATGAACAGGTACAGACCGGCGACAAGTGTGCTGAGCGCGACAAGCGTATTCACGCTTTGGCTAGACATCACGCGATCATAGATCTGAAGCATGAAAATCGGCCCTGTCAGCATCAATAGGTTCACAACACCGCTGAAAACGCCGGTGGCAATCAGATTGCCCCTCAGCGCGCGCCGGGCGCTGGCAAGTTGTGGATGAACGGATGAATGCTTTGACATAGCTGGCTCCCAATAAAAACTCTGTGGGTGATACTTGGAGACCAGCCGCCGATGCCCCAAGGGCTTGTCACACTTTGATTCAATTGACGAATTTGGCCGGTTGTTTGCCGATCTGGCGAAACCGAGTGCCCCGAAATGCGGTACCGGTGGGTGAAACCCCTTTGCGTCATCAGCGGCATGGTGGTTGCAATTTCCGCTTGGGAATGCGGCGGTATTTGAATTAGCGTCCCAAGTGAGGGGGATGGGACAGGGAGCCTACGCGCAATGCGCTGGAATGATCTGACACTTCGAACACAAGTTATGAGCATCGTGCTTATCAGCTGGACGATTGTCGGCGTGTTCTCGGTAGTCACCGACGTGGTCCAGATCCGAAACTCTCGCGCTGAAGAGATCCGAAACAGGGGCGATGCCTTTCTTGCGCAGGTGGTTTCAACCCTGGCCCGCGTGCCTCCTGACAGCCGCTCCGAAGCAGCGCTTGGTTTCTTTCCTGCAGAATGGAGTGTCAGGGTCGGCACGCAGGATGCAGCAACCACTTTGGCCAATGGCCGCGACCGCCCGAATCTGGCTAACTGGCTGACGGCGCGGCTGGAACACCGCGGGATCGCCGTCGCGGAACTGTCCGTGGCAGACACGGTCGTTGACGCCAAACACGACCAAAGCGCGCTGTTGCAACTGTTCAAGAGCCACTCGGGCGAACCTATCGATGCAGAAAGCGTTGACGCGTTTCTGGTGAGCGTTTTTTCGGTCCGGCTCAAGGATGATGACGAATGGCTGAACTGCTATTTGCTCATGAAAAACAAGAACATCGTACCTTTGGTCATCGTTGGCTCAATCGACAGTCTGGTCGCGCTTACCCTGCTTTGCGCACTTGCGTTTCTTATTCAGAAAGTGATGCGACCGCTGAGCGCGATGGCCGTCAATGCCGAGTTGATCGGCCGGGGTGAAGAAGTCGGCCCACTCGTCGAGGCGGGTGCCATTGATATCCGCCACACAATTATTGCGTTCAATCGCATGGAAGCCCGGATTGTTCTGGCGCTTGAGTACAAGACAACCTTGCTTCGTAGCCTCGGGCATGACCTGAAGGGACCGATTGCCCGGATGCACGATGAGATCCGGAAACTGGAACCAACGGCACCAAAAGAGCAACTGCTCAAGCGGTTGGAAACCATCAGCGATATTGTGAACTCCGTCACCGACCTCAATCGTGAAACGCATCACGATGGAGAGCTTGCACGCCTGGATTTGCGCTCACTGGTTGAGGCGTTGGTAGACGAGCAGGTTGAGGCGGGTCGCGATGTGACCTGCACCATCGAACAGTCTGCGGTGGTCAAAGGAAGACACAACGCGCTTACCCGGGTTCTTAGAAACTTGTTGGAAAATGCGGTCAAATACGGGGGCCGAACAAGTGTCTCTTTGACCACCTCGAATGATATGGCCGCAATTCACATAGACGATGAAGGACCAGGTATCCCAGCCGAACAACTTGAAACAGCGTTTGAGCCTTTCCAGAGACTAGGCGCCACCGAACCCGGAACGGGCCTCGGCCTCGCCATAGTCCGGGCGATTGTGGTTGATCAGGGGGGCACTGTAACGCTTGAGAACCGCCTGAGCGGAGGCCTTAGGGCAAATGTGCTGTTGCCGCTTGATACCGGAGTTCAGCCGGGACGAAAGATGTAACCCTGCCCCCAGACCGTTCGAATATATTCCGGATTTGAAGGGTCGCTCTCAATCTTCGATCGCAACCGTTTGATCAGAGCATCAACGCTTCTGTCTCCTGCACCGCCATGCTGTCGGGTCCGGGCAACGGCAAGAAGGTCTTCTCGGGTACACAACACGTCCGGGTTTTCAGCAAAGAAGCGCATAACCCGCACTTCGCTTGAGGTGAGTGTGATGAGATGACCATCTTCACTTTTGAGATGTCGCTCGTTTTCAACGAGCTCCCATTCTCCGAACCGGGTAACCCGGGATTTTCCCTGCGTGCCACCAGCACGCCTGCGCAGCACAGCACGCACGCGCGCGAGGAGTTCCAACTCGTTGAATGGTTTAATGATATAATCATCCGCGCCCAGTTCCAGCAGGGAAATCCGCTCGGCGTCGTCATCAATCGAACTGATCATGATGATCCCGGCATCTATGCGCGAAGCAATCTCGTGACATAACACCTTACCACTAGTTCCTGGCATCACGAGGTCCAGCAGAAACAAGCTGTAGGTTTCATCAGCCATCATCAACCGCGCAGCGGGTACATCTTGCGCGTGTTCGATTTTGTACCCTTTGTCAGTCAGAAATGCACAAACACCCTGAGCAAACTCGATGTCATCGTCACAAATCAGAATGTGCTCATCATAGCCAGCGGATTGATCCGCGACGTCTTGCATAGCTCTTCTCCTCGGGACGATGCCTGCCGTTACGATAACAACATTTGCTATTCGAAGCTGTCAATGTTGCAGAGAACGATCAAACTGTCCGGTACGCAGCGACCGCAATCGCCACTCATGGCTAAACCAGACAATCATCCACCGGGGCATTCCGGACGATTGAAAAGTTTGTCACGCCAAACAGCAAATTCCTCCAACTTCCGGGACATTCCGCAGGTGGCTGCGTGCAACAAAGCAACCTTTGTCAGAGACTTGGTAGCAGGCCTTGTATTTGGTGTATCGCGTGCGCCCCGACTTAAGTGCAGTTTTGATCGTAACAGTAGGCTCTGAACAAGATTTGGGTGCTTCTGAAACCCTTAAAAGCTACTGCTGCATCCACGCTACGAATGAGGCTCCGAGTCCGACAGAGTAATATCATAGTCAGTTTCCACCAGAGCTATCTACGGCCTTGCGGAAATCCGGCTTAGATTGTTTCGATTGTCTCCAGCCAGCGCAGCAGCGCCGCCGTGGTTTGCCGCGGTTGTTCCAGAGTTGGCAAATGCCCCGCGTGTTCGATGACTTCCAACCGGCTTTGCGGCAACAGGTCATGCATCAATTCGTGGCGTTCGACTGGGCATAACGCGTCATGACGACCGCAAAGGACCAGCGCAGATCCCTTGAAAGCGCGCAATGTGGGACTTTGATCCGGGCGATCTCGTAGGGCCATGGATTGGTTAACAAAAATCTCCGGCCCCAAGGCCATAGCCATATCCATGCATAGGTCCAAAATTGCCTGTCGATCAGGGCCATCGGTCAGATAGTTGGGCTTCATTTCCTCGGCCATCACATCGCGTAGCCGACCGTTTTTAACCGCCTCTATCTGGGGCTCACGCCTCGCCTTGACCTGATCCACCTCTGCCAGCGGGTTGGTGTCCATCAACGCCATCCCCGCTACACGCCCCGGTGCTTGCCGCAGTATTTCCATCGCAACAATGCCTCCCATGGAAAGACCGGCCAAGGCGAACCGGTCGGGCGCATGACTTAAAACCTCGGCGGCCAGAGCCTGCATCGTATCATGTGCACCAATGGGGGCGACAAATATCGGATATCTGCCAGACAATGCACCAATTTGCGGCGAGAATAGCCGAGCATCGCACATCATGCCCGGCAAAAGGACAAGTGATGTCATTTGACCAGAGCAGCCCCTTCGGCCAGCGCACCCAGTTTGGCATAGGCGATATCAGGATCGACAGCGCCAAACCCCGCAAAAGTGCCAAAACCGCAATCCGATCCGCCGATCACCCGCTCCGCTCCCACGATGTTCACGAACCGCTCAAGACGTTGCACGACCAGTTCGGGGTGTTCCACAAAGTTTGTGGTGGTATCGACCACACCCGGCACAAGTACCTTGTCATCCGGTATCTCGGACTTGCGGTCGCGGAACACCGTCCATTCATGTGCATGGCGCGGGTTCGAGGTTTCAAACAGCACATAGCGCGACTTGGTTGACATCAAAGTCGAGAACACCTTGTCCATTCCGATATCGCAGCAATGCGGACCTTCGTAATTGCCCCAGCAGATGTGAACCCGAACCTTGTCGGCGGGCACATCCTGCAATGCATGGTTCAGCGCTTCGACATGCATTTCGGCAATACTGACAAATTCCTCGTCAGAAAGGTCGGTGAACAGCATATGGCGCGACAGGGCAAGATCGGGACAATCCAATTGAAGATCCAGGCCCGCCGCGACGATGGTTTCATATTCGGATTTCATCGCATCGGCCAGCGCGGCCAAATACGCCTCGCGCGTCGGGTAATAGTCGTTCTGCAGAAAAAGAGAGATCACACCCGGGCTGGCAGCATTCATAAATCCGCGCTCAATCCCGTGCTCCACCATGGCTCTTTTGAGGTTGTCGATATCCTTCTGCAACTCGCCCTGCCCTTTCGAGCGCACATCGCCTACGCACATGGGCCGCGCGTATTGCGGAGTACCGCCATCATTCGCCAAACGTTGAAGAAAGCCCGGAAACATCTTCAGATCAGCCGGAGCGTTGCGCGGGCTGTCGCCTGCAAACCCGGTGTAGCGGTCCTTGACGTAGGTCGCGTAAGAGATTTTCGAAGTCTCGCCATCCGATACAATATCGATCCCCGCTGCAGCCTGTTTGCCTACGGTCTCGGACACCGCGTTCGTCATGCAGGCATCAAAATCTGTCTGATCGAACGGTTCCTCCCGCTCACGCGCGAAGATGAAATCGACGACTTCCTGACTGCGCGGCAGACTTCCCACATGGGTGGTTGAAATTCGGGTCATCTTGTCATCTCCAATTCAATTACTTCCCTGTGCCGAGTCCAAAGTGAAGCACGGGTCACATACTGCGCGCCCCGAAAAAGATCGGAGCGCGCAACTTTGCCTTTATGCACCGGTCCAGGTAGCACCGGCGGGATCGTCCGTTGCCGTGATACGATACAGACCTGCCTCTCCGGTCATTGAGGGCACGATACTGTAGCTTTCACCTGACAGAACCAGCGCTGTATCGCCTGCGGACAAAGTTGTTTCATAGCCATCGACTGTAATCCGCCAATGACCACTCGCAGGCATGAGGACGACGGGCATATGCGCCGCGACGGGTTCGTTCAAACAAGAGCCGCGTCCGAGGAAATCGACCTCAAACCCCGGCTTATCCGTGATCAGGGCATCTTCGCCAATCACTTTGGCTGGCTTGTTAGCGGAAAGCGCCATCAGATCCCAATAGCGTGCCACATATTTGCCGATAACATTTTCGACCGGAACTTCCGGATAGCTCTTAAGCTCTTCTTCGTTCAGCAGCGGCATGGGGCGCACGTTGTGGGGCAGTTCCTGACCCTTCTTGCTGTCATACAGCACGCCATTGTCGCCCAGCATCAGCCCATGCGCCTGCGCGTCTTCGATCACCTGTGGTGCCCAGGTGACACCGCCACCCGCATCATCGCCGCCCAGGATCGACATGATCATCCCATAATCCTGCCCGACATTTTCGAAACCGCGAAAGATGCCAGTTGGAATGTTAAATATGTCACCTTCCTCGGCAATAAACTCGCCCGCAGTGCCATAGCGACCCCAGAAGAACCGCCAACGTCCTTTGGCGACAAAGAACACCTCGGCCGTGGTGTGGCTGTGCAGCGAATTCCGGCATTTCGGAGGTTGCCCCGCCGCGCCAATATTGAAACCGATTTTGTCGGTGATGTGGACATGCTGATCGGGGCTTTCGGATACGCCACCGCCTACGATGGTAAAGTTTTCCTTCTGGTCCGAACCGGGCGTGTGCGCGTCAATAAATGCGGTTTTACAAGGCTGCAGTTCGCCGTAGCGGACAATGCGTTGTTGGATCGTGCTCATAATGGTCTCCGTTCATTGAATTGGTACAAGAGGTCTCGATCCTCATGCACCCGGAGGGCGATTATTCAGCCGCCGCGCCCGCAAGGACGCCCGGTGGCCGTGGTACCGCCGAGTTCCTTCACTGGCATCCAATGCGACGCGCGTTTGAAGCATCAGAGATCCCCGGTTTCCAACAGAAGCTGTTTCCAGACCGCGGTTTCATCGAATAAGGTCCATTCGCGTCGCAGCCTGATGTCGCCTCCAACCAACTCGCCCCATTCGGCATGGCTGATCCCCAGCACATACAACTCAGCACCTGTTGGTTTGCCGAACACGCCCCAACCGTCATGCTTGCCATGCAAGCTCCAGCGCAGGGCCGAGCGGGGCGGCATATTCGGATCATCGCGCCCGATCTGATGATGGATGGTGAACGTTGCGCTTGGCATGGCTGCACGCAAAGACATCCAGAACCGATCAGCCGAATCCCAGCCATGGCCCGTGACACCGCCGGGATATTCGGTCTGCACGCCTCGGTCATACTCTCGTTCAATCGCGCCCATATCTGCATTCATTATCCGTGTCAGCAGATCCGCGTGGCGGTGTCCCCATTCATTGTCATTGCCGTACCCCTTGTAGGGGCCTTCGATGTCGTTCTTGGGTGACAGAGGCTTCACACTGGCCTCGGCCCCACCTTCACGCGCTATCAGATCGGCGGCATATTCCTTGGGATCCCAGCCCATTTGCCGGACAATCGCACCCTGATCTCGGATCAGCCATTCGTCATCGATCATGTTGTCGATGGCGTGGCAGTCGGCCAGAATTCGGTATCGCAAGCGTGTTCCGGTGGCTTTGCCATAGACACCATTGCCCCGATGCGTGGCGGTCGACAGGATACGATGCGAGCTCAGCATGCCTTCTTCCGGGGTGCCCGACCAGATCACATCCTCGCCCAGCAGCTGACGGTCGGGGAACTCGGCCAACGTGGCCATTGTTGCACCAATGACATTCTGGTTACCCAACACAACCGAACCGGGCGAGCGGACGACGATGTCTGGGCTGTAATATTGATGCAGAGTCGCAATGCCACGGTCTTCCCAAATCTCTTTGGTGATGCCGATGATATAATCCGGGAAATCTTTGAATTTGGGATCAAATCCCTTCATGTCTTCCATCCTTCAGGTATGCGGGCGGAGCCGCGAACGATCAAAGGTCCGTCAATCTCGGTGCGGCGCGGCGCAACAGCGGGATTTTCGATCTTGCTAAGTAGAATATCGACGGTTTCGGCAACCATCCGATTGGCAGGCTGACGAATAGTTGTCAGATTGTAGGCTGGCCAAGAGGCAACGGCGACATCGTCATATCCCAGAACCGAGACGTCGGCCGGAATTTGCAGGCCCAACTCGAACCGCAGCGTGTCCATCACAGAGATCGCCATGTGATCATTGGCCACGAACACAGCGTCCGGTGGATCGGACGCGAACATGCGTAGCGTTGCCTCACGCGCCTGTTCTGCGATGAAGTTTCCAGCTCCACGGGCGTGCAGTTTGACACCCGCCTCTTGCAGGGCCGCTACGAATCCCGCTTCACGATCGCGCTGGGTCGAAGCGCCCTCCCATCCGGCGATATATCCGATCTTCTCATGACCGCCAGCCAGCAGAAACTCGGCTGCCTTTCGGCCACCGGCGACATTGTCGGATGTAACCGATGACATAGTGAGGTCATCCTGTGCCCGATTGAACAACACCATCGGCACGCCAACGGTCCGACAACGTTCATACAAGGTCGACGACAGGGCCACCGATGCCGCGATTATGCCGTCGACTTGAAAGTCGAGCAATTCCTCGACCACGCTATCGACGTTTTCGGCCTGGTTCGATGCCATGAATATCATCACATGGTAGCCGCGCTCCTGCAGCGTATTCGTCAACCTTTCCAGTGCTTCAGGATAAAACTGATTATTCAGATACGCCACAACAAGCCCAATGATCCGGCTTTTGCCGGACACTACGGCACGCGCAAGGACGTTCGGCCGATACCCCAGTTGCTTGGCGGCCTGACGAACCTTTTCAATCGTCTTCTTCGAGGCTGAAGCCCCCGGAGTGAACACACGGCTAACGGCAGACTGGCTGACCCCGGCAAGGCGGGCGACCTCCATGGATGTAACTTTTTGCGCCGCCATCAGTCTGCTGTCCAACCTCCGTCTATCATCAACGCGGTGCCCGTCACCAAAGCCGATGCATCCGAGGCAAGATAAACCACTGCCCCCATGATGTCTTCGATCTCGCCCGGACGGCCCAACTTGATCTTGTCCAATATCCATGCGCGCTTGTCCGGGTCATCAAAAGTCGACTTGGTCAAATCGGTCAGAATAAAAGTTGGGCAGATCGTGTTGACCCGAATTTTTGCAGGGCCGAACTCCAGCGCCATCGCCTTGGAAAAGCCTTCGACCGCGAATTTTGACGCGCAATAGACCGCCCTTTCCCGCCCGCCCACATGGCCCATCTGGCTGGAGATGTTCATCAGTGATCCGGGGCGCCCAGCTTCTAACAATCCTTTTGCCACCGCTTGGGTCAGAAAATAGGCCCCTCGGACATTGACATCCATTACCGCATCAAAATCCTCGGGCCGTGTGTCCACGGCCCTGCTGTGTCGGGCCAGACCGGCTGAGTTCAGCAGGATATCAAACGGCCCGTTTTGCGCCACAGCATCAGCAGTGCCTGCAACGTCAGAAACATCCAGTTCAAGTATATTCGCCAACCATCCCCGAGCGTTCATCTCTGTTGCCAGATCCTGCAACGCATCCTTGCGCCGCGCCGCCAGTGTCACTTCGGCACCATGCTCTGCCAGCGCTACGGCACAGGCCATGCCGATACCGGACGACGCGCCCGCGACCAATGCGCGTTTGCCGTTAAGATTGAAACTTGGGGTGCTGGGAAATTGGGACATATCAAACCTCGCCAACCGGAAATGGAATGCGGCCCGGAACGCGCGCCATGTTGAACTCTCGCAACCGGGCAAAGACGTCAACACCCAGCTGGCGATAGGTATCCAGCAGATCAACTAAAACCCAGTTCTCGCGAATCTTGCCATTTTCAAGCCGCCAGAAATCGAGGCTGCGCAGCGTGATCTTCTTGCCCGACGGTGCAATCCCCATCCAGCCATCATTGGTGACAGTCTGGATCATGTTGGGCCAACCCGTAACAGCCGCATAGTCACCGTCGCCAAAGAAATGACAGGTGATTTCATCTACATCCTGCCCGCGATCCGGCATTGCGTTGAGGAATGGAATCTGATGCCAATTACGGAACCCCGCAATACCCCGCCCTGTGCCGATCCCCGAGGGGCCGTACCAGTTCATCCGAGGATGCCAGAACCGCTCCATCTCCATCACCTCCGGACCACCTTCTGCGGGATGTTTGGTCAGATGATTCAGCATGTCGACAATGTGCTGGCAAGTCTCTTTGCCCTTGGCCTCGTCATACGGGCCGGGCACCAGCCCGTCCTGCGTCGCGGGTCCCGGAACATGCCATTCCCGCCCCAAACCGGGTGCCATGGGCCAGGCCTGCGCTTGCATCATCACTTCGGGGATGTCCCAAAGCGCCTGCACCTCGGCGATTTTGCCATTTTCGATCCGGTAAAACTCGTGAAACCGCATGGTGACCTGATGGCCTGTCGGCGGAATCTCCAGCCATGGCCCCGCGAAAGTGCCGGTATAGTACCCGCCGCATCCAACCCAATCAGCCCCGAATTCATCAGGTCCAGCCATGACGATATAATCGCGGCGCTCAAGATCGGGCCATGCGGTCAGAAGATCGCGATAGCAACAATCGTAATAAGCACTACTCCCATTGGTGTCGCCAAACGGATAGCTCAGATGGAACACAGCGTCGGGAGAACAAATCTTATCCAACGCCTGCCGGACACCGGCTTCGGTAAAGTCATACATCGCAGCCCTGACCTGTGCGATCAGGGTCTTGTGCTCAGTATGCCTGTCACTCATTCTGCGGCGTCCCTGTAAGGTGCAGGCGCGCCGTAGGGGACATTGATGCCGCCGTAACGCCGTACGCGGACGTTACATTGCTCGGCGTGCCCCACAAAACCTTCGAGCATACATAGGCGCGAGCCATATTCGCCGATCAAGGTTGCTGCCTCATCAGTCAGAACCTTTTGATAGCTATGTGTTTTCAGATATTTACCCACCCATAGACCACCAGTATAGCGGCCAGCTTTTTTGGTGGGTAGCGTGTGATTGGTGCCAATAACCTTATCACCGTTCGAGACATTGGTACGCGGGCCAAGGAACAGTGCGCCATAACAAGTCATGTTCTCAAGGAACCAGTCGTCGCGATCGGTCATGACCTGCACATGTTCAGATGCAATGTCATCAGCAACCTGCAGCATCTCATCATACATGTCGCAGACGATCACTTCGCCATATTCCTCCCACGATACTTTTGCGGTGCCCGCTGTCGGCAGAATGCCCAGCAGCCGGTCCACTTCGGCCATCGTGTCCTCGGCCAGTTTGCGAGAATTGGTCAGCAATACGCAGGGGCTGTTATACCCATGTTCAGCCTGACCCAGAAGATCGGTCGCGCACAGCTCTGCGTCTGCGGCGGTCTCATCAGCAATCACCATGGTCTCGGTCGGGCCGGCGAATAGGTCGATACCGACGCGGCCAAATAGCTGACGTTTAGCTTCTGCGACAAAGGCGTTACCCGGACCGACAAGCATGTGGACTGGATCAATCGTCTCGGTTCCCAACGCCATGGCGCCGATAGCCTGAATGCCGCCCATCACGTAAATCTCATGCGCCCCACCCAAATACATGGCGGCGATCACCGCTGCGTTGGGTTTGCCCTGAAACGGAGGGGTGCAGGCGATGATGCGCGGCACGCCCGCCACCGAGGCCGTCGCCACCGACATATGCGCCGAGGCCACCATCGGGAATTTGCCGCCGGGCACATAACACCCCACCGATTGTACGGGGATGTTCTTGTGGCCCAAAATGACGCCCGGCAGAGTCTCAACTTCGATATCCAGCATCGAGTCGCGCTGAGCTTGTGCAAAGTTGCGCACTTGTTCCTGCGCGAATTTGATGTCCGCCAGCTCTCGATCCGTCAGCTGATTGATCAGGTCGTCGATCTGGTCTTGAGACAACCGAAACGATGCTGGCGAATAGTTATCGAACTTCTCGCTTAGCTCGCGTACCGCAGCATCGCCACGTGTTTCGATGTCTTTCAGCGTCGCTTCGACGACAGCGCGTGTTTTGGCGTCATCCTCGGCTCGGTCAGCATCGGACTTACCACGTTTCAGATACTCGATTGTCATTGTCCTAATCCTTAGTTTCAGGCCGGGGCGGAGACTTCTCACCCCGGTCAAATGCTTCCCAGCCTTCGCCGTTAAACAGATCGACACCCAGCTGTGCCGCTACATGGGCGAAATCCACATTCACCCAATTGTCGACGATCTTGCCGTCGACCACTTTCCAGAAATCCATATATCGGATCTCGACCCGCTTTCCGGTGGGGGCGATCCCCAGGAACTCACCCGAATGGGTTGCTTCCTGTCGGCCAAACGCAGCCGCCCATTCGCCCATGTAAAGGCGCGCTTCGTCGATGCAGGTCTTGTCCGAAAAAGCCGCCTGAAACGGGCGTTGCCAATTGTCCTGAAACTCTTTCAGGCCAGTTTTTGTGCCACAGCCCTGATTGCCCATCCAGCGGAAGCCTTCCGAGAAGAATTCGCCGATGTCATCGATACGGTGATCGTTCAGACCATCCACCATGGTTTCAATCACACGGCGGGTGTCTTCTGTTTTGTCGAGGTCCGTATCACGTGTCAGCACGGCCTGTTCCGGGCGGGAACCCTTCATCTTTCTCATCCTTGTATTGGTGCCAATAGAAATTCTGTCTTCATCGGGTAGCTCAATCAGCTGACAGAAAATCCCTCGGCATCCGGTTGAGCGCCGGGTGGCGGCCAACGGCGTTATGTCTTGCAGAGCTGCTCATGCGGCTTGCTCGGCGATGTCGGCAAAAAGGTCATATCCCAGCTGCAACAACACATGCGGGATGTCGACGAAAACCCAGTTTTCGACCAACAGATCGTCCTCTCGACGCCACCAGTCGCAGACCCGCATGAAGACGCGTTTTTCGCTTGCGGGCTGGTCGAGGAAGGGTTTCACCTGGACACCAGTCAAGGAAGGCCAGCCACCCGAGCATACGTAATTGCCTTCGCCGAAGCGGGTGAAATGCGCAGTCATGCCATTTCCCGCACTACCTCCGGACCAACCTTCGAAGGTGGCCTCGAAAGGCACCTGGAAGCTTGCAAAACTCTCGAGCCCGACGAAAGAACCGAAGGCGCCGGGGCCGTACCAGACCATGTTGTCATGCCAGAATGGGCGCCAGGCCTCGTTCTTGGTGGCAAGCTTGGCCAGCATTTCTGTGACCATACGATAGCTCTTGGCCCCCTCGACTGGGTCTTGCGGCGTGGTCAAGATGCCATCATGGCTTGCTGGACCCTGAATCATCCCGGTGAAGCCACGGGTCTTGCCCGGGCTATCGGTGATCGGCCATTGCCCTGCAGCCAGCATCAGTTCTGGGATATCGAAGAAGATATAGCTCTCCACCGCCTTGCCATCCTGCATGCGGTGGAACTCGCCGAAGCGCAGATAGGCAAGCTCACCTGTGGCGCGGATACCAAGCCAGTCGCGCGAGAACCGACCGACGAAATAGCCGGTGGCGCTGATCCAGCCCTGTCCTTCAAATACACCGGCCATGACGATATCATCGCGCCGAAAAAGCCCATCGAAGGAGGCTGCGAGCGGGGCGATGACGTGATCGTGCAGCCCGAGGCCACCCGCGACCTCGTTGAATGGATGCACCACGTTGACATGTGCACCGGGGGCGAAGAATCCCTCATAGGCTGGCCGGAAATTGCCTGGATGGCGTTGCGCGGCGGTGAATTTCAGAAAGGGTTTACGGTCGAGGCGTTCCATTAACTTTGTCTCTATAGGATCTGTTCAAGGCGTCTGCGGAGAAACGCCCCGCAAGGCCCTGCGCGCATCAAAGCAAAAGGAATTCGCCCTGGTCGCCTTGCCCGGCACGCAGCCATATTCAGGCTGGCTGCGTGCGCATGGGCAAATACGGACTGAGGATGCGTGCGTCCCATCAGCGTCAGCCTTTCACAGCCCCGGCGGTCAAACCGCCCACAATCTGACGCTGGAAGAACATCACCAAGATGAACAGAGGAACCGTCGCAGAAACCACGGCCGCAACGGCGAACATTACGTTGCCCTCGGTTTGCGTTGTACCAAGGAACGCGGCGATGGCTGGAACCATTGTGCGGTTGCTTTCTGACAACAGCATCGCCCCAACGGCAAAGTCGTTATAGGCCAGAAGAAACGAGAACAGCCCCGTGGTGATCACACCCGGCCACATCACCGGAATGATCACGCGGCGGAAGGCCTGAAACTGGTTGCAGCCGTCGACCTTTGCGCTTTCGTCAAGCTCGCTGGGGATGTTCTTGAAGAAGGCGTGTAGCATCCACAGGGTGAACGGCTGGTTGATCGCGACAAGTACGATAATTGTCGTCGGAAGTATCCCCCAGATATTCCATTCAAAGAAGGGCAACAGATAACCCGAAACCAACGTGATCGGCGGCATTGCGCGGAAGATCAGCGCCGTGATCAAAAGCCAGAATGTGTAGTTATAGCTCGACCGCGAAAGCGCATAGCCACCCAGCGTTCCGATGGTCAGCGAGATGGCGACCACAAAGACGCAAACGATCCCCGTGTTCAGAACATTCCGCCAAAATTCTTCCTGAATCCAAGCCCCTTCGTAACCGGTGGTGGTAAAGGGTGAGCCATAAACTGCCTCGGTCCGCGCGCCGGTTAGAGCGTTGGTCCAATCGGCGATCGAGAAGAAATCCAGCTCTACCTTGAACGACCCCCAAACCGTCCAGAGGAACGGGAAAGCGGCCAGGATGAACCAAAGGATCACAAAAAGCGACGAAGCAATCCGAAGGCTTTTGGGCATTCTTTGCGCACGACTGGCCATGTTATCTTGCTCCTTTGAAGTCACGCCAGGTGCGGACAAGCACGGGCGACAACAGAATGGCGACCCCGATAATCGTGATCACAGACGTAGCGGCTGCAGAGGACAGCTGTCGCGTTTCACCGCCGAGGTCGTTGAAGATGAAAGTACTGAGCGATTGCGCATGGGCACCGGCGCTGAAGCCAATAATCGGTTCAAACACCTTGAAATTATCCATCAACTGGATCAGCGCCACAAACGTAACCAGTGGCATGAGATGGGGAACAACCACGAATTTGACCTGTTGCCAGCGGGTTGCCCCATCGATCTGGGCCGCCTCGATCTGATCTTTGGGCAAAGTTTGCAAACCGGCATAGAACACCACGAAGGCAAAGGGGGCCGAACTCCAGACGCCATAAACCATCAGCGCCACCCACATCAGCCCGGTCGAAGCCTTTAGACTGAAATCCGGATCTCCGGCCAAGTTTACAAGGGCGTTGCCGATGACGCCACGACTGTCAATCATCCAAAACAGAATGAGCGAGCCGATCAGCGGTGTCACAATCATGGGCAAGAGCGAGAAGAAGATCATCAAACCCTTGAGGTGCCGGTGCAGTGAGTTGACCGCCAGCGCAATCACCAGCCCCAGAATGATCGTGAGGGGTGTCACAATGAATGTGAAGGTCAGCGTAAAGGCCATGGCCCGATAGAAGGGCAAGTTTCCGACCTCTGAGAAAAGGTCGCCCCACGTATCGCTCGCCGCCCAGATTTCGCCAACCTCCTGTATCGCCAGGTGGCCGCGATCAAAGTAGATATCCAGCCCGACAAATCTGCCCAATGGTTGTTCGGCACGAAGCGCTGCGGTGGCTTCCTGATCGATGGTGGTCTCGGTTGTGCACCCGACAAGCGGAGTACAGTTTTCGACTTCCACCAGAACCGCCGGGTGTGGGGCATAAATGGATTGGATCACCACCGAGACGATGGGCATTGCAATGAACAGCAGCATTGCAAGTCCTGTGGGCAGGAAAAACCAAAGGAATGTCTTATGGCGCATGTCGCAATTCCCGTGTCGGCTTGATTGGGCGGGTGCCCGAATTGGGCACCCGCGAGGGGCGTTTTACTGTAGGAAGCCCTGTTCGATTGCCGCGGCGCGATAGGCGGCCTCGACATCGGCCAGCGCCTGTTCAGCGCTTTCCTTGCCCTGCATGAAATCGGCAAGTTCATTGCCGAGTGCACTGTGCATCAAACCCATGTAGGGCAGCATCGGATAAGGCGTCGTGCCCATTTTGGCAGCGTCAAATACACCCTGCGCGTCGTCTGCAGGTTCGTACCCTTCGATCAACCAGACTGCCAGCGGCGTGGTTTCATCGTTCAACATTTCGGGGCGGACGCCATGCGTCATCGCGACAAAAGTCGCCTCAGCCTCTTCATCCGAGATGTTCTTGCCGACGGTCCATCCGTCCCACCAAAGGGTCGAGGCCGGAGTCGTGCCGCCACCCACGGTCAGCGGCGCTGCAATTGCATGGCCATCAATTACTTCCTGCAAGACACCTTCGGTTGTGGTCTGCTGTGACGCCCGTGACCCCCACATATTCATGATCGCCACATTGCCCGCGCGGTATTCCGCATTGGTGGCATTGGAATCATGGGTCAGAAAGTCGGGGTTCATATACTCGGACAAAGCCTTCATCATGTTCAGCGCTTTGACACCGGCCTCGGTATTGACGTTGGGCTCTGCGCTGCCGGGCTTGAAATGAGTACCTCCATAGCCAAGGAACATGTTGTTGAATTCCTGCGCCAGATTCCATCCCGCAG
Organism: Ruegeria sp. B11; assembly: GCF_056539785.1. Taxonomy (NCBI): domain Bacteria; kingdom Pseudomonadati; phylum Pseudomonadota; class Alphaproteobacteria; order Rhodobacterales; family Roseobacteraceae; genus Ruegeria; species Ruegeria sp. B11. The sequence goes on along the minus strand of NZ_JBQFVO010000002.1, from coordinate 275,095 downwards.
CGTAAGCACCACCAACCGGGTTTTGCATTATGCCCTGCGCGCGAATGGCTTCGGCCGCCTCGAGCAGTTCTTCATACGTGGTTGGCACTTCGACGCCTGCCTGTTCCAGAACGTCCTTGCGGTACATCAGGTGCTGAGCGTTGGCCATGAAGGCGATGGCCATGATGTCATCGCCGATCTTGATCAACTGTCCCGGCTGCAGGTTCTGACCATGTTTTTCGACCAGGTCATTGAGCGGTCGGATAACGTCTTCATTCATCAACGCCACAATCGAGCTGTTGGCGATGATGGCTGAGGTGTATTCCGACGGATTGCCCGACAGACCGGCGACGTTGATGGTTTGGTGTTCGGATGTCAGGTTGGATTCAACAGATGCGCCCGTGCATTCCTTTGCAGCAGCGGCCACAGCCTGAATGGCGGCAAATTCGTTGCCGACGATGTTGACCCGATCCGTGATCTCGCAGGCATAACCCGCGCTCGCAGCAAAGGCGGTCAGTGACCCGGCCAATGCGATTTTCTTTAGAAACATTTTGATTCCTCCCTAGGTGATTGGGTGCATCTTCGAAGCCTGCACCCGAGATTGTCCCGTCATTGCGGGATTGGTTTTCGTCTCTCAGATCTCAAGGCGCGCGCCGGTTTGCGCATCGAACAGGTGACAGTGATCGGTATGGATATGAATCGACACCTGATCGTCGATTTCAGCACGATAGGTTTTGTCGGCCTTGACCGAGACCAGCGCTCCGCCGATCCGAACCGAGACCATGGTGCTATCGCCCAGCAATTCCTGCGTATAGATGGGCGCGTTAATCTCGCCCCCGCTTTCTACGACATTGGCGTCCTCGGCGCGGAAACCCAAAGTTATTGGGCCATCCGGAGCATTCAGACCATGCACTTCGGTATTCTGCGCGCGGAACACACCGCCCTGAACATCGCCATCAACCAGGTTCATCGCCGGGTTGCCGATAAAGCTGGCGACAAACGTGTTCGCAGGCTCGTCGTAGATCGCCGTCGGAGAGCCAACCTGCTGGACAACACCCTGCTTCATGATCACCACGCGATCGGCCAGTGTCATCGCCTCGATCTGGTCATGTGTCACATAAATCGTAGTCACCGCCAGTTCATGGCTGAGGTTCTTGATCTGCGCGCGAGTCGAAACGCGCAGTTTTGCGTCAAGGTTGGACAACGGCTCATCCATCAGGAACACGTTGGGCTCGCGTACAATCGCACGCGCCAGAGCCACCCGTTGACGTTGCCCACCTGACAGCTCTGCCGGCTTACGATGCAGAAAGTCGTCCAACTCTACCATCGCCGACGCACGGCGCACTTTTTCGTCATGGGTGGAAGCGTCGATGCCACGTACCCTCAGCGGGAAACGAATGTTCTCGTAGACATTCATGTTCGGATACAAAGCGTAAGACTGGAACACCATCGCGACGTCGCGGTCTTTTGGCTCCATATCGTTGACGCGGGTACCGTCGATCAGAATATCACCCTCGCTTGCGTCTTCCAAACCTGCGATCATGCGCATCGTCGTGGTCTTGCCGCAACCCGACGGGCCGAGAAGCACCAGAAATTCCTTGTCGGATATTGTCAGGTCGAAATTGTCCACTCCAACAAACGAACCCCAACGTTTTCCAACATTGCGCAGTTGAATCTCGGCCATACTGTCCTCCCAGTTGCACCTGAGTGCATACGTTTGCAAAAGCATAGACATCCAAAGGAACATCTGGCAAGTATTTTTTGCAAGCGAATGCAAAAGCGTCCGCAATCTTGCTAAAGACTGACGCTTCCCTCCGGGCAAAGCATTGAAAGTAAAAAATATGTCTTACGAAGCCGAGAAAGAAATTGTCCTGAACTTCTACAAAGCTCTGAGCGATGCAGAGGAATCGGCCCACTCTGATGTGATCGCTGAGTATTGCGCCGAGGACCTCCTGTGGCGCGGCTTTCACCCATTCAACGAGCAGCGTGGCGCTAGCAACGTGGCGCAAAAATTCTGGCAGCCGCTGAATCACAGCCTAACCAACTTGCAGCGTCGGATGGACGTATTCATGGCTGGTCAAAATGAAATCGACGGGTTCAATTCAGTCTGGGTTGTTTCGATGGGCCATCTCATGGGGCTGTTCGACAAGGACTGGCTGGGCATTGCGCCAACCGGAAAAATGGCCTTGCTGCGCTATTGCGAGTTCAACAGGATTGAGCACGGTAAGATTGTCGAAACCGCGATGTATTTCGACATCCCGCATTTCATGATTCAGGCCGGGTTGCAGCCCTTCCCGCCGCAGACCGCCGCACAACTTGTCCAGCCCGGGCCCATGACCCATGACGGCCTGATGTTCACGCCTCAACCCGCCGAAGACGGCCAAAAGACATTGGCCGCTATCAACGCGATGATCTCCGATCTTGGGCGGTGGGACAGCGGGCTCAGCCTTGAAGATGAGTTGCGCCGCACATGGTGCGAAGACATGATCTGGTGGGGGCCATCCGGTATCGGTGCGACCTACACAATCGAACGTTACGCCAAACAACACGCTGGCCCGTTCCGTGCTGGGTTTGCCGACCGGTCAAATACCAACCATATCTGCCGCATGGCCGAGGGCCACTATGGCGGCTTTTTTGGCTGGCCGAACTTTACCGCCCGACCAACCGGCGGGTTCATGGGGATGCCTGCCACTGACAAAGCCGGTGAGTTCCGGGTGATAGACATTTATCGTCGCAAAGGTGATAAACTGGCCGAGAACTGGATTTTCATCGATCTGCTTCATTTCTGGAAGCAACAGGGTGTCGATATTCTGGACCGCATGGCGCGAGTGGGCCTTTAGATCATGGCCAGACCCGTCATGTTGGTCGGAATACGGTAAACGGACGTGCAGGCAGTGATGTACAGCATGCTGAACCCGGCCCCACCAAAGCAGAAGTTGGTAGATTTCTGCGGCGTCAGAATGACACCAAGGCAGTGCGCTTGGGCATCAAACAGATGTACACCGCCGGGACCATTGCACAAAATCTGGCCGTCGCGGGTGCACTTCATACCGTCCGGCACCCCTTCCCCATCGCCAACAACATCGGCCCAGACCACCCCACCGGTCAGTGAGCCATCAGTGGCGACATCAAAGACGCGGATATGACCACCCCAACTGTCATTGACAAACAGCCTTGTTTCGTCAGCTGACAAACACAACCCGTTGGGTTGCTGAAAATCATCCGCGACAAGGTGTAACGTGCCGTCGGGATCCAGCCGGAACACGCCTTGCACCGGCAGTTCTTGCTCTCTCAGAATGCCAAGATCCTCTCGGATACGACCAAAACTGGGATCAGTGAACCAAATCCGACCGTGCGAGTCGCAGATAACATCGTTGGGGCTGTTGAGTTCTTTGCCATCAAAATGCGTGGCTATCGAAGTAACCCGCTTGCCGCCGTGATCATGGCGTACCAAATGCGAACTGGCGTGCTCGCAAGAGATCACTGCCCCACTTTTGTCGAAGCAATTTCCGTTTGCTTGGTTGGAAGGGGTGCGAAAAACGCGAACTCCCTCACCCTCGCTCCACTTGTATTGATGGCTCTCCTGAATGTCCGAGAATACCAGCCAATGCTCTTCGGGGTGCCATATTGGCCCTTCGGTAAACCCCAGACCGCTAGCGATTTCTTCCAGTTGAGCGTCAGGGTGCACCAGGTCTGTGAAGCATTTGGAACGGATATCGAATACCATGAGAGCACCTTTTCAGAGTTGCGCCTGCCAACACTACCGGCAAGTCCCGACAAGAACAGCGTTTCGGGTGAAAACGCAATAACGACTGTTCGATAGTCTGGCCCTGCCAACTTCAATGCTCTACGCTATGGCCGATGTTTCCAAACCGCTTGGCTGCCAATTGCCATGTGCCGCCCAAACAAAACCGTCAGGACTTTCCCATGAATTTCAAACAACGCATGCTTGCTGGCGAGCCTCTCGTCGGAACGTTTCTCAAGACACCAGCCCATGAACTGGTCGAGATAATTGCCAAGTCAAAACTGGACTTCTTGTGCCTGGATGCGGAACACGCACCCTTTGACCGGGGTCGGTTGGATGTTTGCCTCGCCGTCGCCCGGGCTCTGGGGTTGCCGACGTTGGTGCGGGTGCCGACTGGGTCTGCGGACGAAATTCTCAAGGCGCTCGACAGTGGCGCGACAGGTATTGTTGTGCCGCATGTTGACAGCGCCGAAAAGGCCCGTCGCATTGCGCGCGAGGGTCGTTTTGGCCATGGTGGTCGCGGCTATGCCGGATCAACCCGGTGGGCAGGGTTTGCGACCCGATCCATGGCTGATGTCCTCAAGCAAAGCGAAGAGGAGACGATTATCATTGCCCAAATCGAAGAACCAGAAGGCGTCGCAGAAGTCGATGATATCGCCGGGACCGAGGGCATCGACGGGATTTTTGTAGGACCTGCGGATCTTGCGGTATGTTACGGCGTGACCGATCAGTCCGACCCACAGGTTCTTGATGCAATGCGACGCTCGGGCGATGCAGCCAACGCACATGACAAGACGCTGATGACCTTTGCAGCCAGCGCAGAAGCCGGACTCAAGCTGCGCGACTATGGGGTGACCATGATCTTCGTCGCTTCAGAACACGCCTTCATGCTTCGCGCTGCAAACGCGGAAGCGGAGAACTTCCATGGCACCGCGAGGACGTGAAACGCACAGGGCTTTTTAGTGGAAAGGGCCTTGGGGACGAAATATCCGCGGGCTGGTAAATGCTGCGACGACAGTACTTTCTTTGCTAGAAAGGCGATGCGCGATTGCGGATTATTCGCATTGTATAGTCTTAGATTTCCAGCGTGGCACTCTACCTAAGGGGGCCAAAATCTCATACCGCAAAACCAGTATTGCTAGGCTTATTGATTCAGAGTGGATCCTGTTAAACAGCATAAGGCCGGTGCGCCTTAGCGGCGACCGGCCTTCTCCAATCAGAAATGTGCCGAATTGGAATTTGCGGGCTTGGCGACCGGAGGTGCAAAGCGGGTCAGGTCGATCCCTTCGACAGCGGCCTTGTATTCCTCGATTTTCGGAGTTCGCCCGAGGATGGCAGACAGTACAACTACCGGTGTGGAAGCCAGAAGGGATTCACCTTTCTTATCTTCCGAGTCCTCGACAACACGCCCTTGGAACAAGCGGGTAGATGTCGCCAGAACAGTATCACCTTTCTCAGCCTTTTCCTGATTACCCATGCAAAGGTTGCAGCCCGGACGCTCAAGATACAGCGTATTTTCATATTCGGTTCGCGCTGATGTCTTGGGGAAAAGATCGTCGAATTCGAAACCGGAATATTCCTGAAGAATACTCCACTCACCTTCTTCCTTTAACTCATCAACGATGTTGTAGGTTGGCGCCGCGACGACCAGAGGGGCCTTGAATTCAATCTTGCCCTCCTTCTTCTCAAGGTTCTTAAGCATCTGCGATACGATGATCAGATCACCCTTGTGGACCATGCAAGATCCGACAAATCCCAGATCCACTTTCTTTTCCCCTTTGTAGTAGGAAACAGGCCGGATCGTATCGTGCGTATAACGCTTGGAGACATCCGCGTTGTTCACATCAGGGTCGGCGATCATGGGCTCGTTGATCTCGTCCAGATCAACGACCAGCTCGGCAAAATACTCGGCATTTTCATCCGGCCTCAGGGCTGGAACTGCGCCGGATCTGATCTCTGCAATGCGTGCGTCGGCTTTGTCGATCAGGCCTTGCAGGGTCCGCGCCTCATTCTCCATGCCCTTGTCGATCATGATCTGAATCCGACCTTTGGCGATTTCCAGTGACTCGATCAGGGTCTCGTCTTCGGAAATACAGATCGAGGCCTTCGCCTTCATCTCGGCCGTCCAGTCGGTGAAGGTAAAAGCCTGATCCGCCAGCAGGGTTCCGATATGAACTTCGATAATACGCCCTTGGAACACGTTATCGCCGAAAGCCTTCAGCATCTGCGCCTGTGTCGCGTGGACCACGTCGCGGAAATCCATGTGATCGGCCATTTTGCCTTTGAACGTCACCTTCACAGATTCCGGAATGGGCATGGTTGCTTCGCCCGTGGCCAGTGCCAAGGCAACGGTGCCCGAATCCGCCCCGAAAGCCACACCTTTGGACATGCGCGTGTGCGAGTCGCCCCCAATGATGATGGCGCGATCATCCACGGTGATATCGTTCAGAACCTTGTGGATCACGTCGGTCATCGAGTGATATTCACCCTTGGGATCGCGCCCTGTGATCAGGCCGAAATTGTTCATAAACGCCATCAGTTTGGGGATGTTGGCTTGCGCCTTCTTGTCCCAGACCGAGGCGGTGTGGCAACCGGACTGATACGCACCATCGACGGTTGGAGAAATCACGGTCGCCGCCATCGCCTCAAGCTCTTGCGAGGTCATCAGGCCAGTGGTGTCCTGCGATCCTACGATGTTGACCTTGACCCGTACGTCCGACCCGGCGTGCAAGACCGTGCCTTCCACTACTCCCAAAGCGTTGCGGTTAAAGATCTTTTCGACCGCGGTCAGGCCCTGTCCATCTCGGCTGATCTCTTTCGAAGGCGCAAATGCCGACTTCAGCTCGACTCCCAGTGTCTGTGCTGCAAATGTTTGCAACTTCTTGCCGAACACGATGGCGTAGGATCCGCCGGCCTTCATGAACTCCTGCTTTTGCGGAGTGAAGGACGAGGCAATATCAACAAGCTCTTTGGCGCCATCGGCGTCATAAAGCTTTTTGTCTTTCGTATTGATCGTGAGCACTGTCCCGGTTTCGACCGAGTACTTTTGCTCCAGGATAGGGCTGTCGTCATTGTTGAGGATCGGATTCCCCTCGGAATCGACTTTTTTGACCCAGTTTTTCAGGTCGATACCAATCCCGCCCGTCACACCAACGGTGGTCAGAAAGATCGGAGAGATACCGTTCGTGCCGGCCACGATCGGGGCAATGTTTACGAATGGCACATATGGGCTGGCCTGCTTGCCGGTCCAAAGCGCCACATTGTTGACACCCGACATCCGGGACGAGCCAACGCCCATTGTCCCTTTCTCAGCAATCAGCATCACGCGTTTATCTGGGTGCTGGCGCTGTAATTCTTGAATCTCGTCTTGCGCTTGCTGCGAGATTAAGCACTTGCCATGCAGCTCCCGATCCGAGCGCGAGTGTGCCTGGTTGCCTGGCGACAGCAAGTCAGTCGAAATATCGCCCTCGGCAGCGATATACGTGACAACTTTGATCTCTTCCTCGATATCGGGCAGCTTGGTGAAGAACTCGGCCCGCGCATAGCTTTCAAGAATGTCGCGTGCGACCGGATTTCCGGCAGAAAACGCCTCCTTCAAACGATCCGTATCAGCCTCATATAGGAAGACCTGTGTTTTCAGCACTTCAGCCGCCTGCCCTGCGATCTCGGGATCACCACCCAAAGCCAGATCAAGAAGAACCTCAACCGAAGGACCGCCTTTCATGTGCAACAACAGTTCAAAGGCAAAGGGTACTGAAATTTCGTCAACCAGCGCTTCGCCCAGAATGATCTCTTTCAAAAAACGTGCCTTCTCGCCAGCGGCGCTGGTCGTGCCGGGCAGCGTATTATAGATGAAATAGTTTAGAGAATCCGCACGATGCGCATGATCGACGTCCTTGATCTGTGTAACAAGCTCTTTGACAAGCGCGCCGTCATCAATCGGTTTCGGATGCAGACCCTGCGCTTTGCGGGCTTCAATTTCGTCGAGGTAGTTGGTGTAAAGGCTCATGGCTCGTTCCGGTATATGTGGCTCGATTAGCAGGGGCTCAAAGACGTTATGAACGCCCGAGGATCCTAATTGTATGCGGCGGTATACTAAATGACCGGAACTTGCAAGCCTTGCACCTGTGGCGCGATGTCCCGTCTAAAAGCAACACTTCACAAAGGATTTTGTGCCAGCCAATGACTTTCGATAAGTCCGCTATGTCCTTATCTGAACCCTGTTCCTGGACGATATGCATATAGACCGCCGAGATAATGAATAGCCATAAGGCGTAAACCGCCCCTGCTTCGAATTGCGTCAGGCAGTTGCTCGGGTCAGATAATCCTGAACCATGTCGCCAAAACTCTGTTCAACCGCAAACTCAAAACCAGCCTCGTAGCGCATCACAAGTGCTTTTAGGCCAAACAACTCGGAATAGGTTACTGCGTCTTCATCAAAAGCAGTGACATGCAGATCAAGCGGGCAGGCAATAGCCATCACTTCAGCGGCTTGGGGTCCGGCGACACTAAAGAAGGTAAGGGTGTCCGATATCCGCACTATACTGATGTCCGCAGGGCAATCCGTTGGTTTGAGCTGTGCTTCCAGTGCCTCTTCCAGTTCCAGCGAAGCACGTACAATCCAGTGATTGCGTCCAATGTGATATACCTCAAACGCTTCCTGCATCGCCCTCGTGTTGGGGCGGCTTGGCAGAGAAAATTCGGCCCAATTTTGAACGACCTCGGGATCCCCTTTGAGGTCAAACAGCGCATTCAGGGTTTGGCGTTCGATCTTGACGTCGTAGCTCATCTCAGGACCTCAGGCGCTGACCCTCGGGGTCATGGAATACAGGCTTTGTGATGGTCACCGGGATCACCTCGTCTTTCAGCCGAACATGCGCGGTTTGCCCGTGTCGCTCCTGCCCGTTCTTCAGCAACGCCAGGCCAACCCAGCGATTGTTGACGACGCTCCAGACGCAGGCGGTAACCAATCCTTCGGTCGCTTCTTTGCGACCTTCAGGGGTTAGTGGCGCGCCTTCGGGCACTTGCTTGTCAGGGTCTTCGGGCAAGATGCCGACCAATTCCCGGCGTTCCCCTACCGCTTCACGGCGCAAGTGGACCGAGCGCTTGCCTAGGTAGTCGGGCTTTTTCTTCGACATTGCCCAGCCCATGCCCAGGTCATAGGCGTCCACGGTACCGTCGACCTCGTGCCCCAGCGAAAGAAAGCCTTTTTCCACACGCAAGACATGGCTGGATTCCGATCCTACAGGCAGGATACCAAAGGGTGCACCAGCCTCCATCACCTTGTCCCACAAGGCGGCCATGTGGCGTGGGGCAACGTTGACCTCATAGGATAGTTCACCGGTGAAACTGACGCGCACAACCCGCGCAGGGAACCCCGCAACCGTACCGTCCCGGAACGACATGAAGGGGAATGCCTCGGGCGACAGATCGATATCCGTACACAGCGCGTGCATGACATCGCGCGCGCGGGGACCACAAATGGTGGCGTTGTTCCACTGGCTTGTCACAGTTGTGATCATGACTTGCCAGTCAGGAAACTCGGTCTGAAGCAGCTTTTCCATGTGCTGGTTGATGGCGTCCGCGTGACCTGTTGAGGTCGAGATCACCCAGCGGTACTGATCCAGCCGAAAGGCCACCCCGTCATCTATGATCAGACCGTCATCCGACAACATAAGACCATAGCGACCATCGCCGGGCTTCAGGCTGGACAGGATGTTCGAATACAGAAAATCCAGAAAGCGCGGAGCATCGCGCCCTTTAAGCTCGAACGTGCCGAGCGGCGAACCGTCGTATACGCCAACGCCTTCACGCACCGCGCGGCATTCCCGGTTCACCGCCTCTTGCAGGCCCTCACCGGGTTTGGGAAAAAACCCCGGACGGCGCCATCGGGCACCAGCCTCATACATCACTGCGCCATAATCCTTGTTCCATTGGGTCACCGGCGTGTGTCGGTAGGGAAACAGCACCGAGTCCTCGCGCAGCCCACCGATCGCGCCGAATGAGATCGGCGTGTAGGGAGAGCGGAATGTCGTCGTGCCAACCTCTTGCAATGGAACGCCCTGTTGCAGTGCGACGGTACCGATGATGTTGATATTGCCCGTCTTGCCCTGATCTATGCCCATCCCCCCAGTGGTGTAGCGTTTGACATGTTCGACGTTGTCATATCCTTCACGCAGCGCCAGATGCACATCGCTGACCGCAACATCGTTCTGAATATCCAGGAATGCCCTTCCGCGTTGCCCTGGCACATCTACGCGCCATAGCGGTTCAATCGAATAAGGCAGCTCTGAACCGTCATCGATGATCCGGTCCAGTGTGAGATCCCCCGCCGCCGCGCCGACGGCCCGACAGGATTGAATCGGTTGATCGGGCAAAAACGCAGCGAGTTCTTCATCAAACCGAAGTGTGCTGCGGGACTGAGACCACAGGTGCAAGGTTGGGTTCCAGCCTCCGGAATGGGCCAGCAGATCGCAGTCGATCCAGATTCCAGTGCCTCCGGTCTTGTGAACGGCCTTGACGGCACGGATGCTTTTGTACCCTCGGATATCGGCGGCGACTGTTCCGGCATGGACGGTTATCCCCGACACCAGATCAAGAGCTTCCCTTGGAACGGTGTCGCGGCTATCGAGGATCGCGTTAACCGTTACCTCAGCTGCGACCAGATCGGCGGCCACTGCGTAAGCGCTGTTGTTGTTGGTGAACAGAACCACACTCTGACCGGTTGTCACGCCCCAACGATTAACATAGGCCTGCACGGATGAGGCCAACATGACGCCCGGCCTGTCATTATTGGCAAACACCATCGACCGTTCCGTGGCCCCGGTGGCAATCACCACCTCAGCAACACGGACCCGCCAGTTGCGTTCTAGAATGCTGGCCTGATCCGGCTTGCGTTCATTGACGATCATTAGGTTGTGTTCGCGATAGGCCCATACGGTCGCGTTCTGAAGATGGGTGACGTTTGCCATATGGCTTAGTTCTTGAACCGCTTCGCCCACCCAATCCATCGCCGGACGCCCGCCAATGGTCAGGGTGCGGTTCAGGAGGCTGCCGCCCGCTTCGGTTCCCTCGTCTGCGAGGAAGACACGCTTGCCCGCTCGACCAGCCTCAAGTGCAGCTTGCAGGCCAGCGGGACCTGCACCTGCAATCAAGACATCTGCATGAGCGTAGCGCGCTTCGAAATGCCCCGATGAAGGCGGTTGCGCAGGCGCTGCTGCCAGCCCCGCCGCCTTGCGGATGTATGGTTCAAACAGATGCCAGTTAGGCCATTTGAAAGTTTTGTAGTAGAAGCCCGCAGGAATAAAACGGCCAATCAATTGATTGATCCCGCCCAGATCAAACTCGGGCGATGGCCAGCAATTGACCGAGCGTGCATTCAGCCCTTCGCGCAATGGAACCGTGGTCGCAGGACGGTTGCCCGAGGCGTCCTCGCCTTCCAGCTCCACAAGCGTTCCTGGCTCTTCGGGACCGTGTCCGACAATGCCGCGTGGGCGGTGGTACTTGAAACTACGGGCTGTTACTCGCACCCCGTTCGCCAGCAGGGCCGAGGCCAGAGTGTCCCCTTCGAACCCTTCGTAAGTTTTCCCATTGAACTGGAACGTCAGAGGGCGGCTTCGATCAACACGACCACCCACTGCGCGGCGATTAATCTGAGCCATCGGGCACCTCCACAATGTCATGTTTCACGGTATCCCGCCAGATTGTCAGCCACTCGCCGCAGCCCCGTGCGTGCCACCACCGCTCTTGCACAGGCCCCATCGGGTTGGGCGTTATGGTCAGGTATTCGACCCAATCAGCATCGCTGACGGCGTTGGTATCGGGTCGAGCAGCTCCGACCGGGCCGCCATAGACGAACTCGCTTTCATTGCGCTTGCCACAGAATGGGCAGGGGATGAGCATCATGATCCCGTCCCTTCCTATCTCGCCGTTGTGGTGCCGGCTTCCATCACAAACTCTAGATGGCGGAAGCGGTCCAAAGTGAACGAGGCCATCAGCGGATGCGGCTCGCCTTTGGCGACTAGATGCGCAAGCGTCAGTCCGCCCGCAGGAATGGCTTTGTATCCGCCCCACCAGCCAGCGGTCACGAACAGCCCCGGTACTTCAGTCTGATCCATGATGGGCGAGGCATCATGGGCAATATCAAGATGCCCACCCCATTGGCGCATTAGTTTGAGTTTCTTGAAGCTCGGGAAAAGCGACAGCATCGCGGTCACAGTGTCTTCGAACACATGTTGCTTGATGTCGCGACGAAAGCTTTGCCCCATATCAGGAGCGCCGCCGATCACCATCTCGCCCTTGTCAGACTGGCTGAAATAGAACCCACTGTCCGGGCAATTTACGATGACATCCACCAAGGGCTTCACTGGTTCGGACACAAAGGCCGTCAGGTTCATCGTGCGCAATGGCAGCTTGAGCCCCGCTGTCTCGGTCAATGTCGTGGTATGGCCCGATACGGCCACAACAACCTTTTTCGCCCGCACGGTGCCGCGATTGGTCTCGACACCTTCGATGCGCCCATCAGCGCCACGGATCAATGCTTGCACGGCGGTCTGTTGGTGCATCTCCACCCCCATCGCATCCGCCGCGCGGGCATAGCCCCAGGCCACCGCATCATGACGGTTTACACCTGCGTCCGTGTGGACCATTCCGCAGATGATCGGCAGGCGCGCATCTGGCCCACCGCCTGTCAGCGCAGGTATGCGTTTGCGCAATTCTTCTGCGGTGATTTGTTCATATGTCGAGCCATAGATGTCCATGACCAATTGCCGTCGCCGCAACTCTCGCAGTTTGGGCCAGGTCTGCACCACATCCACCATGGTGCGCTTGGAATGCATCATGTTGAAGTTCAACTCATGCGTCAGCCCTTCGTACATCTCGACGGATTTGACGTAGAACGGGATCGACTCGTCACGCATGTAATTTGACCGAATCGTAACCGTATTGCGCGCTATGTTTCCGCCACCCAACCAGCCCCGTTCCAGCACGGCGACGTCGGTTATGCCAAACTCTTTGGCCAGATAATAAGCCGTGGCCAGCCCGTGACCCCCTGCCCCGATCACCACCACCTCGTACCGGTCTTTGAGCGGCGGGCTCCGCCAGGCTCGGGACCAGTTCTTATGACCAGAAATTGCGTTACGGGCGAGTGAAAATGCCGAATATTTTTGCATAGCAAGCACAATATTTATCGGAAAAAATATATCGTCAATAAATATATTTACCATTACGCAAAAACAGCTTGGGCAATCAAAGGTCGTGGGCTACCATGGCGCATGACCTTCAAAATTGAACAGTTTCATCGGAATCTTGCTGGCAAATGGTCGGCCCGATCCCGCTGGCCCTGCTTCATCATAAACTGCCGCAGTTCACCCTCTCTCTGACTCCATGCAGACCGTGGCGCTTTGCGCCTGAATTCAAACCCGCCGGGAAATGAGGCGGATGCTATGGATGGAAGAACTATGATAAACACACCGGATACAGATACTGTTCAGCAAGCGTATGCGCGCGACGGCGTCGTTTTATTGAGAAACATCCTCACAGACGATTGGTTAAACAAGTTGCGTGATGCCGTGGACGAAGAGGTCAAAAAGGGTGACCGGTATTTTGCCTATAAAAATATGCGTGAAAAACCGGGTATCTTTCAGGACTATTGTCTGAACTCAGATATTGGAAAGCGCGTGGCCGAGGTGGCGGGCAGCCCCTGGACTTCGTTGATCTATGACCAAATTTTCGTGAAAGAACCTGGCACACGCACCCAGACCGGCTGGCATACAGATCAGCCCTATTGGCCTGTGGCCGGTCCCATCATGACAATGTGGATCGCACTTGATCCTGTCGACCCAGACAATGGAGCGCTGGAATTTGTCCGTGGCTCGCACGCTTGGGGCGCAAAATACCGGCCTTTCAAAACTGACCAGCTTGGCAAGTTTCTTCACTATCTGGAAGAGGATAACCCGGACTATATCGACATGCCCGATTTCGAGGCGGATCGCACTAAATATGACATATTCCACCATGAACAGATGGAACCTGGCGATGCACTGGCCTTCGATGGAATGACTGTGCATTCGGCGATGGGCAACCGAACCTCGACCCGTCGCAGGCGTGGATATGCGGTACGTTTTGCCGTTGAAGGTGCCACCTATGAACCGCGCGATAGCGTCACTGAATGGCTTCATGATGACGACCTGAAACCGGGTACTCCCTTTGCCTGTGGGCGCTTCCCTGTCATCTATAGCAACACCTAAGATAAGGGGACGGGAACTGGCCTCTGTTCAAGTTTCAGGCTTGCCGAATTGCACCCTCTGGCACAGCGGCCTCGGCCTCGATCGCTCGGTCGAGCACGCGTCGGTATGTTTTTGCCCCGGCATCCAAACCCAGATCAATATGCGGTGTCTGAGCATTTTTCATGCCCTTGTGCACTTTTTCCAGCACATCTTTGTCTTCAAGAAACGCCATCCGGGCACCTTCATTCATGAACTTTGAAACCTCGGCATTGTCCGGATCAGAGTTGCGATGCTGGAACCAGAAATACCTGGTCTGATCCTCGTTGATTGGCGTCATGAAGTTGTAAGAGATGTTGATGAATGTCTCATCGACAGGATCTTTGTCATATCCACCCGTGCCAACCGGAGTATAGATGGACTTATTCAGCCCGATTGCGGGCATGCACATTTCGTAATGCTGCAAGCGGTCGCAATCGCCGTCGAACGAGACCAGTTTGGCATAGTAAGGCGATGGTGGTTTGTTTTCGATCCAGCGCGAGACAATCACGCCGCGATCTGTCTTTTTGACGTCCAGAGGCTCTTCATCCGTTCCCGCGCCGGCGAATGACGAGACATGTACCCAGGCCACATGGCTGGGATCAAGCAGGTTGTCGCAAACCCAAAGATAATGGCAATCGATATCCATCACCCCGCCATCGGTCAGGCCCCAGCTCGTGTCATCAAAGTTTTCGATTGGGAAAATCAAGTCCGGATCAGTCAGTTCAGGATCGCCCATCCAGATCCAGAGCAGGCGATAGCGGTCGACAACTGGATAAGACTTCACCACCGCGCGCCGAGGCGTCATCCCCCGCTGCGTTGGGCTGTCCGTACATTTGCCCGAACAATCGAATGTCAGCCCGTGGTAGCCGCATTCGACCAGATCCCCTTTCAGATTGCCATCGGATAGCGGGAGCTTGCGATGCGGGCAGGCATTCTCAAGCGCAACGGGCGTCCCATCCTGCTGACGATAGAGCACAATGTTCTCACCCAGATATGTCTCAGCTTTCAGTTCGCGCCCGATATCCTTGCTCCAGGCGGCAACATACCAGCAATTTCTGAGGTACATGGTTTGCTCTCCAATTTGATCAGTTGGCTTAGCGCCATTATGGCAGCGTCAGTGCAATACACCATTCTGGATTCGTAATGATACATATAAGGCAAGCTAATTCGGCAGCATAACCGACGGGGGCAGATCGGGCTGCGAAGCAACTTCGGCCTTGATCCAGTTCAGGAACTCGCTGACTTTTTGGCTGTCTTTGCTATCAGGGCGCCGGACGAGCCAATAGGAAAGTGGCGATTGAGTCAGTTGCTGAAACGGTCGCACCAGACGGCCATCGCACAAGGCATCAATCACCAGCGGTTCGCGCCCAAGCGCCACCCCCAGCCCCTCAATCGCTGCCTGTATGACCATGTTTGATTGGCCCAATCGGCGCGTGCGCACTCCAGACGGCAATGTCAGATTGGATTGCCGCGCCCAGAACTCCCATGTTGGGCTGGACGTACCATGGTGCAGATTTTCATCTACGAGCAGTGTGTGCTGTGACAAATCTTCAATGCGCTTCAGTTCAGGCAACAGCGCGGGCGCGCAGACGGGAAACAGCCTTTCCGGCATAAGCAAATCCACTTCAAACCCGGGATATTCACCAAGACCATATCGAATGCCGATATCGGAATCTGCGCCGGAAAACGGATAGTATCCCGTATCAGTCGCGATCGAAATAGACAGGTCCGGGTGGGCCAAATCAAAGTGCAGAAGCCTTGGAAACAGCCAGTTGAATGCAAACCCCGGCAAGCATGAAATCACGATGGTCCGGTCCGCACGCGTTCGATCGCGAAGTTGCGCACACACATCTGAAATGCGGCCCAGCCCATCCGAGATTGCCTGCGCCAATTGCTCACCTTCGCGGGTAGGTCGCGATTGCCGCGCACCGCGCACCAGCAAATCCCGCCCAAGCCATTCCTCGAGCGATCTGACGTGCTGGCTGACGGCACTTTGGCTGACCCCCAGTTCCTCGGCGGCGGGTGAAAAGCCGGAATGGCGTACAACTGCCTCAAAGGCTCGCAGCGCGGAGTATGGCAGATTCAAGATCATATTAGTCATCCTAATGTCAGCCATTATCACTTTCAAATGGATTGCCGGCGGCCTTAGGCCGTAAGTTGATAATGTCAAGTAATCAGGAGATGTCGATGTCCGACATGACGCCAGAGCGGGGCGCTTACAATCTGCTGGTCAATTGCGCCCGCGCGGCGGCGGGTGAAAGGCTGCTGATTGCCTATGAACCTGCAGAGTTTGGATATTTCGACGCCGACAGCGTGAATGTTGTCAGTCAGGCGGCCTGTCAACTTGGGCTGGGGGTCGACACGATTGATGTGGGCTTCAATCCGGACAATCCGCAATTATCGCCCGATCTGCTTGCCCGGTTCGAAGCGGCAGACATCATTCTATTTCTGGCCCGTCTTGGGGATCAGTTGCGGTTCTCGGACATGCCGCAGGGTAAGAAAGTCATCGTTAGCTTCGCTTTAACCAAAGAAATGCTGGGATCTGGTTTCTCCAACGGCCACCACGATGCGTTCATGGAGCTTAAGGCCGATATCAACGCGGTCTTGGACGCGGCCAGCGAGGTGCGGATCACTTGCCCTTTGGGCACTGATGTAAGCGGTCGGCCAGTGATGAACCTGCAACCATCGGGCGACACCTCGATCCTGCGCTTTCCGATGTCAGTCTTTACTCCGGTTCCTGCCCACAGTTTCTCGGGCCGTGTGGCGATCAGTTTTCTGACGGGAACGGGGTCGAAGTATTACGATGACTACACCATCGAATTCGACCGCCCCGTCTTTGCGATGATGGAGAATGGGCGGCTGCAGCGTTTTGACGGCGATCCCGCCAATGCCGCACGGGCCGAGGCGCATTATGACCGGGTAGCCAATCAGTTGGGAATTGATCGCAATTTCGTGCACTCTTGGCATGCAGGTATTCATCCGGGCTGTGGCTACCCATGGGATATGCGTGAAAACTATGAACGCTGGGGCGGCTCCGCTTTCGGAAATCCACGCATCCTGCATTTCCACACCTGCGGGGCGTACGCGCCCGGAGAAATCAGCTGGAACGTTATTGATCCGTCCATCGAAATCGATGGCGTAACTTATTGGGACCGCGGTACATTCCATGCCGAACGGCTGCCTTGCGGTCAATCAATCCTGGATCGGCACCCTTGCGCGGCCGCCCTGTTCGCCCATCCCGATCCGGATATCGGTCTGCGTGCAGTTGGCTGATCAATAGCGGCTTGATCGAATCACGAGCTGTGGAAATACTCTTAGATAATAGGGTCTGTTCGAGTTGGCCCTATGGTGCGGAGCACTCCCGTCTCCGGTGCCGGAATATGCGCAGAGGGCAAGACCCCCGCTCCGGCAAAATCATGGAAATCACATGTCAAAAGCTATTGTTACGCCGCTGACTCAGGCTCTGGGCGAAGGAAAACTGACGCGCGAAGAACTCAAGGGATTCATGCAACGCTCGAACGCGCACGGGTTACGTCATCTTGCAATGTGGATCTTAGTGCTGGCCTGCACGACAACATTGATCACCCTAGCCTGGAACAGTTGGCTGATTTGGCCCGCGATGTTTCTGCAAGGGGTCGTCTTGGTGCATCATTTCTCACTTCAGCATGAGTGTGTGCACTATACCGTGTTTCGCACCCGGTGGTTGAATGATCTGGTTGGTCAGATTTGCGGGCTGATCATCATTCTGCCCCATCGGTTCTTCCGATACGAACATTGTGATCATCACACGTATACGCAACTGAACGGAGAGGATCCCGAACTGATCCCGCTGCCCAAATCCCTTGGCGAGTACTTTTTGTACCTGTCAGCCCTGCCTTATTGGCGCGGTAAGTTTACTGAGCTGTTCCGACATGCCTTTGGGAAGCTCAGCAAGGCCGAGTTGAGTTTCATTCCCAAAGAGGAGCATCAGTCGGTCTATTGGGACGCGCGCCGCATGCTGGCCATTTACGCTTTGATCTTTCTGGCTATGGCCTTCACCGGATGGTGGGGATTGATCTGGTATTGGATCATACCCCTGTTTCTGGGTGAGCCGGTGATGCGATTCATACGAATGACCGAGCATGTCGGACGTCCCACCGTGGCGCAGATGTCAGAAAACACGCGCACCAATCTGGTGTCAAAGCCGATGTCATTTTTATGCTGGAATATGAACTATCATGCCGAACATCACTATGTCGCCTCAGTTCCCTTTCACGCTCTGCCCCGTCTGCATGAGAAGTTAAAGGATCATATCTTCGTCGAAAAAGGTGGATATCTGGCTGCGCATCGCGACATTCTGCGGCAGATCATGCAACGCAAAGCCGAGGCCTGAGAGATGGCGGCAGACAAATCTTGGCGCGATGTGATCGAGGCATCGAAGCTGGAAGAAAACTGGGTCACGCGGGTTCAGATCGGGCCGAGATTGATTGCAGTTTATGATACACCCAGCGGTGTCTATGCCTCGCTGGCATTGTGCAACCATGGTGGGGCTGATCTGTGTGACGGCTATTTCGATGGGCATGTTATCGAATGCCCATTGCACCAGGGCGCGTTCGATGTGCGTGATGGCAAGCCCGTTTCAGCGCCTGCGACCCGAGCAATGCGGGTTTTTGAGACACGGATTCAGGATGGAATGGTTCAGGTCCGAATGTGACCTGAACCTAGCGCTTGTCAGATCGTTTCTCTAGCCGCGCAAAGATGCGGCTGAGGCCGAAGCAGACGACAAAATAGAATGCAGCCGTTGTGATCCATGCCTCAAAGATCATCCGGGACGAGGCGACCAGTTCGACGGTCTTGTAGGTCAGTTCCTGAACCGAGATCAGCGACAGGATTGAGCTGTCCTTGATTAATGAGATGAACTGATTGGCCAGCGGCGGCACGACCTTTTTCATCGCCTGCGGCAGCACGACATAGCGAAGCTCTTGCAAACGGCTCATCCCGATCGAGCGTGCAGCTTCACGCTGACCTTTGGGGATCGATTGAATACCGGCACGGACAATTTCGCCGACAAATGCGCTTTCAAACAGCGCCAGAACGATGACACCTGAGACAAGCGACGGAAAGCGCCGCATCTCACCAAAGAAAAATGTCCAGATCTGGTTGTCTTCTTGCCGCGCAATTCCACGTGCCCAGCGTTCAAGGTTTAGTGCGTCGATCAGTTGCTGCGACAGGAAGAAAAAGAAAATAAAGACAACAACAACCGGTGGCACATTACGCAGAAATTCAAGATAAGTGCGTGCCAGCATGCGTATGGTCAGGTTGGCAGAACAGCGCGCGATCCCCAGAATTGTACCCAGAATGAGCGCCAAAATGCCGGAATAGATGCTGATACGAACCGTCGCCACCAAGCCTTGCAGCAATAGATTGGCAAAATACTCTTCTCGCCCAGTATGCCAGCCGACGATGTAGCTGGGGATCAATTCCCACCGCCACTTATAGTTCAGCGTACCCTCGATCGACAGCCAGATATATCCGAAGAAGGCGATCAATACCGCCACGATCAGATAATCTGGCCATCGGAGTTTTCTAAGAAATTCAGGCACCTGGGCGCTCCACTTCAGGCCCGAGGGCGGCTGACCCGCCCCCGGCTAATTGGTTATTGGGCAACCTGGTCTGCCCACTCTTCAGTTGCGAACCAATAGTTGTGACGCTCTTCCAACCAACCCGACCGCCAGTTCTGAGCGATCCAATTGTTGAAAAAGTTCATGGCATCCGGATCGCCCTTGCGTACTCCGAACGCTTCGCCACGCGGATCATAGAGGTTATCGAACGGAACGGTCAGAGTTTCCGGATGGCGACCGGCCTCGCGGTTCGGCGTAGGTTGAGCCGCCATCGAAGCATGCGCGTTTCCGTTTAGCACTTCTTGCGTTGATGCACCGTCTTCATCAAACAACAGCAGCGTCGCGTTGGGGAAGTTTTCCGCGATCACTGTAGCTGGTGTCGCACCGCGACGAGCGGCAAAGGTGACCTCAGGTTTATTGAAATCTTCCAAAGACATACCATCGGTCAACTGTTTGTTAGCCATAATAGCCAGGCCCGAATACGCGTAGGGATCGGTGAAGTTGATCGTCAAGTTTCGCTGCGCAGTCACCGACATGCCCGAGATGATCACGTCGAAATTGCCGGATACGAGCGCCGGGATGATGCCATCCCAGGCGGTCGGTACAAACTCGACCTCTACACCCATGTCCTCGGCCAGCTTGCGACCGACATCCAGTTCGAACCCGATCAGATCACCATTCTTGTCGCGCATCGACCACGGCACGAACAGCGAAAGACCAATCCGGATTACCCCATCCTGTTTGATCGTTTCAATCACACTTTCGCGGGACAGTTCCTGAGTCGCACTTTGCGCCCAGCCTGAGGTCGCCATGCCTGTTGCCACGACCGCGCCCAGGGCCGCCCCGAGCATTCTGCGAGATAGCTTCATCTTGGTTCTCCTTGTTGTCCGGTTAAGTTCTTGTGGTTATTGGTCGACGGCATATTTCTTCTCCAGATAGCTAACGCCAATCGACAGGATCAGGGTCACCACCAGATAGACCAGCGCGATAGTAAACCAGATTTCAAAACTCATATACGTGTCGGATATAATGTTGCGCCCGAAGGTGGTGAGTTCGGCCACGGCAATGACGCTGACAATAGCCGAGGATTTGATCAAGTGGACGACCTCGCCCGTCATGGGCGGTAGCATAAAGCGAACAGATTGCGGCAGAATGATATATCTGTAGGTCTGATAGTGGGTCATACCGATAGACTTGGCCGCCTCCCACTGACCAGATGGGATGGCGTTGATCCCCGCCCGCAGGATCTCTGAAATCAAGGCTGAATGAAACACCGCCAAGGTCAAGATGCTGGCGGTATATCGATCAAATCCAAAGATTGGCCCTAGCACATAATAGAACAGGTAAAGCAGAACCAGTAGCGGGATATTGCGGATCAGTTCAAGGTAGGCAACCGCGACAGCCGTGCCAACTACCAAGCCGGACAAGCGCAGTAACGCCACTAGCAACCCGATAGCTGTGGCCAGCAGAAACGAGGTAACTGACAGCTTGATCGTGGCAACCAGTCCGATGGGAATTTCGCCCCACTCGAACCCAATCTCGGTGTTGCGGTACAGGAATTGGGGCACGCGATACCACTGCCAATTATAGCCCATACCCTGCGCGCCAACATATGACCCGTAGGCGATCAACCCGACAATAACCGCATAGATCACGACGGACACTAACACCGAGCCAAAGAACCGCTTGTATAGTGGTGGCTTCGGCAGCGCTTGCCCGCGTCCTTGTGATATGCCCAGATCGGTCACGTTAGTGTTCCAATATCTGGTTCAGGAATAGACGGCAGCGCTCGCTTGACGGGTTGGTGAAGAACTGATCGGGCGGCGAGATTTCAACGATCTGCCCCGCCTCCATAAAGACCATCGTGTCGGCGACCTTGCGCGCAAACCCCATCTCATGCGTGACAACCACCATGGTCATGCCCGTATCGGCCAGTTCAACCATCACATCCAGCACTTCATTGATCATTTCGGGATCAAGCGCGGATGTAGGTTCATCAAACAGCATGATCCGTGTTTCCATGCACAAGGACCGCGCGATAGCGACGCGCTGTTGCTGCCCCCCCGACAATTGCGCCGGGTACTTATCGGCCTGCTCAGGAATATGAACGCGGTCGAGATAATTGCGCGCGGTTTCCTCGGCCTGCGCCTTGGATAGCTTGCGCACCTTCATCGGTCCTATCATCAGGTTTTCAAGCACAGTCAGGTGCGGAAACAAGTTGAACTGCTGGAAGACCATGCCGACTTCCTGTCGCAGTTCACGGATTTCCTTGGCACCTTCATAGACTTCGATCCCATCGATCACGAGACGCCCGGAATTATGCCACTCTAAACCGTTGAAACAGCGGATCAGGGTGGACTTTCCCGATCCGGACGGGCCGCAGATTACCACCTTCTCGCCCTGATGAACGGTCAGATCGATGTTCTTGAGCGCATGGAAAGTCCCATAGAACTTATCCAGATTGGTCACTTCGATCATGGGGGAGAGCTGTGTCATGCCGAACCTGTCAAGATGCGGATCAGCTGGCGTCGCTGATCTATGACGCTGTGGTGGTGCGATCGCAACATGAGGTCATGCACGCATGGGCACGAGGTCATTCGAGGGGATTCAGGCAGTGTGGAGAGATCTGGCAAAGCTTCAGAATCCTCAAATTCGTTGCGCGCTGTTCAATATGGTTGCTTAATGTGCAATATTCGTCAATAAAAAACTCAGCCGAACGGCACACGCCGCGAAAATAGAAACAGAAAACACGAGAGGAAACGTGAATGTCCGCCTGGATTCGGATGATATCTGACGAAGATGCCGACGAGCACCTGAGAGCGACTCTGGATCTGGCGCGCACACCACACGGGACCGTGGACAACGTGATGCGCGTGCATTCACTGCGTCCCAACACCATGAAAGGTCACGTCATTCTGTATCGCGCGTGCCTGCATGATGAAGCCAATTCCATACCCATGTGGTTTCAGGAAGTCATCAGCTCTTACGTATCGACGTTGAACACCTGCCCCTATTCTTATGCCAACCATTGGGCAAACGCCCGACATCTGATCGGTGACGACGCACGCGCCGACGCAATCGAGGCCGCGTTAAAGGCCCATCGTCCGCAGGACGCATTTGAAGGTGCGCAGTTGGCCGCGCTGATCTATGCGCAAAAGCTGACCCTGTCGCCGGGTGCAATGGAGGAATCCGAAGTTCGCGCATTGAAAGATGCCGGCTGGGAAGACGGAGAGATTCTCGAGATCAACCAGATCGTCGGATATTTCAATTATGCCAACCGATTGCTGAATGGTCTGGGTGTCACAACGGAAGGGGACGTGGTGGGCTACTACGCCGAGGATTGACGGATTGAATCATGCACGATGACACGCCGGGAAGACAGATTGATCGCGCTATTGGTGCCTCGCTCAGGGAGCTGCGCCAAAGCCGCAAGCAATCCGCCCGTCGGTTGGCAGAACAGTCTGGTATCTCGGCTGCAATGGTCAGCCGTATCGAAAACGGGTTGGTCTCTCCGTCAATCGATACGCTGGCTGCACTTGCCGAGGCGTTGGAAGTACCAATCGTATCGCTGTTTCGCGAAGCGCGGACAGATCACACCGACTATACGCTGGTTCGCCATGGCGAAGGGCTAAAGTCTACGCGACTGGCGGGCGGCCATTCGCACGAATACGTCAACCTTGCGCTGCATTCCCGGAAGGACCTGCGCTTTCAGGCCCGTCGTGTCACGTTGTTGCGCGACGAGGGGCAGCCGCCCACTTATGTCGGCCATGGCGTCGTGTTTGTGCAGGTTCTCGAAGGGCAGGCCATCTATCGCTACGGCGAGGCCCGATTTACTCTTTCAGCAGGAGACAGCATCAGCGTCGATGCAGAGCTGAATCACGGCTTCGAAGAGGTACTGACCCCCGAGTTCGTCTTCCTGACCGTTCAGGCCGAACGTCCGTAGTGGCCAGTTGATATGGCCATCCCAACTGAAATTGATCTGACGCGCGGGCCAATCTCGACCCATTTCCGAACCCTGGCGATCCCGGGCGCAATCGGGATGTTGTTCAACACTCTCTACAACGTTGTCGACATGTTCTTCGCCGGCCTTCTCTCGACCAGCGCGCAGGCTGGATTGGCACTAGGGTTTCAGGCCTTTTTCATTGCCATTTCGGTCGGGGTCGGGTTGGGTGCCGCGATGAGCGCGCTGGTCGGCAACGCATTAGGCGCTGGAGACACTCGAGCAGCGCGGCGGTTTGCGGCACAGGGAATGATCTATGGCTTCATTGCAGCCTGTGTTCTGGCGGCGGCTGGTCTCTGGTACGGCCCTGCGCTGATAACTCTGGTTTCGGAACCGGGACCTTATCGCGATGCAGGTTTACGTTATTTCCACTGGCTCCTATTGGCCTTGCCCGGATTTCTACTGGCCTTCGGTTGCAATGGCATTCTCCAGGCACATGGTGACGCGGTATCGATGCAACGCGCCCTCATGGTGGCGTTTTTTGCCAATATCGGTCTGAACCCCCTCTTGATCTACGGCATTCCGGGCATGATCCCGGGCATCGGATTTGATGGCCTCGCTGTATCGACGGTGATCAGCCAGACCGGTGTGATGGTGTTTCTGATCCGTCAGGTCCTCAGACGCCGCAGGATGAGGCGCATGCGCCCCCGAAACTTCATTCCGCGCCTACAGAAGTTCAAGGAGATCTCGGTTCAGGTACTTCCCACAGCGACATCTTTCTTCGTGATGCTGCTGTCAGGTTTCGTCATGCAGTTCGCCCTGAAAATCTTTGGAGAGCACGCAATCGCTGGCTTTGGCATTGCCATTCGGCTTGAGCAGATTTTGCTTTTGCCGGTGCTGGGGGTCACGGGGGCACTGCTGCCCATCGCGTCCCAGAATTTCGGTGCCCGCGACTATGAAAGGGTACGCGAGGCACTGTTTTATTGCTGGAAAGTCGGGTTCATCATGACCGCCATCGCAGCCCCCATATTGTGGATATTTGGCCGCCTTATGATGGGCTTTTTCACCGACGATCCCGAAGTGATCCGCGTCGGACTTAGCTATCTACGTGTCGATAGTCTGATCCTCCCGATCTACATGATGCTGTTTTCCATCAACTCGCTATTGCAAGCCTTGAAGCGACCGATCTGGACCGTGTGGATCAGCCTATATCGTCAGGGATTTGGCGTCGCCTTTTTTGTCTGGATTTTCGTCGGCCTGCTCGGCTTTAACGAAATTGGTGTCTGGTTCGGCACCGCAGGTGCCGTGGTGACTGGCTGGATGATCGCGTTGCTGATGACGTCCCATGTGGCTCAAAAAGAGCTGGGCGGGCTTTGGCTCAGGACGAGAACCGATCTGGGCTGAAGGCTTCTATATCGATGTCCGGTGATCTGCCAGCAATTACATCTGCGATTATACGCGCCGTCGTCGCGCCTAGTGTCAGGCCAAGCTGTCCGTGACCCGTCGCAAAGGCGACGTTAGCCAGTCGCCTGCTGCGGCCAATGATCGGACGTGTGTCCGGTGTAAACGGGCGG
The DNA here is from genome assembly GCF_056539785.1 of Ruegeria sp. B11. NCBI lineage: Bacteria > Pseudomonadati > Pseudomonadota > Alphaproteobacteria > Rhodobacterales > Roseobacteraceae > Ruegeria > Ruegeria sp. B11. The sequence continues at coordinate 249,992 of NZ_JBQFVO010000002.1, read as the reverse complement.
CGACCCATCCGGCGTTCCGCATTATCGGTCTTCAAACCCGGTAATACGCGGCATGCACGCCTGACCAGCACATCGGCTCGGTTCCAATTCGGCTGCGCGTTCAGGTCGGCAAATTCTGCGGTACCGGCCACTGCCAGCGCCTGCTGATACGGTGTAATGCCAAACCCGCCTTTGGCATAAAACACCGTATGGCGGAGCTCGACCCCGCTATCTTTCAACGCAGTCGAATATCCGATCACCCCTTCCATCCTCAATTGAACACCCAGCGTCTTGGCCAAATTCCTAGACGGCGTTCCCGCAGCGATGACGAAATCATCTGCGCTGATCGATCGCCCATCGCTCAGCTTCACGCTTTTCACATGTTGTCCGTCCTGCGTAAAACCGATTGCTCTTCCTGCCACGACTGCCCCGCCGCGGCTGCTAAAACTCTGCGTCAGCGTTTCAACCAATACCTTAGGGTCCGTCACAAAACTCCAGTCTCTAAGCAAAGCTGCATGTTTGAAATCAGATGCTATTGCAGGATCGATTTCATGCGCTTCCTGACCTGTAACTTGATCAATCGTGCAGCCCAACTCACGCGCCAACTCAAAAGCTGGGCGCATGGTCGCAAGGTCATTGTCGTCGTCAAACAACTTGATTACCGGCCGTTCGACCAAAAGCTCAGGATGGCCTACATCTAAAAGCTGAGCCTTGAAATCCGCTGTTGCAGCAAACGTAAGTCTTGCCAGATCGGAGGCGATTGCGCGCATTTTCGAGCGACGCGCATTGGCCGTAAACCGTGCAAACCACGGCAGCAATTTCACCGCTGAGGCCGGGCGCAATGTCAACGGGGCCTCGGCATCCAGCAACCAGCCCGGTACTTTCATCAGCATCCCCGGCTGCGACAACGGCACGATCTCACCCACTGCGATACACCCGCAGGAAGCCCAACTCGCGCCCTCACCAACCGGACCCGGTTCTACGACGGTGACCTCGTGGCCCTGCGACTGCAATGTCAGCGCACAGGATATTCCAACGATGCCGCCGCCAATTACAACCACCCGTGCCATTACTGGGACCCCTACAGAAGTTCGCGAAGTTGCTTCATCAAGTCCGCCGTGACGCGAACACCATCCGCTTCGGCGGCAGCACGGTTCTTCAAGCGGCCATCTCCGGGAACGCGGGCATCCCCGTTACCTTCAATCTCAGCGCAGATGCGTTGGACATAGCCTTCAAATGCGGCATTCCCGAAACGCGCCGGATCAATCGCGATCAACGTTGAACCGCCCTTGATATTCAAGGCACCGTGCGCTTCGCGGTTGGCATTGTCCACGGACAATGTTCCACCGGCCAGTGCCGCGCCAAGAACTTCGATCAGGAAGGCGATCGCCGCGCCTTTGTGCTCGCCAAACGGCAACAGACTGCGGGTCTCCAAAATCGCGTTGGGATCGCTGGTTGGCTGACCGTTCGGGTCAAGCCCCGCAGGGCGCGGCAATTCGTGCCCTTCGGCCGCGGCCATCCGGATGTCCATCAGCGCAACCATTGACGAGGCCTGATCCCAAACAACCGGCGCACGACCCGGTCGCGGGCAAGCAAAGGACATCGGATTGGTGCCGAAAACAGGGCGGATGCCGCCTTGCGGCACCACCATCGAGAGCGAGTTCACAACACCTAGCGCGACCAGCCCAGCGTCCGCCAGCGGACCTGTATCGAAACGTAGTGCCCCCAGATGGTGGCAATTGGCACAAGTAAACGCGGCAATACCATTCGCGCGCGCCATTTCAATAAGCTCGTCTCGCGCTTTGGCGGCCACGATCTGGTAATAGCCATTGTCACCATCTCCGCGCAGAACCCCCGGTGCGATCCGTTCGACACTCGGGTCGGCCTCGGGGTTGGCATATCCCGAAGAAAAGCTCTGCGCATAAACAGGTAACATCCTTAACCCATGGCTACGCGGGCCGTCGCGCTCGCTCATCCGCACAAGCCCGGCCAGAACCGTGCTGCCATGTTCATCCATGCCTGCTGCCACAAGGACAGATTTTGCCAATTCCTCTACTTCGTCGAGTGAGAGAGCGATCGTCGAGTTATCGGCCATGTGCCTAATCCTGTCGTTGGTTGAGGAAACGGGTACATAAGTACCCGCTTGCAGATCTGTTTAGGCGCTGTATTCCACCCGCTTCTTAGCGACGAATTCATCCAACGCCCCGCGCTGATCGTCCGGCATTGGTGGCTGGACGTAGGTGTTCAGCATACGCTGCGCCTCTTCCGTGCCAACGGTTTCTGCGGTTTTAGCACCTTCTGCTTCCCACTGTTCAAAACTGTCATTGTTTTGCAAGTGGTTCATATGCATTGGGTTTTCGCGCGTATGGTCAGTACCAAGGAAGTGCCCACCCGGTCCGATTTTGTCAATGTCGCCCAGCAACGTGTCCAGATTTTCCTCTTGCAGGCCGCTGAAGAAACGGTGGAAGTTCTCCAACTGCAACGCGTCCTGCACCCATTTTGAGTAGCTGACCCCAAGCGCGCCTTCTAGGAAGCCTGCTGAGTGTACGATGTAGTTTGCGCCACCCAGCAGCACCGGCCACATGGTGTTTGCGGTGTCGAACGCAGCCTGCATATCCGGGGATTTCGATCCGGTCCACATGGTACAGGTCCGCCATGGCAAACCATAAAACCGTGCCATCTGCCCCACCAGAAGGTTCATTAGCCCGGGTTCCGGAGAGCCCATCATCGGTGCACCTGTCTTCATCGAAACGCCCATGATTGCCACCCCCAGCACCATCGGGGCTCCGCGCCGGATGATCTGGCTGTAGGCCATACCGGCCAGAGATTCTGCAATCAGCAGCGCGACACCACCCTGCGGGCTTGCAGGTGTGCTCGCCCCGGCAAGAACAAAGGGCGACAGCAGGCAGGGCTGGTTGGCGGCGGCATAGACGCGTAGGCTCTGCAACATGGTCTCATCCCAGACCAACGGTGTGTTGCAGTTCAGCAGGGCTGCCATCACCACATTGTTGTCAACAAACTCCTCACCAAACACGATGCGAGTCATCTCTACCGAGTCCAACGCTGCCTGTTCGGATAGAACTGAACCCTTGATAGGTTTGTCGGTCAGCGTCAGTGCGGCATGAACCAGCTCCAGGTGGCGTTGCGGGACGGGTACGTCCTGCGGCTCGACCGGCAAAATACCCGGCACCATCATCGACTGACTCATCTGACTGAGTTTGAAGAAGTTATGCGCATCCTCCAGCATCGAAGGGCGGCGCACACCATCCAGACCATAGACAAATGGCGCGCCATACGCATTGGCAAAGACCGAATGCCGATTGCCCACCCGCAGCGAGCGTTCCGGGTTGCGCGCGGCATAGCCCCATTCCGAGGGAACGGCCGAGATCAGGTCCATCAGCATCTCGCGCCCGATGCGCACTCGCTCACCCTGCACATCCGCACCGTACTTCTTCCAATCAGCTAAGGCCACCGGATCGCGGAACTCAATCCCTGTGGTTTCAAGTATAGTCATGGCCGCGTTGTGGATTTTCTCAACGCCTTCGGGACCAAGCAGATCAATCGGACCAACTTTGCGGTTCAGCGTCGACAAGTAGACAGGGGGCGGGTTGGTGCGAGCCTTGACCCGCGCGGCACGTCCACCGCCACGGCCCGAGCGTGCTTTGACTTCTGCCATCTCAAATCCTCCTGATCAGGCGCGCGCGCGGGCGCTGGTGGGATCAACGGCGCAGGTATCGATCACTTCTGCCTCGCGCATTTCATTGTGGATGAGCACCTGCATTTTGGTGCCGGGTACCGTCATCTCGTATGGAACCAGCGCCATCGCAAGGTCGTGGTTGCAGTAATACGAGAACCCGCCCGAAGTGACGCGTCCGATCAGCTTGCCATCGGCATAGACACCTTCGTCAAACATCACCGAGGTGTCGCAGAACGGCAGCTTCAGTGTGACCAGTGTGTTGTATCCACCCTGCAGCTGCTGCTTTTGCAGCGCGGCTTTGCCGACGAAATCACGTTCCGCCACCTGCCCGCCGATCTTCTCGGTCATTGCAACGAAACGGCCCAAATCGGCCTCATATGGGGTCAGGTCCTTGCAGATTTCGCGGTTGATCGCGCGATAGGATTTCTCAAGCCGCATCGACTCCAACGCTTCAAGCCCGAAGGGTTTCACACCCGATTTCAGCAGCAAATCAACGAGGTGGCGATTGTACCCGACCGGGTGGTGCAATTCCCATCCCAACTCACCGGTGTAGGAGACGCGCAACAAGTGCACGCCTTTGGCATAGCCCACCTCGCCCATCTGTGCCGACAGCCATGGGAATGCTTCGTTCGACAAATCATTATCGGTCAATGGTTGCAGGATGTCCCGTGCCTTGGGCCCGGCCAGTGCGATCACGCCCAGCTGTTCTGAGATATCCTCGATCACCACCGAGCCATCACCTGGCAGCACGCGCTGTAACTGATCCCAATTGTAGGCTCGCCAGTTCGGCGTCGATATCAGGTAGAAATCGTCGTCGGCATAGCGCACGATTGTGTACTCCGCATCCATGCCGCCCTTATCGTTCAACATCAGCGACAAGGTCATGCGGCCCACCTTGGGCAGCTTGTTGGCCATCAGGCTATCCAGCCATTTGGCTGCACCCGGTCCACGCACTGTGAACTTGGTCATCGGCGACATTTCGATGAAGCCAGCCTCTTCACGGGTGGTGCGCACCTCTTCCTGAACACGCTCCATATGGTTGGTGCGGCGGAAACTGTGTTCGGGGATCGCCTCTTCGGGCGATTTGGCAAACCAGCGAGGAAATTCGTAGCCGTTAAAGCTGGTCCAAACCGCGCCCTGAGCAGTCAAAAGATCATATGACCCCATGGTCTTCATCGGGCGCGCATCCGGGAAGTCCTCACCCGGAACATGCGCATCCATATGGGTGCCCCATGTCTCGCGCACCTTATCCATGGTCCAACGTTTTGAGGCGTAGTCCGAGAATCGACGCGGGTCGAGCTCCGACATATCCATGCCCGGATCGCCATCGACGATCCATTTGGCCAAACGGTTACCAACGGTGCCGCCCCAGAGGATGCCACCAGGCATGCCTTCGGCTAGCCAAAGGTTCTCATGCCCCGGTGCGGGTCCGGCCAGAGGCAGCTCGTCCGGGGTCATCTGGAACGGGCCACGGGTGTTGGCCTTGATCCCAACTTCACCCAAGGTCGGCACACGTTCGATGGCGCGTTCCCATTGGGTTTCCACGGCATCAAAATCCTCGGGCAACAGATCGGCCCCGAACTCGGGCGGGACACGATCCTCGGCGAATAGTTTGAGGTCTTTGGTGAATTCATACGGCCCGAACTGGATCCCGCCCACATCTTCGCGCAGATAAGCGCCGTAGTCCTCATCCCGCAGGATTGGGAATTCGGGCAAGCCTTGCGCCCGGCGCTCTTTCAACAGCGGCACCGTCTCGGTCGTCCAATACTGGTGAACGATCGGGATACATGGCAGGTCCAGCCCCACGCGGCGCGCATTTTCGCGGGCGTAGTTGCCGGTGGCAAAGATCAGATGCTCGCAGGTGATCTCACCCTGATTGGTGGTCACTTTCCAGTGGCCATTGTCCAGCTTCTCATAAGCCTGCGCTTCGGTGTTCTGGTATACCTTGGCGCCGGCATCCCGCGCGAGCTTGGCCAATGCCATAGTAATGTCGGCGGGATTCACATAGCCGTCTTCCGTGTGCAGGATACCACCCCGAATATCCGGGCTTTGGTTCAGCAAGGGATGAACCTCGGCAATCTCCTCTGGCGTCAGCAGCTTACAAGGCACGCCGGCGGCTTCGGCGATCGAGATATAGGACTGGAACTCATCCCAGCGCTTTTCGGTATTAGCCACCCGCAGCTGTCCTACCTTACGCAGTCCGACCGAACTGCCCATCTTCTCTTCCACCTCGGTGTAGATGCGGATGGTTTCCATCGTCATCTTCGACACGTTGTGCGACCGCACAAAGGTCACTAGCAAACCAGCCGCATGCCACGTCGAACCCGAGGTCAGTGTGGTGCGCTCCAGCATAACGGCATCAGAGCATCCATGTTCGGTCAGCCCATATAGAATTGACGCCCCGACGCATCCGCCACCGACAACCACGACTTTTGCATGTGACTGCATACTGCAACTCCTTCAAATTGTGCACGACCAACCGGGGATCGAATTGCATGAGGAAAGATCGATATGATGTCCAAGGGGCTTGAGGACCCTTGGCACATCCCTTGATCATGTCTCAAACGGTTGTGGCGAATTTTCACATTGAACTGCTGGCGGGCAATTGCAAAAAGATTCACTCTGCATAAGATGAACTAAGCCAAATCGCTGCTGATTGCGTTCTTATTATCGGGTTTTCAACTTGTCACAGGTCAAAACATCTTGCCCAACCGCCCATATGATCTTCCGCCCCTAAGCTCTCTGATCAGCTTTGAAACCGCAGCGCGGCATGTGAGTTTCAAAACTGCTGCTGAAGAGCTGAATGTTACGCCCGCAGCGATCAGCCATCAGGTCAAAGCGCTTGAGAACGAGCTGCAATGCGCGCTGTTTCTGCGCCATCATCGCGGCGTCGAACTTACCGAAAGCGGAGCCTATTTGCTGGTCGCCCTTCAACGTGGCCTTGAAGGGATCAGCGAGGCCCTTGGGCAGTTGCGCCGACAGTATGACCACAAAGGCGTGACGATCCGTTCCTCTACGGCGGTCAGCTCGCTTTGGCTTACACCACGGCTTGCCCAGTTTTGGAAAACGCATGGCCATGTTTCTGTGACACAAGTTGTGACCGATCTCGGGGTCGATACCTCAAAATGTGATCTAAGCATTCACTACGGTGATACACGCCGCGATTCAGGGATTATCAAGACCTTGTTTCACGACAACATCATGGCCTTATGCAGCCCTCGGTTTGCGAAACAGAACCCAATCGAGCATGTCGGCGAGATCGCCAAAGTGCCGCTCATCCATCTTGATGCACCAGATACCGGTTGGACCGATTGGCGGGCCTGGACCCGTAAACTGGGCTATGAAGGCCCGCTGAATTCCGCGCATCGGGTCAACAATTACACGATTGCGCTTCAGGCCGCTCAGGACGATATGGGCGCAGTGCTGGGATGGGAGGGACTGACCTCGGAGCTGACCGCATCCGGAAAACTGGTCAGACTGTTGCCGCAAACCATCTCATCGCAACTGGATTTCTACGTGAAACTACACAACACCTCATCCGACCGAGCCAAGCTTGTGTTCAAGTGGCTCGGCCAAGCGGTTGACGGAAAGGTTTAAACTCGGCTCAGACCTGATCAGGACGAAATATCTTGGGAGCGAAGATCGAGGGCCTTACCGTTGATTTCTCGCTGTCCTGAATAAAAGCAAGAACACAAACACCGATCCGATTGAAGTTGTGACGATCCCCACCGGCAATTCCTGCGGAGCCAGCAGTAGCCTGCTGAGAATGTCAGAGCCGGTCAACAAGGCAGCACCAACCATAGCGGCGGTAGGTAGAAGGTTTTTGTGCAGGGGACCTGCGATCCCGCGTGCAATATGCGGCACCATCAGACCGACAAAACCAATCACTCCGGCTACGGAAACAAACACGGCCGTTGCCAAAGCTGCGGTGAAAAACATGCTGAACCGCAGACCCCGAACCGGCACACCCAGAGTAGCGGCAGTCAAATCCCCGGTCAGCAGCGCATCCAACCAGCGGCTGCGATAAAGCGAATAGCTCAGGATCAGCAGCAGACCGATGCACACCAGCGGGAACGTCTCCCAACGGGCCAGGCCCAGCCCCCCCAGCATCCAGAAGATGACAGAATGGGCGGCGCGGCTATCACCGGCGAAGATCAGATAGTTGGTGATGGCCGAAAACAAAAACGACACAGCCAGACCCGCAAGGATCAGCTTCTCCGGTGCGCTGGTGCGAAGCCCATGAACCAGCGCCAGCACGATGCCCGACGCCACAAGACCGCCGCAAAAGGCAGCCAGAGGCAGAGTCCAGAAACCCAGAATATCTCCGGTCACGGTAATTACAAACACCGCCCCCGCTGCCGCGCCCGAGGACAGGCCGAACAGAAATGGATCGGCAAGGTCATTACGTGTGGTCGTTTGCAGCACCACGCCAACGATGCCCAGCCCGGCACCGATCACGGCTGCAAACAACGCGCGGGGCAATCGCAGGTCGAATACGATCCTATGCAGCGGCGACATCTCTCCGTCCTGCAACCCGGTACCGTGCAAGATCGCGGTGAAGGTGTCGGACAAAGGAATCGAGGTTGTGCCGTAGATCGTGGAAATCAGCAAAAGGGCGGTCAGAACGACCGCCCCCAGCAACAACGTCAGGCCCAGTCGGCCCATATTAGCTCTGACCCGGATGCATCGCGCGCGCCATCTTCGAGATCGCTTCGATATTTGCCGGTCCGGGCGTCAGCTCTTCGTAGCGCAATCCGATCCAGCGTTCGTTCTTGACGGCATCAGTCTGCGACATGACGGGATGTTCCTGCAGGAACTTGAAAGTGTCCTCGGCGCCATTGCCGGTCTGATAATCCAACAAAACCAGGAATTCCGGGTTCGATGCGGCAACGGCCTCCCACGAAGTGCGGCCCCAGCTCGTGTCCATGTCATGAGTGACGTTTTCACCACCGGCGGCTGTGATCATCGCATCGGGAATCGCGAATTTACCGGCGGTAAACGGAGCATCTGCAGGACCATCCAGAAGAAAGACGCGGGGCTTGGGCAGTTCAGCAGTCTTGGCTTCGATCGCTGCCAGCTGCTCTTTCCAGCCCGAGACCAGAGCTTCGGCCTTGTCTTCGACTTGCATCACCTTGCCCAAGCGCAACACATCGCCAAACAGAAGATCCATGCTGGCTTCGGGGCGATCCTTGTCCAGATGGACACAGCTTTCCGTTAGAACCAAGGTCTTGATTCCGAACGGTTCCAATGTATCTGGGGTCACATCACCACCCGGCTTCATGCCATAGTACCAACCGGCAAAGAACAGGTCGGGTTCAACCGCCACCAAGTTTTCGACGGTCGGATATTTCGGCGCAAGCTCGGGGATGTCGCCGCGCAGGGCATCAAAATCAGGGCTGGTCTTGTACCAGCCGGTGATGCCGGTCAGGCCGACGATCTTGTCCTGCAGACCCAATGCAAAGGCCATATCGGTCATGTTCATGTCATGCACAACCAGGCGCTCGGGCGCGGTATCAAAAACCAGCGGTTCGCCGCAGTTGTCTACGGTGACTTCTTGCGCAGCAGCACCGCTTGCCATGGCGGTGGCCAACGCCACGGGCCAGATGTATTTCATCTCAGTGTGTTCCTTCGACTAAGTTGAGATTGTGGTTCTTCGAATATCAAGCGCCGGGATCACGCGGCCTTCGTGGAGAAAGCAGAGGAAATCAACGCCAAAAGTTTCGCGGACTCTTTCGGGTGTCAGCACCTTGTCCACCGATCCAAACTCGATCATGCGGGTCGATTTCATCAGCGCCACGTGTGTGGCGAATTCGGGGATCATGACCAGATCGTGTACGATCATGACCACGGTGATCCCAAGCTCGGCGACCAAAGACAGCATCCGCCCTTTTGCATCAGGATCCAGATGGTTGGTCGGTTCGTCCAGAAACAGCAACGAAGGGTTCTGCGCCAAAGCGCGCGCGATATGGGCACGCTGACGTTCGCCTCCGGACAGTTGGGCCATGCGCTTGTCCGCGAGATTGGCGAGACCGGTCAGGTCTAAAATCCGGTCCAGCTCTTGCGCGTGGCCTTCGGCAGATCGGTCCGCACGGATGGGTATTTGCCCCAGCGCAACATAATCGCGTAACGCCAAGCGTCCATCGGGCAGTTCCTGCTGACCTACCACTGCAATCATGCGCGCACGCTCTTTGGCGGAGAGCTGTTTCAGACTGCGTCCTTTGATCCGAACATCGCCAAGTGCCAGCGGCTCAGCGCCGCACAACAGATTGAGAAGCGTCGTTTTCCCCGCCCCGTTCGGGCCGGCGATGGCTAGAATGGAACCCTCGTCCAACTCGAACGAGACGCCCTGCAACAGGACATCTCCGTTAAGGGCATAATACTCAAGGTTTTCGGCAATCAGAAAGGGTGGCAACGTCATTGCGATGCCCCCTGTTCGATCCGCGGCATGCGCGAGAGGGTTTTATTGAACAACGCCTGCGGGCGATCCTTGGCATTTGTCCAGCCATCCGGGCTTTCACGATACTGGGCTGCAAACTCAGCCAGCGCCTGCACCTCATCCGCGGTCTGAATGCCACCAAAAAGGTATTGCGCCTTTCCTACGGCCTGGAACCCAACCGTTCTGGGACTATCGCAGCCTGCCATGCAAGACGACGCGCGGATCGCAAAGCCGCGAGGTAATTTCCCAGTCAACGCATCGCAAATTTCATCGAGGCGCAGCCCTTCAGTGCAGCTTTTGCAGACTAGAATGAAATGATCAGGCGTATCTGGCATGGTCCACTCCACTTGTTTCCAAGCGCATGCGGAAGCTGCCGACAATGTAAACACGCGATTGACGCGCCATCAAAGCCTCCTTCCAGGACGCCCCGCCCCGGGTTGGTTAAACATCTGATGGCAGGTCTCCTGACTTGCGGGTCCGCGCTCGGCCAACCTTCCCGATCCTGTGGACCAGTGGCTGTTTGGCCTTGCTCACCGCTTACAGTTGCGGGGGCAGTTACGGAATTGGCACCTTTTGGCAAACCTCACCGTATTCCCTTTTCATCCCGCGGCAACACCACCGGGAACCATCAATCGATTGAGTGCCCGAGAACACCGGACACGTCAATGATAAAGTCGAAGGCGCCCAACTCTGGTCGAGGATCGAGCGCCGGCAACCACGTGTCCGAAGCACCAACCGAATAGCTTGGGCTGCGCGCCGAATTTGTCTGGCCACGGCTGTCCATAGTTGGTGTGTTTGGAAATTAGACAATCTGAGGTAAGCTGAACAAATTTAGAGGTTTAGCTTTGTCAGCGCCTTACCCCTGATTGATCATTGCCTGGGTTTATCCAAGGAGACGGTTCTTTGACGCATGTTTCGCAAAACGCATTGCCGCCGGATATTGTTGATGATGTCATTGACCACAATCTCGAGGCCGTTGCACGGTGGAAAGGCCATCGCTTAAGGGCTCAGCATGGGCGCAGTCACGGGTGTGTGGCTGCAACATTCACCGTCAGAAACGATCTACCAGAACAGTTCCGTCACGGCCTGTTTGAACAGCCCGCTGCCTATTCAGCCGCACTTCGCTTTTCCAACGGCGCGCATCTGGATGACCGGAAATCGGATGCCCACGGGATGGCGATCAAGCTTTTTGACGTGCCAGGCCCCAAGCTGATCGACGCCGAGGCACTTGCGCATCTGGGGACCACACAACTCAGCGACGAGTTCGATTTCGTATTGGTCGATCAGGATGTGTTTCCCAGCTACGTCCCCGATGAATATGAGCGATTGGGCAGGCTTGTCGCCACATTACAAGCGGTCCAGCACGCGATCAAAGGGCGACGAAAATGGAGCCTTAGGTTGATCACCAAAGGGCTGCGCGCAGGATTTCGCGCCTTCCTCACTCGTGAAGGCAAGCGTCAGTTTCGCGTCGCGAGTGATTTTGCCTCGAACTATATGCACTCGCCTTTTGAGGTCCATTTCTGGTCGACAACACCGTATCGGCTGGGCCCCGATCTAACGGTCAGATACTTGGCCCGCAGCGCGAAACCAAAAATTCCGGCACATCCGGTAGACGACCCAGATGGGATCGGGCAGTGTTTGCGGCAAGACGTGGCCGATGGAGATAATCACTTCGAGGTGTGTGTGATTGAGCCCCCGCGCCCGGCCGACGAATTCGATGTGCTCGACAATCGCATCCGGTGGGCATGCGATCCGCAACCAGATGCACCTCTTGATCCGTACCATCATACCGTCACGCCCGTGGCGGATATCACGATTCCCAAAGGTGCAGAATTTGATCCGCAGAATGGAGACGCGATGAGCTTCTCGCCCTGGCGTGTCACGGCAGATCACGAACCTTTAGGACCGATTAATGCGATCCGGCTCAGAACCTATCTGAGCTTGGCCCGCGCCCGGTTCCCGAATCGATGACCAAACGGAGATGTATTGATGCTGGACGTTGATGATCTGATCAAACTCGGATTCAAGATCTCCCCACCCGTTACGAGCTATTTAGCCGCGATCAGGCTTGCAAACGCCGCGAAGATCCACCGACCGCGGCCCTATACGATGGGCGCAGACTACACGACATGGCCCGGCGTGTTTTCCCATCGCTGGATCGGTCGGCATACAACGCCAGAAGACCTCTCACCCATCCTGCCGTCGGAAAGCGAAGTTGCTGATCTCTTTCGCCGACGGACACAAATGGATGGCAGCCCGCTTACCTTGATGTGCCCGCAAGGATCGACACTATTGTTTATCTCGGCCGCACAATGGTTTACCGACAGTTTCCTTCGCACCTTTGGGGCGAAAGGACCGGTTGATCAGACGGATTCGAACCACGAAGTCGATCTGTGCCAAATCTACGGGCTGAACGATTTTCAGACCGACATGCTGCGCGAACGCGATCCCGATACCAATGAACTAACCCACCGGCTGGCCTTTCGTCTGGATACACAGGGCGAGATGTGGGCTCCGAAGCTGTTTCAAAAAAACCAATCCGGTGGTGTTAAGCTAGCACCCCCTTTTGATGGCAGTCTCGCCACTGGCGAGAATTGCGGAAAGCCGTTGCACGATCCCTGCAAGCTGTGGAATGCGGTGAAACGGGCGCATCCGGGTCTCAGCGATCACGCAATCGACCAGCTACTGCTCGATTTTCATGCAACCGGGCTCGATAATGGCAATGGTACGATAGGCTATATCACGATCAATACACTGATGTTGCGCGCCCATAACACCTTTGCCGATCTGTTGTGGCGCGAAAAGCGCGGCATATCAGGCTGGGATAAAGAGCGTGTGTTCCAGACTACACGCTGCACCTTGATCGCATTGCTGATCAAGCTTGTGCTTGAGGACTACATCGCCCACATCGCCAATATGCCTTTCAAACTACCCGTTGGCGTCAATCGCTGGCAACCGTGGCATCATTCCAACCAGATCGCGATTGAGTTCAATTTGCTCTACCGCTGGCATTCGATGATCCCCGAGCGATTCATAATCGACGGCGCACAGGTTGGCCCGGAGGGGTTCAGATTCAATCCACGACTGGTCGAACAAACAGGCTTGGCGGAAATGATCCGATCATTGTCGCGCCAACCTGCGGCCCGCATGTCGCTGCGCAACACGCCCGATTTCCTGTTCCAAAGGCCTGCGCCCGGTGCTCCTGCCCCTGTCGAAGCTACAATTGCCCTGACGCGTAAGGCGCGTCTTCCGTCGCTGAACACTTATCGTCATCATTTCTGCCGCAAACCGCATTCAAGCTTTACTGAGATGATTGGTGATCAGCCGTTTGCGGAAGAATTGATTGCCGACCTGAGCCGGCTCTATTGCGACGTCAATAGGGTCGAGTTGTTCCCTGGTCTCTTTGCGGAACAGCACAAGGGCGATGTGATCATGGGCGATCTGATGACATCGATGGTGGCGTATGACGCGATCACGCAGCTTATGAACAACCCGATGGTATCCAAAAATTTGTACTCGGCTGAGACTTTTTCAGAGAAAGGTTTTCAGTTGCTGAAGAAAACTTCGTCATTCTCGCAGGTGGCGCGTTTTGTTGGCTTGGACCTGCAACCCGAAGACTGCACTTTAGGTCGACGTCCCGGCGGGACCTAAGGCGCGACCGCGCTCTCTTCCAGCTCAGTAATCCGCGCGGCAATTTCCGTATCGGCTGGCCGGATGCAGGCAAGATCACTCAGCGCGCGCAATTCATACAGCGCCGCGCCCTGATCATTTGCCACGGCTATAGCTTCACGCAAAGCCGCCTCAGCCGCGCCGAACGGACTACCTTGTTCCAGTAGAAGAGCCGCCTTTATCCGGTGGATTTCAGCCTCATAGTTCCGCTCGTCAGTGTTTTCTGCACATGTCAGACCAGCCTCCACCGCATCCAACCCTTTCTGAATCTCACCCAGAGCAAGATAGCCCCGTGCGAGCTCGGCGTTGACGAGCACGCCAGCCGCCTCGGCACCCGTTGCGTGCATCCTTCCCCAAGCGGCCTGCAGCATGGCCACGCCCTCTGTGGCCTCGCCGGTTCTGATGGCAGCCCCGGCAAGATGGGCCGTCGCAACAGCTTGGTAATAAGGGCCGCCCTTGTCCTGAACAGCCGCGCTCAGCGCCTTGGCCATGCGCGCATAATCCGGGTGGTCCATCTGCATGTGGATTTCGGTCAACCAATGCATTGCATTTGCAATGATCAAGGGCTGGCCCGACGCCATCGCGGCGTCAACTGCCCGCTTGGCTTTGGCGAGTGCCACCTCAGTTTTGCCCTGAAAGCTGTCGACCAGCGCGCTCATACTCTCGATTTGTATCACGGCTGCAATATCGGGGCTGTTTCCAGCTTCGGCGCAATGCGCATCCGCATGAGACGCCGCTTGTTCCAGAGCTGCTGCCGCATCCTGAAACCGACCGCGCGGGGATAGCGCGGCCCCACAGATGTAGTTTCCAACCATTCGGGTGTGGTGATCGTCATACGCATCGATGATCGCTTGCCCCCATTGCTCGGCGTTCTGGTAATCACCTTTGACCATTGCAGCGGTAAACAGACCCCTGCCCGCGCGCACAAGAGTACGCCTGTCGCCCAGCTTTTCAGCCAGTTCAAAACTGCGCCCAAAGGCATCGATTGCGGGCTTGGCACCATAACCGACATGCACGCGCTCGGCAGCGGCCAGAAGGAATTGCAAGTTCAATTCAGCTTTATCGCGTTGGTCTGCGGGCAACTCGTCCAACAGCCGCAATCCGTTTCGGGCATGCTGAGCCCCTTCGCGATTTGCGTGCCGCCTCAGGTTCAGCCGCGCGGCCTCCGACCAAGCGGCCACCGCCTTCGTTGTTTCACCGGCCAGTTCCCAGTGCCGCGCTATTTGTTCAGGCTGTCGGGCGGCTTCCGGTTGGGCGGCAAGGGCTTCTGCCGTGCGTCGATGCAAATGAATGCGACGGTCCCGCACAAGGCTTTGATATGCCGCCTCACGCACCAATTCATGGCGGAACCGCCAGATCATTTCTGCGTCGTCATTCGCGCCGGGCAGATGTTGCAAAATACCCGTGGCGGCGAGCCCAAAGATCGCGTCTTCGGACTCGTCTTCAGTCAGTTCACTGATCTGAGCCAGCAAAGGCGCCCCAAAGGCACCACCAATAACAGCGGCCTCGATCGCGGCACGTCGGAGTTCTCCGACCTCGTCAACCTGTTGCGCCAGGAGGTCATGCAAGGTGGCGGGAATGTTGTCCACGATACGTTCAGGCGACGCAGCGATGGCGGCAGAGCACTCCTTGATGAAAAGGGGCACGCCATTGCCCCGCGCCAAAATCTGCGCCGTGGTGCGGTCGTCAAGGCGCTCACCCGAGGCCGCCTTGGCCAGTTCTGACGATGTCGCATCATCGAGCGGTGGAAGCGACAATTGCTCAAGAGACGGTATGCTCTCTTTGATCGCTGATGGCGCCGGCATCCGCGAAACCATCAACATCAGGACGGGAAGTGATGTCAGATGCTCGGCCACGTCGCGCAGCACCGAAAGGGTCGATGGGTCGACCCATTGCATATCCTCAACCACGACAAGCACCGGCCCCTCTCGGCTGAGTTTTTGGTAGACGCGGATGAATATGTCACTCAGTTGCGCGCGCAGTTCGTCCTCACTGGTCGTCCCGCTGTCGCCAGGGCCCGGGGCAAGAATGAAATACAGCGTGCGAAGTTGCGCGTCGTCCAGAATATCGCTCAGATGTTCTGACAACCGGTTGCGACGCGCGGCAATATCGTCCTGATTGTGGATGCCGCACCACCGTTCGACCTGTGATATGAAGGGAAAGAACGGTGTGCTGACATGGAACGGGCTGCAGTGATAGGTCACCCATGCCTGCGGCCCGACCGATGAACGCAGATCACGGATCAGGTGCGATTTGCCAATCCCTGCCTCACCCAATATGTGAATCACCCGCCCTCTTCCGGCTTCCACATCTTTCCACGCGCGGCGGAGTTGTCCGCGTTCGGCTTTGCGGCCAAGCAACGGGGTGCGGTTATGGCGGCGTGCCTGATCCTTGCCTTCACCGGTCAATCGATAAACTGGAACAGGCCGGTCGAACCCCGCGAGGTTCTGAACGCCTTGCGGCTCGAACTCCATTTGTTCGGCCCCAAGCGCTCGTGTTGCCGCAGAAACCATTGTTCCACCGGGGGTCGCCAACGACTGAAGACGTGCGGCAAGATTTAGCGTCGATCCAAAAATCGCGTCCGGCTGAATATTGGTCCCAAGCGCGATGTCCCCGACAAGAACTACGCCGGATGCGATCCCAATCCGGCACCTGAGATCGAGCGGACCCGCCATTGCGGGCAGATCAGTATGGATGCGCAGCGCCGCGCGTAGAGCGCGCTCGGCATTATTTTCAGACGCAGCAGGCCAACCAAAGGCGACGAGGATACCGTCGCCCACGATCTGCAGCACCCTGCCCCCGAACTCATCGGCAATTTGTTCGACCAGTTTATGATAACGTAATGTCGTAGACAGCAAGTCTTCGGGCTCAAGCATTTGAGCCAATACCGTGGACTCGACAAGATCCACCATCATGACAGTCAGATGGCGGTGCTCCATCGCGCCAAGATCAGTTTCCGGGCCGGTGGGGTGCAGCACCATCAGCGCGCTCCGCGACCGGCGCTCATGCGGCGTGGAGATGCAGGGCCAACGCCTTTCCCGGAACCCAAAAACGAGAACATGCCCCCCATCGCGAAGCCTTAAAATAATTAACAGATTGCACGCGCCGCCGCTCGACACCACGAAAACTGATTGTGAGACTATATGAAGCTTCGCATTCTGGCTATGCCCAACGCCTGCTGAAGCGAAGAAGTGCCTGATATTACATGTAGGATTGAGAATGCGCGCCAGCGGTCGAACGAATGCCATCGTAGGAAATCCGATCTGGCAACGAATCTTGATCGCAACACGCCGTTCTTCGCCGAGACCAGATAGCCAGTTCAACGCAAGCCACGAACAGCACTTGAACAATTCACCACAACAAGCATATTCGGTCGCCAAGAGACAGTCTGATGATTTTGCCCTATCGCCCGCAACACCTCAGAAGTGCCGAGCTGTTGTCGAAAGCAAGCCGGCAATGCCTAGGCGGTTGTAATTATCGAGCCCCAAAAGCTCTTAGTTCAGCGGTTGAAAGAGACCAGGAAATGCGCCATTGGCGAAACCCAAAAGAAGGAATTCGATAAATGCGCATTGCGATGATTGGCACCGGATATGTTGGTTTGGTGTCCGGGGTTTGCTTTTCGGACTTTGGCCATGATGTAATTTGCGTCGATAAATCCGATCGCAAGATCAAGATGCTTCAGGATGGAGAGGTGCCGATTTACGAGCCGGGCCTTGATGTGCTCATGGCCAAGAACGTGGCAGCTGGCCGCCTGACCTTTACCACCGACCTGGCCGCTGCGGTCGACGGCGCGGACGCGGTGTTCATCGCGGTAGGCACACCTACGAGACGCGGGGATGGGCACGCTGATCTGACTTATGTGATGGCCGCCGCCGAAGAAATCGCTCAGGCCATCACCGGCTATACGGTTATCGTAACCAAATCGACTGTCCCGGTTGGCACCAACCGCAAGGTTCATGAAGTTGTCTCGGGTGCAAATCCGAAGGCGGAATTCGACGTCGCATCGAACCCCGAATTCCTGCGCGAAGGCGCCGCAATTGATGATTTTATGCGCCCAGACCGTGTTGTCGTAGGGATCGAAAACGAACGAGCGGCGGATGTCATGGCCGAGATTTACCGCCCGCTTTATCTGCGTGACTTTCCGATCCTGACCACTGATCTAGAAAGCGCCGAGATGATCAAATACGCGGCGAACGCATTCCTGGCGACCAAAATCACGTTCATCAATGAAATCGCCGGTCTTTGCGAGCGGGCAGGCGGCGATGTCAAAGAGGTGGCGCGCGGTATTGGTCTGGATGGGCGGATCGGCAACAAGTTTCTGCACGCAGGCCCTGGCTATGGCGGCTCGTGTTTTCCGAAAGACACCGCTGCACTTGCCCGGATCGGACAGGATTTTGCCCACCCGATGCAGATCACCGAAACCGTCATTCGTGTAAACGATGAGGTCAAGAAGCGGATGATCGAGAAGATCCGGGATGCCTGCGATGACAGCTTCAATGGCAAGACCGTGGCGGTTCTGGGTGTGACTTTCAAGCCCAACACCGATGATATGCGCGACGCACCTTCCCTGACTATCGTTCCCGCCCTGATCGGTGGCGGTGCCCAGGTCCGCGTTGTCGATCCGCAAGGCCGTGCCGAGGGGGAGGCGCTGCTTCCTGGCGTCAAGTGGATGGATGATCCCTACGCCGCGGCCAAAGATGCGGACGTTGTTGTCTTGCTGACAGAATGGAACGAGTTCCGCGCCCTGAACCTGAGCGAGCTGGCAGAGACTATGAGATCCCCCCGCATGGTCGACTTGCGTAATATCTACTCGTCCACGATGGTTCTGGGATCGGGATTTGAGACCTATGTCGGCGTCGGGGTTGGGGATCAGCGTTAGGGCTGGCACCGCCAATGCCTCTCGCCCAAATCAACTGGTTGTGGCAGCCGTCTGATACAGTCGGCGCATGATCAGCGGCGTCAGGTACATCGGTATCTGATAGGCCCCGATGAACACCATGATCGGCGCGGTCACTTCAGGTGGCAGTGCCACGAAGAATATCGCGATGTTCCGGTTTCCGGCGATCAGAGACACCGCCGTAGCCTCGGCACCGGGCATTCGAGTTCGTGTGAATTGGAATGAGACAACCTGAGCCCCAAAGTTGATCAGACAGGCAAACGCGATCCAGAACAGCGCGACACGCGGGTCCACAAGTGCGGTTGCGCTCAATGATGGCATCAGGCCAACAACGAAAACGGACAGAGTAATCGTTGCCGCACCTTCTACGTTCAAAAGCGTAGACTTTGAAGGTTGGCGCAGCACCGTGCGGCGCAATATGACAGCCGCGAGAATCGCTATTGTGATGGTAAAAAAGAGCCGAAGCGCGGTCATCAGGACCGCCCTGAGATCACCCAGTTCCGGCATCAGCCAAAAGATCGGCAACGCGGTCAGCGGCAAAACAGCCGTTCCAACCACGACCAGTCGCATCGCCGGTTCCGCAGAATAGCCCATCATCAGACACATATTGGGGCTGCCGGATATTGATGGGGCTGCAGCCATGACAAGCAATGCCAAAAAAACTGGCGAACCGGTCCATCCGCAGGTAATTCCAATCCCAACGACAGATAACGGCAAAACCAATTGAAAGGCGGCAATCGTTCCCGCAACTTTTCGCAGGTCAACCAGCGAACCCACAATGGCCCCCGGCTGCATTCGCAGCAGCGTCAAAAACAGCAGGAGCATGACCAAGGGCGGTAAGAGAGGCCGCATCGGTGCGGCCAGCCCCGGCAGCAGAAGGCCTGCGGCAAGGCCCGATACTAACACATATGGGCCGTGACGCGCCGCGAGGTGAAGCGGGTTCAACGGCGTCTACCCACCGGGGCTTTGACGCAGGTTTTCGGGCAGCCACGTCGCCAACTCGGGGAACCAGATCAGAACGAACACCATCAGCACCATGATCAGGAACATCGGGATCGCAGCGCGGGCGATATAGCTCATTTCATGATTGGTCATGCCCTGCATCACGAACAGGTTGAAACCGATGGGCGGTGTGATCTGCGCCATCTCGACAACGACCACGATGAAGATCCCGAACCAGATCAGATCGATCCCGGCGTCCCGGATCATAGGCTCGACAACAGCCATAGTCAGCACAACCGAAGAAATCCCATCAAGGAAGCAGCCCAGAATGACGTAGAAAACCAGCAGAACCATGAGCAGTTCGAACCGGGTCAGTTCCCACCCCGCGATCAAATCCGCAAGCCCCCTCGGCAGGCCGGTAAAGCCCATCGATAGTGACAGGAACGCAGCGCCTGCAAGGATCAGGGCAATCATGGCGCTGGTGCGGGTCGCGCCCATCAAACTTTCAGTGAAGGTCTTCCAGTTCAACGATCCCTGCCCTGCTGCCAGTAGCAGTCCGCCAATCACACCGAAAGCCGCCGCCTCGGTCGCCGTAGCATAACCCAGATACATCGATCCGATTACCACCATGATCAGCAGGATCACTGGCAACAGAAAGCGAGAGTTCTTAACCTTTTCGGAAAAGGTCAACTTGCTCTCGTCGTTGGGGTTCCAGTCTTTGCCAACTTTGGAATAGATGGCGACATAGCCCATGAACATGGCAGCCAGCACAAGACCGGGTAGGATGCCTGCAAAGAACAGCTTGGTGATGGACTCGTTGATCGTAACGCCGTACACGATCAACGTTAGCGACGGTGGGATCATTAGTCCAAGTGTTGCCGCGCCGGTCAGCGTGCCGATGACCATGCGTTCGGGATAGTTGCGCTTTCGCAGTTCCGGGATCGACATCTTGCCAACCGTGGTCAACGTCGCGGCAGATGACCCCGATACCGCGGCAAACACCGTACAGCCTACGATATTCGTGTGGACCAGCCCGCCGGGCAAAGGTGCCATCCACGGCGACAGGCCTTTGAACATGTCTTCGGACAATCGCGTTCGGTAGAGGATCTCGCCCATCCAAATGAACATCGGCAAGGCGGTCAGCGTCCAGGATGACGAAGCCGACCAGATCGTCGTGATCATCACATCACCCACCGGGCGCGTCGTGAACAGCTCCATCCCGACCCAGGCGACGCCCATCAGGGCCAGCCCGACCCAGACACCGGTGCCCAGCAAGGTGAAAAGGACAAAGAGGAAGAGGATAATAACGGATATATTTTCCATGCTCTTACTCTCCGTGGCTCTGATCGGCCAGATCACGGGTGATGCGGTGATCACCCTTGAACAGGACATGGAACAGGTGATCGGTCAGCGCGATGGCCAGAATGACCGCTCCGATCAGCATGGTAGATTGCGGTATCCAAAGGGAGGTTTTATCTTGCCCCTGGCTGATATCGTTGAACTTCCAGCTCCAGTACACAAAGCGATAGGCATACCAGCAGAAATACCACATGACCGCCGAACCAATCGCAAAGCACCAGATTTCCAGAATTCTGCGAAAGCCATCGGGAACCGCATTCAGGAGAATGGAGACTCTAATATGGCTGCCTCGGTTCAGGGCGTTGGCGAAGGCCAGAAAAGACGCAGCGGCCATCGCGTATCCAGCATAGTCCGGCGCGCCGGGAAAAACTTCGCCGGTCCAACGGGCCAGCATTTGCACCACAATGAGCACCAGAATGGCAATCAGGCTGAGCGCCGCCAGAACCCCTGCTGCCAGATAAATGAAATCCAGTACGGACCTGAGCCCTCGCATTGCCGCCATGCTGTCCCCGCTGTGCTTTTTGTGGATTGGGAGCAGGCGGCAGGATGAACTGCCGCCCGCATTCGAACGATTATTGAGAGTTAAACGCGTCGACGATGGCTTTGCCTTCGTCACCGGCGGCCTCAAGCCATTCGTTGGTCATGGTGACACCGATTTCTTTAAGCTCATTCGTCATCTGTTCGGATGCAGGACCAACTGTCATGCCGCCATCGCGCAGACCCTGAAGCGTAAAACCGGTATATTCCTTGGCACGCCAGTTACCTGCATACTCGGCCAGTTCCGCACAGCCTTTGATGACGTTCTTGTTCGCATCCGAGACACCGGCCCAGACGTCTGAGTTGACCATCACGTAGTTGCGCGGCAGCCAGGCATCCACTTCATAGAAGTAGTTCAGACTTTCCCAGACCTTCCGGTCATAACCGGTCGACCCGGACGACACCATGGAATCCGCTACTCCGGTGGCAAAGGCCTGGCTGATCTCAGCCGCCTCGATGGTGACGGGCAGCATACCAGTCAGTTCGGCCAGGCGTGAGGTGGCGTTGTTATAGGAGCGGAACTTGATCCCCTCCATATCCGCAACCGAGTTCACTTCGTTCTTGAAATAAAGCCCTTGCGGAGGCCACGGCACTGCATAAAGCAGGGTCAGGTTCTGTTCAGCCAACAGCTTTTCAATCGAAGGTTTGGCGGCATCCCAAAGCTTGGCGCTATCATCGAATGACGTGGCCAGGAACGGGATGGAATCAAAGCCGAACAGCGCGTTTTCGTTCTGGTGCCCAGACAGCAGACGCTCACCAATCGGGGCTTGCCCGGTCTGGATCGCACGCTTGATGTCGGCACCTTTGAACAGCGAGCCGGAAGGGTGCGTGACAATCTCAATCTCACCACCGGTTCCTGTGGTGACACATTTGGCGAACTCCGCGCCCGTGGCCGAGTGGAAGTTTGATGCCGAATAGGCCATCGGCATATCCCATTTCTCAGCCATTGCAGGTGCGGCCGCGGCGGCTGTCAGAGCGGTTGCCGCCAGAAGGCTTGTCAGTTTTTTCATCATGTTTCTCCCTGTTGAGTTTTGAGACGCCGGCGTTCTTCGCCAGTCATTTCTATGTTGCGAAACGTGAGGGCGCGTAGACGCTCATGTCAGTGTTCGGTGTTCTGCCCGCAATCATCTGGGCCAGAAGTCGCCCCGTTTTCGGCCCGCCTGTCAGGCCAATGTGATGGTGCCCAAAGCCCATATACGCACCGCTGATCCCCGGAGCCTCACCGATAATCGGGATCGAGTCGGTTGGTGCTGGGCGGTGCCCCATCCATTCCACTTCCTCCTTCCATGTCAAACCCGGGAAGGCCACCCGGGCATTCTTGCGCATCAATTCAAACGGCGCGCGTGAGGGTGGCGCATCAAGTCCGCCAAACTCCACAATGCCCGCCAAACGAATGCGGCCATCCATCGGTGTGGCGACAAATTTGCCAGAAACCACCATGACCGGACTGCGCGGCATGGCAGAAGGCTCCACCAATTCAAGATGATAGCCGCGTTCGGTTTCAAGGGGAACAGAAATGCCCAAAAGCTTAGCCAAAGGCCCCGACCAAACGCCCGCAGTTACAATTGCCGTATCACACGCGATGGTTTCGCCTGCCGCCCGTATACCGGTTACGCGACCATTTTCCTGAACCACGTCATCGACCGCTGCACGTAGGATTGTGCCCCCATGTGCCTCGACATACGCCGCCAGATCTTTGACGTACCGACCTGGATCCGTGATATGGCCATGATCCGAAAGTTTCGCCGCAAAACCGATATCTTCACTATAGACCGGGTCGTAGGCGTGAAAGCCCGGGCCTTCCAATTCGTCCCATGTGAATCCGTTTCTGCGCCGAATGTCCCAGCCAAACGCATCATCATTGAAATGCGCGCGGTCCTTGTACAGGAACAGATAGTCAGACGGCACGATCCACTTTTCAGCGCCTGTGCCCTCGGCCAACGCTTTGTGGTCGTTCAGGCTATCGCCAACAATTGGCGTCAAAGCTGACGCGATGCGTTCCACATCTGATGCATTCGCATGACTCAGATAGCGGGTTAGCCAAGGGATCAGCTTTGGAAGATACCCCCATCTCAGGAACAACGGCTGAGACGGGCTTAGCAGCATTTTGGGCGCCTTCCGGAGCAGCCCTGGAACAGTCACCGGAACAATCGAGCAGGACGCCAGCACGCCCCCATTGCCATGTGAGGTGCCCTCTCCCGGTCCGGCCTTGTCGATCAGGATTACCTCGTGACCATCCCGCTGCAGCCATACCGCAGCAGACACGCCAACGATCCCGGCGCCGATGATCGCTATGGTCTTCTTCTCGCTCATGCCCCCACCGCCTTGGCCACTGCATAATCCTCAAGCTTGGTTACATCAGGCCTGTTGCCGAGCCCGGGTGCGTCAGGAACTACAACTTCGCCGCTGCTTACTTGGAAAGGGCTTTCCAGAATGTCTTCTTTCAGGAAGTAGGAGGCTTGATAGAACTCGCAGCCCAAAGTGATTTCAGGGGTTGCCGCGATCATATGCGTGCCTGCCAGATGGGCCAATCCGGCTTCGAACATATCACCACCATAGGCCATCAGACCATGTGCTGCAGCAATACGCGCGACGGTTTGCCCGCGCGTAAGGCCACCGGATTTCATGATTTTCACCGATATGCCATCGCAGATACCATCACGCGCGGCGCGCTCCATGTCTTCGGGGCCAAAGACGCTCTCATCAGCCAGAAGTGGGACGTCAATCATCTGTCGCAACTTGCCCATCATGCTGAATTGATGAGCGCGGACAGGTTGCTCAATGAAATCCGGAGCGAATTGCGCAACATCGCGAACCTGTGCCGGTGCATCCTCGATACTGAGTCCCTGATTGTAATCAACACGAACCCTGAAATCCGGATGGTTCTGCGCGAGATACTCCAACCGCATGATATCGAAGGCGTGATCTTTGAACCCGGTCTTGAGCTTTACAATCCGAACGCCATCGGCCTGCAATTGTGACAGCAGCTCAACATCCTGAGCAAAATCCGGGTTCGCAATTGAGCAACTGAGTGGAATGGTTGCCCGGCACTTCCCGCCCAGCAGAGACCAAACAGGAACCCCGCTGATTCTGCCCGCAAGATCCAGCAAAGCGGTTTCCAATGCAGCTTTCGCCTCGGTGCAATGAGCCACGGCATAAGCTGCCTGTGCCATGATCGCTGAACGATCACCCACTCTGGCTCCAACCACAAGAGGGCGCAAATAGCGATCAAGGGCTGCATAAGTGGCCTCTGGGGTGCCCGTGAAGACAGACCAGGGAGAGGCCTCTCCAAATCCTTCATTGCCGTCCTCGGATCTCAGCCGTAGGACGACTACTTCGCATATTCCTTCGACGGACCCGATGCCATGATCACGGCGAGACGTCACGGGCAACTCAAGATGCCAGAGATCATAGCCGATTATTTTCTGTGTCAGATCGCCCATTGCACCCTCTGCCAATGGCCAAAGCCTGCCTTGACGGGGATATCATTTCAAATACTATATTATCTAGAGGTCATCAGGAAAAATGATACTATAGCGATGTCCCTGCGATTTCGTCAGCTACAGGCTTTTCACGCCATCATGGAAACCGGCACTGTCACGGGTGCGGCCTCGGTGCTTGGGATTTCACAGCCCGGGATCAGCAATCTGTTGGCACAGCTAGAGCGCGAAGCGCGTTTGCCGCTGTTTGAACGCAACAAAGGCCGGTTGCTGCCTACGCCAGAAGCTGAACTTCTATACCGCGAGGTTGATACGGTTGTTCGGGGGCTGGATCACGTGGCGCAGGCGGTCACGGATCTGCAGAACAAGCATCCGGGTCAATTGCAGATCGCCGCACCACATCTGCTATCCTTCGGCTTCATGCCGCGTGAGATCGCTCGCTTCGCAGAAAGCCGCCCGAACCTGTCGGTAAGCTTTCAGTCGCAGTATTCCTCGAAGATTCAAGAATGGGTAATCTCTGGCCTGTTTGAGATCGGCATTGTCGAGATGCCCATTCTGCATGACACACTGAACTATCAGGTCTTTGAGTTCGAAACGCTGGCGACCTTTCCGGAAACCAGCCCTTTGGCAGATTATGATGTGCTCACACCCGAAATCCTTGAAAACGAACCATTCATCGTGATGGGGCCAGAGCATCAAACCCACCGACGAACTCGGGACACCTTCCAATCAGCGGGGCGCAACTGGCGGACCCAGATTCACACCCATCTGTCAGAAAACCTGCTAAGTTTCGTCAAGCAGGGCATGGGGGTCGCGATGATCGATCCCTTCACTGTCACCTTTGACGACGAGAGCGGGTATCAAACCCGCCCCTTCCGACCGGCTGTGATGCTTGATCTGGCCATTATCACCGCGAAAGGGCGACCCCTATCAACGATTGCACAGGATTTTCTGGCTCAGCTAACCCCTTCGATCGCCTCTTATGCCACCCATTCCGAAACCGGTGCAGCGGCCTCGTGAAGCGGTTGTGAGTAAATGTCGACCAATGTCGGGCCATCATGCTCGATAGCCTGTTTCAGAACTTTGGACAGGTCTTCGGGATCTTTGACAGTCCATGATTTCACACCAAAGGCGCTCGCAACAGCGGCGTGGTCGGTGCGGTTGAAATCAACATTGTAGTATCTCTGCCCAAACCCTGCTTCCTGTCCGGCCTTGATCCAGCCAAAGACCGAGTTCGAGAATACAATTGAGGTGATCGGCATGTTGTGCCGCACCATGGTTTCGAACTCACCACAGGCAAAGCCGAATGAGCCGTCACCCATCACCGACAAGGTTTTGACCGAAGGCCGCCCAAAATGCGCACCCATTGCAGCACCCAATGAATACCCCAACGCCCCATGCGCCCGGTTAGTGATGAAATGCCGCCCCGGTGTCCGCCAGCGGTAATGCGCGCTGAAATATGGGCATGGCGTGCCGGGATCAGCGACAACAATCGCATCATCATCCAGGATATCCATTAGCGAATCCATGACAGCCTCGGGCCGGATCGGCGTTTCTCGGCTGGCTGCAAGCGGGGCGAACGCAGCCAGTTTGGCCGCCCATGCCGCGTTTGATTTGGCCGCCCCGCCCAGCCTGGGCAGGTCTTGGCGTGCCGCCAATGCGTCCGCCAATGCTTCCAGCGCGAGACGCGCGTCGGCACAAATAGCGACTTCGGTCGAATAGTTGGCTCCGATCACCATCGGGTCACTGTCGATATGAATGATGGTGGCATCGCGCGCAGGGCTTCTCCAGCGCTCGGTCGTGACGGATCCTGCGCGACATCCGATGAACAGAACGACATCCGCCGCATCTACCACAGCGCGGGTGGCAGGCACCCCGCCATTCGATCCGACAACACCAAGCGCGAGCGGGTCTGTCTCGGCAATCGAGCCCTGCCCCGACACGGTCGTGGCGACAGGCATATCCAACAGTCCCGCAACCCGGCGCAGTGCGTCGCTTGCCCCTGATAGAACGGGTCCACCGCCACAAACGGCTACAGCGGATTTAGACTTTGAAAGTAACTCAGCTGCCGCCTGGACCGCATCCATATCGGGGCCTGCACGTTCCGCGGGATAGCTGCGATGTCTTGCATCCGCCCATATCTCTGCCTCGTCCACCGGCGCTTTCTGAGTGTCGAAGGGCAAGGCAAGATGTGTGGCCCCAGGTGTACCGGTGGTCATTGCACGGAATGCCGCCCGAACCATGGCCGGCAATCGTGTGGCGTCATCCAGCGACGCATTCCACTTGGCCAGCGGCTTGAACAGCGCGGGTTGGTCCAATTCGGTCAGCGGGTACTTTCCCCGGCTGGTTGTCGCCACATCCGAGGTGATCGCAAGAATAGGAACCGAGCTTTCGTTGGCTTCGACCACGCCAGGTAGAATATAGGTCGCCCCGCCCCCAGACGGGCCTTCGCAGACACCCGGCTTACCTGTCACCCTTGCATAACCATCCGCCATGTAGGCCGCATGACGTTCATCCCGCGTCAGAATGTGCTGAATACCGTGATCCATCCGAGATAGCGCATCATAGAATGGCAAGGTTGTATCACCACATAGGCCGAACATGTGCTTCACGCCATGTGCCTCAAGCATACGGACCATTGCCTCGGCTCCGGTCAGGTAATTCGTTCCTGTCATGGTCTGCGACTCCCTTAATCTAATCTGCACACAGACCTGTATACAGTTTTGTATATTGATTTCAAGACTGGCCTGTGGCACCTGTGGGGCAACGACCAAAAGGCAGTACCAATGGCAGGTCCACGCGTTGATGATATCTACGATCAGGTGAAGGCCATGGCGGTTTCATTCCGCCTGCGTCCCGGCGATCGTTTGAACGAGGTCGCCCTGTCGAAAGAGCTGGGCGTCAGCCGCACCCCTTTGCGCGAAGCACTGAACCGGCTGGTCGCCGAAAGTTTGTTCGACTTCCGCCCGGGACAGGGTTTCTTTTGCCGCCCATTGGATGCCCAAAGCATTTTTGACCTGTTCGAGCTGCGCCAAATCATCGAAACCGCCGCCGTCCGCGCAGCGTGCACCAAGGCCACCACAGAACAACTGCAGGCGCTTCACGACGAACTTTATGCGACGGGTATCGATATCACCGGGCTTACGGTTGAAGAGGCCGTCACGCGAGATGAAGCGTTTCATCTGGGCATCGCCCGGCTGTCTGGGAACATGGAATTGCTGCAAAACCTGATGCGGATTAATGAGCGCATTCGCTATATCCGATGGATTTCCATGAGTCTGGACCGGGTCCAACGCTCAAAAGACGAACATAAGCGCGTCATGCAGGCCTTGATGAACCGCGACGCTGATGAGGCCGCGCAGGCTTTGGGCACCCATATCAACAAGCGGATGGATCAAGTGCAGGACGCGGTGCGCCATGGGATATCAAGCATCTATATGGAAGGGTCGGACGATATCTCGACCCGCATCATTCAGGAGGCGCAGTCATGATCGCGCAGGGCGGAAAATCCATATACGGCGCATCTGTCGGCATCCTGATGTTGGACGCACAGTTTGCACGTATTCCCGGTGATATGGGCAACGCTCGGACATGGCCGTTTCCCGTGCTCTATCGCATCGTGCGCAACGCCTCGCCTGATCTTGTGGTCCGACAAGGTGCTGAAGGAATGCTTGGAGCGTTCATCGATGCCGCACGGGAACTTGTCAAAGACGG
Organism: Ruegeria sp. B11; assembly: GCF_056539785.1. NCBI lineage: Bacteria > Pseudomonadati > Pseudomonadota > Alphaproteobacteria > Rhodobacterales > Roseobacteraceae > Ruegeria > Ruegeria sp. B11. The sequence continues at coordinate 221,322 of NZ_JBQFVO010000002.1, read as the reverse complement.
GGTTGACGGGATCACCACCAATTGCGGCTTTCTTTCGCTGTTTCAGGATGAACTGGCCGAGGCGGTTCCTGTTCCGGTCGCGACGTCCTCGATGATGCAGGTCGATATGGTGAACCGTATCCTTCCTGCAGGAAAGCGCGCCGGCATTCTAACCATCTCCGCCTCAACACTTACGGATGAGCACCTGCGAAAGGCACAGGTCCCCGACGGAACTCCAATTGGCACCACCGAAGGCGGCAGCGAATTCACAACCGCTATTCTCGAAAACGCATTGACGCTGGATGTGGACAAAGCCCGCGACGACAATGTCGAAGCAGCGCTTGCGCTGCAAGCGGGCAATCCCGACCTTGGTGCAATTGTACTGGAATGTACAAACATGTGCCCTTACGCGGCGGACATACAGCAGGCGACTGGTTTGCCAGTGTTTTCTATTGTTACTTTCATCAACTGGTTTCAGGCCGGACTAAACCCGCCAAGGTTCTGATCAAGTGAACAGTAAGTCCAGAGTAGCCGCCGCCTATAGCCAGATGGCGATTCTGGACCTATCGGCAACAGCTTGACGGTGAACCAGAACCAAGCAATCAAGAAACGAAATCAGAACAGCGCCAAAACGATCATCGTTAACCTCAAGGCACCTGTTCTGACGCCGATTAACAACAGTTCAGGAACCGAGACGCATGACGAAAACACCGATCGAGCTGTTGGCGGCCAGTGCCTCGGAAACCCGCCCAATTGTAGCGCTGAGCGAAGGCACCGATCCCCGCATTGTTGCCGGAGGATTAGCCGCCCATAAGGCTGGTCTGGCCAATATTATTCTCGTTGGACCTGAGGCCGACGTTAAAGCGGCGCTCGCGGCAGAGGGTGGCTCAACCGGGGACGGTATTGCCATCCATGATCCTGCGCATTCGGAACTGACTGACGCTTTTGCGGCCGAGTATTATTCTCTGCGCAAACACAAAGGTGTCGATGAAGCCAAGGCACGCAAAGCCGCAGAATCGCCGCTGGTCTATGCCGCGATGCTGGTGCGAATGGGGCACGCAACAGGAACCGTGGGCGGGGCGGTCCATACCACAGGCGATGTGGTCAGAACTGCCATCCAGGTTATTGGAATGAAGCCCGATGTTGGAATGGTATCCTCGTTCTTCCTGATGTACCCACCCGAGGCCGCCGCTGAGGGCGCTCGCGCCATGCTCTATTCAGATTGCGGCTTGGTGATCGATCCGACATCCGAAGAACTGGCAAACATTGCGGCCGCTTCAGCGGTGTCCGCGCGGGCATTGCTGCAGGAAGAGCCAAAGATCGCGATGTTGAGTTTCTCAACAAAAGGCAGCGCCCAACACCCAGCGGTGGACAAGGTCGTCAACGCGACAGAAATACTGCGGGCGAAACACCCAGAGTTGAATGTGGATGGCGAGCTGCAATTCGATGCCGCCTTCGTGCCGTCGATTGGTGAGCGAAAATCCCCCGGGTCCTCGGTCGCGGGTCAGTCGAACGTCAAGATTTTCCCAAATCTGGATGCCGGAAATATCGGGTACAAGATGACTCAACGGCTGGGCGGTTATCTGGCGATCGGTCCGGTTTTGCAGGGGCTCGCCAAACCGGCCAATGATCTATCGCGCGGATGCAGCGCGGAAGATGTGACGCAGATCATCGCGGTGACCATCCTGCAGGCGCGCGAACCCTAAACTCGGCAGCCCGCCTGCTTTATCGCGCAGGCCCGCGACCCATTCATTACAAACAAAGGACCATCCGTTATGGCGTCCGCCGATCCTTCAGCCCTATCCCTCACCGAGCGGAGCAAGGAGCGTGTTCGCACGCTCTTTCCCGGCGTCATGATCGCCGTAACCGTTGCCGTCGCCGCCAAGTTCCTGTCCGAGCATTATGCTACCCCGGCCATGCTGCTTGCCCTTCTTTTGGGGATTGCGGTCAGCTTTCTGGGCGAAGAAGGAAAAACCGTTGAGGGGATCGGATTCGCCGCACGCACACTTCTGCGCCTTGGCGTGGCCTTGCTGGGTGTGCGCGTGTCGATGACCCTGATGCTGGGTCTGGGCTGGGACCTGATTGCCCTTGTGATCGTCGGAGTGCTGTTGACCATAGGATTTGGCCTGTCCGTAGCTCGTTTTTTTGGCCACAGATGGCGCTTTGCCTTTCTGACCGCCGGTTCGGTTGCAATTTGCGGTGCATCGGCGGCAATGGCGATCAGTGCAATCCTGCCCAAGGACGAACGCTCGGAAGAGCGTCTGATTTTTACGGTCATGGGCGTGACCGTTTTGTCCACCATCGCCATGATCGCCTATCCGATCCTGGTACGCACATTGGGGATGAACGAGATTGCGGGCGGTGTGTTTCTGGGTGGCACCATCCATGATGTGGCTCAGGTTGTCGGCGCGGGATTTTCGATCTCGGAGCAAACCGGAGATACAGCGACGCTGGTCAAATTGTTCCGCGTGGCGATGCTGGCACCGGTGGTTTTGGTCGCTTCACTGATTATTCGTGGCTTTGCCGAAATGGACGCAGACGGGAAACGCCCACCGCTGTTGCCGGGATTCGTGTTAGGATTTCTGGTTCTCGCTGCGGCATCCTCATTCGGATTGATCCCGCCAGCGATTTCAGAATTTCTAAGCCAATGCTCTCGATGGTTGTTGCTTGTTGCGATCGCAGCTGTTGGGATGAAGACAAACCTTAAACAGATCCTGTCGGTCGGTGCAGCCGCAATCGCCCTCATCATAGTGGAGACGTTGTTCATCGCCGTGGTAATTCTGGCCGGGATTAACCTATTAACCTGAAGCAGTTACCAAGAGTTTTCCGCCAACTGCGACGGCTGAACGGCAACCCCTGACAGTCCGGTGCGGGTTTGTCGATTGCCTTCGTTCGCGGTGTTTGGTTCATTGGCGACTGGCGCTTTGCAGCGCTTTTTCGTTCGATTCCGAATGGTCCCTCAAGCGAGATGAAGAATATGGACAACACCTTGCCTCTGCCACCCGGCCCGCATTCCGAACCGGGCTTTTGGCTTGATACATCTGAACACCGCACGTGGTTGAAAGATCAGACTATGCGACAGTTGGCGTTTTTCAGCGCAAGTTGTCGGACCGAGCCAGGATTTTTCATCCTCGACCATGATGGCAGCCCGCTGCCAAACACATTGCAGGAACTGCACACGACTACACGCCTAGTGCATTCTTACGCTCTGGGGCATCTGATTGGATTTCAAGGCGCAGAGCGGATCATCGATCACGGTATGGCCTACCTCAACAGCCACCACAAAGACCGGGATCACGCCGGTTACCTTTGGGCTTTGGATGGTGACAACATCAAGGATGATCGCAAACTTGCCTACGGGCATGTCTTTGTTCTGCTCGCTGCCTCAAGCGCAAAACAGATAGGGCACCCGGAAGCTGACAAACTGCTGACCGAAGTCCGAGATGTTTTGGACACCCATTTCTGGGATGATGAGGCCGGGTTGTACTGTGACGAGTGGAACCGCGATTGGACTCCGTTTTCCACATATCGCGGAATGAACGCGAATATGCACGGAGTTGAGGCACTGCTTGCAGCTTTTGAGGCGACAGGCGACGAAATCTATCTTACCCGCGCCGGTCGTATTCTGGATTTCTTTATCGGCCGGATCGCACCTGCTGAAAACTGGCGCTTGCCCGAGCATTTCACCTCAGATTGGCAGATTGACCGGGGCTATGCCGGTGACCCGATGTTCCGTCCCGCAGGCACGACCCCGGGCCATTCGTTCGAGCTTGGGCGACTTCAGCTGCAGCATTGGGATTTATCAGGCCGACCAAACTCGGGCGCGCCCGAGTCATCGCGACGATTGATTGAGCAGGCCCTCAAGGATGCGTGGCTGCCCGGCGGCGGCATGGCATATACGCTGGATTTTGGGGGTCGGGTCGCAAATGCGTCGCGGTTCTGGTGGCCCGTAGCTGAAGCCATTGGTGCGGTTGGAGCCCTGATCGCACTGGATAAAAGGCAAGAGGATGAAATTTGGTACAGAAAACTCTGGACCTTTGCGAATGAAACGTTCGTGGATCACCAACATGGCGGCTGGTTCCCGGCGGTGGATGAATCCGGTGACATCGTGACATCCATCTTTGACGGCAAACCGGATATCTATCATTCATTGCAGGCTTGCCTGTTCCCGCTATCGGGGCGCTTATCGCGGATGGTGCCGCTTTAGCGCGCGGATTCAAGCAGAGCGAGACCCGCATCGAGCCGGCTCAATTGAAGAGTCGGGGCAAATCTGCTATGTTTAATGCATTCAACACCATCCGACGACCTGCGAGTTCGGATGCGTTTCTTGACGAACGGATAGGAGAGTTGAATGGCAAATCAAGCACGTGGAAAGCGAACGACCCGAAAGGGCACACTTGAGGTGAGACCACAACCATCGGCCCATTCCGCCCTGAGCGAACGGGCCAGTGCGTCAGGCCTCATGACCCCGCAAATGCTGAGCGAACGCGATGAGCGCGTCTCAAAAACTCGCAAAAAGGGCGGGCCTGCTTTGGAAGAAGATAATTCGGATCAATCCGGCAATGACGCTGATCCGACGGAACTGGATTACTAATCAATTACGCACATTTTTTTGACATGAGTAGATTACGGAGGCTGCTATGCCCTCGACCCATCAGCCAAGGATTTTCAACACAATAAACCTTACAGATTTCGATACTAACGGCCAAACCTCTACTGTGGGCGAGCCGACAGTTTCCAGCAACGGAGGTCAGATTCTGGCCACTGGCAACTGGTATGCAAGTCGGTCACTGGACGGCGGCCAAAGCTGGTCTCACATGAGCCCTTTCACGTTGTTCCCACCTGTTGACGGGGGGTTTTGCTGCGACCAGACCACGATTTACGACCCAAGCAGGGATCTGCTTATCTGGCTGCTTCAATATATCGAACAGGGGGGCACCAACACACTGCGGGTTGCGGTCAAACAAGGGCGCACCTTGGGGAACGACACATGGAACATTTGGGATTTCACCCCCGCCGGGCTTGATCCCGCGTGGAACAATGAGTGGTTCGACTATAACCACGTTTCGTTGTCCGAAAACTATATGTATGCGGGCACCAATGTGTTCTCGGCCGGGGCTAACCAGTTTACCCGCTCGGTCATTCTGCGGATTTCACTGGACGAACTGGCGACCGCGGCAACGCTATCATTCGACATATTCGAAACAGAAGACAACTTTTCTCTGCGCTGCGTACAAGGCGCACGCGGCGCGATGTACTTTGCCAGCCACAACACGAACTCGCAGATCCGCGTATTCAGATGGGCCGAGAACGCCTCGGACATAGATGAATTCGACATCGATGTCACGCCTTGGTCCGCAGGCAATTATTCCGCGCTGACCACCGGTGGCGACTGGATGTCGCGCACTGATCCACGCATTATGGCTGGTTGGCTGGGACGCGGCGTTCTGGGCTTTATGTGGACAGCTAATCGTCAGACCAACAGGCCACTCCCTTTCGTCAGGACCGTCCGCATTGACGAAGCAACCATGTCATTGATTGACGAACCGGATATCTGGAACAGTCAGATCGCGTTCGCCTACCCCTCAACAGCTGTAAACCGGGTTGGTGATGTAGGGCTTTCGGTCTTTGCGGGTGGTGGGAATTTGCATCCGAGCCATGTTGTTGGCTCATACGACGATATCGATCTGACTTGGCGGCTGGCCCTCGCTCGACGGGGCACAGACACTCCGGGTCTGGGAAAATGGGGCGACTACACCAACTGTGCCGAGGTTGCCGATGATGGCTTCACCTGGCTGGCAGCCGGGTACACGCTGCAGGGCGGGAACACCCAAACTGACATCGAACCAACCATGACCTGGTTCGCACAGCAGCGCTATGACGCACCACGTCGCCATCCGCCCGTTATCGTCTAAAACATTATAACCATTTATAATTCAGGGATATACATCATGCACAGAGCGATTAAATCACAAGGCGTAAAGTCATTCTTGCGGCAGGAAGCCCCCTGGCTACTTATCGCCTTTGTTATTGCTGACCTATTCTACAAATGGGGGTCATTCGCCCTGGAATGCGTCGGCTTTCTGCTGACTTGGTACGTCCTGAGCCTTCTAGCCAGCCTGGTGTCACGTATGCTGTGGGGGGAAAACTCAGCTGTCGGAGATTGAACCATCGATCAATCTTTTTAAGCTTGCGGACTATTGGTTTGCCTCCCGCCCTGGTACATTACGAGTTTGTTGCGCGTAGGTCTGAAATCACTTCGGACAACAGCTCAATCCCTTTTCGGATAGAACCGGGTTGGATTGACGAGACGCCAAGACGAAAGTGGTATCTCCCTGCGGTTTTATTTGAAAAACAGGGCCCGATCGGCTCCACAATAACACCGCGTTTTAGGGCGGCTTGACATATCGTCATGGCATCCAACCGGGCCTCGGGATCAGAAAGCACAAAAACCGTTCCGCCAAATTCGCCCGTTTTCAGGAAATGGGGTAGCTTTTCACGGATCGTCGTATCAGCCAGATGCCAGCGCAGCTCATAATTCTGGCGAACCCTGCGCAACAAGCCATCATAGTACCCCAAGTTAATAAACGCGGCAGCAGTGTGCTGAAGAATCATCGGTGGATGGCGCATCATCATTCCCCGGCAATCGCGCGCGGCGTCAATAAATTCTGGCGCAGCCGCCAGATACCCCAGGCGCAAACCTGGTGAAAGACCTTTGGAAAGGCTGCCCAAATAGATCAGTCGATCCGTGTCATCCAGACTGCGCAGCGGCAGCAAAGTAGAATGCCGGTAATCCACATCGCATTCGTAATCGTCTTCGACTATGTAAAAATCATACTCTTCAGCGGCCTGCAGCAAGGCCTTGCGGCGGCGCTCGGACATCGTAACGGTGGTTGGGTGCTGGCGATTGGGGGTTACGAATACCAGGTCAGCCTCACGCAGACGTTCATCGACGATCAAACCCTCGCTATCAATGGGTTGAAACCTTACATTCCCAAAATTTGCCTGAAGGATCTTGCGTGCATCCGGATATCCCGGATCCTCCATAACCGCAGTTTTATCGCGCCCGCCGAACAACAGGCTGGTGATAAACAACCCGTTTTGCGAACCCAATGTGATCAGGATTGAATCGCTGGGTTCAAAAATACCGCGACGGGGCAGGATGCGCTGCCGGACCTGCTCGATAAGTTCAAAGCAATCCTCGTACAGCCCGTCTGCAGACCAGATTTTCAGATGCTTTCGATTCATGGCCAACCGAGTGCATTCGCGCCAATCCGCAACCGGGAATGCGCCATCATCGATTTGGTTGCACACAAACGGATAGTCGTACTTGTACCAGTCATTTGGGCGCTGGATGGTTTCGATCTCTTCGGTGCGGCGCAGTTTGTTCAGTTTCTGGCCAATCGATGTGCGCTGTCTGGTGCTGGTTCGCCCAATCGCATCACCGTCCGTGCGAATCCCTACGTCAGAGCAGACATAATAACCCGAGCGGGGCCGGGCCTCGATCAGTTGCTCTTCTTCAAGCTTTCGATAAGCCGCGACGACCGTATTGATCGAAACATCGAGATCCCGCGCCAACCCCCGACATGAGGCAAGCTTTAGTCCAGACGGCATCAAACCTTCAAAAATGAGTCGTGAAATCTGCGAGACGATCTGATCTCGCAAACCGCTGGACTGAGTTTTGTCGATGCTCAACCGTTGTGTCATGTCCTGTCAGGCTCTAGTCGCAAATTCTGCGACGCGATTTGCAAACTGTATCCATGTTTTCAAGTGCTCCATACAAAGTGGAAACGACGCCAAATTTCCCAATTCTGTACTGGCAATGCTGAAAGCAATTGCGCTCTTACCAAAAGCGGGTTGATGATAACTCAAAAAAGAGACTTCAGCCAACGCTATGTTTTTAAAGCACTTATACCGACCTGAGATGTGCTTAAGCAACCTGCGCTGCCATTGTTGAACTTGTAACATCTTATCGCTCGGGACTGAATCGCGGCATCGAGCAGTCACTCGGCGCGATGAAATCTGTACCCATTATTACAAACAACTGTATCTTTCTCAGTCGAACTCCTTCGCGTTTGCTGTAGCGATCCGGGAAGTTCCATGTCGAAATTAGGGATCACCCGGGCCGTTCGATGCGACTAGGGAGGGAGACCGTTCGCATGGTTTTGCAGGAGTGGGATATGCGTCGACTCTGTGAACAGCGATTCAGCAGACGTTTCTCTGATGTCCGTCCGAACCCCGACGCGAAGGGTCCGGTACATCAATTCAGCGCACAGATTTTTTGAGGGAGAACCAGATCCATGAAAAACACAACGAGGTTGGCATGCTGATGCGCGGTCTGGAAAAGCTGACAAGCGCAATCTCAGAAGTCATGGGCCGCATCGGCTGGTTTCTCATCTTGTATTGCATGGCGTTTGGCGTGTCGGACGTATTCATGCGCTATGTACTGAACGCGCCCTCCCAGTGGATCGGCACCACATTGCAAGCTGCGATGGTGTTGTTGGCCTGCACCGGCGGCGTCTATGCATTGCAGCATGACAGTTTCGTCAAACTCGACCTGTTTTATGCAAACGCCAGCAAGCGGTCAAAGGCGATTTTGGATGTCCTGACGGCACCGATTGCAATCCTGTTTCTGGTCGCATTGATCTGGAAGGGTTACGAAGCCGCATCGCTGTCTCTGATGCTTAATCAGAAGACCCCGACATCCATTCCGATCCCGATTTATCCGATCAAATTTGCGATCCCACTCAGCGGTGCAATGGTTCTCTTGGTGGTCCTGAAACACTTGCTCCGCGATCTGCAAACGATCTTCGGGCGCAGTTAGACACGCTGTTCTGGGCGCCTGCAAATACAAACGAAAATAGACTGATCCACTAACGAGGAGGAATTAACATGAAACCAAACAGGTTTGTGCACACAACCATTTGGGCAGGCGCCATAGCCGTGACCGCAAGCATTGCCGTCGCACAAGATGGGCCGCCGGATGAAGTAACCGAGTGGACCTTCCAGCCCGCATTTGACCAGACCGATGCCGGCTGGGACAATGGCCTGATCCCTTGGGTTGAAGCAGTTGAAAAAGCGACTGAAGGCACGGTCAAAATCCGTGTTGAGCCCGCAGGGGCGCTGGTCAGTGGTGCAGAGGCCTTTGGCGCAGCGGCGGCTGGTCTGACCGATGGTTACGCGGGCTGGGGTTCAGTCTATGGCGGCGACATGCCCGAAGGCATGCTGGCGTTTGGCATGGCCATGGGCGCCGACAACACCGAAGAAGCGTGGGAAGTGATGTGGGGCAACCCCGACTACCGCGTTGGTGACATCGTGCAAGAGGCCGCCAATGCGCGGAACCTGCAGTGGGCAGGCTGGACCAACCAGGGACCGAACGCAATGTTCACCAAGTTCCGGGTCGAAAAACTGGAAGATCTGGAAGGCCGCAAGATGCGCGCCGGTGGACCCCAGGCCATCTTTCACTCGACCATGGGCGGCGCGCCGGTCTCGATGAACGGTGGTGAGATTTACACCGCAATCAAACTGGGCACCATCGAAGGCACCTACTGGGATACAGGCGGCATCGATGACATGTCGTTCCAGGAAGTAATCGACTATGCGATCATGCCCGGCTGGAACCCTGCTCAGCACCAGGAGATCTTCATCAACCTGCAGAGCTGGAACGCACTGACCGACTGGCAGCGCGAAAAGATCAACGGAGTTTTCGAAGAAACCTATTTCGAAACCAGCCGCATGCATGCGGAAGGTGTCGAAGAAGCGCTTCAAATCCTGCGCGATGCCGGTGGTGAAGTAATCGAGCTGAGCGATGAAGAAGTTGCTCGTATGCGCGAGAAATCCATTGCCGAGGTTTGGCCGCAGGTTGCGGCCGCATCCGAGGGCAACGCCAAAGGCGTGGAAATCTTCAAGAGGTTCCTGGAAGACAAGGCGAACGCGCAATAATCCCGCGCAATGTCATCTTTCCAATATAGCTAAAACTCTTTCGCTGGCCCGATCGTCGGGCCAGCGGACCAGACGGGCGCATGTCAGTGTTAAAAGCACTGCTGACACGCAACCCGGCAAAGACCGCGCGAACGGCCACTAGGTAGGGAAACTAAAGATCATGAGCCTCGAACTAATTACAGCGCTGTATTTCTTAATACTGTTTGGGATCCTTTTCATGGGGCTGCCGGTTGCGTTCGGCTTGGGCGGAACAGCGGTTCTATTTGCCCTGGTTTTCGAACCTCGCGCGCTGTTGTCCGTGCCCAGTGCATTCTATTCAACGCCTTGGAATTCGGTACTGGTCACAGTGCCTTTGTTCCTGTTCATGGGCTCACTCATAAGATTTTCGGGGATAGCCGAAACGGCCTATGATGCCGTTTACAAGCTGATCGGCCACATTCATGGTGGTCTCGCGATGGGTACAGTTCAGGTCTGTACTGTTTTTGCTGCAATCACCGGCATCACGCCACCGGCGACCACCACGATGGGTCAAATCGCCTATCCTTCGATGATGCGCTACAAATATGATCGCCGTATCGCGATCGGTTGTATCGCGGCAGGCGGTGCGTTGGGTGCGCTGATCCCACCAAGCGTTCCGTTCATCTTCTATGGATTGCTCGCCAAGGTTTCGATCGGTGACCTGTTCATGGCGGGGTTGCTGCCCGGCCTGATGCTGGCCACGTTCTACACGATCTACATCGGCGTACGTTGTAAAATCCAGCCCGAGCTGGGCCCCGCCCTGCCCGCTGATCAGAAATTCACCCGCACCGAAAAACTGACCGCCGTTCTCAGCATCTGGCCGTTTGCCTTACTCATCATCATCGTTCTGGGCGTCATATGGGGCGGTATCGCAACACCGGCGGAAGCTGCCGCATTTGGTGCCGCAGGCGCCTTTGTCATCAACCTGATCTACGGCAAACTGACCTGGGAGGTGCTGAGGGAATCGTTGGTGTCCACCTTGAAGCTCAGCGGTATGGGGCTTTGGATTCTGATTGGTGCCACCGTCTATCTTAATGTGTTCAACACGCTTGGCAGCCAGGACCTGCTGACCAATCTGGTTCTTTCCATGCCCGGCGGTGCAACCGGCATCCTGCTGATGATGATGCTGATCATCCTCGTCTTGGGTATGGTGATGGATGATTGGGCCATCATCATGCTGTGCACACCACTGTTCATCCCGATTATCGACGAATTGGGGATCGACAAGCTGTGGTTTGGCGCGCTGTTCATCGTGAACATCCAAATCGCTTACCTGACACCTCCGTTCGGTTTTGTGCTGTTCTGGATCAAAGGGGTTCTGCCCAAGGATGTCAGCATGGGGGATGTCTACAATTCGGTTGGCCCGTTTGTGGCACTCCAGTTCGTTGGCCTGACACTGATCTTCATCTTCCCGCAGATCGCCACCTGGTTGCCCAACATCCTGAAATAATCCGGAGGTACAGATGTATAACCATATCCTCGTTCCAGTCGCCCCTGATCACATCAACGACTGTGCCAAATCTCTGGATGCAGCAAGCCGCTTGCTATCGGATGGCGGGACAGTATCGGTGCTGTCCGTTCTCGAAGAACTACCTTCGTATATCGGGTCGTACTTTCCACCCGAGCAGGTTCAGAAAAGCGTTTCTGATTTTGAGGACAAACTGAACGCATCGATGGAGTCTCCGAAGATCGGCACCCATGTTGTTACAGGTCATCCAACAAATTCCATTCTGGATTGGGCCGAGGAACACAAAGTGGACTGCATAGTAGTGGCGTCACACCAACCGGGCCTTTCGGACTATCTGATCGGTTCAACGGCGGCACGTGTGGTCCGTCATGCACATTGCAGTGTCGTGGTACTGCGCGACAAGTAGAGCAGAAGCATAACACCTGACAGGTGTTATGCGTGCAAGATGGCTGGCCAATGAGGCCAGCCATTGTCGTTCAGAACCCTTGCATCAGCATGTCTACGGCCACGGTGATCTGCTCGAAATCATCTTTCAGATGACCCACTGGTGATTTGAGGAGCCCCACAGGAACAGCAGCCATGAACTGGGTCACCATTACAACCTGCTCACCATCTATCAGGAACTCAGGGTTGAGGCGGGTCGCTGGTTTCGGCGCATGTGCTTTTGGTAAAAGCGGCACCACCATGCGGGTATTCAGATCGCTCAGAAGATCGGTTTGCACATCCAGAAGATAGCCATCGCCGGATGGGTTGTGGAATACATCGTATTTCGGCATCAGAACTGACGAAAGCCATCCAAGGGCAACCCGTGCCGTTCAACATACGAGTTTGAGCTTAGCAGTGCCTCCGCGTTTTCGGCCCTCCACTGTGCTGCCTTCGCAGCGGCAACGGCGGCACGCAATCCTTCTTCGGCGGCACGCGACAGGTTCACGTTCAGCGCTCTGGCCTCGGTGAGCAATGCGCTATCAAGTGATAGATTGGTCGGTTTGCGTGGTTGAGTGTTCATTCTTTCTTGGCCTCCATGTGCCTGAGAATATCAATATACTATATGCGCGTCAAATATGCGCATATCTCCTAAAGGACTTCTCTGGCTTCGTGGCTCGTTCTTATGGTATTTCATTCAATGCTTATTGAACGAGAACCTAACGATTTCGGTTGAAATCGTCCTCTCATCCCCCTAATCACGACCCTACCTCGGGGTGCGCTAAAGACCGCGCTGAGATGCTAATTGGCAAACCCGTTGAACCTGAACCGGCTAGAACCGGCGGAGGGAAAGGTACAGGTTTCATCCATCCTTACCCTCTCGCCGCATTGGAGGATGATATGAAACATCTGGCAATTGCTGCGGGAATACTGACTGCGACTTCGGCTGTGGCAGCCGATAAGCCCACGTTGACCGTATATACTTACGACAGCTTCGTTTCGGACTGGGGCCCCGGCCCGAAGGTCGAAGAGGCGTTTGAAGCGCAATGCGAATGCGACCTGAACCTTGTCGGCGTCGAAGATGGCGCGGCACTGCTGTCACGCATTCGGCTGGAAGGCGAAAACAGCGACGCCGATATTGTATTGGGTTTGGATACCAACTTGATATCGGCAGCTAAAGAAACCGGCCTGTTTGCACCTCATTCAGTCACTGCCGAGTATGCTCTGCCCATCGAGTGGACCGACACAGTTTTTGCCCCCTACGACTGGGGTTACTTTGCATTTGTTCACAATGCAGATTTTGCCGCTCCTAACAGCTTCCGCGAGTTGGCAGATAGTGACATCAAGATCATCATTCAGGATCCGCGTTCATCGACGCCGGGGCTGGGACTTCTGCTGTGGGTCAAGGCCGCGTATGGTGATGAAGCCCAAGAAATCTGGGCTGACCTTGCTGACAATATCGTGACGGTTACCAAGGGCTGGTCCGAGTCATATGGCTTGTTCCTTGAAGGTGAGGCCGACATGGTTCTAAGCTATACGACCTCGCCAGCCTATCACCTGATTGCCGAGGAAGATGCCAGCAAAGCAGCGGCAGCCTTTGACGAAGGTCATTATATGCAGGTCGAGGTTGCGGCCAAGCTGGCCAATTCCGATCAGCCCGAGCTGGCAGATCAGTTTCTGAACTTCATGGTGTCTGACGCGTTTCAGACGATCATTCCAACAACCAACTGGATGTACCCGGCCGTAACTCCATCTTCCGGTCTGCCCGAAGGTTTTGAAACTCTAACAATCCCTCAGAAGTCTCTGCTATTTGATCAGGACCAAGCCGCCATCGCGCGGGAACAGGCGCTTTCGGAATGGTTGGGCGCACTCAGCCAGTAAACCCACTCCCCGGTGTCAGTGCGGCGGCCATCGTTGCCGCACTGATATTGGGCACGTTGTTCATGGTGGCGGTGCAGGCAGATGCAGGCGGCGGGTTTGGTCCCGCCGACTGGGCTGCCTTACGCTTTACCCTGCTCCAGGCGACGCTCTCTGCAATGTTCAGCGCCGGTCTGGCTATTCCGGTCGCCCGCGCACTGGCGCGCCGCCGGTTCACCGGCAGGCGAGTCCTGATCACGCTGTTGGGTGCACCTTTCATCCTACCGGTCATCGTCGCCATTCTGGGATTGCTTCAGGTCTTTGGCCGGGCAGGATGGATCTCGGACGCGTTGGGCTATTTCGGTCTGCCGCCCATTCGAATCTATGGGCTGCACGGTGTCGTTCTGGCCCACGTATTTTTTAATCTACCTCTGGCAACACGCCTGATCTTGCAGGGTTGGCAGGAGATCCCTGCCGAGCGTTTCCGGCTAGCGGCCCAACTTGGGTGCGAAGGAATGGCAATGTTCCGTTTGATCGAACTGCCAATGCTTCGCCGCATTCTGCCCGGAGTGTTGGCCGTGATCTTCGCCATTTGCCTGACCAGTTTTGCGGTTGCCCTGACGCTGGGTGGAGGGCCGCGCGCCACCACGATTGAACTCGCGATCTATCAGGCCTTTACATATGATTTTGACTTAGGGCGCGCCGCCTTATTATCCGCTTTGCAACTTGTCCTGACTGCAGCGGCTGCGTTGGCAGCCTTAAAGTTCTCGCGCGGCGACGGGTTCGGTACCGGCCTGAATCGTGAGATCCGGCGCTGGGATGGCCGAGGACCACTGCTGGATGCGTTTTGGATTATCATCGCCGCCGCGTTCCTGCTGCTACCTCTGGCATCCGTCACGATTTCGGGTATCGCTGGGCTGTTTGAGATGCCGGTTTTGGTGTTCCGTGCCGCTATAATTTCAATCTGTGTTGCCGCCGCCAGTACCATGCTCCTATTACTGCTGGCACTGCCCATGGCGACAGCCGTCGCGACAGGCCGGTTCGGCATCGTCGAACTTGGCGGACTTCTTGGCCTCGCCGCCTCGCCCTTGGTCATTGGTACGGGTCTCTTTATTCTGATCCGCCCGCTGGCCAATCCGACAACTCTTGCGTTGCCGGTAACCGCGCTTGTGAACGCGGTCATGGCCTTGCCCTTCGCCCTTCGAATTTTGGTTCCCGCAGCGCGTGATGTATTGGAACGGCACGGGCGGTTGGCACTGGCCCTGAACATGAACAACTGGTCCTTTTTCTTGCGTGTCATGCTTCCGCGCCTGCGCCCCCAGGTCGGTTTTGCCGCGGGCCTGACGGCGGCACTGTCCATGGGTGATCTGGGTGTGATCGCCCTGTTTGCAGATGCGCAGATCGCAACGCTGCCCCTGCAAATCTACCGCCTGATGGGCGCCTACCAGATGCAGGCCGCAGCAGGAGGCGCGCTGCTGCTGCTTATACTATCGATGGGTGTTTTCTGGGTTCTGGATCGAGGGGGTCGCTGGCATGCTGAAGCTTGACAATTGCATCATCGCAAATGGCGATTTCCAATTAAGCGCTGACTTTGAGGTCAAGGCCGGATCCAGCGTTGCGATCATCGGTCCGTCGGGGGCAGGAAAATCAACACTTCTTGAAACTATCGCCGGTTTTCGAGACCTGAGAAGTGGGCACATCCACTGGAAGGATCATGACCTGTCGACATTACCACCAGGCAGTCGACCGATTGCAATGCTGTTTCAGGACGGAAACCTGTTTCCTCACCTGAGCGCCGAACAGAATGTCGCCCTGGGCCTAAGGCCCAATGGAGGTTTGACTGCAGACGACCAACACCACATTCAATCGGCCCTCGGCCGCGTTGGCCTGCAGGAAATGGCGGCCAGAAAGCCCGCCGAATTGTCAGGTGGTCAGCAAAGCCGCGTGGCGCTGGCGAGGATCCTTGTGCAAAAGCGTCAGGTGTTATTGCTCGACGAACCTTTCGCCGCCCTTGGCCCTGCCCTGAAAACAGAGATGCTCGATCTGGTCGCTGAATTAGTCGCCGAGACCAAAACCACCCTGCTTATGGTCAGCCACGACCCACGGGATGCGCTTCGGATAACCGACCAAACCGTATTGGTTGCGGATCAAATCGCACATCCACCTGCTGAGACCGAGACACTCTTCAACAATCCTCCGCCAGCGCTGCGCGATTATTTGGGCTGAATGAACTGATCCAGACAAGCGTCCAGCACCTCGTGCACACGCGGACCAATCTCGGGGGCCTCCGAAGCGCGCGGGCCTGCAATGTTCAGAACAGTAACAGGGTTGGCGCTCAGCCAATCCCGCACCTGTAGCGCGCAATTGGCCTCTCCTTTTCTGATGTCCACCACCAGATGCGGTTTTTCAGCATCAACTGCAAACTCAACCGTTTTCCGCGTGCCGGGACTGTCTGACCCGTCGATAAAAACAAGCGTGGCGTCACTGGCAAAGACGTTGAGCCTTGTCCGTTCAGCGACATCTTCAGACTTCGTTTCAACAAGCCCGCTGAGATGAGCCGGGATCAGCCCATCCTCATTTGTTCGACCCTTCGGCACCCAGCCGCCGTAAGGGATGCCGTTTGCGCGGGCAAACTCCAATGCGGCAGTGTCTACGCCGGTTTGTCCACCTGATACGATTTTCTGAACACGACGCCCGAATGGGATTCCGTCTTGCTCGTCTCCCTGCGTCAACGCGCAATACCAAATTGAAACGGATCATTCTGCGCAAAGAAGAGCTTACCCTCTGCCATCACATGCGCCTGGCCAGTTAGCTGGGGAACAATGCCTCCGCCCTGCCCCGGCTGATAGGACAGCCTGTACGAACTTCCGATGATGCTTTCCTGAACGATTTCTTCCCCAGCGGACAAGCGCCGACTGGCCGCGAGGCAGGCCAGCCGGGCCGAGCTGCCGGTGCCGCAAGGCGAGCGGTCATAGTCATCGTCGGGGCACAGAACAAAGTTTCTGCTATGAATACCTGCATTCGGTGAGGTGCCCTGAAAGATCACGTGATCAACCGGCTCGCCATTTTCGCCACCAACTTCTTGCGCAATGCAGGCTTCGCGAATTGCGATAGCCATGTCGGTCAGCGGGCGAATGTTCTCAGGCGCAATCGGGATCGGGCTTGGCTCGACAATGAAGAACCAATTGCCGCCATAAGCGACATCGCCGGTGACGGGGCCATACTCTGCAGTCTCGACCGTCACGGAATGATGTACGCGGCGGCTTTCAATGTTGGTGACCTGCACGGTGTTGGCGTCCAGCAGATCAATCTTAACCTCACCTACCGGAGTTTCGATTCGGTGCGCGCCAACCTCGATCTGTCCAAGATGCGCCAATGTTACGCCCAACCCGATCGTCCCATGGCCGCACATGCCCAGTACCGCATCCGCGTCAAAGTAGATCACGCCCGCTTTGCATTCAGCACTGACCGGTTCGACAAGGAGCGCCCCGACCATGCCGGGCTGGCCGCGCGGCTCCAGTAGAAAAGACTTGTAGAACCGCTCATGTTCCGTTGCCAGTCGCTTGGCGCGTTCAGCCAGTGATCCTGAACCCAGATCAGGCCCCCCTTCCAGAATGACCCGTGTGGGCATTCCACCGGTATGGCTGTCAATCACATGCATTCCGCAATGACCCCACCCTGACGAACCCAATCGGTAAACCACGACTTAAACAAATTGTACTGTTGCTCGCAGTAATTTCTCTGGGCGTCGGATAACACGTCGGTTTCATTGAAATGCAGGCGGTATTCTTCGTCGCCGTTCAGCACCAGCAGATGCTTGTAGTAAAGAACAAGATCCGTGCCTTCGTCAAAACTTGCCAGAACGCCAAATGCCTCGTCCAGTTCGCGCGCACGCAACCGTGCTTCGGCATGTCCCTCTGCTGCCTTTTTCGAAAGCGCCGCAAGCAACAATGCCTCTTTGGGCAGCGCCGTTCCTATCCCGGTGATCGATCCGGTGGCGCCGCAATTCACAAACCCATGGTAGACTTCAGTATCGACGCCTACCATCAAAGTGACCTGATCGTCCTGCGATGTAATATGTTCGGCGGCATAGCGCAGGTCGCTCTTGCCCCCGAACTCCTTAAAGCCAACCAAATTCGGATGCTCGGCCCGCAGTGCAAAAAACAAATCCGCACGAGTGGCAAACCCATAGACAGGGCTGTTGTAGATGATCGCAGGCACGTCCGGTGCCGCAGAAAGAATAGCCTTGAAATGGTTCTTTTGCGCGGCAACCGATGAGCCTCGTGACAGAACCCGAGGGATAACCATCAACCCTGCCGCGCCGACCTTCTGTGCATGTGCTGCGTGCGCCACAGCGGAATTCGAGTTGATGGCACCCGTCCCCACGACAACCGGCAAGCCAGCGTCGACCAGTCGTTCCACGCCCTCCATCCGTTGAGCATCCGTCAGAAGCGGCCAATCCCCCATCGAGCCACAATAGACGACAGCGGACATGCCGGCCGCGATCATCTCTTTGCCCTTTTTGACCAGCGCGTCAAAGTCAGGTGTCCTGTCGGCCTTACACGGCGTCATAAGGGCAGGCATAGTTCCAGTGAAAATAGTCCGGTCCATGAGATATCCGTTTGCTCAGGTTAGTATTGGTATTCTGCGCGAAAGCGCCGTGGCCTAACGTGTCATTCCAGCGAAACCCACAGGACCCTGGCGTCTTCCTTACTCGTAGAAATACAGCCATGCCCCATACCGCTATCGTAGTACAGAGAATCTCCGGGTTTCATCGGTAAGGGGCGGTAATGCTCGGATACGAATATCAACTCGCCACTGATAACGTACATAAATTCTTCGCCTGTGTGCCTGATCCAGTTCTCATATTCTGATATGTCACGCGCTTTTATCGTCGCGATATAAGGAAGCATTCGCTTACTGGTCAGGTCCGAGCACAGCAATTCATGCATGTAGGTCGGCGTATTTCTTATCTCGCCTTGCCCTTTCGGCGTAAAATCACGTCGCCCCGAAATTCCCGATTGGGCGGACTGCAAGAACAGCTGTGGCGTATTCATGTCCAAGGCCTGTGTCAGCCGCCGCACGATCTCGAAACTTGGACGTGTCTGGTTGTTTTCGATCTTTGAAAGTGTTGATCGACCGATTCCCGCTTCGCGCCCGGCCTCCTCCAGTGTCCAGCCTTTTGCGCGGCGTGCATCCCGGATCGACCGACCCAAAGCCGCCCCCTCGTCCTGTTCTTCCGGTCCGGCACCATCTTTCAGGTTGTCCTCAGACATGGGAATCTCCTTGTTTTATCAAAGCTTACTCATTTCCCCCGAGCCAAACAACTTTACTGTGATGAAATTTTTGTTGCCTTACGTACACTAATTCCACTATAGGAAACAAAATTTCGTACACTGGAAACGAGATTACAGGAGGAGATCATGTTCACAAAACCGCTCACCGAGGCTGATCCCGTCATCGCAGTATCGATCGCACGCGAGGGCATACGCCAGGCTGAACAGATCGAACTGATCGCTTCCGAAAACATCGTCTCTCAGGCAGTGATCGATGCGCAGGGTTCCGTACTTACAAACAAATACGCCGAGGGCTATCCGGGTCGCCGCTATTATGGCGGGTGTGAATATGTGGATGAGGTTGAGGCAGAAGCCATTGATCGCTTGAAGAAGCTGTTTGGCTGTGAATATGCAAACGTTCAGCCGCACTCAGGCGCGCAAGCCAACGGAGCGGTTAAGCTGGCACTACTCAGCCCAGATGACACGATTCTTGGTATGTCGCTGGATGCTGGGGGTCACCTGACCCATGGCGCAAAACCTGCCCAGTCCGGCAAGTGGTTCCGTCCGGTTCAATATGGCCTGACCCAGGCCGGGCTGATTGACTATGATCAGGTTGAAGAATTGGCGAAAGCCGAAAAGCCCAAACTGATCATTGCAGGCGCATCGGCCTATTCGCAAAAGATCGATTTCGCACGCTTCCGCGCCATTGCCGACGAAGTTGGCGCGTGGCTTCTGGCAGACATGGCCCACATCGCGGGCTTGGTTGCGACCGGCCTGCACCCCTCGCCCATCGGGCACGCACACATTGTTACGTCGACTACGCACAAGACGCTGCGCGGTCCGCGCGGTGGGATTATTCTTACAAACGATGAAGCGCTGGCAAAAAAGATCAACTCGGCTGTTTTCCCGGGTCTGCAGGGCGGCCCCCTGATGCATGTGATCGCAGGCAAGGCAGTCGCATTTGGTGAAGCGCTGCAGCCTGAATTCAAAGAATATATGCAGCGCGTTGTCGACAGTGCCTCGGCACTGGCCAACGTGATGATGGCGCGCGGGTGCGACATCGTTTCGGGCGGCACTGAAAACCACCTTATGCTGGTTGATCTGCGCCCAGTCGGCGTAACCGGCAAAGACGCCGAAGCCGCGCTGGAGCGTGCAGGATTCACCTGCAACAAAAACAGCGTTCCGGGTGATCCCGAAAAGCCCACTGTCACCAGCGGCATCCGTCTTGGTACGGCCGCAGGCTGCAGCCGTGGGTTTGGACCAGAAGAGTTCAAACAGATTGGCCACATGATCGGTGATGTGTTGGACGCGCTGGCACGATCGTCTGACGGTGACGAGACCGTCGAAAAGGAAACCCGTGAAAAGGTCCGCGCGCTCTGCGCAAGCCACCCGATCTACTGAAAGAAGACCAAATGACTTACGATCTTATTGTCATCGGGGGCGGTCCGGGCGGCTATGTCGCCGCGATCCGCGCGGCACAGCTGGGCCTGAAAGTCGCTTGCGTTGAAGGCCGCAGTGCGCTTGGCGGGACCTGTTTGAATGTGGGGTGCATACCCTCCAAAGCGTTGCTGACCTCCTCGGCCAAATATGCCGAACTTGCACATCTCTCCTCCCACGGTATTGCGGTCGAGGGGGCCAGCATCGATGTACCCGCAATGATGGGACGCAAGGACAAGATCGTAGGCGACCTGACCAAGGGCATTGCGTTTTTGTTCAAGAAAAACGGCGTTGATCTGATCGAAGGGTGGGCCAGTATTCCGGCCGCTGGTCAGGTCAAGGTGGGTGACGAAGTCCATGAGGCCAAGAACATCCTCATTGCCTCTGGTTCTGAACCTACCCCGTTGCCAGGGATTGAGATTGACGAGCAAGATATCCTCAGTTCGACGGGCGCGATTGCGCTGGAGAGTGTGCCCGAGCATCTGGTGGTGATCGGTGCCGGTGTCATCGGACTGGAACTTGGGCAAGTTTGGGCGCGTCTCGGAGCCAAAGTTACGGTCGTCGAATATCTAGACCGCGTGCTGCCCGGCATGGATGGTGAAATTGCCAAACTGGCGCAACGCGCGCTGTCAAAACGTGGCCTGAAATTCCAGCTGGGCCGGGCACTGAAATCCGTCGACAAAACGGATACTGGCCTGACACTAACTGTGGACCGCGTCGGCAAGGACAAAGAAGAAGTGATCGAGGCCGACAAGGTGTTGATCGCCGTGGGTCGCCGCCCAGTCACACGTGGCCTTGGCTTGGAAGAGCTGGGCGTGGCCGTGAACCAACGCGGTTTCATTGAAGTTGACGGCGCATTTCAGACATCTGTCCCGGGCATCTACGCCATCGGTGATTGCGTTCCCGGACCTATGCTGGCGCACAAGGCCGAAGAAGATGGTGTCGCCTGTATAGAAATGCTGGCAGGCGAAGCTGGCCACGTCGATTACAACACTGTTCCCGGCGTGGTGTACACCGACCCCGAAGTCGCCTCGGTTGGTTTGACCGAAGAAGCACTGAAAGAATCCGGTGCCGAGTATTCGGTCGGCAAATTCGCCTTCATGGCGAACTCGCGCGCGCGTTCGACCGGTGAAACAGACGGTGCAGTGAAGGTTCTGGCAGACCCGAACGGCCAGATCCTGGGTGCGCATATTTGCGGAGCCCATGGCGGCGATCTGATCGCTGAACTGGTTCTGGCGATGACAAAGGGCGCAACGGTGTCCGAAGTCGCTGCAACCTGCCATGCGCACCCGGCCATGGGCGAGGCCGTCAAAGAAGCCTGCCTCGACGCCCTGGGCCGCGCGATCCACGCATAAGGGAGACCAGCCAGATGACCATCCAGCTTCGTCCTCGCCACCCGGAAAAAGCCAAAAAGGCCGACAGTGTCATCCCGCGCAAGCCCAGGTGGATTCGCAAGAAAAAGGGCGACAGCGCTGAATACTATGAAACACGACGCCTCATGCGCGAGCATGATCTGGCGACGGTCTGCGAAGAAGCCGCCTGCCCCAATATCGGCGAATGCTGGTCCAAGCGCCACGCCACCATGATGATCATGGGTGAGGTTTGCACGCGGGGTTGTTCGTTCTGCAATGTCTCAACGGGTCGCCCGGATGCTCTGGATGTGTTTGAACCCGGGCGAGTCGCCGCCGCCGTCAAGAAGCTGGGCCTGCGTCATGTGGTGATCACCTCGGTCGATCGCGATGATCTGGCAGATGGTGGGGCCGAGCATATCGCTCAGACCATCCGTGCCGTGCGCCATCAGAACCCCGGAACGACTGTCGAGGTTCTGACACCCGATTTTCTTGGAAAAGGCACTGCGTCAGAGATCGTATTTGAAGCGGCGCCGGACGTTTTCAACCACAATCTGGAAACTGTGCCGCACCTTTATCCAACTGTGCGACCGGGTGCACGCTATTACACCTCGCTGCGTCTGCTGGATGATGCCAAACGCGCGAACCCGGAGCTTTTTACCAAATCTGGCCTGATGGTCGGGATTGGCGAAAGTCTGGACGATGTCCGTCAGGTCATGGACGACCTGCGCGCGGCCAATGTCGATTTCCTGACCGTCGGCCAATATCTGCAACCGACCCCTAAACACCATCCGATTAACCGGTTCTGGACACCGGAAGAATTTGCCCAACTGGAACAGATCGCGCGTTCCAAGGGCTTTTTGCACGTGTCGGCAACTCCGCTGACCCGATCATCGTTCCACGCGGACGAAGACTTTGCCGCCCTCAAGCAGGCCCGCCAGCGGGCTTTGGCGAACAGGGCATAAACCTAACGCAAATGGGAGGGAAACCATGGAAGCGTTAAATTCAATCGTAGGGGCCATCAATGGCGTCGTGTGGGGGCCGCTGATGCTGGTTCTCATTCTCGGCGTTGGCTTCTTCCTGCAGGTCGGCCTGAAGTTCATGCCGATCCTGCGCATTGGCACGGGCTTCAGCCTGCTGTTCAAAGGCCGCGAAGGTCAGGGCGAGGGCCAGATCAGCCCGTTCAACGCGCTGATGACCTCGCTATCTGCGACTATCGGTACGGGCAACATCGCTGGTGTGGCCACTGCTGTCTTCCTGGGCGGTCCGGGTGCCTTGTTCTGGATGTGGATGACCGCCCTGGTGGGCATGGCCACCAAATATGCCGAAGCTGTCTGCGCGGTGAAATACCGCGAAAAAGACGAGCTTGGTAACTATGTCGGCGGCCCGATGTACTACATCAAAAATGGCCTCGGCGCGAAATGGGCCTGGCTGGGTGTTGCATTTGCTCTGTTCGGCGCAATCGCGGCGTTCGGCATCGGCAACGGCGTACAGGCCAATGGTGTTGCACAGGTTCTGGAGTCGAACTTCGGCCTGAACACTTCGGTTACCGGCGCTGTCCTGATGGTTCTGACCGCGGCCGTGATCCTGGGCGGCATCACCCGCATCGGTGCGGTTGCAGGTAAACTGGTTCCGTTCATGGCGATTGCCTACATCGTCGCAGGCCTGCTGGTTCTACTGATCAACATCGGTAACATCGGCTCCGCTCTGTCGCTTGTTTTCACCTACGCCTTCACCCCGTCGGCCGCCGAAGGTGGTTTCGCGGGTGCTGCCGTTTGGGCCGCGATCCGCTTTGGTGTGGCACGTGGTGTTTTCTCGAACGAAGCCGGTCTGGGTTCCGCTCCGATCGCACACGCCGCAGCCGAGACCAAAGGTCCGGTCAACCAGGGCCTGATCGCGATGCTGGGTACGTTCATCGACACAATCATCGTCTGCACCATCACCGGTCTGGCGATCATCTCGTCGGGTGCGTGGACATCGGGTGAATCCGGTGCAGCACTAACCAGTCACGCGTTCGAACTGTCGCTGCCGGGTATCGGTGGGTATCTCATCGCCATCGCTCTGTCGATCTTTGCCTTTACCACCATTCTGGGCTGGTCCTTCTATGGCGAGAAATGTGTTGAGTTTCTGCTAGGCGTGAAATCCCTGATGCCCTACCGCGTCCTGTGGATCGTCATGATCTATTTTGGCGCAACAGCGGATCTGGGCTTCATCTGGCTGCTGGCCGATACGCTGAACGCGATGATGGCCATTCCGAACCTGATCGCCCTGGCGCTGCTGAGCCCGATCGTCTTCAAACTGACGAAAGAGTTCTTCGCTTCGGGCGGCAAGTCCGAAGAGCCAGGCGGCACACCCGCCGAATAATCTCGGATGAAAATACGGGGGGCCATCCCGGCCCCCCGGCTTCAAACAGAATTCCATTTCTCGAGGAGAGACGTGATGGCCACGAAAATCCTGCTGCCGATTGATCACACCGACGACCGTTCGTGGAAGAACGCCCTGCCGCTCGCACAAGAACAAGCAAAGTTCTACGGTGCCGAATTGCACGCGATTGCCGTCATTCCTGAGATCATCCAGTTGCCGAACCTGCCCGCCAACTATGGCGCAGGCGCAAAAGACCACGTGCGCAATGCGGTGCAGGCCATACTGGATCACAACGGTGCATCTGATGTGGCGATCCATATCGAAGAAGGCAGCGTCTATCGTGAGATACTGAAGCTCGCCTACAAAGAGGGCTTTGATCTGATCGTCATGGCTTCGACCAAAGGCGATTTTCCGAACTACGAGATTGGCCCGAACCTGGCCCGCGTCGTGCGCAACGCGCATTGCACCGTCACGGTTGTTCGCGACCAGTCCCGCTGATTGAAAGGTTAGTCTGATGACCGAACTAAAACGCACGCCTCTTCACGCTTTGCATGTTGAGTTGGGGGGTAAGTTGGTTGATTTTGCGGGATGGGAGATGCCTGTTCAGTATCCTTTGGGGATCATGGGAGAGCATAAGCAGTGTCGTGAGAAGGCGGCGGTGTTTGATGTGTCTCATATGGGTCAGGTTATTCTGCGCGGCGAGAATGTGGGCGAGAAGCTGGAAGCTTTGTGCCCGCAGGCTTATGCGACGCTGAAAGAGGGCAAGGCGCGGTACGGGTTCTTTACGAACGCAGAAGGCGGGATCATGGATGACCTGATCGTGTCGAACGCGGGCGATCATTACTTTGTGGTGGTGAACGCGGCGCTACGCCATCAGGACATTCCGCATATGCGTGAGCACCTCGAAGGCGTCGAAGTGATCGAGATTTTCGACCGCGCGCTGGTGGCGGTTCAGGGCCCTGCGGCGGAAAACGTTGTGGGCGAACTGTGCCCCGCCGCGCGGGATCTGAAGTTCATGGAAACCACGGTGGCCGAGATCAACGGCGTCGAATGCCGCATCTCGCGGTTGGGGTACACGGGCGAGGACGGGTACGAGATCTCGATCCCCGAAGACAAGGCGATCGAGATCACCAAGGCGTTTCTGGCGCATGAGGATTGCGAAGCGGCCGGTCTGGGCGCGCGCGACAGCCTGCGGCTTGAGGCAGGTCTGTGCCTTTATGGCAATGACATCGACCAGAGCACCTCGCCGGTCGAGGCCTCGCTGGGCTGGGCGATGCAAAAGCGCCGCAAGGAAGAGGGCGGTTTCCCGGGCGCGGCCCGCGTGCAAAAGGAACTGGCCGAAGGTCCCGCGCGCAAGCTGGTGGGCATCAAGCCCGAAGGCCGTGCGCCTGCGCGTCAGGGTGTGGAAGTGCGGTGCCTTGAGGGCAACAGCATCGGTCAGATCACCTCGGGCGTGTTTGGCCCCACGGTGGGTGGACCGGTGGCGATGGGCTATGTGAGCAAAGGCCATGGCGAGCCGGGCGAGAAGGTGAACCTGATCATCCGGGGCAAGCCGCAACCGGCTGAGATCGTGGCGCTGCCCTTCGTCAAACAGAATTACAAGCGTTGAAGTCAGGAGAGAGAGACATGGCAACCTATTATTCCGAAGAGCATGAATGGCTGAGCGTTGACGGCGACACCGCCACGCTGGGCATCACCAAACACGCCGCCGAGCAGTTGGGTGACGTGGTGTTCGTGGAACAGCAGGAAGCAGGCGACGAGTTCGAAAAAGGCGGCGAGATCGGCGTGATTGAATCCGTCAAGGCGGCGTCCGAGCTTTACGCACCGGTCGACGGCGAGATCACCGAGGTGAACGAGGCGCTGGCCGACAATCCCGGCGCGCTGAACGAAGACCCCGAAGGCGAGGCCTGGATCTACAAGATCAAGATCGCGGACGCCTCGCAGCTCGAAGACCTGATGGACGAGGCCGGCTACAAGGCCTTCATCGGTTAACTCAGGCGGCGGGTCCGTGCGCGGCCCCGCCCCTTCATCTGTTTCCAAATACTTCCGCCGGAGGCTCCTGCCGTCTCCGCCGGGCCTGACCTATCCTTGAGGAGCGCACACATGGCCTTCAAACTGACCGATTACGAAGCCTATGACTTCGCCAACCGCCGCCATATCGGGCCCAGCCCGACCGAGATGCGCGACATGCTCAAGGTGATCGGCTTCAAGACACTGGACGAGCTGATCGACGCCACCGTCCCGCCGGCGATCCGGCAGAAAGAGCCGCTGGACTGGGGTCCGGCGATGACTGAGCGCGATGCGCTCTTTCACATGAAAGAAGTGGCGAGCAAGAACAAGGTTCTGACTTCGCTGATCGGTCAGGGCTATTATGGCACCACCACGCCGGCGCCGATCCTGCGCAACATTCTGGAGAACCCGGCCTGGTACACGGCCTACACGCCTTATCAGCCCGAGATCAGCCAGGGCCGACTTGAGGCGCTCTTGAACTTCCAGACCATGGTCAGCGACCTGACCGGGCTGGACGTGGCCAACGCGTCCTTGCTGGACGAAGCGACTGCTGCGGCGGAAGCCATGGCGATGGCCAAGCGCGGTGGCCGGTCCAAGGCCAACAATGCAGCCTTCTTTGTCGACAAGAACTGCCACCCGCAGACCATCGCGGTGATTAAAACGCGCGCCGAGCCTCTGGGCATCGAGGTGCAGGTGGCTGATCCGGACACGCTGGATGCGGGCGCGGTCTTTGGCGCCATCTTCCAGTATCCGGGCACGCACGGCCATGTGCGCGACTTCACCAAGGAAATCGCGGCGCTGCATGAACACAAGGCGATTGCCATCGTCGCCGCCGATATCCTGTCGCTGGCGCTGCTGAAGTCGCCCGGCGAGATGGGCGCGGATATCGCCATCGGCTCGACCCAGCGCTTTGGTGTGCCGATGGGCTATGGTGGCCCGCACGCCGCGTATATGGCGACCACCGACAAGCTGAAGCGCTCGATGCCGGGCCGGATCATCGGTGTCAGCATCGACAGCCGGGGCAACAAGGCTTACCGCCTGGCGCTGCAGACCCGCGAACAGCACATCCGGCGTGAGAAAGCCAACTCGAACGTCTGCACCGCGCAGGCGCTGCTGGCGGTGATTGCCTCGATGTATGCCGTGTATCACGGCCCCGACGGCATCAAGGCCATCGCGCAATCGGTGCACCGCAAGACCTCGCGTATGGCCGCCGGTCTGGAAGAGGCAGGCTTTGCTGTGGAGCCGGAAGTGTTCTTCGACACGATCACGGTTGAGGTTGGCCATCTGCAGAAAACGGTCATGGAGGCCGCTGTGGCCCGGGGCGTCAACCTGCGTAAGGTCGGCGACACGAAAGTGGGCATCAGCCTGGACGAACAGACCCGGCCCGAGACCATCGAGGCGGTCTGGGGGGCCTTCGGCATCGACCGCAAGGATGACAGCTCAAACGTGGCCTATCGCCTGCCGGATTACGCGCTGCGCGAAAGCGAGTACCTGACCCACCCGATCTTCCACAAGAACCGGGCCGAGGCCGAGATCACGCGCTACATGCGCCGTCTGGCCGACCGCGACCTGGCGCTGGACCGGGCGATGATCCCGCTGGGCTCGTGCACCATGAAGCTGAACGCCACGATCGAGATGATCCCGGTCACCTGGCCCGAGTTCGGCAACCTGCACCCGTTCTGCCCCGAAGATCAGGCGCAGGGCTATCATGAGATGATCGATGATCTGAACGACAAGTTGTGCCAGATCACCGGCTATGACGCGATCAGCCAGCAGCCCAACTCGGGCGCGCAGGGTGAATACGCAGGCCTCTTGACCATCCGCAACTATCACTTCGCCCGGGGCGAAGGGCAGCGCAATGTCTGCCTGATCCCGACCTCGGCGCATGGGACCAACCCGGCCTCGGCGCAGATGGTCGGCTGGCAGGTTGTGCCTGTGCAGGCGGATGAGAAGGGCAACATTGATCTGAATGACTTCCGCGCCAAGGCCGAAAAGCACTCCGATCATCTGGCCGCCTGCATGATCACCTACCCCTCGACCCATGGCGTGTTCGAGACCACCGTGCAGGAGGTCTGCCAGATCACCCATGATCACGGCGGTCAGGTCTATATCGACGGCGCCAACATGAACGCCATGGTGGGTCTGTCGCGTCCCGGAGACATCGGCGGTGACGTCAGCCACCTGAACCTGCACAAGACCTTCTGCATCCCCCATGGCGGCGGCGGCCCCGGCATGGGTCCGATCGGCGTCAAAGCGCATCTGACCGAGCATCTGCCCGGCCACCCGGAATACGGCACTGCCGTGGGTCCGGTCTCGGCGGCGCCCTTTGGGTCGCCCTCGATCTTGCCGGTTAGCTGGGCCTATGTGCTGCTGATGGGCGGCGCGGGTCTGACGCAGGCCACGAAAGTGGCGATCCTGAACGCCAACTACATCGCGGCGCGGCTCAAGGATGCCTACCCGATCCTCTACACCTCGGAAACGGGTCGCGTGGCGCATGAATGCATCCTCGACACCCGCCCGCTGGACGAAGCGGCCCATGTCAGCGTCGATGACATTGCCAAACGTCTGGTGGACAGCGGCTTCCACGCGCCCACCATGTCCTGGCCGGTGGCCGGCACCCTGATGGTCGAGCCCACGGAATCGGAACCCATGGACGAGCTGGACCGCTTCTGCGACGCCATGCTGTCCATCCGCTCCGAGGCACAGGACATCATCGACGGCAAGATCGATGCGGAAAACAACCCGCTGAAAAACGCCCCCCACACGGTGCGCGATCTGGTCGGCGACTGGGACCGTCCCTACACCCGTGAACAGGCCTGCTTCCCCCCAGGCTCCATGGGCGTCGACAAATACTGGTCCCCCGTCAACCGCGTCGACAACGCATACGGCGACAGAAACCTCATCTGCACATGCCCGCCAATGACCGAATACATGGACGCAGCTGAATAAACCTTAATCAATAAACCCCCGCCAACTGGCGGGGGTTTTCGCCCATCGGAAACCTGTGTTCCGATCTGAGCCCATTTCCAGTGTCGTTTTCCGCTGATGAAGCGTCTTTTATGCTTGCTGCAGGTGCAAACGACCCATACCTCTGTGCGTGGGACACCCCTCCCCAACGAGGGGCGTGTATCTGGAAGGGTAATACACATGACTATCGAACAACCGGCGACGCGGCCGGCCAACCCGCGTTTTTCCTCGGGCCCCTGTGCCAAACCCCCCACATTTGATCTGACCAAACTGGCGGATGCCGCCTTGGGCCGCTCGCATCGGGCTGCTGTCGGCAAGGACAAGCTGAAGGCGGCCATTGAAGGCACGCGAGAGATTCTAGGCATACCGGCGGATTATCGCATCGGCATTGTACCAGCCTCGGACACCGGTGCGGTTGAGATGGCGCTTTGGTCTTTGCTGGGTGAGCGCAAAGTTGAAATGCTGGCCTGGGAAAGCTTTGGCGCGGGTTGGGTGACTGATGTGGTCAAGCAACTGAAAATCGACGCTGAATTGAAAACCGCCGAGTACGGGCAGATCGTCGATCTCGCGTCCGTCGATTTCGCCAACGATGTGGTGTTCACATGGAACGGAACGACTTCGGGTGTGCGGGTCCCAGATGGCGACTGGATTGCCGATGATCGTCAGGGTCTGACGATCTGTGACGCGACATCCGCTGCGTTCGCGATGGACTTGCCATGGGACAAGTTGGATGTGACAACGTTCAGCTGGCAGAAGGTACTAGGCGGAGAGGCGGCTCATGGGATGCTGATCCTGTCTCCGCGCGCGGTCGAGCGCTTGGAGAGTTACACCCCGTCATGGCCATTGCCGAAGATCTTCCGCCTGACCAAAGGTGGCAAGCTGATTGATGGGATATTCACCGGCGCGACGATCAACACACCCTCAATGCTCGCGGTTGAGGATTACCTTTTCGCGTTGGATTGGGCGCGTTCAGTCGGAGGTTTGCAGGGGCTGATTGCTCGTGCGAATGCCAATGCTGGCGCGGTTCATGCGTTCTGCGACCAAAATGACTGGATCGCCAATCTGGCCAAAGACTCGACAACTCAATCAAATACGTCGGTCTGTCTGAAGTTCACCGATACGCGCATTCAAGATGGTGCCGTTTTTGCCAAAGCCGTCGCCAAACGGCTTGAGGCCGAAAACATTGCGCTTGATATCGGTGCCTATCGCGACGCCCCTGCGGGTCTGCGCATCTGGTGCGGCGGCACGGTTGAGACATCAGATATCGAGGCGATGCTGCCCTGGCTTGCATGGGCTTTTGAAGCCGAGATTGCAGCGCAAACCGAAGCTGCCTGACCTTTTCTACCGGGCCGCATCCGGCCCGGACCTTCCACAATGTTCAAGGACCAAAAATATGGCTCCCAAAGTACTCGTCTCTGACAAGCTGAGCGAAACCGCCGTTCAAATCTTCCGCGACCGTGGCATCGACGTGGATTTCATGCCCGATCTGGGAAAGGACAAAGACAAGCTGGCCGAGGTGATCGGTCAGTATGACGGCCTCGCCATCCGTTCTGCCACCAAAGTCACGCCAACCATTCTGGAGAAGGCAGACAAGTTAAAAGTCATTGGTCGTGCCGGGATCGGCACCGACAATATCGACAAGGATGCGGCCTCGAAAAAAGGCGTGATCGTGATGAACACACCGTTCGGCAATATGATCACCACCGCCGAGCATGCCATCGCGATGATGTTTGCCGTGGCGCGGCAGATCCCCGAAGCCAGCACCTCGACCCATGCGGGTAAGTGGGAAAAGTCCAAGTTCATGGGGATTGAGCTGACCAACAAGACCCTGGGCGTGATCGGCGCGGGCAACATTGGTGGCATCGTATGCGAGCGTGCTTTGGGTCTGAAGATGAAGGTCGTCGCCTATGATCCCTACCTTGGCGAAGAGAAAGCCGCGCAGATGGGTGTGGAAAAGGTCGAACTGGACGAGCTTCTGGCCCGCGCTGACTTTATCACTCTGCACGTGCCGCTGACCGATCAGACGCGCAATATCCTCAGCCGTGAGAATCTGGCCAAGACCAAGAAAGGCGTACGCATTGTCAACTGCGCCCGTGGCGGTCTGGTCGACGAGGACGCGCTGGCCGAGGCGTTGCAATCTGGCCATGTGGCCGGGGCGGCATTTGACGTCTTCAGCGAAGAGCCGGCCAAGGACAACGTACTGTTCAACCTGCCCAACGTAGTCTGCACCCCGCATTTAGGAGCGGCGACCACTGAAGCACAGGAGAATGTTGCGCTGCAAGTGGCCGAACAGATCTCGAATTACCTGCTGACCGGAGCGGTCGAGAACGCACTGAACATGCCCAGTGTGACGGCAGAAGAGGCCAAGGTCATGGGGCCGTGGATCAAGCTGGCCGGGCATCTGGGCAGCTTCATTGGTCAGATGACGGATGAGCCGATCAAGGCAATCAACATCCTCTATGACGGTGTCGCTGCGAACATGAACCTGGCTGCGTTGAATTGTTCGGTCGTTGCCGGAATCATGAAGAAATTCAACCCCGAGGTGAACATGGTCTCGGCCCCGGTTGTCGCGAGAGAGCGTGGCATCCAGATATCGACGACCAATCAGGACAAATCCGGTGCGTTCGAAGGCTATATCAAGGTCACTGTGGTGACGGAAAAGCGTGAACGCTCAATCGGTGGCACGGTGTTCAGTGACGGCAAGCCGCGGTTTATTCAGATCAAGGGCATCAATATCGATGCCGAGATCGGGGCGCATATGCTCTATACGACTAACGAAGACGTGCCGGGCATCATTGGTGCTTTAGGACAGGCCATGGGCGAGAACGATGTGAACATCGCGAACTTTACTCTTGGACGATCCGAAGCCGGCGGTGAGGCGATTGCGTTGCTTTATGTTGATGAACCGGTACCAGCCGAGGCGCGCGCCAAACTCGCCGAGACAGGTCTGTTTACTCAGATCAAACCGTTGGAGTTTGACGTGGCCTGACGGTCGCTGTTGAACTTCTGTGACAGATTGATGCCCGCGCTTGTCCAAAGCGTGGGCATCGCCTTTTCAAAGTGCTGATTTTGCGCCAGAAGTGCGGCAATCACCATTGCCCGAGGGGAAGCTGATGACCAATCCGATCTACGCAATTGGAGATTTGCACGGCCGCGTGGATGAGTTCGAGCGCTCCTTGGCGCTGATCGAACGCGATGGCGGCCCCGATGCCGAGATCGTGTATCTGGGCGATTACGTTGATCGGGGCCCCGACAGCCGGGGCGTTCTGGATCGGCTGATCGCTGGTCGCGATGCGGGCAAGCGCTGGATCACTCTGCTGGGCAACCATGACCGGATGTTTTCATGGTTCCTCGAAGATGTCCCGCGTCACGATCCGCATATGTTGGTCGGATATCATTGGCTGCACGAGCGGTTGGGTGGTGTAG
Organism: Ruegeria sp. B11; assembly: GCF_056539785.1. Lineage (NCBI taxonomy): Bacteria > Pseudomonadati > Pseudomonadota > Alphaproteobacteria > Rhodobacterales > Roseobacteraceae > Ruegeria > Ruegeria sp. B11. The sequence goes on along the minus strand of NZ_JBQFVO010000002.1, from coordinate 188,806 downwards.
AAACACTACAAAGCTATGGCGTGTTATTCGATCAGCAGACTCGGCTCGAGGATCTGCATGCAACAGCGCGGGGTGCGGTTCCCGATGCGCATCGGATATTTCTACAAGGGCTCATCTCCATGCATCAAACGCGCGAGATTGCTTTTGTCCATGCGGGCATTCGGCCCGGTATTCCGCTGAGCGAACAACGGGAAAATGATCTGGTCTGGATCAGGCAAGCCTTTCACAACCACCGAGATCCGCATCCGAAACTGATCGTCCATGGGCATACACCGGTGGATCAATCAACGCATTACGGCAATCGCATCAACCTGGATAGCGGCGCAGGGTATGGCCGTCCGGTTGGCGTTGCGGTGCTCGAAGGACAGGATTGCTGGTTGTTGACGGACACGGGTCGCGTTGCGCTTTTGCCTTGAAGATCAGGTCTTGGTGAAAAGGTCTTTGCAGCGGTCACGCAGGATGTTCTTTTGCACCTTGCCCATTGTGTTGCGGGGGAGCTCGTCCAGCAAGATCAACTGGCGGGGATGTTTGAACCGGGCAAGCGCGTCCCGAACCGCACCCATGATGGCCTCGATATCTGGCGTGTGACCGGGGGTAGGGACCAGAATGCCAACCGGGGTTTCTCCGAAATCCGGATGCGGGACGCCAATTACCGCGCTTTCCAGCACGCCGGGTTGTTCGTCTAGCAGCAGCTCGATCTCTTTGGGGTAGATATTATACCCGCCCGAGATGATCAGGTCTTTGCCACGCCCGACGATATGGACATAGCCATCTTCATCGATCCGCCCCAGATCACCGGTGATGAAGAACCCGTCTTCGCGCAGTTCTGCGGCGGTTTTGTCGGGCATTTGCCAGTAGCCCTGAAACACATTGGGACCGCGTACCTCGATGATGCCGATCTCACCATCTGCTAGGGTTTGACCTGTTTTGGGGTCTGTGACCTTCAGTTCAACATCCGGCAGGGGAAATCCGACCGTTCCCGCCCGGCGTTCGCCGTCATAGGGGTTAGAAGTGTTCATGTTCGTCTCGGTCATGCCATAGCGTTCCAGAATGCGATGACCTGTACGGTCTTCAAATTGAACGTGGGTATCTGCCAGCAAAGGCGCTGAACCTGAGATGAACAGCCGCATATCCTGAGTCAGATCTTGGGCGAAGCGGTCGTCGCTTAGCAGGCGGGTGTAAAACGTCGGCACCCCCATCATCGCCGTTGCCTGTGGCATCAGGCGTAACATATCTTCCAAGTCGAACTTCGGCAGAAATATCATCGACCCGCCCGATGCGAGGACGACATTTGTCGCAACAAACAGTCCATGCGTGTGAAAGATAGGCAGCGCGTGCAACAGCACGTCATCATCTGTGAATCGCCATTCCTGCACAAGGGTCTCCGCGTTCGACAGCAGATTCGCCTGCGTCAGCATTGCCCCTTTCGAACGCCCCGTCGTGCCTGAAGTATATAGAAACGCAGCCAGATCATCTTCTGATCGGTGGGCCGGCTGAAAGGCCGGAAGCATGCCTAGGGCGCGTCGCATCAGGCTGCCTGAACCGTCGGCGTTCAGCGTTTCAAGCCGGGCATTGTTCTTTTGCACGATCTCGGCAAGCCCTGCCTCGTTTGCCTCATCGCACACCACCAGTGAGGCTCCGCTGTTTTCGATGAAATAGCTTAGCTCTTGCGTCGTATAGCCCGTATTGAGAGGTAGAAAGATCAGCCCCGCTTGGACACAGGCGGCATAAAGCGCCAGTGCCTCAACGGATTTCTCCACCTGCACCGCCACGCGGTCGCCCGGTTCCATTTCCAGTCCTGTCATGGTGTTGGCCAGACGGGCTGCCGTGTCCAGAAACGTGGCATGGGTCAAAGTCTGACCATCCGGAAGGTGCAAAAATGGCGTATCCTTGCCTGCATGGATGCCCAGCAAACGATCATAAAGCGGGTTGCCCATCCCGATATCCTTTCCAGCAGACGCGCACATTCTGCAGCAAATCTGTCGTGGAATTGGGGAAGCGTAAAGCCCGGACAATCAGAACTCGGTTGTCATCCGATATCCGGCCGCAAAATACATCTTGGCAAACGTTACCGGCTGACCCTGCAGCCATGTGATACGCTCGGCAGTAAAAACGGGTTCACCCTCGGGAACGTCCAGAAATCCGGCCAAAGTGGTATCTGCGCGGCTGGCCAGAAAGGTCAACTCGACATTGGTGAACGGGACTGTTTGCACCAGCCAGTCATTGGGTCCGACGCTAGTGAAATCTGCCTGCGTGACCTGAGGTACGCTGTCTATCACGATCCAGCGGTCTTCGAACTGAAACGGTGAATTGCCGGAGAAATGCATACATCGCACGTGCATCACACTTTGATCAGCACGTAGGGCCAACCGGGCCGCCAGCCAGTCTGGGGTGATTTGCGTTTCACATGACACAAGAGCGTAGCGATAGGTTCCGCCCGCCGCTTCGATTTCATCTCGGACCAGTGGAATTTTGAAGCGCGCCTGTCGCTGCGGTGCGCTAAGGACCCGGGTGCCTGCCTTTCGGCGCCGTTCAAGAAACCCTTCATCCGCCAGTTCCCGCAGAGCTCTGTTGACTGTGGTGCGGGTGCACGAAAACTCGACCGCTAATTCTTGCTCATTGGGAAGCAGAGCGTCGGGCTGCAAATCGCCCGAGCGGATGCGGCGCAGGACGGTTTGCTTAATGTCTTTGTAGCTGGTTGTGTCGCTGGTTTGGGTCATATCAGATCAGATGTCTTCCAAAAGGTCATTCATCGCGGCACGGTAATTGTTCAGGATCGCATCGCGGGCGATATGCCGCCCGCCGCGCACCTGATGTCGCCCGGCAGACCAAAGGTCGGTCACTGTTCCGTCAGGCGCGGCAAAGCTCAGGCCGTCAATCAATTGATCGTCGCGCAAAGTACACAGGGTGGGGTGACTTCGATCGATCGCAACCAGATCGGCCAGATGACCTATTGCGATCTCTCCGGCGTCGCGCCCCAGCGCCTGTGCGCCACCGCGGGCGGCTCCGGTATACAGCGTTTGACCGACCGAGCCTTCGCCACGTACCAGCACAGTGCGGGCCTTGTCGCGCAGACGTTGAGAATACTCCAGCGTACGCAATTCCTCGGGCAGTGAAATGCGCACATTCGAGTCTGAACCGACACCAAAGACACCGCCCTGCTCGATGTAGACGGCACCATTGAAAATACCATCCCCCAGATTGGCCTCTGTGATCGGGCACAGACCGGCCACAGCCCCGGATCGGGCAAGAGCTCGGGTTTCATCGTCTGTCATATGAGTGGCATGGATCAGGCACCATCGTTCGTTCACATCCACGTTGCTCAGCAGCCAATCTACCGGTCGTTGACCCAGAGCGGCTTCTACATCCGTGACCTCCTTCTCTTGTTCAGAGATGTGGATGTGCACCGGGCCTCGTGGGGTAGCGTTCAGCACTTGCCGTAGATCATCAGGCGAGGTCGCACGCAGAGAGTGCGGCGCGATGCCGATCTGGCTGTCTGCATAAGGCATCAGCGGCTTACAGTCCTCGACAAGCTGCAGGAACCTTTCCACCTCATTGCCGAACCGCAATTGACCACCGGTCAGAGGCTCTTGCGCGACGCCGCCATAGGTGTAGAGCACTGGTAGATGTGTCAATCCAATCCCGGTTTGGCTGGCTGCCGAGAAGATGCGCTGACTCAGCTCAGACAACTGCGCATAAGGCGTGCCGCCGGGTTGGTGGTGGACGTAGTGGAATTCCCCGACCGCAGCATACCCGGCTTCCTGCATTTCCATATATACCAATGCGGCAATGGACTCGATCTGTGCAGGAGTGAGGCGGTCCAGAAATCGGTACATCAAGGTACGCCAGGTCCAGAAGCTTTCGCGCCCTGCTACGCGCGTTTCGGTCATGCCCGCCATGGCGCGTTGAAAGGCATGGCTGTGCAGGTTCGCCAAAGCGGGCAGCAACACGTCGACCCGAGTGTCTTCGGGTTTTGGCTCGGTCCCTGATTTCAGCGCAGCGATCCGACCGTCCTCGATTTCGACTCGTAGGTTGTGCACCCACTCAGAGCCTAACAGGGCCGTTTTAGCATGAACCGTCATCGTAATTCCATTTTGTGTAGACTTTATATATTTAGCCGTATACGAAAAAATCAAGCGCAGGGGGAGCCCAAAAGAATCGCCATGACGAAAAAAACTGTTCTTCGTAGCAAACATTTAGCCACCATGGGGGGCGACCAACCCTATGGGATGATCGACGATGGTGCGATTGCCATCGATGGGTCGGAAATCGTTTGGGTTGGCGCTCGGCCGGCAATGCCGCCGTCATATGCCGAGTGGCCGCAGAACGACTATGGTGACCGCTTGATCACGCCTGCTCTGATTGACGCTCATACTCATGTTGTGTTTGGCGGCAACCGCGCGGTTGAGTTCGAAATGCGCCTGAAGGGCGCGACCTACGAAGAAATTGCCCGCGCGGGTGGAGGCATCCTGTCGACCGTACACGGCACGCGGGCAGCAACAGAAGAAGAGCTGCTTGCAGGCGCGCTTTCGCGCGTGGACGCATTGCTGGCCGAAGGTGTGTCCTGCATCGAGGTGAAGTCGGGTTATGGGCTCGATGCCGAAACCGAACTGCGTATGTTGCGCGCGGCGCGCCGTATTGCGCGGGAGCGCCCTATTCGGGTCAATACCAGTTTTCTTGGCGCACATGCCGTTCCGCCAGAATATGCGGGTCGGGATGACGCCTATATTGACGAGGTCTGCATTCCGACACTGCGCGCGGCCCATGCCGAAGGGCTGGTGGACGCGGTGGATGGGTTCTGCGAAGGCATTGCATTTGATCCCACACAGATCGAACGGGTTTTTGTTGTCGCGCAAGAGCTTGGCCTACCGGTGAAGCTGCATGCTGAGCAACTTTCGAATCTAGGTGGGGCTAAGCTGGCGGCAGCTTACGGAGCGCTATCCGCTGATCATATCGAATATTTGGACGCCGACGGCGTTACCGCCATGGCTGGGGCCGGAACGGTCGCGGTCCTGCTGCCCGGCGCGTTTTATACGCTGCATGAAACGCAAGCTCCGCCGATTGAATTGTTGCGCCAGAAGAATGTTCCCATGGCACTGGCGACCGATTGCAATCCGGGGTCCTCACCCCTGACTTCTCTGCTGCTAACAATGAACATGGGGTGCACTTTGTTTCGCATGACGCCTGAAGAAGCATTGGCAGGTGTTACCCACGTCGCGGCCCGCGCTTTGGGTCTGGATGATACCGGCGTGATCGCGCCCGGATTGCGCGCTGATCTGGCCGTCTGGGATGCTACTCACCCTGCAGAACTGTCCTATCGCATCGGTTTCAACCCTCTGCATAAACGTATTTTTGGAGGTCTGGAATGACACCTCTGTTGCTTGTCCCCGGTCAGGTTTCGCTGGATCAGCTTGCCCAGATCTACTGGACCGAAGCCGCCATTTCGCTTGACGCCACCTGCCAACCCAAGGTTGAGGTCGCTGCTGCCCGCATTGCGCAGGCTGCCGAAGGGACCGAGCCCGTCTATGGCGTCAACACCGGCTTTGGCAAACTGGCGAGTCACAAGATTGCGGCCAAAGATACCTCAACCCTGCAGCGCAACCTGATCCTCAGCCATTGTTGCGGGGTGGGTCCGGCAGTGCCGCGTCGTCTGGCGCGGCTGATGATGTCACTGAAGTTGCTGTCATTCGGCCGAGGTGCTTCGGGTGTCCGCTGGGAACTTGTCGAATTGCTGCAACAGATGCTGGCGTGTGGTGTGACACCTGTGATCCCGGCACAGGGTTCGGTCGGCGCGTCTGGCGATCTTGCGCCACTGGCCCATATGACCGCTGTGGTGATCGGTGAGGGCGAGGCAGAGGTGAACGGTGTTGTTATGCCGGGTGCAGAGGCTCTGAAAACAGCTGGGCTAGAGCCGATTCAACTTGGTCCAAAGGAGGGCCTTGCGTTCATCAACGGGACGCAATTTTCGACTGCCTTTGCTCTGGCCGGATTGTTCGAAGGTTGGCGTTCAGCACAAAATGCGCTGGTGATTTCGGCGGCTTCAACTGATGCGATCATGGGATCCACCGCCCCTCTGCAACCCGAGATTCACACGCTGCGCGGGCATCGTGGGCAGATTGAAGCGGCGGCGGCGATGCGGGCCACTCTGGAGGGCTCTGAGATCCGCGAAAGTCACCGTGATGGGGATACGCGAGTGCAGGATCCATATTGCATCCGCTGCCAACCACAGGTGACCGGCGCAGCGATGGATGTGATCCGGCAGGCGTCCGCAACTCTTGTAACTGAGGCCAACGCGGCCACTGATAATCCGCTGGTTCTGACCGATCCGGATGCAATTGTTTCGGGCGGGAATTTCCACGCCGAGCCGGTAGGCTTTGCCGCCGATATGATTGCTTTGGCCCTGTCAGAGATCGGGGCGATCGCACAGCGTCGGATCGCATTAATGGTCGACCCGGCGCTTAGCTTTGATCTGCCGCCCTTCCTGACGCCCGAGCCGGGGCTGAACTCGGGTCTGATGATCGCCGAGGTCACGACGGCTGCGTTGATGAGCGAGAACAAACATCTGGCCAACCCATGTGTGACCGACAGCACACCTACATCGGCCAATCAGGAAGACCACGTCTCGATGGCGGCGCACGGGGCGCGGCGTTTAGGCCGGATGGTTGATAATTTGAACTATATTCTGGGGATCGAACTGCTCTGCGCCGCGCAAGGCATCGAGTTCCGCGCACCTCTTGCGACCAGCAAAGCGCTGACCAGCGTGGTTGGGCGTTTGCGCGACGATATCCCGTCGCTTGGCGATGATCGCTATCTGGCGCCTGAATTGGAAACCGCGAAGTCCCTAGTCGAAAGCGGAACTATTTTGCAGGCAGCTGCAATGCCCATGCCGGAGCTGTCGTGATGCAGGTTTTCAGTGTTCAGCGTGGCGATGGGCCCATCGTGCTGGGACAGCCGCATGGCGGCACGTATGTGCCCGACGACATTGCTGCGCGACTGAATGCGAATGGGCAGGTTCTGGCGGATACGGATTGGCATATCAATCAGCTCTACGATGGGCTCATTGCCAACGCGACGGTCGTGCAATCCCATATCCACCGCTATGTCATTGACGCTAATCGAGACCCTGCGGGTGTATCATTGTATCCTGGGCAGAACACAACAACTCTGGTGCCGTTGACCGATTTCGACGGTCAGCCGATCTGGGCCGAGGGGCAGGAGCCCTCAATCGATGAGATCGAGGTACGTCGAACCGCCTACCACGCGCCCTACCACAACGCGCTTGAGCAAGAGCTTGAAAGGGTGCGGGCAATACACGGGGTTGCGATCCTGTTTGACTGCCACTCGATCCGCAGCAAGATTCCGTTCCTCTTTGAAGGCACCCTGCCGGATATGAACATCGGCACGGATGGTGGCGCGACCTGTGCCCCCGGCATTGAGGCCGCGGCCTATGAATTTTCGCATTCCTCCCCTTACAGCACCGTCCTGAACGGGCGATTCCGAGGGGGTTGGACGACCCGCCACTATGGCCGTCCTGATGAAGGCCAACACGCGATCCAGATGGAGCTGGCGCAATCTACCTATCTGTCCGCCGAAACCCCTCCGTGGGCGTTTGACGAGGCGAAAGCCAAGCGCCTGCGTCGCTGGTTGGTGGATATTCTCGACGCCATCCAAGACACTGCATTGGAGCTTTGACATGACCGATCCTCGCAAGAATACCCGCGATATCTATCCGCCCACCGGCCCCGAACTGAACGCAAAAAGCTGGGTGACCGAGGCGCCCTTGCGGATGATGATGAACAACCTGCACCCGGACGTGGCCGAAAACCCGCACGAACTGGTGGTTTATGGCGGCATCGGTCGCGCGGCGCGGACATGGAACGATTTCGACCGGATCGTCGCAGGGCTGAAAGATCTGGAAGAGGATGAAACCCTGATCGTCCAGTCGGGCAAACCGGTGGCGATCATCCGCACCCATAAGGATGCGCCTCGAGTTCTGATCGCCAACTCAAACATCGTGCCTCATTGGGCCAATTGGGATCACTTCAACGAGCTCGATAAGAAGGGGCTGATGATGTACGGCCAGATGACGGCCGGTTCGTGGATCTATATCGGTACGCAGGGCATCGTACAGGGCACCTATGAAACCTTTGCCGAGGCTGGCCGTCAGCACTATGGCGGCGACTTGACTGGCAAGTGGATTCTGACTGGCGGTCTGGGCGGCATGGGTGGCGCACAGCCTTTGGCGGCAGTGTTCGCCGGGGCCAGTTGTTTGGCGGTCGAGTGCAATCCGGATTCTATCGATTTCCGCCTGCGCACCAAGTATCTGGACGAAAAAGCCGAGACTCTCGACGAAGCGCTTGAGATGATCGACCGCTGGACCAAGGCGGGCGAGGCGAAATCTGTGGGTCTGCTAGGCAATGCGGCTGAGGTGTTCCCCGAAATTTATGCGCGGATGCAGGCCGGTGGCATGCGCCCCGATATCGTCACTGACCAAACCAGCGCCCATGACCCGATCAATGGGTATCTGCCGATTGGCTGGAGCATGGCGCAGTGGAAGGACAAGCGCGAAACTGATCCTAAAGCGGTTGAAAAGGCCGCCCGTGCCTCGATGAAACAGCATGTCGCTGCAATGGTCGATTTCTGGAACGCGGGCGTTCCGACGCTGGATTACGGCAACAACATCCGTCAGGTGGCGCAGGATGAAGGCTTGGAGAATGCCTTTGCCTTCCCCGGCTTTGTGCCCGCCTATATCCGGCCGCTGTTCTGCAAGGGCATCGGCCCGTTCCGCTGGTGTGCATTGTCGGGTGACCCCGAGGATATCTACAAGACCGACGCCAAGATGAAGGAGCTGTTCCCCGAGAACGAGCATCTGCATCGTTGGCTGGATATGGCGCAGGAACGCATTGCGTTTCAGGGTCTGCCCGCACGTATATGCTGGATCGGCCTTGGAGATCGCCACCGCGCGGGGTTGGCCTTCAACGAAATGGTTGCCAATGGCGAGTTGAAAGCGCCTGTTGTCATTGGGCGTGATCATTTGGACTCGGGCTCGGTCGCCAGCCCGAACCGCGAGACCGAGGCGATGCTGGACGGCTCGGACGCGGTGTCGGATTGGCCGCTGTTGAACGCTCTGATCAATACGGCCAGCGGTGCGACCTGGGTCTCGCTGCATCACGGCGGCGGCGTTGGTATGGGCTTCAGCCAGCACGCGGGTGTGGTGATCTGTGCAGATGGTACCGAAGATGCCGCACGGCGATTGGAGCGTGTTCTGTGGAACGATCCCGCCTCGGGGGTCTGGCGCCACGCGGATGCGGGGTATGAGATCGCCAAGGACTGCGCCCGCGAACATGGGCTGCGCCTGCCTGGTATTCTCGGTTAGATCAATCTGCCTCTGGTGAAAATGCTGCACCTGCGATATCCCGCAGGTGCGCTAATCGGAGGCCTGATATGTATGTAGCTACTCTGCTGACCAACCCTGCGGCCCCTTCTTTAGAGGCGACGTTGGTTGAGTCGTTGCGGAATGCATGGGGCGGGGGTGATGCGAACTGGCTGAGCCTCGATGAGGCGGCCGAGTTTTCCCTGCCAGAAATTCCCGACAATCGCTGGGACGTTTGGGGCGAGTTGCAAGAGATGGGCGTGGACCTGGTCGTGCAAAAAGCTGACGGTCGCCGGAAAAAGATGCTGCTGGCCGATATGGACAGCACTATGATCCAACAGGAATGCATCGATGAACTGGCGGATGAGGCTGGTGTCGGTGATCGGGTCAAGGACATCACCGCGCGAGCAATGAACGGCGAGCTGGATTTCGAAGGTGCGCTGACTGAGCGTGTGGGCTTATTGAAAGGGCTGGATGAAAGCGTGATCGGCAAGGTTCTGAATGAACGGATCACGCTGATGCCCGGCGGCAAGGCGTTACTTGCCACGATGCGCGCGAATGGGGTCTATGCAGCGCTGGTCTCGGGTGGGTTCACGGCTTTTACGGCTAAGGTCGCCGAAGAGCTTGGGTTTGATGAGAACCGGGCGAATACATTGCTGGCTGAGGATGGCAAGCTTACCGGTGACGTGAAGCGGCCCATTCTTGGGCGACAGGCCAAAATAGAGGCTTTGGAGCAGATCACAACACGCCTAGGTATCTCCGAGGTTGACGTGATTGCCGTTGGCGATGGAGCGAATGATCTGGGAATGTTGGGTCGGGCGGGGACGGGTGTCGCGTTGCACGCCAAGCCTTCGGTCGCTGCCGAATGTGATGTCCGCATAAATCACGGCGATCTGACAGCGTTGTTGTATCTGCAGGGCTATGGCAGGTCAGAATTTCAAGGCCTCTAAGGGGCTTCCTTTAATTTAACTATTGTGTTAAATATAGCCATGAATACGCTTCTGGTCACATTCTCCGCTTTGTCTGATGCCACTCGGTTCTCGATTGTCGAGCAACTGATGGACGAAGGCGAACTGCCCGTCGGTAATTTGATAGAAGGCAAGGGCATGTCAGGGGCCGCGATCTCGCGCCATTTGAAGGTTTTGCGCGCGGCCGGGTTGGTGCAGCAGCGGGTACACGGCACGCAACGGATGTACTCGGTGCAGCCCGAGGGTCTGCGCGCGATAGCCGAATGGACGATTTCGAAACGGCAGTTCTGGGAAAGCAGCCTCGACCGTTTGGAAGAGCTTATTGAAAGGGAAAATTCATGGCCGACCTGAAACTGGAACGAGATTTTCCCGTTAGTCCCGAGGTCCTGTTCGCATGGGTCAGTGATGGTGCGAAACTTCTGCAGTGGTGGGGGCCCGAAGGGTTGCATGTACCGGAACATGATCTCGACTTTTCGCGCATTGGTCCGTGGTATTCGGTTATGCAGAATGGCGAGGGTCAGCAGTTCAAGGTCTCGGGTCACGTTACCCATATCGATCGACCAAAATCTGTTGGATTTACGTGGGCTTGGCATGACGATCAGGACCAGCGCGGTGCGGAAAGCCATGTGACCTTTTCGGTTACCGCGACCAACAGCGGATCACGGCTGGTGGTTGATCACCGTGAACTTGTCGATGCCGAGTCGGCCACGAACCACAACGAAGGCTGGACATCGTCGCTGCGCAAACTCGAAGCACTTTGCAAATAGGTTTTCATCAGGGAGGAGCGATATGCCCCAATATTTGTTTGTTTATCACGGGGGTCACACCCCAACCGATCCCGCCGAGATCGAGGCGACCATGGCCGCTTGGGGCGCTTGGTTTCAGGAAATCGGCGGCTCATTAGAGAATCCGGGAAATCCTGTAGGCCAGTCCTACACGGTCAGCAGTGGTGGGATCGAAGACAATGGTGGTGCAAACCCGGCCTCGGGTTTCACGGTGGTCAAGGCTGATAGCATTGACGCCGCAACCGAGATGGCCAAGGGTTGCCCGATGGTTGTGAACGGCTCGGGTTCGGTCGAGGTGGCCGAGGTCCACGAGATCGAGATGTAATCCTCAGCCGGGGAAGCCCGGTGCAGGTTTGATAGCGCCGCATTCCAGCCCACGACGGCTGTATTGCGTGGCGTTCATGAATTTGCGAGTGGCCGGGTGATCGGCCTCTAGCACATCTAAATGCACTAGAATCGCGGCGATGGCGCATTCGCTGGCGCGGGTAGTGCCGTCAGTGATTTTTAGCGCAACGCCCATGCGCTTTTCCGGGATGATGGCAACAAAGACGGCCTCGGCCCCTGTCTTGATTGCAACGCGCCCGTTCATCGCTCGCATCAACTCGGTACAAGCGCGAGTTTCACCTGCGACAAGTTCGGGATGTTTCACCATTGCTTCTGTGAGCTGTACCGCTGCTTCGCTGGAGCGGTCCGAACGGTCTGCCGCAGAGGCAAACCAGGCCATTGATCGCGCAAGTCCCGCCAGAGACGTCGCAAAATTCGGCGCCGAGCACCCGTCGATTCCGTAGGTGGGACTGGTTTCGCTTGTGGTTTCTTCGATGGCAGACAGGCAGGCCTGCTGAACAGGATGATCTATTTCCAAGTATTCCGGCCCGGCCCCCATATGCTGCGTCAAAGTCAGGAAACCGCAATGCTTGCCTGAGCAATTGTTGTGAATCTGGCAAGGCGTGTCATCTGCCAGTATCAGCCCGTCACGGGCCGCCATGTCGGCAGGTTCCTGCGGGCCGCAGCGCAGATCGGGCTCGGACAGGCCGAGGTGATCGAGCCATGCGGACACGCGGTCAGTATGGATATGCGCCCCGTTATGTGAAGCACAGGCCAAGGCCAGATGTTCGCTGTTCAAACCGTATTTTGCAGCTGCTCCCGAGGTGATCAGCGGCAGGGCCTGGATCATTTTGGCCGAGGAACGGGGATAGATCACCGCGTTTGGATCACCCCAGCTGCGCACGATCTGACCACTATCGTCACAGATCACTGCATGGCCCATATGCAGGCTTTCCAACAGTGACCCGCGCCAGAGTTCTGTCATTGGTACGGCTTGTGTCATGTCCACCCCATCAATCATGCGCAAAAATCTGCCAATCGCCCTTTCGCCTGTGGCGAAACCTGCGTTAGTGTGTGTATGTCGACAATCATCGGAATACGCAACTGAACAGACGAACCGGCAGAGTTCGCACGTATTTCCGATGGGTATGAGGTAATAGGTCGGGCTAGGAGGCTGAACCGATGGGATTAAAGCTCGTCCGCGTAATCGCGGGCCTGTGCATGGCAGGAATGGCGACAACGGCAATTGCGCAGCAGGCGACCAGTACCAATCGCGTCGCTGCAAAAACGGACTGGAGCGTGTTTGTCGAGGACGACCCAACCGAATGCTGGAGCGTTTCTGCCCCGAAAGAGACCGTGAACACACGCGGTGGCCGGGTCGTTTCCGTTCGGCGCAGCGATATCCTGCTGTTTGTGTTCTATCGCCCGAATGCCGAGGTTAAAGGGCAGGTGACCTTTACCGGCGGCTATCCGTTTGCGTCTGGTTCTACTGTCAATTTGGTTGTCGATGGCAGCGAGTTCGAGCTGTTCACCGATGGTGAGTGGGCATGGCCTGCGACCGCCTCGGATGATGCCAAGATCGTCACAGCGATGAAGCGTGGAAGTGAGGCGGTGCTGACCGCCCGTTCGGAACGTGGTACGCAGACCAAGGACACTTTCTCGTTGCTGGGCTTTACGGCCGCGATTGAAGACGCGGAAACGCGCTGCACGAACTAAGCCACAAGCAGATCAAATTCCGAAACCCCGCTTTCCGGCGGGGTTTTATTTTTTTGGTCCGATCCTGTGTGTTTTCAGAAATTTACGCTACGTAGAGCGGTGTTTCTTGATCCGTGTCAAAGCCTGCGTCCCCGTTTTCTGAACTAATTAGTTCAGAATTTGTTGAGGAGTCGGCAATGAACTTAAGCAAAAACCTGGCAGTGCTCTTGATGGCGTCTGCGGTGATCCTTGCAGGTTGTGAGAAAGGATCGGAAACCTATCCGATAACGGGTGAGCAATGTGGTCCGGAAGATCCCGTAAAGACCCTGGATGCAGAAGATTGCTACATCCCGCCCGCAGTAAACTAACAACAGTGGGCCGCTTAAGTTTCTGCTTTAGTGGCCCATCTTGATTGGGCGCGCATCTTGATCTGTGATAGACAGATATCTCTGTCTGGAGGATTGATGGATGCGATGGGCATTTGTTTTTTTGATGTTTCCGATATCCGCAATTGCGGATCCAACTATGGAGTGTATTGACGCCGGTTCGCAGGTGGAAATTGGATCTTGTGTTTCGGATATGGAGTTGCGGGTAAACGCTGCGATAGACTCCAGCTATTCGCTGGCGCTCGGCTCCGCACAAGAACTGGACGAGGTCACTGGACGGGTCGTCGCTGTGCCTGCGCTGGAGGCCTCGCAAAACGCGTGGGTGGCCTATCGCGATGCGCAGTGCGAAGCGGTAGGTGCTTCGTTCGGCGGAGGATCGGGTACGGGGATCGCCATCACAGCCTGTCGGGTTGACCTTGGCCGGGCGCGGGTTGACGAATTGTTGCGTTACGCAAATTGAAGCACGAATTCTTTTGATCTTTACGTGTGTTCCTATATAGAGGCGCATCCCAAGCCAGAATCCACCGAGATACGCCAATGTCGCCCAAAGCGCCGATCACTCAAGACGTCATGACCATCCCCCGCAAACTGCCCGAGGGGAAGATGAACCTTGTCGGTTTGACCCGCGATCAATTGCGTGAGGCGCTAATTGAACACGGCACGCCCGAAAAGCAGGCGAAGATGCGCACGGGGCAGATTTGGCAATGGATCTACCAATGGGGTGTGCGTGATTTTGGTGAGATGACCAATCTGGCCAAGGCCTATCGCACGCAACTGGCCGAGCAGTTCGTAATCGAAATCCCCGAAGTCGTGACCCGCCAGGTTTCAGAGGACGGCACCCGCAAGTATCTGTGCCGCATCGCGGGCGGGCATGAGGTTGAGGTTGTCTATATCCCTGAAGATGATCGCGGAACGCTATGCATCTCATCTCAGGTGGGCTGTACGCTGACTTGTTCCTTCTGCCACACGGGCACGCAGAAATTGGTGCGCAACCTGACAGCGGCCGAAATTGTCGGGCAGGTCATGATGGCGCGTGACGATCTTGAGGAATGGCCAACACCGGGTGCGCCCAAAGATGAAACACGCCTGCTGTCAAATATCGTGCTGATGGGTATGGGCGAGCCGCTTTACAACTTTGAAAACGTCCGTGACGCAATGAAGATCGCGATGGACCCCGAGGGGATTTCTCTGTCCCGTCGCCGCATCACGCTGTCGACCTCGGGTGTGGTACCCGAGATCGCGCGCACGGCTGAAGAAATTGGATGCCTGTTGGCGATCTCGTTCCACGCCACCACTGATGAAACTCGCGACATACTTGTTCCGATCAACAAGCGCTGGAATATCGAGGAACTGCTGCAGGCGTTGGCCAGCTATCCCAACGCGTCGAATTCTGAACGGATCACGTTCGAATACGTGATGCTGGATGGCGTGAACGACAGCGACGAAGACGCGCATCGTCTGATCGCTCATATCAAGCGCCATAACATCCCGGCCAAGATCAACCTGATCCCGTTCAACGAATGGCCGGGCGCGCCCTACAAGCGCAGCTCGAACAATCGCATCCGGGCCTTTGCCAACATCATCTATCAGGCGGGCTATGCCTCACCCATCCGCAAAACGCGGGGTGAGGATATCATGGCGGCCTGCGGCCAGTTAAAATCGGCCACCGAACGGGCCCGGAAATCGCGAAAGCAGATCGAGGCTGAAGCCGGGCTAAACCGCTAAGGGCATGCGCCGTGGCTTCACGCGAAAAACTTAATGAATTGAGTGCTGTTTCCTTGTTCAAAATTTGGTATCTTCGGCGCAGACCCGCTCTGGATGGGGAACTCACCGACAGACACAAGGTGGTGAGATTGCCGGGGCGGTGCTGGTAACACCAATTAAGGCCGCTACCATTTTTCTGAAGCAAAGCGGCATTTAGGCGAACTGATCAGTCAGGGAGGCCACAATATGATTGTAAGTCACCGGCAAGTCTTGGGTATCACGGCTGTTCTGGCGATCTCGGGATTTGTTCTCCACGCGGCATCTGCTCAGACCAAAGATCAGGATGCGCATTTGGCGATTGAAAACCCAGCCGATCTGACCAAGGAGCAAGCGCAGAAACACTATCAGTCATTGATACGACGCATGTCGCGGGGTTATGCGGCGGCACAGATGGACTTGATCCGAAACTATCAGAACTGGCCGTTGTTCAACGATGCGCCCTACATCTCGGCCACGCATGGGCAGCGCTATGTCAACAGCTATGCGAACCGCATGGCCCACAATTACGGCACATTGCAAGAAGGCGAAGAGCTGCCTGCAGGCTCGGTCCTAGCCAAAGACAGTATGACTGTCACAGATGAGGGCAATATCCATCCCGGTGCCCTGTTCGTGATGGAGAAACTGCCAGAAGGCACCAACCCGGAAACAGCCGACTGGCGTTATATCATGGTGATGCCGGACGGTTCGCTGTTCGGTGATACGATGGGCTTTCGCGCGTCAGAGGTCGATTACTGCCATGTCTGCCACGAGGCCGTCGCGGACCGGGACTATACGTTTTACGTACCCGAAGAGTATCGTGTCGCAGAGTGATCTTCAGGCCGCCGGGTCAGGCAGCTTCAGCTCGGTCGCTTCCTGACGACTGAGTTGCTCACCGTGTTTGCGTTTGGATAGGACCTCGCGGGCGAGCGCGTATTTCTCATCCTGCCAGAAGATCAAACAGCCGTTGCAGCCTTTGCCGCAACATCCCTCGGTTCCGATACGATTGGTTTTGAAGCGGCGCTCATTGCCGTCTTCGCCGATTTTCTCGACCAGCTCGTCACGACGGCGGGTATAGGCCTTAGGGTTGTCGCGACCTGAGGTTTCCAGCCCCTGCACCAGCTTGTCAAACCGAATGCGACTCCAGTGTTCGTCGGTCAGGGCACGTTCTTTGCGCAGGACGGAGTAGACCGGGAAACGGGCGCGCAGATCGTCGATATCCTCGTGATCGAACAGGGTGAAGGGAAGGCGGATGATGGTTTTGGTACTGCCATGCACAACGTCCAGCCGCGCCCCATCATGAGCGCGTTCAAAGTCATAGACCCGCAGCAGAACCGTCTCGCGCGAAATCGGAGAGACGAAATCCAATACATCCCCCGGTTCCAGCTTGTTTTTCACCTCGACCAGAAAGGCATCCTCGGTCACCTCGGTGACGATCCCGGCATATTCCCACTGCGCAATCGAGGCTGTGTGTTCGTAATCATGTGCATAATTGGTCAGGCGGCCTTCGTGGAAAGCCAGCGTGTAGCCGCGGTTCCCGACTGTTTCGAGTTCACGCATATAGGGCTTCGGGTCCCAGTTCTCGGGGTCGGCGTGATAGTCGTCGATGGCCATACGATAGGCGCGCGCGACGATGGCGGCATAATACTCCGATTTGCCGCGCCCTTCGACTTTCAGACTGTCGACACCGATCTTCAAGTATTCATCCAGCTTGGGCATGATGCACAGGTCGCGGGAATTGAGGATGTAGGATCCCCGATCATCCTCTTCGATGGGCATCAAATCACCGGGGCGACAGCCTTCTTCCAGCAGGAATTCGAATAGGTCGGCGTTTTCATCGGTAATGCGCAGCTCCTGATGCGTTCCATCTTTCAGACGCAGTTTCAGACCATAGTTCCAGCGGCAGGAATTGGCGCAGTTGCCCTGATTGGCCCCGCGTTCGGCCATGAAGTTCGACAGTAGGCAGCGGCCCGAATAGGTCATGCACATGGCCCCGTGCACAAACGCCTCAAGCTTGATATCGGGGCATTCCTCGCGAATCTCGACCAATTCGGGGTATGAGACTTCGCGGGCCAGAACCACAAGCTCGGCCCCCTGATCCTGCCAGAACTTCACCGACAACCACGAACAGATATTGGCTTGCGTCGAGATATGCAGCGGCAGTTCCGGCGCGCGTTCGCGGACGTATTGGAACACTCCGGGGTCGGCGATGATCAGCCCGTCAGGTTTCACCTTGCGGACAGTGTCGATGTATTCGTCCAGCTTCGGAATGTCCTTATTGTGCGAGAACAGGTTCAGTGTCAGGTACGCGCGCCGGCCATGGTTGTGGCAGAACTCGACTCCCTCTATCACCTCTTCCAGCGAGAACTCGGACTTTGTCCGCAGCGACATATCCGGTGTGCCCAGATAGACCGCATCCGCGCCATAGAGGATGGCGAGTTTCAACTTACGCAGATTGCCCGCAGGCATCAGCAATTCGGATCTGGACTGGGTCATGGGGATACCGGGCTAAGGATCAAGGGCGCCTTCTACGCCAAAATCCCGGCTCCCAAAACCCCGTTAACTGCGACGGAATCGCGCTGTTCCGATCACTTCGATCAGTTGTTGGCGAACCGGTTCCGGTTGCGCCTCGACTGCGTTCAAAACCTCGCGCAGTTCGGCGCGCAGCCCATGCATCTGGTCGATCAGAGAGATCATCATCGACAGTGCATCGGCCTCCATGTCGTACTGGTCATGCAGTTCGCATGCCAGTTCCAGACGTGCAACGTCGATACGCTGATATCGCAGACCTTGCTCCGATTGCTCGGGGATCACGATCTCAGCGGCCAGATATTCGGTCAGGCGATCCGAAGTCAGGCGGGTGATGGCGTCGATCAGTTCGGCTTCGGTCAATGTGCGGCTCA
Organism: Ruegeria sp. B11; assembly: GCF_056539785.1. Lineage (NCBI taxonomy): Bacteria > Pseudomonadati > Pseudomonadota > Alphaproteobacteria > Rhodobacterales > Roseobacteraceae > Ruegeria > Ruegeria sp. B11. Next base: position 170,632 of record NZ_JBQFVO010000002.1, on the reverse strand, counting down.
TGACGGCATTCCTTTGCGCGGATCATAGCCGTGGGTTTCGCGCCATGTCTCCATGAAGTGCTTCAATTCATCGTCTACCTTATCTGGCATTGCGACGGTCAGTTCTATGAACTGATCGCCCCGCTCGGACGAGCCGCGTTTCTTGACTCCTTTGCCACGCAGGCGCAGGGTTTTGCCGCTGCTGGTCCCCGCTGGGACACTGACATTGACGCCACCGTCGATGGTGGGGGCGGGAACCTTGCCACCCAGAACGGCCTCATCAATGGTGATGGGCAGCGTGATGTGGATGTCATCGCCCTGACGGTCGAACACCGGGTGATCCGCAACCGAGATCGTCACAAGCGCATCGCCGGGAGGCCCATCGCCGTACCCCGGGGCCCCTTTGCCACGCAGGCGGATGGTTTGCCCGGTCGTGATACCCGCAGGTATCTTCACTTCAATCCGGTTCCCATCTGGCAGGGTCAATTTCTGGCTGGCTCCGAAAACGGCGTCCAGAAAACTGATCTGCAGCGAGTAGTTCAAGTTGTGGCCCGGTGCATGGAACTCCTGCGTGCGCTGTCCATATCCACCCCGCCCGCGCATGAATTCGGCAAAGATGTCGGACATATCGTCCTGTTCAGCCGCGTGACCGCGATAAGGGTTGCCTGCAGCCTCGGCATATTCGCGATAATACTGCTGCTGCGGACGTTCCTGTCCCGACGCATCAATTTCGCCATTGTCGTAGCGTTTGCGCGTCTCGGGGTCTTTCAGCAGGTCATAAGCAGCAGCAGCGGCTTTGAACTTGGCCTCTGCCTCGGCATCGCCCGGCTTGAGGTCCGGGTGGCATTCTTTGGCGATCTTCCGATAGGCTTTCTTGATCTCGGCATCGCTGGCGTCTTTGGCGACGCCAAGTACGGAATAGGGATCGTCGCTCATCTTGCCTCTCGTCGATGTGGGGTTTGGCCTTGATGAAGGTATTTTATCAATTGATTTCAACAGGTCAAAAAGAAGAGGCGGCTAAATTGTCTCGTAAATCTGTCAAGCTCTGCTAATATTAAGATGTTTCAGATTGATCATTGACGGAGATCACCCCATGACGCGCAGGCTCAAATCGGTGCTGGCATTGCTGGCTGGGAACGCCATCGGGCTGCTATTGGCCAGTTTGCTGCTGTCAGAGTTTGCGATCCGACCGATTTCCTTCATCGTGGTGGTAGTCGTGTTCACCCTGGTCCAGGTGATAGCCGAACCGCTGATCCTGAAGCTGGGGGAAAAGAAGGCGCCGGCGCTGAAGGGCGGAATTGCCTTGATCGTAACCTTTGTTGGTCTTCTGGTCACCGATCTGATCACATCCGGTCTGACCATTGGCGGTATCTCAAATCTGTTGGCCGCAACCTTGCTGGTATGGTTGGGCGCTCTGATCGGCAGTATTGTGCTGCCGATCTACGTGTTTCCCGAACTGCGCGACCCTAAGAAATAGTCATATCGCGTCTAAACTGGCCTCGATGGCCTGCCACAACTCGTCCACCGGTTCGCACCCCACGGACAGGCGGATGAAAGCAGGATCGACAGCATCCCCCCAACGGGCGCGCCGCTCGGCCGAACTGTGGACGCCGCCGAAGGATGTAGCCGGACGCAATAGTGGGCAGCTGTTGATGAACTGTTCGGCTTTGGTCTCGGTCTCAAGCGTGATGCTTAGCAGAAACCCGAAGCGCGTGGTTTGAGCCGTCGCCAATGTGTGCGCCGGATCATCGGTCAGTCCGGGATAGCGGATCTGTTTCACGTCCGGGTGCGCCGCCAGCCGTTCAGCCAGTATTTGTGCTGAGCTACACATCCGATCAAACCGCACATCCAGAGTCTCCAAACCCCGATGTAGCAACCACGCTTCATGTGGCCCCGGGATCGCACCGGAGACGCGGCGCCATTCCTCAACTCGCTCCATGATTTGCGGATTGCGGCTGGCTAAATGACCCATCAACAGGTCCGAATGCCCACCCATCGCTTTGGTATCTGAACTCACAACCACATCAACGCCAAGGTCCAGTGGGCGCTGGCCCAATGGGGTCATCGTTGTGTTGTCGGCGATGGTGATGCCGCCGGCCTCGCGCACGGCCTCGGCGATTACTGGCAGCTCAAGCATGTCCAGACCGGGGTTCGAGGGGCTTTCTAGAAACACCACATCGAATTCATCAAAGCCACCTTCGGCAAAGTCGGTGGTTGGGCGTTCGATAACCGAGACGCCCAGATTTGACAGGAACCGATCAGCCAAAAGGCGCGTCACATAATACCCGTCGGACGGGATCAGCAGCCGCGACCCGGCTTGGACCGTCGCAAACAAGGCCGCCGAAATCGCACCCATACCCGAAGGAAAGCTGAGGCAGGGTGCATCTTCGAGATGCGACAGAACGTGTTCCAGATGCAACCAGGTCGGGTTGTCGACCCGGCCATAGCTGGCATGCCCATCCGGCGCACCGGGCAGATGGTACATGCTGCTTTGGGTCAGCGGCAGGGCCACAGGCTCGCCCTTGTTCAGGGCATTCCCGCGCAAGTGCAACATTTCGCCGGTCTTCGGGCTCATGGCTCAGCGCCCCGGTATTTCATCGCGTGGGGGCGCGGGTTCCCAATTCTCGATGATCTCGACCGCCTCTTGCGCGGTGTCGACAAAGCGGAACAGGTCAAGATCTTCGTCCGAGATGGTGCCCGCATCAGCCAGAGCCTCCCAGTTGATAACCTTTTCCCAGAACTCACGCCCGAACAGCAGGAAAGGGACGCGATCCATGCGGCCGGTCTGGATCAAGGTCAGGGATTCGAACAGCTCATCCATGGTGCCGAAGCCGCCGGGGAAGATGGTGATGGCGCGAGCGCGCATAAGGAAGTGCATCTTGCGGATGGCGAAGTAGTGGAAATTGAAGCTGAGATCAGGCGTCACGTATAGGTTCGGAGCCTGCTCGTGCGGAAGCACGATGTTCAGGCCGATCGAACACCCGCCTGCATCCTGTGCACCACGGTTACCCGCCTCCATCACGCCGGGGCCGCCACCGGTGACGATCACATTTTCGCGGCAGCCCGTCTGATTTGATTTCTCTGTCATCAGACGCGCAAACTCGCGCGCCTCATCGTAGTATTTCGACAGCCCGGCCAAGGTCTCGGTCCGCGCTGTGTGTTTCTGAGCGGGTTCCGGAATGCGCGCGCCACCGAACATGACGATGGTCGAGGTGATCTCACGCTCGGTCATGATCATCTCGGGCTTCAGCAGCTCCAGTTGCAGCCGCACGGGGCGCAGCTCATCCCGGCACAGGAAGTCATCATCAGCGAAGGCAAGGCGATAGGCCGAAGACCGCGTCTGCGGGGTATCCGGTACCTCGCTTGCGGTCGAGCGGTCGGTCTGTGCGTCGCGAAAGGGGCTGAGGCGATCTTCTCTCATAAACGGGGTTCCCTGCTTGCGTGTTTCCAAAACAGCTATAGGGTTCGCGGGCAGAGTGCCAGTCACGGAAAGACAAGAATGGATTGGAAAAGTGAAATATTGGCAGCGCGGGATCGCATTGCCGGACACGCGCAGGTCACGCCAGTGATGGAAAGCCAAATTCCGGGCTATCCGGTTGAAATGAAACTTGAACATATGCAGCACACCGGCAGCTTCAAAGCGCGCGGGGCGTTCAATACCCTGCTCAGCATGGATGTGCCTGCGGCAGGCGTCGTGGCGGCTTCCGGTGGCAACCACGGTGCGGCAGCGGCTTATGCCGCGCAATCACTGAGCTACCCAGCGAAGATTTTTGTGCCCGAACTTGCAGGTCCCTCCAAGATTGCGCTGATCAAGCGGATCGGGGCTGATCTGAGTGTTGTTTCGGGTGAATATGCCAATGCACTGACCATGGCGCAGGCGCATGAGGAAAGCACCGGCGCCATGCAAATCCACGCCTATGATGCGCCAGCGACGGTGGCAGGGCAGGGGACATGTTTTGCTGAATGGGACGCGCAGGGCTTGCAGGCGGACACAGTATTGGTGGCCGTGGGAGGCGGCGGGCTGATTGCCGGAGCTTTGGCATGGTTTCAGGGTGCGCGCAAAGTCGTGGCGGTCGAACCGGAAACCTCTTGCGCGCTGAATGCGGCGTTGGCTGCGGGCGAACCGGTTGATGTTTCCGTTTCGGGCATCGCAGCGAACGCACTGGGCGCACGGAGAATTGGTGAGATTTGCTTTCGGCTGGCCCAAGGCATGAGTTCGGTTCTGGTTTCTGACGATGCGATAGCGCAAGCCCAGAATGCTCTGTGGCAGACGCATCGAATACTGGTTGAACCAGCAGGGGCTGCTGCGCTTGCCGCACTGATTTCGGGCGCTTACCAGCCGGAGCCGGGTGAGCGTGTCGCAGTGCTGATTTGCGGCGGGAACATCGCGCCAGATCCGCTAACAGGTTGAGAATACGGCTTGTAGATGTTGTTCATGGATTTTATCTATAATTAATGACCGCGACCATTGCCGACACAATCTATAATGCCCTGAGCCAGAAAATCATCACCGGCGATCTTCCTGCCGGTGAAAAGCTGCGTCAGGACCATATCGCGCGCGACTTTGAGACCAGCCATGTGCCGGTGCGCGAAGCACTGCTGCGGCTTGAGGCGCATGGATTGGCCAAAAGCGAACCGCGAAAGGGCATGCGCGTCACCGCGTTGGACCCTGCCGAAGTGCGTGAGGTGATCGAAATGCGTGTCGCGCTGGAAACGCTGGCAATGCAGCATTCCGTGCAAAACATGACTCCACCTGCTCTGAAGGCCGCTGATGATGCACGAAAGGCGTGTGATGAGGCAGAGAGCATGCCTCAGTGGGAGGCGCGGAACAGGGTGTTTCATCGTGCCATCCTGACACCATGCGGGTTGCCCCGTCTTTTGCATGCTGTCGATGATCTGCACATTGCCAGTGCCAGGCACCTGTTTGCACATTGGCGGCCCAAATGGGTGCAGCGCGTCGATACGGATCACGCTGCGATCATTCAGGCACTGAAGAGCAAAGACGTTTCCGCCGCAACCTCGATACTTGTGCGCCATATCCGTCGTGCAAGCTGATACTTTCTGCCTTTGAAACTACAATCTGTGCCTCCTCAGAAGATTTGACTTGATTTTTAATAGATAAAAATGATGATTAATTCAGAATAAATGCAATATTATCTATAAAAAGAGAATGACGATGAAAGCTACTCTGCAATCCACCCTCCCGGCCGCCGGAGTAATAACCCCTGCGGGTCAGATCCTTCGTGTCGCGTTGGGTATTCTTCTTTTGACCGCCAGTGCAAAAGTCCAGGTGCCATTTTGGCCTGTGCCCATGACCCTTCAAGTCGCCGCTGTCATGGCTGTCGCCGCGGCATTTGGGCTGCGTCTCGGTTCTGCAACCGTGATCGGTTACATGGTTGCCGGGGCAGTGGGTTTGCCGGTGTTTGCCGGAACGCCCGAAAAAGGCATCGGGCTGGCCTATATGATGGGCGGAACCGGAGGTTATTTGCTGGGTTTCGTGGTCGCCTCGGTCATGGTTGGATGGGCCGCGGACAATCTGCGCAAACTGTTTCTGGTTCCGGCGATGCTGGCTGGACTTGCGGTGATCTATGCGCTGGGTCTGGGTTGGTTGGCTCAGTTCGTGCCTGCAGACAAGGTTCTGGTTTACGGTTTCAGCCCTTTCATTCTGGGTGATCTCGTGAAGATTGCATTGGCAGCCGTTCTCGTGATTGGCCTGCCGACGGGTCTGATGCAGAAAATCCGTGGGCCGCAGCCAGATGCTTGATACCGGGCAAGATATCCGCAGCGATTGGACCGTGGATGAAGTGGAGGCGCTGATGCGCCTCCCAATGTTGGATCTGGTAGGTCGCGCAAATGTAATTCACCGGACGTATCACGATCCAAACGACATCCAAAAAGCCAGCCTGCTGTCGATAAAAACCGGAAGCTGTCCCGAGGATTGCGCCTATTGCCCGCAATCCGCTCATCATCGAGAGGTCGAGCTGACCAAGGAAAAGCTCATGAACCCTGCGCATGTCATCTCGCTTGCCAAACGGGCGCGCGATGCGGGGGCTGAACGGTTTTGCATGGGTGCTGCATGGCGTCAGGTGCGCGACGGCGAAGAATTCGACAATGTGCTGGACATGGTGCGGGGCGTGCGTGATCTGGGCATGGAGGCTTGCGTCACCCTGGGCATGCTCAAGCCACATCAGGCCAAACGATTGGCCGAGGCGGGACTTACCGCGTACAATCATAACCTGGATACTTCGCCGGAATTCTATGGCGAGATTATTGGAACTCGTACCTATCAGGATCGTTTGGAGACCCTCAGCTATTGCCGGGACGAAGGTATTGATCTGTGCTGCGGCGGCATTATCGGTATGGGTGAAAGCCTGCGGGATCGTGCCTCGCTGTTGCAGGTCCTTGCGAATTTTGACCCGCATCCCGAAAGCGTACCGATAAACGCGCTGATCCCGATCAAAGGCACGCCGCTGGCGCATCTAGAAAAAGTAGGCATTTTTGATCTGGTGCGCATGGTTGCGACCGCGCGGATCGCCATGCCGCAAACACGGGTGCGCTTGTCGGCAGGACGGTCGGACTTTTCAACTGCCGAGCAGGCTTTGTGCTTTCTGGCTGGCGCAAATTCGGTTTTCTACGGCGATGTGTTGCTGACCGCACCCAATGCTGGAACCCAAAATGACCGGGATATGTTTGCCGCACTCAGCGCACTTACCGATGATTGACGCAAACCGAGGTATCCGCGTCGCATTGCGCCATGGGTCTCGCTTGCGTATAGGCCACATCAACGTGAACAGATTCTCTAGGGAGACGCCCCATGTCCAATGCGCAACTGGAAGCCGCCATCGAAGCCGCCTGGGAAGTACGTGACACAATCACCCCTGCGACCACTGGCGAGCAACGAGAAGCAATCGAAGACACGCTGAGCGCGCTGGACAGCGGTTCGCTGCGAGTGGCTGAAAAGCTCGACAGTGGTGATTGGCACGTGAACCAGTGGGCGAAAAAAGCAGTTCTGCTGGGGTTCCGCATCAAGGACATGGAAATCCAGACCGGAGGCCCGCAAGACGGCGGCTGGTGGGATAAGGTCGACAGCAAGTTCGCCGGCTGGGGAGAGAACCAGTGGCGCGCGGCAGGGTTCCGCGCCGTGCCAAACTGTGTGGTCCGCAAGTCGGCCTATGTCGCACCTGGTGTGGTGCTGATGCCCTCGTTCGTGAACCTTGGCGCTTATGTCGATGAAGGCACGATGGTTGATACCTGGGCCACCGTTGGTTCCTGCGCGCAGATCGGCAAGAACGTGCACTTGTCGGGCGGCGTCGGCATTGGAGGCGTACTGGAGCCGATGCAGGCCGGTCCGACCATTATCGAGGACAACTGCTTTATCGGTGCGCGTTCGGAAGTGGTCGAAGGCTGCATCGTCCGCGAGGGTTCGGTTCTGGGCATGGGCGTATTCATCGGTAAATCCACCAAGATCGTGGACCGCGAAACCGGTGAAGTCATGTATGGCGAGGTTCCGCCCTATTCGGTGGTTGTTGCGGGCTCGATGCCGTCCAAGAACAATGTAAGCCTGTATTGCGCGGTCATCGTGAAACGCGTCGATGAAAAGACCCGTTCGAAAACTGGGATCAATGAGCTACTGCGCGACTGATCCCCTCGTTTCAGTTTGAATAGGCCGCAGAGTGCATGCTCTGCGGCCTTTCTTATTTTGGCATGAACTCCAGCACTGTTTGCTGAAAGAAATCAATCGCCGCCTCACCTCCGGCCCCTTTGGCCAGAGGGCCGACTTGATATCGGGGCGATTGAAGGGCGCGCTGCATCTTTTCGCACACCCAGACATCCTCGGTCTGAAAATCCCCCGTCTCCAGTGGGTGCAGGGTCCAGTGAGAGGATTTGATCCGACCGGATTCCGGGTCGTATCCGGGTATGTCCGCCGCGCGATGCGTATAGGTGAACCAGCCTTTAGGCGACCAGTTTCTGACCCGCAGCAGAGTTGTGTTGGCGTCGACCGGTTCCATGGTCGATATCGAAAACCCCCAGGGGTTTGGCGTCAGGATCGTGGTCGGAAACAGCATGTAGACCCCACCATAGCCCGGCGTTTCGGCATTCCGTACCGTTTTCAGGCCGGACCCTTTGGCCGAGTTTTCAACAAACTGAGGGATACGATGTTTGACGCCTTCGCGCTCGGTCGACCACCAGACCATGTTGTGGCCAAAAACCTCCCAAAGATTCTTGTCATGGGTTGGCCCGCCCAACGTGTCTTTGTGCAGATAGGCCAGATGATAGCCGTCGATTGCATTTTCAAAGAAGACCTTCCAATTGCAGTTGATCTCATAGACCACGTCGTCGGGGTTCTCTTGTAGCTCGCTTGATGCCAGATCATGAGGCCAAGGTATTTGAGCCAGATCGCCAAGCCACGCGTCAAAGCTTTGATCCGGTTCTGGGTGAACAAAAACAAGGTTGCGGAAGACACCGACTGAGGCACCGAACAACGCGGTTGCCTTCTTGTCCAGATCCGGAAAGCACTCGCGCTGGGCTGGTACTCCGCGCAATGCGCCATCCAGATTGTAGACCCAGTTGTGATAAGGGCAGACAATGGTCTTGCCTGCGTTGCCGCAACCTTCCAACAACTCGGTTCCGCGATGGCGGCATTGGTTGTGGAAGGCGCGCAAGTCGCCATTTGCGTCCCGTATGACGATCAGAGCGTAGGCCCCGGCCTGAATCGTCCTGAAATCGCCGGGTTCGGTGAAATCCATAGTCACGCCGGCAAAACTCCAGCACTTGCTGAACAGGGTTTTCTGTTCGGCCTCATACCAACTGTCCGAGACATATGCCTCACGCGGCAGTTGTTGCTTGGGTTGATCCGGAAGTGCGTCAGGCGGCATTGTTGAGTCCGTTTATTGTCAAAAATGATAATCATCAATATTGACAATAAACCTTCGAATGTCCAGATTTCACCTTAAGATTTTTCTGAACCCGCTTGGAGGCAGGATGACTTTTATTCAAACCCTGAGGAATCAAAGGTGGATGACACTGCTAATTCTGGCGGCGCTTCTTGTCTCGACCTTCGCCGGGTATTACGGCCTTTGGGGTCTGTTGTTCATATTTTGGGGGCTCTTGGCGGTGCGCTCGGGGCAGGCCTTCTTGATCGAACCGATAAACCGCGCGACAGATCCGGCACTGTTCTGGTCGCTGACGGTTTTGTGGATCGGTTTGGGCGTTCTCTACGTTCTGGCGGATGTTTTTCCACCAGTTTCGAACGGATTCTGATGCCCCGTCCCAGTATGAAAGACGCCAGATCCGAGCAAATCCTGAACGCATTTATGCGTTGTGTCGCGCGGTACGGGCTGGATGGCTCGACCCTGGCGCGCATATCAGAAGAGGCGGGCGTCGGGCGGCCATTGCTACGCCACTATCTGGGCAACCGGGATGAGATGGTTCGCAAGCTGCTAGATCACGTCCTGAAAGTCTTCGCGGATCAGGTTGAGGCGCTCTTCGACACTCTGCCGTGTACTGATCGGGTTGCAGCGATGCTGGACGCTTTGTTCGGACGCGGCACCTATTCTTCGGAAAGTGCTGCGGTTTTTGCCGCTTTGGTCGCAGCCTCAGAAAGACACGCGGATTTGCGAGAACCCTTGCTTGGGTTTGTCTATGACTTCGAGGCAAGGATCGCTGCTGAAATCATGAACGAACTGCCTGCTGCCAATGTGCAAGGAGTCCAAGCCGTGGCAGCGGGTATGTCCGCAATTTATTTCAATACGGATGCTGTGATGCCATTGCGACCCCGGGCGGAATGGCGCGACACGCAGCGCGTGGCAGCGCAGATGCTGTTGGACCACCTATACGCCAGCACCTGCGACTGAGTTGACCGTGCCATCGGGCCAGCGTATTGCGGGCACTATGGAAAAGCAGAAAAAACCTTCGCGCCAGCAAGTCTATACGTTGTTGGTTCAGATCGGTCGCAAAGATGGCGACGGCCTGCCCGAAGGCGCGACCGGGGCGGCGTTGATGTGTTTTGCCAGCGGCGTGGACGAGGCCGAAGCCGTGCGCGAGACAGTAGCGATCCTGAAGCAGGCCGATACTGCACCGCTGGATGTCACCGGCTATGGCACCCTGGCCGAGCGTGAGGCGCAAGGACATGATATCGATCCGGATGAGCGGGCATTGATGCAACGGGCGCTGGATGAAAACGCGGTTATCGTGGCACAGATGACGCCATTCTTCGGCGACGAGGAAACTGCTTAGTTTCTTACCCCGAACCACTTGCGATAGATTTCGTCATAGGTGCCGTCTTCGCGCAGGGACAGCAGCGCCTGATTGACGTCTTCGACCAATGGCGATCCGGTTGGAAATGCGATCCCATAGTTTTCACGCAGGAAGATGCCCCCGGTCATTGTCGCCATTCTGCGCCCTTCGTGGCTGGCATAATAGGACAGGATCGGAGCGTCGAAAACGACCGCATCCAAATCCTTATTCTCAAACGCGTTCAGCATGTCCTGCAGATCGCCATAGCCGGTATAGTCGATCTCGCGCCGGTTCAGGAAACTGGCGGCGGTTGAATCGGAAATCGTCCCGACCTGTTTGCCGTAAAGGTCGTTGACCGAATTGACGCTGCCGGTGATTGCGTCCACCGTCATCACCGAGGTGATCCGGGCCGTGAAAACGGAGACGATGAATAGGGATGACACCACCAGTACTACACCCAACAGGCGGCCAAACGGGGTGCGCGGCATCCGCTCTTCAAAGCCACCGTTCACCACCAGGTTGAGGGCCCACCAGAACGAGGGGAACCACGCCTCATTCAATTTGCGATCAAAGTAGGGCTGCGCGCGTTTCTCAAAACTCCACATCAGCATGCCGCCACCAAGCAGGATCGCAAAGGCCAGCCCGATGGCGATGAACAATTCCCGAGACAGCAAAGCGTGCAACAGCGATGGCTGGCGAGCGGCCTCTGACGGGACCATGATCTGTAATCCGGCCTCAAATATCGGTTGCGTGAAATCCATTCGGGTTTCGCGCAAGGCGGTGATCGATATATTAGCGATCGCCAGATCGGCAGAGCCATCCTGAACCGCGCCCAACATTTCTCCAAATGTCTCGACGCGGTTGACCGAGTATTCCCAGCCGAGTGATTCAGACAGTGCCGCCAGAAGATCCATCGAGAAACCGGTCTGGGCACCGTCCTCGACAAATGAGAACGGAGGACGGGTTACCGTTGTAACCGTAAGAGACTGGGCCTGGCTTTGCTGCGCAAGAGTCGCGAAAGTCAGGCAGATCAATGCGAAGAAGACACGCTTCATGTGGAATCACCTGTTTCGCGGCCCTCTAACGCACTTAAGGGCAGCGCGGCAAGGCAGCCGCTGGGTCAACGCTCATGTTTTGTTGGGGTGCAAAATCAAGCCGCTTGGGCATTCGGTCTCGGAATTCGACTATTCGGGGTTGGCAATCCGGGCAATTCGTTGAATCTGTGCACGAACACAGGCACCCCTAAGGACAAGAGGCCCAATATGACCGATCCAGTTGAGCTGACAGCAAATCTGATCCGTTGCCCATCAGTCACACCTGATGAAGGCGGGGCATTGGTCTTGCTGCAGCAGGTGCTGGAGGAGGCCGGGTTTTTTTGCACTCGCGTAGATCGTGGTGGAATCTGCAACCTCTTCGCCCGGTGGGGGCAGAAGGGTCACGCGCGCAGCTTTGGCTTTAATGGTCATACGGATGTGGTTCCGGTAGGGGATGAAGCAGCCTGGACCATGCCCCCATTTGGCGCCGAGGTCCGGGACGGGGTGATGTACGGCCGGGGCGCAACGGATATGAAATCGGGCGTGGCAGCATTTGCGGCAGCGGCTATCGATTTTGTGCGTGACACGCCCCCGGATGGGGCGGTGATCCTGACGATCACAGGTGATGAAGAAGGCGACGCACTGGATGGCACTGTTGCTTTACTGGATCACATGGCCGCAACGGATGAGCGGATGTCGGTTTGTCTGGTGGGCGAACCCACCTGTCCGAACAAGATGGGCGAAATGATGAAGATCGGTCGGCGCGGTTCGATGACTGCGTGGTTCACTGTGACCGGAGTGCAGGGGCATTCGGCCTATCCGCATCGGGCAAAGAACCCGGTGCCCGCGATGGCGCGGCTGATGGATCGGCTGGCCAGCCAAGAACTGGATCAGGGGACCGACCACTTTGACGCCTCGACCTTGGCGGTTGTCACGATCGACACCGGTAATCCGGCGACAAATGTGATCCCGGCGCAATGTTCTGGGACAGTGAACATCCGGTTCAATGACCTGCATTCCGGGGCCAGTTTGAGCGATTGGTTGCAATCCGAGGCAGACACCGTTGCCGAGGCGTTTGGCGTCGATGTCGAGACCCGGATCAAGATTTCGGGTGAAAGCTTTCTGACCCCTCCGGGGGCATTGTCTGATCTGGTAGCTTGCGCTGTCAAAGCAGAAACAAATATTCGCCCCGAGCTTTCGACCACCGGCGGGACCTCGGATGCCCGCTTCATCAAAGATCATTGCCCGGTGGTCGAGTTTGGTCTGGTCGGGCACACCATGCATCAGGTCGATGAATGTGTCGAAGTGGCGCAAATTCATCAACTCAAGGCGATCTACACCCGTATTCTGACGGATTACTTCGCCTGATCCATGCAGAAAACGCTGGTCATCATGGTGAAAGAGCCACGTCCAGGGCGGGTCAAGACCCGTTTGGGGCGCGATATCGGCATGGTTGGGGCTGCTTGGTGGTTTCGGCATCAAACGCGATCTCTGATCCGGCGTCTGCGTGATCCGCGCTGGCAGATTGTACTGGCGGTCTCTCCGGATAGGGAGGGAATGAACAGTCGGGTCTGGCCTGTTGATTTACCCCGGAAGCCTCAGGGGCGCGGAGATCTGGGCGACCGCATGGGGCGGATGTTGCGCGGTGCTCCCGATGGCCCGGTGTGCCTGATCGGTGCGGATATTCCGGGCATCACACGGGGTCACATTGCGCGGGCCTTTCGCGCGTTGGGCCGGGCTGAGATGGTGTTCGGGCCCGCCCCGGATGGCGGCTATTGGCTGGTCGGTGCGCAGCGCTATGGGGCGCTGCCCTCAGGGTTATTCCGCGATGTGCGCTGGTCAACGGAACACGCGTTGGAAGACACACTGAATTCGGTTCGCGGGTGCCGAGTAGCGTTGCTGGATAATCTGCGCGATGTGGATACCGTGGCCGATCTGCACGGCTGACATGAGGCACCGCTTTTTGACCATGACGCGGTCGCATGCCCGTGCTAGGCCAAACTCATGACACGCATTCCGACCAAGCAAGAGGTCCTCGACTGGATCTCGGCGAACCCTACCCTGACCTCGAAACGTGATATCGCCAAGGCTTTTGGCATCAAAGGCGCGGATCGGATCGATCTGAAGCGTATCCTGAAAGAACTTGAGGCCGACGGCCATCTGGAAAAACGCAACCGCAGCTATCGCGATCCGGATCGTCTGCCGCCGGTCAGCGTGTTGCAGGTGAAGGCCCCGAACGTAGATGGCGACCTGTTTGCGCGCCCGTTGGAATGGCACGGAGAGGGGGTCGAGCCCATCGTTCTGCTCGTAACGCGTGCCAGCGATCCGGCGCTGGGTGAGGGTGACCGCATTCTGGCCCGCCTGACCGTGGTGCATGAGGAAGATCACAATTACGAAGCCCGCTTGATCCGCCGCATCGGCACCAACCCGCGCAAGATCGTCGGCATTTTCCGCAAAGGGGCCGAAGGCGGGCGGATCGTGCCCATCGACAAGGCTGGTCAGACAGAATGGCTGGTCGCGGACGGGGCCGTTCTGGGGGCCAAGGATGGTGAGTTGGTTGAGGCCGAACAGGCCGGACCCAAGAACCGCATGGGTCTGCCGCGTGCGCGTATTGTTGAACGGCTCGGCGATCCGACCGCGCCCAAGGCTGTCTCGTTGATTGCCATTCACCAACACGGTATTCCCGACGATTTCCCGGACAAGGTAATCGAAGAAGCCGACAAGGCCAAACCCGTTGGACTGAAAGGGCGTGAAGACCTGCGGGATATGCCCTTGCTGACCATCGATCCTGCGGATGCACGGGACCACGACGACGCCTGCTATGCCCATGCCGATGACGATCCCAAGAACCCGGGTGGCCATGTGATCTGGGTCGCCATAGCTGACGTCGCCGCCTATGTGAAACCCGGTACGGCGCTAGATCGCGAGGCACGCAAGCGGGGCAACTCCAGTTACTTCCCGGACCGCGTAGTGCCGATGCTGCCGGATCGCCTGTCCGGCGATCTATGCTCCCTGCACGAAGGCGTGCCGCGCGCTTGTATCGCGGTTCGGATGCAGATTGATGCCGAAGGCAACAAGATCGGCCACCGTTTTGTACGGGCTCTGATGCGCTCTGCCGCCTCGCTGAATTATAACGAGGCGCAGGAGGCGATCGACGGCAACCCGAACGACCGCACCGGGCCGCTGTTGGATACGGTGCTGAATCCGCTTTACGCCGCCTATGCTGCGCTGAAAAAGGCGCGTTCCGTGCGGCAGCCGCTGGAGCTGGACCTACCTGAACGCAAAATCGTACTCAGCGATGCGGGTGAGGTGACCAGCGTCGCGTTCCGTGACCGGCTGGATGCGCATAAGCTGATCGAGGAATTCATGATCCTCGCCAATGTCGCCGCTGCCGAGACCCTGATCACCAAACGCCGCCCGCTGCTGTTCCGCGTCCACGAAGAGCCCGCGCCCGAAAAGCTGGAAAGCCTGAGAGAGACGGCGCAGGCGGCGGGATTAAACCTCGCCAAAGGGCAGGTATTGCAGACCCGACATCTGAACGCGCTGCTAAACGCCGCCGCTGGTACCGAGGATGCGGAGCTGATCAACCTGACGACCCTGCGGTCGATGGCGCAGGCCTATTACAACCCCGAAAATTTCGGCCATTTTGGGCTGGCTCTGCGGAACTATGCGCATTTCACTTCTCCCATCCGGCGCTATGCTGATCTGATCGTGCATCGCGCGCTGATCTCAGCCCATGGCTGGGGCAAGGACGGTTTGACCGAGGATGAGATTGCACGGTTGGAAGAAACGGCAACCCATATCTCGGATACCGAGCGCCGCTCGATGATGGCCGAGCGCGATACGACTGATCGCTATCTGGCGGCCTATCTCAGCGAGCGGGTCGG
Source organism: Ruegeria sp. B11 (assembly GCF_056539785.1). Lineage (NCBI taxonomy): Bacteria > Pseudomonadati > Pseudomonadota > Alphaproteobacteria > Rhodobacterales > Roseobacteraceae > Ruegeria > Ruegeria sp. B11. The sequence goes on along the minus strand of NZ_JBQFVO010000002.1, from coordinate 155,496 downwards.
CAATGAGTTTTCTGGCCGGATCAGCGGTATTGCCCGGTTCGGTGCCTTCGTGAAGATGGACGAGACCGGAGCGGACGGTCTGGTTCCAGTGCGTTCGCTGGGGCGAGAGTTTTTCCATTTCGACCGAGAGGCCGGGACGCTGATGGGCTCGGACACCGGGCTGATCATCGCCATTGGCCAGCGTGTCACGGTGCGGTTGACCGAGGCGACGCCGGTGACGGGCGGATTGGAATTGGAGTTGTTGTCCATCGATGATCAGGCGCTGCCGCGCGGCCGTGGCCCCGCCAAGCGCGGAACGCGGCGCAAGGCCGCCAGCACCAAGCGCAAGAAGGACAAGATCAAGCGCAAGGTCGAACGCAAACGCCGTCAGAGGTGATAAGTAAGCGCGCGCGCAATCAGCCAGCCATGGCGCGTAGGATCAATCTGATCGGGCCGGTCGAACAGAATCGCGCGATTGCCGTCGATCCGATCCTCTCCAGGAAAGGCGGAGGTAAAATCCCCCATCAGTCGGCTTTGGCAGTGTACGAACAACGCAAAGCAAGCCGCCTTGTGTCCGCCCAAACGAATCGTCGAGCCTTTGGGCGCCAGATAGGCGGGCTGGCCCCACCGCAACGCTTCTTCCAGAGGCTGAGCGCGTGGCAGCGAGGCCGCAGTTTCGAAGATCAACTCGCGCAGCGCTAATGCCCCATTGCGCGTCTCTTCCGGTAGCGCCTCATAGGCTGCAGCGACTTTTTTGTTCTCAAAGGCTGTCATGATAGCGGGATCGCCTGCTCCATTCGGTCGATATAGCTGTTGAGCAGCTTATCTTGTTTAATCCGACGGGTCAGGGGGGTGTCTGATGGTGTCGCGCGCATCGCCGCCAGCATTGGACCGACGCTCATGTCCGCCGAGGTTGGTTTCTCTCCCATCAGATAAGGCGATTGCCAAAGATAGGCCGAGATCGCCTCAAAGTCGCGCTCCAGCCGGTCTTGTCGTTCGACGGGCGAAAAGCGGGATACACCTTGAAACGCGAGCCCCTTGAGAACGGATTTCCGGATCGAATTCGAAACCGGCTTGCGGATCAGTGCGGGAATGACGGTAAAGAAAGTATCGCGCAGAATTGGCCAAACCTCATCATTGGCCCAACGGTCCTGGACTACATGGAAGTACAGATGTTCCTCGGCCATGCGGACCAGTGCGCGGGACTGGGCCTTTTGCAGGTCAGTCAGGCCAGCATCGAAATCGGCCCCCTGAGCCTCAAGCCAGTCGCGGATCAGGTCGCTGTCCGGAATCAGACGTTCAGGCGTGCGCAGAACCGGCAGCTTCTGGTGTGGCATCTTGCGTGGATCCAGCAGATCGGACCGTTGCCAGCGCAGGCCCGCGTTTTGAAGCATCAGGGCCGTTTTCACACAGAATGGGCTGGCGCTGAACAGGCCAAAGGCAGAGGGGAAGGTGAGAAGGGTCAGCATCATCAGCTCCATAGTTGGGACGCCTGATGGATACGCCGGACTGATGACATATTCTGACATTAGGCTTAGAGTAGAATATACTATGTCCCGCACCGCTCGTCTTTTTCAGTTGATGCAGGCCCTACGATCTGGCCCCTCGCCCAGGACGTCGGTTCAATTGGCGCAGGATTTAGGCGTTTCGCCGCGCACAGTGCACCGGGATATCGATGCATTGCGTGGCCTCGGGGCGATAATCGACGGAGAGGCCGGGTTCGGGTTCACCCTAATCGAGGATGCGACCCTACCGCCGCTGGGTTTTACCAATGATGAGCTTGAAGCGTTGGTTCTGGGTTTGCGCGAGGTGCAGCTGATTGGTGACCCGGCGCTGTCGGATGCCGCAAGCGCGGCCCTACGCAAGCTGCAGGGCCGGTTGCCGCAGCGCCAGTCGCACCGATTGAGCCACGCCGTTTTGACCGCCACGCGATTTGACAGGCCGGCCGTGCCAACCATCGATGTCGCCGAACTGCGCCAAGCCGCGTGGGACGAACGCGTGATCGAGTTCGCCTATACCGATGCCAAAGGCGCAGACACCCGTCGTCGGGTCAATCCGCTGAGCATCGTCTATATGGACCGTGCCAGCGTATTGCTGAGTTGGTGCCACCTGCGACAGGATTTCCGAGTGTTTCGGCTGGATCGTATGCAGGGCATGGATGTGACCGAGGATAGCTTCCGACCCAATCGCGTATCGCTGTTGCGTGATGCCATTGCGCGTATTCGCGCGGAACGTGAGGAACAGGATCAGGAAACCTGACGTTCTGCGTTTTGAGAAATCCCGATTGTGCGCTATCATCGGCTCTGAGCAGTAATCAGGATAAAACGGAATGCGTAAGTGTGTAGGTGGCGTTATGACCGCCGCATTATGGGCATCCATCGTGCAGGCGGATACAACAGACAATTCGATACGGCCTCTGGCCCGACCTTTGGTCGACAATGTGCAACTGGCCTCGGCGGATGTGACGGTCTCGGTACGGCCCGTGCTGCGGCCTAAGGTCGAGGTGCAACGTGTATCGGCAGACGGGAATGCCCGATTTCAGGCTTGGCTGGGGGCATTTCGCAAGCGGGCGCAAGAGCAGGGCATCTCGGTCAATACGCTGGATCGGGCGTTGGCTGGGGTGACCTATGACAGTGACATCATCAAACGCGATCGCAATCAGGCGGAGTTTTCCAAACCGATCTGGGAATATCTGGACGGAGCGGTTTCAAAAACGCGGATTTCCAACGGTCGCGTTGGACTAGACAAGCACCGAGAGACTTTGACCCGGATCGAAGCCCGGTACGGCGTCGAAAAAGAGGTCGTGACCGCGATCTGGGGTCTTGAGACTTCGTTCGGCACCTACCGAGGAAGCAAGCAAACCATTCGGTCACTGGCGACTTTGGCCTTTGATGCTCGACGAGCAAGCTTTTTTGAGGAACAGCTGATCGCCGCGTTGCAGATACTGCAGGCAGGGGATGTCGACCCTGAGAATATGGTTGGCAGTTGGGCTGGGGCGATGGGGCATACACAGTTCATGCCGACCTCGTTTCTTGATTACGCGGTTGATTTCGATGGAGATGGGCGTCGCGAGATCTGGTCGGATAATCCAACTGATGCCTTAGCATCAGCCGCTTCTTATTTGGCAAAACATGGATGGACCAAAGGCCAACCTTGGGGGGTCGAAGTGCAACTACCATCCGACTTTGACTACGCCAACGCGCGGCGAGATTTCACTCTGATGCCGTCGGAATGGGCGGCCCGTGGGGTTCTTGCTTACTCGGGCAAGGCAGTGCCCGATCACGGGCAAGCAGCAATCTTGTTACCGGCGGGTGGTCGGGGTGTCGCCCTGATGATCTTCAATAATTTCAAAGTGATCGAGGCCTACAACGGCGCCGATGCCTATGTGATCGGCATCGGGCATCTGTCCGACCGGCTTGCAGGAGGCTCTCCGTTTGAGGCCGATTGGCCGCGTGGCGATCGCGTATTGAGCTTTACTGAAAAGAAAGAACTACAGCGTCGGCTGACTCAGGCGGGCTTCGATACACAAGGGATCGATGGGCGCACCGGGCCAAATACGATTAACGCGGTGCGCGCGTTTCAGGTTGCTCAGGGGTTGATCCCGGATGGATACCCGTCGCTCGGCCTGCTGGAAAGGATGCGCTGATAATCATGGGCGACCCAATTGGGTCGCCCATGATCTAGTAATCAGGACGCAGGCTTCATCAGACCTTTTTCGTTGATTTCAACCAACGCATCATCCAACGATTTTTGAATGCGCACGAACATCTCGTCGATTTCGGCCGGGGTAATGACCAGCGGCGGAGAGATGACCAAGCGGTCGTCCACATGACGCATGATCAGATTGTTTTTGAAGCAATGTTCGCGGCAGATATATCCGATCGTGCCGGGATCTGATGCGAACTTGGCTCGGCTTGCCTTTTCAGGCGTCAATGCGATGGACCCCATCAAGCCTGCGATCTTTGCCTCTCCGACCAGCGGATGCTCGACCAATGCGTCCCATTTCTTTTTCATATAGGGCGCGGCCACGTTGCGCACATGATCGACGACGTTTTCTTCTTCGAGGATGCGCAGATTTTCGAGCGCAACTGATGCGGCAACAGGGTGGCCGGAATAGGTGTAGCCATGGTTGAACTCGGTGGCGCTGATGACACGGGCGACTTCGTCGCAGACGATCGATCCGCCAATAGGTGCATAGCCTGAGCTAAGGCCCTTGGCGATTGTCATGATATGCGGTTTGATCCCGACGGTTTGCGAGCCAAACCAGTTGCCGGTTCGGCCAAACCCGCAGATCACCTCATCCGCGATCAGCAGTATATCGTACTTGTCGCAGATGCGCTGAATTTCAGGCCAATATGTGTCGGGTGCGATTATCACGCCGCCTGCGCCCTGCACAGGTTCGGCGATAAAGGCAGCGACGCGATCTTCGCCCAGTTCCTGAATGGCTTCTTCCAGCTCGCGCGCGCGGGCAAGGCCGAATTCCTCCGGGCTCATATCGCCGCCTTCCGCCCACCAATTTGGCTGGTTGATATGGTGGACATTCGGGATTGGAATGCCGCCCTGCGCATGCATTCCTGCCATGCCACCCAACGACGCCGATCCAACAGAGGAACCGTGATAGGCATTCTTGCGACTGATGATGATGTTCTTGTCGGGCTGACCTTTTTCGGCCCAATAGGTGCGCACAAGACGGATGTTGGTGTCGTTGGCCTCGGACCCGCTTCCGGCAAAGAAGACATGGTTCAGATCACCTGGCGCAAGCTCAGCCAGCTTTGCAGCCAGCGCAATGGCGGGCGTATGGGTCGTCTTGAAGAAAGTATTATAATACGGCAGCTCGCGCATTTGACGTGCGGCTGCATCGGCCAGTTCGTTGCGGCCATATCCGATATTTACGCACCACAATCCGGCCATACCATCCAGAATTTCATGACCTTCGCTATCGGTCAGATAAACGCCCTTGGCACGGGTGATGACCCTGACACCTTCGTCTGCCAGCGCCTCATTGGTCGAAAAAGGATGCAAATGGTGTGCTGCGTCCAGCGCCTGCAATTCGGCAGTGGGCATGTGATTGGTGATGGTGGACATCTCGGATTCTCCAGCAAGCGTCGTTGCCAGATAGAATATGATCAAATTTTATGCTGTCAATCGAATCGCTGGTTTCTAGGTGCTTGGCAAAGCATCGCCCATCATTCCCATACCCTGCTCAATGTCCTGCGCTGTTGCTAACGCGGCCTTTTCTGCATCTCGCTCACGTAGCGCGGCAATAATGTCTTTGTGTCTGTCGGGCAGGCTTTGAGTGCCGAAGCGACCGCAAACGATGCGCAACGAAGGGCCGAATCGCAGCCATAGCCGTTCGGCTAGATCAACAAGTATCGGAGCGTCCGCATGGGAATACAAAGATTGGTGAAAGGCGTGGTTCAAACGCAGGTAACCCCCTACGTCCCCATCCGCGATCATATTGTCCAATCGTTGATCCAGCTGCTCAAGATAGTCGATCTCGGTTATAGATATGTTCTTTGTGGATCGCCTGGAAAGCTCTGTTTCTATTGAAATTCTTGCAAAAATCATCTGCTCGATGTCGTTGGCTGAAAGCAGCGGGACGCTCACGCGACGATTGCCCTGAAAAATGAGCGCGCCGTCGGAAATCAGACGGCGTATTGCCTCGCGCACCGGAGTCATGCCGACACCAAGCGAATCAGTCAGGCCCTGGATCGTGACGGGCTGCCCGGGCACGAGATCGCCAAACAGAATCTGGGATTTCAGTGTTCGATAGACCTGTTCGTGCGCTGGGCGTTTTTCTTCATCTACCGGAGGTGTATCTGCTTTATTTTTGATCAAATCCAAAAGGTTTGCCCCAATCCAAGTGTTTCTGTCTTGCCAGAATCTTCACCTATTCCGACCATAGGTGAAACCGTCGTGAAACGCAAAACTTGATCAAATCCAAAAAAAGGTCAAAATGGCCGCACAGTTGCAGGGAGAAAAATATGAAACTGAAAACGCTGGGGATGACAGCGATCGTCGCATTGGGGACTTCGGCCGCGTTTGCTGAAGAAGTGCGCGTCTATAACTGGTCCGACTACATCGACGAAGATCTGCTGAGCAAATTCGAAGAAGAAACAGGGCTAACCCTGATCTACGATGTGTTCGACAGCAACGAGGTTCTGGAAACAAAAATGCTGGCCGGTGGGTCAGGCTATGATGTGGTTGTGCCTTCAGGCACGTTCCTACAACGCCAGATCCAGGCCGGCGCGTTCCAGGAACTGGATGCCGCCAAGCTGTCGAATGCAGGCAACCTATGGGATGTGATCCAGGAACGAACCGCAGGGTATGACCCCAACAACGCCTACTCAATCAACTACATGTGGGGCACGACAGGTATCGGGTTGAATGTCGGCAAGGTCAAAGAAGTGCTGGGCGACGATGTTGCACTTAACAGCATGGATCTGGTGCTCAAGCCCGAGAACATGGAAAAGCTGGCCTCGTGTGGGGTGCATTTCCTCGACGCACCGTCTGAGATCATTCCGATGGTGCTGCAGTATATCGGCGAAGACCCTGACAGCCACGACACAGACGTAATTGGGAAAACCGAAGAGATTCTGACCAGTGTGCGCCCGTATGTTCAGAAATTCCATAGTTCGGAATACATCAATGCGCTCGCCAATGGTGATATCTGCGTTGCTGTCGGCTGGTCGGGCGACATCTTGCAGGCACGCGACCGTGCGGCGGAAGCGGATAACGGCGTGGAAATTGAATACCATCCCTTTGCGGAAGGCTCGCTGATGTGGTTTGACCAGATGGCTATTCCGGTCGACGCACCAAACCCCGAAGGCGCGCACCAGTTCCTGAACTTTATCCTGGATGCCAACAACATGGCTGCGGCGTCGAACTATGTGTACTACGCCAACGGCAACAAGGCCTCGCAGGAGTTTCTTGAAGAGGACGTGATCGGTGATCCGGCGATCTATCCGGATGATGCGACCATGCAGAACCTCTACATCACCACACCTTATCCGGCAAAGACCCAGCGGGTGGTGACACGTCTCTGGACCAAAGTGAAATCAGGCACCTGATCTGATCATAGCGCAAGGCGGGCCCACTGCCTTGCGCCATTTTTATCCTGACCGATAAACGGGGGCCGCCTTGAATTCTGAAGTCTTTGCGCCGTGGGATGACCCGCAGGCGAAACCCTTGATCCAGTTCCAGAACGTCACCAAGCGTTTTGGCGCATTCACCGCAATCGACAATCTTTCACTGGATATCTACGAGCGTGAGTTCTTTGCGCTGCTCGGCCCGTCGGGCTGCGGCAAGACCACGATGATGCGGATGCTGGCCGGATTCGAAACCCCTACCGATGGTCACATCCTTCTGGGTGGACAGGATATCGACCCGATCCCGCCCAACAAACGGGCGGTAAACATGATGTTTCAGTCGTATGCGCTGTTTCCTCATCTCAGCATCTGGGACAACATCGCCTTTGGCCTGCGCCGGGACAACATGCCCAAACGCGATCTGGAAGAGCGGGTCGATGAGATGCTGCGCCTAACTCGGCTGGAACAGTTCGCACGCCGCAAGCCGCACCAGATCTCGGGTGGTCAACGCCAACGCGTTGCGCTGGCTCGGTCATTGGCCAAAGCACCAAAACTGCTATTGCTCGACGAACCTTTGGGCGCTTTGGATAAGAAACTCCGTCAGGATACTCAGTTCGAGTTGATGGACATTCAGGAAAAAACCGGCACGACCTTTGTCATCGTGACGCACGATCAGGAAGAGGCGATGACCGTTGCCAGCCGAGTGGCCGTGATGGATCAGGGCAAACTGATGCAAGTGGCAACCCCAGATCGAATCTATGAGACGCCAAACTCGGTTTATGTTGCTGATTTCATTGGGGATGTGAATATCATTGAGGGACGAGCTACTGCAGCAGGCGACGAAAGCTATCAGATCGAGTGGGCAGAAGGGCAGCCCCCGTTAGCGGCGTCTTCTGCGACCCAACTGTCCAATGGTCAGAGCTGTCATCTGGCGATCCGGCCTGAAAAGGTCGCGATCTCTGCCGAGCGCCCGGTCGATGCAATCAACGCCATTCAAGGCAAGGTGCATGACATCGCCTATCTGGGCAACTTGTCGACCTATCATGTCGAACTGCCAAACGGCACGATCATCAAGGCGCAAACAGCGAATACCCGCCGCATCTCGCGCCGCTCGTTCACCTGGGAAGACCCGGTTTGGCTGTCCTGGACAGCGACTGCCGCAGTTCTGCTGGAAAACTGATGCGCCGCGCTGTTCTTATCGCTGTCCCGTATGTCTGGTTGCTGGCACTGTTCTTGGTGCCGTTCTTTATCGTCCTAAAGATATCGCTTTCAGACACCGCACTTGCCATTCCGCCCTACACTCCGACGCTGGACCTGTCCGCAGGTTGGGCGGGTATCAGGGATTTCTTCAGCCAGCTTGATCTGGAAAACTTTGTCTGGCTGACTGAAGATGATCTTTATTGGAAGGCCTATCTGTCCAGCGTAAAGATCGCGCTGATCTCAACGGTGTTGACGCTGATTGTCGGGTATCCGATCGCATATGCGATGGCGCGCGCACCTGAAGAGTGGCGACCTACATTCATGATGCTGGTCATCCTGCCGTTCTGGACTTCGTTCCTGATCCGGGTCTACGCATGGATGGGTATCCTCAGCAACGAAGGCTATCTGAACCAATTGTTGCTGTGGACGGGCATCATCTCGACCCCGCTGACCATTCTGAACACGAATACCGCAGTTTATATCGGTATCGTTTATACCTACCTACCTTTTATGATCCTGCCGATTTATTCGTCGCTTGAACGGATGGACGGGTCGCTGATCGAAGCCGCTGAAGACCTTGGGTGTTCGCGTCTGCAGGCATTCTGGTTGATCACAATCCCCTTGTCGCGCCCCGGTATTATCGCGGGCTGCTTCCTCGTGATGATTCCGGTGATTGGGGAATTCGTAATCCCCTCGCTACTGGGCGGATCGGGGACCTTGATGATCGGTAAGGTGCTGTGGGAAGAGTTCTTCTCGAACCGCGATTGGCCCGTCGCCAGCGCGGTGGCCGTGGTTCTGTTGCTCATCCTCGTGATCCCGATTGTGCTGTTCCAGCGCAACCAGCAAAAGCAGACGGAGGCAGAACAATGAACAGGCTGAGCTGGTTCAACACTGTCTCACTGACGCTGGGACTTGCCTTTCTGTATATCCCGATGATCATCCTGATCATCTTCAGCTTCAACGAAAGCAAGCTTGTCACCGTTTGGGCCGGGTTCTCGACCAAATGGTACGGCGAGTTGATGCAGAACGAAGCCTTTCTTGATGCAGCCTGGGTCACGCTGCGCGTTGCCGTATTCTCATCAACGCTGGCCACGATTCTGGGCACCGCAGCGGCCTATGTTCTGGTACGCGGTGGGCGGTTCTTTGGGCGAACACTGTTTTCCGGGATGATCTATGCCCCGCTCGTGATGCCCGAAGTGATCACGGGTCTGTCGCTGCTGTTATTGTTCATTGGCATCGGATTGGACCGGGGGATCTTGACCATCGTTCTGGCGCACACGACGTTTTCGATGTGTTTTGTCTCGGTCGTCGTGTCCTCGCGCCTTGTGACCTTTGATCGATCGCTGGAAGAGGCCGCACTGGATCTGGGCTGTTCTCCTGCGCAGGCGTTTCGCTTGGTGACCTTGCCAATCATTGCTCCGGCAGTGATTTCGGGATGGCTGCTGGCTTTCACCCTGTCGCTGGATGACCTAGTGATTGCTTCGTTTACATCTGGGCCTTCTGCCACCACCTTGCCGATCAAGATTTTCTCGGCTGTGCGTTTGGGCGTCAGTCCCGAGATCAATGCGCTGTCAACATTAATGATCGCGGTTGTCACGGTGGGCGTTATTACCGCGTCCCTGGTGACCAAGCGGGCGATGGTTAGGCAGAAACAGGATGAGTTGGCCGCGGCAAGCGCTGAATGAGGCGTATATTTCCTGATTATGCCTACGGCCCCGCGCCACGCGCGGGGTGTTGGTGGGATGAGACGATCGCGACCCCTGCTTGGCCAAAGCTCAAAGACGATATCAGCGTTGATGTCGCCGTCATCGGGGGCGGGTTTACCGGCTTGTCCGCCGCATTGCATCTGTCCGAGGCAGGGGTTTCGGTCGCTGTGTTCGAGGCGGAAACACCGGGCTGGGGGGCGTCCGGTCGAAACGGGGGCTTTTGTTGTCTAGGCGGGTCAAAGCTCAGCAAGGCTGGCCTGACCCGTCGCTATGGTCAGGTGGCAACGCAGACCTATTACCAAGCGGAAGAAGACGCCGTTTCACTGGTTGCTGACCTTCTGCGTGATAACCAAATCGACGCCGAAACGCATTCCAAGGGTGAAACTCAACTGGCCCATTCACGGCGCGCGATGGAACGATTGAGCCGGTCGGCCGATCCGGCCGGACAATTACATGAGATTGACGATCTGCAGGGCCTCGGGCTGGGTGGGGCGTTTTTCGGCGGCTATACAACGCCAATTGGCTTTGCCCTGAACCCCCGAAAGTATCTGTTCGGTTTGGCTGGCGCCGCCCAGGCAAAGGGCGCAACTCTGTTCCAGAACAGCCCGATCACGCAGATCAAACAGGCCGCCTCGGGATTCGTGCTGACCTCGCCTGCGGGTCACGTTCGTGCTTCGAACGTTCTGGTGTGCACAAATGGCTACTCAAGCGAGGATCTGCCGCCCTGGTTGGCCGCGCGTTATATGCCTGCACAGTCAACGGTTCTTGTGACGCGGCCTCTGACTGATGTCGAGCTGCAGGCGCAAGGCTGGACGTCGGATCAGATGGCCTATGACACGCGTAATTTGCTGCACTATTTCCGATTGATGCCCAATCGACGATTTCTGTTTGGGACACGAGGGGGGCTGCTTTCATCCCCTGGGGCTGAGGCGCGCATTCGGCAAAAGGCCTTCGGGGATTTCAGGCGGATGTTCCCCGCCTGGGACACGGTCGATGTCACACATAAGTGGTCCGGCATGGTTTGCCTTGCCCGGAACCTTGTGCCCTTTGTGGGCCCGGTTCCTGAGCATCCGGGGATGTATGCAGGGTTTGCTTACCACGGCAATGGCGTGGCGATGGGAACATATAGCGGTCGTGCTTTGGCGCGACTGGTGCTGGGGCAATCCGCAGACATTCCGTCCCCTATTGCGGGTGCGCCGGGGCGGTTTCCCTTTGGCCGTTGGCGTCGCGCTGTCATGCCGCCAGCCTATGCGTATCTGGGTCTGGCGGACCTATAAGGCCTCAACTTCCAACTCATACCCAATGGCATAATCAGCCGCACCGTTTTCGGCCCGCCAAAGACAATAAGCGGCCATGCGCCAGGCAAACCAAGGCCTCAATGACAGATAGCGTTCGGTGATATCGGGTTGGTCGTAGGCCTTAAGAAACAGCGTCTCTTCGGCCTCGGATAAGGGTGCGCCACGATAGAGTTGCTGCATCGCAGGTGAAAGGAATATCGCCAAGTCTTCACATGGGTCACCGAAGGCCGGGCATTGCCAATCGATCAGCGTCAGCCCATTTTTCGATTGCAAGATGTTTCCCGCGACCGGATCGCCATGGATCAAGCACCGCGCGGATAATGGCGGTACTTGGGCCTGAGGTTTTTTTGCAAGCAACGATCGCCGCTCTTCCGCGTGGCAATCAGCCAGAATTTGACACGCGTGCTGTTCCAGATCTTCGCTGCCATTGCAACCGTTAGGGAGGTCCAGATTGACCGGAATTTGGTGCAACCTTCCAAGCAGATGGGCCACGCCCGAAACATCGTCCTGCCAAGGGACGCCCGGTGCGTGGTCATAGTAGACCCAGCTGTCGTCTCCAAAGGAACCCGTGGCACGTAAATTGGGCACGAAGCCAAAGCTGTTGAGCGTGCGCAGACATTCTGACTCAAGCCGGGCATCGTTGCGAAACAAGGGGTTCTGAAACCGCGCACTGTATAGCTTAAGCACGGCATCACTATTGCCGGACAAAACCTTCCAGACATGATTGGTCCGCCCACCGTACAACACCTCGAAGGTCACGTCGTGGCGGATCAAACCTTGGGTGCTGAGCTGGGCAACGAGACCCGGGGGAGGTTGGTGATGATCAGACAGGACAGATACCGGGTTAGGGGGCGAGTCGCGATGCGCCAAGCTTTGGCCCGCCTTGCCTTCCAGATCAAGCGCCCGTGCGGATTTGCGTGACCATTTCGGCGGACACCTCTGCACCGCTCTCCAGTTTCAGGATGATGCCACCTTCGCTGACCTGTGCCTCTACCACCCGACCGAAGGCAGATGCGGGCGTGCTGGTTAGTAACTCACCTCGTTTGAAGCTCTCCAATGTGGCTGAGTAACTGCCAGCGGGAAAGGGATCACCGGCACTGCTGACCCCGGCCCACTCGAATTCGGCCTTATCGAGAGGCACAGGGACGCGGTCGACAACGGTGCCTTGGTCGTTGCGAATGACCAATTCGGCCCGATCTGCGGTTGCTTCGGCCTGCGCAAAGATCGGAACAGGCTGATCTTCAAAGCGAAACGGTGCGTCGGTTTTGACATTCATCCCAACCCAGCCGGTAAGCTGGTTCAGATTGACAGCACCTAGTGTCAGCGCCAGATCAGACAGAAGCTCATTGGCTTTGACCTGTTGTTCAACCATCGAAAACTGCGCCAGCTGAGAGGCATATTCGGAGGAATCCAGTGGCTCAAGCGGATCCTGATTGCGCGCCTGCACGGTCAGCATGAGCAGAAAGGTCTCGAAATCCGAAGTCAGTGCCGAACGTTCCGAATTGTTGTTTGCGCCGGGATTTGCACCCGTTACGGTCACTGAATTGGTCACTGAATTGGTCGCTGAAATCATCGGTTAAAGCCTCATATCAAGGCCCCTGTCAGGGCCGGTCGGGAGAGTAGGTGCCTCATGGTCAGAGTCGCGAGTCATTTCGCCGGTTTCTGAGGAGGGATCAGACTCTGACGGGTCACTATGCTGGGACGTGTCCCCGGACATGTTCAGATCAAGCGACAGATCCCCATATCCCAGCTTTTCGAACTCGGCAGTCAGGATCGCAATGTGGCGGCGCATCAGGTCCAGTGTTTCGGGCCGTTCAGCCGCGATCGTAAGATGAAACCCGTCCTCTCGACCGTTGAGCGTGATTGAGACGCGGCCAAGCTCTTCGGGGTTCAGGGCAATTTCAACGCCGCCGGTGCTTGGGCGGGCCGAAATCGAAGCGGCCAGTTGCCCCGCAATCGCGCGCGCGGTTTCCGCGCGGGCCATGGCGACGGGCATCGTTTGCGTCGTGTCGCGCATCGTGTGGCTTGCCGCTATATCTTTGACCACGGACGGGTCATCAAATTCCGCGCTGATCGCGGTATCAGCGATAGCATCGCCCGGTGCCCACCCGAGGCCCTGGGCCGCTATCTGCGGTTTCAAGGCGGCGGACATAACCGTTTGCCGCGCCATTTGCTCGGCTGCAGGCTCGACTGCTCGGGCAACGAGACGCGTCTCTGGTTCGGAGCTTGGCTGTTCAAGTTTCGAAACCGTATCCCCCACAAGGGATGCATCTAGCGCGCGTGGGGCCGGCATTTGGTATAGATATCCATTTCCGCTAACATCAGGGATCGGAACTTGGGTTGGCGCTCGAAGCACGTTTGCGTCAGGCCTTGGGGCAGCCGCTTCGGTCGAGCCTGCCTTTTGTCTCAGGGCCGAATTGCCAGCGACCAACTGCGAAATTTGCTGTATCGGGCTGGGCGGAGTGACAAAGTCTGTATCACCGACCGTGAAATCCGCTTGGCGGTTGGGCGCAATGGCAACCTCCTGCGCTACCATCTGTGGCTCGGCGGGCTCTGATTCCTTGGCTTTGATCGCCTCAGCTGATTCAGACACGGCAACAGATGCGATATCTGATTGCTCAGCTGGCAGGCTGGATTCAGCCGTCACCAGATCAACATCCTTCAACTCGATCTGATCGGCATCCTCATTCAGCACATCCTCAAAGGCAAACCCGCCATTGACATCCCGCTCCTTACCCTGAGATGCCCCGGGTTTGTCGCCCGTGGCAGGTGCAGCCGTCATGATCGTCAGCGGGTTGGGCATTTTTTGCTCCGGGCTTTCGTTGGTCTGGCCCGCACTGTGCCCAAAGGAAGTTACGTTTATTTTAACCGCTTTCCTCTTTGATCGAGAAAGTTCGAAGCAATTTTTGGAGAATCCGATGACGATTACAGCGACCGGTACGACGGCGTATTCCGCCCAGATTCCACAGAAGCTGAAAGCCGCCTCGGTTGAGCTGGAGGCCGCATTTCTGGCTGAAATGCTCAAGTCTGCAGGCCTCGGCCAAGCGCGAAGTTCCTTTGGCGGTGGCGCGGGTGAAGATCAGTTTTCCTCATTTCTGGTGCAACAGCAGGCGCAGCAAATGGCCAAGGCGGGAGGAATCGGCCTTTCTGAAGTTTTGTTCAATGCAATGATGGAGAAGTCGGATGGATAAAGACCCGGTTCACGCACTGGAAGACCTTTTGGATCTTGAGCGCACGGCCCTGATTCAGGGCGATTTGACCGATCTGGATCGATTGGTGCCTGAAAAAGAGAACCTGATCGGTGCAATAAATGATCTGCAGGTGTTGGACAGCGATGATCTGATCCGGGTTCAGAAGAAGGTCGTGCGCAACCAAGCCCTTTTGAACAGCGCGGCCGAGGGTATTCGGGCCGTAGCGGACCGAATGTCGGAACTGAACCGGGTTCAGCAGGAGTTCAGCACGTATGACGCCTCGGGTCAGCGCAACGGGTTTGTTTTGCGATCGCAGGCAAAGCTGGAAAAACGGGCATAGCATAAGGTTTGATTCAAATCCGAAATTTCGGATTTGCCCGTCTTAGCACTCCGTTAGGAGATCAGGGTCAAATGTGGCGATGCACCTGAAACAACGGGTGGCGCGAAGGCCACAAGGCACGACGCACAGGTCAGAACGACAGAATGCCTGCCGGTTTGGTGGGTCCAACATGGGCGTCAAACGCGCCCGAACGCTAAGAGGATGACAAATATGTCAAGCATTCTGACGAACAATGGCGCAATGGTTGCGCTGCAAACTCTCAAATCGGTCAACAAGAACCTCGCACAGACGCAAAACGCGATCTCGACCGGCAAGGATGTGGCTACAGCCAAGGATAACTCGGCTGTCTGGGCCATCTCAAAGGTGATGGAATCAGACGTCAACGGCTTCAATGCGATCAAGGACAGCCTGGCCTTGGGTGAATCCACTGTCGCAGTTGCTCGAAACGCCTCAGAAACTGTGACGGATCTGCTGAACCAGATGAAAGGCAAGATCGTTGCGGCGCAGGAAGACAACGTTGATCGTGCTAAGATCAACACCGATGTGGCCGCGCTTAGGGATCAGATCGAATCGGTTGTCGGCGCTGCCCAGTTCAATGGCCTCAATCTGGTGAACGGTGGGGCTGGCGCAAGCATTCTGTCCTCTTTGGATCGAGACAATGCAGGCAACGTGACAGCGTCTTCCATTAGTGTATCGGCGCAAAACCTGTCGACAGGTGGTTACACTGCTGCCGACGTGTTCACTGGAACTGACGGGGTCACTGCGGATACGGCCGACGCATTCGGATTTTCGTTGGATGGAAACGGCGGAAGCGATGATGATGGAAGCATCGTGATCGCTGATCCGGGCACATTGTCCGCTGGTGATACTTTCACGGTCCGACTGGGCGACGATGTCGCGTCTTATACAGTCCGGGCTGAGGATATCGCCGCAGGCAACGCGCCCGAAGAGATCATCGCTGCGGGGCTGAAAGCTGCCATCGAAGCTTCGGATGCCAATGTGTCGGTCGTCTATGATCCGGGCACGAACGCTGCACAGCTCGATATCACCAACGAAGGTTCAGATTCGCTGCAGATCAGCGGTCAATATGCCAACGCCAACTCTGGCGGTCTAGGCGCTCTGGCCTCGATTGATGTGTCGACTTCTGCCGGCGCATCCGCAGCGCTTGGCGCGATCGAAGGCCTCATCGATACTGCGATTGATGCCTCGGCGGCTTTTGGTTCGGCGCAGGGTCGGATCGAGACCCAGAAAGAGTTCATCTCGAACCTGTCTGACTCGTTTAAATCCGGTATCGGCTCGTTGGTTGACGCTGACATGGAAGAAACCTCGGCCAGACTGCAAGCGCTGCAGGTCCAGCAACAGCTGGCGACACAATCGCTATCGATCGCGAACCAGGCGCCACAGTCCATCCTGTCACTGTTCCGTTAAACATGAAACTTCTCCGGGGCGCGCGCGCCGTGCCCCGGGCTTAACTGCCCGCTGACGGACAATTGGAAGGATTTCAAGTGACACCCCAAACGCTCGCCCAACGCGCTTATGCGCAATCTGCCGCACCGACGCGAACACCTCGGGATACAGAGTATGAGGCGATTTCCAGGATTACACATCGGTTGAAGGCTGCTTCCACGCGGAAAACGGCTGATTTCCGAGGGTTCGTTCAAGCCTTGCACGAAAATCGCCGCCTGTGGACTGTGCTGGCAACCGATGTGGCGGATGCGGATAACGGGCTGCCGAGCAATCTGCGTGCGCGGATTTTCTATTTGGCTGAGTTTACCGAACAACACAGCAGCCAGGTGCTGGCGAACAAGGCGACCGTTGAGCCGCTGCTTGAGATCAACATGGCCGTGTTGCGCGGGCTACGTCATATGAGGGGCAACTGATGGGGGGTCTGGTCCTGAAACTTGCCCCAAAGGAACGGGTTCTGATCAATGGTGTTGTAATCGAAAACGGGGATCGACGCAGTCGGTTTTCGATCATGACACCTCAGGCAAATGTCCTGCGCCTGCGCGATGCCATTCACCCGGAAGAGGTCAACACGCCGGTACGCCGTGTCTGCTATGCCGCGCAGTTGGTTCTGTCAGGCGATACCGAACCTGAGCAGGCGCGCCAGCAACTTCTGCGGCGCGTGGAAGAGCTGAGCCAGGTTTTCACGGATGCCGACAGTCGCCGGGTCCTGGCCAACGCAACTGAAGCATTGGTGGCAGAGCAATACTATAAGTGTTTAAAGGCCTTGCGTTCACTGTTGCCGCGCGAAGAACGTCTGATGGCGTATCAGCAGTGACCTTCCAGCCGGTCATACCTTCAGGTGGTCTGGTTGGCTGGCGCTTTTTGCAGCGTACCTATGATGCGCAGCTTCAAAGCTATTCTGCCTCGGGGATCAATGAACGGGACGCAAGGTATTTTCTAGACAATATCGGCAAGGTCCAAACGGCCGAGGATCTGGTTTCGGACCGACGGTTGTTGCAGGTGGCTTTGGGTGCGTTTGGCTTGGAAGGTGATCTCGACAATCGGTATTTTGTCCAAAAAATCTTGTCCGATGGAACGCAGGCTGACGATGCGCTTGCGAACAGGCTGGCCGACGGCAGGTACCGTGATTTTGCCAATGCCTTTGGACTTGGTCCCGGCGATGTGCGCAAGACCGGATTGGTGGACGCCATGGAAAAGATCGCCGACGACAACTTGATTGCGCGATTTGAAATCTCGGTTGGTGAAGCAGATGAATCGATGCGTATCGCGTTGTACACCCAGCATGCATTGCGCGATCTGGCTGGCCAGGGTGGCAGTGAGGACAGACGGTGGTTTGATCTGATGGGGCTGCCCCCCTTGCGCAGTATGATGGAAACTGCATTGGGCCTGCCATCAGCATTTGCGCAACTGGATATCGACAAGCAGCTTGAGGTGTTCAAGGATCGGTTGCAGCGCGTTACGGGTTCATCCGATCTGGCGCAGTTCACTGAAAGTGAGGCAATCGAAAAGCTGACCGACACGTATCTGGCCCGCAATCAGATCAATCAAATCCAACAGACGATCTCACCTGCGCAGACGGCTCTGATCCTGCTGGGCGGTGGTTTTTGAACCATTGATGTCAACCAGACACGGTGTGTACGGTATCTCGCGCAAGGCCCTAGGTTGCCCGATCCGAGATAGTGGGTGGCACATTTTGAGGTTCAACTCTTGCGAAGTAAACTGTCAAATCAGGCATCGGCTGAGGTTTGCAGGGCAAATGATTTGATCGGTTGCGAGACGTTGTGCAGCTTGATCGCCCCTAAAGGGATCGCCTGTTTGCAAACAGGTTCGATATCTTGCGAGACAACAATTCTATGTCCGACGGTTTTGCCATATTCGCCCAATCTGGCAGCGACATTGGCGGCCTGACCGATCACGGTAAAGTCCAACCGTTCGCGCGAGCCCACATTGCCATAGGTGACGCGGCCATAGGCGACACCAATCGTGCAGTCGAAATCATGATCACTTCCGTCACTGCGCAATTCACCCAGTTTTTCGACGATCTCAGTTGCCGAAAGCTGCGCGCTGGATCGGGCTTTGGCGGCATCGTCACCCGCCGGGAAGACGGCAAGAACAGCGTCGCCGATGAATTTCAGAACTTCTCCGTCATGGTCGTGCACGATCCCTGAAACTGTCTCAAAAAACGCATTCAGTAGCTCGATATAGTCATCACGCCCCAGTTTTTCTTCCAATGCGGTTGAATTTCGAAGATCGCAAAACATGATCGCCGCATCTATGTCATCGCCATCACCGCGGCGAATCTCGCCCCCCAGAACGCGCGCACCGCTGCGCTTGCCTACATAGGTTTCCAGCAGAACCTGCGCGTTTTCGCGCTGCATGAAGACCTCGTAGAACCGCGCGATGACGGTAGAGCATTCAAAAACCAGACCCAGATTCTCAGTCGTGAACCCATCGGGATGATCGCAAGTCAGGGTCAGGACATTCGTTCGCCCATCCGAGAAAGGCAGTGGCATGGCAACGTAATCGGTGGCCCCTTTTGCGCGCAGGTCTTCGATGATCGGAAAGCTGTTATGCGGATTGTCGTTGTTCAGGCGCTGGCGGACACCACCCAACCCGTTTGAAACGTGACGCAGAGGGCTATTGGTAAAGGCAGGGTGATCATGAATTTCATAGGTCGGAGTGTGGGTCGAAATCTCAGCCGAGTCTTTCTCCCAGATATAGTGTTTGCCTGCGATCAGCGGATGCAGCGACCAGACCAGAATGCTTAGGCGTTGAATGGCGATGCCATGTTCCAGCATTTTCTCGGCCAGCGTTTTTGTAAAGGCATCAGGAGTGTTAATTTCGGACGCACCGCGCATCAGCCAATCGATCAGGGGGCCGCTGATATTGCCATCGTCGGGTTGACGCAGTTGGTTGTCGCCGAGGTCGATCCGCGTCGCGGTATCCGGCATGAATCCAATATGGCCCTGAATGGCCGCGCTTTCAGGGAAGGCGTCTTCATAAGCCCAAATCGAGTTCGTAAGGCGCTCTTCCGGCAGGCTAATGTCGTGATAGGTTGCGGTACCCTTGAAGGGGCAGAACGTCTGCAATTCGGTCTCAGGGCTGAGTTCGACGCACAGGTCTTCGCGCGGAACATAGATCGCGGGAGGTAGCCGCGTTTCGTACATCACTTTGGCGTTGTGGCTTTCGGCCAGCAGTATTTCACCACGGTAGATCGCGATCCGTCCCTGCAGCGGCTCAACTGATATCCCATAGCCTTTGACATTCGGTGTGGCATGGACGTTCATCTGCAACCTCCCTTGGCCAAGCCCTTATATCATGGGTCTTGAGGGCGAGAATTCCAAGATGCGCACGTAGATTTTACCGCAATGGCATCCTCAGACCATTTGAATAACGTCTTTCTCAATCGACAGCATATAGCCCTTCTTGGCGATGTTCTTCACCAGCAGCTCACTGACCATCTGATTTCCCAAGGCGTCGCGCAGGCGTTTGATCCGGGTTGCCCCGGCGGCCTCATCGCAATCTGCAGCGTTTCTGCCCGAGATCATCGCTTCGATCTGGGCACCCGACAGGACCTCGTCATCCAGCCGGGATTCAGCCAGAACCGAAAGCGTTTCCATCGCGGCGGGGGTCAACTTAAAATCCATGTTGTTGAGATAAACGGTATTCTCTTCACGGCTGATCAGCAGGGATGTTACCTGGATCCCCGTCCGTTCAATCTGGGCCATGCGGCGGTTCAGCAGAACCAGCATGACCAGAAAAACAAGCGCGGTGATCAGCATGGCGCTGGCAAAGACCAGCAGCACGAAGATGACCATTCGATAGCTGGATAGCGTATCGGCAAAGGCGGTGCCCGATTGCGCCAGAATCTCGAGCAGACGGATTTCCGATTGCGAGGTCAGGTCAGCCTCGACAAACAGCCGTTCAACCCGCGCGTTGAAGGCATTTGCGTCCGGTAGCGTCCAGAACAGGAAAACCGCTGCAGTCACCAGGATCGCGACGATTGCCGCAATCCCCAGACCAACCAGCCGAACCCCCGAACGACGCGCCTCAGTAACGGAGATAGTATTTTCCGGCATTGGCCTTCCTTTGATCCAATCCACCCGCCTCGAAAACGGTCATCACGTTCAGCAGGGTCCAGCCGTTTGATTTCAGCCGCTTGGCGACTTCTTTGCGGGCCGAGCCTTTATCGCAGCTTGAGACCTGCATGACGCCATAGTGCAGGCGTAAGGGATTGTCCTGCTTGGCCTTGTAGTCGGCATAGCAATCTGCCGCGATGGCTTGCGACCCAACCGATATCAGGGCCGTCAGAGCCAGAGAAGAGAGGATCTGTTTCATGGGCTGCATCCTGCGCATGGGTTGGGTGGATATTCAATAACCTCAGGGGGTTTGTGGTGCTGATATTGAATAACAGTATGCCGTTATTGCTTGTCTGAACGGGGTGGTCGCAGTGTCAGGTTATCAAATTCGCGGTCGGTAACCGGCCTGCCCATTATCCGAAAGGACACGCATCATGCACCGGAAATTTATCGCTCTGATCATAGCAACCGCCGTCGCCATTACGGGGATCTCAGCGTCGCAGGCACGGGCGGCAGATACCCGAGATATTCTCGGCGGATTGGCTGCGATCGCGCTCATAGGTGCTGCGGTCAACCACTATCATCAGGAGAAAAAGCGCGACGAAGAGGCAGAGCGCCGCAAGCGTCACAAGCAGGCTGAAGCCAAGGCGAAGAAGGCCAAGAAAAAACATGCTGTACGCCCGTTGCCAAAGCGGGTGGCGCGGTATGACCTACCGCAGCGTTGCCTGCGCACGTTCAATGCCTATTCGAACAAGCGTCCGCTGCTTGGGCCAAATTGCCTGAAGAAGTACTATAAACATGCCGATAGCCTGCCACACCAATGCAAGGTTGGTTTCTGGAATGGTAAAAAGGTAAAACGGGCATACGAACCCGCCTGCCTGCGCCAGAAAGGATACCGTGTCGTTTACCAGTAACAGGTTTCGAGCAGGAGTGGCGCCATAGAAGCGCCGCGCGGGAGAGGGTGGCGCAAGCTGCCCTCTCTTTTTACTTGCGAAGCGCTACGAAACGCGATTTGCCAAGGGTATGACGACACCTGATTATGAACTCGAACGGGCTTTGCTGGCACGCGGATATGTCCGAATTGCCGGGGTGGATGAGGTTGGGCGCGGTCCGCTGGCCGGCCCGGTTGTAGCCGCAGCGGTTATTTTGAACCCGGATGACATTCCCGCTGGGTTGAACGATTCAAAAAAACTGACGGCCAAGCGTCGCGGCGGTTTGGATGAGATATTGCGCGACCGGGCAGAGGTCGCGGTGGCCGAAGCCACGGTTGCAGAGATCGATCAGCACAACATCCTGCGCGCCTCGCATCTGGCGATGGTACGCGCGGTAGCTGCGCTGGACCCGGCTCCGGATTTCTTGCTGATTGATGGCAACATGATCCCGCGCGGTATGAAATTGCCTTCGCAGGCGGTGGTGAAGGGCGACGCACGGTCGGTGTCGATTTCGGCAGCGTCGATCATTGCAAAAATCTGGCGTGATCAGCTGATGGTGGATTTGGCGCAACAGCATCCCGGCTATGGGTGGGAGGCGAATGCCGGATATCCGACAAAACAGCACCGCGAGGCGTTGCAAAATCTTGGCGTGACCCCACACCATAGACGTTCGTTCAAACCGGTCCACAATATCTTGTATCAAGAGTAAATCGTAAGTCGCTGATTCAAAAAAGAAATTGACGGCGAATCATCTTTGACTCATCCTTGTCTCAACCAAATGAGCGCAAAAGCGCCGTGGAACTGAGGCAGTGATATGACCACAATCAAAACAAAGGGCGCAGCCGCGCTCCCTTTAAACACGATTCTATCCGGTGACTGCATCGAGGCGATGAACAGTCTGCCCGAGGCGTCGGTTGACCTGATTTTTGCGGACCCCCCGTATAATTTACAGTTGAAAGGTCAAT
This sequence comes from Ruegeria sp. B11, assembly GCF_056539785.1. Taxonomy (NCBI): domain Bacteria; kingdom Pseudomonadati; phylum Pseudomonadota; class Alphaproteobacteria; order Rhodobacterales; family Roseobacteraceae; genus Ruegeria; species Ruegeria sp. B11. Next base: position 133,251 of record NZ_JBQFVO010000002.1, on the reverse strand, counting down.
TGCACCGGCCCGATAATTCTCAGGTCGATGCGGTCGATGATCACTGGGATCAGTTCAGCAGCTTTGGGGCTTATGACCAGTTCACGCGGGAATGGTTGAAGGCTGCGCATCGTCTGCTAAAGCCCAATGGTGCGATCTGGGTGATTGGGTCTTATCACAACATTTTCCGCGTGGGTTCCGCCCTGCAGGATGCGGGCTATTGGATCCTGAACGACGTTGTGTGGCGCAAGTCCAACCCGATGCCAAACTTCCGTGGCAAGCGATTTACCAACGCACATGAGACAATGATCTGGGCGTCCAAGCGTGAGGGGGCCAAGTACACTTTCAACTATGAAGCGTTGAAGGCACTGAACGAAGGTGTGCAGATGCGCAGCGATTGGGTACTGCCGATCTGCACCGGGCATGAACGGCTCAAGGACGAAAACGGCGACAAAGCGCATCCGACACAGAAACCGGAATCACTGCTGCATCGTGTCCTGATTGGCTCGACCAATCCCGGTGACGTGGTGCTGGATCCGTTCTTTGGCACGGGCACCACAGGTGCTGTAGCGAAAATGCTGGGGCGTGAGTTCATTGGGATTGAGCGCGAAGAAAGTTATCGCAAGGTGGCTGAAAAGCGTATCTCAAAGGTCCGTAAGTTTGACCGCGAAGCGTTGGAAGTCAGCGCCAGCAAGCGTGCTGAGCCGCGCGTGCCCTTTGGCCAATTGGTCGAACGCGGCATGCTGCGCCCTGGTGAGGAACTGTATTCGATGAACCAACGCCATAAAGCCAAGGTCCGCGCCGACGGGACTCTGGTAGGGCAGAACGTCAAAGGTTCGATCCATCAGGTTGGCGCGCATCTGGAAAATGCTCCGTCTTGTAATGGCTGGACCTATTGGTGCTTCAAACGCGATGGCAAAACCGTGCCCATCGACGTGTTGCGTCAGCAGATCAGGGCCGAATTGCATAACTGAATACCGCCGGTGCCTGTGGCCTGACACAAGGCACTACGCCTTGCCCCGCCGTTACCGGCGGGGTCTTTTGTTTTTGCCTGTGAGATGATTGCATAGGGCAGCCCCTGACAGCCCTTTTGGGAGATAAAGGCAATGACCGAGACCACCGCCAGTCAATCCCGCCTTAGCCGGTTCTTTGTTACGCAACCCGACAACTTCGATCTGGACAACAAATATACCGAGGCAGCACTGGAACGACACAAGCGAGAGGGGCTTGAACTGGCCGTTCGTGCACGTTGGATCGCGATGGCGTTGACCGGGCTTTTGCTGATCTATCTGAATCCCCAGTGGGAGGTCTTATGGTACCATTTCATCCTGCTTCTGATCTGCGCCAATGGTTGGCTGATCCAACGCGCGGGTCGTGTGGGGCAATCCCGGACCGAGTTGCTTTTGATCTTCGTCGATCTGCTGATCATGACGCTGGGGATGATTGTGCCCAACCCGTTCAGCGACGACGTGCGACCACTGGCGATGCAGTATCGGTTCGACAATTTTCAGTATTTCTTCATTATCCTGGCAGCAGGGACGCTTGCCTATTCCTGGCGCACTGTCATTGCGATTGGTTCGTGGACGGCGATGATGTGGACGGCTGGATGGGTGATCGCTTGGTGGGTCGCCACCCCGATCCCTGGGATTAGCGAGCGTGTGGCCGAGGCTTTGTCAGGCTACCCGGATGTGGCCGAGTTCATGGATCCCAACAGTTTCATGCCAACCCTACGCATCCAGCAGGTGATCGTTTTTGTCATGGTCGCAGTGACGCTTGGGGTGTCGATGCGCCGCCTCAATCGCTTGCTGATGTCCAATGCTGGGCTTGAACGTGAACGCGCGAATCTGTCTCGATACTTTTCGCCGAATGTGGTGGATGAGCTGAGCCAGAACGACGAACCTCTGAAGCAGGTCCGCAAAGAGGATATCGCGGTTCTATTTATCGACATCGTTGGCTTCACCAAGTTCTCGGCTGGCCGTGATCCATATGAGGTTATTGAAGTTTTGCGTGGTTTCCACGCCCGAATGGAGACCGAGGTGTTTCGCCATCACGGAACACTCGACAAATACTTGGGCGATGGGCTGATGGCCACGTTTGGAACCCCCGTACCCGGAGAACTGGATGCAAGCAATGCGCTGGCATGCGCGCGGTCCATGGTCGAGATGATCGATCGTTGGAATTTGGAGCGCAAGCGCGCGGGTGAGCCAGAGATTCGTATCGGGGTCGGGGTTCATTATGGCTCGGTCGTACTGGGGGATATCGGTGCAAACCGGCTGGAATTTGCAGTGATCGGCGATGCGGTGAATGTTGCCGCGAAGCTAGAGGCCCTGACGCGCGATTTTCAAGCGCGCATCATTGTCAGTGATGCATTGCGGTCTCAGGCCCTTAGCGAGACGCCAAATGCGCAAGACATGATGACCGGGTTTGCACAGCACTCGGACCAGCCTGTTCGCGGTGTTACAGCCCCGATGGATGTCTGGGTGCTGTAGCAACCAGGGCTCCCGCCTGTCAGCACCGGATCAAAGATGTGATCCTTCCCGTTGGGCCGGGCAGCGCGCTGGTGCGCGCTGCAGTCAGGTGCGAGGGGCAGGGTTGTGCGCTTTGTTGTAAGGCTTCCAGTTGGTGATTTCGGGATAGTATTGACGCCGCCAAGCGCGGACCCTCGGATTCATGATACGCCGCCACAAGGGCGGGATCATCGCGGCAAGGGTCATGACCGGATATCCATGAGGCAGTTGCGGCGCTGCGTCCTGCGTATGGTGTTGCAGCAATGGAAAGCGCCGGTTTGGCTTGTAGTGGTGGTCCGAGTGGCGTTGCAAGTTTATCAACAACCAATTCGAGGCCTTTTGTGACGCGTTCCAGGAATGGCGCGGGTGCACATGCTCATATTTGCCATCGCCCAGATATTTGCGCGTCAGCCCGTAGTGCTCGACATAGTTAACAAGTTCAAGCTGCCAGATCGCGGTGCCGGCCTGTACCAAAAACAGGCCTAGCCCTGCCCATCCGCCGATCAGAAATGCTAGCAGCAGCATGGCTCCTTGCAGGCTCCAATAGCGCCAGAACGGGTTTGCCGGGTCGGTCCACGGGCGGTCTTTGCGGGCCAGTTTTTCCCGCTCAGCCCGGAAAGCTGAAATCAGGCTTTGGCGCAGAACGCGCGGATAGAACCGGTGGAAACCTTCGTTGTAGCGAGCGGTTACCGGATCACGCGGGGTTCCGACGTAGCGGTGGTGAACCAGCAGGTGCTCGGACCGGAAATGGGAATAAAGGACCATCGACAACAGTAAATCGCCAAGCCAGCGTTCCAGTTTGCCTTTCTGATGCATCAGCTCGTGGCTGTAGTTGATCCCGATCGTTCCGGAAAGGACGCCCATGCCGAAGAACACGCCGATTTTTTCGACCGAGCTCATATTTACGGCTCGGGTAGTGTACCAGATCAGCCCATAGAGCGTGAGGAATTGCACCGGCGCCCAGGCTTTGGTCAGCCAGATATACCATTGCAGCCCCGCATCTGGCGTATCCGGGTCGGCGTTTTGAAGGTTTAGGCCGGTCAGCCGGTCTAGCACCGCAAAGACCCACCATGTCGAAAGCGGTACCAGCAGGACCCACCATCCGCCTGCCGTAGTGGTCATCCAGATCAGTGGGATCAGGAGGTATGAGACCCAAAAGGGAAGGGCGGATTGCCATCGGGACAGGGTGTCAGATGCGATCATGTTGAGGCTCCGAAACGTTGGCGGCACCGTAGACCGCGCACTGGGCTTTGCCCAGCGGTCTATTGGCCGCGCCAGAGGTCAAAAGCCTTGCGCATAACCGTGGGCAGGTCGCTGGGCCTGAATTGGTGTTTGTCCATGACTGTCAGACCGTTCGGATCGCAACCGTCTGGCAATTCGGTTGTCCAAATACGCAGGATCAGGTGAAAGTGGGTGAAGGTGTGTCTCACTTCACCGGGGATTTCGTGCCATCGCGCCGGGAACGGAGGGCTTTCCAGCGGTGTTTCGGACCAGTCCGAGCTAGGCCAGCCCAACATTCCGCCCAGCAAACCCTTGTCGGGGCGGCGTTCCAACAGCAGGGCACCATCTCCGCGTTGGGCGATGTAGATGTGGCCCAGCCGGGTGGGTTTGGGCTTCTTGGGCGTTTTTTGCGGCAGTTCCACCTGCGTCCTCGCCTTCCGCGCCAGACAGGCCGCATGCAGGGGGCAAATACCGCAAGTCGGAGATTTTGGAGTACAGATCGTTGCACCCAAATCCATGACAGCCTGCGCGTAATCTCCGGGCCGGTGCTGCGGGGTCAATGCCGCGGCTTTTTTCTTTAACAGGGGTTTTGAGGCGGGCAGGGGTTCGTGAATATCATAGAGCCTTGCCATGACCCGTTCGACATTGCCGTCCAGGACAGTTTCTGGTCGATCAAATGCGATGGCTGCTATGGCCGCCGCCGTATAGGGGCCAACGCCCGGCAGTTCCAGTAGTGCATCGTAATTGTCGGGAAACTGCCCGTTATGCGCGGACGCAACCACCCGCGCGCATTTCAGAAGGTTGCGGGCGCGGGCGTAATAGCCCAGGCCAGCCCATTCCCCCATGACCTGATCATCTTGCGCATTGGCAAGGGCTTCGACGGTTGGCCAGCGCGTGGTGAAACGAACAAAATAGTCGCGAACAGCGGCAACGGTCGTTTGTTGCAGCATCACTTCGGATAGCCAGACGCGGTAGGGGTCTGGTGCTACGCCTGCGGCACGCGCTGCCGGGCCAATACGCCAAGGCATTTCACGTGCGTGGCGGTCGTACCAATCCAGCAGCGTATTGCTCAGGTCAGATTCGGTGCAGTCACGCAAGTTTTATGTAACTCTCTGTCGGGTTTCACTGGCGTCCGGGTATCAGCCTATTACAATAGCGGCGCAGGAGTTGGAAACCAGATGCAACGCAGACGTTCCTCGACCCGCGGGTTCAAGCGCACCGCCACTTTGCTGAACGACCGGATCAGGCAGGCCGGGGAAAGCCGGGGATTTGCCGTCTCGCGCCTTTTGACCCATTGGGCCGAGATTGTGGGCCAGGACATCGCGTCGATCGCCCGGCCGGTGAATGTGGGATACGCCAAGGGTGGCTTTGGCGCGACACTGACGGTGCTGACAACCGGGCCGCAGGCGCCAATGCTAGAGATGCAGAAAGAACAGCTGCGCGACAAAGTGAATGCGGTCTATGGTTACAACGCGATCAATCGGGTGCGTATCACCCAGACCGCGCCTACCGGATTTGCTGAGGGGCAGGCGAGTTTCGATCACAAACCGAAACAGACGAAACCGGTTGTTTCACCAGAAATCGCAGCTGAGGCCGACAATGTGTCGCGCGCGGTTGATGATGAAGATTTGCGCGCGGCCCTTGAACGTTTGGGCCGCAACGTTTTATCCAGACAGAAACGCTAAGAAAGGGCTGATGAATGAGCCGGATTGCAACCGTAATATGTGCGGCTGTCGCCGTGGCCGCTGGCGGCTATTGGCTGACAACGTCGAGTAACACGATCCCTTCGAACCCGCTTGTTGGTGCTGCTGAGGCGCAAGAGGCGGATTTGGACACCTCGACCATCGTCGAGATGGTGCAGGGGGCCGAAGACGCGCCAGTCGAGATCATCGAATATGCATCGTACACCTGCCCGCATTGCGCGAATTTCCATCAGGGCGCGTACAAGCAGCTCAAAAAGGACTTCATCGATACCGGCAAGGTAAAGTTCACTTACCGTGAGGTGTATTTCGACCGCTATGGCCTGTGGGCCTCGATGGTCGCGCGCTGTGCAGGACCTGAAAAGTTCTTTGGCATCACCGACCTGCTGTATGAAGGCCAGTCGGAATGGACCCGTGCCGGAGGTCCTGCCGAAATCGTTGATGAACTGCGCAAGATCGGGCGTCTCGCTGGCATAGACAATGATCAGCTTGAGGCTTGCCTGCAGGACGGTACCCGCGCGCAGACACTGGTGGCCTGGTATCAGGAAAATGCCGAACGCGATGGAATTCAGGCGACGCCTACTTTCGTCGTGAATGGGAAGAAGGTTGAAAATCAGCCTTATGACGACTTCAAGACGCTGATCGAAGCCGAGCTTGGCAGCTAAATCCTGAATGGTCAGCCTGTTTTGGGCTGGCCATCTGCCTAAGGTGAAGGCGCGGCCTTCGCCAACAACTCTTTGACTTTGTCATCCTGATTGATTTGCAACCGAACCGGTAGGGTCAGAACTTTGCTGCGGAAAGTGGCGGGCAGGCGCACGGCGTCTTTCTCGGTTGTCACCAGTTGCGCGCCCAGTGCTTTGGCCTCGTTCTCAAGCCGCGTCATCAGCGCTGAAGTCAGTGGTTGGTGATCATCCAGTGCCTCGGCCCGCAGCAGTTTCGCGCCTTGCTGTCGCAGAGTTCCAAAGAACTTATCCGGATAGCCTATGCCCGCAAAGGCCAGAACCGGTGTATTGTTCCAGTCCATTCCGGTTTGGAGCGGATACACCTCGCCGGTGGCGTGTGGGACCGTCAGGGCAGGTTCCCATCTTTCTGAAAATGTTGACTGCGCTGCGGCGTCCCCAAGCGACAACACGAGATCGGCACGTTTCAATCCAACGGCCACAGGCTCTCGCAGTGGACCAGCAGGAAGGCAAAGGCCATTGCCAAATCCGAGCCGCGCATCCACCACGATGATGGAAAAATCCTTGGCAACTGCGGGGTTCTGAAAGCCGTCGTCCAGCACGATCGCGGTCGCCCCTGCCGCTGCGGCTGCCTGCGCGCCCGCTGCACGATCTTTGGCGACCCAGACCTCGGCAAACGCGGCGAGTAACAGGGGTTCATCCCCGACCTGAGCCGCTGTGTGTTTGCGCGGGTCGACCTGCACCGGGCCTTCCAGCGAGCCACCATGGCCTTTGGTCACGACATGAGGTTGATGCCAGGTATCCCTCAAATATTCCAAAACCCAGATCACCGTCGGTGTCTTCCCTGTGCCACCGGCATTCAGGTTGCCAACGCAGATAACCGGTACGCCCGGCGAGATGCCTTGCCCGCTCGCCACGCGACGGGCGGTTGCAGCGGCATAGAGGCGACCAAGTGGCGCCAACAGCCTGGCGCGCAGATCCAACCGATCAGGGGCTGAGTTCCAGAAGTCAGGTGCCCGCATCGTCACGCCCTCGCCGGTCCAGTGTATCCTGTACCATATCGATCAGTTGGTCCGCCTGTGGAGCCCCTTCGGTGACAATCCGCCATCCGGCCAATGCCATGTCTGCTGTGCGGTCAGGTGCCAACAATTCGACAACGCCATCGCCCAACTCTGTTGCGGTTCGTATCTTCAACGCGGCTTTTGCCTGCCCCAATCTGTCATAGAGACTGCGATGCTTGCTGACATGAGGCCCATGGATTACCGCAGATCCCAAGGCGACTGCGGTCAGAGGGTCGTGCCCCCGCGCCCCGCGTTCCAGTGAACTTCCCATGAAGGTAACTGCGGATACACGATGCCAAAGGCCCAGATCCTCGGGCTCGGCTGTTAGAATCACTTGTGTGGTGTCTTCGATTGGATGGCCTTCATCCCAGTTGGCGCATCGAAGGTCCATCGCTTCGAGGCGTTTAAACAAGGGCGCTGACTCGGACATATCCGCCACATGCAGGACCAAAGCCAGACGTGGCAGCATCCGCAAGGCCTGACGATGGGCCGTCAGAACCGAGATGAATTCCTTGTCCTGAACCCATGCGGCCAGCCAAACCGGGCGCCCGGCCATTGTGTGAGTGGTTTCGATCAATTCATCTTCGGGCCAGGGCTCTGGGTTGGGGCTGATATGAAGTGGTGGCGCGACCGAGATTTTTGCCGAGTTCACTCCCAGGCGTCGGATTTGGCGTGCGCTGTCATCATTGGGCGCAAGTATCGCTGTAAAGCAATCCAGCGTGTATCGCGTGATATCAGGTAGCCAACGTCCACCCCTTGCGGTTTTCACGTCGACCACAGCCTCAAGCAAAATTAGCGGAATGCCCCGCTCCTGTGCGCGTGTTATGACATTGGGCATCAGCCCACCGCCAAACCACAGCCCCATATCAGGGCGCCAGTGATCCAAGAACGTGCGCGCCGCGCCGGTATGCTCGGCGGGCAGCATTGTGATCGGGGTATCGCAATCTTCCCAGTCCTTCAGATCAACATCGGGTGGGGCGGTCAGCAACAGCGAAAGTTCTGGTCGCACAGACAGCAGCCGACGGCAAATATTGTCGACGGCCCGCAACCGATCGGGTGTACTGACATGGACCCACAGAAGTTCACCTTCCGGGCGCGCAATCTCGGGGTGACCCGTGCTTTGCGGGACGCCCCAGGACAGGACTCGATAGGCCGCAAGGCTCAGAGATCGCGGCTTGCTCATGCCGGAATTCCGGCCCCATTCGGGTTAAGTCGGGTCTGAAGGTCCGAATGCACCGCTGAACCTGCCGCCACCACGCCGTTCAGGCGCGGGTGGGTATTGTTGAAGCGCAGAGGTTGCCCCAAACGATCGGTACAGAGCCCGCCTGCCTCGCGCAGGATCAGATCTCCGGCGGCGATATCCCATTCCCAACTGGGTCGCAACGTCAGCATCCCGTCAAACCGTCCCTGCGCAACCAGCGCCATCCGATAGGCCAGAGACGGGCGGTATACACGGCGAAAGTCAGGTGCAGCACCGGATTGCCAGTGGCGCGGATCTAGATTGGGTTTTGCCGCCAAAATCTCGGCTTCGGGCAGGTGCGCTTGCCCTGACACTTGGATGGCAGTGCCATTCAACGTTGCACCTTGCCCTTTTGCAGCCGCATACAGCAGATCACGTAAGGGCAGGTAGATGACGGCTGCCGTGACCTCACCGTTCTCGGTTACGGCCAGCGAATGGGCCCATGTGCGCGACCCCTCGGCAAAACTGCGGGTGCCGTCGATGGGATCGATGACGAAGACCCGATCACGGGCCAGACGATCGGGTGAATCCTCGGTTTCTTCGCTCAGCCAGCCATAATCCGGGCGGGCCGCCTGCAGATCACGTTCTAGCATCGCGTTGACGGCCAGATCGGCCTCGGTCACCGGGCCTGCGCCTTCGGGTTTATCCCAGCGCTGGGCATCAGGACCCGAATAGCGCGTGGCGATCTTTCCGGCCTCAAGCGCAGCGTCGATCAGCAGGGGCAGGTCAGTTGCCGGCAAGTGTCATCCCTTCGATCAACAGCGAGGGTACAACGCGCGATAGGTAAGGCCGCGCATCGTTTGCCGGAATGATTCGCATCAGCATGTCGCGAAGATTGCCAGCGATGGTACACTCGTTGACGGGATGGGTGATCTCGCCGTTCTCAACCCAAAATCCCGAAGCGCCGCGTGAATAGTCGCCGGTATTCGGATTGATGGTCGATCCGATCATCGAAGTGACCAAAAGCCCGGTACCCATGTCGCGCAACAACTCGGCGCGGGTCTTCTCGCCTTGCGTCAGGCTCAGGTTCCAGTTGCTGGGCGACGGCGGCCCGGATACGCCGCGCGCTGCGTTGCCGGTCGAGGTCATTCCCAATTTGCGGGCGCTGGACAGGTCTAACGTCCAACCGGTCAGAACGCCATCTTCAACGATTGCCCTGCGCCGTGTTGCCAGCCCTTCGGCATCGAACGGGCGCGAGCCCGAAATGCGCGGGCGATGCGGGTCTTCAATCAAAGACAAATGTGCCGGTAGAACCTGTTGCCCAAGGCTTTCCTTCAGCCACGAGGCCCCGCGGGCTATCGCCGCGCCATTGCTGGCGGCCAGCAGATGGCCGATCAGGGATGATGAAATACGTTCGTCGAACACCACCGGAAAACTGCCGGTCTGGGGCTTGCGTGCTCCCACGATCTGAACCGCACGTTCACCAGCCGTGCGACCAATCTCGGCGGGGCTGCGCAGGTCAGACTGAAAAGTCCGGCTGTCACCGTCATAGTCACGCTCCATTCCCGTCCCTTCGCCGGAAATGGCGACGCATGAGGTTGAACGGCTGCTGCGCATGTAGCCATCCGAAAAGCCGTTTGTTGCGGCAAGATGGACCCGGTGGGTACCATAGGCGGCCGCAGCGTCGGACACCTGTGAGACTCCCGCAACGTCCAGCGCTGCTGCCTCTGCCGCCAGCGCATCCTGCATCAGAGCTTCAGCGCTGGGTTCAGGGGCTGGGTCAAACAGCTCCAGCGCGTCGATATTACAGTCGGCGACCAATTGGTCAGGCGCGGCCAAGCCGGTGAACGGATCTTCGGGCGCTTCCCGTGCCATGGCCACGGCGCGCTCGGCCATCGCGGTAAGCGTATCGGGGCGACTATCCGAACTGGATACGATTGCCTGCTGTTTGCCAAGGAAGACCCGCAGCCCCAGATCGGTCGCTTCCGAGCGTTCGGCATGTTCCAATGCACCACTACGTACTTCCACAGAAACGGATGAGCCATCAATTACTATGGCATCCGCTGCCTCGGCACCTGCCTTGCGGGCTGCATTCAGCAGCTCTTCACTGATTGTTTGAGGTGTTCGCGTCATGAGGCCTCCGGTCTTGTTGTTCTGGACCTAGCCTCGGATAGCCTGTCCCGCAAGGCCTGCAGCCCACTGGCTTTATGTGCCTCGGGCGGGAAAGGCCAGCGCAGCGGCCTTTCCCGATTTGTTTGTCACTTGATACGCTGACCGTTGGCCAGGATCTGTCCATCCTCGGTAAACTCGATTTTCGAGTTCAACGTGTCCGGTTCTTCGCCCGGAACAGCCATCAGACCCATCATCATACGCGCGCCCAGCGCGTCGTTTTCCGACACAAAGCCCATGCCGATCAGCTTGTCCAGCAGAGCGTTGGCCCCAACAAGTTTCAAGTTGGCGACACCCGACGGGGCAGGCAGGCCATCAAACTCTTCCGTGTTGGAGTTGTCGAACGCAAAGTCGCCATCACCGCTCAATTGGGCTCCGACCAATGATACGAGAAGCTTATTGATCTTCAGCGAGTGCAGCTCGCCCGGAACGATATCAGATGTCTCAAGCTCTTCGACGGCTTCCGGGTCCATGAAATCGACCAGAACTTTGGCGGTGCCGGTTGCATCCAGCGCGATGGTCGCCGGATCGCGCGGCAGCGCACTAGCAGGGTCGAACATGCTCCACAACACGTCGGACATGGTGAAATCCGTCAGGTTCATGCCAAATCCAAATGGCTGGATTTCTTCCGAGGCCTGCACCGGAAGCTCGAATTTCAGCCCTGCATTTGCCATCGCGATCTCGATTGGAAAAGGCAGATCCGACGTGGTGACGGCTAGTTTGGTGCTGTTCTGCGCAAGATCGTAGACAAGGCGCTGTGCATCGATGCTGCCGGTAAAGCTGCCTCCTTCGGAACTGCTGCTGAGCGAGAATGGCTCACCCTCGGCAGTGCCTGCCATTTCGGTGCTGCCCGAGGCGTATGTGAATGTACCTGAAGCGGCAAATCCGGCCTTGTAGATGTCTTCAATGTTGGCGACATCCATACCGGGTGGGATGATTGTATCGCCATCAAATTTCAAACCATCTAATTTACCGCTGATCCGGCCCGTGTCTTCACTTTCGGGCTCGTTGAAGGCCACATCATAGGACAGGCTGCTGGCCGTGAACTGCTGCGCGATATCGCGCATCTCGCCGATCTGCATCTGCGATGTGCCTGCGATTTCGTTCATCTGAACGTTCAAGGCAAACATGTCGCTGGATACGGTTTCGCCATCAAACTCCATCGAGTCCATCGACAGAGTCAGGCTGTTCGCCGTATAGTCATATGTCATGTTTTCGGGGGTACCCGAAACGACCATTTCCAAGGCGTCGTGAGCGTACATCAGATCAGCCGAAAATGTCTCGCCCTCGGCTTCACCGGAAATTGTCATCGGGAAGCTGGCAGGAAAGCCGATATTGACTGTACCGTCGCCATTTTCGGTCAACGTCATCTCGGGGATGACCATGTCGAAGGTGCCTTCGGTGTCCGGAATGGCCATGGCCATCGTCATGTTCGCGATGGTGGTGACGTTGCCGGAAACGCTCTGATCGCCAGTGACGTCATAGCCCATGCCGCCCAGATAAGCCTGCCAATCGGCCCAGACATCATTGGCGGTAACATCTGCAAACGTGCCGTTGGTTGCAACAGCATAGGCCAAAGCTGCACCGCAGCTACGGCGAAGGAAAACAGTCATAATAGAACCCTTCTTGATCAATTTGCCGGCATGGTCGTGCCTGTAGCGGCCAGCGTCAAGGGGGAAGGGGTGGACCAATTCCCCATTTGCAGGGTACGAGTTAAGACAATTTCAAATGCAGGGATTTAAACGATGCATATGCAAGGGAAAACGGTACTGATCACAGGGGCAAGCCGAGGCATCGGAGCGGAAGCCGGGCGCGTTTTTGCCGCAGCTGGGGCCAATGTGGCCTTGGTCGCCCGCAGCCGCGATCAGATTGACGCTCTGGCTGCGGCATTGGGTGAAAACGCCATGGCGCTGGCCTGCGACGTCAGCGATTTTTCCCAGTTTGAACAGACAGTTGCCGATTGCATCGACCGGTTCGGCAAGCTGGATGTGCTAATCGGGAACGCGGGCGTCATTGATCCGATCTTTCATCTGTCGAATGCCGACACCCGGGCCTGGAGCCAAGCAATCGACATCAACCTGAAAGGTGTCTTTTACGGAATGCGTGCCGTCCTGCCCATCATGCGGGCAGCAGGCGGCGGGACCGTTCTGACAGTCTCGTCCGGTGCCGCGTCGAACCCGGTCGAAGCCTGGAGCCACTATTGCGCATCAAAAGCCGGGGCCAAGATGCTGACCGAATGCCTGCATCTGGAAGAGGCGCATCACGGTATTCGCGCAATGGGCCTGTCCCCGGGAACTGTGGCCACAGATATGCAGCGGGTGATCAAGGCCAGCGGAATCAATCCAGTAAGTCAGCTGGATTGGGACGATCACATCCCCGCAGACTGGCCCGCGCGGGCGTTGATGTGGATGTGCTCGGCAGATGCGGATGAGTTCTTGGGGACCGAGATATCGCTGCGCAACGAAGACATCCGAAAAAGGGTTGGGCTGACGTGATCGAACTGACACAGGATAATGGGCTGTGGACCGTCACGTTGAACAATCCGGATAAGGCCAATGCGCTGACCTCAGCGATGCTTAGCGAATTGGTACGCATCGCAGAGGCGGCAACCGAGGCACGTGCATTGATCCTGACGGGGGCGGGCCGGGTCTTCAGTGCGGGCGCCGATCTTGAAGAAGCGCGGGCGGGCCTTGCGACCTCCGATCTTTGGGAGAGGTTGTCGGGTGCCATTGCCGCCTTGCCCTGCCTGACGGTGGCCGCGCTCAACGGCACTTTGGCCGGTGGAGCCAACGGTATGGTGCTGGCCTGTGACCTGCGTATCGCAGTGCCCTCGGCCAAGTTCTTTTACCCGGTCATGAAGCTGGGATTCTTGCCGCAGCCCTCGGATCCCAAGCGGATGGCAGAGTTGATCGGTCCGGCCAGAACCCGACTCATACTGATGGCGGGACAGACGATTTCTGCAGAAGAAGCTTATAGCTTTGGGCTGGTTGATCGGGTGGTTGAGCCCGAACATTTGATACCAACTGCACAAGAACTTGTAGCCGACAGCCTGTCCGCAGATCCGTCGGTTGCTGCGGGCATAGCCGGATTGTGCCCATGAGGTTGGCCGCGCTCCGATTGCGGGTGGCGGACCCAGATGCGTTGGCGGCGTTTTATCGTGATGCGCTTGGCATGTCTGTCAGGGTTGAAGGCGCCAATCGTCGTCTTGGATATTCCGGTCAGGATGCCGATCTGTTGCTGATGCCGGGCGGCGGGGGCTACCGCCATGATCCGGGGCAGCGGTATTGGAAGATCGGGATCACGTTGCCGGATGTTGATCTTGCCGCAGAACACCTGCGCCAGAAGGGTATCCCGGTCAGCGCGCCGCGGCAGTTTCTGGATATCGGCTATATGTGCCATCTGAATGACCCCGAAGGGTTTGCCATTGAACTGCTGCAGCAGGATTTCGAGGGCAACCGACCGGTTGATGCTACAAGCCCGGACGCCCCCTTCGCGAAGGCCTGTATCGGCCAGATCACTTTGCGAACCGGCGATATTGTCGCCGAAGATGCGTTTTGCCGATCCATGGGACTGTCTTTGCTGTCTCTGCAGGATGTCGAACCTCACGGGTTCGATCTGCATTTCTATGCGTTCACCGCAGAGGAGCCTCCCAACCCCGATCTCTGGGCGGTTGAGAATCGCGAATGGCTGTGGAAGCGCCCATATACCACGTTGGAATACCAACACATCCCAAATGCCCGGTTTGCACCGGTGCCGGACTATCTTGGGATCGAAATTGAAGGGCTGGCTGACCCGAAAAAGGATGCATTCGGTGATCCCTGGCTTCCTGCCTGATCATCGCCCGCGTCGTTTTCCCGGCACTTTTGAGCGAAACCCCGGCGGGCGTTTGCGCACCCACATCAGGAACTTCTCGAGCCTCGGGTGGGCGCGGAGCGCATCGACAGTGTGGAAGTCACGCGCCAATTCGGCCTCGGTCAGTGTCGCGTGGATCTCTTTGTGGCATATCTGATGCAACAAAACGGTGGGCCCGCCCTTGCCTCCCTTAAGCTTTGGGATCAGATGGTGCAGGCTTCCACCACCTTCGGGGATCGGACGGTTGCAGAGCGGGCAGATCGGATCGGAATTTGCCATGACCTAACTTCGCGCTGATGCGTGTACAGGGCAAGAGGGACACAATGGCGCAAACCATGGTCATCGGGGCAGGGCCAGCGGGGTTAATGGCCGCCGAACAGCTTGCCGCCGCCGGGCACGAGGTTGCAGTGGCCGAAGCCAAGCCGTCTGTCGCGCGTAAATTCCTGATGGCGGGGAAGTCCGGCCTGAACCTGACCAAGGATGAGCCTTTTGACATGCTTATGGGCGCATACGGGGATGCAAAGGATTGGTTGCATCCGATGATACAAGCGTTTGACGCACAGGCGGTGAAGGCTTGGGCCGGTGATCTTGGGCAAGAGATGTTCACGGGCTCTACCGGGCGGGTGTTTCCGAAAGTCATGAAGGCCTCACCCTTGCTGCGGGCCTGGCTGGCCAGATTGGATCAGGCCGGTGTTCAGATCAGGACACGCTGGTGCTGGCAGGGATGGCAAGGTGGGGCGTTGGTTTTTGAGACGCCAGATGGCATGCAGTTTTGCTCGCCCGACGCGACGGTTTTGGCATTAGGGGGTGCCAGCTGGGCGCGGTTGGGTTCGGATGGGGCTTGGGCCCAATGGCTTGCGGACAGCGGAGTTGATCTAACACCGTTTGCACCGGCTAACGCCGCTCTGTCAGTCGATTGGAGCCCCTATATGCAGCCACATTTTGGCGCGGCGCTCAAATCGGTGCGGTGGATGGCGGGCGATCTGGATAGCCGTGGTGAGGCCACTATTTCCGCAAAAGGCCTGGAAGGTGGCGGTATGTATGCCCTGACCCCTGCGCTGCGGACGGGGGCGCCGCTGTTTGTTGATCTGGTCCCGGATGTGACGGCTGAAGGGATGCAGGCGCGATTGGACGCGAAGAAATCAAAGGCAACGCTTTCGCATTGGTTGAAGAATGGTCTGCGTCTGTCTCCGCAAAAGATCGCTTTGTTCCACGAAATGACTAAGAACCGCGCATTGAAGCAAACGCAATGGATCGGTGCGCTGAAAAACCTGCCCATCAGGTATGCTGGGCTACGCCCGATGGATGAGGCGATCTCAACCGCTGGCGGGGTAGCATCGGGTGCCGTGGACAGCGGTTTGATGCTGACTGCATGTCCGGGCGTTTTTTGCGCGGGCGAGATGCTGGATTGGGAAGCCCCGACCGGTGGTTATCTTCTGACCGCCTGTCTGGCGACGGGACGTTGGGCCGGTCAGTCGGCGGCAACGTGGTTGGCGCGCTAGGCCTTAACCCGATCGGGCCAGCATCGCCAGTCGGATCATTGCACGCTCTACCAGTGCCATCGCAGGTGCGGTTTGACCTGCCGAGCGCAAGGATAGGTCCGTATCTGTAAGGACGGTTAAAGCGGTCTGCAGCTTGGGCGCCCCCCATCCCTGAGCTTGCCTCAGGATCCGGTCACGTCGTTTGCCATAGACCGGAGGGCGCAGCTTGCCGATTCCCTGCGCCGCGCCTCCAGGGTCGGATGCGCAGGCATAGAGCGTTCGGAAATGCCGCGTCGCCCCAATACACAAGGTGACCCCGTTGGTGCCCTGCGCCTGCAGGCGTCGGATCAGGGGGCCGATTTCCTGTGCCCGGCCCTCGGCAACGACGTTCAATACATCATCCAGCGCCGCCTCGGTCGACCGCGGCGCACAGGCTTCAATATCTTCAATCGTCAGTTCACCGGCGTCACCGCGTTTGTAAAGCGACAGTTTCTCAACTGATTGAGTGAAATCACCAGGGCTGAGCGCCATTGCAAGTTCGCTAAGCGCCGACATCGAATCGCGCGGAATATTCTTCAATCCGGCTTGCGCCAGAATGCGCTCCACCTCGGCGCGCGAGGGCGGGTCATCGTAGATGCCAACAGCGTATGCGGCAGGGTTCGCTTCGAATGCTTTGCGGATTTTCGAGCTGGGTTTGAGCTGCCCGGCCGTTACGATGATCTGTGCATCACCATGATCCCAGTCTTCAAGGGCTGTTAGAATCGCAGGCGCTGCGACATCGGTGGCGTCTTCAACAAACACCGCGCGGGGACCGGGGAAAAATCCGACAGCCTTGACCGCGTCCAGCAACAGGGCCGGATCGCTGCGTAGATCGCTTCCGGGAATGCGGGTCAGGCGCATTTCCTCTTCAGCGCCGGATCCCAACAAAGCCGCCAGAACTTGCTGACGCTTTAGAGCAACGCGCATCGCGTCCGCCCCGTAGATCAACAGCCCGGCTTTGTCCGCGTCCGGCTTGGCAAAATACCCATCAGCCTCGCGCGGGCTCAGCTTCATGTGGACAGGCCCGGCGTGGCGTAAAGGCGATTTACGATCTGATCGGCCAGAATCACCATCAAGCGCTCGGTCGCGTCGCGTTCATCTGCCAGTGTAGACACGGTCGAGCCTGCAGCAGAATAACCGACAAATTCGGTAACGTTGCCCGAGGCGATGATTTGCCCGGTCGCATTGGATTTCAGCGCGTAAGTCGCATTCCCGTCGATCGTATAGCGATTGGTTTCATTCGCTGTGGTAATCGAGGCCCTGCGGGTGACCGTCGATACCCCGACATCCAGCTTGTATTCGTTGCCCGAGGTCGCGCTTCGACCTAATTTACGTTCCAGGTTTTGGACCAGCAGAAAGCTTTCGACCGTATTTGGTGCGGACACCTCGACCTTGCCATCCAAGGCCGAGCCTGATCCTCCGGGCGCATAAACCGGCTCGAACCCGCAAGCGGTGAGCGCCAGCGGCATCAATAACAGGGTTCTACGATCAAACGACGACATTAACGATCCGGCCCGGAACAACGATCACTTTCTTCGGTGCAGCGCCATCCAGCGCCTTTTGCACAGCTTCGGTGCTGAGGGCGATTTTTTCAACCTCTGCTTTATCCAGATCTTTGGCTACGCTGATCTCGGCCCGACGCTTGCCGTTGATCTGAATCGGCAGGGTTATGGTGTCATCGATCAGCATCGTCTCATCCGCGATGGGCCAAGGCGCGGTTGCAACCAGGCCTTCGCCGCCCAGCATCTGCCAAAGTTCTTCGGACAAGTGTGGCGTCATCGGCGACATCAGCTGCGCTAGTGTCTTGGCAGCCTCGCGCTTGACTGCAGAGCCCGCTTTGGATTTGGCAAGCGTGTTGGTGAATGCATAAAGCTTTGCGATAGATGCGTTAAAGCCAAAGGATTCGACCCCGCCCGATACGTCATGAATGGCTTTGTGCATCTCACGTAGCAGCGTTTCGTCATCTGCTGTGGCCGGCAAGTCCGATTCTGCGATTTCTGCGGCGATGCGGTGCACGCGGCTGAGATGTTTGAACGCGGCTTCGGCGCCCGACGCGGTCCATTCCACGTCGCGCTCAGGTGGGGAGTCGGACAGAACAAACCAGCGCGCAGTATCCGCACCAAAGGCCGAGATGATGCTGACCGGATCGACGACGTTCTTTTTCGACTTGGACATTTTGGCTGAGGGGATGATTTCAACCTCGGTGCCGTCGGTCAGCTTGCCGTCGGTCACGTCTTCGGGCAGGTGATATACCGGGCGACCGTTGGCGTCGCGTGTCTGATAAATTTCATGAGTCACCATGCCTTGAGTGAACAGCGCGTTGAACGGCTCAATCGCTTTCTTCGGCAAATGACCAGTGATGTTCATCGCCCGCGCGAAGAAGCGCGAATAGAGCAGGTGCAGAATCGCATGCTCGATCCCACCGATATATTGGTCGACATTCATCCAATACTCGGCTTCGGCAAGATCGGTGGGTGTTTCAGCGCGCGGGGCGGTGAAACGGGCGAAGTACCACGACGAATCGACAAACGTGTCCATCGTGTCAGTTTCCCGCTTGGCTGGAGCGCCGCAGGAAGGGCAAGGGGTGTCGCGCCAGCTGGGGTGGCGGTCCAGCGGGTTGCCGGGGATCGAAAAATCTATGGGTTTGCTGTTGCCGTCATCATAAGGCAGCTCGATCGGCAGATTATCTTTCTTCTCGGGGACCGTGCCGCATTGATCACAATGCACAACAGGAATCGGGCAGCCCCAATAGCGTTGGCGGCTGAGCCCCCAATCGCGCAGGCGGTATTTGGTAACACCTTCACCCCAACCGGCCTTTTCGGCGAAATCAACGGTGGCATTGATGGCCTCGTCACCCGTTGCCTCGGTGAGACGCGCAAAATGATTCACCCAGCGGACTTTTTCGGTTTTCGGTGGAACAAACGCGATTTTGTCGACTGGAGTGTCATCATCCAGTGCAAAGAATGTATCGACCACAGGCAGGCCGTATTTGCGACAGAAATCGAGGTCGCGTTGATCATGAGCTGGGCAGGCAAAGATGGCGCCGGTGCCATAGTCCATCAGGATAAAGTTGGCGATCCAGACCGGCAGCTCCCAGCTGGGGTCGAGTGGATGTTTTACACGTATGCCGGTGTCGTAACCCAGCTTTTCGGCGGTTTCGATCGCCTCTTCGGTGGTGCCGCCCTTGCGGCATTCGGCAACGAATTCAGCGACTTTCGGGTTTTCTGCCTCAAGCTGCTTGGCAATCGGATGATCGGGCGAGATGCCAACAAACGACGCGCCCATCAGCGTATCGGGCCGTGTCGTGTAGACGGTGATCGGCTCACCTCCATCGGTGCGTTCGAACCCGAATTGCAGGCCACGGGACTTGCCGATCCAGTTCTCTTGCATCAGGCGTACCTTGGCGGGCCAGTTATCCAGCGCATCCAGCGCGTCGAGCAGTTCCTCGGAATAATCGGAAATCTTGAAAAACCACTGAGTCAACTCGCGACGCTCAACCAAGGCGCCTGAACGCCAGCCACGGCCGTTTTCTACCTGTTCATTGGCCAAAACGGTCATATCGACCGGGTCCCAGTTCACCACGGCGTTCTTGCGATAAACCAGACCGGCCTTGAGCATATCCAGGAACAAAGCCTGCTGCTGGCCATAGTATTCCGGATCACAGGTGGCGAATTCACGAGACCAGTCGATCGACAGGCCCAGCGGCTTCATCTGTCCGCGCATGTCGGCGATATTGCCGTAGGTCCAATCTTTGGGGTGGCCACCACTGGCCATTGCGGCGTTTTCCGCAGGCATCCCGAACGCGTCCCAGCCCATCGGGTGCAGCACGTTATGACCGGTTGCGAGCTTGTGGCGGGCGATCACATCACCCATCGTGTAGTTGCGTACATGCCCCATGTGGATACGGCCAGACGGGTAGGGGAACATCTCAAGCACATAGTATTTCGGCTTGTCCGCCTTGTGATTGGCGGTGAAGATTCCGGCCTTGTCCCAGGCCTCCTGCCATTTTGCTTCGATTTCGTTGGCCGAGTAGCGCGACATCATGCGGTCCTTCGTGAATGAAAACGCCGGGTAGGAACCCGGCGTGGTAATAGTGTGATTTTTGTCGGGTTTCTAGAACTTGTTGTCCGCAATGCGTAGCTGACGCGCGCGAGACAGGATCGCATCTTCGACGGCGCGCGACGTTGCAGCGCTGACCGGAGAACCGCCACTGGTCTGAAGAGCTACGGACAAAGAACGCGCTTCCAAAGCGGGATCACTGATGTGAACTGTCGCGCGATAGGAACGCCCGCCGCCGGGCGGTGTGCCATAACCCGTTACGATCACTCCGGTAAACGGATCGACCTCTTGGATCGGCAAGAAATTCAGTACATCCAGCGATGCGGCCCACAGATAGCGATTTACCTGAGTGACCTGCTCTGAGGTGTTCGGGCCGAATACGTCCCAGATCGTCGAACGATTCGGGTCATTCAGTTCGCGTTCCTCTGTCGAGCTGCCATCAGCGGTCAACACACTTGCATCGCCCGGCGGTGGCCCTCCGCAGGCTGATAAGGCAGCCGTTACCATGATCAAACCTGGAATCGTAATACGGCGCATCGTTGGAAGGTCCCGTGTCACTTGTTTTGCTCTGTCGAGTGATACTCCTAGACAAGGACCCGTACAGCAACAACCCTATTCTTTTATGATCGACTCGCGCGAACCGCACGATCCGTTGAATTCGACTGTGGCATCCTTGCACCAATTTGGGCCGAATGACGTCTTTGCGTTTATGCCAAGCTTGCGCAACGGGGGCAAAAAAAGCGAAACGGTGTCCGTGCTGAGACGCGTGCTTTGCATGTGTCGAGTAGAAAATCTTTGAAACCGAGGGAAACAAGATGAAAAAAGTTCTCTTCGCAACGACCGCACTGATTGCAACCGCAAGTGTTGCAGCGGCCGAAGTAAAGTTCAGCGGTTACGGCCGCTTTGGTCTGGGATACCTGGAAGACCGTACAGGTACCGTTGACGCAATTGGTGGTGGTGAAGCGACCGGCGTAGAAACCGACGAAACCATCCTGGTCTCGCGCTTCCGTCTGAACATCGACGGAATCGTTGAAACTGACGGTGGCGTTCGCTTTGAAGGCCGTGTTCGTCTGCAGGCAGACGAAGATGCCGGCAACGGCGAAGCAAACTCCGCTGGCCTGAACGGCGCACGCTTCTCGGTCATCTTCGGTGGTCTGCGTGTTGACGCCGGTAACGTAGCCGGTTCGTTCGACAACTTGGCAAACTACTACGGTAACGAGCCTGGCCTGGAAAGCTTCATTGGTCAGTACTCGGGCGTCGACTATGACTTCCTGGCGTATTCGTCGACCGGTTCGGGCGCAAACGCTGTGTTCTTCCAGTACGCAGTTGGCGACTTCGCCTTCGGCGCGTCGTATGACCAGCGCACATTTGCTGACGAAGCTGTTGCGGGTGCGGACACTGATGATGCAGACCGCTGGGACATCAGCGCGACCTACACCTTCGGTAACGTAACTGCCGCTCTGGCCTACGGTCAGACCAGCGGTCTGGGCGACGCCGACAAGCAGAGCCTGACCGTTCTGACCCTGGGTGCAGAATTCGGTGACTTCTCCGGTACTCTGTTCGTCGCAGACGATGACGTTGCAAACGATGACCGCAACGGCACCGCATACGGTCTGTCGGCAGCCTACAACCTGGGCGCGGCAACCACTCTGACCTTCGCTTACGGTGACGGTTCGGCAGACGACGATCTGCAGCAGTACGGCATCGGTGCCATCTACGACCTGGGTGGCGGTGCATCGCTGCGCGGTGGTATCGGCAACCAGAAGCGTGGCGACGGCGACAGCCAGCTGCGTGCCGACTTTGGTGCTCAGTTCAACTTCTAAGTTGATCTGAACCACAAGGTTCATGGGCAGGTCTTCGGACCTGCCCTTTTCTTTTGCCGCCACATGGTGTTTTGCTGCTGCAAACGCAGAATGAGGGACCCATGTCGCTGCAAGAAATCACCGATCGAATAGCCATAGCTGAATCTGCGGCAGGACGCGCCGAAGGCTCGGTGCAATTAATCGCGGTTTCCAAGGTGCAACCTAATGACCGGGTCGAAGCCGTGTTGAAGCAGGGCCACCGGTGTTTCGGAGAAAACCGTGTGCAGGAAGCCGCTGGCAAATGGCCTGCATTTCGCGAGAGTTTTCCGGACATCGATCTGCATCTGATCGGTCCATTGCAAACAAACAAGGCACGGCAGGCGATTGAGCTTTGCAATGCCATCCATTCAGTTGATCGACCAAAGCTCGCCAAAACATTGGCACGATTGGCGCAAGAGATGGGTAAGTGCCCGGATCTTTTTATACAGATCAACACAGGCGAAGAGGATCAGAAAGCCGGTACTCTTCCACAAGATGCTGATGCGTTCATTGCTGAGTGCCGCAGCCAGGACCTGCCCGTCCGAGGTTTGATGTGCATTCCACCGGTTGAAGAAGAACCCGCGTTGCACTTCGCGTTATTGGCAAAAATCGCAGAGCGGAATGGGCTGGAGGGTTTGTCGATGGGAATGAGCAGTGATTTTGAATCGGCAATCGCCTTGGGTGCCACACACGTCCGTATTGGGTCTGCCATATTCGGGGCGCGGGTTAAGCCTCAGGGATGATCAGCCGTGTGCCCAGCGTGATTTTTTGGGCAATCCAACGTAGGTGGTCGCGCCTGAATGCGATGCAGCCTTCGGTCGGAAACCGTGGGCGTCGCCATTGATGCAGGAAGATGGCCGATCCCCGGCTGGGTTCTGAATTGGGATAGTTCCAATCGGTTATCAAGATCAGGTCATAAAGCGGATCTGGGCGACGCAGTTTCTCGTGACTGAAATCATGAGGCGCCCGCACCAAATGGTTATACGCATCGTCCTCTACGTCGTCTGACCATAAATCGCGCGGTCCGATCGGTCGTGCCCAATGCGCCGGCCGTGGCATTCGGTCTGCGCGATAGAGCATACCCACAATGTGATGCACACCTGTTGGTGTTGTTCCGTCACCTTCCTGCTTGGTTGGGCTCAAGCCCCCTTTGCCTATAGCGCAGGGGAACAGGTGCCCGAGAAACCGAATGCCACGTGGTGTAAGAACCAGATCGCTTGGTGTCACAGCAGGTGGCCTGACTTTGCCGCTTTGGTCGCCAGATACGCGCGGTTGAAATCTGTTTCACCTACTTTCAACGGAACACGTTCGGTGACGGCGATACCTGTGCGTTCCATCATCGCGATTTTTGCAGGGTTGTTGGTCAGTAGACGGACCGAATTGAAGCCTAGCGATTTCAGGATATCCGAGCCGAGCCTGAAATCCCGTTCATCGTCTTCGAATCCAAGCCGGTGATTGGCCTCGACTGTGTCAAATCCCTGATCCTGAAGAAAATAGGCGCGCATCTTGTTGGCAAGCCCGATCCCACGCCCTTCCTGATTCAGATAGAGCAGGACGCCCGCACCCTCGTCCCCCATCTGGGCCAAGGCCCCGCGCAGTTGCGGGCCACAGTCACATTTCAGGCTGCCCATGAGATCGCCCGTGAAACAGGCCGAATGCAGCCGCGCGAGGACGGGCTTGTCGCGGTCAGGGCGACCGATTTCAACCGCATAGTGTTCCTCTCCACCATCTTCGGGGCGGAATACATGCAGGCGCCCGGCCTCCGACACTTCCATCGGCAGGCGTGCGGCGACGACAGGGTGCAGAGCACTGCGATCTGTCAGATGTGGCGCGGCCCGGGCATGGTCAATGCAGGTCAGACCATGATCTGCCGCAAATTCGCGCCCGTCTTGAATAGGGGCGACGACGGCGGCCGGAAGCAAGTGCGCCGACTTGGCCAACGCAATAGCGATCCGGTGCAGATTTGCGCTGCCTTGCCGTTCGGTCATCAGCGGGCCCTTCATCGGGGCGTTCAGATCATCGGACGGGTCGGCCACCGCCTGCACCCAGCTCAGCCCAGCATCCGCCGGGATCATGACGCGAGCAAGATCGCCGTCATATGCACGCGCTTTAAGTGTTTCAGCGCGCCGAACCGTGATGGCGACAACGGGATCCCCGCCCAAGCCGCGCAAATCGGCCAACCTTTGCGGGCTCAGGGACTCGGTGGCGAATGCGAGTACTCCAAATCCCAGTTCGTCGGTCAGAACAACGGGAACACCCATACGCAGGTCAGCCCGCGCCCGTGCCAGCAATTCGGTGATGTCGGGAGTGAGACTCATGCAGTTTACCTTGAAACGATCAGACCCTGTCCTACCCCGATCACTGGAAAATGTGAAACATTTCCTCGGCGTCAGACACGAGGGCGTGAGACGACTGCAGTAAATCTTGCTGATTGCATTCTTCATACGCAAGTGATGGAAAAGACTTAGGAGGACCGTACATGGCTCAGCTCAAGAAAATCCTGCTGGTGGATGACGACGAAGACCTGCGCGAAGCGCTCAGCGAGCAACTTGTCATGACCGAAGACTTTGACGTGTTCGAGGCGTCCGATGGCGCGTCGGCAATGGAACGCGCGCGCGAAGCAATATACGATCTGGTGATTCTGGATGTCGGCCTGCCGGATACCGATGGCCGTGAGCTGTGTCGCCTGATGCGCAAGCAGGGCGTCAAAAGCCCGGTGCTGATGCTGACCGGGCACGACAGCGATGCTGACACGATCCTGGGTCTTGATGCTGGCGCAAATGATTATGTCAGCAAGCCTTTTAAATTTCCGGTTCTTCTGGCCCGGATTCGGGCCCAACTGCGCCAGCATGAACAATCCGAGGATGCGGTCTTTGTTCTGGGGCCCTACACCTTCAAACCGGCCATGAAGATGCTGATGACTGAAGATGATCGCAAGATCCGCCTGACCGAGAAAGAGACTAACATTCTCAAGTTCCTCTATCGATCAACTGACGGCGTCGTTGCACGTGATGTTCTGTTGCACGAAGTCTGGGGTTACAACGCGGGCGTTACAACACACACCCTTGAAACCCATATCTATCGTCTGCGTCAGAAGATTGAACCCGACCCGTCGAATGCACGCCTTTTGGTCACAGAATCGGGCGGATATCGCCTTGTTGCTTGACTAATGGTGGATTGACTTGGATCAAAGTGATACTCTTTAGGTATCTTTAGATTACTCCCAACCCGCGCATGTCCGGGTTATGACATGCACCTCCCTGTTGGACTGCCGGGCCTGATGGCCCGGCTTTTTTCGTAGGGTGCAACTGTATCGTGCAGGGCGATATCGGCACCGGGCATCCGATTTCATTCAATGAAATCGGACCGGAAACTTTGCAAGTTTCCGTAACCGCCGGGTCAGGCAACATTGCTTTGTTTTTCGATGGCACCTCGCTTGGCGCCGCGCTAACCTGCGGCAACTTCGACAAAGGAACCCCCGGATATGCCCTTCACCCTTGCCACATGGAACATCAATTCGGTCCGCCTGCGCGAGCCTATCGTTCTGAAATTGCTGCAGGAAGAGGCGCCGGATGTGCTGTGTCTACAGGAATGCAAATCGCCGGTCGACAAAATCCCGACCGAAGGGTTCGCCGAGCTGGGCTATACGCATATGATTGCGCGGGGCCAGAAGGGGTATAACGGCGTTGCCATCCTGTCGCGCCTTCCGCTTAAGGAAGTAGGGGATAAGGATTTCGCGGCTCTGGGTCATGCGCGACACATTGCGGGGCGGTTGGAGAATGGCGTGACCATTCATAATTTCTATGTCCCCGCCGGGGGCGATGTGCCGGATCGCGAAGTGAACGAAAAGTTTGGCCAAAAGCTGGATTACCTCGCTGACATGCGCGATTGGTTCCGTGCGGAAAAGCCGAAAAAGTCCATTCTGGTAGGCGATCTGAATATTGCGCCCCGCGAAGATGATGTCTGGTCGCACAAGCAGTTGCTGAAGGTGGTCTCACATACGCCGATCGAGGTTGAAACGCTGGCCGAGACTCAGGATGCAGGTGGCTGGGTCGATATCACCCGGCAGGATATTCCCGAGGGCCAGCTATACAGCTGGTGGTCTTATCGGGCACGAGATTGGGATGCCGCCGACAAGGGACGCAGGCTGGATCATGTCTGGGCTACGCCCGATATCTCGAACGCGGGTCATTCCAGCCGCATTCTGCGCGACGCGCGCGGATGGGATAAACCCAGTGATCACGCCCCGGTATTCGCCACGTTTGACGTCTGACCGAAGCAAATTCGCCGAACTCTCCCCTTGGTTTCTGCCGCATTGGACTGCATATAGGGCGCAAGTTCGAACCAGAGAGTATAAGCCATGGACCTTCTGAACGGCGCAGGCAGCCCCCAAGCCACTGATCTGATTAAAGACGGGACCGAGGCCACCTTCATGGCCGATGTGGTCGAAGCCTCACAAGAGACTCCGATCATCGTTGACTTCTGGGCGCCTTGGTGCGGCCCCTGCAAAACGCTGGGCCCGGCGTTGGAAGAGGCCGTGACCGCTGCCAAGGGTGCGGTCAAGATGGTCAAGATCAACGTGGACGAAGCGCAGATGATTGCAGGACAACTGCGCATCCAGTCGATTCCGATGGTCTATGCATTTCACAAAGGCCAACCGATCGACGGGTTTCAGGGCGCTTTGCCAGGGTCCGAGATCAAGGCCTTCATAGATCGTGTGATCGAAGCCGCGGGCGGTGAAAGCCCGGGTGGTCAACTAGATGATGCTGTGCAAGCTGCCGAAGAAATGTTGACCGAGGGGGCCGCTGTAGACGCGGCACAGACTTTTGCCGCCATACTGGGTGAAGACCCCAATCACGCTGCCGCTTATGGCGGGTTGGTGCGCGCGCATATTGCATCGGGGGATCTGGATCAGGCTGAGGCGATCCTCAATGGCGCTCCTGCCGAGATTTCCACTTCACCCGAGGTTGAAGCGGCCCATGCGCAACTGGAATTGGCCAAGCAGGCTGCAGATGCTGGTCCGGTAGGTGAGTTGACTGCAACAGTTGAGGCCGAGCCAGACAACCATCAAGCCCGTTTCGATCTGGCGCAGGCCCTGCATGCCAATGGCGATGTCGAAGAGGCAGTGGCTCAACTGTTGGAATTGTTCCGCCGCGATCGCGAGTGGAATGATGGGGCGGCAAAGGCGCAGCTCTTCACAATTTTCGATGCGCTCAAGCCCAATGACCCGATTGTTCTGAACGGGCGGCGCAAGCTCAGCTCGATGATATTTGCCTAATCCCCGATCAGAACTAAACTCGGGTACATGATGCATCCTGCCGATTTGCCGGAAACGGTATCCGTTTTCCCTTTGCCCGGAGCGCTGCTGCTGCCACGGTCTCGCCTGCCGCTGCATATTTTTGAGCCGCGCTACCTACAGATGCTGGACGACGCGCTGAAAACGCAAGAACGCCTGATCGGGATGGTGCAACCGAATACCTGTCAGGGCGACGAAACCAAGCTGCACCAGATCGGCTGCGCTGGACGGGTCACCCAGTTTTCCGAGACCGAAGATGGCAGGTATCTGATTACGCTGACGGGAATCTCTCGGTTCAGGGTCAAATCAGAGTTGGACAGTTTCACCCCGTATCGCCGGGTTTCGGTGTCCTGGGACGGGTTTGACCGTGATCTGGGCAAGGCCGAGGTGGATGACGGTTTTGATCGGAACAGGTTCCTGCGGCTGTTGGAACGGTTTTTTTCGTCCCGTCAGTTGTCCACCGATTGGGACACAATGAAAGATGCCGATGATGAGCTTTTGGTCAATTCCCTGTCGATGATGCTAGAGTTTGACCCCGAGGAAAAGCAAGCCCTGCTTGAGGCCCCCTGCTTGCGCACCCGGCGCGAGACATTGGTGACATTGATTGAATTCGCCATGCGCGGCGGATCGAATGAGGAAAAACTGCAATGAGCGATACCGAACACGCCTTTGACCGCCATATGCTTGAGGCGTTGATTTGTCCGCAGACCCACACGACGCTGCACTATGATGCCGAACGGCAAGAGCTGGTGTCAAAAGCCGCCGCTCTGGCCTTTCCAATCCGCAACGGTATTCCAGTGATGCTAGTGGATGAGGCCCGAGAGCTGGACTAGATCGGGTGTCCCTGCAGCAGCTTAGGTAGATCGCCGGTCAAACCTGCCGCTTCGCGCACAAAGCCTCGGCGCAGTCCGGGTAGCGACCCGACAATACCCATTCCAATATCCCGACCTATGCGGAGCAGGGGATTGTCGTTCGAAAACAGCTTGTTGAACACATCAGTCGCCATCGCAAGCGAGGCGGTGTCGAACCGGCGCCACTCCTGATAGCGCTCCAGCACAAGCGTTGATCCGATATCCTCGCCACGTCGTCCCGCAAGGGTCAGAACCTCGGCCAATGCACCGACATCACGCAGACCTGCGTTCAGGCCTTGCCCGGCGATGGGGTGCATGCCATGGGCGGCGTCTCCGACCAAAGCCAACCGGTCCGAGATGAAGGAATTGGCGATGGTCAGGTTCAACGGGTATGTGAACCGGTCACCCTGCAGGCGGATATCCCCCAGGAAATCGCCAAAGCGCGGGCGCAGAACTTGTAGGTAATCTGCCTCGGGCAGCGCATTGATCTGCGCGGACGTCTCAGTGCGTTCGCTCCAGACGATGGAACTGCGGTTCCCGGTCAGCGGCAGAATCGCCAACGGGCCGGGGGGCATGAAGAACTGATGGGCGATACCGTGATGCGGTAGCTCGTGTTCAATGGCGCAGACCAGAGCGGTCTGGCCATAGTCCCAGCCGGTTCGTTTGATTCCGGCGCGCATAGCGGTGCCGCTGCGGCGGCCATCGCAACCCACCAGTAGGCTGCCGGACAAGGTGGCCCCGTCATCCAGCGTCAGCGTTGCCCCGTTTGCCGAGATGTCCTGAGACACGACCGTTTTGCCGCTGATTTCGGTAATCCCGTCTTGTTCGGTCATGGCCTCCAGAAAAGCCCGCCGCAGGTGGCGATCTTCGACCATATAGCCCATCGGGCCTTCTTCGATCTCGGCATGGTCGAAATGCATAAAGAACGGGGAAGGTCCGGCACCGGCATGACCATCCGTTACCTTGATCTCCAGCATAGGCTGGGCGTGCTTTTCCACCTTTTTCCAAACGCCTATCGCGTCGAGCAGACGTTGCGACGCCAATGCAAGCGCATAGGCGCGCCCGTCGAAGGCCGCATTCTTGCGCACTTTCTCTGCCAGAGCGTCAACAACCGTGACTGAATGCCCGGTCTGGGCCAGCGCCAGCGCAAGGGCAGGGCCGTTCAGGCCACCACCAACGATCAGGATATCGGATCTGTGTTCCATGTGCTGCAATATGCGCGCCCTTTCGGGATTGTCCATGTGCGGTCCTGTCGCTACCGTCCGATCACGGAATTACTCGGGAGGGGACCGGATGCAAGACTGGCTGACCATGACGGCATGTGATTTGGGCCGTGGTATCGGAATGGGGCAGATCGATCCGGTTGAACTGACAGAAACTTATCTAAGCGCGATTGACGCCCATCCACATCGCGATCGGATCTATGCCTGGGTGACCCACGATCGCGCCCGCGCCGAGGCCCTTGCGGCGCAAGAGCGGGCAAAGCTTGGCCTGCGTCGGTCTTTGTTGGATGGCGTCCCGATCAGCTGGAAAGACCTGTTTGACACGGCAGGCGTAGGGACCGAGGCCGGTTCAGCCCTGTTGGAAGGCCGCGTGCCCGAATCCGATGCGCAGGTGGTGCGGAACGCGACCGCGATGGGTACGGTCTGTCTGGGTAAAACGCATATGAGCGAATTGGCGTTCTCGGGTTTGGGTCTAAACCCTGTGACGGCTACGCCTCCATGCGTGAATGACGAAGACGCAGTGCCGGGCGGCTCATCTTCAGGTGCAGGAGCTTCGGTGGCTTGGGGGCTTGCTGCAGGCGGCGTTGGCTCGGACACGGGTGGATCGGTGCGGATTCCCTCGGCCTGGAACGATCTGGTGGGGCTGAAAACCACGGCGGGGCGCGTTAGCCTTGAGGGCGTCGTGCCGCTGTGTCTGAAATTCGATACCGTTGGGCCGCTGGCGCGATCAGTTGAGGACGCCGCACATATGCTTGCCGCGCTTGAGGGCACCGCCCCGGCTGATCTGCGCGGGGCGTCATTGAGCGGTCGCCGCTTTGCTGATTTACAGAACGTCGCCAAGGACGATCTGCGCGAAGCTCCAGCCAACGCCTATGATGAGGCGCTGGCGCGCCTGAAAGAGGCCGGGGCCGAGATCGTTCCGCTTGACGTGCCTGAGCTGAACGAAGCGATGAGCCTGTCGGGTGTGCTCTATACAACCGAAGCCTACGGCTTGTGGCGAGATGTGATAGAAGCGAACCCCGAGGCGATGTATCCCGAAATCCTTGAACGGTTCCGAATGGGCAAGGCCTATTCCGGCCCCGATTACGTGGCTGCTTGGTCGAAACTAACCGCTTGTCGACAGGCTTGGGATGCGGCCACTGCGGGCTTTGACGCCGTGCTTGCGCCGACGGCCCCGATCCTACCGCCCAATCTCGACCGGTTGATGAATGATCATGACTACTATGTTACCGAAAATCTCTTGGCTCTCCGCAACACCCGGATCGGCAATCTGATGGGG
The DNA here is from genome assembly GCF_056539785.1 of Ruegeria sp. B11. Lineage (NCBI taxonomy): Bacteria > Pseudomonadati > Pseudomonadota > Alphaproteobacteria > Rhodobacterales > Roseobacteraceae > Ruegeria > Ruegeria sp. B11. Next base: position 102,833 of record NZ_JBQFVO010000002.1, on the reverse strand, counting down.
CTTGCGGCACTGACTTTGCCCACGGGAACACCCGGTTGCGGGCTGATGATGTTGGGCTATCCGGGGTCGGAAGAGGCCTTGTTACGGCTCGGCTCAGCAGCCGAAAGGGCTTTGACCTGAATGCCACAATCCCCTGATTCGGCACCTCTTTGTCTGGACGAAGCCCGGGTCGATCTGTAATCTGCCATAAAACGGGGCGCAAAATGACCCCGAAATTGAGGCAGTATCATGAATTTCCCCGAGCGGTTTTCGAACCTACCGGAATACGCATTTCCGCGTCTACGCGCCCTGTTGGATCATCATCAGCCGGGTGGTGAAGTCGTTCACATGACCATTGGCGAGCCCAAGCATGATTTCCCATCTTGGGTGACCGACGTGATCATGGAAAACGCCGCCGGGTTTCAGGGCTATCCCCCGAACGAAGGCTCACCTGAATTGCGCGCAGCGATCACGGGTTGGATCAACCGCCGCTATGGTGTGTCGATGGATGCAGATGCCAATGTGATGGCACTGAACGGTACGCGCGAGGGTCTTTATAACGCTGCAATGGCGCTCTGCCCCGAGCAGAAAAACGGGCAGCAACCGATCATTCTGTGCCCGAACCCCTTCTATCAGGTCTACATGGTTGCCTCGATTTCGGTCGGTGCGCAGCCATATTTCGTGCCGGCAACCGCTGCCACTGGTCATTTGCCAGACTATGCAGGCCTGCCCGAAGAGGTTCTGAACCGTACTGCTGTAGCCTATATCTGCTCGCCCGCGAACCCTCAGGGGGCGGTCGCCTCGCGCGATTACTGGGTTGAGCTGATTCAATTGGCTGAAAAGTACGATTTCCGCATCTTTGCCGATGAATGCTATTCCGAAATCTACCGCGACGCCGCGCCGGTTGGCGCGCTGACCGTTGCGCAGGAACTGGGTGCTGACCCCGAACGTGTCACGCTGTTCAACTCTCTATCCAAGCGGTCGAACTTGGCCGGGCTGCGGTCGGGGCTGATCGCAGGTGGACCTGAAACAATCAGCCGTGTCAAACTGTTGCGCAGCTATGCGGGTGCCCCTTTGCCCGCCCCGCTGCAGGCCGCCGCCGTCAAGGTTTGGGCCGATGAAGCGCATGTGCAGGAAAACCGCGCGCTGTATCAGGAGAAATACGCCGTCGCGGATGAGGTTTTCGCAGGCGTACAGGGCTACATGCCGCCCGAGGCCGGGTTCTTCCTGTGGCTACCCGTCGAAAACGGCGAAGAAACCGCATTGAAGCTTTGGCAGGAAACCGGCGTACGGGTTCTGCCGGGTGCATATCTTTCTCAAGGTGATCTGGGGCAAAACCCGGGCGAGCAATTTATCCGGGTCGCGATGGTGGCCCCAAAAACAGAGATGAAGCGCGGGCTGATTACACTCCGCGACTGCATCTATTCGTGAGGTACGAGGGCAAAATGGCATCATATAACGCGCGAAACCGTGACCCGCTGCTGGACAGCAACACGCAAGCCGCCATTGAACGGCGTAGCAAAGAACTGATCGGGATCGCTTTGATCCTGTTAGGGTTGGCCGCTGCAGCGATGATCTGGTCCTATACGCCCGATGATCCAAACTGGATGGTTTCGACCGATGCGCCCGTGCAAAACTGGATGGGGCGCGTCGGGGCCTCGATTGCCGCGCCGTTGTTTATGATCGTGGGTTGGGGCAGCTTGGGTGTCGCCTTGGTGCTGATCACTTGGGGCGTTCGATTTGCAGGTCATTTAGGTGAAGACCGTGCCATTGCCCGCCTGATTTTTGCGCCGATCTGGATCGCCGTTCTGGCTGTCTATGCAGCGACTCTGGTACCGGGTGCCGAATGGCGGACGACGCACAGCTATGGCTTGGGTGGTCTATTCGGCGATACAGTGATGGGCGCGATTTTGACTTTGTTGCCGATCTCATCGCACTTCCTGGTCAAGCTGATGTCGCTGGCGATGGCGGTCGGTATGCTGGCTCTGGGTGTATTCGTGTTGGGTTTCGGCAAAGCGGACGTTCGCAATGGCTTCCGGGCGTTTCTGTTGGGACTGGTCATGGCCTATGATCTGTTGATGAACGCGCTGGGACGCGGGGCATCGGCGACAGCGCGGGCAGCACGGGACCGGAAGGCCCAATGGGCCGAGCGCAAGGCCGAACGTGCAGTTCCGGTTCAGGCGGATTTTGACGACGACCTGGCCTACGCTGATCCGGTCTTTGAAGACCCTGAGATTGAAGCGCAGGAACCTGTCGCCAAGACAGGCCTTCTGGCTCGGATGCCTTCCCTGATCCGTCGTCCTGACCCAATGCCCGAGCCTGAGTTGGTCGAAAACGTTGCGGTCGAAGGGTATTACGACATGCCGGGTGAGGATCGCATCCGGTCCAAGATTTCCGCCGCTGTGCGCAATCGTAAAGCGGCCGCTGGTGTGCTAACGCCCGAACCCGATCCCAACTTGCCATTGACCAAAGGGCGGGGCAGGGGACCTGACCCGTTGATTTTGAACTCTGGCGCGGCAGACGAGTTGCCGCCCGAACCCCCGATGACCTCTGCAGGTTTGCCCCCCGAACCACCGCTGACAGCAGGATCTGATGTTGAGACGCTGGCGGCTGACTCCGAGGCTGATAATTGGATGCAGCAGGACTATGTTTCCGAACCGGACTATGATGATGAGGCCGTGTTTGATGATGCCCCCGAACCCGCGCTCCAACCGAGACAGGCTGTCAAGATTCCTGTCGCTGAGCCGCGTAAACCTGTAGTAGCTCAACCGGTCCGACGCACTCCTCCACCTTCGCGCAGGGCGCAAGCCGAAGCACAGCCGACACTTTCTTTTGAGGAACGGCATTCCGACTTCGAACTGCCACCGCTGGGCCTTCTGTCCAACCCTGCAAGCATCCAACGCCATCACCTAAGCGATGAGGCGCTCGAGGAAAATGCGCGGATGCTGGAAAACGTGCTGGATGACTACGGCGTCAAGGGCGAGATCGTAAGTGTCCGCCCCGGTCCGGTTGTGACCATGTACGAATTGGAGCCTGCACCGGGTTTAAAAGCCAGCCGTGTGATCGGTTTGGCCGACGATATCGCGCGCTCAATGTCGGCTTTGTCCGCGCGGGTTTCAACTCTACCGGGGCGCTCGGTTATTGGCATTGAACTGCCCAATGAAAACCGTGAGATGGTGGTGCTGCGCGAAATCCTCGCCAGTCGCGATTTCGGCGATGGTAATCATGCGCTGCCCTTGGCGTTGGGCAAGGATATCGGCGGTGAGTCCGTGGTGGCGAACTTGGCAAAAATGCCTCACCTCTTGATCGCTGGTACGACCGGTTCCGGTAAGTCGGTGGCAATCAATACGATGATCCTGTCGCTGCTTTATAAGCTAACGCCGGATGAGTGCCGCCTGATCATGATCGACCCCAAGATGCTGGAACTGTCGGTCTATGACGGTATCCCGCACCTGCTCTCGCCCGTTGTGACCGACCCGAAAAAGGCGGTTGTGGCCCTGAAATGGGTCGTGGGCGAGATGGAGGATCGCTATCGCAAAATGTCCAAAATGGGCGTGCGCAATATCGCGGGCTACAATGGCCGCGTGAAGGATGCGCTATCCAAGGGCGAGATGTTCAGCCGCACGGTCCAGACCGGCTTTGACGATGAAACCGGCGAGCCAATGTTCGAGACCGAAGAATTCGCGCCCGAAGCAATGCCTTATATCGTTGTGATCGTCGACGAGATGGCTGACCTGATGATGGTCGCGGGCAAGGAGATCGAGGCCTGCATCCAGCGTCTGGCGCAGATGGCGCGGGCTTCGGGCATTCACCTGATCATGGCGACGCAGCGTCCCTCGGTCGATGTGATCACCGGGACGATCAAGGCGAACTTCCCAACGCGGATTTCGTTCCAGGTGACCTCGAAAGTCGACAGCCGCACCATTTTGGGCGAGATGGGTGCCGAGCAACTGCTTGGGCAGGGCGACATGCTGTATATGGCGGGCGGGGCGAAGATCACCCGTTGCCACGGTCCGTTTGTCTCGGATGAAGAGGTCGAAGAAATCGTCAACCACCTGAAACAGTTCGGTCCGCCGGCCTACATGAGCGGCGTGGTCGATGGCCCGGCCGAGGAAAAGGCTGACAATATCGACGCTGTTCTGGGCCTGAACACGGGTGGCAACACGAACGGAGAAGACGCCCTTTACGATCAGGCAGTAGCGATTGTGATCAAAGATCGCAAATGCTCGACGTCCTACATTCAGCGAAAACTTGCCATTGGCTACAACAAAGCTGCGCGGCTTGTTGAGCAGATGGAGGACGAAGGCGTTGTTTCCGGGGCAAATCACGTTGGAAAACGCGAAATCCTCGTCCCCGAGCAGTAAGATATTTAATAACAAGGGCAGAACGCCTATCTGGGTCCTATGAAACAGATTGCTTTTGCCCTTGCTCTGACACTGGCTGCGCCCGCCGCGTGGGCGGCTGAAAAGCTGCCACTGTCGCAAATCTCTAACTACCTGAACCAGATGAAGACGGTTCAGACCACATTCACGCAGGTGAATGATGACGGATCGCTTAGCACCGGTAAGCTGTGGCTCGAGCGGCCCGGAAAAATGCGGTTCGAATATGATCCGCCCAACAGCGCGGTAGTTTTGGCGCGGTCGGGGACGGTGCAGATCTTTGACCCGAAATCCAATCAGCCGCCCGAACAGTACCCGCTGAAACGCACACCGCTGTCACTGGTGTTGGCGCGGAATGTCAATCTGGGGCAAGCCAATATGGTTGTTGGGCACGATTTTGACGGTACCGCCACGGTTGTGACGGCTCAGGACCCCAAGAATCCGGAAAGCGGGCGGATCGAGTTAATGTTTACATCCAATCCGGTTGAGCTGCGCAAATGGGTGATCCACGACAACGCTGGAAGTCAAACGACCGTACTGCTGGGGCCGTTGACTGAAGGCGGAAACCTCGATTCCAGCGTGTTTTCAAGCAAAACCCGTATCAGGTCAGACGATCGCTGACCTGACAGGGTTTGTTTAGTAACGGCAGTTCGCCAGCTGCGCCTGATACAGTTGCGCTCGGGCGTCTACATCGTTCGCAACGTTCAACAGCCAAGATTTGCTGTTGTAGCTGCCACGAGCGTAGCCGGTTTGCCCTTCGTGATAGGCCAGGTATTGGTTGCGCGCGTCGGTGGGATGAATCCCGTTCCGCTCATAGCTTTTGTTCATGTACCAGCCAATGAAATCTGACGCATCACGGATGCGATCCCGCTTGGCGCGGCGTTTGCCGGTTTCGCGTTGATACTGCTCCCACGTGCCATCAAGTGCCTGACCATAGCCGTAAGCACTGCTTTGGCGACCCATCGGGATGACGCCCAGCACGTATTTGTGCGGTGTGCGCGCATCTGCGCGATAACGGCTTTCTTGGTAAATCGTGGCCATCTGAACGTGAACGGGGACACCCCATTTGCGCTCGGTGCTTTTGAAAGCCTTGATATAATCGGGTTTTTCGCGCGCAATGCTGCACGCGTCATTCAGTCTGCTCGGTGGCTGTTTGGACCCGCCACCACAGGATGCCAAAAGCAGCACCCCGAAGAGTACGAAAAGAATTCTGCTCATGTGCCTCGTGCCTTTTTTCTTTATTCTAGCGCAGATTGAGCTCTGAGGAAATCACAATCGTTACAGAATAATAGCGAGAATTATCGGTAATGCGGCGACCGACAATACTGTCGAGACCATGACCATGCCTGCAACCGCGTCGGAATCCACATCAAACCGCTCTGCCAGCAGGTATGAGGTGACGGCGACCGGCGCACACATTTGCAAAACCAGAACTCCGAAGGCTACAGGACCCAGTCCAAAACTGATGGCAAGAGCCCAGCCCAACCCGAAGCACACCGCGAGTTTCAGCAGGGACAACCATATAGCCTGTTGCAGCTTCTGTGTTGTCAGGCGTGCAATCGCGACCCCAAGGGTGATCAGCATCATAGGCACCGCCATCTGGCCCAACAGTTCCAGCGTGTTGGTTAGAAACAGTGGCGTCTGCCATCCACGCCACAGAAACAATGCCCCCAGCAGCGTGGCCCAGACCATCGGCTCGCGCAGAACCTTGCCAAAGGCGCCGCGCCCCGCGACCAGATAGATACCGTAGGTAAAAGAAAACAGAGCCGTAACGGCCAAAAAGATCACCGCGAAACCCAACCCAGCCTGCCCAAAGGCAAAGATGCACAAAGGCAGGCCCAGATTCCCAGTGTTACCGAAGATAAGAGGTGACAGATAGGTCCGCTGCTCAAGCCCTGAGGCACGTACAATGACCCAGAAAACCACCGCCAAAGCAACATGTGATGCAATCGCAGCGAGCGTGAAAACGGTCAATTCACCGCCAGGAATGTCGGTTTGCATCAAAGCTACGAAGATCAGGCTGGGCACTGCAAGCGTCACCGCAAACCGCGTGACAAATTGTAACCGATACTCGAAGCCGAGCTTGACCCACGCAAACCCGATCCCGGCCAGAAGGAACACCGGGGCAACGATTTCGAACACTGTTAGGAGTAGGTTCACAGACTGTTTCCCCGAATTTCAGCTCATTGGTTGGCTTTTCTGCCCGAAAAGATGTACTAAATGCTTTGGGGGCCGAAACAATGCTAAAGACACAAGCCAAGTACCGCCTGGGACAGGTGGTTCGACACCGTAGACACCCTTTTCGAGGGGTTATTTTTGATGTCGATCCGGAATTCTCGAACTCGGAGGAATGGTATCAGGCCATTCCTGAAGACAGTCGCCCGCTGAAGGATCAGCCGTTCTATCATTTGCTGGCTGAGAATGATCAATCCTTCTATGTCGCTTATGTTTCAGAACAAAATCTGGTTGAGGACCAATCGGGTGAGCCGGTAGACCATCCCGATATCCCCAACATGTTCGGCCCGTTTCAGGATGGATCTTATCCGCTGCACTTTCAGTTGAACTGAATATGTCCGTCATAATGGCGTGTGTCAGTAGCCTAATGCGCAACCATCTTTACGGGGATCGCTAGCACCTTCCAGAACTCCGTTTGAACAGATTCGAATGGCTTGCGCACCACCCAGAGACGTTTCCGGTATTTGGACAGTGTGCCCCATATCGGATAATTGTTGCAGAACGGCATCGGAATAGCCTCGCTCAATTTTCAGAACACCCCCATCTGCAAATGCCCGAGGCGCATCGATGGCTTCCTGCAGCTCTATGTCGAAATCCGTGAGATTTGACACTAACCGCGCGTGTCCGGTTGGTTGATAGGCACCTCCCATGACACCAAAGGGCATCGCGATGCGGCCTTGGGCGCGCAACATTCCCGGTATGATTGTGTGCATTGGTCGCTTTCCACCGGCAAGCTCATTTGGATGACCGGGTTCGAGGTTGAAACCAGCACCCCGATTCTGCAGCAAAATGCCGAACTTTTCCGAAGCGATGCCCGACCCGAACCCGTGGTAGATCGAATAAATAAGTGAAACGGCCATGCGATCCCGGTCAACCACGGTGATATAGACGGTGTCTTTGTGAACAGACTCGGTCAATGGAGCGGCGGCAGCCACGGCGCGTTTCGGATTGATCAGCGCGGCAAGTTGGGCGGCTGTCTCAGGTGCAAGAAAATGAGCCATCCGCGTGCTGTGGTCGGGATCGGCGATGAAACGATTGCGTGCGTCGTAGGCCAGTTTGCTGGCCTCGGCTTCGATATGTACGCGTTCAGCCCCCCAAGGGTCCATTGCGGCCAGATCGAAGTGCTTCAAGATATTCAGCAACAGGATTGCCGTCGCGCCCTGACCATTCGGTGGGTGCTCGACCAGTTCGACACCGCCATAATCTCCGCTGACGGGCACAGTTTCATCGCTTTGCACGGCCGCGAAATCCTGCGCAGTCTGTACTCCACCCAGATCGGAAAGGGCCGCAAGCATGTCATCGGCAATCTCACCAGAATAAAATGCCTTTTGACCGTGTTGGGCCACGCGCCGAAGAACTTCTGCCTGACCGGGTGCGCGAAAAACCTGCCCGGTTTGCAGGGGTTTGCCGTCAATCAGGTAATGATCACGGGCCGCGCCTTGCAGGGTGGATGCGCTGTTCATCCAATCAAAGGCAACGCGAGGAGCCACCGGAACACCTGACTCGGCATAATGGATTGCGGGTTGCAGGATTGCTTCCAGGCCCAGCCGACCTTCGGTTTTTGCTAGACGGCAGAATGCCTCAACCGCTCCGGGAATTGTCACGGCATCCGGGCTGGTCTCGGGAACCGAATTTGAACCGCGATCCCGCAATGCCTGTGCATCCGCTGCTGCCGCGGCCCGACCCGAACCGTTTAGTGCGCGAACAGTCTGCTCGCCTGCGCGATTGTACAGAACAAAGCAATCTCCGCCCAAGCCGGTCATTTGCGGCTCGCAAATTCCCAGAAGCACCGCGCCTGCAATGGCTGCGTCCATGGCATTGCCGTCCTGCTGCAGAATATCCAGCGCGATTTTGGCGGCCAACGGATGGGACGTTGCGCACATCCCTTCGGTTGCCAAAACTTCAGAACGGCCTGTCTTGTGAAAATCGCGCATGGGTCTTTCCTTCTGCAAACACGCAGACACTAAGCCGCAGCTGTGAATTGTCCAATGCTATCAGAGGAAGGAGGTCCTCGGCGCCGCTCACTGGGTGGGGGCTGTGACGCTAGGCGCCGAGGGAAGCTATCTGAGCTACCCCTTACTTATGACCTTTGTTTGCGGCGCGACAATGGTTCGATCTAGGCCTTATTGTGGCCATTTGATGCCTGCTAGGGCATCTCGTCAAAGTCGAACCGCAAGCAGAGCAGGTTCCCGCCGCTTTTGCGTTCATATTGTATGTCGCTGGCAAGTTGATGAATCAGGTGCCAGCCAAAGCCGCCCTCGGGCAGGTCCTGCAAAGCAGTGTCGACAGATGGTGGAGTGCCGCTCGGTATCCGCAATTCAGGCATCGGGTCGCCGGTATCGGTGATCTGAATCACCAGCTTCTTTGCACATAATGAGCAATCGATTTGAACGTCAGCGGCGGCCACCCCGGCATAGGCATGTTCGACCACGTTGTTGATCGCTTCCGTCAGCGCGATTCTTACGTCATCTGCTTTGCTTTCCGGCAATCCCTGCGCCGCCAGCCGTTCGCTCAATGCCGCGATCCCTGCGCTGGCCTGCACTTGTGTCGCGGGAAAGCTCACCTCCAGGCAGTTTTGTTTGCAATTCGAGCACACGCTGTTCCACCTCTGCCGGTCGTCAGTCTGCACCTGCGCCGATCGCCTCATCCAGCGATTTGAACAGTCTGAACACGGTGTCCATGCGGGTCAGGCGGAACACTTTTTCAACGATCGGGCGCAAGCCGGCCAGATCCAATCTGCGCCCTTTTTCCAATTGTTTCATCGAGGCGACAATGGCGCCCAGACCGCTGGAGTCGATGAATTCGACAGAAGACAAATCCAACACCACCCGTTTGGCAGGGGTTTGGGTTTCCGCGCGCATATCTTCCTTGAATTGAATCGCCATCGCGGCATCAATTCGATCACAATGAACGGATATTATCTGTGTCTCGCCGGTGATCTCGCTGCTGAGCCCCATGTTCGTCCGCCTTTGGCAATGCAAAATGATGGTAGAAATACGCTAGACGGTAATTCTTACCATTCGGTATCCATAGGCTGGAAAGTTCAAGGAGATTTCGGATGAACGAGGTTGTGATAGCAGGTGCCGCGCGTACACCAATGGGCGGCTTTCAGGGCATGTTTGACGGCGTCGCCGCTGCTGATCTGGGCGGTGCTGCTATCCGCGCAGCGCTGGAGGGTGCGGGCACTCGGGCTGTGGATGAGGTGCTGATGGGCTGCGTTCTGCCTGCCGGCCAGGGACAGGCCCCGGCGCGTCAGGCTGGGTTTGCCGCCGGTCTGGGGGAAGATGTACCTGCCACAACGCTCAACAAAATGTGTGGCTCAGGCATGAAGGCCGCAATGATCGCGTTTGATCAGATCGCTTTGGGCCATACTCAGACCATGGTCGCTGGCGGGATGGAGAGCATGACCAACGCGCCCTATCTGCTGCCCAAGATGCGCGGCGGTGCCCGGATCGGACATGGGCAGGTTGTCGATCACATGTTTCTAGACGGACTCGAGGATGCCTATGACAAAGGTCGGCTTATGGGCACATTTGCCGAGGACTGTGCAGAATCCTATCAGTTCACGCGCGAGGCGCAGGACGAATACGCCCTGCGATCGCTTTCGAACGCGCTGTCCGCGCAGGAAAATAATGCGTTCGACCAGGAAATTACACAGGTCAAGATTCAGACTCGTAAAGGCGAGGTTGTGCTGGACGCGGATGAGCAACCAAAATCGGCGCGGCCCGAGAAGATACCCACACTGAAACCAGCCTTTCGCAAGGATGGAACGGTAACGGCGGCCAATTCTTCTTCGATCTCGGATGGCGCAGCCGCCCTTGTGCTTGCCTCGGCAGAGGCGGCAGAACAGCAGGGCCTGACCGTGCGCGCACGAATTCTTGGCCACGCCAGTCACGCGCAGGCACCGGGGCTGTTCACAACTGCTCCGGTTCCGGCAGCGCAGAAATTGTTGGACCGTATCGGTTGGAAAAAAGAGGATGTCGATTTGTGGGAGGTTAACGAAGCCTTCGCCGTGGTACCGATGGCCTTCATGCACGAAATGGGCTTGTCCCGTGAGATCGTGAATGTGAATGGCGGCGCATGTGCGCTTGGCCACCCGATAGGTGCCTCGGGGGCTCGGATTATGGTCACGCTGCTCAATGCGCTGGAAAAGCGAAATCTCAAGCGCGGTGTCGCTGCAATCTGCATTGGCGGCGGAGAAGGGACGGCCATCGCAATAGAACGCGTTTGACGCTTTGTCTTTTTGCAAATACTCGGGGAATTGGCGGCAGCGCCCGCAGTTCCCCGGATGCAAGGTCTACCAACATGAAAGCCGACTACGACACACTCGCCAAAACCATAGCCGCCTTGACCGACGGTGAAACCGACGAGGTTGCATTGATGGCTACGGTGGCATGCGAAGTGCATCACTCGGACGACCGATTCGACTGGACGGGATTTTACCGCGTAACTGAGCCCGAAGTGCTAAAGATCGGGCCTTATCAGGGGGGGCATGGCTGCCTAGTAATCCCTTTTGAACGCGGTGTGTGTGGTGCGGCTGCCCGTTCAGGGCAAGTGCAATTGGTTTCGGATGTAGATGCTTTCCCCGGCCATATCGCTTGTGCGTCATCCACTCGGTCCGAGTTGGTTCTACCGGTGCGGGATGCGAATGGTAACGTGATCGCTGTCTTTGATATCGACAGCGACCAGCCCGACGCGTTTACCAAAGATGATGCGACCGCACTTGGTGCTATTCTAACGGATGTATTTGCGCGTTAGAGGCTTCCGACCTATCGCAAAAATGCGCCAAGATCTCGGGACATAATCAGATAGCAAAGCCCGGCCTGAAACGTTGTGATCGTGTATAGCCAAGCCGAGAAACCGCGCTTGCGGGTCTTGTGCCCGAAGATCCAGCGACCCAGTAGCGCGGCCAAGCTGCCACCTAGTGCCGCCAACCATAACAAGCGCCGCTCGGGGATGCGTCGCCTTCTACGGCGCGCGCGCAGCTTATCCCAGCCAAACGCTATCAAAGTCAGGGCATTAATGGCCCAAAGATAGATTACGGCAATCCACATGGACCGTGCATAACCAACTAAATTTGCAGACCCAAGTGAAAAAATGCTTGGAAATTTCACCGATTCGAGGCACCGTGAAAAAGTAACAGAAAATTTCACGCAGACTCGGAGCGCAACTTGAATTCGCAAGCCCCTCATAGCGCATCCCTCGGTGCCGATCTGCGCGCACTGCGCAAGGCGCGCGGGCTGACTCTGACCGAGATCGCCAACCGATTGGATCGGTCCGTTGGCTGGCTCAGCCAGGTCGAGCGTGACATGTCCGAGCCGTCGATTTCGGATCTACGCCAGATTGCCGAATGTCTGGGTGTGCCGATGTCGATGCTGTTTGCCCATTCCGCTGCGCCGGTGGATGAGCAAGGGTATATTGTGCGGGCAGGGTCCCGTCGCCCGATGGGCTCTGGCGAAGAAGGGTTGATCGAAGAACTGCTTTCGCCTGACCTGACCGATGATTTCGAGATGGTGCATTCGACCTTTGAGCCGCATTCGCAGATGCAGACCCCGGCAAACCGGCCGACGCAGGAAGTCGGCTATATGGTTTCAGGCCGTCTGGAACTGACGATCGGCTCGCGCAGCTTTCAGGTCGGCCCCGGCGATAGCTTCCGGATCAAGCACGAGCCCTACACTTGGTCCAACCCCTTTGATGAGCCCGCTGTGGCCATCTGGGTTATCGCCCCACCGGTGTACTGATGAGTTTCGAGGCCTGGACCATATTCGCCCTGTTCTGGGTGGTGTTCGTTACCACCCCGGGGCCTAATGCGGTCAATTGCATCTCAAATGGGATGAGCCTGCCGTTCTCCAAGGCTATGTTGGGTGTCTTGGCTATTTTGACTCAGGCGTGTGTGTTCCTGATCCTCTCGGCTGTGGGAATCACAGCGTTGATTGCCGCGTCGCCAACAGGTTTCTTTGTCGCCAAGCTGATCGGGGCCGGGTTTCTGATCTGGATGGGCATTCGCGGTTGGATGAACGCAGCGAAACCCGCTCCGGCGTCAGAGCGTCCGGCGCGACATGTTTACTTTCACGCGTTGGCTGTTGCCACGATCAACCCCAAAAGCGTCGCCGGATACCTTGCGGCGTTTTCGCAATTTGTGCAGCCGAATGTACCCATCTGGCAGCAGATGGCGGTGATCATGCCGACGGCACTGGTCATCACGACGCTCAGCTATACCGGGTTCACCTCGCTGGGGGCGCTGATGGGCAAGGCTGCGTTGGGGGCGGTGTTTAATATCTGGGTACGCCGCGTGATGGCGACCTGTTTCATCATTTATGGCGTTTTGCTGGGTGCCAGTTCGACGCCGACAGCGAGGGGGTAAGGATATGCATACCGGTTCCTGCCTGTGCGGCGCGGTCGCTTTTGTTGTTGACGGAGACCTCACGCCACCAAATGCCTGCCATTGCGGGCAGTGTCGCAAACAGTCGGGTCACCTGTGGGCCTCGACCGTTACGCAACAGGACAATCTCAGCTTTACCACCAGCGAAACGCTGGGCTGGTATCGCGCCTCTGACATTGCCAAGCGCGGATTTTGCCGCGCTTGTGGCTCGTTCCTCTTCTGGCAGCACAATGACGAGGACACGATCGCAATTTCCGTGGGCTCACTGGATGAGCCGACCGGGTTGAAACTCGCCCAGCACATCTTCGTTGCGGACAAGGGCGATTACTATGACATCAAAGACGACCTGCCCCAGCGGGCACACTAATAGGGAACCAAACACATGAGTGATTTTCCAACCAAGGCCCGTGTGGTCATCATCGGCGGCGGCGTTGTGGGCTGTTCATCGCTGTATCATCTGGCCAAGAAGGGCTGGACGGATTGTGTTCTGCTGGAAAAGAACGAACTGACCGCAGGCTCGACATGGCACGCGGCGGGTAACGTTCCGACGTTTTCGACCTCGTGGGCGATCATGAACATGCAGCGCTATTCGACCGAACTGTATTCGCGCCTCGCGGACGAGGTCGACTATCCGATGAACTACCACGTTTCCGGGTCAATTCGTCTGGCGCACAGCAAGGAGCGGATGCAGGAATTCGAACGGGCCATGTCTATGGGCCGCTATCAAGGCATCCCGATGGAGATGTGGACTCCGGAAGAGGCCAAGGAACGCTATCCTTTCCTGGAGACCCATGATCTTGAAGGCGTTCTGTATGACCCGACCGATGGTGACATTGACCCGGCGCAGCTGACTCAGGCTCTGGCCAAGGGAGCGCGGGATATGGGGCAAAAGATTATCCGATTCTGCCCGGCAACCGGTGTGACACAGCAGGACGACGGCACATGGACCGTGCATACCGAAAAGGGTGATATTGCCTGCGATTATGTGGTGAACGCCGCCGGTTACTATGCGCAGCGCGTAGGGGAATGGTTCAAACCCTTTGGCGGCCGAACCGTCCCGGCAATGGTCATGAGCCATCAGTATCTGTTGACCGACGAAGTTCCTGAAATCGAAGCGTGGTCGAAAGAAAACGGTGGCAAGAAGCTACCGCTGCTGCGCGATGTCGATATCTCGTACTATCTGCGGCAAGAGAAGAATGGCTTCAACCTTGGCCCTTATGAGCCCAATTGCAAGGGCCACTGGATGACCAAGGATGACCCGATGCCCGAGGATTTCAGCTTCCAACTGTGGAATGATGATCTGGACCGGATCGAGGATATCGTCACCGATGCAATGGAACGGGTTCCGCTGATGGCAACCTCGGGCGTTGGTCGCGTCATCAATGGCCCGATCCCCTATGCGCCAGATGGTCTGCCGTTGATTGGCCCGATGCCGGGTGTGACAAACGCGTTCGAGGCTCATACCTTCACTTTCGGTATCGCCCAAGGTGGTGGTGCAGGCAAAGTTCTGGCCGAATGGATCGTCGATGGTCACACCGAATGGGATATGTGGGCGGTCGATCCGCGTCGTTACACCGACTACACCGATCAGGATTATTGCAATCAGAAAGGGATGGAGGTCTACGGCAACGAATACGCCATGCATTTCCCACATCACGAATGGCCTGCCGCACGCGACAAGAAGGTCTCGCCTGTGCACGCCAAGGTCAAGGAATTGGGCGGTGTCATGGGCGCGTACAACGGCTGGGAACGCGCAAACTGGTTTGCGCAAACCGGCGATGACACGTCACTGGAAGCCACCCATACCTGGGGACGTTCGGGCCCTTGGGAGCAACGGGTCAAAGAAGAATGCGAAGCCGTGCGCGATCACTGCGGGGTGCTGGATCTGCCGGGCTTCTCGCGGTTCTGGATACAAGGCGAGGGGGCGGATGACTGGCTGCGTGGCTTCTGTACCGGAGGTATCCCTAAAGCAGGGCGCATGAATCTGATCTATGTCTCGGATGAAAGAGGGCGCATTCTGACCGAGCTGTCCTGTATCCGTCTGGCTGAGAACAATTTCGTCCTAATCACTGCTGCCACGGCACAGTGGCACGATGGTGATTTGATCCGCAATTCGGTGCCCGAAGGTGTGACCGTTCGGGAAACCACAACCGAGCGCGACACACTGATCGTGACAGGACCGATGACGCGGAACGTATTGTCCGGCATCACCGATGCAGATTTGCAGCAAGGGTGGCTGACCCACCAATTCGCCAAAGTGGCCGGGCAGGATGCCTTCTTGATCCGTGTATCTTTCGCGGGTGAGTTGGGTTGGGAAATCCATGCTGAAAATGATGCGATGCCCGCCATCTACGAAGCTGTGCTGGCCGCTGGAGCGAAACCCTTTGGCATGTATGCGTTGAATTCGCTGCGGATCGAGAAAGGCTATCGCGCGTGGAAAGGCGACCTAAGCACGGATTACTCTCTGCTGGAAGGTGGTTTGGGGCGCTTTGTCAAGCTCGATAAACCGCAGGATTTTGTTGGCAAAGCAGCCATTCAGAACGAAAAACAGCAAGGCGTTAAAAAGTCCTTTGTCACTCTGATCGTGGACGCAGGTGAGGTCGATGCGCCTTACATGTCCTGCATCTGGAGCGGTGATGAGATCGTGGGTGAAACCACATCGGGTGCGTGGGGGTATCGCATTGGTGCCTCGGTCGCGCTGGGCATGGTGCGCGCAGATCTGGCTGTCCCGGGAACTGAGCTAGAGGTTGAAATCTACGGACAGAAATGTCGTGCTGTTGTTCAGGAGGATCAGCCGCTCTGGGATCCTGCAAATGAACGGTTGAGGGCCTGACCCCTACGACAGAAAGGCGCTGATATGACCCGGCAGATGGAAGGCGTATATCTGACTGGCCATGGAGGTCCTGAGGTGTTGGAATGGCGGGAAGGCGTCCCCGTTCCGACCCCCGGTCCAGGGCAGGTTCTGGTGCGCGTCGCCGCTGCCGGGGTGAACAACACCGACATCAACACGCGGATCGGCTGGTACTCGTCGGATGTTACAGAATCGACGGATGCGGTAGATCAGCAGGTTGAGGCCGGCGGGTGGGGAGGTGCGCTGCACTTTCCCCGCATCCAAGGCGGTGATCTGTGTGGGATTGTTGAAGAGGTTGGACCGGGGGCAGCGTTCAAGCCCGGCCAACGCGTGACCTGTCCTATCAACTTGCCACGCCCGGGGCCGGGTAGACCGCATGGTTTTATCGCGCTTGGTTCAGAAATCGACGGAGCGTTTGCCCAATACTGTCTGGTCGACGCGGGTGATCTCTATGATGTGACCGCCTCGCCCCTATCAGACGTGGAAATCGCCGCTATTCCCTGCGCGTTTGGGACCGCAGAAAACCTGCTGACTCGCGCTGGTGTATCGGCAGGCCACACAGTGCTGATTACAGGGGCTTCAGGCGGTGTGGGCCTCGCCGCGATCCAGCTCGCGGCCCTACGAGGAGCGACGGTCTGGGGGGTGACAAGTGCTGCCAAGGCGGATGTGGTCAAAGCGCAGGGGGCGTCGGCAACCTTTGACCGGGATGCGCAGCTGCCGAAGGATATGTTCGATGTCGTCATCGATGTGGTGGGCGGCTCGGCTTGGCCCGATCTCATACTGGCGCTGAAACCCGGCGGGCACTATGCGGTGTCAGGTGCAATCGCTGGCCCCATCGTCAGCGCCGATTTGCGAGACATCTATCTGCGCGACATCACAATCCATGGCTGCACCCATCAGCCTCCCGAAGTCTTTGGCCGACTTGTTGTGCTGATGAATGCAGGTCGGATCAGGCCTTTGGTCTCAAAAACCTACCCGTTGCGTGACATTGTTCAGGCGCAAGAGGATTTTATGTCCAAGACCTTGCCCGGGAAACTGGTATTAATACCGTGAAAGGGGGGTAGATGGCTGACATTACGCTTTTAGATGGCTCGATCGGGCAGGAGCTGGTGAAACGCAGCGGTGACCAGCCCACGCCTTTGTGGTCAACGCGGGTGATGATCGACAAACCTGACTTGCTGACCGAAGTTCACGCGGCCTATTTCCGCAGTGGCGCGACGATTGCCACCACGAATACCTATGCCATTCACCGCTCGCGGCTGGTGCGTGAGGGGATCGAAGACCAGATGCCACTTCTGATCGAGGCTGCTCTTTCGCGGGCCGAGCAGGCTTGCGCGGGAACTGACGGTCGTATCGCTGGTGCGCTTGGTCCGCTTTTGGCCAGCTACCGGCCCGATCTGAACCCCGACCCAGACGATGCTGCTGAAAAATTTGCCGAGCTGGCTCAACTGATGGCAGACCGGGTTGATCTATTCCTGATCGAAACCGTGTCCTCGGTTCTGGAAGCCGAAGGTGCGCTTCGCGGTACCGAGAATTGCGGCAAACCCGTCTGGCTGGCATTGTCGGTTATGGATGATGACGGCACGCGATTGCGGTCAGGCGAAGCGCTGGAGGACATCGCCCCGCTTGTTGTGCGTTACGCCCCCGAGGCCGTTTTGATCAACTGCGCGCGCCCGGAAGCGATTCCGGCTGCACTGGAGATCATCGCAAAGCTGGGTCGCCCGTTCGGCGCTTATGCCAATGGCTTTACTGGTATCAAAGACGGTTTTTTGAAGGATGCCCCGACGGTTGACTCTCTGGAAAGCCGTCATGACCTAGACCCTGACGCCTATGCGCAGCATGCCATGGGCTGGGTGGCGCAGGGCGCGACGATTGTTGGCGGTTGCTGCGAAGTTGGGCCAGATCATATCGAAACCCTTGCCGACAGTTTACGTGCGGCCGGGCACACAATTGTTTGAGTGTGCCTCATGTCGATCCGCAACAAACCTGAACGGCGAAAAGATCGGGATCAGCAGCATTTCGATATTCTGGTTGCACCCGGTTTCGTGTTGCTTGAATTGGCCTCGTTGGTCGATGTGTTGCGCCTGGCCAACCGGGTTTGCGCGCATCCTCCGTTCACATTCACATACCGGTCCCGAAAGGGGGGGCCTGTTGAAAGCAGCAGTTGCGCGACGGTGTCGACCGAAACCATACCTGCGCAGCCCGATGCGGATTATCTGTTTGTGATCGGAAACTCGGATCCGGATCAGCCAGAGCTTTCTTTAGGTCGCGTCGTGCCCGACTATACGTACCGGGGAGCCCAGGTCTTTTTGCTGGCCGAAGCGGCAAGCAGGTACATCGACGAAAACGGCGCTGATCATATGGCAACCCATTGGGAAAACGCTTCTTTCTTGCGCGAACGTGGCGCGCGGTTTGAGGCCAAGCTTTCAATTGCGACCGAACAGGGTTCGGTGGTCACCTGCGCGGGAATGGAGGCAACGACGGATGTGGCACTGGCGGTGATTGGGCGGCACATTTCGGGTGCCGCCAAGATGACAGTTGCGGATATCATGCTGCACGAGAACATTCGCGATTTCTCATCCATGCAGCCGTTTTCTGGCGCTATGAATACAGCCACGGGTGATGCAAAGCTGGATCAGTGTATCAAGCTGATGCAGGCAAATATTGAAGAACCGCTACCGATCAATCAGATCGTTGACATGTTACACGTGTCGAACAGATCGCTTGAGCGCAAGTTCAAGGCAACTTTCGCAACCACTCCAAACGGATTCTACCGAGAAATGCGCTTGGCCAAAGCCAACAACCTGCTTTTGAACACAACGATGAGCGTGCGGGAAATCGGCTTGGTGTGCGGCTTTCCAAACGGATTCTCATCCGTTTACAAAAGCGTCTTTGGCGTCACTCCGTTTGTTCTGAGACGTCAAAAAAGACGTGCAGAATATAGGTGATTTTCGCGATTGAGATGACGTTTTTGACGCTTTTTTTGTCGATCCTTCATGGCATTTTGCAAAGAACCTGAGACAGCGGAGACATCAGGATGGTTGATCTTCCCACCAAGGCCCGTGTGGTCATCATCGGCGGCGGCGTCATCGGATGCTCGGTCGCGTATCACCTTACCAAGAAAGGGTGGACCGATGTTGTGTTGCTTGAGCGCAAGCAACTGACCAGCGGCACCACATGGCATGCTGCAGGTCTGATTGCGCAGCTGCGCGCGACCGCAAACATGACCAAGCTGGCCAAGTACAGTCAGGAACTCTATGGCGCACTTGAGGAAGAAACTGGCGTTGCCACAGGGTTCAAGCGTTGCGGATCGATCACGGTGGCGCTGACTGAAGAGCGCAAGGAAGAGATCTATCGTCAGGCCGCCATGGCACGTGCTTTCGGGGTTGAGGTCGAAGAGATCGGCAATGATCGTGTGCAAGAGCTGTATCCCCATCTCAACCTCGAAGGGGTCAAGGGGGCGGTTTATTTGCCTTTGGACGGGCAGGGTGATCCAGCGAATATCGCTCTGGCTTTGGCTAAAGGTGCGCGTCAGCGCGGTGGCGTCGTCAAAGAACGTGTGAAAGTCACAGACATCGTCAAGCAGGGTCGTAAAGTCACCGGCGTGGACTGGAGTGCGGACGATGGCAGTTCCTCGGGCCATATCGAATGCGACATGGTGGTGAACTGTGCGGGCATGTGGGGCCACGAGGTTGGTAAGATGGCAGGTGTGAACGTGCCGCTTCACGCCTGCGAACATTTCTATATCGTGACCGAAGGGATCGACGGGCTGACCCAACTGCCGGTGCTGCGCGTACCGGATGAATGTGCCTACTACAAAGAGGATGCCGGCAAAATCCTGCTGGGCGCGTTTGAGCCAAATGCAAAACCCTGGGCGATGAACGGCATCCCCGACAGTTTCGAATTCGACCAGTTGCCAGAGGATTTCGATCACTTTGAACCAATACTCGAAGCGGCCTGCAATCGGATGCCGATGTTGGCCGAGGCGGGGATTCACACCTTCTTTAACGGCCCCGAGTCCTTTACGCCGGATGATGCCTATCACTTGGGACTCGCCCCCGAGATGGATAACGTTTGGGTCGCTGCAGGGTTCAATTCTATTGGTATTCAGTCGGCGGGTGGTGCCGGTATGGCACTGGCCGAGTGGATGGACTCGGGCGAGAAACCGTTCGATCTGGGCGATGTTGACATCAGTCGCATGCAGCCGTTTCAGGGCAACAAGCAGTACCTCTTTGAACGTTCGAAAGAGACGCTCGGCCTGCTTTATGCCGACCACTATCCCTATCGCCAAAAGGCCACCGCGCGCGGTGTGCGCCGGACACCGTTTCACCATCACCTGATCGAACAGGGTGCCGTGATGGGCGAATTGGCTGGGTGGGAGCGCGCCAATTGGTTTGCCAACGAAGGGCAGGAAAGAGAATATCAATACAGCTGGAAACGGCAGAACTGGTTCGAGAATTCGGCTGCCGAACACCGAGCCGTGCGCGAAAATGTAGGCATGTATGACATGTCGTCCTTCGGCAAAATCCGCGTCGAAGGGCCGGATGCCGAGAAATTCATGAACTATATCGGCGGCGGCGATTATTCAGTGCCCAATGGCAAGATCGTCTACACCCAATTCCTAAACCGTAGCGGTGGGATCGAAGCAGATGTCACGGTCACACGGTTGACTGAGACCGCCTACCTGGTCGTCACCCCCGCGGCGACCCGATTGGCGGATCAGACCTGGATGATGCGTCATGCAGGCGGCTTCAATGTGGTTATCACCGATGTCACCGCTGGCGAGGGCGTTTTGGCCGTCATGGGGCCGAACGCACGTGCATTGCTTGAAAAGGTTTCGCCCGCTGATTTCTCGAACAGGACTAACCCCTTTGGCACGGCGCAACAGATTGAGATCGGTATGGGTCTCGCTCGCGCCCACAGGGTGACCTATGTGGGTGAGCTAGGGTGGGAGATCTATGTGTCGTCCGACATGGCAGGTCATGTTTTTGAGGCGTTGCACGAAGCCGGACAAGATATGGGCCTGAAACTCTGCGGCATGCACATGATGGACAGTTGCCGGATCGAGAAGGGTTTTCGCCATTTCGGTCATGACATCACCTGCGAGGATCACGTGGTCGACGCGGGATTGGGATTTGCCGTCAAAGTGGACAAAGGCAGCGATTTCATCGGTCGTGAGGCGGTGATGGCCCGCAAGGAAAGCGGGCCCAAGAACCGGCTTGTCCAGTTTAGACTGACTGATCCCGAACCACTGTTGTTCCACAACGAACCAATCGTGCGCGATGGTGAATATGTAGGTTACCTTAGCTCGGGCAATTATGGTCACACGCTGGGTGGTGCCATTGGTCTGGGCTATGTGCCCTGCGAGGGCGAAAAGCCTGCAGACGTGCTGGCCTCGACCTATGAGATCGATGTCTGTGGTGTGAAAGTCCAGGCAGAGGCGTCGTTGAAACCGATGTATGATGCGAAATCCGAGCGGGTCAAAGTCTAGAAAACATCGACAGTGGTAGGCTCTGCCCCACCGTCCGTACCGGGCGACGCTCGCGAGAGTATTTGTGGCCAGATGAATAAGGGATCACCTGCTCATCTGGCCAACAATATCCATGAGCGTGAGACAGCGCTTCGCATATAGGTTGGCTGCAGAACGCGCGACCTATCAGAAACTTTGATGCCCTGCTTCACAGTTTTGATAGTTCCCAAGCCCATCTGATTTGCCGTAGAGAAACACGGTATCAGTCGGAGACTCTCTGTGGCAGACACCCGCGTACCACCAAACAATACCGATACGCCCAAAGGGCTGGCGTTGGCTGTGATGGCCTATGTGCTTTGGGGCTTCCTGCCACTTTACATGAAAGCAATGGAGCATATCGGCCCGATCGAGGTAGTTGCGCATCGGGTGATCTGGTCGGTGCCGGTGGCCGGGCTGCTGCTGATAGCGCTCGGGCGGACCGGCGATCTGAAAACTGCACTTCGCAATCCCAAAATGTTGGGTATGGCGGCAATTACAGCGGCGCTGATCTCGGTGAACTGGGCGATTTATGTCTGGGCGATTTCATCGGGGCATGCGCTGGACGCGGCTTTGGGCTATTACATCAACCCTTTGTTCAGCATTGCGTTGGGTGCGATATTGCTGCGTGAACCTCTGAACCGAACACAGTTGGTTGCGGTCGGGTTGGCCGCTTTGGGGGTGTTGGTACTGGTGTTTCAGGCGGGAAGCTTACCCTGGGCGGCTTTGGGCTTAATGTTCAGCTGGGGGTTTTATGCGTTCTTCAAGCGCTCACTCCCAATTGGGCCCAACCAAGGGTTTTTGTTGGAAGTCCTGATTCTACTGATACCCGCCCTGGCCTACGTCACCTGGCTTGGAACAAGTGGTGCCGGGCATTTTGGAGCAGCCGTGTCAGACACTGCGCTGCTTGCAGGCGCGGGGCTGGTGACTGCAATTCCGTTGCTGCTTTATGCCAATGGGGCCAAACTGGTGCGTCTGTCGACGATGGGCATCCTGCAGTACATCGCGCCCACGATGATTTTTATCACCGCGATCACGTTGTTCGGAGAGCGTATTGATCAGGCAAGATTGATCGCGTTCCCCCTGATCTGGGCCGGGTTGATTGTATATTCGATCCCGATGATCCGGCAAATACGGTCTCAGGCCTAGCGAATGAGCTGGGCAAGCTGTTCCGCCCAGATTGCATAGGCCTTGGGGCTTGGATGATATCCGTCCGGCGCGGCGAGCGCCGGGTCATCGGGCAGGTTCAGCGCCAGATGTGAAACTTGCGGATATGCTGCAGCCACCGTCTGCAAGCCGTGATCCAGCCTTGCAGCCTGTTGCCCCAAAAACCAGGCGAGCGGCTGAGGCAGAGCGGGAAAACGCGCCATCTGAGGAACCGCAGACACGATCACCCGCCTGGCTTTCATCGGCCCGGTCAGAAGGTCCAATAGGCGTGCTTGGTGGTCCTCAAAGCTCTGTCTACTTCTCGCTCGAGTCACGTCGTTCACACCCAGCGCCGTTATGGCTACATCAAACTGTTCGGAAAGCCCTTGCAGCTGCTCAATTGTGTTTTGAGTGGTATGCCCGGTGGCCGCCTCAAGCCGCCATTCCACGGTATAACGCTTTGCCAATTGGCCGACCAGTTGCCCGGATAGCGCCTGGCCTTGTGTGCCCGCCCCAACGCCAGCGGCCGAGCTGTCCCCGGTGATCAACAAGCGCAGTCTGGGCCCGTGCCCTGCACACCCTTGGCGGGGACCAGTCGGTTCTGGCAGAAATTGCGCATTGCGCCTTACCGCGAACCCCTGAATTGCCAGAATAGGCAAAAGCGGAATTCTGAGAATCTGATCGGCGGCAACAGGCAAAGGAACCGTTAGCTCAGCGCATCTTTGAACTTTAGAAAGCGCGCATCTTTCATGACTCGTGCCATCATGGCTTCGCGCAAGGCTCCGACGGTCTTGTAAGGACGCATGACGACCTCAAATTCCTGAATAAGTCCGTCTGCGTTCAGCGTGATCAAGTCTACACCCACGGCGTCCAAGGCACCGACTTTGCATTGAAACTCCAATGCCCAATCGTCGCCGTCGCCCATGATCCGGCGATACTGAAATTCGGAAAACACCTGACCCACATGACCCAGAACCGCTGCAACAGGTTCACGCCCGGTCCAGGTGCTGTAGTAAGTGGGTGGTGAAAACCGCACATGTTCGGCCAGCAACTCTTGGATCAGGCCTTCATCGCCTTTGGCCACCACTTCCTGCATTCGTTTGATCGTCGGGTGCATACCGTCTTCCCTCTTGTTGACCAAAGAGTTGCTGAACCTTTTCACTCACGCAAGGACGACGTTGCGGGAGGGGGCCGCCTGAGATAGGCAAGCGCGCATGAGCGAAACCTATGATCCCCCAAACTCCCCTCTGGATGTGCTGTTTGAAGACACGCAATTGATCGTGGTGAACAAGCCGGCGGGTTTGTTGTCCGTGCCGGGGCGGGGCGCGCATCTTGCTGATTGCCTGCTGACCCGCGTACAAGTTGCGTTTCCACAAGCGCTGCTGGTGCATCGGTTGGATCGGGATACATCCGGTGTAATGGTGTTTGCACAGACGCCGCATGCCCAGCGGCATCTGGGGCTACAGTTCGAAAATCGCCAGACCCGCAAAACTTATGTCGCGCGCGTATGGGGGCGGGTAGAACCAAAAACGGGAACGGTTGATCTGCCGCTGATCGTCGATTGGCCCAATCGCCCCCGTCAGATGGTCTGTCACGACACCGGCAAGCCTGCTGTTACGGATTGGCGCGTGGTTAAATACGAGGGCGAGACAACGCGTGTTCGCCTGTCTCCCAAGACCGGACGATCGCATCAGTTGCGGGTTCATATGCAGGCGCTGGGGCATCCTATCTTGGGTGATCCGTTTTATGCCGATGGCGTGGCGCGCGACTTCCCGCGGTTGATGCTTCATTCGGAAGAACTGCGCCTCAAAAATCCCGAAGGCGGGGTGTCGATGAAATTTCGCGCGCCAGCCGAGTTCTGATTCTAAGCGTTACTGGTCCAAAGCATCTTCAGGTTTCCGAGCGAAAACCGCCTGGTGCGTTTGACCGGGCGTATAACTTGGCTTTCCCGTGCGGCAGCAATTTCACGTTCGATTTCGAATCCGCGCAAAACGTGATCTTGGGACCAGCGATCCAGTTTCAAGGTCATCATGACGTGATTGTCGAGGTAGGGCATGGTCACTCTCCTGAATTGCAATTGCCCAATCTTCGCCCAACACTCCTGACACCACCTTGTCAGGGGGGTGTGCTAAGTTGTCAGCAGATCTTTAGGAGACCCGGATGCGCCGATCGACACGTCTGTTCGAAATCATTCAGATCTTGCGTGCTGCTGAAGCGCCCGTGACGGCCGATGCGTTGGCCGCCAAGCTCGAGGTTTCGGTGCGCACCGTCTACCGCGATATTGCCGCGTTGCAGGCCCAGCGTACGCCAATCGAAGGCGAAGCGGGTGTTGGCTACTTGATGCGGCGCGGCTATGATCTGCCGCCATTGAATTTCGATGCGGAAGAGGTTGAGGCTCTGTGGGTGGGCCTGTCGATGCTGGCCCGCACTGGTGACAGTACCCTGCAACAGGCCGCTGACCGGGTGTGTCGTAAGATCGAAGCCCTGCGCGCGCCAGCTGACTGGCTTCAGGTTGCGCCTTGGGGCGCGCCGATGGATGATCCGGAAAAGGGCTGTGTGCCGGTCGTAAACTACCGCGAAGCGATCCGGGCTGAACGCAAAATACGCATCACCTACGTGAATTCGGAAGGCGAACGTACCGAACGCACGGTGCGGCCCGTCGCCCTGATCTACCACATAGAATGCACTATGCTGGCCGCGTGGTGCGAGCTGCGAAACGGGTTTCGCCATTTCCGCACAGATCGGATCTGGGCATGCGAACTGACCGAGGATCATTTCTGCGGGCAAGGGGAACTACTGCGTGCAATCTGGCAAGAGCAGAACACCTGGGATAACTCCGCAGGGGTGGCCTGAATGGCGGGTATTCGCCTATTTCACTTAATTGTTGCTTGAGGCCCATTGTTCTCACTGTGTTATACTAAGCGTAACGAAACAAACCCGGTGAACGGGTACGTGAGCAGAAGGTGATTCAATGACGATTTCCAAATGTGTACTGACGGTTGGACTGTGTTCAGCCCTGTTTTTGGGGGCGTGTACCGACCCGGGCACCCTCAGCGTGCAGAACGATCCCAACCAGAATGCCAAGCAAGGCGCGTTGCTGGGTGGTCTGATCGGCGCTGGTGTGGGCGCAATTGCCAATGACTCTGACCCACTGTTGGGGGCGTTGGCCGGTGGGGCCATCGGTGCTGCAGGCGGTGGCGTGATCGGCAACCAACTTGACCGGCAGGCGGCAGAGCTGCGGCAGCAGTTGGCAAATGACGGCATCACGATCGTCAACGCGGGTGATCGCCTGATCGTCACGGTTCCGAATGACATCACCTTTGACACCGACAGTTCCACCGTGCGCCCGGCCTTGCGTGCCGATTTGGTGAAGGTGGGGCAGAATTTGGTTAACTACCCGAATTCGAATGTCCAGATTATCGGTCATACTGACAGTGACGGAGAGGCGTCCTACAACCTCGGACTGTCTGAACGCCGCGCCAATGCGGTGGCTGATATTCTGCAGGCCAATGGTGTCAGCTACGCCCGTATCACTACTATCGGGCAAGGTGAAAACAACCCGATCGCATCGAACCTGACACCTGAGGGGAAAGCCCAGAACCGACGGGTCGAGATTGTGGTGGTTCCCAGCGACAACACCTGATCACGCGTCTCGCGCACAATGACTGCGCGTCATCGGGCCTTTGGTTCGATGGTGTCTCGGGATAACTAAGGGGAAACACCAAAGCGGAGTTTCCCCATGTCCCAACCGATCCTTCTTGGCCTTTCCGGCTCGCTACGGCAGGATGCGACCAACCGTAAATTGCTGCGCGAAGCTGCACGCCTGTTCGAACCCGGCACGTTCATTGAGGCTGATCTCAATCTGCCGCTTTATGACGGCGATCTCGAAGTTGGCGAAGGCATACCTGAAACCGTGCAGGTTTTGGCCGATCAGATTGCCCAGGCCCACGCGGTGATCATATCAACGCCGGAATACAACAAAGGGCCGTCGGGTGTTCTAAAAAACGCGCTGGACTGGGTCAGCCGGACGAAAGGCAAGCCATGGATGGATAAACCGCTCGCCGTCATGTCTGCGGCTGCGGGCCGGGCCGGGGGGGAGCGGGCGCAAATGATCTTGCGGTCCTTCATGGTCCCCTTTCAGCCACGCATTCTGCAAGGTCCCGAGCTTCACTTGGCGGACAGCTCGAATGAATTTGATGCAGGCGGGCGGCTGTCTAACGACCGCTACGAGCATACGCTGCATAACCTGATGCAGAAGCTGCGGGCAGAGGCCGGGTTTTAATACCCTTTGCTTGCCGGTCTGCACCGCAACTTCTAGGTTATGCGGATGAAGGATCAAGACCAGATAGAGACTCAGGCCGATGTCGTAGATCCTGCCCGAGCGGCTGCACTGCAGGTAGCATTGGGGCAGGAACCGACGATTGAGGCAGGCTCAGTACTACCTCCCTTCTTTCATCAGCTCTATTTCTGGTCGCCGCATGTGCCGAGCAATCTGGGGCGTGATGGACATCCTCGGGTAGGCCAAGGTCTGATCCCCGATATGGGACTACCAAGGCGCATGTGGGCAGGTGGGCGACTGCAGTTTCATCAGCCCTTTGTGGCAGGGGTCGCAGCCGAGCGTCGGACGGTCAGAGAAAGCGCCGTGGCAAAGACAGGACGTAGCGGACCGTTGGCATTTGTCACACTGCGTCACGAGATTTGGCAAAAGGGCGCGCTGAGCGTGACCGAATGGCAGGATCTGGTTTATCGTGAAGATCCCTCATCAGACGCACCGGCTCCAAAAGTTCCGATGGCTCGAACGGATGAGTTGGATCACCGCATTGTTGAATTTGATACAACCCTGTTGTTCCGCTATTCGGCGCTGACGTTTAACGGACACCGGATCCATTACGATCTTGACTATGCACGCGACGTGGAAGGCTATGCCGGGCTGGTTGTCCATGGGCCTCTGCTGGCCCAATTCCTCATGTTGTTCGCAACCGATCTGATGGGGCCTCTGGCGGAGTTTACGTTTCGCGCATCGTCGCCGCTGATGCATTTCGAAACGGCGACCCTGTGTCGGAACGGTCAGGAGTTTTGGGTGCGTGGACCCGGAGGCCGACAATGCATGTCAGCCAAGGCAATACCGCAATCAGAGTGAAGCTTCGGGCAGAAAATCCTGCGGGATTCTATCGCGTCCTTCCAGCATCAAGTCGGCCATGACCTCGGCCACCTTCGGTGCCATACCAAAACCGATCTTGAATCCCCCATTGGCGATAAACTGCCCTTTGTGCAGGGGATGCGCGCCCAGCATCGGCGCGCGGCTTTTGCTGCGGGGGCGGACACCGGCCCAGCGTTCGATTACTTCCGCCCCGTGCAGGACCGGCACGGCACGCATGGCGCGGTCCAGTACATCGTCCAGAGCGGCATCTGTGCTAGTCGGATCGTCGTATTCGCGTTCTGATGTCGAGCCAATGGCCAGCGTACCATCGGCATGAGGCACGATGTGAACGGCATCGGCAAACAACTGTGGTACGTCACCCGCATCAAATCGCAGCAACGCCGCCTGTCCTTTCACGCCGTTACCGATTGTCTTGCCAAACGCCTTGCTGAGCTCTTGCAGACCCGCAAGTCCAGTGGCGTGTACGACTTGTCCCTTGTCGGGCGCTTCGGCGGTAACTTCTACTCCCATTACGGCAAGCGCGGCCACCAGCGCCACGCAGGCACGCCTTGGGTGCATGCGCGCGCTTAGCGTATCGTGGACGACATATCCCGTCGGGCTGGGTGGGCACCAGGCACCAATCTGATCTACCAGCCGGACGCGCCAATCAGCCTGACCCTGCCAGAGTGTTGCAGCTGTTTGTTCACGCGCTTGGGCCAGCTCCAAACCGCGTGCGTCTGGTATGGGTTGCAGACGCCCAAGACGTGCGTAGCCGGGCGACACACCACCGGTGGCCTCGACCTGTTTCCAGAACGGTTCAGCCATGATTAAACTTTCAAACTGGAACGCCTTTTTGGTGTTCCAGTTTTCGGGCACATGTGGGGCCAGCGCGCCAACAAGCCCTCCACTGGACCCCGCGCCCGGACCAAATGGGTCGACGATCTGAACCTT
This sequence comes from Ruegeria sp. B11, assembly GCF_056539785.1. Classification (NCBI taxonomy): domain Bacteria; kingdom Pseudomonadati; phylum Pseudomonadota; class Alphaproteobacteria; order Rhodobacterales; family Roseobacteraceae; genus Ruegeria; species Ruegeria sp. B11. Next base: position 74,264 of record NZ_JBQFVO010000002.1, on the reverse strand, counting down.
CGCGCCGCGCCGTGCGCAGGTCCAAGCGATGGAGAGGCCAAATATTCCTGCGCCCCGCACCGTCACATCGACCATTGCCAATCCCCTTTTCGTTGTTCAGTGTCGCGCCGCTTAGCTACAGGATTCCCCGATGGCAGACCAGCGTGCCGAACTTACTTGGACGGAAGACCAGATCCCGGTCTCGGATCGGTTCGATGACCCCTATTACTCGTTGCAGAACGGGTTAGAGGAAACGCGTCATGTGTTTCTGGCAGGCAACGATCTGCCATCGCGCTTTGTACCGGGGTTTCACATCGCTGAACTGGGCTTTGGCACAGGGCTGAATCTGTTGACCGCGTGGTCGGCGTGGGAAGCAGCAGGGCAGACTACACCTTTACGGTTCACCAGTTTCGAGGCCTATCCGATGGCGCCTGACGATATGGCGCGTGCTTTGGCGGCCTTTCCCGAGGTGGCACCGTGGGCCGATCGCTTTCTGAAAACATGGAATGGGCAGAAATGCGTGCTGGACACGTTGCATCTTGAGGTCATGGTCGGAGACGCGCGCCAGACCTTGCCCACATGGGCAGGTGAGGCAGATGCGTGGTTTCTGGATGGCTTCTCACCCGCAAAAAACCCCGAGCTGTGGGAGGCTGACCTGATGCAGCAGGTGGCGGAGCACACGATTCAAGGCGGTACAGCGGCAACCTATACTGCCGCGGGTTTCGTGCGTCGGGGCCTATCCGACGCAGGTTTTGATGTTACCCGCAGCCCCGGCTTTGGCCGTAAACGGCACATGACCCGGGCGGTGAAGCAATGAACCAGAAGAACAACGTCAACGCCGGTATAGCGCTTATGGTCAGCGCGACGATCGTGTTTGCTTTGCAGGATGGGATTTCGCGCCATCTGGCCGGTACCTACAATACGTATATGGTGGTGATGATCCGGTACTGGTTCTTTGCCGCATTCGTGATTGCTCTGGCTGCGAGATCTAGCGGAGGTTTGCGGGCGGCGGCGCAAACCAGCCAGTTGGGACTCCAGATATTCCGGGGTGTGTTACTGGCCGCAGAAATTTGTGTCGCCGTTTTCAGCTTTACCATTCTGGGCTTGATTGAAAGCCAGGCCGTTTTCATCAGCTATCCGCTGCTGATCGCTGCCCTCAGCGGCCCGGTTCTGGGTGAGAAAGTCGGCTGGCGTCGCTGGGCTGCCATCGGGGTCGGCTGCATCGGGGTGTTGATCATCCTGCAGCCCGGTGCCGGTGTGTTCAACCCTTGGGCTGTGATCCCGCTGATCTCGGCGTTTATGTTCGCGATTTATGGCCTGCTGACACGGTATGCGGCTCGGCGGGACAGTACTGCGACCAGTTTTTTCTGGACTGGGGTGGCTGGTGCAGTCGCAATGACTGCTGTTGGTGTCTGGTTTTGGGAACCCATGGCCAGCAGCGATTGGTTTTGGATGGGGTTGCTTTGCATCGCAGGCGCTCTGGGACACTGGCTATTGATTAAGTGCTACGAAATGGCCGAGGCCAGCGCCGTGCAACCCTTTGCCTATTTCCATCTGATGTGGAGCGCAATTCTGGGCATCACGATCTTCCACGAGACGCTGCGCCCCGAGGTTGTTTTGGGCGCAGCTTTGGTGATCGCTGCGGGCCTGTTCACCTTATGGCGCGAACGACGAAAGGGTCGAACCGGTTAGTTCCTTTGAGAATGGCACTGGTAAAGCTGGCTGCCCAAGCCGAGCGCGATAGACCGGCAGGCTTTCGGCGACACGCATGACATAGTTGCGCGTCTCCTTGAAAGGAATGGTCTCGATCCAGTCGATCACATCCACCTGGCCCCGGCGCGGGTCGCCATAGCGTTCCATCCACGAAATCGGCCGTCTTGGCCCCGCGTTATATCCAGCGGCCATCATCACGACATTGCCGTTGAAATCCTCTGCAAGCGTTGCAAGATAATTCGCCCCCAGCTTTGCGTTATATTGCCAGTCCGAGGTTAGGCGCGCGGTTTTATGGCCACCCAGAATACCCAAATCCTGAGCCACAAGTTTGGCGGTAGCGGGCATGACCTGCATCAAACCGCGCGCGCCTGCGCCACTGATGACTACCGGATCGAACTCACTTTCGCGTCGGGCAATTGCAAGCGTCATTTCCTTCGCCATGGGAAGTCCCATATCTGCGACCGGGTGCACTGGGTAATAAGCGGCAGGCAAAACAACACCGGTTGTTGCCGCGCGCTTGGCGATCATGACGGCCAGATGCGGTTCGTTCAGTTCGATCACCAGGTCACCCAGCTGAGCGGCCTGGGTTTGATCGAGACCTTCCACCAAATGGGTAAGAAACCGTTCTGAAAGGTTTCCCTCTCCTGCGCGCTGCAACAGCAATCCAGCCTCCAACACGCTTGAGTCAGCGAATGCGGCTTGTTTCCAATGCGGCGCGCGGCGTGGGTTGGCCAATTCGCTGTCAAACGGACGGCCGATTTGTTCCGCCGCCAGCAACCCGTAGAACGAGGTCTGATAGTTCGCGCCTTCGGCATAAGCCTCGTGCGCCTTGTCAGCATCCCCCTGCGCCGCATAGGCGCGGCCCAGCCAATATCCACCGCGACCCTTCGAAATCGGCGATTGCACCGCCTCCGAGAAATTCTGGAAATGCCGCACCGCCGTGGCCGGATCATTCAGCTTGCGCAGCGCCAGAAATCCCGAGAGCCACTCCAAATCAGCATAGCCATAGCCCATTTCGGGGGTCATGTGGTGATTGGCGGCAATCGCATAGGCGCGTTCGGCATCTCCCGTGCGCATCTCAAGACGTGCCAGTCTGCGTCGCCCTTCCGCCCATTTGTCGGGTTCACCCAGCGATTTTGGTCCGGTCGAGCGTGCCAACATCAGATCAATGGCGCTGTCGTCCAGTTCTTTGCGATCCCGCCACACGAAACGATCAAATGCCAGGCCAGGGTCTTTGGCCAGTGATTCCGGCACTGCGGCGACTTTGCCGTCCACTCCGTTTTCGCGCTTTTGCAGGGCAATGCGCGCCTCGGCCAGTTTGCGCTGATCAGAGTTGACCAGGGGCAGCATCCGCCCGGCGCTGACCAGATGCCCATCCCACAACATCCGATCCAACCTGGCCTCGTGATGTGGTCTCAGAAGTTTCCCGAAGTTCTCAAGATAATCCTTTTGCAGGCCCGACCCCATCGGCATGGTCCGCCAAGCGGTTACGACGTCGGCTTCTGCTTCACCATTGCGGCCTTGGCTTTTCAAAGCCACGGCATAATTCAAAGCACCTTCTGCTGTTTGCGGAGGCATCCCTTCGTAGAATTTCAGAACTCGATTCGGATCGGCCCCGGTGAATGATGGCTCGCTTTTACGGCGCAGCCAGGCCAAACCGGGCCAATCCGGGCGCCGCTCAAGAAACACCAGCACATCGCCTGAGCTGCCAAAACCTTCGCGTAGCCAATGCCAGACAATAATGTCACGCGCCACCGATCCACGCTGGCCTGCAACGCGCAGCGCGGCATTCCAATCGCCCTTGCGCATCTCATAGAGCCCCGCGCGCAAATCCTGCGTCGCATCCGCCCGAGTGGCATGCGGCTGTAGCATCAGCGCCAGAATCATCGCTATTCCAAGCGACAGAATACGTCTCATCCCTTGCATTCCCCAACAAACCAAGGATACAGCCATGCAGGATAAACCTTGCGCCGCCGGGATCAACTCACAAACCCTTAATCGTGACAGACCGGTGCGCAAAAAACACCTAAGGAGCGTTCCATGTTTAAAGGCTCAATGCCAGCCCTGGTCACCCCGTTCAGCAACGGCGCGTTGGACCTGGAAACGCTCAAACACCTGGTGGAATGGCAAATACAGCAAGGTTCGACCGGTCTGGTTCCGGTTGGTACGACCGGCGAAAGCCCGACCCTCAGCCATGAAGAACATGAAACGGTTATCGCCGAAGTGGTGAAGGCTGCAGCAGGTCGCGTGCCTGTCATCGCAGGCGCGGGCTCTAACAATACTGTCGAGGCAATTCGGTTTGTTCAGTTTGCGCAAAAAATCGGTGCGGATGCGGCGCTGGTCGTAACCCCCTATTACAACAAGCCGACCCAGAAGGGGCTGCTGGCGCATTTCCAAACTCTGCATGACAGCGCCGATATCCCGATCATCATCTACAATATCCCAGGTCGTTCGGTCATCGACATGACTCCTGCAACGATGGGTGAGCTGGCGAAACTGCCGCGCATCATCGGGGTCAAGGACGCGACCGGAGATCTGGCGCGCGTCAGCCAGCAGCGTGCAAGCTGTGGTGCGGATTTCTGCCAGCTGTCCGGGGAAGACGCGACTGCACTGGGCTTCAATGCTCATGGCGGAGTGGGCTGCATCTCGGTCACCGCAAACGTGGCTCCGAAGCTCTGTGCTGAATTCCAGCAGGCAACGCTGAATGGCGACTACAAAATGGCGCTTGAGTATCAGGACCGCCTGATGCCCCTGCACGAAGCGATCTTCATCGAGCCCGGTCTGGTCGGCGCAAAATACGCGCTCAGCAAACTTGGCCTGTGCAGCACCGAAGTGCGCTCGCCTTTGACAGAGCTGGAAGACAGCACCAAAGCTGCGATCGAAGCAGCAATGGTGCATGCTGGATTAATCTGAAATCAATATACGGACTCGTAAGGGCGGCCTCGAAGATCGAGCGCCGCCCTTTCTTAATTCGGGATCCAAACTTCATCTGGCTAGAAATACCTCGGGGGAGGCGCGGCTTGCCGCGACGGGGGCAGAGCCCCCATCAACGCTTGCCGTAGTACAACCCAACCACATGCTCTGCTTGCGCGAAGAACAACCAGCGTGAAACAGCAACGCCGGTGACATGCGACAACACCGCCACAAGCGCAAAGACATGCTTGATCAGAACGCCGCCAAAGGGGATCAGAAGCAGCAGTAAAGGCAGCACAAAAGCCAGACCAAAAGATATCATCCGTAGTTTCTGCGCATGCTTCCGACCGACCACATGCACAAACTCACGCAGCAGATAGTTTGTACCTGTATGAGGTGGTTCGAATGCGCGGACAGCGCCTCGCTCACCAAGCCCTGTCGCGGTTGCCAGCGTGGTTCCCGATCGGGACAACGCATCGTCGCCCTTGGCCCAATAGGCAAGCTGTACAGCGCCGGCAATAGCCAGCAACCAAGGGGCAAGCGCTTCCGCTCCGGCCAACAAAGCACCGCCTGCAAGGCTGAACGACAAGAACATGGCCGGTGTCAGGTTCATGTTCCAGCGAGGGATGGTCTTGAGCTGCGTGTAGATCATCGATGTGGTGAAGACCGTGGCCAGCGAGAATGCCGCCCCGATCCAGCCCAGCACACCCCAGCGTTGGCCTAGAAAGACCGCACCAATTGCATAGAGCCCCATGACGAGCAGCGCGATGACCGCGCACCAGCCCTCGCGGCTGAGCCAGCTTGAGCGCCACTGGGTGAAGGCTTTCCAGGCGCGCTCTGGGTGGCCGAGGTGGAATGTCGACGCGAGCAAACCGCCAACGGACAAGCCATAGGCAATTGCAAAAAACACAAACGCGACCCAGCCCGAGACGTCAGGTATGCCGAGCCCCAGGAAGAACAAGAGTCCAAATCCGAGGCCGGACAGGGTGGTAAAGATGATAACGGAAGGTGCCGGGTGCATCAGAGCTTCTCCAGGGTCTTGTCGAGCCAGCCGAGGAAACCCTTGGGCTCTTCGGCGACCGGGGCCAGCAGAGGGGCCAGGATGTCAATCTGCTCCTCAATTTTGTCCTTGGGTCGGGGCGGCAGGTACTTGTTGACGGGTTTGGTGCCCTGTTCAGGCATCAGGTCCATGCCGCCACGTTCGACGACCAGCTTGCTGACATCACTGCCAGGGTCGCCGAGATCGCCAAAATGCCGAGCACCCGCCGGGCAGGTGCGCACACAAGAAGGCACACGATCCACCTCGGGTAGGTTCTCGTTGTAAATCCGATCGACGCAAAGCGTGCATTTCTTCATTACGCCTTCGGCCTGATCCAGCTCGCGCGCGCCATAGGGACAGGACCATGCGCACAAGCCGCAGCCGATACAGTCACTTTCGTTGACCAGAACGATGCCGTCCTCGACCCGCTTGTAGCTGGCACCGGTGGGGCAGACGGTCACGCAGGGTGCGTCTTCACAATGCAGGCAGGATTTTGGGAAGTGGATCAATTGGGCATGCCCTTCGGCGGGTTGCACCTCGTAAGAGTGCACCCGGTTCAGGAAGGTGCCTGAAGGGTCAGCACCATAAGCATCCTGATCCGACAGTGGCGCGCCGTAGTTTTCGGTGTTCCAGCCTTTGCATGAAATGACGCAGGCATGGCAGCCAACGCAGGTATCCAGATCAATGACCAGACCCATCTTGCGTTCGGTTGATTTGGGGAGCTGGGTCATGACTGCCTTGCCTCTGCGATTGTGGTCAGGGCGGGCTGGGGCTCTGCCCCAGACCCCGAGATATTTATAGCCAGATGAAGAACGGATCGGGTCATTTGCCCACCTTCCAGGCCAAATCCTTTGGCCCTTGCCCGACCGGCGATTTGATTGGAGCGAATTCTGGCTGGCTTTCAGCATCGCTTGGAGCGGCGGCCTTTTCGATTTTTACCTTCAGATCGAACCAGGCGGCCTGACCGGTGATCGGATCAGAGTTTGCCCAGCGCAGGCCGTCACCTTTGGGGGGCAGCAGCTCGTGGATCAGGTGGTTGAGCAGGAAACCCTTGGTGGCCTCGGGGGCGTCTTTCTGCAAGGCCCAGGCCCCTTTGCGCTTTCCGATGGCATTCCAAGTCCACACGGTATTGTTGTTCAGCGCAGCCATCTCCATGACGGGTACCGTGATCTCGCCATGTGGAGAGCTGACTTTGGCCCAATCGCCGTCTTGCAGCCCGTGTTCACGCATCAGCTTGGTCGGGACGTATAGCGGGTTGCGCCCATGCAGCTGACGCAACCAGGCGTTTTGTGTGCCCCAACTATGATACATCGCCATTGGCCGCTGGGTCAGAGCGTTGACGGTGAAGCCTTCATTGCCGGTCTGATCGGTTTCGTACCAAATGGGCAGGGGGTCCATTGTATCTTGGATCTGCGCGCGCAGGTGATCTGGGGGCTGGCGTTCCCCGTAGCCTTCGGCGGCCAGTTGGAATTTACGCATCGGCTCGGAATAGAGCTGGAATAGATAGGGCTGTGGGCTGTCATAGATACCCATGCCCACAGCCCAGTCTTGATAGGCAGTGTTCCAAGGTTTGTAGTAATCCGCACCTTCGGGAATATGCGCGACATAGAAGCCACCATTCTCGATGTATTGGTTCAATTGGTCGGGGTTAACCTCGCCACGACCTTCCTTGTCGCCGTTTTCGCCCCGGAAACCGGCAAGCGGTCCAATCCCCGGCTTGCGTTCGTGGTTGACGATATAGTCGGCGTAATCCGTCCACTTGGCGCTGCCATCATCGTTGGTAAAGCCGGGCAGGCCCATGCGGTTGGCCAGATCGATCAGAACCGACTGGAAGCCGCGTACGTCGCGGTCGGGTTCAATCACCGGCCAGCGGATCGCGTCTGCCGCTGCCTCGGCCTCGCAGATCGGGCGGTCCAGTAGCGAGATACAGTCGTGTCGTTCCAGATAGGTTGTATCGGGCAGGATAAGGTCGGCATAGGCCACCATTTCCGAGGAATAAGCATCGGAATAGATGATATGCGGGATCACGTAGTCGCCGTTCTCATCCTTGTCCGTCAGCATGTCCATGACACCCTTGGTGTTCATCGTCGAATTCCAGGACATGTTGGCCATGTACATGAACAACGTATCGATCTTGTAGGGATCGCCTGCATGGGCATTCGAGATCACCATGTGCATCAGCCCGTGGCTGGACATCGGGTTTTCCCATGTAAACGCTTTGTCGATCCGCGCCGGGCTGCCGTCTTCTTTCAGCGCCAGATGCTCGGGGCCGCGAACAAACCCCAGATGCGGCCCGTCCAGCGGTGTATTCGGCGTCACCTTACAATGCGGAGTCGGATGCGCCTCAACTGGCTTGGGGTAGGGCGGCTTGAAGCGGAAGCCGCCGGGGACTTCGACCGTTCCAAGCAGGATCTGCAATACATGTAGGGCGCGGCAGGTCTGGAAACCATTGGCATGGGCTGAGACACCACGCATCGAGTGCATCGCGACGGGGCGACCAATCATCTTCGAGTGCTTCTCGCCCCGGAAATCGGTCCATTCATGGTCCAGTTCGAACGCTTCATCAAAGGCCACACGGGCGAGCTCGCCAGCAATCGCGCGAATGCGGGTCGCCGGTACGCCGCATTTATCTGCGATTGCCTCGGGGGCGTATTCATCCGCCAGATACCGTTCTGCCATGTGGTGGAAGACGGGGCGGTGGGTGACACCGTCCTTTTCGTAGGTCGCTGATAGGTCAGGGCGGACGCCGGGGGTGTCGAAAGCAGTCAGCTTGCCGGTATTGCGGTCGATGACCAATGGCTTGCCGTCATGGTCTTTCAGGAACAGACCCTTTTCCGGACCGTCGGATGCGTTGATCAGGACCGGCGCGTTGGTGTAGCGACTTAGGTAATCCAGATCGATTTTGCCTGCCTTCATCAGCACATGGATCATCGACAAGATGAACAGGCCATCGGTACCGGGGGTGATGCCGACCCAATCATCTGCCACGGCGTTATAGCCCGAGCGGATCGGATTTACCCCAATCACACGGGCACCGCGCGCCTTGATCTTGCCGATGCCCATTTTAATCGGGTTGCTGTCGTGGTCTTCTGCCACGCCGAACAGCATGAACAGCTTGGTGTGATCCCAGTCGGGCTGACCGAATTCCCAGAATGCACCGCCCATCGTGTAGATGCCACCGGCTGCCATGTTGACCGAACAGAACCCGCCATGGGCCGCATAGTTACAGGTGCCGAAATTCTGTGCCCAGAAACTGGTGAAGCTCTGGCTCTGATCACGGCCGGTGAAAAAGGCCAGTTTCTCAGGATTGTCTTCGCGGATCGGTTTTAGCCAACCGACAGCGATCTCGAGCGCCTCGTCCCAACTGATCTCTTCGAACTCGCCAGACCCACGCGGGCCGACGCGTTTGAGCGGTGCGCGTAGGCGCGACGGGGCGTTCACCTGCATAATCCCCGCGCTGCCTTTGGCGCAGAGAACGCCCTTGTTTACCGGATGATCCCGATTGCCTTCGATATAGGCGACCTTCCCATCCTTCATGTGCACGTTGATACCGCAGCGGCAGGCACACATATAGCACGTGGTCCGGCGGATCTCGTCTGACACGGGTGGGGATAGGTTGAGGTTCGGTTGTTGATTCACGCTGTCTCTCCCTGTGGCGGATCGCCTTGGTACCTGTACGTGTTGAACACACTGGAGCGTAAGCACACCGGGCTCAACCATATAGAGGAAGAGAGTGCAGGCACCCCCTTCCTCTGCTTTTTTTAAGGGGACCGGTTGAACCCGGTCCGACTTATGTTTTTGACAGCAATCAAACCTGCTGCAGACGCATGTCGCTTGCGTCGATACCTGCAACCTCAACCGGCTTCTTCATCGCGTCGCGACGGAAGGGTTCACCCAGTTCCTGATTGATCATTGCTTCGATCAGGGTGGTGATGCCGTTCTTCTGATCCTCGATCGCCTGGCTCAGCGCCGCCGTCAGCTCATCCTGAGTGCGTGCGATGACGCCTTTCAGGCCACAGGCGTTGGCGATGCCGGCATAGGACACTTTTGTGTCCAACTCGGTGCCGACGAAGTTGTCATCGAACCACAGGGTCGAGTTGCGCTTTTCCGCACCCCACTGGTAGTTGCGGAACACAACCTGAGTGATGGCTGGCCATTCTTCGCGACCGATGGCGGTCAGTTCAGTGACTGCAATGCCAAAGGCACCGTCGCCAGAGAAGCCGACAACTGGTACATCCGGGCAGCCGATCTTCGCGCCAATGACCGAAGGCAGACCATAGCCACAGGGGCCGAACAGGCCGGGGGCCAGATACTTGCGGCCTTCTTCAAACGAAGGATAGGCGTTGCCGATGGCGCAGTTGTTGCCGATGTCGGACGAGATGATCGCCTCTTTCGGCAGCGCGGACTGGATCGCGCGCCATGCTTTGCGCGGGCTCAGCCAGTCCGGCTTGGCAGCGCGCGCGCGTTCGTTCCACGTGGTGCCCGGATCGTCCTGCTCGTGGTCCATCGAGGTCAACTCTTGCGCCCAACGCGATTTGGTTTCGGCGATCTTAGCCTTGCGCGCGTCGCGGCCTTCGTCACCGGCTGTGTCGGACAGTTGGTTCAGGATGCTGGTGGCAACGCTCGCCGCATCGCCCACGATACCAACCGAAACCTTCTTGGTCAGGCCGATGCGGTCGGGGTTGATGTCGACCTGAATGATCTTTGCATCTGCAGGCCAGTACTCCATGCCGTAGCCTGGAAGGGTCGAGAACGGGTTCAGGCGTGTACCGAGGCACAGAACAACGTCTGCTTCCTTGATCAGCTGCATACCGGCTTTTGAGCCGTTATAGCCCAGCGGGCCAGCGAACAGTGGGTGCGAGCCGGGGAAAGCGTCATTGTGCTGGTAGCCAACGCAAACCGGAGCGTCCAGACGCTCGGCCAGTGCTTTCGACGCTTCGATGCCGCCTTTCGACAGAACGGTGCCTGCACCGTTCAGGATAACGGGGTTCTTTGCGTTCGACAGCAGAGCGGCAGCTTCGGATACGGCCGATGCACCACCCGAAGGCAGTTCAAACTCAACAACAGCAGGCAGCTCGATGTCGATCACCTGAGTGAAGAAGTCGCGCGGAACGTTGATCTGCGCAGGTGCCGAAGCGCGCTTGGCGTTCATGATTACGCGGCTCAGAACCTCGGCCATACGGCTGGGGTCACGCACCTCTTCCTGGTAGCAAACGCAGTCTGCGAACATGCGCATCTGCTCCATTTCCTGGAATCCACCTTGACCCATGGTCTTGTTTGCGGCCTGCGGAGTGACCAGCAGCAGCGGAGTGTGGTTCCAATAGGCAGTTTTGACGGCGGTCACAAAATTGGTGATGCCGGGGCCGTTCTGGGCGATCATCATCGACATCTTGCCGGTTGCGCGGGTGTAGCCGTCAGCCATCATGCCGCCGGACCCTTCGTGGGCACAATCCCAGAAAGTGATGCCTGCTTTGCCAAAGATGTCGGAGATCGGCATCATGGCCGAGCCGATGATACCGAACGCATGTTCGATGCCATGCATCTGCAGGGTTTTTACAAAGGCTTCTTCAGTGGTCATCTTCATCTGCGTAATCTCCGATCATAGAAGGATGGAACGGGGGTTTTGCACCCAGTTTTCTGATCGGTTTTGGCGTACGGGTGTCTGTGGCGTTAGGGCCAGAACCGGTAGCGGTTTAAGTCCAGAGTGCTTAAGAACGCCGGATCGCTTCAGCAATCTGTTGGATTCCCGGTTCGATACGATCCGACGAGATTGAAGAGTAGCCCAGCCGATAAAAGTTCTTTGGCCTGTTCTGGCTTGAAAAAAATGCCTCACCCGGTTCGATATGGACGCTTTGGCGCTGCAGGTCTCGGGCCAGTTTGCTGGTGTCTACATGCAGCGGCGCTTGCATCCAGATCGATGATCCGCCCAGCATCCCGCGCCCAGCAACAGTCAGACCATATTGTCCAATCGCCTCCTCAATCGCTTCGCGACGGCGTTGCAGCGTTTTAGACATGCGCCGGATCTGAGCATCATAGTGGCCGAGCGATAGGAAGTAGGCTGCGGTTCGCTGCATGTGGCCAGGAGGGTGACGCAAGACCAGAGATCGCAGGGCGCGCGCTTCACGGATAAAGGGTTCGGACCCGACCATGTAGCCCAATCGAAGCCCCGGAAACAGCGACTTGGAAAAGCTGCCCACGTAGATCACCCGCCCATCGCGATCCATTGACCTGAGCGCCGGTGACGGGGCTCCGAGAAATGACATTTCAAATTCATAGTCATCCTCGACGATCATTGCATCCAATTCGCGGGCACGACGCAGCAGTGCATGTCGGCGGTCCACCGGCATGGTCGCGGTTGTCGGGCTCTGGTGGCTGGGGGTGGTGAATATGACGTCGGTATCGTCAGGGATTGTTTCCGGGGGCAACCCGTCCCGGTCGACCTTCAGATAAGACAGCTTGCATTCCGAGTGAATCAGAAGATCGCGCAGGGCGTAATAGCAGGGGTCCTCGATCGCTGCCCTACGGTTCCGGTTCAGCAATATGCGAGACGCCAGCCAAAGGGCGTTCTGAGCGCCCAGGGTGATCAAGATTTCTTCGGGCCGGGCTACAATTCCACGGCGGGGAAGAGTATGCCGGGCGATGAATTCAAGCAGCAGCGGGTCATCTTGATCGACATAGTCCCCGGTCAGAGAATCAAAGTCCTTATGTCCCAACGCCCGAACTGCGCAGAGACGCCAGTTTGCATGATCGAACAGCTTTCTGTCGACTTGGCCATAAATGAAGGGATAGCGGTAGTCACGCCAGTTGCTGGGTTTTGTCAGCACATCACCGCCCGAGAAACGGCGAGCAAACGCCTGATCCCAGTCAACCACTTCGGTGTCGCGCCGCACTGGCGTGTAGGTCGGCGGCACTGGCGCATTTTCGGAAACATAGTATCCCGACCGGCCTTTGGCGGTCAGGTAATCATTGGCCAGCAGTTCAGTATAGGCAAGCGTGACCGTAATCCGGCTGACACCCAAATGGGCAGCAAGTTTACGGGACGAGGGCAGCTTTTCCCCGACGTGGAAGCGTCCTGACAGAATGCCTTCGGCAATCAGCTGTTGCAGCTGCGCCTGTAAGGTGCCTTGCCCATTGCGTTCCAAAAAGAATGTGTCGACCGAAATACCCATTGCATCGTTATAGGTTGGACCTAAGGCGGTGGCAATCTGGACTTATGGCCCTGCGAACCATGTTGGGAGTTTTACGCACACGTGTGGTTGACGCAGGATACGAATTAAACTAAATAACCAGTAATCTAGTTTAATGGAGGTAAAGGATGTGGGAAGAAGCTGCCGCAGGTTTCTCTGCCATGGGCTCGGAAGCCCGATTGAAGGTTCTTAAGACCTTGGTTCGTGCTGGGGAAGCAGGCCTGACCGTTGGAGAAATTCAAACGAGGACAGGAATCGCGCCCTCGACTCTGGCGCATCATCTGCGGTTTCTGGCTGCTGGCGGAGTAGTTGAGCAAGAGAAGATCGGGCGTAGCACGATCAACCGCGCGTGCTTTGACGAATTGAGAAACCTGGCGCAGTTCATCCTTAGTGAATGCTGCGCAGACGAAATCGGAAAGGCCGCAAACGATGGCTGAACTGACCCAAAACCCCAAGCCACTTTCCAGAAACCTGATCGACCTGATCAAAACGCCCTGGGCTCTGATCGTGGTCATACTGGCACTGGTGGCCATTCTTGATCCGGGCAACTGGACCGAGGTTGTGAGTTTTGCCGCCAAAGCGCTTGCGCATACGGGCCAGTACATCCTGTTTGCTGTTCTGCTGCTATCATACCTGAAGGCAACCGGGGCCGAAGTCATGGTCGCCCGCGCATTTGAGGGTCGCGAGACACGGATGATCTTTCTGGCCGCGTTGTTTGGCGGGCTGGCCCCATTTTGTTCCTGCGAAGTGATCCCATTCATCGCGGGATTGCTGGCTCTGGGTGCGCCATTGTCGGCCGTGATGGCATTCTGGCTCAGTTCACCGTTGATCGACCCCCCGACGTTGCTGATTACTGCGGGTGCGCTGGGTTGGCCGTTTGCAATTGGTAAAGCGGTTGCTGCTGTCGCGTTGGGTTTGTTCGGCGGGTTTGCCGTGCGCACCCTGATGCGGGGAGGTGCCTTTGCGCAGCCGTTGCGTGAATACAAACCCGCTGGTTGCTGCGGTTGCGGACCAAAGCAAGATGACAAACCCGTCTGGAAGTTCTGGCAAGACCCTGACCGTCGGACGCGCTTTCGGGTTGAGTTCGTTCACAATGGCCTGTTCCTGCTCAAATGGCTGGCATTTGCCTACGTGCTCGAAGCATTGCTGGTCAGCTATGTTCCGGCAGACCTGATCGCCCGCGTTGTTGGTGGTGAGGGTGTTGTGCCAATTGTCATCGCTGCCTTGGTCGGAATGCCTGCCTATCTGAACTCCTACGTCGCACCACCGCTTCTTGCGGGTCTGATGGAGCAGGGTATGAGTGCGGGTGCTGCGATGTCGTTCATGGTGGCCGGCGCCGTCAGTTCGATACCTGCGATGGCGGCCGTGTGGTCACTGGTGAAACCGCGCGTCTTTGCCACCTATCTGGGATTGGGCATCAGCGGCGCTATCGTAGCAGGCATCCTGTTTCAGATGATCTGAACAAAAAAAACCGCCCGGTTGAGCCATCGGGCGGTTTTGCTTTTCTAGCTCGCTTCGCAATATCGTGGCAGTTTGAACCGATACCTTGGCTCTCCACTTTCAACGAAAACCCGTTTCTCGATACAGGCTTGGGTTCCAACTGTCTGAGCAATCGGCCCTTCGGTCGAGGTGATTGATGCTGCTGAGCCATCCGGCAAGCGCACCGAAGCAATGACCCCGTTCTTGAGATCGCCATTGATCGGTGTCGCCGACAAAACCGCGACGGTGAGAAACGCCTCGTGCTCGTGCTTGCCGTCGTCATTCAGCAACAGCAAGCCAGCGACTATCGCAATCATCACTACGGCACCTGTAATGGCCAACCACCAGGATTTCAGGAACACATAGATTGAAACGGCACGATGCGCGTCGAAGAATAAGGATAGAACCTTTAGCATCAAATCACCCAAAAAATCGGGTCCCGGCTATTCGAGGCCGGGACCATGCGCATCTCAGGGGCGCAGATCGTCTTCGTCTTCTTCATCACCACCACCCTTGGGCAGGTTGAAGAAGCTATCCGCATCGACGATGGGCTCTTCGTCTTCCTTCTCGTTGGTGTCCTCGGACAACGAGAATGTCTCGAGACCTTCGATCGCGGTCGGGATCTTGGGCGCTGAATCCATCTCAAGCGACTGTTCGGTCGAGACCAGTTTGCGACGCTCATCATCGCTCATCACGCCACCTTCGGCTGCTTTCTTGGCCGCGGCCTTTTGCACGATGGCATCCAGTTCGGATTGTTTGCACAGACCCAGGGCAACCGGATCGATCGGCTGCATGTTCGAGATGTTCCAGTGCGTCCGCTCGCGGATCGACTGGATGGTCGGCTTGGTGGTGCCGACCAGCTTGGCAATCTGGCCGTCGCTGAGTTCCGGGTGGAACTTGACCAGCCACAGGATCGAGTTCGGACGGTCCTGACGCTTGGACAGCGGGGTGTAGCGCGGACCACGGCGTTTCTCTTCGCCTGATGCCGCCGGATTGAATTTCAGCTTCAGCTTGTGCAGCGGGTTGTTTTGCGCGGTGTCAATTTCTTCCTGAGTCAGCTGGTTGTTGGCAATCGGGTCAAACCCTTTGACACCTGCAGCCACATCACCATCCGCAATACCCTGCACTTCCAGCTCGTGCATGCCTACGAAATCCGCGATCTGCTTGAAGCTGATCGTGGTGTTGTCCACCAGCCATACGGCGGTTGCCTTGGCCATAAGCGGTTTTGCCATCAGCCCGTCTCCTATAAATACATCTGTCCCGTCGCCGGAATTCGGCGGCCCCGAAGCTATGGGGCAGGTTTCCGTTGTCGGGGAACTTGGGGCCTATATAGTCGCGACAGCTAAAGAAGGGAAGAGGCGAATGCGCTGGGCGATTTTGTGGGTGCTGAGTGCCATGGCTGCGATGGCCGAGGGCGAAAAGGCGGGCGATTTTGACTACTACGTCCTGTCGCTCAGCTGGTCGCCCAATTGGTGCGCCCGCGAAGGCGATGCGCGCGGCTCGGATCAGTGCGACACGCGACACGATCATGGGTGGATATTGCATGGGCTCTGGCCGCAATTCCATCAGGGCTGGCCTTCGTATTGTCGCACGTCCGAAGCGCCACCCACACGCCGCATGACGCGGGAAATGGAGGATATTCAGGGCTCATCCGGGTTGGCCTGGCATCAATGGAAAAAGCACGGCACCTGTTCGGGCCTCAGTGCACCCGACTATTTCGCCCTTTCACGGCAGGCTTATGCAGGAGTTGCGCGCCCCGAGGTGTTCCGCAAGCTGGACGCGACGGTCAAACTGCCCGCTTCGGTGGTGGAAGAGGCCTTTCTCAAGGCCAATCCCACGCTCGAGCCTGACATGATCACCATCACCTGTAAGCAAGGCTATATCGAAGAAGTCCGCCTATGCCTGTCCCGCAATCTTGACCCGGTGCCCTGTGGCCGCGACGTGATCCGTGATTGCACCGCTAAAGACGCGGTGTTTGATCCGATTCGTTAGAGTTTTTTGTTCTGGCAGTCGCGCGCATAATCCAGCGCTTTGGCGGTGCCTTTCAGATCAATCGCCATGACGGTTTGACCTTCGGGATTGTAGACGGTCATGGTCTTGTTCTGCGCAATCGAGGTGACGAAACTCCGGTCCGTAAAGAACACCGTCGCGCCGGGCACGCGATCCTGCTTGAACCCGATGGCGGTGGCATCAAAGCTCTTGCCGTCCAGCTCAAACCGGATTGGGTATTGTTCCCCCGGTTTAATGTCGCCCCAAGCCTTGTTGTAAACGGTGAAATACCCGCGATTATCCAACGCGTCATAGCCTAGCCGCACCACCGAGAGGTCCTGATACACGGTTTGTATCAGGCACCCATTGCCAAGATTGGGGTCCATCATGATGTTCCAGCCTTCGACAAAACCTTTGTCGATAAGTTCCTGCGACAGGGCAGCAGTGGCGGCGAAGGCGGCTAAGGTGAGTGCGAGAAGGCGGGTCATTATGTGCTCCAAGTCTTTCGCTCAGTGGAATTTAACTCTGTTCGTTTTTCAAGCTAATTTGAGATTTGAATCTAAAGGACACCAAAAACACTTATCCGCCAAGATCATTGCAAACTACCCGTCTTGGTCAAGATCGTCTCGGTGCCGTTTGACAGGCGGAAAACACATCCTTGGGTCCTGGGAAGTTTTAACAGATCGTTGATGCCAAGGCCCAGCCAAATCCCGCGCAATATCAGTGACGTAACCCCGTGCGTCACCACGATTGCGGATTCGTCTTGCTCGTCTAAGAACGATTGTACCCTCTCATAGATCTCGTCAAAGCTTTCGCCATCCGGGCTGCGAAAATACCAATGATAGGACTCGTATGGGCAATCGATTTGAGTCCGAATGAATTCCCGCGTCGCGCCTTCCCATTGGCCAAATGCGATTTCCGTTAACCGGTCATCGTTTGCGAAATCAAACTGGGGTGCAATCGCCAGCCTTGCGGTGTGTTGCGCCCGCTCCTGCGGGCTGACGAACACGCGTTTGGGGTGGTTGGGGATACGGCCAAGTATCTCCCTCTGCTGCCGCGCCTGATAGATACCGGTTTCCGTTAGCGGAGAGTTCTTGCGGCCTTGAAACTTGCCCAAGGTATTCCACTCGGTTTCGCCATGTCTTAGGACAAACAGATCGGGGTACTTGGTCAATGCGGTTTCCTGAATTACCCACAAGCTAATTTCTAGTGTAGATTGACAGTGCATGCCGAACACACTTTGTCAGATTTCCTTCCTCGCCCGCAAAGCCGCCGTAATCGTCCCATCATCCAGATAGTCCAACTCGCCCCCAATCGGCACACCTTGTGCCAGGGATGTCAGACGAACCTGCCCCTCCAACTGATCCGCGATGTAGTGGGCGGTGGTCTGACCATCGACGGTGGCGTTCAGGGCGAGGATGATCTCGGTGATACTCTCGGCCACAACCCGGTCCTTCAACCGGGGGATGCGCAATTCATCCGGGCCGACTCCGTCCAAAGCCGACAACGTGCCGCCCAAAACGTGATAGCGGCCCTTGAAGACCCCGGCGCGCTCCATCGCCCAAAGATCTGCGACGTCTTCGACTACGCACAGTTCTCCGGTTGCGCGGGCCTCATCATTGCAGATGTCGCAGATATCAGTGGTGCCCACATTGCCGCAGTTCAGGCATTCACGGGCAGTTACGGCTACCTGCTGCATGGCGTCAGAAAGCGGCGTCAGCAGCAGGGCGCGTTTGCGGATCAGGTGCAGGACTGCGCGGCGGGCCGAGCGGGGGCCGAGACCGGGCAGCTTGGCCATCAGGTCGATCAGATTGTCGATGTCACTGTTCGAACTCACCGTGAGACCCTCGCAATTGGGCCAGGGAAACACGCCCCGGCCATAGATCCGTCAGGAGGGTGTATCAGAACGGCAGCTTGATGTCTGCGGGCAGGCCCATGCTTTCGGTCAGCTTGGCCATTTCTGCCTGCGAACGTTCCTGCGCCTTGGTTTGGGCGTCCTTGATCGCGGCGAGGATGAGGTCTTCGACTACTTCCTTGTCGTCACCGTTAAAGATCGACGGGTCGATATCCAGACCTTTCAGCTCACCCTTGGCGGTCGCGGTGGCCTTGACCAGCCCGGCACCGGATTCGCCGACGACCATGATGGTGTTCAGCTCTTCCTGCATATCTGTCATCTTGGTCTGCAGATCCTGCGCGGATTTCATCATCTTGGCCATGTCACCCAAGCCGCCTAAACCTTTTAGCATCGGTAATCTCCTGTCACTCGATTTGTGGCCTAGATACGAAGCGTAACCGCGCGGCACAAGAGGTCAGGATACTCCCGCCTGTCGTCAAGGTCTTTGGCAAGACCTTTCCTCCCGTTGGGCCCGGCGGCGAGTAAGGCGCGCTGCCGGGTCCAAAGCCGCTCAGGGGTATCGGCGTCAGCCGATGGCCCGCGGCGGGTGCGGGAGCATTTGGGTGAGGGGCGCTATGCACGAAGGTCAGTCTTCTTCGAACGGGTCCCATTCGTCTTCAACCTCGGGCAGGGCCTCGATTTCGACCTGAGCGGCGCGTTGTTCGGCGCTTTCGATGCTCTTAATCCGCGCTTTGGGGAAATGGGTCAGCACTGCTTGCACCAGAGGGTGCTGTTCCGCCTCGGCCTTCAGGGCCAGCTCAGCGGCATCCCGAACCTCGGCAATCGTCGGGGCGTCGCCCTCAGAGACAATAGAAACAGCCCAGCGGTTGCCTGTCCAACGCTGCAGCGACGCGCCCAATCGTTGCGACAGGTCGGTCGGGGCGTTGTCGGTCGGTGCGAACTCGATCCTGCCCGGTTGATAGGAAACCAGACGCACGCCGTTTTCGACCTCGACTAGCAGCTTCACGTCCCGGTTGGCTCGGATCAGTTCAACCACATGTTCAAATGTAGGATAACGTGCCAGCGCTGCCTGCACATCCTGGGCCAGCGCGGCCGTTGGCCCGCCCGCGCTGCCGCCAATCCCCGATGCGGCATAGGCCGGTCGGGCCACAGCCTGTGGCGCGGAAGGAGCATGTCCGGGCGCACCGATTCCCTTGCCGGGGCCACCATTGGGCGGCGGAGGCGTATCTTGCAGACGCTTGATCAGCTCCTCCGGGCTAGGCAAGTCGGCCACATGGGTCAGGCGGATCACGGCCATTTCCGCAGCCATCATTGCGTTGGGTGCGGCGGAAACTTCCTCGAGCGCTTTCAGCAGCATTTGCCACATGCGTGTAAGGACTCGCATGGGCAGAGCCTCGGCCATTTGTTGACCTCGGGCGCGTTCGTCGGGGGAAACGGTGGGATCTTCGGCGGCATCCGGGGTGATCTTGACCACCGAAACCCAATGCGTGATTTCAGCCAGATCGCGTAAGACGGCGAGTGGATCAGCCCCTTCGGCATATTGCCCGCTCAGCTCGGTCAACGCGCCTGCAGCATCGCCGCGCAGGATCATATCCATCAGATCCAGCACCCGGCCCCGATCGGCCAGCCCCAGCATCGCGCGCACCTGATCCGCGCTGGTTTCACCGGCCCCGTGCGAGATCGCTTGATCCAGCAGTGAGGTCGCATCCCGCGCCGATCCCTCGGCGGCCCGGGTGATCAACGACAACGCATCCTCGGCAATCTGTGCCCCCTCGGCACCTGCAATTTTGCGCAGCAGTCCGATCATATCCTCCGGCTCGATCCGGCGCAGATCAAAGCGCTGGCAACGGGACAGGACGGTCACCGGGACCTTGCGAATCTCGGTGGTGGCAAAGATGAACTTCACGTGTTCGGGGGGTTCTTCCAGCGTCTTGAGCAGCGCGTTGAAAGCGCTGGTCGACAGCATGTGAACCTCGTCGATGATATAGATCTTGTAGCGCGCGGACGCAGCGCGATAGCGGACGCTGTCGATGATCTCGCGGATGTCATTGACACCGGTGCGGCTGGCGGCGTCCATCTCCATCACATCGACATGGCGGCCCTCCATGATGGCTACGCAGTGTTCACATTGACCGCAGGGTTCGGTGGTAGGGCCGCCGCTGCCATCGGGACCGATGCAGTTCATACCCTTGGCTATGATCCGAGCGGTCGTCGTCTTGCCGGTACCGCGGATGCCGGTCATGATGAAGGCCTGCGCGATCCGGTCCGCCTCGAAGGCGTTTTTCAGAGTGCGCACCATGGCGTCCTGACCGACTAGATCGGCAAAGGTTTCGGGGCGGTATTTGCGGGCAAGAACCTGGTAGGCGGGGCTGGGCGTCTCGGTCATGTCTGCTCTGTCGGATTCGCGTTACGCCGCAGCGTAGAGGCCCCCGCCGCCCGCGTCCACAGCCGGCCGGGACGATTTTCATTTTGGAATGCGTGGGTATGCGGCTAAAATCCACTCTATTCTATTTACTGGACCAGTATGTTGTTGGGTGAAGTTTGTTTGGGGGGAGATTATGTCGCAACTGGTGGTTTATGCGTTGCAGGTTGGCGGAGGCACCTTGGCCTTGTCATCGATGCCCGGGCGCGGAGGCACTTATACCGAAGACCTCGATCTTATCGCAGACTGGAAGCCGGGACTTGTGATCTCGATGACGACTGAGGTCGAGATGATTCAGGATGGTGCGCGGAATTTTGGCGCTGATATTCAGGGGCGTGCCAGCAGATGGGTGCATTTGCCGATCGAAGATTTTGGCACGCCACCCAAAGAGATTTTGGACCGCTGGCCCCGCGTTGGCGCGACTGCCCGTCAGGCGTTGTCAGGTGGTGGCCGTGTGCTAGTGCATTGCCGTGGTGGCTGTGGCCGATCCGGGATGGTGGTTCTGCGTCTGATGGTTGAATGCGGTGAACGGCCTGAGGCGGCATTGAAGCGATTGCGTACGGTGCGTCCTTGCGCAGTCGAGACAAATGCCCAGATGCTTTGGGCCGTTGAACCGGCCCGTGTTCAAGCCGTTTGACGGCTTAGACACCAACATGTGGCGAGATTTCGCCACCGTTGTGCTGCACCAGAAGCGAAGCCTCAAGCATGGCGCAAGGAGGATTCCTTAGCAGGTCTGCGGGTAGGCTGCGGTACTCGGTTCCGAACATCATGTCTGCGTAGTCATCCAGCCGGCCGGTATCGATTTCAGGATCGGTTCCGCAGAATACACGTATCTGGTCGCATTGGGCGCGAAAGCGGGCGGTACATCCCTCTGGGCAGTGCGACAGGTCAATACTGCCTTCAATCTCAAACCCAGATTTTGTGACCGGTTTTGTGGTGGACATGGCCTGCGTCAGAGCCCGCGCCATTTGCGCCAGTGCGGGGCAGGTTGCCCCAGTACGTTGGCACACGGTCGCCGCGAATTCGTGCGTTTTAGTCTTCCAGATCATCAATGCGCCCTCCGCGCGCAGGGCGAGGGCGTGGCACAGGTTGGTCGGTGCAGAGCACGATCAAACCCGTCCCGGACACCCCGCCCGAGTTTCGGTTCTACATCTGATGGCAGGTCTCCTGACTTGCGGGTCATCGCTTTGCCGACCTTCCCAGCCTTCAAGGCCAGTGGTATCTCGGCATTGCTCTCCGCTTACAGTTGCGGGGGCAGTCTCGGACTAGGTTCTTTCCGGTTTTCTCCGTGCAGAACCGCACCGTGTTCCCTTTTCATCCCGGCCCGATTGGGCGCGAGAACCATCGCGACATGGCTATCGGCTGCGCCGTGCCCGAGTCAAGAAGATTGCGTCAGGCAAGTGACGTACGGTCCAGCCACGTCAACCTTGACTTGAGGCGCTTCGGGTGAACTGATCAGTTCAGTCGGTATTGGAGGGCACCATGTTGGACACGCAGCAGGCGGTTGTGACCGAGGATTTTCAGATCCCGTCCGACCCGGCAATGTTGTCGGCGCGGCTTTACCGTCCGGTTGCCGACCCCGAAAAGGTGGTCGTCATAAACGGTGCGACTGGGGTGCCGAGGGATTACTATCAGCACTTCGCCCGATGGCTCGCCGAAGAACAGGGCATGGCCTGCCTGACCTATGACTACCGGGATTTTGGTCACTCTTTGGTGGGTTCGCAAAAGCGGTCAAATGTCACCATGGCCGATTGGGCGTTGATCGACATTCCAGCCGCCCGGGCCGAGATGCGCCGACGGTTTCCACAGGCCAAGCTATGGAGCATCGGTCATTCCTTGGGCGGAATGTTTGGCCCGATCCAACCCGATATCGATCAGATCGACAGGATGATCTGTGTCTGTTCGGGTCTGGTAACGCTGGCGGATCACCCTTGGCCTTATCGCGCTTTGGCGGCGTTGTTCTGGTATGGTCACGCGCCGCTGGTGGTCAAGGCGCTTGGCTACCTGCCCGGACGGTTGGTCGGGTTTGGATCGGACCTGCCTGCCCAAGTCTATTGGCAATGGCGCAAATGGTGCACCGCCCCCAAAAGCTATGTGCCAGAGATCGGCACGACACTGCCCGCCGCCCGCTGGAAAGACTTGGGCAAACGTGTCGATCTGTTTACCTTCGCAGATGATGAAATGGTGCCGCCGGATGCTGTCTGGCGTCTTGCCGATCTCTATGGACCCAAAGCCGGGCGCCATCTGCTTGCACCAAGCGAATTAGGAGTGTCCAAGATCGGCCATATCGGTGCATTCGCAAGACGGAATGCGGCAGTCTGGCCTAGACTGATCGCCTGATAGCGCTGGGCACCGGTAGGTCGGTGCCCAGCTTCGTTATAGCCCTTTACGGGATTTTTTCTCGTGCATCACGCTGCGCACCATCTTGCCGAACGCCTTGTCGCGGGCGCGGGCCTGCGCCACCGAAGCGGAATTGTGTTGGTCTTCGCGCCGCAGCTTGCGCCAGCGGTCCAGCCGCGCGGGATCAAGCGTACCAGCGTCGATTGCCGCCTGCACCGCACATCCGGGCTCGGTCTCGTGCTGACAATCCGAGAAGCGGCAATTCAGGCTGAGGTCTGAGATGTCCGAGAACACCTCATCCAACCCCTCTTGCGCATCTAGCAGACGTAACGCGCGCATGCCGGGCGTATCGATCAGCCAGCCGCCATTGCGCATGCGATGCAAGGCGCGTGAGGTTGTTGTGTGCCTGCCGCGCGCATCGTCTTCGCGAATACCTGCGGTGGCCTGATCCTGCCCCGTCATCCCGTTGGCGAGCGTCGTTTTCCCAACGCCGGATGATCCAAGCAAGGCGCTGGTTTGTCCTTTCGGACACCACGACAGAACTTGTTCGAGATCGCCGTGATCCAGCGCGTTGACCGCAAGTACCGTCAGAAACGGGGCGAGCGATTGGGCTTGATCTACATAAAGGCTCGGATCATCGCACATGTCCGATTTGGTCAGAACGACCACCGGATAGCAGCCTGCCTGATGTGCCAGCGCAAGATACCGCTCCAATCGTGGCATATTGAAATCGGCGTTGCAGGAACTAACGATGAACAGCACATCAACATTTGCAGCAATCAGCTGCGCCGCTGCCCCTGTACCTGCGGCCCGGCGCTGCAGCAGGCTGCGCCGGTCCAGCACTCGGCGTATGCGTTTGTTTTCATCCGCCAGAACCCAATCCCCAACGGCATATGCGCCGGTTGATTGATCCAGAGATAACAAAGGCGATTCACCTTCAGGGCTCAGCCCGATCAGTCGATCCCGGTGTACGGCCGAGATGCGATACGGTAGAAGTGACGGATCAGCCGCATGCTGAGCCGCGAAATGAGAGGACCATCCGAGGTCCGATAAGGAAAGTAACATTGGTCTGCCTGTGATCAGAAACAGCAATCCCGCCGGATGGCAATCGCGCATCCGCTGGTGATGTGTTCAGGCAGTCAGTTGATCGGAAAGGATCAGAACCGGTCTGCCCGAAGGGAATTTGCTACAATCATAAACGCCCTCCTGCGGCTGATGGGTTCTAAGTGAGAGGTTGGACATCGACCCAAGCGGGGCTCGTTGTGGCTGCTTCCTTCCGGACCTGACCAGGTTGGCGAGGCGCTCGCCCGCGCCAACCTCTCAAAGCCGATATAGGTGCATCCCCTGAAAATGGCAACCCGTCAGAAGGTCAGATGAATACGCATGAAACCATCCGCATCGTCGGGCAGAATGCGTGGATGATACTCAGCAAGCTCTGCAACATGGTGTAGCGCGCGCGGCCCCGTTGTCAGGATCGCGCCCTGCCTTTGGTTTGGTACAAAAGAAAAGGGGCGCGGTGCATGTGCAAGTGGGTCGGCGGGCAGTGTGCCAGCGACGTATTTGCATAGAATATCCTGTATGCTGATCTGAGGCAGGTCAATCATACGGGCTTGTCGCGCAATTGGAAAATGACCACCGCCATTGGCGCGGTAGTTATTGGTGGCGACAAGGAAACTCTGGTCAGGCGCAATCGGCTGCCCATCGAATTCCAGGTTGCGTATGCGGGAAAATGCCGGATCAATCACTCGACCGAGCGTATCGAACCGCGCCGGTTGCGAAAGATCGATCTGGTAGGTGACGCCATGCAGGACATCGAAGTTGAAGCCCGTGCGCTGAGGATCGGCAAGATCGATCGGGGCGTCTGATCCAAGTTGATGGAACAGCCCGGCTGACATCTCAAGCCAGTCCCGAATCTGAGAACCTGAGGCCAGCACCGCGCGCAATTCATTAGGAAAGACACTGAGATCGGCGATATGTCGAACTGAAATCTCACCTGAGGGGATATCCGTGTAGTACTTGCTTCCTGTGCGCCCGCCGAACTTTGCCGGGGCGGCTGACGATATGATAGGCAAATCTGCCCAGTCGGTATCGACCAAATGCGGGCGTAGGGCAGCGACCTGAGCCGCCGCAACCAAGGCCAGACCGCGATCCGGTAAGCAATATGAGAAGTAGCTGTGCAGCGTGTGTGGGATTGTGCCCACTGGCCTGGTCACCCTTTTGCGCGTCGCAGCGTGGCCGGTCGCAAACAGCTCTGTGATCCTTTGGCATTCGGGTATTTCTGTGCCCGATTGAGCGATTGCCCGCGCTTCGACATGGCTGCCTGTAATGCGCCAATCGCCGGTGGTATCTTTTTGCAGTGTCAGATCAATGATCCCAAGATGAGACCCGGCCCAACCCTGCATGACAACCGGCGTTCCATGGACAAGCCCCCGCGTACTGTCGACGAATGGATAACCATCATGCGCCTTTCCGGGCAGTGTCAGATGGGTGTGGCCTGCGACGACGGCATCAATCAGCGGCATCTCGGCCAGCGGGATGATCGCGTTTTCCATATCCGGCTCGGCCATTGCCGATCCCAGTCCGGTATGCGCAAGGGCGACAATCAGGTCGCAACCTTGCACGCTGAGATCTTCAGCAGCGCGCCGCGCAGCGGCCAGAATGTCTGTTACCACGACCCGGTCCGTTAGCAGATGTGCTTCCCACTGTGCGGTTTGAGAGGGCAAAACAGAAAGAACCCCGATGCGGATTGCGGTGTCCTGTCCATTTAGTCTGACAACCCGATGCAGAATCGTGTGTGCATCCCAACCTTGTTCGGTCTGAGTGGTTTGCATATTGCTGCAAATCATTGGGCAGGCGGTTTGGCGAGCGATGCGATTGACGAGTTCCAGCCCAAATCCGAAATCGTGATTACCCAATCCGATCGCGTCATAGTTCAACGTGTTGAACGCGCGTGGCAGGGGATGGGCGTCTGACACGTTTTCAGCTGCCCAGTTGCCAAATGGCGTTCCCTGCAGGCTATCACCATTGTCAAACAACAGCACGAGGGCTTCGTCGCGTTCAGCCTGTCTGCGCGCCTCGTGAATCAGGCTGGCGGTACGGGTCAAACCAATCGCAGGTTCGGCGCGATCCGAATAGTAGTCATATGACGTGAGGTGCATGTGTAGATCGGATGTTGCAAGGATTCGAATCCGTGCGCCATCATCTGCATCTCTTCGTTGTCGCATTAAATGCTTTGATTTCAATATCTTCAACTTCTAGCTGTCAGTGTGCCAACGTTTCCACCATGAGGTCGATTTAATGCAATTTCCGGGGCGATGCTGCGGTCATTCCGCGGCAGGGTCGAAAAATGTTTGGTCGATACCCGTTGCACGATCAGGTAAGACGTGGCAGCCCTTTGCGCGGCAGTCAGGAACGGCAGGCATGAAACGCGCAGAACAGGTGACATTTGGCGGCTCGGCACTGGATCGGGCGGGTTTGCTGCGCGGCGACGCGGACAAACTGGCACAGGTTTATCGTGACCCTTTGGCAACATGTGTGTTGCTGTGGCGCGGCAAACTGTTGGTTGAGGGTGAGGCACTGGACCGGCTCGTCCGGCTTCCGATGACGCACAAGATTCTCGAACAGGGCCCGGGCGGTGTGATCGAGCAACCGATTTTCCTTGGAAAATCCGAGGATGGATCGCCGCTTTTTGCCATGGACATCTCGGGCTGGGCGGCTGAAGGGCTGGATTTATCCGGTGTCGGAGATTTTGTCGACCGCAGCGAACAGCAGCACCCCGATCTGCCCGAGGGGTGTGTCTTTGCCGAGCTGCGCCGCATCATGACACGCCTCAACCCACGAGACGCAGAGATTGCGGCAACCGCCAAGGCGGTGATCGGCTGGCACGAAACGCATCAATTCTGTGCCCGATGTGGTGCCCGCAGCGAGATGTCTCAGGGTGGATGGCAGCGCAGTTGCCCGGCCTGCGGCGGCCAGCATTTCCCGCGCACCGATCCTGTGGTCATCATGTTGATTACCCATGGCAATTCGGTGCTGATGGGGCGCTCTCCGGGCTGGCCTGAAGGCATGTATTCGCTTTTGGCTGGTTTTGTTGAGCCCGGTGAAACGCTGGAAGCCGCTGTGCGGCGCGAAGTGATGGAAGAGGCGGGCGTGCCCGTGGGTGCGGTGAGCTATCTCGCAAGCCAACCCTGGCCCTTTCCCGCATCCCTGATGTTTGGATGCGCAGGCGAGGCGTTATCGCGCGATATCCAGATCGATCCGGTCGAGATCGAGGATGCGATCTGGGTCACCCGGACAGAGATGATGCAGGCCTTCGCTGGGGATCACCCTAAGCTGTTGCCTGCCCGAAAAGGTGCGATTGCGCACTTTTTGTTGCAACACTGGCTTGCAGACACGTTGGACTGACGAGAAACTGAACCCAATCTAGGGCAGAGAAAAGCAAACATGCAGTTTTCAGCGCAGGAAGATATCGATGTCCCAATCGAGACGGTCTTCACCATGGTCTCGGATTTTGAACGCTTCGAACGCAAAGCCTTGCGGCGCGGGGTCGATGTGCGTCGGGTCACGGGGTCGGTTGTGCCGCAGGCCGGAATAACCTGGGAGACCGAATTCAAGATACGTGGCAAGCCACGTCATATCATTATCGAGATGACTGAATGCGACCGCCCGTCCTTGATGCGGTTCCAGTCCAGCAGCAAGGGAATGAACGGCGACACGGTGATCGAGCTTTTGGCGCTTTCCCAACGTCGGACACGGCTGCGCGTTGAAACATCGCTGGGTGCGAAAACGCTGCCCGCCCGCCTATTGCTTCAATCCCTGAAGTTAGGGCAATCCCGATTCAGGCGGCAGTTCCAGACCCGTCTCAGCGAATTCGCGCGCGATATGGAGGAACGACACCTCCATGGTGTCTGACAACCGAGAAGTAGATGAGCACTTTAACGAGACCGATCATACGCGACGCTGTCGAAGCCGATGCGGATGGCTTGTCCGGTGTGCTAACAGCGCTTGTAACGGCCGGAAAGCGGACCAAGCCCGCCGACAGCGCCTTTGCACTGACGCATTACATCTGCGACCCTGAGCGGATTCAGTGTAGCCTTACCGTTGCGCCGGACGGACAGATACTGGGTTTCCAGTCGTTGAAGCTTGCCACCCGAAACAACACGTATGGCGTTGCGGTCGGGTGGGGCATCATTGGGACGCATATCAAACCGTCCGCTGCGCGATGTGGTATCGGTCGGGCGTTGTTCAAACGTTCTCTTCAAGCCGCTAGGCAGCAGGGATTGCCCGCTATCGATGCTACGATCGGGGCCAATAATTTCGACGGCCTTGGCTATTATGAGGCGATGGGATTCAGAGAGTATCGGCAGATGGATGGCGCGATATGCAAGGTCTTTCGCATGGGGACCGGAGTGACCAACCCGTAGTCCGCCGCACTTTCAGGATGTCGCACCGAAGGACTCAAGTTACCGTTCTAAGCTGCAAGCGTAGCTGCCCCGCCTATCCAGGCCGTTCCTTTGAAGGGGCGAGCCGATTGCCTGCACTATCCACGAGGTTGCGCCGCCGGATAAACACCGAGGACTTCTACGTTGGTGGTAAAATGCTCAAGCTCATCCATCGCCAGTTGCACATTTCGATCGCCTGGATGACCCACGATATCGGCATAGAACTGGGTCGCGGTGAAGGACCCGTCGACCATATAGCTTTCCAGCTTGGTCATGTTGATTCCGTTGGTGGCAAATCCGCCCATCGCTTTGTACAGCGCCGCCGGGATGTTACGCACCTGAAAGACAAAACTTGTGATCATGCCGTGATCACCACGGCGCGATTCGTCGGCCTCACGAGACATCACCAGAAAACGGGTCGTGTTGTCGCCCTGATCTTCAATGTGACGGGCCAAAACGTTGAGGCCGTAAATCTCACCTGCCAGCTCACTGGCTAACGCTGCGGAGTGTTTGTCGCCGATCTCGGCGACCTCGCGTGCGGCACGAGCATTATCCGGGCTGACCCTGCCACGAATTCCGTGTTGCTTCAGGAAACCTGCGCATTGTGGTAGCAAGACGAGGTGGGAATGCGCCTCAGTGATATCCTCCAGAGTCGCGCCCGGTACGCCCAACAGGTTGATGTGCACGCGCACAAATGCTTCGTCGATGATGTGCAGCCCGCTATGCGGAAGCAGGCGGTGAATATCGGCCACACGACCATAGGTGGTATTTTCCACCGGTAGCATGGCCAGATCAGCCTCACCTGAGCGCACTGATTCGATCACATCTTCGAAAGTGCGGCAGGGCAGGGCGTCCATATCCGGGCGTGCGTTCCGGCAGGCTTCGTGACTGTATGCGCCGGGTTCTCCCTGAAATGCTATGCGATTGGTCATTTGGTCGTTTCCGTGCAACAAGTTCTTGAATTGGGCGTTTAGTCGCGGTGTCTATACCTTGCGTCTTCTCAGGGGAAGCCTTAGACACCCCGCAGACAGCTGAAATGGACACGCGATCAAAATGTTCGACACGATGACAGTTACCAAAGCCGCAGCCGGCTTGTTTGGCACCTTCCTGGTGTTGCTTCTGGCAAAATGGGGGGCGGATGTCCTCTATAGCTCTGACAGCCATCTTGCCGAAGCTGCTTACATTATCGAAACCGAAAGCTCGGGCGAAAGCGCGGACGGCGAAGAAGTGGTCTTCGAGGATATGTTGGCTGCAGCCGACCCTGAAAAGGGCGCACGTGTATTCCGCAAGTGCACCGCCTGCCACAAGTTGGAAGACGGCGCCAATGGTACAGGTCCTTACCTTTACGGTGTCGTAGATCGCCCGGTTGCCTCAGCTAAAGGCTTTACCGGTTATTCGGCCTCGATGCAGGCGCATGGTGGCAACTGGACACCCGAAGCCCTGGACGCGTTCCTGGAACGCCCAAGCGCCTATATCTCGGGCACTTCGATGAGCTTTGCTGGCCTGAAAAAACCACAAGAACGCGCCGATCTGATTGCGTATCTGCAGACCATCGGCAACTGATCTGTTGATCAGATTTGCAGGATTTAAAGCCGCTGCCTTGCGCAGCGGCTTTATTTTTTTGTCTGAGAAGAACTTCACAAAGCGTTCACGCATTCTAAACTTGCAACTGACAGTGCTGGACCTTTAGCTGGCGGGCACGACAATGAAGATGACAGAAATTCAGAGGACGAGCCTGATGAAACCCCTGCTGCCCCAGATGCGCTTTACCGGAATTCACGCTTGGGCTGCGGCTTTTGGGATTTCGGCGACACTGGTTCTGGGCAGCAGCGATCCTGCCCGTGCCAATGAAGAGGGCGTCACGCGTAGCCACGGGTATTCCTATTTCGGAAATCTGGATTATCCGGCCGACTATCCGTACTTGAACTACGTCAACCCAGACGCACCAAAGGGCGGAGAGCTGTCTTTATCGGGCTCAGGTACGTTTGATTCCCTGAACCCTTATTCGCGCAAGGGGCGGGCAGGCGCTTTGACTACGCTTCAATATGACCCGCTGATCGAAAGTACCGCGGACAGTGTCGGGCAGTATTATGGGGTTGTTGCGGAAAGTATGGAATATGACGAAGGGCGCAATTATGTGATCTTCAATCTGCGCCCCGAAGCTATGTTCTGGGATGGCACCCCGGTGACTGCCGAAGACGTCGTCTATAGTCATCGTTTGTTCATTGAGCAGGGTTTGCCGTCTTATGCGCAAGCCGTCGGGCGCATGGTTACAGGGGCTGAAGCTCTGGATGACCACACTGTAAAATTTACTTTTAGTCCGGATGTCACCCGGCGCGGGTTGATCGAAACCGTCGGGTCGACCCCGGTATTTTCAAAAGCCTGGTTCGAGGCCGATGAAAGCCGTCGTCTGGACGAACCGCGGCTGGAGGTCGCCGTTGGTTCAGGTCCTTACAAACTGGACAGCTATGACATCAACCGTCGTATAGTCTACAAGCGTCGCGACGATTATTGGGGCAAGGATCTGCCGATCAACATAGGCCGCAACAATTACGACACTATCCGGATCGAGTATTTCGCGGATCAAACCGCCGCCTTCGAAGGGTTCAAGGCGGGCGAATACACGATGCGTATCGAAAGTGACCCCAAGCTCTGGGCCTCTAGTTACGATTTCCCGAAACTCAGCGAAGGGTTTGTCGTGCAGGACGAGATCGTGGATGGTAGCCCACCGACGCCGTCGGGTTTCGTTTTCAATCTGGGCAAGCCTCAATTTGCCGACAAGAATGTGCGTAAAGCGCTGGCGCTGGCGTTCAATTTCGAATGGGCAAATGAATCGCTGATGTTCGGTCTGAACGCACCGCGCAGTTCATTCGTGCAGGGGACACATCTTGAAGCGACAGGCGTGCCGGAGGGTGCCGAACTGGCGTTTCTGGAAACGCTGGGTGACGTGGTTCCGGCCGAGGTGTTCAGCGAGCCTGCGCTTGTCGTCCACGAATCCAATCCAGCTCGGTTGAACGACCGTCGCAATTTGCGGCAAGCCTCGAAACTGCTGGACGAGGCTGGTTGGCCCGTCGGCGACGGCAATCTGCGCCGCAATGCCGATGGGCAGACGCTGAAGGTCAATATTCCGTATGCGTCGAGCATTCCAACCTCGACCGCCACCATGATCGAGACCTATGTGCAGAACCTGCAGTCGATCGGTGTGGATGCTTCGGCCGAGAAGGTAGATCCTTCTCAATTCACCCTGCGGCGGCGTGAGCGTGATTATGATATGGTATATTCGAACCGCTATGGCTCGTTCCTGTCGACCGGCGGGGGTCTCAGTCAGATGTACGGATCGGAAGAAGCCGCGTTTAGCTTGTTCAACCCTGCCGGTCTTGCCAGCCCACTTGTTGACGCTGTGATCGAAGCGTCATTCGACACGACAAATCAGGCGGAACAGGATGCTGCGCTGATGGCGTTGGATCGTGTCTTGCGTTATGAGTTCTTCGTCATTCCCGATGGGTATGTGGCGGATTACTGGACGGCTTATTACGACATGTACGAATACCCTGAAAACCTGCCTCCATTCTCGCTTGGGTATCTCGATCTGTGGTGGATCAACCCCGAGAAAGAGGCTGACCTGAAAGCGAAAGGCGCGCTGCGATAACATGGGCGCCTATATCCTAAGACGCCTGTTGCTGGTCATTCCGACCCTTCTGGGCATCATGATCGTCAACTTCACGCTGGTGCAGTTCGTGCCCGGTGGTCCCATTGAACAGATCATTGCGCAGATCGAAGGGCAGGGCGACGTCTTTGCTGGGTTCGCCGGTGGTGGCGATGCCGGAGCCGGGGCCGAGCCCGCAGGTGGTGCCTTTGATGACAAATACGTCGGTGCGCGTGGCCTTCCGCCCGAATTCATCGCTGAACTGGAAAAAGAGTTTGGCTTCGACAAACCGCCACTGGAACGCTTTCTAGGCATGATGGGCAACTACCTGACGCTGGATTTTGGCGAGAGCTATTTCCGCTCGATCAGTGTGATTGATCTGGTGCTGGAAAAGATGCCGGTGTCTATTTCGCTGGGTCTGTGGTCGACGCTGATCGCCTATCTGGTCTCGATCCCGCTAGGTATCCGCAAGGCGATCAAGGACGGGTCGAGCTTTGATACTTGGACCAGCGGTGCGATCATCGTGGCCTATGCTATCCCCGGTTTCCTGTTTGCCATTCTGCTGCTGGTGTTGTTCGCCGGTGGCTCTTACTGGCAGATTTTCCCGCTACGGGGTTTGACCTCGGACAATTGGGACAGCCTCAGCCTGTTTGGAAAGATTACTGACTATTTCTGGCACATCGCTTTGCCGATAATCGCGCTGACCATCTCGGCCTTTGCGACGCTGACGCTGCTGACCAAGAACTCGTTTCTGGATGAGATCAAGAAGCAGTACGTGATGACCGCTCGCGCCAAGGGTTTGAGTGAAAGCAAGGTGCTGTATGGTCATGTCTTCCGCAACGCGATGCTGATCGTGATTGCAGGTTTCCCTGCTGTATTCATTGGTGTGTTCTTCGGTGGATCGATCATCATCGAAACCATTTTCTCGCTCGATGGTCTTGGGCGTCTGGGCTTTGAGGCGGCAGTGGCGCGCGACTATCCGGTGATTTTTGGTACGCTTTTCATATTTGGCCTGATGGGGCTGGTCGTCGGCATTATCAGCGATCTGATGTATGTGCTCGTTGACCCGCGTATCGATTTCGAAAAGCGGGAGGGGTAAATGGCACTCTCCCCTCTCAATCAGCGCCGTTGGCGCAATTTCCGGCGCAATGGCAGGGCGTTCTGGTCGCTGATCATCTTCTCGGTGTTGTTCGGCCTATCGCTGTTTGCCGAGTTCATCGCCAACGACAAACCGATCCTGGTAAAGTACCGGGGTGAAATCTACACGCCTGTCTTCAACTTTTACGCTGAAACGGAATTCGGAGGCGATTTCCAGACCGAGGCGATCTATCGCGACCCCGAGGTCATGTGCCTGATCGATAGCGGCGGATTGGATCAGTGCTTCGACGACCCCGAAGGTATCATCGACGAAATCAAGGCGGGCACGTTCGAAGCGGATGGGTTTGAGCGAGGCTGGGCCATCTGGCCTCCAATCCCGTATTCCTTCAACACCAGCGTGGACCGCCCGGGCGCTGCACCGCTGCCGCCTAATGGTCAGAATCTGCTCGGCACTGACGACACCAAGCGAGATGTGCTAGCTCGTGTCATCTATGGCTTCCGCCTGTCGATCCTGTTCACTTTACTCGTCACCGGCGTGGCCAGTCTGATCGGCATTTTTGCTGGGGCCATTCAGGGGTTCTTTGGCGGTTGGCTGGATCTGATCTTCCAACGTATTATCGAGATCTGGTCGGCGACACCCTCGCTTTATGTCATTATCATCATGTTCGCGATTCTTGGGCGAAGTTTCTGGCTCTTGGTGATTCTGATGATCCTGTTCAGTTGGACCGGACTGGTGGGCGTCGTGCGCGCTGAATTCCTGCGGGCACGAAATTTGGAGTATGTCCGTGCCGCGCGGGCGCTGGGCGTGGGTAACATGACGATCATGTTTCGCCACATGCTGCCTAATGCGATGGTCGCCACGCTGACCTTCATGCCGTTCATCGTGACCGGAACCATCGGTGGGCTGGCTTCGCTGGACTTCCTTGGCTTCGGTTTGCCGTCTTCAGCCCCGTCGCTTGGAGAGTTGACTTTGCAGGCGAAACAGAACCTTCAGGCACCGTGGCTGGCCTTCACTGCCTTCTTCACCTTTGCCATCATGCTGTCGCTGTTGGTCTTCATTTTTGAAGGCGTCCGCGATGCGTTTGATCCCAGAAAGACCTTCTCATGAGCCTTTTGGATGTGAACAACCTCAAGGTCTCGTTCCGGCAGGACGGGCAGGTGAGTGCGGCAGTCAAAGGCGTGTCCTTTACCGTCGACCGGGGTGAAACGGTGGCTTTGGTGGGCGAATCCGGCTCGGGCAAATCCGTTACGGCGTTGAGCACTGTGTCGCTGCTGGGTGATAGCGCAATTGTCGAAGGCTCGGTCACTTATGAAGGGCAAGAGATGATCGGCGCGTCCGAAGACAGGTTGATGGACGTGCGCGGCAACGACATTAGTTTCATCTTTCAGGAGCCGATGACCTCGCTCAATCCATTGCACACGATCCAGAAACAGATGGCGGAATCGCTGGCTCTGCATCAGGGCGTTACCGGCGATGAGGCGCGGGAACGGATTGTAGAACTGCTGACCAAGGTCGGCATCCGAGACCCCGAGGAGCGGCTGGACAGCTATCCGCACCAGTTGTCCGGCGGGCAGCGTCAACGCGTGATGATCGCGATGGCGTTGGCGAACAAGCCGGACATTTTGATCGCGGATGAGCCGACAACGGCGCTGGACGTCACCATCCAGGCGCAGATTCTGGAGTTGCTGGCCGAACTGCAAAAGTCCGAGAACATGGGTATGTTGTTCATCACCCATGACCTTGGCATCGTCCGCCGCATCGCCGACCGGGTTTGCGTGATGAAGGACGGTGAAATTGTCGAAGCCGGAGTGACAACGGAGATTTTCGACAACCCGCAACACCCCTATACTCGCAAGCTTCTGGAGGCCGAGCCGTCCGGGCACCCCGACCCGGTGGCCCCGGATGCCGAAGAGGTAGCCCGCACCGATCACCTGAAAGTCTGGTTCCCGATCCAGCGCGGTTTCCTGAAACGGACCGTAGGCTATGTGAAGGCCGTCAACGACGCGACCCTCAGCGTCCGTGCCGGGGAAACGATTGGGATCGTGGGGGAGAGCGGCTCGGGCAAGACGACGCTGGCGCTGGCGATCATGCGTCTGATCGCGTCCGAGGGCGGGATCACTTTCCGCGACCAGAATGTGCGCCGCTGGTCAACGCGCGAGTTGCGGCGGTTGCGCAAGGACATGCAGATTGTATTTCAGGATCCGTTCGGCAGCCTCAGCCCGCGGATGACCTGCATGCAGATCATCGCCGAGGGGCTGGCCATCCATAAGGTCGATCCTCATCGCGCCCCGCGCGATCTGGTGGCCGAAGTGATGAACGAGGTCGGATTGGACCCCTCTGCGATGGACCGCTATCCGCATGAGTTTTCCGGCGGGCAACGCCAGCGGATCGCCATCGCCCGCGCCATGGTGTTGCGGCCCAAGCTGCTGGTTCTGGACGAGCCTACAAGTGCGCTGGACATGACCGTGCAGGTGCAGATCGTTGACCTGCTGCGTGACCTGCAAAGGAAATACGGGCTGGCCTATCTGTTTATCAGCCACGACCTGAAGGTCGTGCGCGCGATGTCACATAACGTAATCGTCATGCGAAACGGCGATGTCGTCGAGATGGGCGCTGCCGAAGATTTGTTCGAACACGCCCAGACCGACTACACCCGCGAACTGATCGCGGCAGCGGGCTGATACGCAGCCCGCGCCTTCGATGTCAGGCTATTTCCTTGTTTTTGGCTGACGCGGGAACGGGGCCGCGCAGTTCTTCATAGTGATCGAATTGCAGTTTGACCCAACCGGTGCCACGGGTGGCACTGGCGAGGGTTCGGTGCAGTTCATCTTCCGCAACGGCGGGGAGTGTCGCATTGAAGATTTCCCAGCCTGAGGCGTTGGGGTTGCCTTCGAAACCTAGGACTTGTCCCTGCAGCGAGCTGATCGTTGGAACGAGATCGCCTACGAAGGTTGACGGCAGATGGATCTCGGCGTTCAGGATCGGTTGCAGCACGACTGGTTTCGCTTCGGGCAGCGCTTCACGCACCGCGTTCTTGCCAGCGGTGCGGAAGGCATAATCCGAACTGTCCACGTTATGGTGCTTGCCGTCGCTGAGCGTCACCTTAACGTCCACCACAGGGAAACCTTCGGGGCCTTCGACCAGTGCGTCCTTGGCCCCGTGTTCAACCGAAGGAATGTAATTCCGGGGTACGGCCCCACCTTTCACCACTTCCTCGAACTGGAACCCCGAGCCGCGCGGCAGCGGAGCGATGGATATGACCACATCGGCAAACTGCCCCGCACCGCCGGATTGCTTGCGGTGGCGATGGCGATGATCGACCCTTGTGCGAATGGTTTCGCGATAGGCGGTTCCGGCGGCCTCGGCCTCGATCTCGATGCCAAAATCCTCGGCGAGTTTGGCGGTCACGCGCCGCATATGCTGCGGACCTTGTGAGCCCAGAATGGAATGACCGCTCAGCTCGTCTTGCTCCAGATGCAGGCCGGGGTCGATCTCAACCAGCCGGGTCAACGCATTCGACAGGCGCACGTCGTCTCGCTCATGCGCAGGTGATACGACCTGACGATGCGCGGCAGGATGGGATGAGGCCCATTCCGGCAACGGCGTTGCCGCCGCGCTGTCATAGATGAAGCCAGGATTAAGGTGGTCGGATTTGACAGCAAGGCCAATATGTCCGGCTTCAAGCGCGCTGATCTGTGTCTTGGCGTCCAAGGTTGTCAGATTTCCAACAGTTTCGCCACCAAGGGATTCATGTGCTTTCACGCCGTCGCCCAGACCGCGCAAAACGGTGATCTTGCCGATATGCTTCTTCACATCCGCAAAGCCGGCAATGGCACAGGCGTTTTCTTCGGCCTCATCCCGGTCAGCTGCAATTTTGAATTCCGGTGCTTCATGACGCAGCGCTTTCATCAAGCGGGTCAGACCGTTGCCATGGCTCGCGGCACCTAGGCAGGCCGGGATAAGCTGATGGTTCTGCAAGACCTGTGCGGCCAGCTCGTAGACCTCGTCGCTTGGGGGCTGTTTGTCCTCAATCAGTTGCTCCAGCAGATTGTCATCGAAATCCGATAGGGTCTCCAACAACTCAGTGCGTGCTTCCTGTTCGCGGTCTTCCGCTGATTGCGGTAGCTCGATCAGGGCCGAGGGCTGCCCCTCCTGATACTTCCAGGCGCGCTCCGAGATCAGATCGACTGCGCCGATAATGGTGTCTCCGTCGCGGATCGGCACCTGCCGCAGAGCGATGTGGTGGGCGCAATAGGTCTGCAGTGCAGCAACGATGTCGCGGATGCGACCGTTGGGGCTGTCCATGCGGTTGATGAATAAAAAACAGGGAATGCCCGCCTCTTCGACCAACCTCAGATACGGGGCACACAGAACGGCAGCATCGGGGTCAGGTGGAACAACCACAACTGCTGCGTCCGAGATCGCCATGGCCGGGCCGACATAGGCCAGCGCATCGCCGCCTCCGTCTACGTCCACCGCGCACCACGGTTCGTTTAAATAAGAAAAACCGTGCAGATGCACGGTTCCGGCAACATCGAATGTGGTGGGCCGCCCGTCGAGGCGGCTGATCGCTTCGACCAAGGTGGATTTGCCCGATTGGCTGGGGCCGAGGACGGTGAAAACGCGCATGAGTGCTGTCCCTCTTTCAGGTTGCAGTATGGCTGCACGAAAAGGGCTGTCGAACGCATGCGCGTCGGCAAGAACTGTCTGCGTTTGCCTGCCTCAGGCTGTGAAGAGGTGGGTCTCTCCACCCCTTGAGTGTGGAGAAAACCGAAGGCATGCGTCAAGCCCCCGTGCCGGTTTGTAAGGGAAGGTCGCGAAAAACGACCTGCCGAAGAGTGTTCAGATCGCGGAACTATGCCCAGCCTTACTCAGATCATAAGTGTCAAAGCTGCGCGCGATCATGCGGGTCAGCGCACGTGCTTCGGGCGGTATGAACAATCCGTTTTCATCCACGCGTAGCAACCCGTCGAAGGCCGCGTTTGCCGTTGCGTACATTTGCTGCAGTTCCGCAGTTGAAATGTCATAATCGCGCAGAATCTCGGCCGAGTTGATCTGAAAATCGCACATCAATGCTTCGATCAGACGAGACCGTAGAACATCCTGATCTTTGAACAAATGCCCGCGCGACGTCGAGAACCGCCCTTCGCGTATGGCCTTCGTATGAGCCGAGGTTGCCGGTGCGTTTTGCGCATATCCTTCCGGAAAGCGTGAGATCGAGCTGGCACCCAAGCCAATCAGAATAGGAGCTTGATCGTCTGTATAACCCTGGAAATTCCGTTTCAATCGACCAGCGCGCAGCGCATGGGTCAGCCCATCGTCCTGCGTTGCAAAGTGGTCGATCCCGATCTCGGCATAATTGTCCCATAGGAACAGTCGCCGGGCGGTTTCAAAAAGTTCCAGTCGCTGTTCCGGTGTGGGCAGGGCATCTGATGGAATCAACTGCTGGCGCTTGGCCATCCACGGCACATGCGCGTAGCCATAGAGTGCGACCCGGTCAGGGTTCAGCGACAACAGCTTTTGCACACTTTCGGTCATGCGTGCCTTGGTCTGGTGGGGCAGGCCATAAAGGATGTCCGCATTCAGGCTGGATATACCACGCGCGCGGATCATCTCGGCAGCTTCGCGGGTGGTGTCATAGCTTTGAATGCGACCGATGGTTTTCTGGATTTCGTCGTCAAAATCCTGAACGCCGATCGATGCGCGGTTCATCCCGGCTTCGGCCAGTGCATCCAGCCGGGCTTCGTCGATCTCATTCGGATCGATCTCGACGGAAAACTCGGCGTCTGGGCCTAGAGGCACAATCTCAAGGATTCGCGCGGCCAGATCCCGCATCAGGTCTGCATTCAACAGCGTCGGCGTGCCGCCGCCCCAGTGCAGCCGCGACAATGTAACACCCTCTGGCAGGCGTGCCGCCAGCAAATCCAGCTCGGCCTTTAGCACGTCGACATAGGCGATGACCGGGTTATCCGTCTGGGTGCCTTGTGTCCGGCAGGCGCAAAACCAGCACAGCCGACGGCAGAAGGGTACGTGGATGTAAAGCGAGATTGAACTGCCCGGAGCAATCCCGGAAATCCAGTCGCTAAACAGATCGGCCCCAACGTCATTGCTGAAGTGGGGTGCGGTGGGATAGCTTGTGTAACGCGGTACTTTCGCGTCAAAAAGTCCAAGCCGTGCCAGTTGAGGTTTCAGTGTCATAAAGATATGACTATAGCTGGA
The DNA here is from genome assembly GCF_056539785.1 of Ruegeria sp. B11. Taxonomy (NCBI): domain Bacteria; kingdom Pseudomonadati; phylum Pseudomonadota; class Alphaproteobacteria; order Rhodobacterales; family Roseobacteraceae; genus Ruegeria; species Ruegeria sp. B11. Next base: position 34,943 of record NZ_JBQFVO010000002.1, on the reverse strand, counting down.
GGGCCCAGGGTACTTTGACCGAAATCAAATGGAAGCGCGAATGACACTCAAGGCCCAATTCGACCACACCAATTGCGCAGAATGCCCGATCCGGCATCGTGCGGTGTGCGCGCATTGCGAAAAGGACGAGCTGGAAGAGCTTGAGAACATCAAGTACTACCGCAGCTTTGAGGCGGGGCAGACGATCATCTGGTCCGGCGATCCGATGAATTTTGTCGGCTCGGTCGTGTCGGGAATCGCGTCTTTGACACAGACGATGGAGGATGGGCGCAGGCAAATGGTCGGCCTGCTGCTGCCCAGCGATTTCGTGGGTCGCCCCGGACGGGACAACGCGCCCTATGACGTGGTTGCAACCACCGATCTGATGATGTGCTGTTTCCGCAAAAAGCCGTTCGAAGACATGATGATCACGACGCCTCACATCTCGCAGCGCCTGCTGGAAATGACGTTGGACGAACTAGATGCGGCCCGTGAATGGATGCTGGTGCTTGGACGCAAGACCGCGCGAGAAAAGATTGCTAGCCTGCTTTCGATCATCGCGCGCCGGGACGCGTCGATTCATCAAGCCGGAATGGTAGCTCCGATTGTCTTTGACCTGCCACTGACGCGCGAGGCGATGGCCGACTATCTTGGGCTGACCCTGGAAACTGTCAGCCGGCAGATTTCCGCCTTGAAGAAAGATCAGGTCATTACTCTGGAAGGTAAACGCCATGTAACAATCCCCGATATGGGGCGCCTAATGGAAGAGGCGGGCGACGATACCGATGGCGGATTTCTGGTCTGATGCCTCAGCCCGCCGCCCTCGAACAATTGGGAGTCCCTTATGGAATTTAGCGGTTTACTCGCCATGCTGTTAATCGGCGCGATTGCTGGCTGGCTTTCGGGAAAAATCATGGAAGGGCGTGGGTTCGGCCTGATCGGGAATATTATAGTCGGGATTGTCGGTGCGTTTCTGGCAGGCACGATCTTTCCAGCCCTGGGCTTTGCGGTTGGCGGAGGGCTCATCTCTTCGATCTTCTTTGCCACTATCGGCGCGGTGATCCTGCTGTTCCTGATCGGCCTGATCCGCAAGACATAAAGCCGCACCAGAGACGGGCGGCTTTTGCGTTCGTTGGCGTCGTCAGTGCGCCAGAAACACGGGGATTTCTGATTGCTCCAGCATATTGCGGGTCGCACCGCCCAAAATGGCCTCGCGAAAGCGCGAATGGCCATAGGCCCCCATAACGATCATATCGGCCTCGGTATCGGCAGCGTGGCGATTGAGGATGTCCGAGACGCGCGTCATGGTCTTGCTGAGCACGTCGATTTCGCACTTCACCCCATGTCGCGCCAGCATCTGAGATAGCAGACCGCCCGGGTCCGATCGATCCGGCCCATGACGCGGTGGATCAATCACAACAATCCGTGTGAGTTCGGCCTGCTTCAAGAATGGCAACGCGCGACGGATGGCGCGCATCGCTTCGACGCTTTCGTTCCAGCCCACCATGACGGTTTTTGGGGCCGAAATCGGTTTGTTATCATCGGGCACTAACAGCACCGGCGAATGGCCTTCGAACATGGCGGCCTCGACGATGGGTTCAGCTTCTGCGTCGCGGTCTTTTCCATAAGGTCGCGGCAATACCACGAGATCCGAAAAGCGCGCGCGACGTGCGACATGTCGCCCGAGATCAGCGATCTGAGCTACCCCGTTTTCAGCGGACCAGCGCACGCCCGACTTACCCAGATAATCCTGAGCGTAGGCGAGTATCTCGTCCGCCTCGGCATTGGCGCGGCTCAGGGTCTCCTGCAGAATCAAAGCGTTTGCACCGGCATAATAATAACCGGTCTGACTGCGATCGACGCCAAGACACAACGCTTCGACATGGGCGTCCTGCCCTTCTGCCAATGCCACCATTTGTGCCAGTGCGTTCTGAGAAAGCTTGGTTTCCGTCATGACCGTAAGAAGAGATTTAAATGCCATGTCGACCTCATGTTTCCGGCGCTGTCCGTTGCCAGCGCGTGTCTGTTTCTGCAAAATACCTCTCACAGAAAACAGGGGCTTGTCTTGATGCAGATCAAAGCGTCAAAGGCGACCTCGCTGCATTACAGCATGCAGTCAAAAAGGTTTCGCGTGACACGAAGAATCGCGCGAGGCATGGCAAAGGGACGCAATATGTCAAATTACATCAAGCTGATCGTGCTTGGGCTGGTGGTGCTGTTCGCAGCCATCGGCTCTAACTACGCACGGGATTTGGCGTATCAGGTGCACGCAATTCTGGTGATGTTGATCGCCGGCGGTCTGTTCATCTGGACGCTTAGAAACACGGAAGAGCCAGATATCCTCGTCGACCGCTCTGGTGAGTATATGGATGATGTGATCCGCTACGGCGTGATCGCAACCGCATTCTGGGGGGTAGTCGGGTTCCTGGCGGGGACTTTTATTGCGTTCCAGCTAGCCTTTCCGGCGCTAAACTTCGAATGGGCGCAGGGCTATCTTAATTTCGGGCGTCTGCGGCCTTTGCATACATCGGCGGTTATCTTTGCCTTTGGCGGTAACGCATTGATCGCAACTTCGTTCTATGTCGTACAGCGCACCAGCGCTGCGCGACTTTGGGGTGGAAACCTGGCATGGTTCGTGTTCTGGGGCTATCAGCTGTTCATCGTGCTTGCGGCAACCGGTTATATACTTGGTGGAACGCAGTCGAAAGAATATGCCGAACCTGAATGGTACGTTGACCTGTGGCTGACTGTTGTCTGGGTTGCCTATCTGGCTGTTTATCTGGGCACGATCATCAAGCGGAAAGAGCCGCACATCTACGTGGCAAACTGGTTCTATCTGGCCTTTATCGTGACTGTCGCCATGCTGCACCTGGTCAACAACATGACCATCCCGGTCAGCATCTGGGGATCGAAATCGGTCATCGTCTGGTCTGGTGTTCAGGATGCCATGATCCAGTGGTGGTATGGCCACAACGCCGTGGGCTTCTTCCTGACTGCCGGTTTCCTGGGTATGATGTACTACTTCATCCCGAAACAGGCTGAGCGTCCGGTATTCAGCTACAAGCTGTCGATCATCCACTTCTGGGCGCTGATCTTCCTGTATATCTGGGCTGGTCCGCACCACCTGCACTATACTGCGCTGCCTGATTGGGCCTCGACCCTTGGCATGGTGTTCTCGGTGATCCTATGGATGCCTTCGTGGGGTGGTATGATCAACGGTCTGATGACCCTGTCGGGTGCATGGGACAAACTACGCACTGACCCAGTGATCCGGATGATGGTGATTTCGGTCGGCTTTTACGGCATGTCCACGTTCGAGGGTCCGATGATGTCGATCCGCGCTGTGAACAGCCTCAGCCACTATACCGACTGGACTATCGGTCACGTACATTCGGGCGCGCTGGGCTGGAACGGTATGATCACCTTTGGTGCTCTTTACTTCCTAGTCCCTGTTCTGTGGAAGCGTGAGCGTCTGTACTCGCTGCAGCTGGTCAGCTGGCACTTTTGGCTCGCCACCATTGGCATCGTTCTCTACGCGGCGTCGATGTGGGTCACCGGTATCATGGAAGGCCTGATGTGGCGTGAAGTGGATGCCAATGGCTTCCTGGTGAATTCGTTCGCTGACACCGTTGCCGCGAAGTTCCCGATGTATGTGGTGCGTGCGCTGGGTGGCGTGATGTTCGTCGCTGGCTCGCTGATCATGTGCTACAACCTGTGGATGACTGTACGGAAAGCGCCGGCCAAAGAGGCCAGCCTGACCGTCGCGGTCCCGGCTGAATAAGGAGGGCCGGAGCAATGGCAATTCTCGACAAACACAAGATCCTCGAGACCAACGCGACCCTCCTGCTGATCTTCAGCTTTCTGGTCGTGACCATCGGTGGCATCGTACAGATCGCGCCCCTGTTCTATCTTGAGAACACCATCGAGAAGGTGGAGGGCATGCGCCCTTACACCCCTCTCGAACTGGCGGGGCGTGAGGTTTATCTGCGCGAAGGCTGCTATGTTTGCCACAGCCAGATGATCCGCCCAATGCGTGATGAGGTTGAACGCTATGGCCACTACTCGCTGGCGGCCGAATCCATGTATGATCATCCGTTCCAATGGGGGTCCAAACGCACCGGGCCGGATATTGCCCGCGTCGGTGGCCGGTATTCGGATCAATGGCAGGTGGACCACCTGCGCGATCCACAATCGGTGGTGCCGGAATCGGTGATGCCGAAATACGGCTTCCTTGAGGATCGTAAGCTAGACGGCAAGTATATCGGTGACATCATGGCGGCAAATGCCGTGGTCGGCACCCCGTATACCGACGAGATGCTTGAACAGGCGCAGGCCGATTTTCGGGCGCAGGCCGATCCGGACAGCGATTATGATGGATTGTTGGAACGCTATGGCGACAAGGTCAATGTGCGTAACTTTGACGGTCAGCCCGAGCTGACTGAAATGGATGCGTTGGTTGCTTACCTCCAGATGCTGGGCACGCTGGTCGATTTCTCGACCTTCACCCCGGACGCAAGCCGTTAAAGGAGGGTGTGATGGAACTATACACAATTCTAAGGCAGTTCGCGGATAGCTGGATGTTGCTGCTCCTGTTCTCGTTTTTTATTGGCATAATCATCTGGGTTTTCCGCCCTGGTGCCAGCAAGGAATACAAGGACACCGCCAACATCCCGTTCCGGCACGCTGATGCCCCAGCGCCCCGTCGGGGCGACGACAAACCCGCCACATCCAAGGAGGCGCGGCAATGAGTAAGACACCTGAAAAACAGCCGGGCGATCCTAACACCACGGGTCACAGCTGGGACGGAATCGAGGAATTCGATAATCCGATGCCACGCTGGTGGCTTTGGACCTTTTACGCGACCATCATTTGGGGCGTGATCTACACGATCATGTACCCCGCATGGCCCTTGGTTCAATCGGCAACCGCCGGTGTGCTGGGTTGGTCCTCGCGCGAGCTGGTGCAGCAGGAAATGGTCGCGTTCGAAGAAGCGAATGCGCCGTGGAATGCCAAGTTGGTGGAAACACCGCTGGAAGAAATCTCGGCCGACGCGGAGCTGCAACAATACGCAGTTAACTCTGGTGGCGCTGTGTTCCGAACCTGGTGTGCGCAGTGCCACGGATCGGGCGCGCAGGGTGCGCCGGGTTTCCCGAACCTGCTGGATGATGCCTGGCTGTGGGGCGGCTCGCTTGAGGATATCGAGTACACCATCGCCTATGGCATCCGGAACGAGGAAAGCGACGACGCGCGCTATTCCGAGATGCCGGCCTTTGGTGAGATCCTCGAAAAGGATGAGATCACTCAAGTGGTTCAATACGTCATGTCCCTGACCAACGCCCAGACCGATGACGCGGCGGCGCAGGCAGGCAAGGTTGTGTTCGAAGACAACTGCGCGGCTTGCCACGGTGATGACGGCAAAGGCGACGTTTCCCAGGGTGCGCCGAATCTGACCGATGCGATCTGGCTTTACGGCGGCAGCCAAGAGGCCCTGACCGAGACGGTCACCTACAGCCGCTTTGGCGTGATGCCCCCATGGGAAAATCGCCTGACCGACGCGCAAATCCGCGCCGTGACGGCGTATGTTCATCAGTTGGGTGGTGGTCAGTAAGGGTTAAAAGAACACCTCCGGGCGGTCTCCCGCCCGAAGGTCTAGGCACCGGCTGTTCCATCTGTTCGCGCGTTTCCAGAACAGCCGGTGCCGATTTTCAAACAATAGGGCTGCAATCTCTGCCGGTCCAGATACGGCATTCAAACCAGTATCAAAGATCGTTCAGATTTACATCGCGCGGGTTTTCTCTCCACCAATGATGTTCGGGCAGCCAGCGCCGCTTGCGACGGCCCGGCTTTGGCGCATCGTAGATGTGAGGCGTATTGATGCGTGTCGCGTTCAAAAAAGATCTGGCGAATACGGTCAGCATGGTTTCCCTCCTGTGCAGAGTTGTTTCTGAGCTTTAAGATTGACCTTTCGCACGCCGAATGCGACTCAATTACCATTTCAATGTGTAAGTAGGGTTTACATATGGACTGGCTATCACTGCCGCCGTTGGCCTCTCTCAGGGCTTTTGCAGCCTTCGCTGAGAAGCGAAGTGTTGTCGAGGCCGGTGCTGCGCTCAATGTTAGCCACGCTGCAATCAGTCAGCAGCTTCGCGCGCTCGAGAAACATCTGGGCGCGGCTCTGCTGGACCGAACGGGCAAAGCGCTGACACTTACCGCGGAAGGTGAGCATCTGGCCCGTGCCCTGCAGCTTGGATTTGGTGCGATCGAGGCTGCTGTGGGTGATCTGGCTCGCTCGGCTCAGGACCGCCCGGTTCATGTGTCGCTGACGTCTTCCTTCGCTGCATCTTGGCTGATGCCGCGACTGCCGAGTTTCCGCGCGACGCATCCCGACGTAAACCTGATCCTAGATCCAACCTTTGAGGTGGTCGAGCTGCAACCGGGTGGCGTGGATGTTGCGATCCGTTATGGCGCCGGCGGTTGGCCGGGGGTGGAGTGTGAGATGTTGTTGCAGACGCCGATGGTCATCGTCGCCTCACCCACACTATTGGGTAACAAGACCGATTGGTCCCCGGCAGAACTTGCGCAGTTGCCGTGGCTTGAGGAAATTGGCACGACTGAGGGGACAAAATGGCTGACTGAGCGAGGTGTCGGACCCGAACGCGGCGCGGGGCGTACGCAGCTTCCCGGTAACCTGCTGCTGGATGGTTTGCGGTCTGGGCAAGGGGTCACCGTCACTGTGCGACAATTCGTCGAAGCGGACATCAATGCGGGCCGCATCGTCGAACTGTTCGCCGAGCCGGATACGCGCGGGTATCATATAGTTACGCAAAAACAAGCTCTTAGGCGATCCGTGAAAATCTTCATCAACTGGCTGAGGCGCGAAGCGCGAAGCCAGCAGTAATTCACGCGTCTAAAGGTGTCTGCACGATGCGCGTTTTGACCCATGTCAAAGTCCCTTGCCTCGTGATCTGGAAGAACACACACTCAGAATAGCCAGTTGCGGAGCCAGCCTGTGAGCGATTCCAATCCCACCCCCAGTCTCTACGCCGCCAGAGAGCCGATTTTCCCGAGACGTGTGTCCGGCCCGTTTCGCAATCTGAAATGGATCATCATGGCGGTGACGCTGGGCATTTACTATGTGACGCCTTGGATCAGGTGGGATCGCGGTCCAAGCCTTCCGGATCAGGCCGTTCTTCTGGATCTGGCGAACCGCCGCTTCTATTTCTTCTGGATCGAGATTTGGCCGCACGAGTTCTATTTTGTCGCTGGGCTGCTGATCATGGCAGGATTGGGTCTGTTCCTGTTCACCTCGGCGCTTGGGCGGGTCTGGTGCGGATATGCCTGCCCGCAGACGGTTTGGACGGACCTGTATATCCTTGTCGAGCGCTGGATCGAGGGCGACCGTAATGCGCGCCTGCGTCTGCACAGGCAGAAAAAGCTGGATTTCCGCAAGGCGCGGCTGCGCCTGACCAAGTGGGTCGCTTGGTTCTTCATCGGGCTCGCGACCGGTGGCGCCTGGGTTTTCTATTTTGCGGATGCACCAACTCTGGCGCGTGATCTGGTCACCGGAAACGCGCATCCAGTGGCCTATACGACGATGCTGATTCTGACCGGCACCACGTTTTTCTTCGGTGGCTTTGCACGCGAACAAATCTGCATCTATGCCTGCCCATGGCCGCGCATACAGGCCGCGATGATGGACGAGGATACCCTGGTCGTCGGATATCGCGAATGGCGGGGTGAACCACGCGGCAAAGGCAAACGTACGGCTGACAGCGAGCTGGGCGATTGCATCGATTGTATGGCTTGCGTCAATGTCTGCCCGGTAGGGATCGACATCCGAGACGGTCAGCAACTGGAATGCATTACCTGTGCACTTTGCATCGACGCCTGCGATGACATGATGGCCAAGATAGGCAAGCCCCGTGGTCTGATCGATTACATGGCGCTGAGTGATGAGGCCCGCGAACGCGAAGGTCAGCCACCCAAAAACGTTTGGAAACACATCCTGCGTCCGCGCACGATCCTGTACACGGCGCTATGGTCACTGGTCGGATTTGCATTGCTCTTTGCGCTGTTCATTCGTTCGGATATCGATTTGACGGTTGCGCCGGTGCGGAACCCGACTTTCGTTACCCTTTCAGATGGCACGATCCGTAACACCTATGATGTACGCCTGCGCAACAAACATGGCGAGGATCGGCCATTCAAACTGACGATTGCGGGCGATCCATCGCTGCAGATTGAAATCGAAGGTGTTGAAGGCGAGACTGTTAATGTCACTGCAGATACGGCACAATTGACCCGCGTCTATATCACCGCTCCGCAGGGTACTGCCCCAGCGGCGGCTGACAGCACCTCGGTTCGCATCTGGGTCGAAGATCTGGAAAGTGGTGAGCGGGCCTACAAGGATACCAGTTTCAACGGACGAGGAAGCTGAGAATGGCAGAACGTCAATTCACAGGCAAACACGCATTGGCGGTATTTGTCGCGGCCTTTGGCGTGATCATCACGGTGAACCTCGTCTTGGCTTATAGTGCAATCAAGACCTTTCCGGGGCTTGAGGTGAAGAACTCTTATGTAGCCAGCCAGGAGTTCAATGAACGTTTGAAGGAACAGCAGGCCTTGGGTTGGAACATCAAGGCCGAGCTGACCGGAGGGCTGCTGGTGCTATACATAACGGATCAGACCGGTTCCCCTGTTGAAGTGGCAGATCTGCAGGCCGTGGTGGGGCGCGCCACCCATGTGAAGGAAGACTTCTCGCCGGACTTTACTTTTGATGGCATCGCCTATGCCGCTCCGGCTGCCCTTGGCGAAGGGAACTGGAACATTCGCCTTGTGGCCAAAGCAAAAGATGGTGCCGAGTTCGCGCAACGTGTGCCCCTGTATGTGAAAGGTTAGAGATGGTTGCGCAAGCCACTCCATCTCGGGCAGCCTGTCCTGGCTGCATCGCAGCCCCGGCGGAAGCGGCGCGGCCAATCCCAGAGGATGTGCAGATCGCGCTGTCGCTGCCGGGCATCCACTGCTCGGCCTGCATCTCTACGGTCGAGCGTGAGTTGAATGCCCATCCCGGAGTTGAAGACGCGCGGGTCAATCTCACGCTGAAACGCGCGATGATCAAGGCGGCACCGGATACGCGCGCCGCCGATCTGATCCCGGTGCTGGAGCGCGCTGGCTTTGAAGCCCACGAACTGGATCCGGGTGCGCTTTCGGCTACGCAAACCGATAAGGCCGGGCGCGATCTGCTGATGCGGCTGGCAGTGGCGGGTTTTGCTTCGATGAACGTGATGCTGTTATCGGTGTCGGTCTGGTCCGGCGCCACCGATGCGACGCGCGACATGTTCCACTGGATATCTGCGGCGATTGCGCTGCCTGCAATTGCGTTCTCGGCCCAGCCTTTCTTTTCCAACGCCTGGAGCGCGCTGCGCGTACGCCGGTTGAATATGGATGTGCCGATTGTTTTGGCGATACTGCTAGCTCTGGTCACGTCGCTTTGGGAAACTGCACTCAGCGGTGAACATGCTTATTTCGACGCGGCTTTGACCCTGACATTCTTCCTGCTAGCGGGCAGGTATTTGGACTATCGCACCCGTGCCGCGGCACGTTCGGCTGCCGAAGAACTAACCGCGCTGGAGGTCCCGCGCGCCATCCGGCTAGTGGATGGGACCGAAGCGGAAGTGGCGGTGGCGAGCCTTAACGTGGGTGATCTGATTCTGGTGCGCCCCGGAGGGCGTATGCCAGTGGATGGCGAAATCATCTCGGGCCAGTCCGAGTTGGACCGGTCGCTGCTGACCGGGGAAACCCTCCCGGTCTTTGCCGAGGCCGGGCTGAACGTCAGTGCTGGTGAGGTTAACCTGACGGGCCCTCTGACCATCCGTGCGACGGCAGTCGGGGAAGATACCTCGCTGCACCTTATGGCGGATCTGGTAGCCATCGCTGAATCGGGCCGATCACGGTATACCTCGCTGGCAGACAAGGCGGCCAAGCTTTATGCGCCGGGGGTGCATATACTGTCCGCGCTCAGCTTCTTAGGATGGTATATTTATTCGGGCGATATCCGGACGGCGCTGAATATCGCTGCGGCGGTTTTGATCATCACATGTCCCTGCGCGCTGGGCTTGGCAGTGCCGGCGGTAACCACTGCAGCATCAGGCCGATTGTTCCGCAGTGGCATGCTGATCAAACACGCGACCGCGTTAGAACGGCTGGCCGAAGTGGATACTGTGGTATTTGACAAGACCGGCACCCTAACATCCGGTGCGCCTGAGTTGACCAATCTTGGTGATCATTCGCGTACCGATTTGCAAGTGGCTCTGGCATTGGCCGAAGCGTCTTCGCACCCCTTGTCTCTTGCCCTTGCAAAGGCTGCGCGTGAAGCCGGGATCAAGCCTGCCAAGTTGCACGATGTTGTTGAGGTGCCGGGATATGGCACTGAGGGCGTTTACCGTGATCAGCAGGTCCGGCTGGGTCGAGCGGCCTGGGTCGGTGGCGAAGATGGTGAGCAGACCGCAGCCTGGCTCGCAATCGAATCGCGGACGCCATCGCGCTTTACGTTTACCGACAGTCTGCGCGCAGGCGCTGCCGAGGCGGTCGCGGCTTTCCGTGCGGCAGGCAAAGACGTCATCCTGATTTCCGGCGATACGGAAGGCGCGGTTCAGGCCTTGGCGGGCAAGCTTGGCATTGAGAACTGGATCGCCCAGGCCTTGCCTCAAGACAAAGCTGCCAAAGTGCAGGAACTAAGCGATCAGGGTCGGCACGTTCTGATGGTCGGCGATGGGCTGAACGATACGGCGGCATTGGCGGCGGCGCATGTCTCGATTTCTCCGGCCAGCGCCTTGGATGCTGCGCGGGTGGCGTCGGATATCGTGCTACTGGGCAATGATCTGTCCCCGATCGCTGAGGCTTGCGATACAGCCGTCAGGGCGACGCGCCGGATTCGCGAGAATTTCCGGATCGCCACTGTCTATAACATCATCGCGGTCCCGCTGGCCGTTGCCGGGTTGGCGACACCCCTTATTGCGGCATTGGCGATGTCGACCTCGTCGATTACTGTGTCGTTGAACGCCTTGCGGCTGAGGTAACTCTGATGGAAGTGCTTGCCTATCTGATCCCGATTTCCCTGCTTTTGGGCGGGGTTGGCTTGGTTGCGTTTATCTACACGGTCCGCTCGAACCAGTATGAGGATCCGGAAGGCGATGCGCGCCGTATCCTCAGCGACGAATGGGATGACAAGCCCAAGCCCTGACAAGGGCGTCAACAGCCCTTGAAATTGCCGCAATGCCCGGCTATGTCCGGCCCATCCGCTAGAAGAGAGATTGTAGCCTCATGGCAACCTTAAACCCGATCCAGTTCATTCAGCAGGTCCGCGCCGAAGTCGCAAAGGTCGTCTGGCCGACCCGTCGTGAGGTGCTGTTGACCACGGTCATGGTGTTCATCATGGCTGCGCTGACGGCTGTGTTCTTTGCGCTGGTTGATCTGGGCATTCGCGGCGGTCTGCAACTGGTACTCGGCGCGTTCAGCTAAGCCGGTTTGGGCAGGCCGAAACGCGACTGCCCCCTTGCACAGCTTGCGATGTCAGAGTAGGTGACATGACTATTCGGAATGGGCGTGCGGCGAATCGGGCTGCGCGCCGCTTTTTATTCCGGGTGACGCAATAGGATTTCAACGAAGGGCGCGATGCGTCGCAGCCCAAAGGCAAACAAGGACGACAGGTTCATGGCGAAACGGTGGTATTCGGTCAGCGTTCTTTCGAATTTCGAAAAGAAGATCGCAGAGCAGATCCGCACGTCGGTGGCTGAGCAGGGCCTTGAAGACGATATCGACGAGGTTCTGGTGCCCACCGAAGAGGTGATCGAAGTGCGCCGGGGCAAGAAGGTCACCACCGAACGCCGCTTTATGCCGGGTTACGTGCTGGTACACATGGAAATGTCGGATCAGGGCTATCACCTGATCAACTCGATCAATCGCGTTACCGGCTTCCTGGGCCCTCAGGGCCGCCCGATGCCGATGCGCGACGCCGAGGTGAACCAGATCCTCAACCGCGTTCAGGAAGGTGAAGAAGCGCCCAAGCTGATGATCAGCTTCGAGGTCGGCGAGAAGGTCAAGGTCAACGACGGCCCGTTCGAGGATTTCGACGGCATGGTCGAAGGTGTGGACGACGAGAACCAGAAACTGAAAGTTTCGGTTTCGATCTTTGGCCGCGAAACACCGGTCGAGCTGGACTTTACGCAGGTCACCAAGCAGAGCTGATTGGTTTCCATCGAACCATCGTTTGGGGTGCCTTATGGGCACCCTTTTTACGTTTGGGGCGTGCTCATCTGCCAGACAGTTTGATCCTCACCAAAACCTTTAAGTGATACAGTTCCGACCGGTTCGCAGAGTTTCGGGAGAAATGCTGCGGCTGTATCCGAAAGGACATGGTCGCAATCCAAGTCTGTGGCCGCCGCTACAAGTCTAGCCGCCAAATTGACGTCGGGACCGATGGCCGTGAAATCCAGCCGATCCCCGCCACCTACATTTCCATAGTGGAAGCGACCATGATGGATCGCAGTCCGTACGCCTAGCTTGTGCTGGAAATCGGCCTCGGCCAGCGACGCCACACCCTCGCGCACCGCTGCGATGGCGGCCTGAATCTGCACCTTTGGCGGAAGATCCGTGCTGGTTGGGAAGATGGCAAAAAAGCCGTCGCCCATGAACTTCAGAATCTCTCCGCCGTGGTCCATGACCGACGGGACAAGGCAATCAAACGTGTCATTCAGCAGCCGGACCAGCGTATCGCCGGAAACCGAATTCGAAAGGCGGGTAAATCCCTTGAGATCCGCAAACAGGATAACGGCCTCGATTTTGCTGCCATCACCGCGATGTACTTTACCGTCCAGAATGTGGGCGCCACTGTTACGGCCGACATAGGTCGACAGCAGGTAGGTCGCGTCGAGCCGCAGCATATAGGTTTCGGTCAGGCGGGCGAGCGGACCGCGAACCCGGTTCAGGATCGCCAGATCACTCTCTGAAAACCCACCGGGCGTGGCACTTGACCAGGTGCAGACATGGGTATCGCCGTTGAGATAGATCAGCGGTTGCGCCAGGTAATCGGTGAAGCCCTGCTCGCGCAATTCGCCAACAATGATGTAATCCTCGGGGCAGTTGGGATCTTCCAGATGGCGGCGGATGGGTCGCTGACGCTCAATCACATGCGGAAGGGGGTTATCGGTGTAGATCGCCTCGGTGAACAATTGAGACGGCGCGTCGACACGATCAACGCCAGCGCCCGCTTTCCACAGGAAACGTCGACCCATCAGATTGGGATGCAGCGTCCAGATGAACAAACCGAACCGGTCGATGGCGACACCGGCATCCAGCAGACGGGTACAGATACCTTCGATGATATCGACCGCATTTCCAGCTGGACGGGCACCGTCAACCATCCACTCGATCAAAGCGTCGATCTTGCCCTGTTTTGGGATCGGTTCCGGTGGGGTCGGCATAGTGGCACCCTCAAGATAGAACGCCGCGATGCAAACAGACACCGCGGCGTTATTTGTATCAGCCTCGCAGTGGCTGAAACGACTGAGTGCGCGACTTACTGCGCTTGAACCATAGCCGCACGCAACAGTTGCGGGCGGTCGGTCTGGGACGGCAGGAAGACGGCTTGCGAACCGGCATCCAGTGCCGAAAGGCTCGCATCGTACCACTGCATCGCAAGATCGCGACGCTGTTGCACACCAAAGCCTTCGCGCAGGTGGTGGCCGATCAACTCTCCATAGGCAGGCTCACCCATCGCGACTAGCATCAATGCGGAACCGACTGCCGTGTCCATGTTGTCCTGACGGTAGCCCATCGACAGACAGACCTTGCTTGTCGCGGCAAGATCAGCGGGGCTGAGGCCCGAGTCCAGCGCAAGCTTGCGTACCTGGGTTTCAGCTTCTGCCTTCGAGCTGATCGAAAGCGCATCAACTTGCGGTGCCAACATTTCGCCGTACGAGTCGCATTGTGCGCTCACCTGATCCGGCGTCAGCCCCTGGATATCCGCCATCAGATCTTCGCCACGCGCCATTGCATAGCTGCGAGCAAGGCAGAACTGTTCGCTGAGGGCAAAATCGGCATCCGTCATATTTGACAGCGTCGTGTAGCCCCCGTTTGTCGAGGTCTGCAGCATCACCCCGCTACACCGATTGGCCAGCGATGGGCCGCCGGTCCCGCCGGAAAACAGGCTTGGCAGGCTGGCAGAGGCGGTTTCAGTTGTATTGGCCTCGGGCTCTGGTTCCTGAGCTTGAGGAACCACAACCGGAATCGTGGTTGCTGGGGCTTGTGCTGGTGCCTGAGGGGCAGCAGCCAGGGCAGAGCCGGTTTGTATCTGCCGACGGTATTCCATCAAAAGCGGTTGGCCTGCGAGTTGGGTTGTCGTCTGACCGCCGCTTGTCGCCCAGTAGTAGGCCTGCATCAGGAAGTCGCGCTGATAGGGCTGGAAGTCATAGCCATTCACGGGGTAGCCCATCGAGACCTGATAGCGTTCGATCGCAGACCGTGTGCCACGACCGACTTGACCATCAACGCGACCCGCATTGTAGCCGAAATAGTTGAGCGCGGTCTGGGTTTGCGCCCCTTGTGTGGTCGACGGAATTCCGGGGCGATAGGTGCGTGTTGTTGTTGACCTCGTCCGGGCCTGCTGTTTTCTCTGCTGATCCCGGCCGATAGCGTAGCCGATGACGCCACCAACCACAGCACCGCCCAGTATCTCGCCAGCATCGGCCCGCGCGGTCTGAGGAGAAGACGCCGCAAATGACAGCGCGATGCCAACTGTTATTAATAAACGAATGATCATAATTAACCTCCACCAAAAATACTAATTTCGTCGAGTATAGCACAGCTGCGAGTATTGAGGTGAGGGGGGTGGCGGAAACCCGACCATCCCGCAACCACCGCGCAGATTCTGCATTGATATTAATTTCTTAAGAGTTGTCAGTCGCACCTTGTTAGTAACGATCTGTACTCCGTGAGCGTATAAGACCCACTTGGGGGCTTGATTCGATGTGTGAGAGCAGGGCAGGCCACTTGCCAACCCCGCCGTTCCGCTGTAAGTGCCGCCCCTATCGTCTTCGGGCGAGATTCTCTCGTGGGAGGTTGCTGGGATCGCGATCCCGGATCGGACCACGCAACATAGTCTGGGTGAAACGCGTTTCACCTAAGTTGAAAGGAAAACCAAATGGCCAAGAAGCTTGCTGGTACAATGAAGCTGCAGGTTCCTGCAGGTCAGGCGAACCCGTCGCCGCCAGTTGGTCCGGCGCTGGGTCAGCGCGGCATCAACATCATGGAATTCTGCAAGGCGTTCAACGCCAAGACCGCAGACATGGAGCCCGGCGCCCCGTGCCCGACCGTGATCACCTACTATCAGGACAAGTCCTTCACCATGGACATCAAGACGCCGCCCGCGTCTTACTACCTGAAAAAAGCGGCTGGTCTGAAGCCGGTCGGCAAGCGGAACCGCCCTCGTGGTGCGGAAAACCCAGGTCGTGAGACCGTGGCAACCGTAACCTCGAAGCAGGTTCGTGAAATCGCCGAAGCCAAAATGAAAGATCTGAACGCCAACGACGTCGAAGGCGCAATGCAGATCATCCTGGGCTCGGCCCGCTCAATGGGCATCGAGGTGAAGTAAGATGGCAAAACTCGGTAAACGTACCCGCGCTGCGCGCGAAGCTGTCGCTGGCAAGGAAAACCTGTCGGTCGAAGAAGCTGTTTCCCTGGTCAAAGGCAACGCAACCTCAAAATTCGACGAGACCATCGAGATCGCTCTGAACCTCGGCGTTGACACCCGTCACGCGGACCAGATGGTTCGCGGCGTTGTTGGCCTGCCGAACGGTACCGGCAAAGCGATGCGCGTCGCTGTATTTGCTCGTGGCCCCAAGGCAGACGAAGCGAAAGAAGCGGGCGCAGATATCGTTGGCGCGGAAGACCTGATGGAAACCATTCAGGGCGGCACCATCGAATTTGATCGCTGCATTGCAACCCCGGACATGATGCCGATCGTCGGTCGTCTGGGTAAAGTGCTCGGCCCCCGCAACCTGATGCCGAACCCCAAAGTTGGCACCGTGACCATGGACGTGAAAGCGGCTGTGGAAGCAGCAAAAGGTGGTGAAGTTCAGTTCAAAGCGGAAAAAGGCGGCGTTGTGCACGCCGGTGTTGGCAAAGCGTCCTTCGACGAAGCCAAGCTGGTCGAAAACGTCCGTGCCTTCATCTCGGCTGTGGCCAAGGCCAAGCCGTCGGGTGCCAAAGGCACCTATATGAAGAAAATCGCGCTGAGCTCGACTATGGGCCCGGGTGTGACTCTGGACGTGGCGGCTGCTGCGGGCGAATAAGCCTTAGCGTTAAGCTGTGAGAACTTGATCCCGGGTAGTGAGAACTGCCCGGGATTTTTATTGCGTGCCACATGAGAAACAGGCTGTAGCTGTGTGATAGCGTGGTTGCTTGCACCTCAATTGAAATCTTGAAGTTTTGCCAATTTCAAACCCGGTTACAGCTACGCTGACTAAAAAGCAGCGATACGCACAAACATAGATTCAATGCCTCAGCAGCGGTGGCTAAAGAAGCGATTGAACTAGGGGGTGCGGTCTGACACAGTTCCCCCATTGTCGTGTAGTAGCTGTTCGAGAATACCCATCAATGAACCAAAATATTCGTCAGAAATCACTTCCAGAAGATCGACGCGCCTTTTGGGACCAGTTTTATGCGAAATCGGCAGGGTCATGGGAGCTTACCTTGCCGTCGCAATTCGCAGCGTTTGTGGCAAATGAGATTGATCGGCAGTCACATGTCATCGACGTAGGGTGTGGGAATGCCCGTGACAGTTTTTTCTTTTCACGACACGGGTTCAAAGTGACCGGCATGGATGCGTCTGAGGCAGCGATTGCGTCAGCGCAAAAGCATGCACAAAAGCAGGGCGGCGACGATCTTGAATTTGTTCAGACCAATCTCGAAGATGGATTGGTTGAGCGTGTGTTGTCCGAGCGACGATCTGAAATCGTTTGCGTTTATGCTCGGTTCTTTTTGCATGCGATCACAGATGATGAAGAAGATGCTCTGATCCGGGCGCTGCGGAGCGGGTGCAAGCCTGGCGACGTCGTGGCGTTCGAATATCGAACGTTGGCGGACCGAGCCACAACGAAAATTGCGGCGCCGCATTTTCGGCGATACGTAAGTGCGACGGATCTGGATTCAAAAATGGAAGCCTCAGAATTCCGAAAGTGTTATGGCGTCGAAGGCAGTGGTTTCGCAAAATATAAAACAGAAGATGCGATCGTCGCCCGCGCGATCTATGAAAAAACACCATGACAGAAGAAGAATTAATCAAGGAGCTTGCCTCACTTCGAGAGCATGTTTTTACCCATGCTGCGGCACAAACTGCACTACCACGGCCTCGTAAAACGCGTTTGGCTGTCAATTCGCTAAAGGAACCAATAAAGCGCTTGGAAAACCAAGCGCTCTTTGATGACTGGGAAGAGACCTATATCCTTCTTTGCTGCCATGGGAGAACAAAGCCTGCCCGTACGCACGGTAGGCTAAAGCATATGGAGACTCGCTATGCGGATCAGGGCAAAGAGGCGCGCTTTGCCTCATTTTTTGAGCGCGTGAAGCAGACGCTACATCCCGATTTCATTACACCGCATGGCTATAACAGAACATTCGGGGAAAAGGCTGGTGATGAAATCTTTTCAAAACTTGACGCCGAGCTTAAACCCGTAATTCGTTTGGGGAAGCCGATCATTCTGTACGCTGGCGCTTTGTTGGGTCATGTTCGCGAGGGTGGATTGATTGGTCACGACGACGATGTCGATTTTGCGGTGTATCTGGGTGAGTCAACGCTTGAAGGTGTTGCAGGAAAATGGGCCGAATATCAGCGAGAATTGCTGGAAAGCGATTGCTTGGATGCCAATTCGCTAAAAAACAGCATACCTATATTCAAAGTCAAAAATAACTTGGGTATTGATATCGATCTGTTTCCGGCTTGGACGGAAAACGGGCGCTTTAGCGTGTATCCGTACTCACTTTATGATCTGCCGGAAAGCGCGATTTTCCCGCTTAAATCTCTTAACGGTGGGGAAATCATGCTACCGCAGGACGCGCCCGCATTGCTGGCGCAGAGTTACGGTGAAAATTGGCGGATACCGGACCCGCTGTTTCATTTCGCTTGGCGAAGGGCGCGCCGCAAGTTTGCACCTTTGCTTCAGCACGACTTTAGTATCGGTTGAAAGCACCGCATCATCGTGTCCTCAAGCAACAGTCGCATTTGCGTCACGGGATAAACTGGAGGAATACTTGTCTAGATCAATATGCGGATAGGCGCTAAGTCGTGGCTGGGGCGAAGCTATGGTGCGCGTAGCGAAATCCGCAAGCCTTAGTGTCGGCTCGTTTTCTGGAAACCGAGATGCCTCAGAACAATTTCAACTATGTGGCAGCCCCTGCGCGGGAGGTGCAAGCCGCCTAAATTTACCTCTTGGAAACCCGGCCTATCTGTCCTAAGTAGACCTGCGGAATAAAGCGTGCGATTCGTCGTGCGCTTTATTTCGTTTCGTCCAAGACGGTGGGTGGGTCCATCTGGCCCCTTAATTCCCTGCCTGAGACGGGTAAGACCAAAGAATTCTGAGGGTCACGATCCTCGGGCGCATTTTGGCCAATCCCGTAACAACGGACCTGAACGCCGGAGCGAAAGCTGCGGCAAATATGAGCCGGGGTGAGATATCACCCCTAACTTGGAGAGAACTGTGGATAGAGCCCAGAAAGAGAAAGTGGTCGAGGAACTCGGCCAAATCTTCGAAAGCTCTGGCGTCGTAGTGGTTTCGCACTACGCCGGTCTGACAGTTGCCGAGATGCAGGACCTTCGCGCACGTGCTCGTGACGCGGGTGGTGCCGTGCGTGTTGCCAAGAACAGGCTCGCCAAAATCGCCCTTGAGGGTAAGCCGTGTGAAAGCATGGCCGACCTGCTGACAGGGATGACCGTTCTGACCTATTCCGAGGACCCTGTGGCAGCTGCCAAGGTGGCCGAGGACTTCGCCAAGGATAACAAGAATTTTGAGATCCTTGGCGGTGCAATGGGCGAGAACGCTCTGGACCGCAAAGGCGTTGAAGCCGTTTCGAAAATGCCGTCTCGTGAAGAGCTTATTGCTTCGATCGTGGGCTGCATTGGCGCACCTGCTTCGAACATCGCCGGCGCGATTGGCGCACCTGCAAGCAACATCGCAAGCATCCTTTCCACCATCGAAGAGAAGGCGGAAGCTGCGTAAGCGGTTGGCACTGAATGATCTGCGTAGGGGATCCACCCTGACGTTGGAACACACACTGTAAAACGGAAAGAGCTAATACAATGGCTGATCTGAAAGCACTCGCAGAAAGCATCGTGGGTCTGACCCTGCTGGAAGCACAAGAACTTAAAACCATCCTCAAAGACGAATACGGCATCGAGCCTGCAGCTGGCGGCGCCGTAATGGTTGCAGCTGGTGGCGACGCCGGTGGCGCAGCTGAGGAAGAGAAAACCGAATTCGACGTCGTTCTGAAGAACGCCGGCGCTTCGAAAATCAACGTGATCAAAGAAGTTCGCGGCATCACCGGTCTGGGCCTGAAAGAGGCCAAAGAGCTGGTCGAAGCTGGCGGCAAGATCAAAGAAGGCGTGTCGAAAGACGAAGCCGAGGAAGTCAAAGGCAAGCTGGAAGCAGCTGGCGCCGAAGTCGAGCTGGCCTAAGCCAACCGACAGGCGCATCGCTGATGCGCCGCAAAATTTGGCTGGGTCCGGAGAAATCCGGGTCCAGCCGAACCTGTCTTAGAAAGGGCCTCAACCCAGGGGGCGTTTTCTAAGACACGGTTTTCGGATCGGGAGGCCGCCTTCGGGACGGTGGCCACGAATTGATCCGGACGTGTCGTCTCGATTGTGCAAGATGCCGGGGCCCGACGGTGTCTTTGCCCGCTGAGAACATCGAAAGGTGACATCTGACATGGCTCAAACGTTCCTTGGCCAGAAACGTCTTCGTAAATATTACGGCAAAATCCGCGAAGTTTTGGAAATGCCGAACCTCATTGAGGTACAGAAATCTTCTTATGATCTTTTCCTGCGCTCCGGCGATGCAGAACAGCCTACAGACGGCGAAGGCATCAAAGGCGTGTTCCAGTCGGTTTTCCCGATCAAGGATTTCAACGAAACCTCCGTGCTGGAGTTCGTGAAATACGATCTGGAAAAACCCAAATACGACGTCGAAGAGTGTATGCAGCGCG
Organism: Ruegeria sp. B11; assembly: GCF_056539785.1. Classification (NCBI taxonomy): domain Bacteria; kingdom Pseudomonadati; phylum Pseudomonadota; class Alphaproteobacteria; order Rhodobacterales; family Roseobacteraceae; genus Ruegeria; species Ruegeria sp. B11. The sequence goes on along the minus strand of NZ_JBQFVO010000002.1, from coordinate 14,711 downwards.
ACATGACCTACAGCGCGCCGCTCAAGGTCACTCTGCGTCTGATCGTGTTTGATGTCGATGAGGACACCGGCGCGAAATCGGTCAAAGACATCAAAGAACAGGACGTGTTCATGGGCGATATGCCCCTGATGACACCGAACGGCACCTTCATCGTGAACGGTACCGAGCGTGTGATCGTCAGCCAGATGCACCGTTCGCCCGGTGTGTTCTTTGATCACGACAAGGGCAAGACCCATTCATCGGGCAAGCTGCTGTTTGCCTGCCGCATCATCCCGTATCGCGGCAGCTGGCTGGACTTTGAGTTCGACGCCAAGGACATCGTGTTCGCCCGTATCGACCGTCGTCGCAAACTGCCTGTGACAACCCTGCTTTATGCGCTGGGTCTGGATCAGGAAGCGATCATGGACGCGTATTACAACACCGTGTCCTACAAGCTGGACAAGAAGAAAGGCTGGGTCACGCCCTTCTTCCCCGAGCGTGTGCGCGGTACCCGTCCGACATATGATCTGATCGACGCGAAATCGGGCGAAGTGATTGCCGAAGCGGGCAAGAAAGTCACCCCTCGCGCGGTCAAGAAGCTGATCGACGAAGGTGCTGTTACCGACCTGCTGGTGCCCTTCGACAACATCGTCGGCAAGTATGTCGCCAAGGACATCATCAACGAAGAAAACGGCGCGATCTATGTCGAAGCCGGTGATGAGCTGACCCTAGAGTATGATAAAGACGGCGACCTGATCGGTGGTACTGTCAAGGACCTGATGGATGCGGGTATCACCGACATCCCGGTTCTGGACATCGACAACGTCAACGTTGGCCCCTACATGCGCAACACCATGGCTCAGGACAAGAACCTGAACCGTGAAAGCGCGCTGATGGACATCTACCGCGTCATGCGTCCGGGCGAGCCTCCCACCGTCGAGGCTGCGTCGGCTCTGTTCGACACCTTGTTCTTCGACAGCGAGCGCTATGACCTGTCCGCCGTTGGTCGTGTGAAGATGAACATGCGTCTGGCTCTGGACGCGCCGGACACCCTGCGCACGCTGCGCCGCGAAGACATCGTGGCCTGCATCAAGGCGCTGGTGGAACTGCGTGACGGCAAAGGCGACGTGGACGATATCGACCACCTCGGCAACCGTCGTGTGCGTTCGGTCGGCGAACTGATGGAAAATCAGTACCGCGTTGGCCTGCTGCGCATGGAGCGCGCGATCAAAGAGCGTATGTCGTCTGTCGAGATCGACACCGTCATGCCGCAGGACCTGATCAACGCGAAACCAGCTGCGGCTGCTGTTCGTGAATTCTTTGGCTCATCGCAGCTGTCGCAGTTCATGGACCAGACCAACCCGCTTTCGGAAGTCACCCACAAACGCCGTCTCTCGGCGCTTGGCCCGGGCGGTCTGACGCGTGAGCGTGCGGGCTTTGAGGTGCGCGACGTGCACCCGACCCACTATGGCCGGATGTGCCCGATTGAAACGCCAGAAGGTCCGAACATCGGTCTGATCAACTCGCTGGCCACCTTTGCCCGCGTGAACAAGTATGGCTTCATCGAAACACCCTACCGCGTCGTCAAAGACGCCGAGGTGACCGATGAGGTACACTACATGTCCGCGACCGAGGAAATGCGTCACACCGTGGCGCAGGCGAACGCGACCCTGGACGCCGATGGCAAGTTCATCAACGATCTGGTTTCGACCCGTCAGGCTGGTGACTACACTCTGGCCCCGCGCGAGAATGTGGACCTGATCGACGTGTCGCCGAAACAGCTGGTCTCGGTTGCTGCATCGCTGATCCCATTCCTTGAAAATGACGACGCCAACCGCGCTCTGATGGGCTCGAACATGCAACGTCAGGCGGTTCCGCTGCTGCGGGCCGAGGCTCCGCTGGTCGGTACCGGCATCGAGGAAAAGGTTGCGATCGACTCGGGTGCCGCGATTCAGGCGAAACGCGCCGGTATCATCGACCAGGTTGATGCCCAGCGTATCGTTATCCGCGCCACCGAAGATCTGGAACTGGGTGACGCTGGCGTTGACATCTATCGTCTGCGCAAGTTCCAGCGGTCGAACCAGAACACCTGCATCAACCAGCGTCCGCTGATCAAGGTGGGTGACACCGTCCAAAAGGGCGAAGTCATTGCCGACGGTCCGTCGACCGATATGGGTGAACTGGCGCTTGGTAAGAACGTGGTCGTCGCGTTCATGCCGTGGAACGGTTACAACTACGAAGACTCGATCCTGATCTCGGAACGTATCGCGCGTGACGACGTCTTCACCTCGGTCCATATCGAGGAGTTCGAAGTCGCCGCCCGCGACACCAAGCTGGGCCCGGAAGAGATCACCCGCGACATTCCGAACGTCGGTGAAGAAGCGCTGCGCAACCTCGACGAGGCAGGCATCGTTTACATCGGTGCGGATGTTGAGCCGGGCGATATTCTGGTCGGCAAGATCACTCCGAAGGGCGAAAGCCCGATGACCCCGGAAGAAAAGCTGCTGCGCGCCATCTTTGGTGAGAAAGCATCTGACGTGCGCGACACCTCGCTACGCGTGAAGCCGGGTGACTACGGTACGGTCGTTGAGGTCCGCGTCTTCAACCGTCACGGCGTCGAGAAAGACGAGCGTGCGCTGCAGATCGAGCGTGAGGAAGTCGAACGTCTGGCCCGTGACCGGGACGACGAGCTGGCGATTCTTGACCGCAACATCTACGCGCGTCTGCAAGGTCTGATCCTGGGTAAAACCGCTGTCAAAGGCCCGAAAGGCGTCAAGGCAGGGTCGGTGATCACCGAGGATCTGCTGGAAACCCTGACCCGCGGTCAGTGGTGGCAGTTGGCGCTGGAAGGCGAGCAGGATGCACAGATCGTTGAAGCTCTGAACGAGCAATACGAAGTGCAAAAGCGTGCTCTGGACGCCCGTTTCGAGGACAAGGTCGAGAAAGTCCGTCGTGGCGACGACCTGCCGCCGGGTGTGATGAAGATGGTCAAAGTCTTCATCGCCGTGAAGCGTAAGCTGCAGCCGGGCGACAAGATGGCCGGTCGTCACGGGAACAAAGGTGTTATCTCCAAGGTTGTTCCGATGGAAGACATGCCGTTCCTGGCCGATGGTACTCCGGTTGACTTCTGTCTGAACCCGCTGGGTGTGCCTTCGCGTATGAACGTCGGTCAGATCCTTGAAACCCACATGGGTTGGGCCGCACGCGGTCTGGGTCTAAACATCGATGAGGCTCTGGGTGAGTACCGCCGTTCCGGCGATCTGACCCCGGTGCGCGAAGCGATGAAGCTGGCTTATGGCGAGGATGTCTACGAAGAAGGCATCACCGGTCTGGACGAGGATGGCCTGATCGAGGCTGCGGGCAACGTGACCCGTGGTGTTCCGATCGCTACTCCGGTCTTCGACGGTGCCAAAGAAGCAGACGTCAACGACGCGCTGGTGCGTGCGGGCTTCTCGGAAAGCGGTCAGTCGGTTCTGTTCGACGGTCGCACCGGTGAGCAATTCGCGCGCCCGGTCACCGTGGGCATCAAGTACCTGCTGAAATTGCACCACCTGGTGGACGACAAGATCCACGCGCGTTCGACCGGGCCGTACAGCCTGGTTACCCAGCAGCCGCTGGGTGGTAAGGCGCAGTTCGGTGGTCAGCGCTTTGGTGAGATGGAGGTCTGGGCTCTGGAAGCTTACGGCGCCGCCTACACCTTGCAGGAGATGCTCACCGTGAAATCGGATGACGTCGCCGGTCGGACCAAGGTCTATGAGTCGATCGTCAAGGGCGAGGATAACTTTGAAGCGGGCGTACCGGAATCGTTCAACGTTCTGGTTAAAGAAGTCCGTGGCCTCGGCCTGAATATGGAACTCCTGGATGCGGAGGTTGAGGAGTAAGGGCCTCGGCCCTTCCTCCCGTCCCCCCTTCCGCAAAATTTGAGGTATCAAAATGAACCAGGAAATCACCAACAACCCGTTCAACCCGCTGACACCGCCGAAAGTCTTTGACGAGATCAAGGTTTCGCTGGCCAGCCCTGAACGGATCCTGTCTTGGTCCTATGGTGAGATCAAGAAACCCGAAACCATCAACTACCGCACGTTCAAGCCCGAGCGTGACGGTCTGTTCTGCGCGCGTATCTTTGGCCCGATCAAAGATTACGAATGTCTATGCGGCAAATATAAGCGGATGAAATATCGCGGCGTTGTCTGCGAGAAATGCGGTGTGGAAGTCACCCTGCAGAAAGTCCGCCGCGAGCGTATGGGCCACATCGAACTGGCCGCGCCCGTCGCACACATCTGGTTCCTGAAATCGCTGCCGTCCCGCATCGGTCTGATGCTGGACATGACGCTGCGCGATCTGGAACGCGTTCTGTACTTTGAAAACTATGTCGTCATCGAGCCCGGTCTGACCGACCTGACCTACGGCCAGATGCTGACCGAAGAAGAGTACATGGATGCGCAGGATGCCTATGGCATGGATGCGTTCACCGCGAATATCGGTGCCGAAGCCATCCGTGAGATGCTGGCCCAGATCGATCTGGAAGCCGAAGCTGAGCAGCTGCGCGCTGATCTGGCCGAAGCAACCGGCGAGTTGAAGCCCAAAAAGATCATCAAGCGTCTGAAGGTTGTCGAATCCTTCCTCGAGTCGGGCAACCGGCCTGAGTGGATGGTCATGACCGTGATCCCGGTCATTCCGCCGGAACTGCGTCCGCTGGTTCCGCTGGATGGTGGCCGGTTCGCGACCTCGGATCTGAACGATCTGTATCGCCGCGTCATCAACCGGAACAACCGTCTGAAGCGTCTGATCGAGCTGCGCGCGCCTGACATCATCGTCCGCAACGAAAAGCGGATGTTGCAGGAATCCGTGGACGCTCTGTTCGACAACGGCCGTCGTGGCCGCGTGATCACCGGCGCCAACAAGCGTCCGCTGAAATCGCTGTCGGACATGCTGAAAGGTAAGCAGGGTCGTTTCCGTCAGAACCTTCTGGGGAAACGCGTCGACTTCTCGGGCCGTTCGGTCATTGTGACCGGCCCGGAACTCAAGCTGCACCAGTGTGGTCTGCCCAAGAAGATGGCGTTGGAGTTGTTCAAGCCGTTCATCTACTCGCGCCTTGAAGCCAAGGGTCTATCTTCGACTGTCAAACAGGCGAAGAAACTGGTCGAGAAAGAGCGTCCCGAAGTGTGGGATATCCTCGACGAGGTGATCCGCGAACACCCTGTCATGCTGAACCGTGCGCCGACGCTGCACCGTCTTGGCATTCAGGCGTTCGAGCCGGTTCTCATCGAAGGTAAAGCCATCCAGCTGCACCCGCTGGTCTGTTCGGCCTTTAACGCCGACTTCGATGGTGACCAGATGGCCGTTCACGTTCCGCTGAGCCTTGAGGCCCAGCTGGAAGCGCGTGTTCTGATGATGTCGACGAACAACGTTCTGTCGCCTGCAAACGGCGCGCCGATCATCGTTCCGTCGCAGGATATGATCTTGGGTCTGTACTATGTGACCCTCGAACGCGAAGGTATGCCGGGCGAAGGCAAGGTCTTCGGTTCGATCGAAGAAGTTCAGCACGCGCTGGACGCGGGGGAGGTGCATCTGCACTCGAAAATCACCGCGCGGATCACGCAGATCGACGACGAAGGCAACGAAGTTCAGAAGCGCTATGAAACCACTCCGGGCCGTCTGCGTCTGGGTGCATTGCTGCCGATGAACAACAAAGCCCCGTTCGAGCTGGTCAACCGCCTGCTGCGGAAGAAAGAAGTGCAGCAGGTGATCGACACCGTCTACCGTTACTGCGGTCAGAAAGAGTCGGTTATCTTCTGTGACCAGATCATGTCGATGGGCTTCAAAGAAGCGTTCAAGGCGGGCATCTCGTTCGGTAAGGACGACATGGTCATCCCGGATGACAAGTGGGGCATCGTTGATGACACCCGCGGTCAGGTGAAGGACTTTGAACAGCAGTACATGGACGGCCTGATCACTCAGGGCGAAAAGTACAACAAAGTTGTTGATGCCTGGTCGAAGTGTAACGACCGCGTCACCGAAGCGATGATGAGCACCATCTCGGACGTTGCCAAGGCCGAAGACGGGTCGGATCAGGAACCGAACTCGGTCTACATGATGGCCCACTCGGGTGCGCGTGGCTCGGTCACTCAGATGAAACAGCTGGGCGGTATGCGCGGCCTGATGGCCAAGCCGAACGGTGACATCATCGAGACGCCGATCATCTCGAACTTTAAAGAAGGTCTGACCGTTCTCGAGTACTTCAACTCGACCCACGGTGCCCGTAAGGGTCTGTCGGATACCGCTCTGAAGACGGCGAACTCGGGTTACCTGACCCGTCGTCTGGTGGACGTCGCACAGGACTGCATCGTTCGCGAGATCGACTGTGGTACTGAGCGTGCGATCACAGCCGAAGCCGCCGTGAATGACGGTGAGGTTGTTGCCTCGCTGGCCGAACGTGTGCTGGGTCGTGTGGCGGCTGACGATGTTCTGCGTCCGGGCACGGATGAGGTGATCGTGGCCGCTGGTCAGTTGATCGACGAACGCATGGCGGACACTATTGACGAAGCTGGTGTTGCGTCGATGCGCATCCGCTCGCCTCTGACCTGTGAGTCCGAGGAAGGCGTCTGCGCCACCTGCTATGGTCGTGACCTTGCACGCGGCACCATGGTGAACACAGGTGAGGCTGTCGGCATCATCGCCGCGCAGTCCATTGGTGAACCCGGTACGCAGCTGACGATGCGTACTTTCCACATCGGTGGTGTTGCGCAAGGTGGTCAGCAGTCGTTCCAGGAAGCCAGCCAGGAAGGCGTCGTTTCCTTCGAGAACCCGCAGATTCTGGTCAATGCCGCAGGCGAAAGCCTCGTTATGGGCCGGAACATGAAGCTGGTGATCAGCGACGAACACGGCGAAGAGCGTGCCAGCCACAAGCTGGGCTATGGCTCCAAGCTGTTCGTCAAGGACGGCACCAAGGTTGCTCGTGGCGACAAGCTGTTCGAATGGGACCCCTACACCCTGCCGATCATCGCCGAGAAAGCCGGTACCGCGAAATATGTCGACCTTGTTTCGGGCCTTGCGGTCCGGGATGAGACCGACGATGCAACCGGCATGACCCAGAAGATCGTGATCGACTGGCGCGCGGCCCCCAAAGGCAGCGACCTCAAGCCCGAGATCATTCTGGTCGGTGAAGATGGCGAGCCCGTCCGCAACGATGCGGGCAACCCGGTTCACTATCCGATGTCGGTGGATGCGATCCTGTCCGTCGAAGATGGTCAGACCATCGAAGCCGGTGACGTCGTTGCGCGTATCCCGCGTGAGGGCGCCAAGACCAAGGACATCACCGGTGGTCTGCCGCGTGTGGCCGAACTGTTCGAAGCCCGTCGTCCGAAAGATCACGCGATCATCGCAGAAGCCGATGGTTACGTGCGCTTTGGCCGCGACTACAAGAACAAGCGCCGCATCAGCATCGAACCGGCTGACGAGACCATGGAGACCATCGAGTACATGGTCCCCAAGGGCAAGCACATCCCGGTCGCCGAAGGGGATTTCATCCAGAAGGGTGAATACCTGATGGACGGTAACCCGGCTCCGCATGACATCCTGTCGATTATGGGTGTCGAAGCGCTGGCGGATTACATGATCGACGAGGTGCAGGACGTCTACCGCTTGCAGGGCGTGAAGATCAATGACAAGCACATCGAAGTCATCGTGCGCCAGATGCTGCAGAAGTGGGAGATCCTGGATTCAGGTGACACCACCCTGCTGAAAGGCGAACATGTCGACAAGCAAGAGTTCGACGCAGCCAACGAGAAGACTATCTCGCGTGGCGGTCGTCCGGCTCAGGGTGAGCCGATCCTTCTGGGGATCACCAAAGCTTCGCTGCAGACGCGTTCGTTCATTTCGGCGGCCTCGTTCCAGGAAACCACCCGCGTGCTGACCGAAGCTTCGGTTCAGGGCAAAAAAGACAAGTTGGTTGGCCTGAAAGAGAACGTCATCGTCGGTCGCCTGATCCCTGCCGGTACAGGTGGGGCCACTCAGGCCGTCCGCCACATCGCGCAGTCGCGTGACAACGTGGTAATCGAAGCCCGCCGGGAAGAGGCCGAAGCGGCCGCTGCTCTGGCCGCTCCGACCTTCGACGACGACATGGTCGGTGATGAGCTGGACGTTCTGGTGGAAACACCGGAAAGCCGCGAATAGGCACCCTCAATAACTAAGAAAGGCCCCGCGATCTCGCGGGGCCTTTCTTGTTGTGAGCGCTCCGAGGCGAACTCTCACAAAGATAGTTACTAATGTGACCCGGTTTGTGGCATGCTTTCGTCAACAGAGGAGGGGGCCGCAATGACAACCCGTCAAACGCATGGGCGAAAGCGCCTGTATGACAGTATTTTGGACACCGTCGGAGACACGCCAAGCATACGAATAAACAGGATCGCGCCCTCAAACGTGACGGTCTATGTGAAGTTCGAAGCATTTAACCCGGCCAGTTCTGTCAAGGATCGCCTTGCCCTCAACATCATCGAAGCGGCAGAACGCGACGGTAGCTTAAAACCCGGTCAGACAGTAGTTGAGGCGACCTCGGGGAATACCGGTATCGGGCTGGCGATGGTCTGTGCGGCCAAAGGCTATCCCTTGGTTGTGACGATGGCCGACAGTTTCTCGGTCGAGCGGCGCAAGCTGATGAGGTTTTTGGGGGCAAAAGTTGTCCTGACACCGCGCGCGCAAAAGGGGTTCGGCATGTATACAAAAGCTAAAGAACTGGCCGAGCAGAACGGTTGGTTCCTGGCCAGCCAGTTTGAAACCGCAGCCAACGCCGATATTCACGAAAATACCACCGCGCAGGAAATCTTGGGTGACTTTGATGGGCAGAATCTCGACTATTGGGTTACGGGCTATGGCACTGGCGGGACCGTCTCGGGCGTGGCCCGGGCTCTTAGAAAAGCGCGCCCTGAGACCAAGATCATCCTGACAGAGCCTGCCAACGCAGCCATTGTGTCGTCAGGATATGTGAACACGCGCAATGAAATACACCAGCCGACCGAGAGCCATCCGAACTTCGAGCCGCATCCGATCCAAGGCTGGACGCCTGATTTTATTCCGTGGGTTCTGCAGGAGGCCATTGATAACTCGTACTATGATGAGTTGATTCCCGTTCCCGGTAGCGACGGTATTGCATGGTCGCGCCGTTTGGCCGCGGAAGAGGGGATTTTTACCGGTATTTCTGGTGGCTCGACCTTTGCGGTCGCGATGAAACTGGCCGAGACTGCTCCGGAAGGTTCCGTCATGTTGGTAATGCTGCCAGATACGGGCGAGCGTTACCTTTCGACACCATTGTTTGATGGCGTAGAAGAGGAGATGACGGATGATGAGATCGAGATCTCGAAATCTACGCCTTCCGCCCAGATGACAGATTGAAACGACTGACAAGCCGACAGTTGGTGTAACTCGTCGGAACTATTACCGTAGGATTGTCAGGCGCAAATTGACTTCGTGATCGATTGAACAGTGAGTACGACGATATATTGAAGACCGGGTGTTGATTAAATGAATCCTAACGTTAAAGGCGCATTGCTGATGATGGGCAGCATGGCTGCCTTTACGATCAATGACACCCTGGTGAAACTGGTCGGACAGGCTATTCCCCTGTTCCAATTGGTTGCGATGCGCGGAGCATTGGCAACGGTTCTGGTGTTCTTTCTGGCGCGGCATCTTGGTGCGCTTCACATCGACTTTTCGCGCCATGACAAATGGTTGATTGCCTTTCGCTGTGTAGCCGAGCTGGCGGCGACATTCTTTTTCCTGACCGCGCTGATGCATATACCGCTCGCCAATGTTACCGCCGTTTTGCAGGCACTGCCCCTGACCGTGACTTTGGGCGCCGCCCTTTTCTTTGGCGAGGTGATCGGATGGAGGCGGATCGTTGCGATCGCACTGGGGTTCTTCGGTATGATATTAATCGTTCGCCCCGGCCCTGACGGTTTCAGTATCTACGCGATATATGCATTGATAGCGGTTGCCGCTGTCACCGCCCGTGATCTCATCACGCGACGTATGTCGGCAGACGTCCCTTCGATGGTAGTGACTTTGGCAACATCACTCTCAATCACATTAGCCGCAACCATTGCCTCTATACTCGAGGGTTGGGTGCCAATTTCTACTGGACCCGGCATGATGATAGCTGGCGCTGCGGTATTTGTTCTGATGGGGTACCTATTCAGTGTCATGGTCATGCGCGTGGGAGAAGTCGGCTTTGTTGCCCCCTTCCGGTATTCCAGCCTGATTTGGGCGCTTGGGCTTGGATGGGTGGTGTTCGGAGACTGGCCTGACGGAATTACAATGCTGGGCGCGGCATTGGTTGTTGGGGCAGGGATGTTCACTCTGTTTCGCGAACGGTCGCGTCAGGCGGAGAAGTGAGGCAAACGTACGAAACCGGGGTTTAGCGCGAAACGCGTGGCAAAATCGGTCTCGATTTCGGGCGTGATCGGCGCAAGCTGCGCCTTCTGCTTTTCAGCGCGCGGCGAGTCGTTGGAGTTGTTCAATGTCCTGATCCACATCGGGCGATTAGGATAACTGACCACTGGCATGAAACGCCCGATCCGGTTGTGGGTAAAACTTATGATCGTGTGGGCGCACCCGCCCGCGATAAGCATGCCCAAGCCCACCCCAAGCAGAGATTTGTAGACTTGTGCCGCCCGAACCCCATTCGGCCCAAAGCTGGCCTGGTATCCGTTGTTGAAATCGAGGCCTATGGCCTGATTTTTTCCAATCAGCCCGGCAACATCATCGGCGGACTCGCGCAGTCTTTCGATGAAATCAATCGAAATGCTGTCGTCGTCATCATGGCGAAATTGAAGACAGGGCCGGTCCGGGTTTGAACGCGCTTCTTGAAGGATTCGTTTCATGACCTGCCGGTGTTTATGGCTTGGTTCGACAGGTCTTTGGACAATTCGTACCTGCTTGATGTCAGCGGAGAGGTCCTTAAGCCGGTCGAGCGCCTTTCGCGGCAGACAGTCCCCAACAACGACCAGAAGCTGATAGTCCCCATCTGTCTGCGTGCGAAAGCTGGGCAACGTCACAGATTCGAACAAGCGGAACCGCTCTTCCAGACGAGCAGGGTTGTAGAGATGGGCGCGCCGATCTGCGACCGTGTCATGTTCGATCTGGAAATCGCCCAGAGCAGGGAATGAAAATCGGCACAGGCCAAAGACTTGCATGGGGCATCCAATGGTTTGCAGGGCATGTTCACTATGCATCCGGTGCCGAAGTGCTGCAATGTGTCGGCGCAGTGGGAATCTCCATTAGTTCCTGATAGACGGCCGGAGCTCTTATGTACAATACGCCTTTCCCGCTGGGCTGTTGACACTTGGGCCGACTCCCCTTAATACGCGCGACATCTCGGTACCGGGGGCCGCCCCATAACCGATTTCAGTAATGAACTGGTCAAGGCCCGGACACTTTTATCGTTCGCGCCCTCTGATAACAAACCGCGACGTTCACCTCGGAATGGGAACGCTCGCGGGTTTTGCGCTTGTGGACGCATGAGTGCAGCGAATTTAACCGCACGCAACGCGCGTGCATGTCATGTGTGTTGCAAAACGGGGAAGAAACCGGAATGCCAACTATTCAACAGCTGATCCGCAAACCGCGGCAGCCCAAAGTAAAACGCTCGAAGTCCATGCACCTGGAGCAGTGCCCGCAGAAGCGCGGCGTTTGCACCCGCGTGTACACCACCACACCGAAGAAGCCGAACTCGGCTATGCGTAAGGTTGCCAAGGTGCGTCTGACCAACGGGTTCGAGGTCATCTCGTACATCCCGGGTGAAAGCCACAACCTGCAGGAACACTCGGTTGTTCTGATCCGTGGCGGCCGTGTAAAAGACCTTCCCGGTGTGCGTTACCACATCCTGCGCGGTGTTCTGGATACTCAGGGCGTCAAAGATCGTAAGCAACGTCGTTCGAAATACGGCGCGAAGCGTCCCAAGTAAGAAGGAGAGGCTGATATGTCACGTCGTCACGCCGCCGAAAAACGCGAAGTCCTGCCTGACGCCAAATTTGGCGACAAGGTACTGACCAAATTCATGAACAACCTGATGATCGACGGCAAGAAGTCGGTCGCAGAGCGCATCGTTTACAACGCCTTTGATCGCGTTGAGAACAAGGTAAAGCGCGCTCCTGTCGAAGTGTTCCACGAAGCGCTCGACAACATCAAACCGTCGGTCGAGGTTCGCTCGCGCCGGGTTGGTGGTGCAACCTATCAGGTTCCGGTCGAAGTGCGCCCTGAGCGCCGCGAAGCACTGGCCATCCGTTGGCTGATCACCGCTGCGCGCGGCCGCAACGAAAACACCATGGAAGAACGCCTCGCCGGTGAGCTGCTGGACGCTGTACAGTCCCGCGGTACTGCCGTGAAGAAGCGCGAAGACACCCACAAGATGGCCGAGGCGAACAAAGCCTTCAGCCACTACCGTTGGTAATTCAGAGGCTTATCAAAAATGGCACGCGAATATCCGCTCGAACTATACCGTAACTTCGGTATCATGGCGCACATCGACGCAGGTAAGACCACCTGCTCGGAGCGTATCCTGTATTACACTGGTAAATCCCACAACATCGGTGAGGTGCACGATGGTGCAGCCACCATGGACTGGATGGAGCAGGAGCAGGAACGCGGCATCACCATCACTTCGGCTGCGACCACCACTTTCTGGGAGCGCACCGAAGACGGTCAGACCGCCGAAACTCCTAAGCACCGCCTGAACATCATCGACACCCCCGGCCACGTTGACTTCACCATCGAAGTTGAGCGTTCGCTGGCGGTTCTCGACGGTGCTGTCTGCGTTCTGGACGCAAACGCCGGTGTTGAGCCCCAAACCGAAACCGTGTGGCGTCAGGCTGACCGCTACAAGGTTCCGCGTATGGTTTTCGTCAACAAAATGGACAAGATCGGCGCTGACTTCTTCAACTGCGTCAACATGATCGAAGACCGCACCGGCGCACGCGCTGTTCCGGTTGGTATTCCGATCGGTGCCGAGTCCGAGCTGGAAGGTCTGATCGACCTGGTCACCATGGAAGAGTGGCTGTGGCAGGGCGAAGATCTGGGCGCAAGCTGGATCAAAGCTCCTATCCGGGACAGCCTGAAGGACATGGCTGACGAATGGCGCGGCAAGATGATCGAAGCGGCCGTCGAAATGGACGACGACGCGATGATGGAATACCTGGAAGGCAATGAGCCCGACGTTCCAACCCTGCGCGCCCTGCTGCGTAAAGGTACTCTGGAAATCGCGTTCGTTCCGGTTCTGGGTGGTTCGGCGTTCAAGAACAAAGGCGTTCAGCCTCTGCTCAACGCTGTGATCGACTATCTGCCCAGCCCACTGGACGTTGTTGATTACATGGGCTTCAAACCCGGCGACGAGGAAGAAGTTCGTGACATCGCCCGTCGTGCAGACGACGACATGGCCTTCTCGGGTCTGGCGTTCAAAATCATGAACGACCCCTTCGTTGGCTCGCTGACCTTCACTCGGATCTACTCGGGCACCATGAACAAGGGTGACTCGATCCTGAACTCGACCAAAGGTAAGAAAGAGCGCATCGGTCGTATGATGATGATGCACTCGAACAACCGGGAAGAGATCGAAGAAGCGTTTGCAGGCGACATCATCGCGCTGGCGGGTCTGAAAGACACCACCACCGGTGACACCCTGTGTGACGCGAAGGATCCGGTGGTTCTGGAAACCATGACCTTCCCCGATCCGGTTATCGAGATCGCGGTTGAGCCCAAAACCAAGGGCGACCAAGAGAAGATGTCTCAGGGTCTGGCCCGTCTGGCCGCCGAAGACCCGTCCTTCCGTGTGGAAACTGATCTGGAATCCGGTCAGACCATCATGAAGGGCATGGGCGAACTTCACCTGGACATCCTGGTTGACCGTCTGAAGCGCGAGTTCAAGGTTGAAGCGAACATCGGTGCACCTCAGGTGGCCTATCGTGAAACCATCTCGATGCCGGTTGAGCACACCTACACCCACAAGAAACAGTCGGGTGGTTCGGGTCAGTTCGCGGAAGTCAAGCTGGAGATCCAGCCGACCGAAGCGGGCGAAGGTTACTCGTTCGAAAGCCGCATCGTTGGTGGTGCCGTTCCGAAGGAATACATTCCGGGTGTTGAAAAAGGCATCAACTCGGTCATGGACAGCGGCCCGCTGGCTGGCTTCCCCGTGATCGACTTCAAGGTTGCCCTGCTGGACGGTAAGTTCCACGACGTTGACTCGAGCGTTCTGGCGTTCGAAATCGCATCGCGGATGTGTATGCGTGAAGGCATGCGCAAAGCTGGCGCGAAACTGCTGGAACCGATCATGAAGGTCGAAGTGATCACCCCGGAAGAATATACCGGCGGTATCATCGGTGATCTGACCTCGCGTCGGGGCCAGGTATCTGGTCAGGAACCGCGCGGCAACGCAATCGCGATCGACGCGTTTGTTCCGCTGGCCAACATGTTCGGCTACATCAACACTCTGCGTTCGATGTCGTCGGGCCGTGCCCAGTTCACCATGCAGTTCGATCACTACGATCCGGTCCCGCAGAACATCTCGGACGAGATTCAGGCGAAATACGCATAAGCGAAGATTTGAGGGAGCGCGGCTAACGCGCTCCCTTCATTACCGAAAAAGGAGGCCATCATGGCAAAGGAAAAGTTTGAGCGTAATAAGCCGCACGTCAACATCGGCACGATTGGCCACGTTGACCACGGCAAGACCACGCTGACCGCAG